>NZ_CP013480.3:4800000-6167370 GCF_001465545.3 Pandoraea norimbergensis
GCAGGCGATCCAGATGGCTTTGATGCGTCCGTCGCGCACGGCGTCGAACATCTCGACGGCTGGCAGACCGGGGCGATCGGAAAGCCCCTGCATGCCCCACAACTGTTCGACTTCCGCACGATGGGCCGCATTGCCGATATCGCGATGCGCGGCGAGCATCGTTGCCAGCCCGCCGACTTCGCGACCGCCCATGGCGTTGGGTTGCCCGGTGAGCGAGAACGGGCCCGCACCCGCACGCCCGATCTGACCCGTTGCCAGATGCAGATGAATCAACGCCAGATTCTTTTCCGTGCCGTGGCTCGACTGATTGAGGCCCATGCAATACAGCGACAGCGCCGCCGGGCTCTCGCCGAACCAGTCCGCCGCCTGACGCAACGCCGATTCCTCGATGCCACACACATCCGCGACGAGTTGCGGCGGATAGGCGCGCAGGATTTGCTTGAGCGCGTCGAACCCCTCGGTGTGCGCATCGATATAGCGGCGGTCGATGCGCCCTTCCCAGATCAGGTGATGCAGCATGCCGTGGAACAACGCCACGTCGGTGCCGGGCACGATGGACAGATGCAGGTCCGCCATCGCAGCCGTATCGGTGCGGCGCGGGTCGACCACGATCCAGCGAATCGACGGATCGGCCGCCCGGGCCGCCTCCAGCCGGCGAAACAGCACCGGATGCGCATACGCCATGTTGCTGCCCGCGAAGATCACCGTTTTCGCCGCTTCGAGATCCTCGTAGCACGTGGGCGGGCCATCGGCACCGAGCGCCATCTTGTACGCGCTCACGGCGCTCGACATGCACAGCCGCGAGTTCGTATCGATGTTATTGGTGCGCACCAGCCCTTTCGCGAGCTTGTTGAAGACGTAATAGTCCTCGGTGAGCAGTTGCCCCGACACGTAAAACGCCACGGCGTCGGGTCCATGCTCGCGGATGATGTCGGCGAAGCGCGACGCGACCGTGCCGAGCGCGTCGTCCCAAGTGGCGGGGATACGTACCGCGTCGCGCGACGTGCGCAGCTCGGGCATGAGCACACGCCCGGCCAGCGACTGCGCGGTGAGCGGCAGCGTCATGCCTTTGCTGCACAGGCGTCCGTAATTGGCCGGATGTGCCGGGTCGCCCTGCACGCCGACAATGCGCTCGCCATCGCTTTCGACCAGCATGCCGCAGCCCACGCCGCAGTAGCAGCAGGTCGTCTTCGTGATCGTCGTCACGGCAGGCGTCGCGATGGACGTGGAAGCAGGGGTCAGCAGATTCATGACGGACTCCGGCGCGGACATGGTGTGGGGTGCCCTGTAATGCTCAGACGGTGGCCGACACGTCGGCATCCGCTGGCGTGTTGACTGTCGCGTCACTTGTATCGTCGAACGACAACAACACGTCGCTGCCGTCGAGCCGAACGGCGAAGCGCTCCGCACAGCCCACATCGGGCGCACAGGCCTGCCCCGTCGCGAGATCGATGTTCCACGCGTGCAGCGGGCACGTCACACGCTCGCCATGAACAATGCCCTGCGAGAGCGCACCGCCCTTGTGCGGGCACTTGTCGCGCAGCGCGAAGACCTTGTCGCTCTCGGTGCGAAACAGCGCAATGTTGCCGTCAGGATGCGGCAACACACGCGTGCCCAGACGCGGAATCGCATCGATGTCGCACACATGCAGCCAGATAGGTTGAGACATTTCCATGGCGTCGTCCTCAGGCGGTGGCAGGGGCAGCCGCAGATTTCACGGCGACCGGTGTGATGGGAATGACCGGCTTGAGCGGCACATACTCATTCGCCTGCTTGCCGTCGATACGCGCTTGCCACGGGTCGGGCAGACCATCGAGTGCATAGAGCAACCGCTCAAACAACGCGCGACGATTGGCCGCGTCGTGCACCACGCGTTGCTTCACGTAATCGAGTCCTACCCGCGCGAGGTAGTGCACCGTGCGATCGAGGTAGTAGGCTTCTTCGCGATACAACTGAAGAAACGCGCCGGTGTATTCCTTGACCTCTTCGGCCGTCTTCACCTTGACGAGAAACTCGGCCACTTCCGTCTTGATGCCACCGTTGCCGCCCACATACAGTTCCCAGCCCGAGTCGACGGCGATCACGCCCACGTCCTTGATGCCCGCCTCGGCACAATTTCGCGGACAGCCCGACACGGCCAGCTTCACCTTGTGCGGCGACCACATGTTCGCGAGCATGGTCTCCAGATCGATGCCCATCTGCGTGCTGTTCTGCGTGCCGAAGCGGCAAAACTCGCTGCCCACACACGTCTTCACGGTGCGGATCGACTTGCCGTAGGCGTGTCCGGACGGCATGCCCAGATCACGCCACACGCTTACGAGGTCTTCCTTCTTCACGCCGAGCAAGTCGATACGCTGCCCGCCCGTGACCTTGACCATCGGAATCTGGTACTTGTCCGCGACGTCGGCGATGCGGCGCAGCTCACTTGCGTTCGTCACACCGCCCTTCATCTGCGGCACGACCGAGAACGTGTTGTCCTTCTGGATGTTGGCGTGCACACGCTCGTTGACGAAGCGGCTTTGCGGATCGTCCACGGCTTCCTTGGGCCACGTGCTGAGCATGTAGTAGTTGAGCGCCGGACGGCAGGTCGCGCACCCGTTGGGCGTGCGCCATTCGAGAAAATCGTAGGCCGCGCGATGCGACGTCAGCCGATGCTCGCGCACGGCGCGACGCACGTCGGCATGCGACAGGTCGGTGCAGCCGCAGATCGCCTTTTCTTTGGGTGCCGCGTCGTAAGTCGAGCCCAGCGTGCTCATCAGAATCTGCTCGCACAGCCCGGCGCATGAGCCGCACGAGCTGGCCGCCTTGGTGTGCTTCTTCACGTCATCGAGCGTGAAGAGTCCCTTCTCGGTGATGGCCTTCACGATGGTGCCCTTGCACACACCGTTGCAGCCACATACCTCATCGGTATCGGCCATGCCCGCGGCGCGGCTTTGCCCTTGCGTGCCGACGTCGCCCACGCTCGATTCACCGAACATGATGCTGTTGCGCAACTCACCCAGCGCGCGCCCTTCGCGCAGCAGCTTGAAGTACCACGCACCGTCGGCGGTGTCGCCGTACAGGCAGGCGCCGACGAGTTTGTCGTCGCGAATCACGAGCTTCTTGTAGACGCCACCGGCCGGGTCGGACAACACGATTTCTTCGGTGCCGTCCCCGCCCAGAAAATCGCCTGCCGAAAACAGATCGATGCCGGTGACCTTGAGCTTGGTCGAGAGCACCGAGCCGCGATAGCTGCCGATGCCCATCAACGCGAGGTGATTCGCGCAGACCTTGGCCTGTTCGAACAGCGGGGCGACGAGGCCGTAGGCCACGCCGCGATGGCTCACACATTCACCGACCGCGTAGATGCGCGGGTCGTAAGTCTGGAGCGTGTCGGAGACGACAATGCCGCGCGAACAGTACAAGCCCGCCGCTTCGGCGAGCGTCGTGTTCGGGCGAATGCCGGCCGCCATCACGACCAGATCTGCCGCGATCTCTTCACCATTGGCAAAGCGCACCGCGCGCACGGCACCGGTCGCACCGTCGTCACTGTCGCCGAGAATCGCCGCCGTCTGATGCGACAGCCGGAACGTCAGGCCGCGTGCTTCCAGCGACTGCTGCAACAACTTGCCCGCCGTGGCATCGAGCTGGCGCTCAAGCAACGTCTCGGCCAGATGCACCACCGTGACTTCCATGCCGCGCAGCTTCAGACCGTTGGCCGCTTCCAGACCGAGCAGGCCGCCGCCGATGACCACCGCGTGACGCTTGACGCGAGCGGTCTCGATCATGGTTTCGGTATCGCGAATGTCGCGATAACTGATCACGCCATCGAGATCCTTGCCCGGCACCGGCAGGATGAACGGGCTCGATCCGGTTGCGATCAACAGGCGATCGTAAGGCGCTTCGGTGCCATCGGCACAGCGCACGACGCGGCGCGGGCGGTCGATTTGCGTGACCTCTTTGCCCAAGTGCAGCGTGATGCCCTTCCCGGCATACCAATCGAGCGGGTTGAGCACGATGTCGGCGAACGCTTGTTCACCCGCGAGCACCGGCGAGAGCAGGATGCGGTTGTAGTTCGGATGCGGCTCCGCCCCGAACACGGTGATGTCGTATTGATTCGGCGCGATCTCCAGCAGCTCCTCGAGCGTGCGGATACCGGCCATGCCATTGCCGATGACGACCAGACGAGGTTTGCGCATGTTGACAGCTCCTGTGGCAGCGCCCGAAAAACAAAACGGCGTCCGTCCGTGCCGCAGCACGGAGGGACGCCGTTGTCCGTTGGGTGCAACGCAGGCTTGCCCCTGACGTCGCACCGGTATCAATGCTCGCGACGCCTTTGCCGCTAGCGCTAGTGCTTACGCAACAAGCATGCCAGCGGGCGCACGGTCATCGGCAAAGCGTTGCCGGATAAGGCAGGAGGGGGGGAATACCACCGGGAGCGAGTCAAGAGGCAGAGGCTGCGTGCTGCACCGCAGCAGTGCACGATCCGGTTCGCCCGCACCACGATGACGCGGGCGAACCACGATGCGGCACGCCTTGATCAGCGAACCGTCCGGGGCGAATGTCCGCTGACTTGTGCGCCGGCATCGGCCGGAAGGCGCGCGCCATCGATCAAGCCGAGCAACGCCAGCGCGCCCATCACGACAAACGTCCAGCGGAAGCTTGCCGCGCTGTAGGGCGTGGCACCGGCCACTTCGGTCATCTTGAGCACCAGCGCGCCGAGCGCGATGCCCAGCCCCGAGGTCATCTGCTGCAACGCTGAGAAGAGGGTCGATGCCCCGCTCATGTCGTCGGGCGGCACGTCGGCAAAGCCCATGGTCGCCAACGTCGTGAACTGCACCGAACGGCAGATACCGCCGAAGAGCAGTACGAGCGCACTGATCCAGAGCGGCGTCGTTGCCGTGAGCAGCGCACACAACGCGAAGCCGATCGCCACAAGCACGCCATTACCGAGCAGCACGCCACGAAAACCGAAGCGCCGCATGATCGGTGTCGTGGCGGGCTTGATCCCGAGGTTGCCCGCGAACAGCGCCAGCATCAGCAACCCCGACGTCACCGCGCTCATGCCGAACGCTAACTGAAACATGAGCGGCAGCAGAAACGGCGCGCTGCCGATGGCAATCCGGAATAGCGAACCGCCCCAGACCACCACCGCGAATGTCTGCACCCGTATCGCGCCCAGATTGATGAGCGGATGCGGTGTGCGAAGGAAGTGCCGCACCGACCACACCATGGCGACGCCGCCCACGACGAGACAACCGATCGCCATCGGCCAGTCCGCCGGTGTGCGGCTGGCCAGCTCCACGCCGAACATCAGCGCACTCGCGCCGACCCCGCTCGCGACGAAGCCCGCAAAGTCGAACGGCTTGCGCTGACCCGGCGACGGCTTGACCAGCCACAACGCCGCAGCGAACGCAGCGATGCCCAGCGGCACGTTGATGAGGAAGATCCAGTGCCAGCTCCACGTCGACGAGATGAAGCCGCCCAACGCGGGCCCAAGTACCGGCGCGGCAAGCCCGGGCCATGTGATGGTGGCGATGGCGCGAACGAGCGCCGGTTTGGGGGTGTTGCGCAACACGACGAGCCGTCCGACGGGCACCATCATCGCGCCTGCCAGCCCTTGCAGCACACGGCACACGGTGAACATGTCGAGGCTGGTGCTCATCGCGCACAGCACCGAAGCGAGCGTGAACAAGGCAATCGCCGACGGGAATACGCGGCGCGGCCCGAGCCGGTCAGCCAGCCATCCACTCGCGGGGATAAACGCAGCGAGTGCGACCAGATAGGCCGACAAGCCGATGGAAAGCGCGGAAGGGGCAACCCCGAAGTCGTGCGCCATGGCGGGCAGCGACGTGGTGATAATCGTCGCGTCGAGGTTCTCCATGAAGAAAGTCGACGCGACGAGCAACGGCAAGGCCGTTTGCGACACCGTCCGGGCGGGTTGTGCCGGCGGCTGGGGTGTTGATGGCGATTGCGGGCCTTGCGATAACGGGTCGGACACGACGGCAGCTCTTGGGGGCAGCGAACGCCAGCGAGTGTATCAGGGCGAATGCCGCCTGAAACGTCAATCGTCCTGCATCAATGCGCGGCCGATAATCAGTTGCTGAATCTGCGTCGTGCCTTCGTAAAGACGCAGCAGGCGCACGTCGCGATAGAAGCGCTCGACCTTGTACTCGTTGATATAGCCCGCGCCGCCATGCACCTGCACGCCGCGATCGGCCACGCGCCCGACCATTTCGGTACAGAACAGCTTGGCGCACGACGCCAGCATGCTCACTTCGGCGTCGCGCTTGCCCGCCGGTTTCGCGTCGTATCGATTCGCACAGTCCTGCACCATCGACCAACCGGCATAAAGCTCGGCCTGACTGTCGGCCAGCATGGCCTGCACCAGTTGAAAGTCGCCGATGCGTTGCCCGAACTGCTTGCGCTCGCGCGCATACGCTACGGCTTCGTTGAGAATGCGCTGTGCCATGCCGCAGGAGAGCGCCGCCACATGCAGGCGGCCGCGATCGAGCACCTTCATGGCAGTTTTGAAACCCTTGCCCGCCTCGCCGCCGATGATATTGGCTGCCGGCACGCGCACGCCGTCGAGCACCACGTCGCAGGTCTTCGTGCCACGCTGCCCCATCTTCTTGTCGGGCTTGCCGAGCGAGAGCCCCGGGGTGTCGGCGGGCACGATGAACGCCGAGATGCCGCCTGCGCCCTCGCCGCCCGTGCGCGCCATCAGCGTGAACGCCCCGGCGCGCGGCGCGTTAGTGATGAAACGCTTCACGCCGTCGATGACATAGGTGTCGCCGTCGAGCACGGCACGTGTCTTGAGTGCGGCGGGATCGGACCCGGCATCGGGCTCCGTCAGCGCGAACGACATGACCAGATCGCCACTCGCCACGCGTGGCAGCAGGTCGCTTTTCTGCGCGTCGGTGCCGTCCATCAGAATGCCTTGCGAGCCGATGCCGACGTTGGTGCCGAAAACCGAGCGAAACGCCAGCGACGTCTGACCGAACTCATAGGCCACGCGCACTTCCTGCGCCATCGACAAGCCGATGCCGCCGTACTCCTCGGGAATCGACAGGCCGAAGAGGCCCATCTCCTTCATGTCCTCGACCAGCGCGGCAGGCACTTCGTCGTCTTCTTCGACGTCGTTCTCGGCGGGCACAAGCCGCTCGCGAATAAAACGTTGCACGGTCGCGAGCAGCAGCGCGAACGATTCGCTATCCAGTCCTTTCGATGTCATAAGCCGTGTTTCCTGAGTGCCTGTGGCGCCATTTTAGTGTCTGTATCTTACCCGCGGGCGCGGGCGGTGACAGGTCAATAGCAAGCCCGGGGGATACCGGCAGAAGGCCATTCACACCACGTCTCCCACCGCCGAAATTCCCGTTTCTCAAAAATAAAACAGCCCCGCAGCACGAAATCGGCGCGTTGCGGGGCCGTTTCGTTACCTCGCGCGCAAGGCTAAAAACCAATACCAGCAAGGACTTACGGGTATTCCTTCGTCTGGAGCAATACCGTATTAACTAGCATCCTAATTATTAGTTAACATATAATCTTTCTCCATGACCTCCCTAGAATCGCTCCGCTTCGCTTTCACCAGCCACCTGTTGCTGGCCGGTAAGCAGTGGCGCCAGTTATCGCAAAGCGCAATCGTCGAGTACGGCATTTCTGCCGCCAGCGCCGGGCCGCTGCTGTTCATCCGCCGTCTTGGCCAGGGTGTGCGTCAGGTCGAGCTTGCCGAATATGTCGGGCTCGAAGGCGCCTCGCTGGTACGGCTGCTCGATCAGTTGTGCGCCGCCGGGCTCGTGCTGCGCGAAGTCGATGCCAGCGACCGGCGCGCCAACGCGCTGCGGCTGACGGAGGCCGGCGAAGCGCTCGCCGAAAAGCTCGAAATCGAACTCAGCCAGTTGCGCGCGAAGGTTTTCGCCAACGTGCCCCGCGAGGATTTCGAAGCGGTGTTGCGCGTGTTCGAAATCCTCTCCAGCGCGACGGGTCCCGATGCGACCATTCTCGCGATGGTGCCCCCCAAGAAGTAAACCGTGTTCAATTGGCCATCCTCACGCGACTGGATTTTCTCGATCAAGGCGTTTGTCGCCTCGATGCTGGCGCTCTACATCGCGCTCGCGCTCGGCCTGCCACGCCCTTACTGGGCGATGGCCACGGTCTACATCGTGTCGCATCCGCTCACGGGCGCCACGCGCTCCAAGGCCCTGTACCGGGTGCTGGGCACGCTGCTCGGCGCAGCCGCATCGATCGTCTTCGTTCCCGCGCTGGTCAATACGCCTGAATTGCTGATGGCCGCGGTCGGCCTGTGGACCGGCACGCTGCTCTATATTTCGTTGCTCCATCGCTCGCCGCGCAGCTATGTGTTTTTGCTCGCGTCGTACACGCTGCCGCTGATTGCTCTGCCTGCGGTGGGGACACCCGACGGTATCTTCGACATCGCCGTGGCGCGCTCGGAAGAGATCATTCTCGGCATCGTCTGTGCGAGCGTCGTCGGCGCGGTCATCCTGCCCACCAGCGTGGCGAAGGTATTGCACGATCGCTCGGGCCGCTGGCTGGTCGATGCCGCGCGCTGGACCATGGACATGCTCTCGGCCGACCCCGACGGCAAGGCCTCGCGCCACATGAGCCGCCACCGGATGGCGGCCGACATTCTGGCGCTCGATCAATTGATCAGCCAGCTTTCGTACGACGCCGACACATCGGCGCGTGTACGCGATGCGCAAGAACTGCGCGGGCGCATGACGATGATGATGCCGGTGCTCTCGACCGTCGCATCGCTGGTACAGACGCTTCGCCAGCACCCGCAAGGGGCCCCGGAAGCGCTCGAAGCCAAGATGGCCGACGTGGTCGCATGGCTGCGTCAGGGCGCCCCGTCACCAGCGCCTGCCCATCTGCTCAAGCCGGCGGCATTGCCCGGCGAGGCCTCCGACTGGTATGCCGCGCTCGTCTCGGCGACCGAAGACCGCCTGCGCTCGCTCGTGCAGTTGTGGCAGGACTGCGTGTCGCTGCAACGCCGCTTCGGCCAGACCGACGACGCGCCCGAGTGGAAACCGGCGTTTCCGTATTGGGAACTGGGCGGTGCGCGCCACTACGACCACGGCTTGCTGCTGTTCTCGACCATATCGGCAGCGTTGTGCACGTTCCTGATGGGCATGGCGTGGATATATACGGGCTGGAACGATGGTGCTGCGGGCGTCTCGCTCGGTGCCGTGGCCTGCTGCTTCTTTGCGGCGATGGACGAGCCAGCCCCTTTCATCCGCTCGTTCTTCTGGGCGACGGCCGTGTGCGTGGTGTTCGCTGCCGTGTACGTGTTCTTCATCCTCACGAACGCGCACGACTTCGGTCTGCTGGTGGCGATGTTTGCCGTGCCGTATCTGTTGCTCGGCACGTTCATCCCGCAGCCGCGCTTCACGATGGTGGCGATGCTCGTTGCCGTGAATACGGCGAGCTTCGTCGGCATTCAGGGCGGCTACAGCGCCGACTTCTCGGCGTTCTTCAACAGCAACATCGCGGGGCTTGCCGGCGTGCTGTTCGCGCTGCTCTGGACCTTGCAGACGCGCCCGTTCGGCACACGCGTGGCGATGCGGCGGCTGATTCATTCGAGCTGGCGCGACATTGCGAAGAACGCCGTCGGCCGCTCGGTTGCCGAACACGGCCGCCTGCGTGCGCGACTGCTCGACCGGCTCGGTCAACTGGTGCCGCGACTCGCCGCCAGCGAGAGCGAGACGTCAAGCGACGGCTTTACCGAAGTGCGCGTCGAACTCTCGGCGCTGGCGTTGCAGCGAGAGCTGCCGCATCTGAACTCCTCGCAGCGCGATGCCGTACAGGCCGTGCTCACCGACGTGGCGCGCTTTTATCAGTCGCGACTCGACGAACAAGTGAGCCAGCCCGACACCACGCTGCACGACAAACTGCTGGGCGCTGTGCGCTCGTTGGTGGCCCATAGCGATCAGGCCTCGCGCAGCGCGCGCGCCTCGCTCATGGACATCCACATTGCGCTGTTCCCGGCCACACGACCTGAGAGTGCCCAATGAGCGGAGAGATCGACATCTACGGCGTATTCGTGCCGATGCTGCTGGCCCTGATGATCGTGGCCTTCGTGCTGACAGGTGCGCTGCGCTTCGTGCTCGCGCGCACCGGCTTTTACAAGCTGGTCTGGCACCGTTCGTTATTCAACCTTGCTGTGTACATCATTGCGCTGGGCGGCATTGTCGCTATCGTGCGCGCCTGCCAATCATGAAACTGAAACTTCGCTCCCTTGGGCCCGTCATCCTGACGCTCGCCGTCTCGGTCGTTGCGGTCTTTGTTCTCCTGCACCTGTGGGACTACTACACCGTCGCCCCGTGGACCCGCGACGGCCGCATCCGTGCCGACATCGTGCAGGTGGCGCCCGACGTCTCCGGCCTCATCACCGATGTCGAGGTCAAGGACAACCAGCCCGTGCATCGCGGCGACCTGCTGTTCGTGATCGACCGCGACCGCTACACACTGGCGCTGCAACAGGCCGAAGCCAACGCCGCCGCGCTGCGCGCCACGCTGGCCCAGTCGCGTCGCGAAAACGCTCGCAATCATCAACTGACGGAAGTCGTCGCGAAAGAAGTCGTCGAAGCCGGTCAGGCCAAAGTCGAGTCGGGTGAAGCTGCGGTGGCGCAAGCCAATGCCGCCGTGCAACTCGCCAAGCTCAATCTCGAACGCACTCGCGTGCTGGCACCGGCCGACGGTTATCTGAACGATCGCCTGCCGCGCGTGGGCGACTACGTGAGCACGGGCCGTCCGGTGCTCTCGATGGTCGACGCGAATTCGCTGCACGTGGAAGGTTATTTCGAAGAAACAAAGATGCGCGGCATTCACATCGGCGACAAGGTTGAAGTGCGCCTGATGGGCGAGCGCCACGTGCTGCACGGTCATGTGCAGAGCATCGTCGCCGGTATCGAAGACCGCGACCGCACCAGCGGCGCGTCGATGCTGCCGAACGTCAACCCGACGTTCAACTGGGTGCGTCTTGCCCAGCGCATTCCGGTGCGCATTGCGCTCGACGATGTGCCCAAGGACATGCGGCTCGTCGCCGGCCGCACCGCCACCGTGACGGTCGTGGAAGCGCAGGGCCATAAATCGAAAGAGGGATCGAAAGAAGGATCGAAAGAAGGCAATCCGTCAAAGTCCGCCGCGGCCGCCGAGGCGACTGACAGCGCTGCGCACACCACCGTTGCCGCCGCGCGCTCGACCGGTTCCCTTCAGGGAGCACAGCAGTGAAAACCAGATTGATCTTGATGAGTGCGGTGGCTGCGGCCACGGCACTCGTCGCGGGCTGCACCACCGTCGGTCCCGACTACCATCTGCCAGAGAACTCGGTGATGCGCTCGGCGCAAGCCAATGGCCCGATCGCGACGGCCAACCAGCGCGCCGTGTCGATCGGCGAGGTGCCGGACGACTGGTGGCAACTCTATGACGACCCGAAGCTTGACGCGCTCGTGAAGCAGGCCCTCGCTGCAAACACCAACGTGCGCGTGGCCGTGGCCAACGTGCAGCGCGCGATTGCGATGTATCACGAGGTCGAATCGGAGAATCTGCCGCAAGGCGGCGTCGAAGCCAACGCAGCGCGCGCGCAGCTTTCGGGCGAGAGTTTTCTTCAGGAAGAAAAGCTGCCGGTGATCAATCTTGCCGCCGCAGCGCTGTCGATTTCATATCAGATCGACTTCTTCGGCAGACTCGCCCGTGCGGATGAAGCCGCGCTCGCCGCCGCCGAAGCCAGCCACGCGGCACTCGATGTGGCCCGCGTCAGCGTGGCCGCCGAAACCGTGCGCGCCTACGTGCAAAGCTGCGCGGCCAATCACGAATTCGACATCGCCAACGATCAACTGAAGTTGCAGGAAAAGAGTGTGGCGATCACGCGCAAGCTCGTCGACGTCGGCCGCGATCAGCCGACCGATCTGTTGCGCGCACAGTCGCAGGCCGACACGCTGCGCGCCGCCCTGCCCCACTTCAAGGCACAACACGAAGCCGCCACGTACCGGCTCGCCGTGATGCTCGGCAAGGTGCCGGGCTCGCTCGATCCGAAGGTGACCGAGTGCCGTCAGATTCCGCAACTCAAGCAGGCGCTGCCCGTCGGTGACGGTACGGCACTGCTCAAGCGCCGCCCCGACGTGCGTCAGGCAGAGCGCGAACTGGCCTCGGCCACGGCCAAGATCGGCGTAGCCACGGCAGACTTGTATCCGACCATCCGTATCGGGGCGTCGGTCGGCGCCAGCGGCATGCTCGAACACTTCGGGCAGGGCCGTACGGAACAGTGGAGCGTGGGACCGATGATCTCGTGGTCGCTGCCGACCAACGGCGTGCGCGCCCACATCAAGGGCATGGAAGCCGGCGCGGATGCGGCGCTCGCGCACTTCGACGGCGTGGTGCTCAAGGCCTTGCAGGAAACGCAGACGTCCCTGTCGGCCTACACCCACGAACTCGAACGCGACGACGCCCTGCGCGATGCCCGCGACAAGTCGAGTCTCGCGGCGGATCAGAATCGCAGGCTGTATCAGGCCGGGCGCGCGCCGTACCTCACGAGTCTCGACGCCGATCGCACGCATGCCAGTACGGAAGCCGCACTGGCCGCCTCGCAGACACAAGTCGCCATGGATCAGATCAACCTGTTCCTCGCCCTTGGCGGTGGCTGGCAGTCGAGTGCCGCTAACGATGCGACTTCACTGGCAGAATCGCATGCGAAGCACGAGAAGGGGGAGGAGGGGGAGAACGCGCAGAGCGCCCCCGAGGCACCGGTCGTCAAGACAAACTGAGCCGACCGGGAAAGCCCGACGCAGCCGGACGCAAAAAAGCGGATGTTGTCGCAAGACACATCCGCTTTTTGTTTGACTGGGTTTGCCTAGGATTGCGTAGGCCGCAAACACCGGGCCCCAGAAACACACAAGCCCCGTCGGGAACGAATCCTCGGGCGGGGCTGTGGTAAGTGACGCGGTACGGCGTCGGGTGGATTCGCGCGGCGCGGGCGGGACGGAAAGGTCAGGCGGGCCGTCGGCGAATCGGGGGCAACTAACAGCGGGTCAAACTGACAACGTAGGCTTGCGTGCTTAGTTGGTCATCGGTTGCGTTGCGACACCTTGCTGTGCGGCTTCAATTTCGGCCGTACGTTTTTGCAGTTGAATCGACTGTTCATAGGTGTACGGGAAGTTGAATTCCGTCACCGGCGACAGACCGAGTTCGCGAGCCGCTTGCAGTTCAGCGCGCACATGCGCACGCGTCACACCACCCGTTTGCGTCTGATCAGCAAATGCCGAACCGGCGGCCATGGCAAAGCCAACGAGCGCGACGGCAGTCAACAGGTTCTTTTTCATGGAAAACTCCTTTTATCGTTAATTTGACGCTCAGGGAGCGAAAACCGCATGCGAGCCAGCTTTCGTCCTGAGTAAATTATAGTTTTCCCCTAGCAATGAGCCAGCCCGATTGCGACAACACACTGTTTCGCAAAAGCTGTTAAATCAGGGCGAATTAACCGATAAATGGCGCCGGAATGGCGAACAAGCGACGGCGAGATGGCATCGATCTCTCGAAGATCGAGCCATTTCATCCCGTGGGAATTGGAAAGCGGTGTTTCCGGGGAAATGCGATGGAATTCAGGGCGATGAATCAACGCCGCCCATGAATTCAGGGGGCAATTAATCCGCTGCTAATGGCGGCGGCAATTGCCTGATGGCGATTGACGGCACCCAGCTTGCGCTTGGCGTTATTGATGTGGAACGTCACGGTGTGCTCGGAGATCTTCAGAATCAGGCCGATTTCCCATGCCGTCTTGCCGCGCGCCGCCCACAACAGACTTTCGATTTCGCGAGGACTCAACTTGCCCGCACTGCGGCTGGCCACCCACTGCATGTCGAGTTGCTGCACCGCCTGATGGAAATACAGCGCGCCCAGATAAATCTCGCCCATCATGCGCGCTTCGTGTTCGGCGCACTCGTCCGGCGATTGCGAGGTTGCCGCCGTGAAAATCGCACGCTCGCCGGCCGCACCGTACAGCGGCACGGTCACACCGCAGCCGAGTCCGTGCTCACGCGCATCCGCGAAAATCGGATGTGGCCGTTTCTGTGTGAGAAACGAGCGCCAGAGAATCGGCAGCGGCGACAGGTTTGCGGCGATGAGCACCGGGTCGACTTCCGCGTAGCCGGCCACTTGATAGCGCTCGATCCACGCGCCCGGAAACGTCGTGAAGATGTGCCGGCTCGGCATGCCCTCGGCGGTAATGCGCTCGTCGCCCGCGTGAAACGCCGCCGCCTCGCGCTCGCGGCGCGGCAGCAACGGTGCGTAGAACAGCGCGTGATAACCCAGTACGTGCGTCAGTTGCTGAAATTCTGCGTCAAGCGCCTCGACCGAGCGGGCGCTGAGGAGCCCCTCATATCGGTAAAGATTGTGATGCATTTCCAATTGCACTTTCTTGTTAAATGCCGATGTTGGCGCATTGTAGTCCGAGCTTCGCATTTTGCGGATAGTTTATTTTGAGCAGTAAAACAACACGCCCCATTGACGTGGACTGCCAATTATTAACATGCGACATCATGTCGCGCTGCCCAGACCTTCCAGCGCTTGCAACACGCGGCGCAAACCGGGCGCGAGCGGTTTATCCTGCCGTACGACAATCGCCAGCGTGCGCGAGAGTTCCGGCGTCAACGCGGCAATGCGCAGGCCTCGTCGATGGTGCGCGGCGCTCACGGCCATGCGCGGCACGATGCTGTAGCCGAGCCCTGCGGCGACCATTTCCTTGATGGCTTCGATGCTGCCGAGTGCCATTACCGGACGCACGCGCAACCCCGCTTGCAAAAACCACTCATCGATCAAAAGCCGCGTGCTGCTGCCGGTTTCGAACGCCACCATCGGCATGGCGGCCAGCGCATGCGGCGTCACTTCCTCGGGCCAGTCTTGTGCGCCCAACGCGCCGATCGCGACGAACTCGTCGCGCAACACCGGCGTGATATGCAAGCTGCGTCCGGCGGCCGGCAACGTCACCAGTCCCACGTCGAGACGGTTCTCCGTTACGGCTGCTAAAACATCGTCGGTATTGCCGGTGCTCACACGAATGTCGAGCGCCGGGTGGCGCTTACGCATCGTTCGCAGCATGGGCGGCAGCAGGTGAATGCACGCCGTGGCACCGGTGCCGATGGCGACCTCTCCTGCGATGCCCTCGGCATGTGTGGACAATGCCTGCAAAGCCTCTTCGACGACCGCGTCGATACGCCGTGCATGTTCGAGCAATGTGAGTCCGGCCGACGACGGCTTGAGTCGCTTGCCCACGCGCTCGATCAGGCGCACGTTCAAACGGTGCTCCAGTTGCCGCACCTGAAGGCTGACGGCCGGTTGCGAGAGATCGAGGCGATCGGCAGCGGCGGAGAAACTCCCCGCATCGATGACCTCGGCAAAGGTATGAAGTTGATCCAGATTCAGGCGGCGCATCTCAAAGTTTCCCTTATGGATCGAATAAGATGCCAAGACTTTACCAAGAGATGGGCTGCGCGCACCATGACAGCCTCCCCCGGCCCTTCGTTGCTGCCCGTCCCGGCATGCGCCCTACATCATCATGCCCACCGTCGTCACGCTAGGCCTCGCGCAACTTATCAACTGGGGCGTGAGCTTCTATCTGCCCGGCGCCTTTGCCTGGCGCATCGTGCAGACGACTGGCTGGGCGCAGACGGTCGTATTTGCCGGCCCATCGCTCGCCATGCTGGTCATGGCCGCTGTCTCGCCGTATTCGGGCCGTTGGCTTGAGCGCTTCGGTGGCCGGCGCGTGATGTGTGCCGGCACGCTCATCTGCTCCACAGGCTGCGCGGTGCTCGCCACCAGCACGACGCTCGTGCAGTTCTACGGCGCGTGGTGCCTGCTTGGCGTCGGCATGCGATTGTCGCTTTACGATGCCGCTTTCGCGACGCTCGCCGCGCTTTATGGCGCTGCCGCGCGCCGGCCGATGACACAGATCACGTTGATGGGCGGGCTTGCCACGACCGTGTTCTGGCCGCTGGGCAATTGGCTCGGTGATGCGTGGGGATGGCGCGCGGGGGTGTGGGTGTATGGCGGGTTCGGTCTGATCGCGTGGGGTTTGTTGTGCAGCCTGCCGCCGACGCCGCCCCGTGCGGCCACGGCAGGTGAGACGCACAGGGCATCGACAGCCTTGCCGTGGCGCCCCGCCCTGCTCTACGGCAGTGTCATGGCGCTGGTGTCGATCTTGTCGTCGGGACTCGCCGCCCATCTGACCGCATTGCTCGGCGCACAAGGGCTGCCCGTCGGTCTCGCCGCGCTATGGGGGCTGGGGCAAGTGTGTGCGCGCATGCTGGAGTGGCTGCAACCGCGTCAGACTAGCGCGGTGAAGCTGAACGTCATCGTCGGATTCGGCTTGCCGTTGTGCTTCGCGCTGGGACTGGCGGGCATGTCGTCGCTCGTGGTGGCGGCCGTGTTCATCTTCGCGTACGGCGCACTCAACGGGCTGGCCACCCTGCTGCGCGCCAGCCTGCCGCTGGAACTCTTCGCACCCGGCGCCTATGCCCGTGCGCTAGGCACGTTGCTGACGCCCGCCTTTGCCTTCTCCGCTATCGCCCCTTGGGGCTATGCACTAGCGCGCGAGCAATGGGGCGATCTCGCCATTCTCTGGGTATCGCTCGGTATCGGCCTGCTTATCGCGTGCGCGGCAGTAGCGTTGCTGCGTCAGGCGCAGCGAGCGCCTGCTCCACAAACACCCGCAGAAACTCGATCCACGATTTGACCTTCGCGTCGAGATACAGCCGCGAGGCATAGACGGCGTACACGTTGGTGCCCTGCAATTCATAGTCGGGCAGCACACGCACCAACGCGCCGCTGCGCAACGCGGGCAACGCCGAGAGCAACGGCACCGGGCCCACGCCGCAGCCGCTGATCAGTGCGGCCGCCAGCGAGTCGGCCGTATTCACGCGCAGACGCCCTGCGGGCACGGGGATCTTCACGCGCCCGTCGGGGCCTTCGAAATGCCAGTGATCGACGGAATAGTGCGGCGCGATGAGCCGTACTTGCGTGTGCTGTGCCAGTTCGTCCAGTGAGCCCGGCACACCATTCATCTCAAGATAGAGCGGCGCGGCGCACAGCACCGATGCCATGCGGCAGATACGCGTCGAGACGAGGCCGGAATCGGGCAACTGCGCCGTTGCCAGCCGCAGCGACACGTCGATGTTCTGTTCGAGCAGGTCAGGCACCCGCGACGACAGAATGAGATCGGCCTGCACGTCGGGGTGTTGCTCAAGAAATCGCGCCAGTGCGGGGATGACGAACACTTGCCCAAAGCTGGCAGGCGCGTGCAGACGCAGCGTGCCGCTCGGCGCAGCGCTTGCGGCCCCGGCCTCCGCTTCGGAGTCTTCAACCATCGAGAGAATCTCGCGGCAACGCGCGAGATAGCGATGGCCGGCATCGGTCAGCGCCAGCTTTCGCGTCGTGCGATGAAGCAGGCGAGTGCGCAGATGCGCTTCGAGTTCCGAAACCGCTTTCGAGGCTTGTGGCGTGGTCATGTCGAGCGCACGCGCCGCACCGGCAAAACTTGCCGCATCGGCCACGCGCACGAAGATCCGCATGTTCTTGAGGGTGTTCATGGAGCGTCATGATATATGCACGTGCTCCGATATTGGTTGGGATCGGTGCGCCGGCTTGGTATCCTAGCGCCCCGTTAGTCCAGCTTCATCCTTCGACTCCCCTTTGCCTACGAGACTCTCCGTATGACCGACACGACGCCCCGCCAAGCCGACCATCCGATCGACCCGCAATTCGTGGCCCGCTGGTCGCCGCGCGCGTTCACCGACGAAACGCTGCCGGAAGCCACCCTGAACACGTTCTTCGAAGCCGCCCGCTGGGCGCCGTCGGCCTACAACGCGCAACCGTGGCGCTTTGTGTATGCCCGTCGCGGCACGCCGCACTGGGAACAGTTCGTCGGCTTTCTCAACGAATTCAACCAAAGCTGGGCCAAGCACGCGGCCGCCATCGTCATCGTGATCTCGAAGTCGACGCTGACGCCTCCGGGCTCGCAGCAGGAAGTGCCGGCACCGACGCACGCGCTCGACACGGGCGCCGCGTGGGGCTACCTCGCCCTGCAAGCCTCGCTCTCGGGCTGGGCAACGCACGCCATGGCCGGCATCGAACACGACAAGATCCGCAACGAACTCGACCTGTCGTCGAAGTACACGATCGAAGCCGCCGTCGCCATCGGCCGCCCGGGCGACCCCGCCACGCTGCCGGAAGGCCTGCGTTCGCGCGAAGTGCCGAGCCCGCGCGAGCCGCTCGCGAAGATTGCTGCGGAAGGCCGCTTCGCGTTCTAAAGCGCATCGCCTGATGTAAAAAACCCCGCCGGGTCTTTCGAACCGGCGGGGTTTTTCTTTGACAGCGACTTACTGACCGCAAATCAGCCGATCAGGATGCCGACGGCTGCGGCTCCCAGCCGCCGCCCAACGCGCGATACAACGCCACGTGATTGACGAGCACGCGCTGCTTCACGTCGATCAACTGCTGTGCCGCCTGAAACTCGCTTCGCTGCGCATCGAGCAGTTCGAGGTAGCTCGCCACGCCGTTGACATAACGGCGCTTGGCCAGCCGCAGCCGCTCGCGCTCGCCATCCGACACGCGCTTTTGCGCCTGAAACTGACGTGCCAGTTGTGTCTGTGCCGTCAACGCATCGTCCACTTCGGAAAACGCCGTCTGGATGGTGTGCTCGTACGTGACCACGGCCATTTCCTTGCGCACTTCTGCAAGGTTCAGGCCTTGAATGTTGCGGCCACCGTCGAAAATCGGCACGGTGATCTGCGGCAGGAACGACCAGACACCTGAGCCCGCACCAAACAGATCGGCAAAGCGCGTGCTGGCCGTGCCGATCTCCGTCGTGAGCTTGATCGACGGGAAGAACGCTGCGCGTGCCGCACCGATATTCGCATTGGTCGCGCGCAACTGCGCCTCGGCACGGCGGATGTCCGGACGGCGCATCAACAGCGACGACGGCAGCCCTGCGGCCACGGGCACGACGAACGCGTCGTCAAGCGTGGCAGCGGCTACCGGCCGTGTGCCGACGTCGCCCGTGAGCACCTGCAACGCGTGCACGACCTGACTGCGTTGGCGCTCACGCTCGGCAAGGGACGCACGCGCGACTTCGACCTGCGTCGTCTCGGTGTTCAGATCGAGATCGTCAACCAGACCTCGCTCGGCGCGCAGACGGATGACGCGAATACCTTCCTCGCGTGCCGCCAGCACTTCGCGGGCATAAGAAATCTGCTCGCTAAGCGCAACCAGACCGATGTACGACGTGGCGACCTCGGCGACCAGACTCACCTGCGCCGCACGTTGGGCTTCTTCGCTGGCGAGATACTCCTGTAACGCCGCGTCGCGCAAGCTGCGCACACGACCGAAGAAGTCGAGTTCAAATGCGCTCACGCCTACCGTCGCGCGCAAGTCGTTGGCGACGTAATTGCCCGTGGTTCCGCCGTTGCCATCAGACGTGCCCGCATAACGCTGGCGGCCGAATGCGCCGCCTGCCTGCACGCTTGGCAGCAGGTTCGCGGCTTCGATGCCGTACAGTGCGCGCGCTTCCTGCACACGCAGCGAGGCCAGCCGAAGGTCGCGATTCTGCACCAGTGCCTTGCGGATCAGTGCTTGCAGGCCCGGGTCGGTGAACACCTCCGCCCAATCGGCATCGGCCGTCGGGGCGGCAGTGAGGGCCGTCATCGAACTGAGCGACGCCGATGCCGGCACCGAGCCGTCCGGCGAGGCGTCATAAGTGGTCGGCATCGGTGCCGCCGGGCGCTCGTACGTCGGCGCCAGCGTGCAACCGGCCAGCAAGGCGAACAGCGCCAGACTAGCGATGCGGCCCACGGTCATCCCGCTAACGCGGGGTCGAAACGTCGTCATACATTCCCCTCGGCGGCCGGCTTCACGTCAACCGCAGCGTCCGCCTGATTCGGATTCGGCCGGCGCACGAAGCGCCCGACCCACAGGAAAAACAACGGCACGAGGAAGATCGCCAGCACCGTGGCCGTTACGATCCCGCCCAGCACCGCCACACCGATCGCGCGCTGCGCACCGGAAGCAGGCCCCGTCGCGATGGCCAGCGGCACCACGCCGAAACCGAAGGCGAGCGACGTCATCACGATCGGGCGCAGGCGCAGACGCGCAGCTTCCACCGCCGCATCGATCCAGCTCATGCCGTGCTTGACCAGATCGTTTGCCACTTCCACGATCAGAATCGCGTTCTTCGCCGACAGACCGATGGTCGCAATCAAACCGACCTTGAAGTAAATGTCGTTCGGCATGCCCAGCAAGCTCACAGCACTCAAGGCACCGATCACACCCAGCGGCACCACCATGATGACGGACGCCGGAATGGCCCAGCTTTCATAGAGCGCGGCGAGTGCGAGAAACACCACCAGAATCGACAACGCGAACAGCATCGGTGCCTGCGCGCCGGAAATGCGCTCCTCGCGCGACTGACCGCTCCACTCGTAACCGATGCCCTTCGGCATGTCGGCCATCAGTTGCTCCATGCGCGCCATGGCTTCGCCACTGCTCTTGCCCGGCGCCGATTCCCCTTGCAGCGTGAACGACGGATAGCCGTTGTAGCGCTTGAACTGCGGCGCACCAAGCTTCCACTTGAGCGACACGAAGGACGACAGCGGCACCATCTCGCCGCTGGCATTGCGCACGCGCAGATTGCCGACGTTCTCCGGCGACACGCGCTGACGGCCATCGGCCTGCACGATCACACGGCGGTTCTCCGCGCCGAGCATGAAGTCGCCCACGTAGTCCGAACCGAACATCGTCGCGAGCGTGGTGTTCACCTCATCCATGCTCACTTTGAGCGCTTCCATCTTGCGACGGTCGAGCGTGACGTCGATCTGGGGCACATCGCCCTGACCGGCAAAGATCACGTTCTTGAGCACCGGATCATCGACCGCCCGCTTGAGCAATTGGTCACGCGCGGCGATGAGCGTTTCGTTGCCCACACCGGCACGGTCCTGCAAGCGCAGACTGAAGCCGTTCGACGAACCCAGCTCCGGCAGCGCCGGGCTGTTCATCGCCAGCACCATGCGGTCCGGCTGACCGCCGAATTTCGCATTCACGCGATCTACGATGGCATTCACGCCGTCGTGCTTCGATGTGCGCTCGTGCCAGTCTTTCAGCGTCACGAACAACATGCCGCCGCCCGGCCCGGCGCCGAACTCGTTCCAGCCACCCAGCACGAAGACGTGTTTGACCGGCTCATCCTTCATCAGGTAGCTCTCGATACGCGTGAGGGCCGTCATCGCTTCGGGCAGCGTCGCGCCTTGCGGCTCGGAGGCCATCACCATGAAGCTGCCGGTGTCTTCCTCCGGGATGAAGGCCGACGGCAAGCGCATGAACGCCAGCGGCACCGCGATCAGCACCACCGCGTAGACCACGATGGCGCGCCACGGACGACGCAGCGTATTGCTCACCGTGCGCGTGTAGCGCTCGGTGCCCAACGCAAACGTGCGGTTGAACCAGCCGAAGAAACCCCGTTTCTCGTGGTGATCGGCCGAGATCGGGCGCAACAACGTGGCGCACAACGCGGGCGTCAACGAGAGGGCGAGGAACGCCGAGAAGGTGATCGACACCGCGAGCGTTACCGCGAACTGGCGATAGATGTTGCCCACTGCGCCCGAGAAGAACGCCATCGGCACGAACACCGTCACCAGCACGACCGTAATCCCCACGATGGCGCCGCTAATCTGGCGCATGGCTTTGACCGTCGCCGCATAGGGCGGCAGCCCTTCCTCGACCATGATCCGTTCGGTGTTCTCGACCACGACGATGGCGTCATCGACCAGAATACCGATGGCCAGCACCATGCCGAACATCGTGAGCGTGTTGATCGAGTAACCCAGCCCCAGCAGCACGCCGCAGGTGCCAAGCAACGCGACCGGCACGACGAGCGTAGGGATCAGCGTGGCCCGCAGATTCTGCATGAACAGGTACATCACGAGGAACACGAGCACCACGGCTTCGAGCAAGGTCTTGAAGACCTTCTGGATCGACACCTTCACGAACGACGCGGTTTCGTACGGGATCTGATACGACACCCCGGCCGGGAACAAGCTCGCCTGCTCGTCCATGACGGCACGCACGGCCTTCATCACTTCGATGGCATTCGACCCGGCGGCGAGCTTGATGCCCATGGCCGTGGCCGGCAGACCGTCGACGCGCGACGAGTAGTTGTAATCCGACGCGCCCAGCTCCACGCGCGCGACATCGCCCAGCCGGATCGCCGAACCGTCGGCGCGTACGCGCAACGGAATATTGGCGAACTCTTCCGGCGTCGACAGCGCGCTGTCGGAGACGATGTTGGCGTTGATGGGGGCTGCCGTGGGCGTTGCCCCGGCACCGAGATCGCCGATGGTCACACGCGCGTTGTAAGCGCGCACTCGCGAGACGATGTCGGAGGCCGTGAGATCGAGCGCCACCAGCTTGGACGGATCGGGCCAGATACGAATGGCCTTCTCCGTGCCCCAGAACTGCACCTGCCCGACACCGGGCACGCGCTTGAGCTGGTTCATGACCTGTGCTGCCGCGATCTCACCGAGATCGAACTCATCGACCGACGGATTGCTCGACGATAGCGTGACCACCATCTGCACGTTGTCGGCCGCGCGCTCCACTTTCACGCCGTAGCGACGCACGACTTCGGGCAGACGCGATTCGATGGTCTTCAGCCGGTTCTGCACCTCGACGGCGGCCAGATCGAGACTGGTGCCCTGACGAAACGACAGGCTGATCGACGATTCGCCGTTGCCGCTTGAGGCCGACATGTACATCAGTCCCGGCGCGCCATTCATCTGGCGCTCGATCACGGCAGTCACCGAGTCTTCGACCACTTTGGCCGACGCGCCCGGATAGCTGCTCCAGATGCTGACGACAGGCGGTGCGATGTCGGGGTACTGCGCGACCGGCAGCGACCGGATCGACAACAGACCGACCAGCGTAATGATTAACGCGATCACCCAAGCGAATACCGGGCGATCGATAAAGAAACGAGCCATTGTTAGAGCGTCTCCGCTTTGGAGGCCGGTCCGGCACGCGCCGGATCGGATTCAAGTTTGGCTTGGGCTTCAGGCGGAGTGGACGCCGCAGTCGCGGCGCTGGCCGGCTTGGCGGCGGCCTTCGGCTCGCCGTCTGCCTTCACCTTGACCTGCATGCCGTCGGCGAACTGCGCCACGTTGTGCACGATCACCTGCTCGCCGCCCTTGAGGCCGTCGGTCACGAGCCAGTCGCGACCCTCGATGGCTTCGGCGCGCACCTTGGTGTCGTGCACCTTGCCTTGCGCATCGACCACGCGGACAACCGCACCATTCCCCGTACGAAGCAGCGACTCGCGCGGCACCCGCACGATGTTCGGATTGACCGCCCCTTGCATGCGCACCTGCACGAAAGCACCGGGCAGCAGCACGCCGTCCGGGTTCGGCAGCAGTGCGCGCATGGCGATGGTGTCGGTGCCCGGGTCGACCGCGAGATCGGTAAAGAGCAACTTGCCCGGCAGGTCGTATTCGCGGCCGTCGGGCAGCGTGACATGCACCTTCGGCGCGGCGGCTTCGTTGCCGTTCTGCAACTTGCCGGCGCGCAGATCGCGCGTCATGGCGTACACCTCGGCGGCCGGTTGCGAGAAGTTCACGTAGATCGGATCGATCTGCTCGACGCGCGTGAGCAGCGTCGGCGAATCGAGACCGACCAGCGCGCCTTCCGTCACCTCGGCACGACGCACGCGGCCCGCGATCGGGGAGACGACGCTCGTATAGCCAAGATTCAACTCGGCGCGACGGACTTCGGCGCGTGCGGCGAGCACGTCGGCACGCGTGCGGGCTTCCGCGGCACGTGATTCGGCGTCTTCGCGGGCACTGATGGCACGCTCTTCGAGCAGACCGCGATAGCGCTCGATCTTGTCCTTGGCGGAGTCATGTTCGGCCTGTGCCTTGGCGAGCGCACCGCGTGCGGCATCGAGCGCTGCCGACAGCGGCTGCGGGTCGATGCGGAACAGCACGTCGCCGCGCGCAACCTTCTGGCCTTCCTGATAACGACGCTCAATGACAACGCCGCCAGCGCGTGCGCGCACGTCGGCACTGCGGTAGGCCTCAAGGCGTCCCGGCTGCTGGGTCGTGAGTGGCTCGGCGCGGCGCTCGACCGTGCGCACGACGGCTTCCGGCGTGGCGTCGGCTTTGTCTTCTTTGCCGCGATCCGTGCAGGCAGCGAGCAGGAGCAGGCCCGCGAGCGCGCCCGTTAGCATTCCGAAACGGGTTCGGTATTCGATTTTCGATGACATGTAGAAACTTGGATTTACGACATCCGGTCGGGGGGGTGTCGACACGGCGTTGGGAGCGCTGCATCGACCCGGTGGCAGGGCCGGCGATGGGGAACCGGGCACCTGCGTCTCTTTCATGGGTCGCCGTGGGTGGCAGGTGCGCGTTGCGCGAAGGGGTCTGAACCTGAGACCACCGGACCGGGAGATCCGGTCGTCTGCCGCCTCGCCTGTTTCGGCGTTTCAATTCGGCGTTTCACTAGGAGAACCGCGATTCTGACCTGAAAACGATGTTAGAAAAAGTTGGAACCTATCTATAGAATGGATGGATGAACTGGACAATTGAACAATTGCGCTATTTTGTGGCGGCAGCCGAAGAGGGTTCGATATCGGCTGCCGCGCGTCGTCTGGGCAAGGCCCAGTCTGCGGTCAGCACGGCCATTGCCTTGCTCGAAGCCGATTTGGGATTCGAGCTGTTCGACCGCAGCCGGCGCAACGCCCGGCTGACCGATCAGGGCGACGTCATGTTGCTCGAAGCCAAAGAGTTGTTGCGTCAGGCCGAGGGGCTCAATCACCGGGCGAATGCGCTGGCGTACGGCGAACAGCCGCAACTCTCGCTCGCCATCGACGAAGCGTTGCCCTATCAGGCCGTGAGCGAACTGGTTCGCGATCTCGCGCACCAATTCGCCTATCTGGAGCTGACGCTGCTTAACGGCACGTCGACGGAAGTGGCCGAGTACGTGGAGAAGCAGCGCGCGGATATTGGCTTTCACGTCGACCGTGGCGCGATTTCTTCGGCGCTCGGGCACAAGTATGTGGGCTCCGCCGTGCAGGGCGTCTTTGTGGCTGGCGACCACCCGCTGGCCTTCCGCGATCACGTGACGCGCGGTGATCTGGCGAAGTACCGGCAGATTCTGTTGCAGATGGGCGACTTCACGCCGTTGCAGCTAAGCCCGTCGATCTGGCGCGCGGATAGCTCGTACGTGATCGCCAGCATGGTGGTCGACAAGCTCGGCTGGGCCGTGCTGCCCATCGACATCGCCCAGTACGAAGACCTGCACGAACTGCGCTGCGACGACTTGGGATTGCCGCAACTGCCGGTGCGCATGTTGTGGCGATTTGGGAGAGAACCCAACGACGTAATGCGCTGGTGCGAGGGACGATTCGGGGAATTGCTGCGCGGCAGCGCGGCTACGTCATAAAAACAATGGGCGACGCACAAAGCGCCGCCCATTGTCTTGCGGCTGAATGACTCGCCTACTTCGTATCGGCGTAAGCTTCCGGCGCGATGGCCTCCCGATCGATGACACCGGCGGTCAACGATTCGAACTGCGCCAGCGTCATCCACTCGCTGCCGACGGACTTCGGTTGATAGACAGCGCGCAACGGCGGATGCGCATCGTCAAGCGGCACGAGATGGCGCATCTGATCGAGGCTCTGCGCCACATACGACACGCGCACGAAGCGCTTGCCGTCTCGCTGACGCACGAATCGCTCGAACATCAGCATGCCACCCGGCACCACATCGTTCTCGCGATACACACCGAGCTTCCAGTCGAAACCGAGCATCGCGCGCACCTGCGAGATGTTGGTGTCGTGCGCCACGAACAGCGTCAGGCGCGCGGGCGGCGGACCACCCTTCACCGGCTTGGCCTTCGCCACACCCGGGCCTGATTCGATCGCCATGGCCACCTGACTCAGCAACTGCGAGGCACCGCGTCGCGCCAGATACGGCGTGTGGTTGACGAGATCGTACTTGGCGCTGCGCAGGCCCATCAGACGGATCACATCGTCCTCGCCTTTCACATGCCCGAAGGCGATGCGCTCAAGCGGCCAGCCATCGGCGTATTGCATGCGAATGGTCTCGCTCATGCTCGCGCCGACCGACACCGGCCCGGTCAGTCCGATCTTGCCGCTGTCCTTCACGCCCCACGCCTTGGCATACAGACCGCACGCATCGACACCCCGCTTTGCCGCGCAGTCCGCCGGTACGCCGACCGCCTCGACCATCACGGCGACGTCCGCCTCATACTTCTTGCGCGCCAGTTCGGGCGAGCCGCCCATGGCTTGGAGAATAGCTTCGTTCGCCTTCTTGGGGTCCGGCGTGCCGAGGCCGATCTCCGCGCCATGAAATAGCGTGTCCAACGCGTTGGTGGTGTGCTGCACGGGCACACCGCAACCCGGGAACATACCGTCAAGCATCGCCTTGGCCGTCGCCTGTGTTCGTGCCGACGGGCTCGTCCAGACGAACGTGTCAGCCGCCCCCGCGCAAGCCGCCTTGCCCAGCAGTCCGGCGCGGGTAAGCGTCTGGCGTTCCCACGCGCCAAGCAACGTCACCGCCTTGTAACCATGCGGCGTCAGTTGCCCATCCGCGACTTCGAAAGCGGGCCACGGTTGTGCAGACGCCGCGTCCATCTTGGGCGTGTCGGTCGCGGCGCGCACGCCATGACGCATCACGATCACGGCGCGCTCCAGACGCATCCCCGACGGCGCCCATGCCTTGGTCGCCGAATCTGCCGCCGAATCTGCGGCGGATACCTCCGCAGCCATCGCAGCCGGCGACACCAGCACCGTCGTCAGGCCGCTGGCGATGACTACCGCCATCGCCGCCCACATTGCGCCGCTATTCCGGCAATGTCGTTGCATGGATTTCCGTCTCCCCATCAGAAGTCGATACGCGCGTTCAGGCTGAGCGTACGCGGTGCCCCCACCTGGAGGTAGTTTTCCTGGTAGTACGACCAGTAGCGGCGATCGGTCAGGTTCGTCACGTTGGCACGCAGGGTCACGAGCTTGCCATACATGCGCGTGCGGTATCCCACACCGGCGTCAAGCAGTGCCGACGGGTTGATGTAATTCACGTTGCCCGAGTCGATGGCCATACCGCCGAGGTAGCGAACACCGAACTGGAAGTACAGGCCTTGCACGGCCGGCACCCGCCACGTTGCCTGAAAGGCGGCCTGCCAGTTCGGCGCACCGACGGCGCGCTTGCCGTTCACGCCCGCCGCCGCGTTGACGTATTCCGAATTCAGCCCCATCACGCTGGCATCGAGCGTCAGGCTGCGCAGCACGTCGACCGAGCCACCCAGTTCAACGCCCTGATAGCGCACCTTGCCGTCTTGCACGAAGTAGTTCGCGCTGTTGACGTACTCCGCCCCGCGCTCCACGCGGAACAGTGCCGCCGTGGCGCGCCAGCGCCCCTGATCCGTCTTCACGCCCACTTCGTACTGATGGCTCTTGATCGGGGCCATCTGCTGGTTGGCGTTTTTCGTCGTGCTGTCGGCGGTGCCGCCCTGCTCCAGCGATTCGACATAGCTGGTGTAGAACGTGAGATCGCTGCGCGGCGTGTACATCAACGCCACGGTCGGCGTGACCGGCGAGGCGTGGTACGTGGTGGCCGCCGCTGTCGCCGACGCGTGGGCGATTTCGTCGTACGTCTGGTAACGCACACCGGCGAGCAACGACCACGAGCCGTACGAGATACGGTCGCTCGCGAAGATCGCGCGTTGCGTCAGCTTGTCGTCACCATACGTGCCGCCGCTGAAATTCACGTTGTTGGCCGAGTAGATCGTCGGCGAGTACAGATTGCCGTTGCCGACCACCACCTTCGGCGTGTTGACCGACTTGTTCGACAGCAACACCAGGTTGCTCGCACCGAGGACGATTTCGTGCGTGAGCGGTCCGGTCTTGAACTTGCCTTCGACCGTTGCCTGCACTTCGTCGAACTCGTAGCTGTGGTATTCGGCGCTGATGCGGTCCGAGTAGTCGCCCTTGTTGCTCGAGATGTAGTACTGGTCCTTCTTGTACTGGCGCACCGAATCCGAGTAGCGATAGGCCACCTTGGCGACCCATTCCGGCGCGATCTTGTACTGCACGCCGAGCGTGGCCATCTTGTAGGTCACGTCAGTGTAGGAGCCGTTGCTGTACAGCTTCGAGCGGCCCGAAATCGGATCGGGCACCGAGTACTTCGGGCTGGTGATGATGTCGACGCCGCCGGACGTGCGGCGCTCTTGCCACATTGTGTCGAGCGTGACGGTCAGGTCGTTGGTCAGGCGCGCATCGAGGCCCAGACCCACCGACGTGCGATTGATCTTGGCGCTGTCGGCGGCGGCATTGCCTTCCTCATGCACCGCGTTGAAGCGGAAACCGAAGCGGTCGTCCTTGCCGAAGCGCCCGCCCGTGTCGAGGTGCTCCTTCCACACACCGTCTTCCGACCAGCCCTGGTCATAGCTCAGCGTGAACTGCTCGGTTGCGCGCTTGGTCACGTAGTTGACGATACCGCCAGGGCTGCCAAAGCCATACATGAAGCCGGTCAGGCCCTTGAGCACTTCGATGCGGTCGAACATTTCCAGCGGCATTTCCACGCCGCGATTCACGCTCGCGAGACCGTCGATCTTGTAGCCGTTGAGGTCGTCGAGCGGCAGGCCTCGCACGGCGAGTGTGGCCGGGTGCGTGCTGTAGCTCGTGCTGATCGAGGTAACCGATGCGTCGTACTTGACCGCTTCCGAGAGGATGTTGGCCTGACGGTCTTCGATCTCCTCACCGGACACCGATTTGATCGAGAACGGCGTTTCAATTTCCGGATGATCGCCGAGTGCACCGGCGCTGGCGCTGCGCTTGAGGCTCGTCGGTGAAGTGATCTGTGCGGCGGAGACATTCACTTCCGGCAGCGTGGCTTCACTGCCGGCCGCTGCCAACACGGTAGTGGCGGCGGCGTCTGCTTTTGCCTGCGCTTGCGCGGCGAGCGGCAGCAAGCCTGCGAGACAGAGTCCAGCCGCGACGAGGCGCGCGTACAGCGTCGAAGTATGAGGAGACACGCGTGGCGCGGCAAATGCGGCCGCGGGGGCAGTCTTGCGATGCGTCAGGCGTTGCGATAGATCGTGGCGCATGGTGATCGAAGTGATGGGCGAAGGGTTGTGGTTATCTGGCAACCGGCTACGTTGGTGTCGCTGTCGGTGCCGGTGCGGGCGCGCAAACGCCCCCACCGGTGCCGCAGCAGCGGCCGGTGTGCCTTATCGAAATAGGTGGAACTCGGTGAATCTTTGCGAAGCCGCGCACGAGGACGCGAGATCTGGATTCCGGCCGTTGGGCCTTCAGCGTTTCGCCGCCTCGCTGACGAAACCGATCTTGGCGAGGCCGCCGGACTGCGCCGCCGACATCACCTGCATGACGTCCTCGTAAGCCGTCTTGCGGTCGGCGCGCAGGTGCAGCTCGGGTTGCGGCTGCGCACGGGCGGCATCGGTAATCAGGACGCGCATGGCGTCGAGATCAACAACACGGTCGTTCCAGTGAATGACGCCCGTGGCGTCGATGGCCACGTCGATCGTTTCCGGTTTGACTTCGGCAGGAGCCGACGCCGCACGCGGCAGATCGATCTTCACGGCGTGTTGCAGGGCGGGCATCGTGATGATGAAGATCACGAGCAGCACCAGCATCACGTCCACCAGCGGCGTAGTGTTGATCTCGGGGTTGAAGTCGTCTTCGACGTCGTTATGCACGGCACCGGCCATTTACGCAGCCTCCGGCATGGCTTCGCGGCGGCGCGATTCCTTGGCCGTCACGAGCGCCTTCACTTCAGCGTCGGCACCCGCGTCGACACGTTCACCGCCTTCCGGCAAACGCTGTCCGACGACGATCATGTCGTGCAGTTCGTAGATGAACGCGGACAACGCGGCCACCGACGTCTTGTTGGCGCGCAGCAAGGCGTTGTAAGCCAGCGATGCAGGAATCGCGACGGCCAGACCGAGCGCGGTCATCACCAGCGTCTCACCGACCGGACCGGCCACTTCGCCGATGCTGGCCTGCCCCGACGCACCGATGGTCATCAGCGCGTGATAAATCCCCCACACGGTGCCGAAGAGCCCGATGAACGGCGCGCTGGAGCCGACCGTGGCGAGCACCGGCATGCCGCTTTGCATGCGCACCTGACGGCGCGCAATGCGTTCGCGCAGTGCACGAGTGAGCCAGTCGGACAGCACCGGCGGCGTACGACCGGCGGCGGTGGCCTGATGATGTTGCAGCGTGGCGTCCAGACTCGTGTGCGCCAGTTCAACGAACGGGTTACCGCGCGCGTCGCCGTCGAGCGTGGCGACACCGTCGCGCAGCGAGCCGGCCTTCCAGAATGCGCCGGTGGCCTGATCGGCCATGCGGCGCAGACGCCAGTTGGCGAACGCCTTCGTCACGATGACGTACCACGACGCCACCGACATCACGAACAACAGGAGGGCGACGCCCTTGATCACGCCGTCGGCTTGCGCCCACAGGGTTTCGAATCCGAATTGAGGAGTTGCCATAAAAGCCTCGGTAGAAATAGGCGGGTCAGGTGGGATCAGGTGTCGAGCGAAAAACGCAGCGGCACGATCACATAGACGGCTTGCGGCTTGCCGTCCTCGGTATAGGGTTTGAACACGGCGTGCTGCACGGCACGAATGCCAGCGGCATCGAGTGCGGCAGAGCCGGACGACTGGCGCACCGTGATCTCGCGCGGCAATCCGTCGGCCCCCACGAGTACGCGAACCGTCACGACGCCCTCCTCGCCCATGCGGCGCGACGACTCCGGATAGGTGAGCACAGGGGCGCGCAGGTACTGCACGCCGTGCGTGATGGTGCGCGGCGTCGCGGGAACGACGGGTGACGGCGTTGCCGCCGGTGCGGCTGCGGCGCTCGGCGCAGCCGTTGCCGGGGCTGCCGGTGCCGGTTCCGTCGCAGGAGCACTCGGCGCGGCTTCGCTTTTCGGCGACGGGGCGACCGGGCGCGGCGTTGTCTTCGGCGTGACTTGTGGCTTCGGTTGCGGCTTCTGCGGCTGGGGTTGAGGCTGCTGCGGTTGCGCGACGGCAGGCGTCGGGGCCTCTTGCACGAGCGTGGCGTAGATGGGCGTGGGCGGCGTAATCACCGCCGGTTCGCTATGCCATTGCAGCGCCAGCATGAGGGCCGCAACGTGCAATGCGATCACGCCGACCAATCGCAGCGCTTGCGAAGCACGCGGCGCCACCAACCAACTGGGTAGCGCCGGAACTTGCAGCAGCGGCATTGCGCCATTCGCTCCAGACATCGAACTCTCCTTGTGCGTCTTCGCAGACGCAGGTCATCAACGGCACCGAATCCCATCTCGTGTTTTTGCAAATCATTTGCACACGTGTGCAAAACGACGCAGAAGAAATGCGATTCGGACAACGAGACGAAGTGTAGAAATTCAGTGTGACCTCACCGTGACATGGCTGGCCGTGGTTAGTGAATTTTTCGTGTCGTCCGGACATCGTTCGCATCGGGTCCGTCGTCGTCTTGCTCACGCGAGAAATTGCAATCGAATGCAATCGCGGTGAAATCAATGCCGTGAAAACGCTTACTCTGGAGATACCGAATGTCGCTGCGTCGACGCATTCACCACATCGTCCAGCGTGTTGTAGAGCGCCTGACTGGAAGCGAGAATCGGGTTGCCGCGCGTGAGCCCATCGGCGGCGAGGAAGTCGCTGACCTGCCCGCCCGCTTCCTGCACGAGCACGATCCCGGCCAGACAATCCCACGCATGAATATGCGGTTCGTAGTAGCCGATGAGCCGTCCCGCTGCGGTGTACGCCATCATCAGCGCGCCCGAGCCGATGCGCACGAACATGCCGCCACGTGCGAGCCAGCCATCGAGAAACGCCAGAAAGTCAGCGCGATCGACGCGATGCGACACGCCCACACCCAGTACGCCTTGTGTCGGCGCATTCACGTCGGCAACGTTCAGCGCCGTGCTGACGCGAGGCACATCGGGCTCGCCGCCATCCGGTGAGCGTGGTGTCGAGGCACTCGCCATCACGGCATTGTCGACAAATGCGCCCAGCCCGGTTGCGCCGTGAAACAGCTCATCGGCATTCGGATCGTAGATCGCGCCGATGGCCGGCACGCCGTCAACGATGACGGCGATCGACACACACCACGCGTGCATACCGTGGAGAAAACACGCGGTGCCGTCGATCGGATCGACCACCCATGTGATGCGTGACGGCGCGGGCATGTCGCCTGCGGCTGCGCTTTCTTCGCCGAGGAAGGCGTCCGTCGGAAACGCTGCTGCAACGCGCTCACGTACCAGTTGTTCGATAGCGCGATCGGCCACGCTCACGACATCCTGCACGCCCTTGTATTCCACCGTGAGCGCGTCGCGCGTGCGAAACATGGCGAGGGCGCGAAGTCCGGCTTCGCGGGCGATGACTTGGGCGAGTTGGTAGCGCGCATCGAGCGTGTCGTCGTTGTCGACGCTTGCCGGCGAGGCCGTTTGACGTTCAGTTCCGGTCATTGGGCGGCTCCTACGATAGCGGCGCCGCGCGCATGCAAGCCAACGGCGACGCGCGTGCCGACGGGGAACGGGAGTTCGAATTGATGTGACAAGACCACGAGGTCTCCTGCGGAGGTTTGAACGAAGTACTGCGTGGCGCGCCCCAGATAGGTGGCGCGCCGGATTTCACCGATGGGACCGTGCAGCGCGTCGGCACGGTCTTCGGTATGGGGGACGGCCTGCAACGTCAACGCTTCCGGCCGGATAGCGACGCGAGCGTTAGTCAACGCCGGTCCGGCATAGGGCAGCCTCAGCAGCAGGCCGTGAAAATCGCATTGCGCGTGACCGTCGCGTTGTTCGGTGACGGGCAGATCGATCAGGTTGGCGTTGCTGATGAATGTTGCGACGAACGCATCGGCAGGCTGCTCGACGAGCGTGCGCGGCGCATCCTGCTGGGCGATCCGTCCGTCGTGCATGACGACGACCTGATCGCTGATGGCGAGCGCTTCTTCCTGATCGTGCGTGACGTAGACGACCGTCAGGCCGAGCTGAGTCTGAAGGTCACGAATATCTTCTCGCACTCGCACACGCAGACGCGCATCGAGATTCGACAGCGGCTCGTCGAACAGCATCACCTCGGGTTCCAGCACCAGTGCGCGGGCGACGGCAACACGTTGTTGCTGCCCACCCGATAGTTCGGCCGGCATGCGTTGCGCCATGGAAGCGAGACCGACACGCGTCAACGACTCGAAGACACGTTCGCGCAGTTCCTGCTGCGGCACGCGCGTGACCGTGAGGCCATAGGCTACGTTCTCGAACACTTTCATGTGCGGAAACAGCGCGTACGACTGGAACACCATGCTCACATCGCGATCACGAGCACCGAGACGTGTCACGTCGCGGCCACCGAGTGTGATGCGTCCTGCGTCCGGCAGCTCAAGCCCGGCGATCAGGCGCAGCGTGGTCGTCTTGCCGCAGCCGCTCGGCCCCAGCAGCGTCGTCAGCGCGCCCGGAGCGACCGTGAAAGACAGGTCGGGAATGGCGACGTGCGTGCCCCATCCTTTGCGGACGTTTTCAAAAACGAGTGCGCCGCGTGACGTGGATGAGGGTGCGGATTTGTTTGCGTTCATGCGAGTGATTTCCGGCCAATGCGTGGCATGTTGCCAAGACCTTCTGGCGTCGATTCAATCGCCAACACCGTCGATCGTGTGCGTTTGGTTTCGCTAACGCGCAGTGCGGTTTCCAACGAGACGACGATGATGAATAACGCGACAACCAGCACACCGGCATACGCCAGTGCCGGGCCATAGCTGCCATTCGAGATGAGACCAATCAGGTAGGTCGTTGCGAGATCATGGTCGGCGCTCACGAGGAACACGACCGCACTCACAGCGGTTGCCGCGCGCACGAATCCGTAGATCAGCGCCGCCGCACAGGCGGGGCGCAGCAACGGCAGCAGCACGCGGCGCAGCGTCGTCCAGCTACCGGCGCGCAATGTGGCCGATGCTTCATCCAGACTCGGATCGATCTGCGCCAGCGCGCCTACGGTCGTTCGCAAACCCATCGGCATGTTCCGGAACAGGAACGACAGCACGAGGATTGCGCCGGTACCGGTGAGCACCAACGGTGCGGCGTTGAACGTCTGCGCGTAGGCCAGCCCGATCACAGTGCCCGGAATCGCAAACGCGGCAACGAGTGCGCCCTCAAGCCAGCGGCGCCCAGCAAATTGACGGCGTGCGATCAACCAGCCGCCGAACACGGCGGCGACGGCGGTCAGCGGTGCGGCAATCGCCGACAGGCGCAGGGTTTCCAGTGCGGACGGCCATGCCTGCCCGGTGAGCGTAATCGCGCCGTCTTCCATTGCGACGCCGAATACATCCGTCAAGTGAGCCAGCGTCCAATGAAAATCGACGCCCCACAGCGTGACGAATCCACCGGCCAGCAACGTGCCATAGACGGCCAGCGTCAGCAGGCACCACGGGGTGACGAGCGCGGTCAGCGACCACGAGAGACGCGCGTCGAGCGGCGCCGCACGCCCGCCGCCGCCCTTGCCGTTCACAGCGACGTAGCTGCGCTCGCCGAGCCACCGGCGTTGCAGCGTGAACGCCCCCAGCGCCATCAACAGCAGCCAGACGGCGAGCGCGGCGGCGCGTCCGGGGTCTTGTTCAGCACCGACGACTGCGAAGTACAAATCGGATGACAGCACACGGAAGTTGCCGCCCAGCACCAACGGGTTACCGAAGTCGGCGAGGCTTTCGATGAAGCACAACAGCAGCGCGTTGGCGAGGCCGGGACGCATCATTGGCCACGTCACGGTACGGAAGGTCTGCCAATGCGTTGCTCGCAGCGTGGCAGCGGCCTCTTCCAGCACAGCAGGCAAGCGTTGCACGACACCCAATACCGTGAGGAATGCGACCGGCGTGAAGGCCAGACACTGCGCTAGCCAGAGTCCTAGCGGGCCATACAGCCAGCGGCCGGGCGTTACACCGAGCCAATCGGCCACGGCCTGCGTGATCGCGCCGTTTCTGCCAAGCAGCAGAATCAGTGCGAGGCCCACCGCGAACGGCGGGGTGATGGCAGGCAGCATCGCAACGCCGCGCAACAACGCCGCGCCGGTGCGCGAACGCGTCAGTGCGCTACGTGTGGCGAGCAAAGCCAGTGCAGCGCCAAGGATCGTGGATGTGACGGCGGAGGCGATGCCGAGCGCAATGCTATGCCAGCCGCTGCCGCACGCCCCGGCGCCGCGCACGCAGCCCAGTCGCCAGACGTCGGGCGCCAGCGTGGCCCACGCGGCGGGTAGATCGCCCCCAGCGTTGTGCCATGCGGGCACCAGTGAGAAGAAGCTGTTCGCGAGCGGCCACGCCACGAAAATGCCCAGCGCCAGTACCGTGGCGATGAGCACGCCGCGCGTGAAACCGTCGTGCGGCAGCTTAGCGAGCGTGGGCATAGATTTCGGTGTTCCAGCGCTGCAACAGACGCTTGCGCGTCGCCGGGTCGCCAAATCGCGCGGCATCGTAGTCGATCAACTTGATGCTGGACGGCTGCGGGGCCAGCTTCGGCACGGCGGCGTCGCGGTTCGATGGCATCTGGTAAGCGTGTGCCTGTTCTGCCAGCGATTGAACATCGGCACGCAGCGCGAATTCGTAGAACTGCTTCGCCAGCGCCGGATGCGCTGCCCCGGCGATCAGGCTCATGCCGCCAATCTCGAAGCCAGTGCCTTCACACGGTGCGACGGTATCAATGTCGAAACCGGCCACACGTTGCTTCACGAGGTCGTGCAGGAATTCGATGGCGATGCTGGCTTCGCCGCGCGATGCCGCTTCGCCCGGTGCGACGCCCGTTGCCGTGTACTGGCTGACGTTGGTGTTGAGCGCGCGAAGGTAGCGGAACGCTTCGTCTTCGCCCATCAGTTGTACGAGGGTGGCGAGTGCGACGTAAGCCGTGCCGGAGGCGTTCGGATTGGCGATTTGGATTTCGCCCTTCCACGCAGGCGAGAGCAGATCGCGCCAGCATTTCGGCGGCTCAAGACGGCGCTTGCGCAGCTCTGCGGCGTTGTAGCCGATGCCGAGCAGCCCCTGATAAACACCGACGGTGCGGTCGCGGCCGGTCTGTGCGAAACGTTGCGCCCACGGCTGCAACTGTGTCAATGCCGGGGAGCGGTAGGTCTCGGTCAGGCCTTCGAATGCGGCTTGCAGATGCGAATCGCCGGAGCCTGCCCACCATACGTCGAACTGCGGACGCGCACGTTGCGCGCTCAGCAGCGCGAGCGCTTCGCCAGCGCTCTTGCGGATCATGGCCACACCGACGCCAGTCTCTTTCTCGAAGCGCTTCTTCATCAGTTGGCACCATTCGAGATCTGCCGAGCAGAGCAGGCTCAGGCGATCGGCGGCGTGGGCGGTCGATGGCGGGAGCATCGCGGTGACGGCGACGACACTCAGGACAGCCGCCACCGAGCCGCGCGCGGCACGCAGCAGACGTGATGTCAGGCCGCTGCGGTCGCGGTGTTTTCGCACGTTGCACTCGTTTGCAATGGTGGGCGCAATGGCGGGAGGTTTGGGCTTCGTCAGCATGGGAAGGGTCGGAGTCGGTCCGTGTTGGGCGCGGGTCAGCCGGTGGTGGCTCGGCGCACGAAGGTGACGGGGGCGATGCGGACTTCTGCGGCGCGCGAGAAATCGGTGATGCGTTGGGTGAGCATGTCGACCACGCTATGGGCTAGCGCGTCGGTGTTCTGGGCGATGGTCGAGAGGCGGTAGCTATCGAGCGCGGCGTGCTGGATGTCGTCGAAGCCGACGATGCGAATATCTTCCGGGAAGCGGCGGCCGAACGCGCGGCGGGCTTCGTCCATGAAGCCGAGCGCGACCATGTCGGTGGCGCAGAAAACACCATCGGGTGCGCTCGACGCGTCGGCGAGCACTTCACGCGCGGCCAGTTGCCCGGCTTCGTACGACGAGATGGTGGAGTTGCACAGCGTGATCCGGTTCTTGCGTACGCCCAGACGCGCGAGTGCGTCGACATAGCCTTCGCAACGTTGGCGTCCGCTGAAGTGCGTGGCGTGCGGGCCGATGAAAGCGAAGCGCGTTGCGCCTGAATCGAACAGTTCGCGTGCGGCGAGTGCGGCGCCAGCGTGGTTATCGCTGTTGATGACGTCCGCGCCTTCCAGCTCGGGGGCACGGTTGATCATCGCGACGGGGACTTTGCGCTCGATGTATTCGCGCGCCAAGGAGAGCGGCGGCGCGCCGGAGGTCATGATGACACCGGCGATGCGGTAGCTCAGCAGCCGTTGCAGGGCGTAGCTGGTCTGGTCCGGATCGTCCGCATTCATGAGAATGGGCAGCAGGCCGCGAGCGGCCAGATGGTGCGCGATCGGGGCAAGCAGTTGGGCGCGAAAGGGACTCACCAGCGCGGAGGTGACGACGCCGACGAACGTGCTGCGGCCCTGAATCATGTTCCGGGCATTGATGTCGACGTGGTAGTTCAGCGTCTTCGCGGCTTCGAGCACACGGGCCCGCGTCTTCGGAGAGACGCTGGCGCCGGGCGTGAAAGTGCGCGAAACGGCGGAGCGAGACACCCCAGCCATGCGCGCCACATCCTCGGCAATCGCCCAGCTCTTTTCTTTGTCGGTCATCGAAACAATGGGAGCGGGTACGCAAGAGAGGCCAGCGCAGAAGTGGCCGCGCCAGCACGATGACCGGGTAGCTTAGAGGGGGGTTGTGTCGGGGATGTGACAGGGGGAGGCGTTGCGGGGTACTGAATGCGGGAGGTGCTGCGGGGTGACTTCGCGGTATGACGCGGTCAGCTCGCGAGAGTAGCTGGCCTGCCCAGAGGGATTCGAACCCCCGACCGTCGGCTTAGAAGGCCGATGCTCTATCCAACTGAGCTATGGGCAGTGCGTGTTGGCGGCGACCGAGTGTCGCTGCCGGAAGGTTCCTGTGACTAGTGCACTTTGCTGCGGATGATTCGCAATTGCAAGAATGCGCTGAAATGCCCGAGGAATCGGCGATTATAGCGCACGCGCATGCCAAATTCATCCGCGTGCCCTCAGGAGATGTCCTCTTTACGCGTCCCTCCCTTCCCATCTAGACTACTGACGTGGAGGGACGCGCTCATGAACGAGATCGAACGCGAACAACGCTACGGCGCACACAACTATGCCCCGCTCCCCGTCGTGCTCTCGCACGCCAAGGGCGTCTGGGTCTGGGATATCGAAGGCACCCGCTATCTCGACATGATGAGCGCCTACTCTGCCGTCAGCCACGGCCATGCTCATCCTCGCCTCGTCGCGGCGCTCACCGCGCAGGCGCAGCGGCTCGCCATCGTCTCCCGCGCCTTCTATTCCGATAAGCTCGGCGCCTTTCTCGAACGCCTCTGCGATCTCACCACGCTCGACGGCGCCCTGCCGATGAACACCGGTGCCGAGGCCGTAGAAACCGCCATCAAAGCCGCCCGCCGCTGGGGCTATAGCGTCAAGCGCATTCCCGCCGAGAAAGCCGAAATCATCGTCGCCGACGGTAATTTCCATGGCCGCACGACCACCATCGTCGGCTTCTCGTCCGAACCCGCCTATCGCGCCGACTTCGGCCCCTTCGCCCCCGGCTTCGTACGCGTCCCGTTCGGCGATATCGACGCCGTTCGCGCTGCCATCACCCCTAACACCTGCGCCGTCCTCTTCGAAACGATTCAGGGCGAAGGCGGTGTCATCGTGCCGCCCGACGGTTTCCTGCGCTCGCTGCGAGACCTTTGCACAGAACAGAACGTGCTGATGCTGCTCGACGAGATTCAATCAGGACTCGGACGCACCGGGCGATGGTTCGCCTATCAGCACGAAGGCATCGTCCCTGACGGGGTGATGCTAGGCAAGGCACTCGGCGGCGGATTGCTGCCAGTGTCGGCATTCGTCGCGAGACACGACATCATCGATCTGTTCGAACCCGGCAGTCATGGGTCAACGTTCGGCGGCAACGCGCTGGCGGCCACCGTCGCGCTCGAAGCGCTCGACGTCATGGCCGACGAAGACCTGCCCGGCAGAAGTGCGGAATTGGGGGAATATTTTCTCTTACGTCTGCGGGCGATTCATTCGCCCGTCATCCGTGAAGTGCGCGGACGAGGTCTCTGGGTCGGCATCGAAATCGATCCCGCACTCGCCGACGCCCACGATCTCGCCATGCGGTTGCTGCGTCGTCATATCCTGGCGAAGGAGACGCGCTCGACCGTGCTGCGCCTCGCCCCGCCACTCATCATCGAGCGCGCAGAAATCGACATGTGCGTCGGCGCGCTCAAGGCCGTGCTCGCCGAGGCAGAAGCCGAACAAGTCACGGCTTAATGTGCCGACGACTTCGACCAGAGATTCATCACCAGCACGCCGGCAATAATCAGCGCCATGCCAAGCATCGCCGCCGCATCGAGCTTCTGCCCGAACAGCACGCGTGACGCGATTGAGATCAGCACGATGCCCAGCCCCGACCACATCGCATAAGCAATACCCACGGGAATGGTGCGCAGCGTGAGCGACAGCATGTAGAACGCCACGCCATACCCCGCCACCACCAGCACCACCGGCCCCGCACGCGAGAAGCCGTCCGACGCCTTGAGCGCCGACGTGGCAATCACCTCCGCCACGATCGCCACCAGCAAGTACAGATACGCCATCGCTAACCTCCGGTTTTCAAGGCCGCCCATCATAACCGACAGCCCTCGCAAAATTGTCTTGCGCAATCTCGCGTCACCTTGCTAAAGTCGCCGTCACGGTGTGGCCAGCACACCGGCGTCGCTCGGACGGTTCCGGGCGCTTACGTTCCAGGATCAACATGTCAGGCTCCCAGAGCTCGCGCAGCTTTGCGCGCATCAATCGCCTTCCCCCGTACGTCTTCAACATTACCGCCGAACTCAAGATGGCGGCGCGCCGTCGTGGCGAAGACATCATCGACCTGTCGATGGGCAACCCCGACGGGGCCACCCCGCCGCACATCGTCAGCAAACTCGTCGAAGTCTCGCAACGCCCCGACACGCACGGCTACTCGACTTCGCGTGGCATCCCGCGTCTGCGTCGCGCCATCACCCGCTGGTACAAAGATCGCTACGACGTCGAACTCGACCCCGAGCGCGAAGCCATCGTCACGATCGGCTCGAAGGAAGGCCTCGCTCACCTGATGCTCGCCACGCTGGACCAAGGCGATACGGTGCTGGTGCCCAACCCGTCGTACCCGATTCACATCTACGGCGCCGTCATCGCCGGGGCGAACATCCGCTCCGTGCCCATGACGCCCGGCATCGACTTCTTCACCGAACTCGAACGCGGCATTCGCGAAAGCCATCCGAAGCCCAAGATGGTGATTCTCGGCTTCCCGTCTAATCCGACCGCGCAGTGCGTCGAACTCGAATTCTTCGAGCGCGTGATCGACCTCGCCCGCAAGCACGACATTCTCGTGGTGCACGATCTGGCCTATGCCGACATCGTCTATGACGGCTACAAAGCGCCTTCGATCATGCAGGTGCCGGGGGCGAAAGACGTTGCGGTGGAGTTCTTCACACTGTCGAAGAGCTACAACATGGCCGGATGGCGTATCGGCTTCATGGTCGGCAATCCGGATCTGGTCGCCGCCCTCGCGCGCATCAAGAGCTATCACGACTACGGCACATTCACACCAGTGCAAGTCGCCGCCATCGCTGCGCTCGAAGGCGATCAGACATGCGTGGAAGAGATTCGCGAGCAATACCAACGCCGCCGCGACGTGCTCTACAAAGGCCTGATCGAAGCGGGCTGGGCAGTGGATCTGCCGAAGGCGTCAATGTATATCTGGGCACGCATTCCTGAGCCGTATCGCGCGCTCGGGTCGTTGGAATTCGCGAAGAAGCTGCTGGCGCAGGCGAAGGTGTCCGTCTCTCCCGGCATCGGCTTCGGTGAGTACGGCGATGAGTATGTGCGCTTCGCACTGATCGAAAACGAATCGCGTATTCGTCAGGCAGTGCGCGGTATCAAGCACATGTTCCGTGACGACGGACTCGTCACACCGACCGTCGCGTAAGCCGTCGCGACACAGCATCGTCGTTTGACGTTGAAATACACCGGGGCTTCCGTGCAGACGGGCGCCCCGGTTTGCTTTTCAAGGCCGCTGAGAGTTAAGCCCGCGCTTCCAGATACCGGCTCGGCACGTCACCCAGCACGCGACGAAACGCCGACGTGAAGGCGCTCGGGCTGCCATAGCCCAGATCCAACGCCACACGCGTCACAGGCTGCCCCTCACTCAGGCGTGCGATCGCCGCCAGCAAACACACTTGCTGCCGCCATTCGGCAAAGCTCACACCGGTCTCTTCGCGAAACCGACGAGTAAATGTGCGCCGACTCATTGACGCGGCATCCGCCACCGCATCCAGATCGGTCGCAATCGACGGTGCCGCAAAAACGTTCCGGCACACATCCACCAGCCGCGGATCGCTCGGCATCGGCGCATGCAATGAAAGGCGCGGCATCGCGGCAATCTCCGAGACGAGAAAGTCCATGAGCTTGCCGTCCCGCCCGCTGATGTCATACATCGCTGGCAAATCCACTGCCTCATCCATCAACTGCCGCAGCAACGCCGACACCCCGAAAACGCAGCAATGCCGGGGCAGCCCCGCCGCCTCGGCAGCGTCGCTGGCAACGAAGGTGTTGAGCATCGTCACCGGGCCGCTCATGGTCATCTCGTGCTGCACGCCGGCCGGTACCCAACAGGCGCGCTGCGGTGGCACGAACCAGCGCCCCTGTGGTGTAGCCACCGTAATCATGCCGCGCGACGCGAACGCGAACTGTCCTCGCCCGTGCGCATGCTCGGGAAACGTCGATCCCGCCGCATAGTCGTTGGTGGTCACGACCACGTTGCGCGGCAAGGCTTCGTAGGGATCGAGCAGAGTATTTCGCATGGCCCGGATTCTACAGCGATTGACCCACTGTTGACGGCGGGCAATCTAGCGCGCCGCTACGATGCCTGTCTCGTCAGTGCATCGCACGTCGCCACGATCAACCTCCGGAGTCGATATGCCCAATACGTTCCACCGCGTGGGGAATGGCCCTCACGCTGTCTTTGTTCTGCATGGCTGGTTCGGCGATGCGCACGCATTTGGGCCCATCGAGACGTGGCTCTCGCAAGACGACTTCAGCTACGTCTTCATGGACTATCGCGGCTATGGCGGCATGCGCGAGGTCAGCGGCACATACACGATGGACGAGATCGCCAGCGACACCCTCGCGCTCGCCGACGCACTCGGCATCGCGACGTTCAGCCTCGTCGGCCACTCCATGGGGGCGATGGCCATAGAGAGAATCGCCACTCGCGCCCCCGAGCGTGTGCGAGCGTTGATCCCCGTCGCCCCGGTGCCGTGCGGCGGCGTGCCGTTCGATGCAACACGCCGAGCGCTGTTTGAAAACGCCGCGCATGACATCGAACTGCGCAAGACGATCATCGACCGAAGCACCGGTAACCGGCTGCCGTCGCGCTGGATCGACTGGAAGGCGGCCTACTCGCTATCCACCGCATCGCCCGAAGCGTTTGCGGCTTACTTCCGCACTTGGGCCGACACGGACTTCCGTCACGAAATCACCGGCGTGCATCCCATGAAAGTACTCGTCGGTGAGCATGATCCAACGTTCAACGCCACGCTCGCGAGCGACACGTACCTGCGACGCTACCCACTCGCCACACTCGACGTGCTGCCCAACACCGGTCATTACCCGATGAACGAAACGCCGCTGGCACTGGTGGCCGCCATCGAGTCGTTCCTGCATAGCGTCGGCGCATGAAAAAGGGGAGTCCGCAGACTCCCCTCCCCGTCGCAACCGCCACGACATCCCGACTCACGCACACCGTCAAGACGCCGGCAACCACTCCTGCAGGGTCACTTCGATGGTAATAAACGACAGGTTGCCGCCGCGCACAAAGCGCCCGGCGAACATGCGCCCCTCGGTGTCCGCGACCATGCCGTGCAGCATCGGCAGCGAGTCGGCGGGGTCAGTGCGCACATCGACTTCGCCGAACACGTTGAGGATTTCCACGCCCGGGCCCGGCACGAGTTGCTCGCGCCAGCCGTCTCCCGCGCGAAACGCGAGGCGTGCATCGATCAGACTGCCCACCGCCCCGCGCACGATGGCGCGCGAAATCGCATGCTCGGCACACAGCGCCTCGATGCTTTCGGTCAGGTCCTGATTCGGTTTGAGACGGGCCACCACCAACCGGCCCAGCGTGCCATTTTCTATGGCGACGGGAACATCGAGCGCTGCGCTCATGAGAGGTCTCCGGCAACGGGATGGAGCAAGTGAAAGCGCGTTTCCTCATCGTCTGCGGTCACATACCCGCCGTGCTCGAACAAGCACAAGCGGATCACCACGGGCTCGTCGCCGGCCCACGTGTGATCGAGAATCAGATGGCCACCGTGCAAGTTGCCCGTAGGGTCGGAAAACCCCGCATGGCAATGCAGCAATGTCGCACCGTCAGCCGTTCGGCCCACGGTGATGGCACCGCCGATCAGGTCCACTTCCCGGGTTTCGTCGACCGGCGCCCCATACCCGAAGGGGCGCTCTGTATCTGCGGTGTTCTCAATCATGTGATACCGCAGACCTCGCGCGGTCCCCGCGCAAAAACGGCCGACGCCGCCGCCGTACGCATAGCGGGATAACGCCGCGCGTAACGACTCGCCAAGATTCGCACCAGACCGGATCGTCACGCGCAGTTCGTGCTGCCCGCTCAACACGCAGTCTTCCACACGGGGTAACGTGGGGGCGCCTGCATGCCGATAGATCCGTGAAAGCGCAGGTTTCATAGTCGATAGTCTCCTTGCTCTTCGAGCATCGTCTTGATTTGCTTCTTCACGATCTTGCCGTAGCCCGACTTGGGCATGGCATTCCAGAACACGAAGCGGCGCGGCCACTTGTAGCGGGCAATACGCGCTTCGAGATGTCCCAGCAACTCGTCGGCTTGCGCGGCCATCCCCTCGCGGGCCACCACGACCGCCAGCCCGCTCTCACCCCACTTGGGGTCGGGCACGCCGAGCACTGCGCACTCCGACACCGCCGGGTGCGTGAGCAACGCTTCTTCGATCTCGCGCGGATACACGTTCGAGCCGCCCGAGATGTACATATCCGACGCGCGTCCCGTGATGTACAGGAACCCCTGCTCGTCGACATGACCCAGATCGCCGGTGTGGAACCAGTCGTTCTTGAACGCCTTGGCGTTGGCATCGGGGTTGTTGTGATAGCCCATGAACACTGCCGGGCCACGCACGCAAATCTCGCCGGAACCGAACGGCGGCTGACGCATGCCGTGCTCGTCGAGAATCGCCACCTCCATGCCCGTGCGCGGCAAACCGCACGTGCCCACGCGCGCATCGGGTGCGTCGTCGTCATCGCCATGCAACCACGGCGGCAGTACGGTAATGTTGCCCGTCACTTCGCCCAGACCGTAGTACTGCACGAGCACGCGGCCCAGCTTTTGCAGCGCGTATTTCTGATCGGCGCGATACATCGGCGCCCCCGCGTAAATCACAAAACGCAGCGAGCTGTGATCGTATTCGTCGACGGATGGATCTTCGACCAGCATCTTCACGATGGTCGGTACGGTGAACATGTTGTCGATGCGGTGACGCTCGACCGCCTGCCAGACCTGCGCGGCGTCCATCTTCTCGCCCGGCAGCAGCACGCTTGCGGCACCGCGCGCCGTGTTGACGATGGCGTGAATGCCCGCACCGTGCGAAAGCGGTGCGACGACCATCGAGCGGCTGCGATACGTGATGCCGGGCATCAGGTCCGCCAGATGGTTGGTGACGACGAACGCCATCTGCCCGTGCGAGAGCACACCGGCCTTGGGGTGCCCCGTCGTCCCCGATGTATAGAAGAACCACAGCGGGTCCTCGTACTCGACTTCCTCCTCGAACTCGGGCGCGCCCATGTGCTCGGCGACCAGCGTCTCGTAGTGCAACTCGCCAGCGCGCGGCGTGCCCAATGCAATCACGTGGCGCAGCGCAGGCGAAGCCGCTTTCACTGCGTCGACATGGCCTTCGAAGCCCGCGTCGTAGATCATCACGCAGGCCCCGCTCGACTGCCCTAGATAAGCGGCTTCAGGTGCGGTGATACGGAAGTTCGTGGGCACCCAGATCGCACCAAGTTTGAACGCGATCCACGCACTCTCGAAGATCGGCAGGTTGTTGCGCGAATGCACGAGCAGCTTGTCGCCCTTGCCCACACCGAGCTTGCGCAGCGCATCGACGACGGCATTCACGCGCGCGTCGATCTCGCCCCAGGTCGTCACCTTGTCGCCGATGATCAACCCCGCCTCGTCCGGATGGCGCCGGGCAACGTCGGCCAACAGGCGGCCGAGATTCATGACCTTCTTGAGCATCTTGCTCGTCTCCTCTGCTTTCCTCTTAGTCTTCTTTGCCCGGCCTGCATCGGCGCGCATAGGCGTCCAATAACAGGCCTCGGGCCGCGTGCCGGTCAGCGCGCTTCGAGAATGCTCACGTAGTTGGCCACCGCGGCGCCGCCCATGTTGAACACGCCCGCGAGTTTGGCATTGGGAATCTGCATGCCGCCCGCCGTACCGGTGAGTTGCATCGCCGCCATCACGTGCATCGAGACGCCCGTGGCGCCGACCGGATGTCCCTTGGACTTCAGGCCGCCCGACGGGTTGACCGGCAGCAGGCCGTCTTTTTCCGTCAGCCCTTCGGCCACGACGTTGGCGCCCTGACCCGGCTTGGCCAGCCCCATGGCTTCGTACTCGATCAGCTCGGCGATGGTGAAGCAGTCGTGCGTCTCGACCAGCGACAGGTCCTTGAGCGACACCCCGGCCACGCCGAGCGCCTGACGCCATGCATGCTGGCCGCCTTCGAACGCGAGCGCGTCGCGGCGCGAGAGCGGCAGGTAGTCGTTGACCTGCACGGCCGCCCGGAAGCCCACGGCCTTCGGCATGGTGCGGGCAACGTCGGCCTTCGAGATCACCAGTGCGGCAGCGCCGTCGGAGACCATCGAGCAATCGGTGCGCTTGAGCGGACCCGCCACAAACGGGTTCTTGTCGGAGACGTTGCGGCAGAAGTCGTAGCCGAAGTCGCGACGCATGTGCGCGTACGGATTGTCCGTGCCGTTGCGATGGTTCTTCGCCGCGATGCGCGCGAGCGCGTCGGACTGGTCGCCGTAGCGGTCGAAGTACTGCTGCGCAATGGTGCCGAACACACCGGCGAAACCGCCCGGAATGCCGGCTTCTTCACGCGCATACGAACACTTGAGCAGCACTTCGCCGACCTGCGGCGTGGCGAGCTCGGTCATCTTCTCGAAGCCGATCACGAGCACGTGCGTCGCCTTGCCGGCTTCGATCGATTGCAGCCCGCCGTGCACGGCAGCCGAACCCGTCGCGCAAGCGTTTTCGTAACGCGTGGCGGGTTTGAAGCGCAGGCCGGGAATGTTGTTGAAGACGAGCGACGACGGGAAGTCCTGATACAGGAAACCGCCATTGAAAGTGCCGACATGAATCGAATCGATCTGCTCGGGCGCGAGGCCCGCATCATCGAGCGCGGCTTGCGCGACTTGGGCCAGCAGAACTTCGGCGTCGACGTTATCGAGTTTGCCGAACTGGGAGTGGGCCCAGCCGGTAAGGCATGCAGCAACCATGAAGTTTCTCCGGAAAATTGGGGTGATCCAGACTCCGGTGAGCAATTTCGATGCCAGATTCGCGCGGTTCATGATCGCCACGGCATCGAAAGCCGATTGCGCGGCAAGACGGTGGAGCGATTCGCAGAAGATTCGCCCCGCCGTCCGGACACACGCTTATGGCGTGCGCGCAATTGACGTAAGCGTAAAGCGGGACTCCTAAGCGCATCAAGTGAATTCGAAAGCTTGGCGCATGAAACGAATTTGCTGTGGCGCAGCATGGCTCACCAAGGGAGGCAGGCGGTGACCCGACTGCGACAGGTGTCTCACCGGCGGCGACATTCACACGAGACAGTTGTCGCACGGGCCGCCGCGCCATGCGACAGGTGTCGCACGCCCGCTGGCCGTCGATTCCCTGCCCCGGCACGCCCGTCATGGTGCGCTATCCGCCTGTTCCACCAGACAAAAGCCGTTGCGCGGGCCTATTGGGATGCCGCTGAGATGACGTTGAGATTGCGTGGATGTTTAACAACGTAAGGGTTTTCCCGTCAGGGCGTCGAACTGGCATTCGATTTGCGTAAGATAGCCAAGCCACTTGTGAGCCCGCGTTCCGAGTTGGCAGGAAGGTTGCAGGGCAACACGCCTGACCCGTCCCGCTTCAGACGCAGTCACCAAACCTATAAATCAAGGAGACATGCAGTATGAGCACCATGGATCGTCGCCACTTCATCAAAGTCGTGGCCGCCTCATCGGCCGCTGCCGCCACGGGGTTGTACCAAACGCAGGCGCATGCCGCCGAAATCACGCTGAAGTTCGCCAACAACCTGCCGATCAGCCACCCGATGAACATCCGCGCCAAGGAGATGGCGCAGAAGATCGCGGATCAGTCGAAAGGCCGCGTGGACTTCCAGATCTACCCGAACAACCAGCTCGGCACCGATAGCGACATGCTGAGCCAGATTCGCTCGGGCGCCATCGACTTCTTCACACTCTCGCCGCTGATTCTCGGCACGCTCGTGCCGTCGGCGCAAATCTCGGGCGTGGGTTTCGCATTCAAGGACTACGGCCAGGTATGGGCCGCCATGGACGGCGATCTCGGTGCCCACGTGCGCGGGCAGATCGCCAAGACCACGGTCTTCGCGTTCGACAAGATCTGGGAGAACGGCTATCGCCAGATCACGACGAGCAACCGCCCGATCAACTCGCCCGCTGACCTCAAGGGCCTGAAGATTCGCGTGCCGACGAGCCCGCTGTGGACGTCGATGTTCCGCGCGTTCGATTCGTCGCCCACGTCGATCAACTTCTCCGAAGTCTATTCGGCGCTGCAAACGAAGATCGTCGAAGCGCAGGAAAACCCGCTCGCCCTGCTCACCACGGCCAAGCTGTACGAGGTGCAGAAGTACGTATCGATGACGAACCACATGTGGGATGGCTTCTGGTTCCTCGCCAACAAGCAGAAGTGGGACAAGATTCCGAAAGACTTGCAGGACATCATTACCGCCAACGTGAACGCCGCCGCACTGGTGCAGCGCGACGACGTGAAGAAGCTCAACGACGGCGTGATGGTCGAGCTCAAGCAAAAGGGTCTCGTGTTCAACGCACCGAACAACGAACAGTTCCGCGACAAGCTGCGCGCAGCGGGCTTCTACACGGAATGGCACAAGAAGTTCGGCGACGAAGCCTGGGCCATGCTCGAAAAGTACACCGGGAAGCTCGCGTAAATGGAAACGTTGACGATGACGGCCGAGCCCACGCACGCGCTCGCCCGCCTCTTCTGCCACGTCAACCGCGCGGTGATGAAAGTCACCGAGGCGGTTGCCGTGCTGCTGGTCGTGGCGGAGACTCTCATCCTGCTCGCGGGCGTAATCTCGCGCTACGGGTTCGACAATCCGCTCACCTGGTCGGATGAACTGGCGCAAATCCTGTTTATCTGGCTATCGATGCTCGGCGCGGTCATCGCGCTCGATCGCGGTGAGCACATGCGCCTGTCCGCCATCGTCAACAAGCTTCCTGCTGCGTGGCGTGACTGGTTTCAGACGATGGCCGCGCTCACGGTCTGCGTGTTCGTGGCACTCATCATCATGCCGGCGTACACGCATGCCATCGAGCAGATGGACATCACCACGCCCGCGCTCGAAATTCCCGATGGTCTGCGCGCCGCAGCACTGCCGGTCGGTGCGGCGCTCATGCTGCTTGCCGCAATCTCGCGCATGGCGCGCTGCTCCACGATGCGCCAGTTCGGGCTGGGCGTGCTGGTCGTCGCCGCGCTCGGTGCGGCACTGTGGCTCGGCCGCCCGGCGCTGATCGCGATGGGCAACTACAACCTGCTCGTGTTCTTCGTGCTGATCGTGGGCGTCTGTGTCGCGGGCGGCATTCCGATTGCGTTTGCGTTCGGGACGGCCACGCTCGGCTATCTCGCGCTCGTGACGGATGCCCCGTTGCAGATCGTCGTGAGCCGCATGGATGAGGGCATGTCGGGCCTGATCCTGCTGTCGGTGCCGCTCTTCGTACTGCTCGGTGCCCTGATCGAAATGAGCGGGCTGGCGCGCAGCCTGATCGAGTTCATGGCATCGCTGCTCGGTCACGTGCGCGGCGGTCTGCAATATGTGCTGCTCGGCGCGATGTTCCTCGTCTCGGGCATCTCCGGGTCGAAGGCTGCCGACATGGCCGCCGTTGCCCCGGCGCTGTTCCCCGAAATGCAACGCCGTGGCTCGAAACCGGAAGACCTCGTCGCGCTGCTGTCCTCGACAGGCGCGATGACGGAGACGATTCCACCGAGTCTCGTGCTGATCACCATCGGCGCGGTGTGCGGTGTGTCGATTACCGCGCTCTTCGTTGGCGGCCTGCTGCCGGCGGTGATCGCGACGCTCGCCATCGTGGTGGTGTGCTTCACCCGCTCGCGCAAGGAAGCGCCGAGCGCGGCCCGCCGCGCACCGTGGGGCGTGATCGGCAAGACGTTCATCATCGCGCTGCCGGCGCTTGCCCTGCCGATCCTGATCCGCACGGCCGTGATCGAAGGTGCTGCCACGGCCACGGAAGTCTCGACGGTCGGCATCGCCTACACGATCGTGATCGGCCTGATCGTGCACGCGTTCAAGAAGCATCTGAACTTCAAACGCCTCTACCCGCTGCTCACGGAAACCGCCGCACTCTCCGGTGCGATTCTGCTGATCATTGGCATGGCCACCGCCATGGCGTGGGCACTGACGCAGTCGGGTTTCTCGGCCAAGCTGGTCGGCCTGATGCACGGCGTACCGGGCGGACAGGTCGGCTTTCTGCTGATCTCGATGGTGGTGTTCATCGTGCTGGGCAGTGTGCTCGAAGGCATTCCGGCCATCGTGCTGTTCGGGCCGCTGCTGTTCCCTGTGGCCCGCTCGCTGGGCATTCACGACGTGCACTACGCGATGGTCGTCATCCTGTCGATGGGCATGGGCCTGTTCGCGCCGCCGCTCGGTGTGGGGTTCTACGCCGCGTGCGCCATCGGCAAGACGTCGCCCGACAAGGTGTTCAACCGCATGTGGACCTACATGGGCGCGCTGCTCATCGCGCTGCTGATCGTGGTCTTCGTGCCGTGGATCTCTATCGGCTTCCTGAAGTAAGCGGCGCGGCGTCAGGTCAGCGGGTCGTTGATGACCGCCCGCCTGACGCCACCGTTGCAACGGTTCGAATTTTCGCTGGGTAACTAACGGACTCCGCCTCACTGCTGGCGGTGGAGCCCGCGCTGTAAATCGAAATAAATTTAGGAGTCCATAGCATGACCGAGAAAGTAGCAGTTGTGACGGGCGGTGGAATGGGTATCGGTGCAGCCATTTGCGAGCGGCTGGTCAAAGACGGCATGACGGTCGTGGTCGCCGATCTGAACGAGGAAGTCGCGAACGAGACGGCAAGCAAGTTGCGGGCGGCAGGCGGCAACGCGTGGGCACTCAAGATGAATGTGGGTGAGGAAGCGTCCATTGCCGAGGGGTTCCGGCAAGTGGCGCAGAAGCACGGCCGTTGCGACGTGCTGGTTAATAACGCAGGCATCGCCAAGACGTTTCCGTTTCTCGAATACCCGCTGGATCACTGGCATCAGGTAATGGCCGTCAACCTGACCGGCACGCTGCTGTGCGGGCAACACGCCGCCCGCCTGATGCGCGAGCAACGCTGGGGGCGCATCGTCAATCTGGCCTCGGTGGCGGGCATTCTCGCGAGCGCGGGGCGCACCGCTTATGGCACGTCGAAGGCGGCCGTGATCGGCCTCACGCGTCAGATGGCCATCGAGCTCGCTCCGTTCGGCATTACGGCCAATGGCGTCGCGCCGGGCCCGATCGACACGCCGCTAACGAAGGTGCTGCACTCGGATATCTCGCGCCAGCACTACACGGAAACCACGCCGCTGGGCCGCTACGGCCAGCCGGAAGAGATCGCCGGGGCGGTGAGCTTCCTCGCATCGGACGATGCATCGTATGTGACCGGGCACATCCTGCCGGTCGACGGCGGCTTCGTGGCTGCCGGGATTCTGGAAATCTAAACCGCTAAACCGGAATCGGCATCGAGCATCAGCGCAGGAGGGTGTCCGGCAGATCGGGCACCACCCGCGCGCCCGGCACGCGCTGCATTTCGCGCCACGCGCGCTGGGCATTTTCAACAAACGTGGCAACACACGGGTTGTGGTTGTCGCGACTCCACAGTAGCGCCACCTCCGCCACGGGCGCATTGCGCAAGGGCTTGAACACCGCAGTGCCCGACGCGCTCGCGCTGCTCATCGACATCGGCACCATCGCCACGCCCAGCCCCTCCCCCACCAAATTGATAATCGTCTGCTGAAGGTTGGTTTCGAGCCGGATATGCGGCGCGAAGCCCGCGCGCCGGCAATGCGTGACGATCAGGTCGTAGACCAACGGGGCAATCTCGCGCGGAATGCTCACGAACGACTCTTCCGCCAGTTGGGTGGCGTCGAGCACGCCCACGTCGGCAAGTGCGTGCGTGCGCGGTATCACCGCCACCATCTCTTCGCGAAACACCGTCGCCGAATCCAGCCCGGTCAAATCTTCCGGACGGTACATGATGCCCACGTCGATACGGCCGGCGCGCACCGACTCGGCCAGCAGATTGGGCAGGGCTTCGGCCAGCTTCATGTCGACGCGCGGATACGCCGCAGCGTAAGTGCGCGTGAGCGCCGGCAAGATGTTGTAGGCCGAGGACATCATGAAACCCACGGTGATCGCCCCATCCTCCCCCGGCTGGCCGCCACCACGTTGCGTTTGGCCCGGTCGACCGAGTTGAGAATTTCCACCGCATCCTGATAGAAGCGCGCACCGGCACGGGTCAGGCGCACGCTCCGCCGCGTGCGCTCGAACAGCTGCACGCCCAGCTCGGCTTCCATCAAGGCAATCTGCCGCGAGAGCGGCGGCTGCGAGATATGTAATTGCTGCGCCGCGCGGCCGAAGTGCAAGGTTTCGGCCAACACGACGAAATACTGGAAATGGCGCAGCTCGATCATCTGATACCCCAGAGGTATTAATAGCGCACCAATATTGTATTGGATGTTATGACTGGGCGGTCGTATGCTCCATTTGCGGTCGCCACCCGAGCGAGACGCAAAATAAAGAGACGTGAGGAAACGCCAGGCCAAAAGCCACCGACGGCGACCTTTCGTAACGATACGAGAAGGAGACAGTCATGCCCGCTCACCTCGCTGTAGCGAACGCCCCCGCTCGACCTGTCGGATCGCTTGGCCCCCTCGGCAACCTAGGAACACTTGGCACAGTCGCCCCCCTCGGTACGTCCGCCGCCTTCAGCAACGTCGCAGCACTCGCCCCCCTCGCACACCCCGCCATGGCGCCCGCACCTGCCACGGCGGCCCAGCGCCAGATGCGCCCCGATTACCTCGCCATCGACGACCTCAGCGGCACCGACGCCCGCATGCGCGATCTGCTCGCGCGCGGCAAACGCTTCGTCGATCGCGGACTGCCGGTACTGATTCTCGGTGAGACCGGAACGGGTAAAGAGTTTCTCGCCCGTGCACTGCACGCGTACAGCGAACGGCGCGCACAAGCGTTCGTCGCGATCAACACGGCATCGATTCCCGAACATCTGGTCGAGAGCGAACTGTTTGGCTACCAACGCGGGGCGTTCTCGGGCGCGTTGCCCGGTGGCATGAAGGGCAAACTGCAACAAGCGGACGGCGGCACGCTCTTTCTCGATGAAATCGGCGATATGCCCTACGCCCTGCAAACGCGATTGTTGCGTGTGCTGTCGGAACGCGAAGTCACGCCGCTGGGCGCGAGCCGTGCCATTCCGGTCGACGTGCAGTTGATTTGTGCGACCCATCAGGATCTCGCGAGTGCCGTGGCGCAAGGCAAGTTCCGCGAAGATTTGTATTACCGCGTCGCCGTGGGTGTGTTGACGCTCCCCACGCTGCACGAGCGCGACGATAAGCCCGAACTCATTGCCCGCATGCTCTGCGACGAGTGGCCCGGCACGCGCATGGATCAAGCCCTCGGACGTGTGTCGGCGGACGCCATGACGCGTCTGCTTTCGTATGCATGGCCCGGTAACTTGCGGCAGATGCGCGCGGCACTGCGCTATGCGTGCGCGGTGATGAATGGGAATGTGATGCGGGTGGACGATCTGCCGCCAGAGTTGGCGGCAGCGGCGATGGCGTCACGCCATTCGACCATGAGCGCACACGATTTGCCGTTGCGAGAGGCGGCTGTATTGCCGATGCCGATGACGGCTTCGATGTCGGCTGTCACGCGTGCGGCCTCCGCGCAGAGTGCGTCATCGAGCATCGCAGCGACGGCAACGATCGCCGCGACCGAGCACGATGCGCCTCGTATGCAGGAACGTGAACGCATCTTGCAGGCACTCGCGCAGCATCGCTGGAACATTTCTGCGGCGGCGCGCACGCTCGGTTTTTGCCGCGCATCGCTGTATCGCAAGCTCAAGCAACTGAGCATTCCGCATGTGCGCGATTGCGCCGACGCGCTGACGTCAGGCCATTACGCGTGACAAAAGCATGTGACGAAAATGCAGGCAAAAAAAAAGCGCGGCCGATGAGGCCGCGCCAAGGTTTGGAGACTTTTCACTCAACGCAAAAGTCTACTTCTCGCGGAACGTAGTATAGGTGCGGCCCCGCGAAACATTCTCATCATTCGGCGCAATGATTTATTTGTCGACTCGCAATAGTCTGTAAAACCCCATAAACAAAGGGCTTTTTTGACGACGTGCGAAATCGCGCTCACATACATCTAGGAATTGTCGCATCACACGCGCTTGATTTGTCGCACTTGCGTGCTTCGATGACACGAGAATGACAGCGCGCTGTCGTGACCCCATCGGCGAACCAATTTGCCGCCGGTTTTTTCCGTCACGCGACACGCTCGACTGTCTGATTTCTACCGGCCGAATATCGCGAATCGCTGAACGGCATCACGACTTCATTCTTGACGTCATTGCGTTCGATTTCAGTGCCATGCACCACTCGCGCAAGTCGACACTTCGACATGAATTCGCAGCGCGGGAACCAATTCAAATCACGCGTGTCGCGCGCAAATCCAGTGCTGGCAACGCTTCGCAGCCGCCTCATCACCCCCGCCACACTGTGTCCCGAGCGCAACACACACCGCTTGCATTGCCATTTCTCGCCTAGGCTTAATCAAGCGAATCCCTTGCCACACAACGCTTTAGGACGCATCGACGTGATTCTTTTCAGAAGTGAAATAGATTCTTGCGGATTCTGAAATAGGCGGGAGTGATGCCCACTCATACACTGCCCCCTGTCAGCAGAACAGTGCCGATACCTGATCGGGTCCGCGAATGACAAACCGTCACCTCGACATGTTCTGTTTCGCCGCGTTCTGTTTTCACGCGAATTCTGCGATTCGTGTCACGTTACTGGAGCTTAAACCATGAAAAAAACTCTTCTTGCCGCAGCCGTTGTCGGCGCGTTCTCGGCGACCGCCGCGCATGCTCAAAGCAGCGTCACGCTGTACGGCTTGATCGATGCTGGCGTTGCTTACACGAGCAACTCCACCACGTCGGCGGCTTCGGGTTCGAAGAACTTCCGCGCAACGAGCGGCCTGATCAACGGCAGCCGTTGGGGCCTGAAGGGCTCGGAAGACCTGGGTGGCGGTAACAAGGCCATCTTCGTATTGGAAAACGGTTTCTCGATCAACAACGGTCAGTCGGGCCAAAACGGCCGTATGTTCGGTCGTCAAGCCTTCGTCGGCCTGCAGAACGACAAGTTCGGCGCTGTGACGATCGGTCGTCAATACGACTCGCTGGTTGACTACCTGGCACCGCTGACCCTGAACGGTTCGTCGTTCGGCGGCACGATCGCTTCGCACCCGTACGATAACGACAACACGAACAACTCGTTCCGTGTGAACAACTCGGTCAAGTACTCGAGCGCCAACTACAACGGCCTGACCTTCGGCGGCCTGTATGGCTTCTCGAACAAGGCTGGCGACTTCGCCAACAACCGTGCATTCAGCGCCGGCGTGAACTACGCAAACGGCCCGCTGACGGTGGCTGCTGCTTACTTGGAACGCCAAGGCAATCCGGGTAACAACAACGGTTCGGGCGCTGTCGACACGTCGAACGGCGGTGACTCGGTGTTCCAGTCGCAGAAGCAACGCGTCTGGGGTATCGGTGGTAACTACGCCTTCGGCCCGGCTACGGTCGGCCTGGTGTACACCCACACGCAACTGCAAGGTCTGTCGGGCCTGAACTACAACAGCACGGCTGTGTCGTTCAACAACGACGGTCTGAAGTTCGACAACTTCGAAATCAACGGTCGCTACATGCTGACCCCGGCAGTCTCGCTGTCGGCCGCGTACACGTACACGATGGCCAAGCAAGATTCGACGGATCAGAAGCCGAAGTTCCACACCGTTACGCTGCAAGCTGACTACCGTCTGTCGAAGCGCACCGACGTGTACCTGACCGGTTCGTACCAACACATCTCCGACAACGAAGGCACGGGCTTGCAAGCTGGTGTCGGCGCTGCCGGCGGTATGTCGTCGACCAGCTCGCAAACTGTTGTGGGCACGGGCATCCGTCACCGCTTCTAATCGACGCGGACAGAGCGCTGCCGGCAGTATCGCAGTGCTCTCGACATGAAAAAGGGCAGCCTCGGCTGCCCTTTTTCTATTGCGGCACTGATGGGGATTCAGTGCGATTCAGTGCATTAGCAAAGCATCAGAAGCGCGTCTCACGCGCGGCACGCAGGAAGTTATCGAGCACCGGCGTGCAATCCAAAAACTCCGGACCACCCGCGCGGTGAAACTCCGGGTGCCATTGCAGGCCCATCACGAACGGCGCCTTGCGATAGCGAATGGCCTCCACCACGCCATCTTCCGCACACATCGCTTCCACACTCAGATCGCGCCCCAGCGTCTTCACCGACTGGTGGTGAATCGAATTCACGATGGGCACATCGACCGGGCCGAGCATTTGCGCCAGCGATGAGCCTTCGGGGAAGGTCAACGTGTGGCGATTGTGCTCGTACGTTTCCGTCACGTGAGGAATCGCTTCCGGCAAATCGGTGGCGATGTCCTGATGCAAGGTGCCGCCGAACGCCACGTTGATCAGTTGGCAGCCACGGCAGACGCCGAGAATCGGCTTTCCTTGCTCGACAAACTCGTGCAGCAGTTCCAGTTCGTACATGTCGCGCATACGGTCGCCCTGCCATTCGTGGCGCGTAGCGACTTCCGAATACGTGAGCGGCGCAACGTCCGCCCCGCCCTGCAACACCAGACCGTCAAGATGCTTGGCGTAATCGTGCAGGCGGATATGGCTCGGGTGAAGCTGGCCTTGCGTATCGACCGTCGGAATCATGAACACCAGCACGTCGCGCGACATCACCCAGTGCGCGATCGATTCTTCGAGGTATTGCAGCGTTTTGCTGCGCAGGCCCTTGTTGCCGGGCTCCGGATGGAAGATCCGCGCGGAAATGCCGATCTTCAATGTGCGCTGCGTGATGCGCTGACCGGCGCGGTCGTACCACGCGCGAAAACGTGCGCCCATGATGCGTCGCAAGACCGACCACGGCGAATCGCCCGCTTGCAGGTAAGACGGCGCACCGCCCATCGATGCAGGGCTGCCGGGGCGCGGCGCGCTGCCGCCAAACGCGGGTTGATGGGGCGGTTCGCCGCCGCCTGAGCCACCTGAGCCGCCTGAAACACCTGAGCCACCTGAGCCGCCTGAGTCGCCTGAACCTCCTGAGGCACCCGCACCGCCCGCACCGCCCGACGAGGCAGACGTCGCACCAGTGCCGGTACCGATGGTCCCGCCAGCGCTGCCCACACCGGCGGCCTTGACGTCTTCGCGCGACGCGGCAACCGGCGCACCGATCGGATTGCGATCGGATGCCACTTCAGCAATCGGCTGCTGGCCGGCGGCAGGCGCCGCAGGGGTTGTCGGCGGCGTAGTCTGCGTGGCGGCAGGTGTTACGGCCACGCTAGCTGTCGTGGCCGGCGGCGATGGCGGTTCGGCCCGCGCATCGGCAGAGGCGCCCGGCTCCGATTGATGCACCGGACGGGTCAGCGTGTCGGGGTTGGGTGGCATGTCGGCAGAACCTTCTGCCGTGCCGCCCACCGGTTTGCCGGTCGCACGCGGCGAGGCCGGTGTCGCACCTTCAACGTACTCGGTGGAGGTCGTCGAGGCGCTCGATGAGGTTTCCGGGGTGGCGGGTGTTGCGGGTTTGGCTGCGCTCTTGTTCGCGTCGAGCTCGGGCTTGGGGGGCTGTTGCGGCGATTTCGGATCTTGAGCGTCGGTCATAGTGGCGTTGGATGCGTCCGCTAGGAGGGAAAAAAGGGGTAGACCACGGCGATTGGCAAATTATCCCGCCGCCCCTGTTACGCCGCAATCGCGAAAGCTGCCGTTTCCTCACTTGCCCGGCAGACACTACCGCGCGATGAAACCGTTGCGTTGCAGCGATGTCGAAGTCTTTTGTAACGCGTAGTGCGTGTCCATGCCTATCGGCAAGCCATGTCACTTGCGCGTATCATTCTCAATACTTTGAACGATGTTATACGACGTTTTAGACATTTGCGTCGGTTAAGCATGCCTTTCTGCATAACCACACTGTCTTGACGTTTGTTTTGGGAGTCTGCAAGTGAAACGTTTTCTGCGTCTGTGGCAAGTGGCGCGCCACGATTTCCGTATCCTTTGGCACGCCGTGCGCGACCCGCGCCGGCCGCGCTGGCTGCTGCCCGCCGTGGCGGCACTGGTCGTCTATCTGCTCAGCCCGTTCGACCTGATTCCCGACTTTGTGCCGGTTTTTGGCCTGCTCGACGACGTGGTGATCATCGGCATGGTGGTGCACTGGCTGGTCGGGCGCCTGCCCGTCGACGTACGCGAGGACGCCCGCGCGCATATCTTCACGCAACGCGCCTGAACGGCGGCTGCGGCGGCGACACCAACGCCACCGAAAAAGGGACGCCAGTGGCGTCCCTTTTCTTTTCTGCACGAAGGCCGGAGGCCCCGATTACGGCATCAGCAGCGTCGAGCCCGTCGTCTTGCGCGCTTCGAGATCACGATGCGCCTGAGCGACGTCAGCCAGCGCATAACGCTGATTGACTTCGATCTTCACGGTGCCCTTGGCGACTACATCGAACAACTCGTTGGCCGTCGCTTCCAGATCTGCACGCTTGGCCGTGTAGTTGAACAAGGTCGGACGCGTGAAGAAGAGCGAGCCGCGCGAGACCAGATCGGCCGTGCTGATCTGCGTCACCGGGCCCGAGGCATTCCCGAAGTTCACCATCGTGCCAAGCGGACGCAGACAGTCGAGCGAACCGATGAAAGTGTCTTTGCCGATCGAGTCGTACACCACCGGCACGCCTTCGCCGCCCGTGATGTCCTTCACGCGCTCGACAAAGTTCTCGCGCGTGTAGACGATCGGGTGATCGCAGCCGTGCTGACGTACCAGCGCGGCCTTCTCGTCGGAGCCGACCGTGCCGATGACCGTTGCGCCGAGCGCCTTGGCCCACTGGCACACAATCAGCCCCACGCCGCCGGCGGCCGCATGAATCAGGATCGTGTCGCCCGCTTTCACCGGATACGTGCGACGCAGCAGGTATTGCGCCGTCATGCCTTGCAGCATCATGGCGGCGGCCTGATCGTCGGTGATGGCGTCGGGCAGACGCACGAGCGGTGCGGCCGGCATCACACGCGCCTGCGAGTAAGCACCGCACGGGCGGCTGGCGTACGCCACACGGTCGCCCGGCTTCACGTGGGTGACGCCTTCGCCCACGGCTTCGACCACGCCAGAGGCTTCCATGCCAAGACCGGCGGGCAGCGGCTGCGGATACAGACCGGTGCGGAAATACACGTCGATGTAGTTCAACCCGACCGCGTTGTGACGCACGCGCGCCTCACCCGGGCCCGGCTCGCCGACTTGCACGTCCACGTACTGCATCACTTCCGGACCGCCATTCGTTTCGATGCGGATCGCTTTTGTCATCCTCGCTCCTTGATGATTCGGGGGTTTTTTCTGGGGATATCGGTTGCCTGCCGAGCGCCTGACGATCAGGTCGCCAGCGCCTTCGGCTGGGCCGCAAGACGAATGATCAACTGCTCCAGCAGCAAGCGCGCTGTCGAGCTATTGGTCGCGCACGGCACGTTATGCACGTCGCAGGCGCGCACGAGCGCATTGATATCGGGTTCGTGCGGCTGGGGCGTCATCGGATCGCGCAGAAACAGCACCATGTCGATGCGGCCTTCGGCCAGTTGGGCGCCGATTTGCAGGTCGCCGCCATGCGGGCCGGAGAGCTTGCGCTCCACGTCGAGGCCCAGCTCCGTGGCGATGCGCCCGCCCGTGGTGCCGGTGGCGACGAGGTCGCACTGGCGCAGCACGTCCACGTAGTCGCGCGCGACGGCCAGAATTTCATCTTTCTTCTTGTCGTGCGCGATGAGGGCGATGCGCACCTTCGGGGCGCTCGTGACGGTGGTTACAGTCATGTGGGAAGTCTCTGCCTAGAAAGTGCCGGCCTAGAAAGTACCGGGATAAGCGCCGCCGTCGATCAACACGTTTTGCCCGGTGATGTACCCGGCCTGCGCGCTGCAAAGGAACGCGCACGTCGCGCCGAATTCGTCCGGCTGGCCGAAGCGGCGCGCGGGAATCGCGGCGGCACGCTTGGCACGGGCTTCGTCGACCGACTGGCCGCTCTTGTCCGCCCACGCTTTCATCGTGCCGGCCAGACGGTCGGTGTCGAACGCCCCCGGCAGCAGATTGTTGATCGTGACGTTATGGGCGACGGTCGTGCGCGACAGGCCGGCCACAAAGCCCGTCAGGCCCGAGCGGGCACCGTTCGAGAGGCCCAGAATGTCGATCGGCGCCTTCACGGCCGACGACGTGATGTTCACGATGCGGCCAAAACGGCGGCCGATCATGCCGTCGACGGTCGCCTTGATCAGTTCGATCGGGGTGAGCATGTTGGCGTCGAGCGCGCGAATCCAGTCGTCGCGTTGCCATTCCCGAAAATCGCCCGGCGGCGGGCCGCCCGCGTTGGTCACGAGAATGTCGGGTTGCGCACACGCGGCGAGCGCCTGTGCACGGCCTTCCGGCGTCGTGATGTCGCAGGCGACGGCGGTCACCTTCACGCCCGTCGAGGCGCGGATCGCATCCGCCGCTTCATTGAGTGCCGCCGCCGTGCGCGCGACGATCACCACGTCGGCACCCGCTTCGGCCAGCGCCTGAGCGCAAGCGCGCCCCAGTCCCTTGCTCGCACCGCACACCAGCGCCGTGCGGCCCTTGATTCCCAGATCCATGGTTCAACCTTCCAAGTCAGTCGAGAATTCGTGGAAATACGGCCCTGTGAGCCGTCTTGCAGCGATTCTAAGGGAATCGGGAGATAGCCGCTGACGCGCGGCGTGATGGGCGGCGTGATGGGCCGCATTTTGGGCGCGCGGTGTCGAAAGCCGGACCGCCGTAGCCGGCATCGGCTAAAATCGCGGCCATGCGGGCCACACCGGCCCTGCCTCAGAATGCTGCCATGAAACAAGACAATCGCTTCCCGAATCTCTTCATCTGCGATCACCCGCTGATCCAGCACAAGCTCTCGCACATGCGCGACAAGGAAACCTCGACGCGCACGTTCCGTGGCCTGCTGCGCGAGATCACCTTGCTCATGGGCTATGAAATCACGCGCGACCTGCCGCTTACGACCGAGTCGATCGAGACGCCGATGGTCACCATGGACGCCCCGGTCATCGCGGGCAAGAAGCTGGCCATCGTGCCGGTGCTGCGCGCAGGCGTGGGCATGAGCGACGGCCTGCTCGATCTGGTGCCGTCGGCACGCGTCGGTCATATCGGCGTGTATCGCGACGAGCAACACCGTCCGGTCGAATATCTGGTGCGCCTGCCCGATGTGGCCGACCGCCGTTTCATCTTGTGTGATCCGATGGTCGCCACCGGCTACTCGGCCGTGCACGCGGTGGATGTGCTGCGCAAGCGCGGTGTCGAGGAAGAGAACATTGCCTTCCTCGCACTCGTCGCCGCACCGGAAGGCGTGAAGGTGCTGCACGACGCGCACCCGGGCGTGAAGTTGTACGTGGCGTCGCTCGACGAGCGTCTGGACGACCACGCCTACATCATCCCGGGTCTGGGTGATGCCGGTGACCGTCTGTTCGGCACGAAGAACTGAGTACACCGCAAAACGACCGGCGGCGGAACGAGACGTCCGCCATTGGTCGCTGAAGACGCTTGTAGAAAAGGACGCGTAGGCCCTGCCACGCGTCCTTTTTGTTTGTGCCGCGTCAGCGCGCCTTGCGCCGCGTCGCCATCGCCACGCCGATGGCGGCGAGCACCATCCCGCCCCACGCGAGTGGCGGCATGTGTTCCCCGACCATGATCCACGCGGCCAGTGCGGCGGCGGGGGGCACGAGAAAGAACAACGCCGAGACGCGGGACGCTTCGCCTCGCCGGATCATCGCCAGCAGCAACGAGATGGCCACGATCGAATTACCGATGACGAGGTAGACGAGGGACAGGCTGAGTTGCCACGTCCACGACACATGCATCGGTTCGAGCCACCATGCGAGCGGCAGCGTCGCGGCAAAGCCCACGGCGTACTGCACGAGGTTGGACGTGATCGGGTGCTGCCCGACGCCGAAGCGCTTTTCATACAGCGTGCCGCAAGTGATCGCGCCCAATGCGATGAAGGTGAACAGCAGGCCGAGTGCCGACGTCGCCTCCACCGCCGAGCGCGCCACGATCACCAGCGCCGCCCCTGCCAGCCCGAGCCCCAGACCGATCCAGTTCATCCCGCTCACACGCTCGCCGACCAGATGCGGCACCGCCAGCGCTACAAGAATCGGTTGCAGCGACGTAATCAGCGCCACGCTGCCCGCCGAGACGCCAATGCGCAGCGCGAGATACGTCATGCTGAAGTACAACGCCTGAATCAGCAGGCCGATGACGATGAGATGCCCCCACGCCGCAGCGGTCTTCGGCAAGGGCGGCCGCATCACGATGGCCAGCGGCGCGAGCAGCACCAGCACGAGACCGTAACGCAGCGCGAGGAACGTGAGCGGGTCGGCATACGCGAGGCCGATCTTGGCGACCGTGAAGCCGACCGACCACAGGAACAGGAAGATCAGCGGCGCGGCACGCAGCCACAACGGATCGTGGGCAACCCCGGTACGCACCGGGTCAAGTGAGGTTTTCAGAGACATCGGGAAGCGCAGACTCCTTCATTCTTATTGTTGTAAAGGGTGATGCGGGCCACCCGCGAGTGGCCGGGTAGCAATCGGTGACGGCTACCGGCGACGATTGCCGCCGAAGATGCTGCCGAGGACGCCACGTACGATTTCGCGTCCCAACTGACTGCCGATGGTGCGGGCCGTGCTCTTAACCATGGCGTCGATCGGTGTGTCCTTGCGGCTTGAACCGCGAGCGCCGCCACTGCCGCCGCTGCCGCCGCTACCCCCCCCCAGCAGACCGCCAAGCGAATCCTTCACTGCGTCGAGTAACCCGCCACCGGACGACTCTCCGCCCGTCGAGGCTGCGCCGCCCGGCGCGTCCGGTTGGCGGCTCTCTGTGCGGCCCACAAGCTTTTCATACGCCGACTCGCGATCGACCGCCGTCTCGTACACCCCCGCGACCAGCGAGTTCGCCATCACCGCCTGGCGCTCCTGCGGCGTGATCGGCCCGATGCGTGAGGCGGGCGGCGCGATGTACGCACGCTCTGTCACGGTCGGGCGTCCCTTTTCATCGAGCAGCGACACCAAGGCCTCGCCCACGCCCAACTCGCCAATGACCTTCTCGATATCGAGCGACGGGTTCGCCCGCATCGTCTGCGCAGCCACCTTCACAGCCTTCTGGTCGCGCGGCGAATAGGCGCGCAACGCATGCTGCACGCGATTGCCCAACTGTCCGAGCACGGTGTCGGGCACATCGACCGGATTCTGCGTGACAAAGTACACACCGACGCCCTTCGAGCGGATCAGGCGAACCATCTGCTCGATGCGCTCCAGCAGCGCCTTCGGGGCCTCGTTGAACAGCAGATGCGCCTCGTCGAAGAAGAACACGAGCTTCGGCTTATCAGGGTCGCCCACTTCAGGCAGGCGCTCGAACAACTCGGCCAGCAGCCACAGCAGGAACGTGCCGTAGATGCGCGGTGCGGTGAGCAGTTTGTCGGCGGCGAGAATGTTGACGATGCCGCGCCCCTGCGCGTCGGTCTGCATGAAGTCGTCGATGTTGAGCATCGGCTCGCCGAAGAACTTGTCGGCGCCCTGCTGCTCCAGCGCGAGCAACCCGCGCTGAATGGCCCCGACCGACGCGGCCGAGATATTGCCGTACTGCGTCGTGAAGCTCGACGCGTTCTCGCCTACGTGCTGGAGCATCGCGCGCAGGTCTTTGCTGTCGAGCAGCAACAGACCATTGTCGTCGGCAATCTTGAAGACGAGGTTGAGCACGCCAGTCTGCGTCTCGTTCAGGCCCAACAGGCGTGCGAGCAGCAACGGGCCGAGATCGGAGACGGTGGCACGCACCGGATGGCCCTGCTCGCCGAACACATCCCACAGCATGGCGGGGCTGCCGTGCCAGTCGGGGGTATCGAAGCCCAGATTGGCGATGCGCTCCTTGAGCTTGGGAGTCTCCACGCCCGGTTGCGTGATGCCTGTGAGATCGCCCTTCACGTCGGCGAGAAACACGGGCACGCCGATATCGGAGAACGCCTGCGCCATGACTTGCAGCGTGACGGTCTTGCCCGTGCCGGTCGCGCCGGTGATCAAGCCATGGCGGTTGCCCATGGCGGGCAGCAGGCCGAGCAGGTGCTGGTCGTTGCGGGCGATGACGAGCGGTGCCCCGGTTTCATGCGCACCGGCAGCGCCGGAGGATGAGGCGGATTCAATGGGAGATGCAGAGCGGGAAGTAGCGCTTGAAGCAGATGCGGGGGACGGCGACGCTTGCGACGGCGCGGGCTTCTTGGGCATGAGCGACCTCGGCAGTAGACACGGTGCGGGTCGTGACACGGCGCAGCAAACACCCGTGGCACGGTGCGGCGGCATGATAAAATTGCCTCCGATTATAGCGGCAGGTTGCCGCCCGGGCCTCGCAGGCCGAGGGCCATGCCTGTCAAGCGCCCGCTGCCCTTCGGTGGCGGGCGCTCCCGTTTCAAAGGCTGGCCGCGCGGCATTGCGCGGGCCGGCGGCATATTCAGCCGCACTGCGGCACGACGGAGAATTTCATGGCGGGTCATAGCAAATGGGCCAACATCAAACACAAGAAGGCTGCGGCAGATGCCAAGCGCGGTAAAGTCTGGACACGCCTGATCAAGGAAATCACCGTGGCAGCGCGTCTGGGCGGCGGTGACGCCGACAGCAACCCGCGCCTGCGTCTGGCCGTGGAAAAGGCCGCCGACGCCAACATGCCCAAGGACAACGTCAAACGCGCGATCGATCGCGGCGTGGGCGGTCTGGACGGCGCCAACTACGAAGAAATTCGCTACGAAGGCTACGGCATCAACGGCGCGGCCGTGATCGTCGACACCATGACGGACAACCGTGTGCGTACCGTTGCGGAAGTGCGCCACGCCTTCTCGAAGTTCGGCGGCAACATGGGCACCGATGGCTCGGTGGCGTTCCTGTTCACGCACTGCGGCCAGTTCCTGTTCTCGCCGGAAACGCCGGAAGACAAGCTGATGGAAGTTGCCCTCGACGCCGGTGCCGATGACGTCATCAGCAACGACGACGGCAGCTTCGAAGTGATCTGCCCGGCCAACGACTTCCAGACGGTCAAGACCAAGCTCGAAGCCGCCGGCCTGAAGGCCGAAGTCGCGGAAGTCACAATGAAGCCGCAAACCGAAGTGGTCTTCACCGGCGAAGACGCCCTGAAGATGCAAAAGCTGCTCGACGCGCTCGAAAACCTCGACGACGTGCAGGAAGTCTTTACCAACGCCGTCATCGAGGAATAAACAAGCATGAAGATTCTGGTTGTCGGCTCGGGTGGCCGTGAACACGCCCTGGCGTGGAAGCTCGCGCAATCGTCGCGCATCCAACTGGTCTACGTCGCCCCGGGCAACGGCGGCACGGCGCTCGACGAGCGCCTGCGCAATGTCCCGATCAGCGATCCGAACGTGCTCGCCGAGTTCGCCATTCGTGAAGGCATCGCCCTCACCGTGGTCGGCCCCGAAGCACCGCTCGCCGCCGGTATCGTCAACATCTTCCGTGCCCGCGGCCTGAAGGTGTTCGGCCCGACGCGTGAAGCGGCGCAGCTCGAATCGTCGAAGGACTTCGCCAAGGCGTTCATGAAGCGCCACGGCATTCCGACCGCCGATTACGAAACGTTCTCCGACGCGGCCAAGGCCCATGCGTACATCGACGCCAAGGGCGCGCCGATCGTAATCAAGGCCGATGGTCTGGCCGCCGGCAAGGGCGTGGTCGTGGCAATGTCGCTGGAAGAAGCGCACAACGCCGTGGACGCGATGCTCGCGGACAACAAGCTCGGCGACGCCGGTGCGCGTGTGGTCATCGAGGAATTCCTGCAAGGCGAAGAAGCCAGCTTCATCGTCATGGTCGACGGCAAGAACGTGCTGCCGCTCGCCACGTCGCAGGATCACAAGCGTCTGCTCGATAACGATCAGGGCCCGAACACGGGCGGCATGGGCGCCTACTCGCCCGCGCCGATCGTCACGCCGCAAATTCACGCCCGCGTGATGCGCGAGATCATTCTGCCGACCGTGCGCGGTATGGAAACCGATGGCATTCGCTACACGGGCTTCCTGTACGCCGGCCTGATGATCGACCCGCAAGGCAATATCAAGACGCTCGAATTCAACTGCCGCATGGGCGACCCCGAGACGCAGCCGATCATGGCGCGCCTGAAGGGCGACTTCTCGGTGGTGGTCGAACACGCGATTGCCGGCACGCTCGACAAGGTCGAACTCGACTGGGACCGCCGCTATGCGCTGGGCGTGGTGCTCGCCGCTTACGGCTACCCGGATAACCCGCGCAAGGCCGACCGTATCTCGGAGATTCCTGCCGAGACCGACGATTGCGTGACGTTCCATGCCGGTACGCAGTTGGAAAACGACGTGCTGTCGGTCACCGGCGGACGCGTGCTGTGCGTGGTCGGGTTGTCGGACACGGTGCGCGGTGCGCAAAGCGTGGCGTATCAGATGGTCAACCAGATCAGCTTCGACGGCATGCAATATCGCCACGACATCGGCAACCGCGCCCTCGCGCGCAAGCCGGAAGGCACCGCCTGATTGCGCTGCATTGAGGTGCTGCATTGAGGCGCTGCACTGAAGCGCCGAGACGTTGATGCCCCACGGCCCGGACGACCACAAATCGTCCGGGCCGTTGTCATTTCAGGCGCGACATTGTTGGAACGTGACGCGTCCGCCACGTCGGCGTCATTTCGTTATCCCATCGACAAGATTGACAAGCGAAACGCAACTTGGCACGCTGGCAGCGGCGCAACCTGCGTAGTTCCACGATGGAATGCGTGGCACACGCCCCCAGTCGCCCCCTCCGGCCAGCCTCGGCGGAACCCAGCAGTTTTCCCGACAGATCCCTCGCTCGACGGAGACGCGTATGTTCGACCTCAACAAGCTGGTCAACGATTATCTGGTGCCGTTCGGACTGAAGATCCTGATGGCAGTCGTCATCTGGATCATCGGTGGCATCGTCATCAATCTGGTCGCCCGCCTCGTGCGTGCCGCGATGACCCGCCGGGCCATCGATCCCACCCTCGTCCGTTACTCCGAATCGTCGCTGCGCATTGCCTTGCGCATCGCCTTGGTCATCACCATCCTCAGCGTCTGCGGCATCGAGACCACGTCGTTCGCGGCGCTGCTGGCCGCCGCCGGCATCGCCATCGGCGCGGCCTGGTCCGGGCTGCTGTCGAACTTTGCCTCGGGCATCTTCCTGATCGTGCTGCGCCCGTTCAAGACGGGCGACATGATCAGCGCCGGCGGCGTGACCGGCGTGGTCGACGAGATCGGCCTGTTCGTCACGACGATGACCACGGCAGACAACCTGCGCGTCTATGTGGGCAACACGAAGGTGTTCAGCGACAACATCACGGTTTATGACGCCAACGCGTTCCGGCGCGTCGATCTGAGCGCGCAGTTGGCCCATACGGTCGACGTGCAGGACGCCGTGACGCGGCTCAAGGCGCGTATCGCCCAGATTCCGAACGTGATGAGCACGCCCGCCGTGGACGTCGCCATTCTGGAGTTCAACCCGGCCGGGCCAGTGCTCGCGGTGCGTCCGTATTGCCATAACCGCGATTACTGGCAGGTGTATTTCGACACCAACCGGGCGATTGCCGAAGTGGGCGGCACGGCACACTGGCCGGTACCCGCGCCGCGCCAGATTCTCATGCCGCCACCGGCGGACGTGGGCGGCGGAAACGCCAGCGCGAACGCGCCGATCATCGGCACGGGCAATGCCGCTCCGGCAGGCTCACGGCCGAACGCTCCGGCCCCCTGAACGGCGCACTGAACAGCACACTGAACAGCGGGACGGGCTTCTCGAACGTCCCGAAAGTCACCTCAACACCTTGATTCGGGTCATCCGGGCGGCATAAACGCCGCCCCGGCGCCCCGCCTGGCGCCCCTGAACGCCCGCCAGCCGGTACAATCCGTCTATTACCAAAACGGGACGTAGAAGGATGACCGCGAGCACGACGGCGAAAGACGCCGCACAGATGCCGGACACCGGCGCAGTGCGAACTTATCTGCTCGGTCTGCAAGACCGTATTGTCGAAACGCTGGAACGGCTCGACGGCAAGCGCTTTCTCGCCGACGACTGGCAGCGCCCGGCCGACGGCGCGCTGCGTGGCGACGGGCGCACCCGCGTGCTCGACGACGGTGATTTCTTCGAGCGCGGCGGCGTGAACTTCTCCCACGTGGTGGGCGACAAGCTCCCCGGCTCGGCCAGCGCCTCGCGCCCCGAATTGGCCGGACGCGGTTTCGAAGCCCTTGGTGTATCGCTCGTCCTGCATCCCCGCAACCCGTATTGCCCGACCGTGCACTTCAACGTGCGCATTCTGATCGCGACCGCCCCCGGCGAAGCCCCGGCGTTCTGGTTCGGCGGCGGCATGGACCTCACGCCTTATTACGCGTTCGAAGACGACTGCCGGCACTTCCACCAGACCTGCAAGGACGCCCTTGATCCGTTCGGCACCGATTGGTACCCGCGCTTCAAGGCCTGGTGCGACGAGTACTTCTATCTGAAACACCGGCAAGAACCGCGCGGCATCGGCGGTATCTTCTTCGACGATTTCTCGGGTGGCGGCTTCGAGACGGGCTTTGCGGTCATGCAAAGCGTGGGCGACGCCTTCCTCGACGCGTATGTGCCGATCGTGGAACGCCGCCGCGGCATGCCGTACGGCGAGCGCGAGCGCGATTTTCAGGCGCATCGCCGTGGCCGCTACGTCGAATTCAATCTGGTCTGGGACCGTGGCACGCATTTCGGGCTGCAATCGGGCGGGCGTACCGAGTCGATCCTGATGTCGATGCCGCCGATCGTGAAGTGGCATTACGACTGGAAGCCCGAGCCGGACACCCCGGAAGCCAAGCTCTATACCGATTTCCTCGTGCGGCGCGAGTGGGTGTAAAGGCGACCCACGCATGACCGTCACCTCTCCCGCCGCCCGTGGCCCCAAGCGCATCGGCGTGCTCGGCGGCACGTTCGACCCGATTCACACCGGCCATCTGGCATTGGGCGCACTCTTTGCCCGCACGCTCGCACTCGACGAGCTGTTGCTGATGCCTGCCGGCCAACAGCCGCAAAAACAGGGCAGCACGCCCGCCGTGCACCGCTTGGCGATGACCCGGCTCGCCGCCGAATTGCTGGCGGAAGAGTTGCAACGCACGCATCCGGCCACGCAACTGATCGTGAGCACCCGCGAAATCGAGCGTGCCGGCCCCAGCTATACGATCGACACGCTGCGCGAGTTGCGCGCCGATTACGGGCCGCAGGCGTCGCTGTCGTTGCTGATCGGCTCGGACCAACTGGTGCGTCTGGACACGTGGCACGCCTGGCGCGAACTGTTCGATTACGCCCACGTGTGTGCGGCGGCCCGACCGGGTTTCAGCCGCGAAACGGCGTCCCTGCCACTGCGTGAAGTCTTCGCAGAAAGGGAAAAGTCCGCGCTCGGGGTACAATCCACGCCATGCGGCGGCATCCTGATCGACGACTCACTGGCCGTCGACATCTCCGCCACCGAGTTGCGCGCCGCACTGGCGCACGCGACAGACGCAGCCTCACGGCCTGCGAATCTGCCCGAACCCGTGTGGGAGTACATCCGCGCGCAACACCTGTATCGCGCCTGACAAGCCCTAGCGGCCCGCCGTCTCGCGCCCCTGTTTGCCTCTGCTTCACCAAGACAACGCACTATGGATATTCGTAAACTTCAGCGCCTTATCGTCGACGCCCTCGAAGACGTCAAGGCCCAGGACATCAAGGTGTACAACACCGAGCACCTCACCGCCCTGTTTGAGCGCGTGATCATCGCCAGCGGTACGTCCAACCGCCAGACCAAGGCCCTCGCCGCCAGCGTGCGCGACAAGGTCAAGGCTGCCGGCGGCGACGTCATCAGCATGGAAGGCGAAGACGTGGGCGAATGGGTGCTGGTCGATACCGGCGACGCCATCGTGCACATCATGCAACCCGCCCTGCGCCAGTACTACAACCTGGAAGAAATCTGGGGCGAGAAGCCGGTGCGCCTGAAGGCTGCGGGCACCAAGGCCGGCGTCAAGGCCAGCGCCGAAGATGACGGCGACGCGGAAGACGACGGCGACGACACCGCCGAAGCCAAGGCGCCGGCACGCCGCAAGGCCGCCAAGTAAGACCCGCCGGTTTCGCTGTCATGCGTCTGTACATTCTCGCGGTCGGGCACAAGATGCCCGGCTGGATCGAGACCGCCTTTGCCGAGTACGCGAAGCGCATGCCCCCCGAGCTGCGCATCGAGCTCAAGGAAATCAAGCCGGAGCAACGCTCCAACTCCCGCACCGCTGAGACCGTGATGGCCGCCGAAGCCCAGCGCATCGACGCGGCCCTGCCGCGCGGCTGCCGCCTCATCTGTCTGGACGAGCGCGGCACGGACCTCACCACGATGCGCCTCGCCCAGTCGCTCACCGGCTGGCAACAGGACGGCCGCGACGTGGCCTTCGTGATCGGTGGCGCCGACGGGCTCGATCCGGGCCTCAAGGCCCGTGCCGATACGCTCATCCGCTTGTCCAGCCTCACCATGCCGCACGGCATGGTGCGGGTGCTGCTCGCCGAACAGCTCTACCGCGCGTGGAGCATCAACGCGAATCATCCGTACCATCGGGTCTAGACGCCGGACAAATAAGTCAGAAATAAGTCACAACCGCTTGTGCAGTGCAACGGCGCGTTGTGTTTGTCTGCGGTCTTGGGCCCGGGCCGTGCCCCACGCCTACTGGCATAGCGCACCGGTGAATTCCAAAATTCTGTCAATCCCGTGCGAGACGCCGCCATACAACAAACGGTGCTGCACTGCGGGTGGAAAAAACACGACGGCGTGGTAGTCTACGCGGCGCTATACCGTTCGCACCGCGAACAGACAAGACTTCTCGTGAACCACCGGAGATTGGCATGAAGCAACCTTCCCTGCGCACGCTCGCCCTGGCCGGCGTCGGTGCGGCCCTGGCGCTCGGCATGAGCACGTCGGCCCTGGCCGCCACTGAGATCCAGTTCTGGCACTCGATGGAATCGGCGCTCGGCGAGCGCGTGAACCAGATCGCCAACGATTTCAACGCCTCGCAAAGCGATTACAAGATCGTTCCGATCTACAAGGGCAACTACGAGCAGGGCCTGGCCGCAGGCATCGCTGCTTTCCGTGCCGGCAACGCCCCCGCAATTCTGCAGGTGTACGAAGTGGGTACGGCCACGATGATGCAGGCCACGAAGGCTGTGAAGCCGGTCTGGCAAGTCATGAAGGACGCCGGCGAGCCGTTCGACGAATCGGCTTTCGTGCCGACGGTCGCGAGCTACTACGCCGACAGCAAGACCAATCACCTCGTGTCGATGCCGTTCAACAGCTCGACCCCGGTGCTGTACTACAACAAGGACGCCTTCAAGAAGGCCGGCCTCGATCCGAACACCGCGCCCAAGACCTGGGCCGACGTGAAGGCCGACGCCACCAAGCTCAAGGCCGCTGGACTCTCGTGCGGTTTCACGATGGGCTGGCAGAGCTGGACGCAGCTCGAGAACTACAGCGCATGGCAGGCCCTGCCGTTCGCCACGAAGAACAACGGCTTCGACGGTCTTGATGCCAAGCTGGTCTTCAACGGTCCGCAGCAAACCAAGCACATCCAGTTCTTGGCCGACATGGCCAAGGAAGGCACGTTCACGTATGTGGGCCGCAAGGATGAAGTGACCTCGAAGTTCTACAGCGGCGACTGCGGTATCGCGATGACCACCTCGGGTGCCCTCGCCAACATCGCCAAGTACGCCAAGTTCAGCTACGGCGTGGGCATGATGCCGTACGACGCGGACGTGAAGGGTGCCCCGCAGAACGCCATCATCGGTGGCGCCAGCCTGTGGGTGCTCGCCGGTAAGTCGTCGGCCGAGTACAAGGGCGTGGCCAAGTTCCTGAACTACCTCACCTCGCCGGCCGTGGCCGCGAAGTGGCACCAGGACACGGGCTACCTGCCGGTCACCAAGGCCGCCTACGAACTGACCGAGAAGCAAGGCTTCTACGCGAAGAACCCGGGTGCCGACATGGCCATCAAGCAGATGCTCAACAAGCCGCCTCTGCCGTTCACCCGTGGTCTGCGTCTGGGCAACATGCCGCAGATCCGTACGGTGATCGACGAAGAACTCGAAGGCGTGTGGAGCGGCAAGCAAACGCCGAAGGCCGCGCTGGATAAGGCGGTGGCCCGTGGCGACGACCTGCTGCGCCGCTTCGAAAAGTCGGGAAGCTAAGCGCTACCCCGCACACGGCACTGACAGCGATGCGCGTGCATTTCGTGCATCGGCCAATATGACCGTGACGTTACAATGACGCCACCCGGCCCGCCCACGCGGGCCGGGTTGGCGTTTTTTTCATTGGTTCAAATCGTTATGGCGCACAACTCAAGAGAACGCCCTCGCTTCGGTACCGGCTGGCTGCCGTACGCGCTCGTCGCTCCGCAGCTATTCATTACCGTCGTGTTCTTTCTGTGGCCCGCGGGCGAGGCCCTGTGGCAATCGACATCGACGCAGGACGCATTCGGGCTCTCCAGCCAGTTCGTCGGCTTCGACAACTTCACCTCGCTCTGGCGCGACCCGCTCTATCTCGCCTCGTTTCGCACTACGATGATTTTCAGCGGACTGGTGACGGTCTGCGGGCTGGTGATCTCGCTGCTGCTCGCCGCCATGGCCGATCGCGTCACGCGCGGCAAGCGCGTGTACCAGACGCTGCTCATCTGGCCGTACGCGGTCGCCCCGGCGATTGCGGCGGTGTTGTGGGCGTTTCTGTTCAACCCGAGTATCGGCCTCGTGACCTACGGGCTCGGCAAACTCGGCGTGGAATGGAACCACGCGCTGAACGGCGGTCAGGCGATGTTCCTGGTCGTGCTCGCGTCGATCTGGAAACAGATCAGCTACAACTTCCTGTTCTTCTACGCCGGTTTGCAGGCGATTCCGCGCTCGCTGGTCGAAGCGGCGGCTATCGACGGTGCCGGTCCGGTGCGGCGTTTCTTCGGGCTAGTGCTGCCGCTGATCTCGCCGACCACATTCTTCCTGCTCGTGGTGAACCTCGTGTACTCGTTCTTCGACACCTTCCCGGTGATCGATGCCGCCACCGGCGGCGGCCCCGGCCAGTCGACCATGACGCTCATCTACAAGATCTACTCGGAAGGCTTCAAGGGGCTCGACCTCGGTAGCTCGGCTGCCCAGTCGGTGGTGCTGATGGCAATCGTCATCGTGCTCACGGTCGTGCAGTTCCGCTTCATCGAACGCAAGGTGCAATACGCATGATCGAGAACCGTCGCGGCCTGGACATCTTCTGCCACGTCATGCTGGTGATTGGCGTGCTGCTGGTGGTCTTTCCGCTCTACGTGGCGTTTGTCGCCGCCACGATGAACGAGCGCGAAATTTTCAACGTGCCTCTGTCGCTCATCCCGAGCACGCACCTGCTGGATAATCTCAGCACGGTGTGGGGCCGGGGCACGGGCGACTCGGCGATGCCGTTCGGCCTGATGCTCGGCAACAGCCTGCTGATGGCACTGGTCATCACGATCGGCAAGATCTCGGTGTCGATTCTGTCGGCCTTCGCCATCGTGTATTTCCGCTTCCCGTTGCGCAATCTGTTCTTCTGGCTGATCTTCGTCACGCTGATGCTGCCGGTGGAAGTGCGTATTTTCCCGACGGTGCAGGTGATCTCGAGCCTCGGGCTCATCAACAGTTACGTCGGTCTGACCGTGCCGCTCATCGCGTCGGCCACGGCCACGTTCCTGTTCCGGCAGTTCTTCATGACGCTGCCCGATGAACTCGTGGAAGCAGCACGCATCGATGGCGCCGGCCCGATGCGTTTCTTCGTGGACGTGGTGCTGCCGCTCTCGAAGACGAACATCGCGGCGCTCTTCGTCATCACCTTCATCTATGGCTGGAATCAGTACCTGTGGCCGATTCTGGTGACCAACGCGCCGTCGATGACAACGGCCGTGGTGGGCATCAAGAGCATGATCGGCAGCGGGGATACCGCCACGCAATGGCAGCTCGTGATGAGCGCCACGCTACTCGCGATGCTCCCGCCGCTCGCTGTGGTGCTGCTCATGCAGCGTTGGTTCGTGCGCGGTCTGGTCGATTCGGAAAAGTAATCATGGCAAATCTCAAACTCCATAGCGTCAAGAAAACCTACGACCAGACGAACTACATCCTGCATGGTGTCGACATCGACATCCAGGACGGCGAATTCGTGGTCATCGTCGGCCCGTCGGGCTGCGGCAAGTCGACGCTGCTGCGCATGGTGGCCGGTCTCGAATCGGTCAGCGAAGGCAGCATCCTGATTGGCTCCCAAGTGGTGAACAAGCTGGAGCCGAAAGATCGCAACATTGCGATGGTGTTCCAGAACTACGCGCTGTATCCGCACATGGATGTGCGTCAGAACATGTCGTACGGCCTGAAGATTCGCGGCATCGACAAGAAGACCATCGACGAGCGCGTCATGGCGGCAGCGAAGATTCTCGAACTCGAACCGCTGCTCGCACGCCGTCCGCGCGAACTCTCGGGCGGTCAGCGCCAGCGCGTGGCGATGGGCCGCGCCATCGTGCGCGAGCCGGCTGTGTTCTTGTTCGACGAGCCGCTCTCGAATCTGGACGCGAAGCTGCGCGTGCAGATGCGTCTGGAAATTCAGCGCCTGCATCGCCGCCTGAAGACGACCAGCCTGTACGTCACGCACGATCAGGTCGAAGCCATGACGCTCGCGGATCGCGTGATCGTGATGAACAAGGGCTACGCGGAGCAGATCGGTACCCCCTCGGATGTGTACGAGCGCCCGGCGTCGTTGTTTGTCGCCAGCTTCATGGGCTCGCCCGCGATGAACCTGCTCAAGGGCCGTGTCGATACGGAAGGCCGCTCGTTCCAAGTGGATGGCGGTGGCCCGTCGCTGCGCCTGCCGCCCACGAGCATGGCGCACGCCAATCGCGAACTGGTGCTGGGCGTGCGTCCGGAGCATCTGGTGCCGGCGGAACAACCGAACGGCATCGGTGCATTCGCGGCGCAAACGAATGTCATGGTCGATCAGCTCGAACTGCTGGGTGCCGATAATCTGGCGCACGGCCGCTGGGGCGATCAGCACATCACCGTGCGTTTGCCGCACGAGCTGCGTCCGGCGGCAGGCACGGTGGTGCCGCTGGCCATCTCGGCAAAGGCACTCCACCTGTTCGATCCGTCCACCGGCAAGCGAGTCGAAGCATGAGCGAAAGCGCAACGCCTTCTCATTTGTGGCGCGCGTGGCCATACCCGCGCATCGTGTCTCATCGGGGGGGCGGCAAACTGGCCCCCGAGAACACGTTGGCGGCGTTCGAGACCGGCGCTTCACTCGGCCTGCAAATGGTCGAGTTCGACGCCAAACTCTCGGCGGATAACGTCGTCTTCCTGCTGCACGACGATACGGTCGATCGCACCAGCAACGGCCACGGTGCCGCCGCGCAGATGACCTACGACGAGATCGCGAAGCTCGACGCCGGGGCTTGGTTCGACGAGCGCTTTGCCGGACAGGTGATGCCCACGCTGGCGCAGGTCGCCGAGCGCTGTCAGGCACTCGGTCTCGCCGCGAACGTCGAGATCAAGCCTTGCCCGGGGCGGGAAGTCGAGACGGGCACGCTCGTGGCGCTGGCCGTGCAGGCGCTGTGGCCCGCCCATGGGCTGCCGCCGCTGCTCTCATCGTTCTCTTACGAAGCCCTTGAAGCCGCCGCCAAGGCCGCCCCCGAGTTGCCTCGTGGGATGCTCTACGAAGCCGTGCCGGCCCACTGGCGCGATGACGCGAAGGCGCTTGCCACCGTGTCGCTGCACGCCAGCCATAAGCACCTCGACGGCCCGCAGGTCGCCGAGATCAAGGCGGCCGGGCTGCAAATGCTGGTCTATACGGTCAACGATCCGGCCCGTGCCCGGGAGCTGGCCGCTTGGGGCGTGGACGCCATCTGCACCGATCGTATCGACCTGATCGGCGCTGATTTTCTCGCCGACGCCTGAGGATAGGCGGTTGGGGGGAGGCGTTATCTCTCCCCCTGAAACTGGCGGGCGGGGGCGCAAGGCGGCATAATAGGGCGTTCCCTTCGCCCAGCCTACCAAGCGGCCCGGTGCAGCCCGAAATCCCTTTCGAGCGCCGGGCTGGACGATTTCAAGCCAAGCCGCCCATGCCGTATATCTATCTCGCTTCGCAAAGTCCCCGCCGTCAGGATCTGCTGCACCAACTCGGTGTGCGTTTCGAACTGCTGCTCCCCTCCGCCGACGAAGACGCCGAAGCGCTCGAAGCCGTCCTGCCCGGTGAACCGCCCGACAATTACGTCCAGCGCGTGACCCGCGCGAAAGCCGAAGCTGCCATTGCCCGGCTCGCCCGCGCCGGTCTGCCCGATGCCCCCATCCTCGCCGCCGATACCACCGTTTGTCTGGACGGCACGATTCTCGGCAAGCCGTTCGACGACGCCGATGCCCGCGCGGTGCTCTCGCGTCTGTCCGGTACACGCCACCGCGTGCTCACCGCCGTGGCGGTGTGTACGGGGGATCAGATTCGTCAGGCGGTGAATATCTCGCATGTCTGGTTCCGGCCGCTGCGCACGGAAGAAATCGAACGTTATGTCGCGTCGGGCGAAGCCATGGGCAAAGCCGGCGCTTACGGTATTCAAGGCAAGGCCGCCGAATTCGTCATGCGAATCGACGGCAGCTATTCCGGCATCATGGGCCTGCCGCTCTGCGAAACCGCTGCGCTGCTGCGACAAGCGGGCGTCGACTTCTGACGCGTACCGAATTCCCAAGAATTTGAGTCTGGTCGACACTTTATGAACGAAGACATTCTGGTCAACATCACGCCGCAAGAGACGCGCGTAGCGCTCATGCAAATCGGCGCGGTGCAGGAGTTGCACATCGAGCGCACGCTCTCGCGTGGCCTCGTGGGCAATATCTATCTGGGCAAAGTCGTACGGGTACTGCCCGGCATGCAATCGGCATTCATCGATATCGGTCTGGAGCGCGCCGCGTTCCTGCACGTGGCCGATATCTGGCATCCCCGCACGAGCAACGATACGTCGGTGCCTCACCCGCAACCGCCCATCGAGAAGACGGTGTTCGAGGGCCAGACGCTGATGGTTCAGGTCATCAAAGACCCGATCGGCACGAAAGGCGCGCGACTGTCGACGCAGGTGAGCATCGCCGGGCGCACGCTGGTGTATCTGCCGCAAGAGCCGCATATCGGCATCTCGCAGCGTATCGAGAGCGAGGCGGAGCGCGAAGCGCTGCGCAGCAAGATTCAAGCGCTGGTGCCTGCCGACGAGAAGGGCGGCTTCATCGTGCGCACGATCGCGGAAGACGCCGCCGATGCCGAGTTGGCCAACGACATCGCCTATCTGCGCAAGTCGTGGCAGACCATCGGCGAACAGAGCACCCGTGTGCCGGCGCCCTCGCTGCTGTATCAGGATCTGAATCTGGCGCAGCGCGTGCTGCGCGACTTCGTGCATGAGGAAACCGGCAAGATTCTGGTGGACTCGCGCGAAACGTTCCAGAAACTGGCCGACTTTGCCGCCATTTACACGCCCGCCGTGCTGAGCAAGCTCACGCACTACACGGGCGAGCGGCCGCTGTTCGACCTGTACAACGTGGAGACGGAAATCGAGCGCGCGCTTTCGCGGCGCGTGGATCTGAAGTCGGGCGGGTATCTGATGATCGATCAGACCGAAGCGATGACGACGATCGACGTGAACACCGGCGGCTATGTCGGTGCGCGCAACTTCGACGACACGATCTTCAAGACGAATCTGGAAGCGGCGCTGATGATCGCGCGCCAGTTGCGCCTGCGCAATCTGGGCGGCATCATCATCATCGACTTCATCGACATGGAAAGCGCCGACCATCGCGACTCCGTGCTCGCCGAACTGAAGAAGGCACTGTCGCGCGATCGCACGCGCATTACGGTGAACGGCTTCTCGCAACTCGGGCTGGTGGAGATGACGCGCAAGCGCACGCGCGAATCGCTGGCTCACGTGCTGTGTGAGCCGTGCGCGATTTGTCAGGGCAAGGGGCAGGTGAAGACGCCGCGCACGCTGTGCTACGACATCCTGCGCGAAATTCTGCGTGAGTCGCGCCAGTTCAACCCGCGTGAATTCCGTCTGATCGCGTCACAAGAAGTGGTGGACCTGTTCCTCGAAGAGGAATCGCAACACCTCGCCATGCTCATCGACTTCATCGGCAAGCCGATTTCGTTGCAGGTGGAATCGTCGTTCCACCAAGATCAGTACGACATCATCCTGATGTAATCACCCTCGCGCGCGTCGCTCTCTCATGCCCTACTCCAACTACGACAATCTGGCGGCATCCAGCGAGGCGCTCGACAAGCACGCGGTCGCGCGACATTCGACCTGGGTCAGTATCTGGGTCAATGTCGTGCTCACCACGGCGCAGATCGTGATCGGCATCTTCGCCCGCTCACAAGCATTGATCGCCGACGGTATCCACTCGTTCTCGGACATCGTCTCCGATTTCGTGGTGCTGGCCGCTGCACGCGGCAGCGCCCGGGCACCGGACGCCGATCACCCCTACGGCCACAGCCGCTACGAGAACGCCGCATCGTTGTTTCTCGGCGCCATTTTGCTGGTGGTCGGCGCGGGCATGCTGTGGCGCGGTGTCGAACGCTTGCTTCATCCGGAAGAAATTCCGGAAGTCCACGCCATTGCGCTCGCGGTGGCCGTGCTCGTGCTGGTCTGCAAGGAAGGCCTTTTTCGCTACATGCTTCGCGCGGCACAGCGTGTGCGCTCGGCAATGCTCGTCGCCAATGCGTGGCACGCGCGCTCCGACGCGCTGTCGTCGCTGGTGGTGGCCTGCGGCATTCTGGGTAATCTGGCCGGCTACCGCCTGCTCGATCCGCTCGCGGCAGCACTCGTCGGCCTGATGATCGGCCGCACCGGCTGGAAATTTGGCTGGAACGCGTTGCAAGACCTGATCGACCGGGGCGTGGACGACGCCACGATGGTCGACATCCGGCAGCATTTGCTGAATACGCCGGGGGTGCGCGCCATCGACATGCTGCGCACGCGTCGCATGGGCGACGAGATCGTGGTCGACGTGCACGTTCTCGTCGATGCGCGGCTGTCGGTGTCGGAAGGTCACTACATCGCGGAACAGGCGCGGGCCGCGGTGATGAACGTGCCGCAAATTCTCGATGTGCTCGTGCACGTCGATCCCGAGAGCGATACGAAAGGCACCGCCTTGCAGCAATGGCCGGCACGCGCGGCAATCGTCGCCGCCGCCGAAGTGCTTTGCCGGGCGAACGCGTTGGCGCTGCACGACGTGAAGCTGCATTACATCAACAACGGGCTCGAAGCCGACGTGATCGTGGAGGGACTGCATGAACCGGCAACGTCCGCAGAGCACGCGGTGCAGGGCGACGCTTGCGGCGAATATGCCTCGCAAACCGTCGCCGACGCGCTCGCGGCGCGCTTCGGGCTGCGGCACGTGAGAGTGCTGCGTGTCACGGGCGAAACCATCACCGTGTCGTCGACAGCGTCGGCCGAATCTGCGTAACGTCTGTCGGCAAAGGTATCGAAAACAAAAAACGGCGCTTCATCAGCGCCGTTTTCCATGCAATCACCAACACCACCAGCTTAGTCTTCGTGCTTGTAGTCGGCGAACAGCATGCCTTGCTTGTCCTTGTCCGATACGAGCGGCGTGATGCCGTCGAGGGGCCAGGGAATCGCCAGCGACGGATCGTCCCAACGAATGCAGCGCTCGAACTGCGGCGCCCAGTAGTCGGTCGTCTTGTACAGCACTTCAGCGTTCTCCGATGTCACGACAAAGCCGTGCGCAAAGCCCGCCGGAATCCACAACTGCTTCTTGTTCTCAGCGCTCAACACCTCGGCAACCCACTTGCCGAAGGTCGGTGAACCCTCGCGAATATCGACGGCCACATCGTAGATTTCGCCCTGCAACACGCGCACGAGCTTGCCCTGCGGTTGCTTGACCTGATAATGCAAGCCGCGCAGGACACCGCGCGCCGAGCGCGACTGGTTGTCCTGCACGAACGAGAACGTGCCGCCCAGCGACTCATTGAAGTTGCGCTGGTTGAAGCTCTCGAAGAAATGGCCGCGCGAGTCGCCGAACACCTTGGGTTCGATGACACACACAGCCGGAATGGCGGTCGGGGTGACTTTCATAACAGTTACCGGTAAATATCAGGAGACGGCAGCGAACGGGCGCTCGGCCCATTCGACACGCTGGCAAATCAGAACACGCGCTCGCGCAACATCGCCAGCAGGTACTGGCCGTAGCCATTCTTCGCCAACGGTTGCGCCAGCGCTTCAATCGCGGCGGCATCGATCCAGCCACGACGGTAGGCAATCTCCTCCGGGCAGGCCACCTTCAGGCCCTGACGGCTTTCGATCGTCTGAATGAATGTGCTCGCTTCCAGCATCGACTCATGCGTGCCAGTGTCGAGCCACGCGTAACCGCGTCCCATGATCTGCACATTCAGCTTGCCGCGCCGCAAATACTCGTTGTTGACGTCGGTAATTTCCAGTTCGCCGCGCAGCGACGGCTTGATCGAGCGGGCGATTTCGATGACATCGTTATCGCAGAAATACAGGCCCGTCACGGCGTAGCGTGACTTCGGCTCTTTCGGCTTCTCGACGAGTTCGATGGCCTTGCCCGCATCATCGAACGTCACCACGCCGTAACGCTCGGGGTCGTGCACCGGATAGGCGAACACGGACGCCCCTTCGGTTTGTGCATTCGCGGCCGACAACAGGCCCGCGAAGTCATGCCCGTAGAACAGGTTGTCACCCAGCACCAGCGCGCACGGATCGTTGCCGATGAAGTCTGCGCCGATCAGGAAGGCCTGCGCGAGGCCATCCGGCGAGGGCTGCACAGCGTACTGAAGATTCAGGCCCCACTGGCTGCCGTCGCCGAGCAGTTGCTCGAAACGTGGCGTGTCCTGTGGGGTCGAGATGATCAGGATGTCGCGAATGCCCGCCAGCATCAGCGTGCTGAGCGGGTAGTAGATCATCGGCTTGTCGTACACCGGCAGCAACTGCTTCGAGACGGCCAGCGTGGCCGGATACAGTCGTGTGCCGGAGCCGCCGGCGAGAATGATGCCCTTGCGTTTGATGCTCATGCGCGCCTCGGTCTTATTTCTGATAATGCGTTTCGATCCAGCGCTGATACTCACCCGATTGCACCTGGCGCACCCATTCCCCATTGGCGAGGTACCACTGCACTGTCTTGCGCATGCCGGTCTCGAAGGTTTCGGCCGGACGCCAGCCCAGTTCACGCTCAAGCTTGCGAGCATCGATGGCGTAACGCCGGTCGTGGCCCGGGCGGTCGGTCACGAACGTGATCTGTTCGCCATACGACTTGCCATCGGCGCGCGGTGACAGCTCATCGAGCAACGTGCACAGGTGCTTCACTACCGACAGGTTGTTCTGTTCGTTCCAGCCACCCACGTTGTAGACCTCACCCAATGCGCCCTTGGCAAGCACTTCGCGAATCGCCGAGCAATGATCGCCGACGTACAGCCAGTCGCGCACATTGCTGCCGTCGCCGTAAATCGGCAGCGGCTTGCCCGCAAGCGCGTTGGCGATGACCAGCGGAATCAGCTTCTCGGGGAATTGGTACGGACCATAGTTGTTCGAGCAGTTCGTCGTGAGTACCGGCAGGCCGTAGGTGTGGTGATACGCACGCACCAGATGGTCGGACCCGGCTTTCGACGCCGAGTATGGGCTGTTGGGCGCGTACGGCGTGGTTTCGGTGAACGCGGGATCGGTCGGGCTCAGCGAGCCGTAGACTTCGTCGGTCGACACATGCAGGAAACGGAACGCGTCGCGTGCGTCGTCTTCGAGCGTGCCCCAGTAGGCGCGCGCGGCTTCGAGCATCGTGAACGTACCGACGATGTTGGTTTGCACGAACTCACCCGGGCCATGAATCGAGCGGTCGACGTGGCTTTCCGCCGCGAAATGCAGCACGGCGCGCGGACGATGTTCGACGTAGAGCCGGTCAAGCGCAGCACGATCGCAGATGTCGATCTGTGCGAAACGATGACGTGCATCGTGTTCGAGACTCGCCAGATTGGCCAGATTGCCGGCGTAGGTGAGTTTGTCGAGGGTCACCACCGGCTCGTCGTTTTGCGCCAACCAGTCTAGAACGAAATTTGCACCGATAAATCCGGCGCCGCCGGTCACGAAGATCATGAGTATCGAGAGTTGAGAGAAGTAGATTTAGCGGGTGCGCGGCACGCGCCCCATCAAGAAGAATTCGTCGTTCGGCCGCATGGACACCGCGTTCGCAATGCGATTGGACATGCCGAAAAACGCCGTGATCGCCGCAATATCCCAGATGTCCTCGTCGTCGAGGCCGTGGTCGCGCAGCTCGGCGTAATCCTGATCGCCCACTTCGTGAGCGCGTTCGCAGACCTTCATCGCGTACGTCAGGATGGCCTTCTGACGTGCGCTCAGGTCGGCTTTCAGATAGTTGACAGCCACCTGATCGGCCAGCAACGGCTGCTTTTCATAAATGCGCACCAGCGCGCCATGCGCCACCACGCAATACAGACATTGGTTGGCGGCACTCGTGACCACCACGATCATTTCGCGCTCGCCCTTGCTGAGGTTGCCCTCTTTGAGCATGAGCGCATCGTGATACGCGAAAAACGCGCGAAACTCGTCGGGACGGTGCGCCAGCGCCAAAAACACGTTCGGAATGAAGCCCGCCTTTTCCTGCACTTCGTCGATACGCGCCCGAATGTCCGCCGGCAGACTCGCCAGGTCGGGCACAGGAAAACGACTGATCGGCGGCTGGCTCATCGCAATCTCCTCGAAACGTGTTGTCTGGGCGCAGACGCCGGGTCGATTCCGCGCTGATTCCGCATTGAATCAAGCCCGGGGCGCCTGAATTAAGCCTCTTCCTGCGCGTATTGAATGCGGTGCAAATGCGCGTAGAGGCCATTATGCGCCAGCAGCGCCTGGTGAGAGCCCTGCTCCACAATGCGGCCGTGCTCCAGCACGACGATACGGTCGGCGCGCTCGATGGTCGACAGGCGGTGAGCGATCACCAGCGTCGTACGGCCTTCCATCAACACTTCGAGCGCTGCCTGCACATGACGCTCCGACTCCGAGTCGAGGGCAGACGTGGCCTCATCGAGAATCAGGATCGGCGCATCCTTGTAGATCGCGCGCGCAATGGCCAGACGTTGACGCTGACCGCCCGACAGACGCATGCCGTTGTCGCCCACGAGGGTCTCCACGCCGTCCGGCATGGCAGCGACAGCGTCGATCAGATTGGCCGCCCGCAGCGCCGCTTCGACACGCGGGGTATCGATTTCCTGTCCATAAGCAACGTTCGCGGCAATGGTGTCGTTGAAAAGCACCACGTCTTGACTCACAAATGCGATCTGACGGCGCAGATCGGCCAGCCGCAGGTCGCTGAGGGGAATATCGTCGAGCAGAATGCGCCCGCCGGTCGGATCGAAGAACCGCGGCACCAGATTGACCATCGTGGTCTTGCCGCTACCCGACGGCCCCACCAGCGCTACCATTTCTCCCGGAGCGACATCGAGCGAAATACGATCGAGCGTCGGGCGATCGGTCGCGCCGTAGTGGAAGCTCACCTGATCGAACGTCACGCGGCCCTTGGCGCGCTCGAGCGTGCGCTCACCGCCGCTGGGCTCGATTTCAACGTCCATCACCTCGAAGATGAGTTCGGCGGCCGTCATGCCGCGTTGCAGCGGCTGGTTCACGTCCATCAGATGCTTGAGCGGCGAGACCACAAGCAGCAGCGCCGTGACGAATGCCGTGAAGCCGCCGACAGTCATCTCGCCCGACGACGATTCGATCATCGCCACGGTAATCACGATGGCCAGCGCCAGCGATGCCAGCGCCTGAGTCACTGGCTGGGCGAGGCCACCGGAAACCGTCACGCGCATGGCATAGCCCCGCAACGTGCTCGTCATCTTGTCGAAACGCGACTTTTCGTACGCTTCGCCGTTATGAATCTTCACGACCTTGTAGCCGCCGACCGCCTCTTCAACCACGTACGACAGCTTGTTGGTCAGGGTTTGCTGCTCGCGGTTCAGGCGGCGCAGACGGCGGTTGATCTTGCCGACCAGCCAGCCGATCAGCGGCAAAATGACCGCCACGACGAGCGTGAGACGCCAGTTCAGATAAAACAGGTAGCCGAGCAGGCCGATCACGGTGAGCGAATCACGCACGAGCGTGATCAGCACGGTGGTCAGCACACCGAGCACCTGATTGACTTCGTAGACGATGGCGTTGATCAGCGTGCTGGTGGTCTCACGCTGAAAGTAGGCTGCCGGCGCATGCAGCAGACGCTCGAACATGCGCACGCGCAGGTCGAGCAGCACGCGGTTGGACACCCACGAAAGCATGTAATTGGCGGCGTACTGCGCCAGACCACGGATGACGGCCAGGCCGATCACGGCGGTCGGCACGTACCAGAGCTTCCACGGATCGCCGCCCGAGAAGCCCTTGTCGAGCACCGGCTTGAGCACGGCCGGAATGGCCGCCTCGGTCGCCGCGACCATGGCCATGGCAAGCACGGCCAGCAAGCCCATGTGCCAGTAAGGCTGGAGATAGCCCAGCAGACGTCGCAGGATCGGTCCGGAAGGCGGGTGCGGTGCGCTCATGTATTGGGGGAACGGCGGAAAAACCGCTATTCTAACGTACCGGCCTGCCCCGCCGGGACTCGTCTGCCCCGGCATCGGACGCTTCCGGAAAATTCATCGGAAAGCCGCTCATTCCGGCCCTTGCGAGCGCCTGCCCGGGATCGGAACCGGTATACTCCCGCCCATGGCAAGCGCACTCGAAGTTCTCCGTACCGTATTCGGCTATAACGCATTCCGTGGCGATCAGGCCGCGATCGTCGACCATGTGGCCGGCGGTGGCGATGCGCTCGTGCTCATGCCCACCGGCGGCGGCAAGTCGCTGTGCTACCAGATTCCCGCGTTGCTGCGCCCGGGCCTCGGCATCGTCGTCTCCCCGCTCATCGCGCTCATGCAGGATCAGGTTGACGCGCTGCTGCAAGCGGGTGTGCGCGCGGCCTATCTCAATTCCAGCCTTAGCTTCGACGAGGCCATCGACACCGAGCGGCGTGCCGCGCGCGGCGAACTCGATCTGCTCTACGTCGCGCCGGAACGGCTGCTGACCGATCGTTTTCTCGATCTGCTCGACCGGCTCGACGAGCGCGGGCAACTGGCGCTCTTCGCCATCGACGAAGCGCACTGCGTGTCGCAGTGGGGGCATGATTTCCGGCCGGAATACATTCAGCTCTCGGCGCTGCACGAACGCTATCCGAGCGTGCCGCGTATTGCGCTCACGGCCACGGCCGACGCGGCGACGCGCGAGGAAATCCAGACCCGGCTGGGACTCACCGAAGCGCATCTGTTCGTGTCGAGCTTTGACCGGCCGAATATCCGCTACGAAATTGTCGACCGCGACAACCCGCGCAAGCAGTTGCTGACGTTTCTGGGACGACATCGCGGCGAGGCCGGGATTGTCTACTGCCTGTCGCGTAAGAAAGTGGAAGAAACCGCCGCCTGGCTGGAGACGCAAGGTATTCCGGCCCTGCCCTATCACGCGGGTCTCGACGCGGATGTGCGCCGCACCCATCAGCAGCGGTTTCTACGAGAAGAAGGGCTGGTGATGTCGGCGACGGTCGCCTTCGGCATGGGGATCGACAAGCCGGACGTGCGCTTTGTCGCTCATCTGGACTTGCCCAAGAGTCTCGAAGCCTACTATCAGGAAACCGGCCGCGCGGGCCGTGACGGCGAACCGGCTGAGGCGTGGATGGCCTACGGGCTGAACGACGTGGTGGTGCACCGCAGCCGTATCGACGAATCCAACGCGCCGGACCTGCAAAAGCGCATCGAGCGTCAGAAGCTCGACGCCCTGCTCGGCTATTGCGAAGCCCCGCGCTGCCGCCGGACCGTGCTGTTGTCGTACTTCGGCGAGAGCAGTGAGCCGTGCGGCAACTGCGACGTGTGCCTGAACCCACCCGAAGTCTTCGATGGCACGATTGCGGCCCAAAAGGCGCTGTCGGCCATTTTGCGCACCGGTCAGCGCTTTGGCGCCGGCCATCTGGTCGATCTGCTGCGCGGACGCAGCACCGACAAGATGCGCCAGTTCGGTCACGAGAGCCTGCCGACGTTCGGCGTCGGCGGTGAACTGGACGATCAGGGCTGGCGTGCGGTGTTCCGTCAGTTGATCGCCCACGGCCTGATCGAGCCGGACAGCAGCCAATACGGCGCGTTGATTCTGAACGCGTCTGCACGCCCGGTGCTCAAGGGCGAAACTACGCTGTCGCTGCGGCGTCAGCGCGCGGTCGCCAGCAAGAAGAGTCGCTTTGCCGGCTACGCGTCGCCGGCCATCGAGCTGGATCCGGCCGATCAGCAGTTGTTCGACAAGCTGCGCGCTTGGCGACAGGACATGGCAAAAACGCAGGCGGTACCCGCGTACGTTATTCTTCACGACCGGACGTTGCGAGAACTGGCGCAGCGCCGCCCGCGTCACCGCGACGGACTGGTGGACATCACCGGTCTGGGCGAAGCCAAGATCGAGCGCTATGGTGAAGCGCTGGTCGAGTTGCTGAACGCCTGAGCGTCAGGTTTATGGTGCCGAGTGCATTGCTCGGCGCGAGGCTGTGCCTGCACCCGAGTTGCCTGAAAAGTCCGAACCCGTCCATTCCTGCATCTTCATGACTGAAGCCCAATCGAACTTGCCCGGTGTATCGAGTCCGTCGTCCTCGCCGGTGCCACACTCACCACAGCGCCTGCCTTTGACCGTCACGATTCTGACGCGCAACGAGCGGCACAACATCGCTGAGTGCATTGCGTCCGTCCGGGCGCTGGCATCGCAAATCGTGGTGCTGGACAACGCCAGCACGGACGGTACGGCAGACATCGCCCGCGATGCAGGCGCTGAGGTTCATGTCACCCCCGACTGGCCGGGCTTCGGGCCGCAGAAGAATCGCGCGCTGTCGTTTGCCACCCAACCTTGGGTGCTCTCGCTCGATGCCGACGAACGCATCACCCCGGAATTGGCCGCCGACGTTGCGGCCGCCATCACTTCGAACCGTCATGCGGGCTATCGCATGCCCCGTCTGTCGCAGTTCCTCGGCCACTGGGTACGGCATTGCGGGTGGTATCCGGACTACGTGCTGCGCCTGTTCCGCCGCGACGCCGGACGCTTCTCCGACAACCTCGTGCACGAACGCGTGATCGTGGACGGCGAGATCGGCACGTTGCCCAATCATCTGCTGCATTACAGCTACACCGAAGCGCGGCAGGTCGAGGATAAGGTGCAGCGTTATGCCAAGGCGGGCGCGAAAGAAATGGCGTTGCGTGGCAAGAAAGTCTCCGCGCTCAAGCCATGGATAAACGGCGGATGGGCCTTCGTGCGCACCTTTGTGCTGCGTCGAGGCTTTCTGGATGGCGCCACAGGTGCCGCGATTGCGCGCATGAACGCACGCAGTGCTTTCTTGAAGTACGCGCTGTTGAGGCGCGGGGACAACTGAAAACAGGCGAGAATCGGGCGAGCGACGGGCGAGCGACGGGCGAGCGACGGGCGAGTGACGGGCGAGTGACGGGCGAGTGCCTGCAAATAAAAAAGGACGCGAATACGCGTCCATTTTTATTTGATCGACGATCGACACCCCCTGAGCTCGCTACGACTGTCGATCGCTGGGCAATCGACTCGCCCTTACTTCGCGAGCGCTCGCTTGATACGTGAGCGGAACATCTGCCAGCGCAGTTGGCCATCGTCGACGGGCTCGCCCACCGAACCATCGCTGCCGGAGGGCACGACCTTGCCGCGACGTAGGTAGTAGCGATCGAAAATCTTCTGCGTCATACCCCACTTACGCAGAAACTGCGTGCGGCCATCGTTCTTCACAACCTTGCCCGTGCTCTTGCACTGGAAGTGGTAGACGAGACTCGCCCCCACACCGATGAACTTACGGCAGCCCGCCGCCCACAACTTCATCGAGAAATCATTGTCGCTGCTCATGCCCGGGCTCAGTTCCGTGCTGTAGCCGCCCACGAGGAACCACCAGTCGCGATGCACCAGCGTCGGCGGCCACGTGGCGCCGAACCAGTCCGCCTTCTGATACGTCGGCACCGCCGCGAGCAGTGCGGCCTCGTCGAACGTATCGACTTCGCGTCCAAAATCCGTCACAAGCACGCACGGATTGCCGGTATCCACGGGCTCGATCATCGTGCCCGAGAGCATGAACGCCTTGTCCGGCATCGCCTCGGCACGCTCGATCAGCGCGGTGTCCCAACCGGGGCAGCAATACATGTCGTCATTCAGGTAGACGATGTACTTCTCGCGCGCGAGCGCCGCCGCCTGATTCACGGCATAGCAGATCCCGATGTTGTCCGGCGACGCCGTGTGGTCGAGTCCCTCGGCGCGCACCCAGTCCAGCGTGCCGTCGGACCCATCGTTCACGTGAACGATGATCTGATGCGGCATGCCCGAGTTCTGGCGAATGCTGCGCACACAAAGTTGCAGCAGCGCGAGGTTGTTCCACGTCGGAACGATGATGGAAAACATCCGGAAATTCCTTGTTGATCAGGCCAATCGGGCGGACTCGACTACGCGTTCAGATAGTTCAATAAACGATCTGTACCGAGTCAGGCGTGAGCCACTGGCGAAGTTCGCCCAGCAGCTCATCGCCGGGCTGCACCTTCCAGTCGTCCCCGAGACGCGACTCGCATTCGGCGTCGGTGCGGCGGTAGACAATGTGCACCGGCAAACCCGTGGGTTTGTCGTCATCACCATTGCCGTTGCCATTGCCGTTACGTCGGCCAAAGCCACCGCCACCACCGCCGTTACCGCCTTTGAATCCACCGCCTCCGCCAAAGCCACCACTGCCACCACCGGCGCCGGCCCCAGCCCCAGCCGTTGCCGTCACGCGATACATCGTGCAGTGCGGTTGCAAGGTGGCCCGCAGACGTGTCCAGTCAGCATTGCCATTGAACGACAGCTTGAGCGCACGAGCGAATCGAGCGCGTGCGCGGCCCAGATCCATCAGGCTTTCCGTGGTGAAACGCAGCCCGCCGGTGAAGCTGTCGGGGCGCGCGCTGCCGTGGACGATCAGCAGCTCGTCCTCCTTGAACAGTTGCTTGTTCGCCTCGAATTGCTCGTTAAAGATCGCCACTTCGAGCGTGGCGGAGCCATCGTCGAGCTGGGCGATCACCATCTTGCCGCGCTGCGTCATCATCGTGCGCAGGCTTGCGATCACGCCGGCCACGAGGCGGTCGCGCCCCTCGCTTAAGTCCTTGATGCGCGTGCGCACAAAACGGCGCACCTCTTCGGCGTAGGAATCGAACATGTGGCCCGACAGGTAGAAACCGAGCGCCTGTTTTTCTTCCTGAAGCTTGCGCTTGTCGGTCCAGGCCGGTTCGTCGGCCAGCTCCAGCGGTGCCTGCAAGCTCTCGTCGCCCAAATCGAACAGACTGACCTGATTGGCCGCGGCACTCGCCTGCTCTGCGGCTTCCATGGCCATCGGCACCGACGCCATCAATTGCGCACGGTTATCGTGAATGGTGTCAAACGCACCGGCGCGGATCAGCGCTTCGATCGTGCGGCGGTTCACCATGCGGCGATCGATACGCTGGCAGAAATCGAACAGATCGGTGAACGGCCGCTCTTCGCGCGCCCGCAGAATCTCTTCGATGGCCGACTGACCGCTGCCCTTGATCGCGCCCAGACCGTAGCGCACGGTCTTCGAATCGGCCGGCTCGAAACGGTAAGCGGAGACATTCACGTCCGGCGGCAGAACGGCCAGACCGTTGGTCAGGCAGTCTTCATAAAGAATCTTGACCTTGTCCGTGTCGTCCATGGCCAAGCTCATATTGGCCGCCATGAATTCGGCAGGGTGATGCGCCTTGAGCCAAGCCGTGTAATACGCGAGCAGCGCGTAAGCCGCCGCGTGCGACTTGTTGAAGCCGTAGCCCGCGAACTTCTCCATCAAGTCGAAGATTTCGTCGGCCTTCTCGGCCGTCAGCCCGTTCTTGTCCGCACCCTCGCGGAACAAGCCACGGTGCATGGCCATTTCCTCGGCCTTCTTCTTGCCCATCGCGCGACGCAGCAAGTCGGCGCCACCAAGCGAGTAGCCGCCGATGATCTGCGCCATCTGCATCACCTGCTCCTGATAGACCATGATGCCGTAGGTCTCCTGGAGCACCGGCTCGACGCGCGGATCCGGATACTCCACCTTCTCGCGGCCATGCTTACGCGCGCAGAAGCTCGGAATCAGGTCCATTGGGCCCGGACGGTACAACGCCACCAGCGCAATGATGTCTTCGAAGCGATCGGGCTGGGCGTCTTTCAACATGCCCTGCATGCCCCGGCTTTCCAGCTGGAACACGGCCACCGTATTGGCTTTTTGAGAATGCTGAAGGCTGCCGGGTCGGTCAGCGAGACCTGCTCAAGCGACCAGTCCGCCATCTCCGGGTGCAAGCGCTTGATGTAGCGCTCCGCCCAGTTCAGGATCGTGAGCGTGGTCAGGCCCAAGAAGTCGAACTTCACCAGCCCGACGGCTTCCACGTCGTCCTTGTCGTACTGGCTCACAACGCCGCTGGCGTCTTCGCCGACGCCCTGCGTGTACAGCGGGCAGAAATCTGTGAGCTTGCCCGGAGCGATCAACACGCCCCCGGCGTGCATACCGACGTTACGCGTGAGGCCTTCGACGCGCTGCGCCAGTTCGAGCAACTGCTTGACTTCGTCTTCCGTGTTGAAGCGCTCGGCCAGTGCCGGCTCTTCCTTCATCGCGTCGTCGAGCGTGACCAGCTTGCCCGGCTTGAACGGAATGAGCTTGGCGACACCGTCGACGAAGTTGTAGCCGAGATCGAGCACGCGCCCGACGTCGCGCACCGCCGCCTTGGCTGCCATCGAGCCGAAAGTCGCGATCTGCGAGACGGCGTCTGCGCCGTACTTCTCTTTCACGTACTGAATGACGCGGTCGCGCCCGTCCTGACAGAAGTCGATGTCGAAGTCGGGCATCGAGACGCGTTCCGGATTCAGGAAACGCTCGAACAGCAGGTTGTACTTCAGCGGGTCAAGGTCGGTAATACCCAGCGCATAGGCGACGAGCGAACCGGCGCCCGAACCCCGGCCCGGACCGACCGGCACGCCGTTGTTCTTGGCCCACTGGATAAAGTCCGCCACGATCAGGAAGTAGCCGGGGAAGCCCATCTTGATGATCGTGCCGGTCTCGAAATCGAGCCGCGTGTAATACTCAGGGCGCTGCGCGTCACGCTCCGCCGCGTCGGGGAAGAGTTGCCCCAGACGCATCTCCAGCCCCTCTTTCGACAACTGCACGAGATAGTCGTCGAGCGACATGCCATCCGGCGTCGGGAAGAGCGGCAGCTTCGGTTTGCCAAGTTCGAGCGTGAGGTTGCAACGCTTGGCGATCTCGACAGAATTGGCAATCGCGGACGGCACATCCTCGAACGCGGCGATCATGTCGTCCTGCGTGCGGAAGCTCTGGTCCTGCGTAAAACGGCGCACCCGGCGCGCATTGCCGAGAATTTCACCTTCGGAGATACACACGCGCGCTTCGTGCGCCGTGAAATCATCGCCGGTCATGAACTGGATCGGATGCGTGGCGACGACCGGCAGCCCAACCTTCGCGGCCAGTTGCACCGCCTGCTGCACATACGTTTCCATGCCGGCCTGACCGGTGCGTTGCAGTTCGATATAGAACGCCCCCGGGAAGACCTTCGCCCAATGCTGCGCGCACTGCGCCGCCAGATCGGGATTGCCTGCCGCCAGCGCGGCACCGACATCGCCCATCTGCCCACCGGAAATCGCCAGCAGACCTCGCGCGAAGCCGTCGGGCTCAAGCCACGACGGGTCGATTTCTGCACGCCCGCGCCACTGATTGCCAAGCCAGGCCTTCGACAGCAACTGGCACAGGTTCAGATAGCCTTCCTTGTCGCGCGCGAGCAGCAACAATCGCGACGGTTTGTCGCGATCGGCAGCATTGGTGATCCAGGCGTCGCAACCGATGATCGGCTTGACGCCCTTACCGCGGGCTTCTTTGTAGAAACGGATGGCACCGAACATGTTCGCGAGGTCGGTGAGCGCGAGCGCGCCCTGCCCGTCCTTGGCCGCGGCTTTGACGACGTCGTCAAGGCGCACGATGCCATCGGCGATCGAGTATTCGGAGTGGAGGCGGAGGTGGACGAAACGAGGTTCTGACATGGGCCGTATTGTAACGCGGCGGCTCCGGATTTCGCGCGCCGTGTCCCCGGGGCCGGTGGCATATCTGCGCTTTTCGGACGGCACCGGCCGCCCCCTCGGAATTTGCCGCATCCGATGCGGGGGCATCGTCCGATTCCACGGGATATCAGCGACTTATGGGGTGAAATCAAAGTGCCTTCGGGCCAGATCGGCGATAATGGCGGTTTATTGCTTCACGCTTTTGCGAAACCCTGTTGCCATGTCTATCGTCAACATCGCCGCGTACAAGTTCGTCTCGCTCGACGACATCGCAACGCTGCGCCCAGCGCTGCTGGAACACTGTCAGGCGCTCGACCTGAAGGGCACCATTCTGCTGGCGCCGGAAGGCATCAACCTGTTTCTGGCCGGCCCGCGCGAATCGATCGACGCGTTTCTCGCCCGGTTGCGCGCCGACGCCCGCTTCGCCGACCTCGTGGTCAAGGAGAGTCTCTCCGAGGAACAACCGTTCCGCCGCATGCTGGTCCGCGCCAAGAAAGAAATCATCACCATGAAGATGCCGGTCATCAAGCCGGCCGACGGGCGCGCGCCCGGTGTGGAACCCGCCACGCTCAAGCGCTGGCTGGACGCGGGTCAGGACGACGAGGGCCGTCCGGTCGTGATGCTCGACACCCGCAACGACTTCGAAGTGGATGTCGGCACGTTCGATAACGCCGTTGATTATCGCCTGACCAAATTCTCCGAATTCCCGGACGTCATCGCAGCCCATCGCGAAGATTTCGAGGGCAAGACGATCGTGTCGTTCTGCACGGGCGGCATTCGTTGCGAAAAAGCCGCCATCTACATGCGCGACATCGGGCTGGAACATACGTATCAGCTCGACGGCGGCATTCTCAAGTACTTTGAAGATGTCGGCGGGGCCCACTATCAGGGCGACTGCTTCGTGTTCGACTACCGTACGGCACTGACGCCTGAGCTCGCACCGGCGGGCACCGTGCAGTGCTTCGCGTGCCGCGCCGTCGTCACGCCCGAAGCCCAGCAAAGCCCGGACTTCGTCGAAGGCGAGCACTGCCCGGCGTGCGTCGGTGAGAAAAGCGCAGCGACCGGCCAACGCGCCCAGAGCCCCGCCCCGTCCATCGCGGACTGAGGCACATCGGTGACGCGCGTCGAATCGGGCCGTACCGGGCACTATCGCGGCCGCTTCGCCCCCTCGCCGACCGGGCCGCTGCACCGCGGCTCGCTAGTCACCGCACTGGCGAGCTGGCTCGATGCGCGCGCGCACGACGGCGTGTGGATCGTGCGCATGGAAGATCTGGACGAGCCGCGTTGCATTGCCGGTGCGGCGGATGACATTCTGGCAACGCTCACACGACTGGGCCTCCACAGCGACGAACCCATTGTCTGGCAGAGCCAGCGGCACGCGCTGTACGAGGACGCGCTCGCTTCACTGACGGCGTCTGGCCGGGTGTACCCCTGCGGCTGCACGCGCCGGGAAATCGCCGACTCACTCACGCGTGACCATGCCCGCCACAGCACGCTAGCCTATCCGGGGACCTGCCGCGATGGCCTGCACGGCAAACCTGCGCGCGCCTGGCGACTGCGGGTACCCGACGGCAACGCGGCCTGCATCGGTTTCGACGACCGCTGGATGGGGCCACAGTCACAGGATCTCGCCACCGAAGTCGGCGATTTCGTGCTCAAGCGCGCCGACGGCCAGTGGGCATACCAGCTCGCCGTGGTGGTCGACGACGAAGCACAATGCATTACCGATGTCGTGCGCGGCACCGACCTGCTCGACTCCACCGCCCGCCAGATCTATCTCCAGCAATGCCTTGGCGCCGCCACGCCGCGCTATCTGCATGTGCCACTCGTGATGGCCGCCGACGGCGAGAAGCTGAGCAAGCAGAATGGTGCAGCGGCGCTAACGCTCGACTCCGATGAAGCCGTCCTCGCGGCCCTTCAAGATGCCGCTACCCATCTCGGCCTGCCGGCGGTGCTGAGTCAGACGACACATCGCGAAGATTTCTTCGCAGCGGCAACACAGGCATGGCGGGCGCAGCACGGCGACTGATCGCCATAAAAAAAGCCAGCGCGATACGCTGGCTTTTTTCATTCGACACGCTGAAGGGCCTTAGCCCTTGAAGCTCACTCAGTTGCTGGCCTTGCGCGGGAATCCCGCGAGCAGTGCCGCCACCTGACGCTTCGGTGCCTTCTCGGGCATGGCGCCGAAGGCGTTCGGCGCACCCGCGTCCTGCGACGGCTTGCTGTTTTGCTGAGCATCGTCGGCCGTGGGCGACGGCTCGTACGGCTTGTAGAAGAACTCGTCTTCCGGGCGAACGCGACGCTGACCCGGCAGGCCGCTGCTACCGCTGCGGCTGGCACGCAGGCCATCGTGACGGCCATGACGCTCGCTGCGGTCACCGCGCTCGGTACGTTCCGAACGCTCCGGGCGCTCACTGCGCTCAGGACGATCGCCGCGCTCATCACGCGAACGGCTACGGCGCTCCAGCACCAGCTCGCCACGCTTGAGTTCGCGCTTGATCAGCTTTTCGATTTCAACGAGGTGTTTGCGCTCGTCCGGGGCGCACAGCGAGATAGCCTCGCCCGATGCGCCGGCACGGCCAGTGCGGCCGATACGGTGAACGTAATCTTCCGGGTTGTACGGCAGATCGTAGTTGATCACGCCCGGCAGATCGGAGATATCGAGACCACGTGCAGCCACATCGGTCGCCACCAGCGCTTGAATGCCGCCCTGCTTGAAGGCTTCGAGTGCCTGCATGCGTTCGTTCTGCGACTTGTCGCCGTGAATGGCCGCCGTCACCACACCGTCGCGCTCCAGTTGACGCGCCAGACGGCTAGCGCCGATCTTGCTGTTCACGAACACGATGACCTGCTTGAGGTCGCGTTCGTTAAGAATCTGAACCACTGCTGCGCGCTTGTCGTCTTCCGGCACTTCGTAGACGATCTGCTCGACCGTATCGGCCGTCGCGTTGCGGCGTGCCACTTCGATCGTCAGCGGGTTGGTGAGGTAGCTCGACGCGAGCTTCTTGATTTCGTTCGAGAACGTTGCCGAGAACAGCAGCGTCTGGCGCTGCTTCGGCAGCAAATTCAGAATGCGCTGGAGGTCGGGCAGGAAGCCCATGTCCAGCATGCGGTCCGCTTCGTCCAGCACCAGCATCTTGACCTGGCCCAGATTGACCGTCTTTTGTTCGACGTGATCGAGCAGACGTCCCGGCGTGGCGATGAGAATCTCGACGCCACGGCGCAGCGCGTCCTTCTGCGGGTTCATGTCCACACCGCCGAACACGACGGTGTTGCGCAGCGGCGTGTGCGAGGCGTACAGACGCACGTTCTCGGCCACCTGGTCGGCGAGCTCACGCGTGGGCGTAAGGATCAGCGCGCGCACCGGATGGCGGGCAGGTGAAGCACTCGTATTGGCGTCGGGCAACAGGCGTTGAATGATCGGCAGCGAGAAGCTTGCCGTCTTGCCGGTCCCCGTTTGCGCAGCACCCATCACGTCGCGGCCGGAAAGTACGACCGGGATGGCCTGCGCCTGAATCGGAGTCGGACTGGTGTACCCCTGCTCGGCGATGGCCCGCAAGATGTCCGCATGCAGCCCAAAGCTATCGAAGCCAGGGGTAGGAACAGCATTCACATCAGCCATGGTGAAGGGACATCTCTTTTAAAAAAACGGGGGCCGCCACGCGGAAGGATCCGCATCAAAGCACACTCGCGAAAATTCAAGGGGCGCTGGGCGCCATGCTCAGGGCTGGCGCGAGAGGGGACTGTCAGGGGACAGATGCGTCGGGCGCCGCCGGACCTGGGAGGTCATTAAGAAGCGAAACAGACGCAATTCTAGCACTTGCGCACGACCAACGTGTGACAGCGAGGCTTTGCGGCACTTTGCGCCGGCCCGCACGAGGTGCTGCCGGACGCGATTTTCAACCCATTCGGGTCGCCTCATGCCTGAGCGAACAAGCACAAGGCACCCTTGCCGGCAGGACCTCAGCCCGATGCCCGGCAATACTGTAGCGATTGGCCGAGGAAGCGAACAGAAGCCACCTGACGCAGCCAGCGCGCCGCACACCACACCCACAACACTTATCGGCCCACGCCAGCTTTGGCGCTACCGTCCGAATTGACGGCCTTAGCAGCACCGGCCTTGCCGGCTTTCGCCTGAGCGGCGCGCTGCTTGGTGGCGTAGCGCTGCGCCAGCACGGCGCACACCATCAGTTGCATCTGGTGAAACAACATCAGCGGCAAGACGATCGCGCCCAGCGGGCCGGTAGCAAACAACACCTTCGCCATCGGAATGCCACTCGCCAGACTCTTCTTCGACCCGCAGAACACGATGGTGATTTCGTCTTCGCGCGAGAAGCCGAGCCAACGTGCCGAGAACGTGGTGATCGCGAGCATCACCGCCAGAATCACGGCGCAACAGCCCACCAGACCGACCAGCGCCAGCGGCGGAATCTGGTGCCACAGGCCGGTATTGACCGCCTCGCTGAACGCCGTGTACACCACCAGCAGGATCGAGCCCTGATCGACGAACTTGAGCAGCGCGCGATTGCGCTCGACCCAGCCGCCGATGGCCTTGCGCGACAACTGACCGGCGATGAACGGCACCAGCAGTTGCAGCATGATGTTGCCGATGGAGTCGAACGGCGACGCGCCGGTGTTGCCATCGTGGTGCACCACGACCAGCCCCACGAGGACTGGCGTAATGAAGATGCCGAACAGGCTGGAAGCCGAGGCACTGCACACGGCCGCCGGCACGTTGCCGCGCGCCATCGACGTGAACGCGATGGCCGACTGCACCGTCGCGGGCAAGGTGCACAGGAACAGAATGCCGAGATACAACTCAGGCGTCACCGCCCATGACAGCAGGGGCTTGAGCGCCACGCCGACAATCGGGAACACGACGAACGTGCTGGCAAAGACGAGCAAGTGCAGGCGCCAGTGCGTGGCACCTGCCAGCACGGCTTCGCGCGAGAGTTTCGCGCCATGCAGGAAGAACAGCAGGGCAATTGCTACGCTCGTCAGCAGGTTGAAGGCAACTTCGCCCTCGCCGTGCGCCGGCAGGAAGCTGGCGAGCGCTACGGTCGCCACTAACATCAACGTAAAGTTGTCGGGAAGAAAACGCGGTCGGGCCATCGTCAATCTCGGGTGAATCTCGAGGAAATCTCGGCGGGTCATGAAAGACAAAGCCCGTCCGCAAGAACACGGAACGCCGCAGCTCGGGGCTGACAGCGGGGTCGTGGGTCGATGCATGCGCGATCAATAGCGGATCAATATGCGATCGAAGGTGACCGGAAGTGTGCGCTCGCGATACGGGTTTTCACGTATTAGAGCGCAAGGATAGTTAAAATACAAATTCATTTAAAAAATTTATTCATACCAATAACGCATGAATATCTCGCTGCGCCAACTCAAGGTGTTCCTCGCAGTCGCCCAGCACGGCAGCTTCAGCCGGGCCGGAGAGGACATTGGCCTGACGCAACCGGCCGTGAGCCGTTGTATTCGCGAACTGGAACAAGAACTCGGCCTCAAGCTGGTCGACCGCACCACACGCGAAGTCACGCTGACCGAAGTGGGCGCTAGCCTCTCCGCAACGCTCGCCCGGGTGCTCGACGAACTGGAGAGCGCGTTGCGCGATACCCACGGGCTCGCAGAAGAGCGGCGCGGGCGCGTTCGGGTGGCCAGTGCACCGACCATTTCGGCCAACCTCATGCCCGAGTGCATCTCGGCGTGTGCCGCCCGCTACCCGGACATCACGCTCATGCTGCGCGATCAGGTGCAGACGCTCGCGACCGACAGCGTGCGGCACGGCGAAGTCGATTTCGGCGTGATCGTGGCATCGGAAGGCACCGACGATCTGGTGGGCGAGCCCATCATGGTCGAGCCGTTTCTCGTGGTGTGCGACCGCTCACATCGCTTCGCCAAGCAGTCGCAGGTCACGTGGAAAGAACTCAACGGCGAGAAGCTGGTGCTGCTCGATTACGCCTCAGGAAGCCGGCCGCTGATCGACCGGGCGCTGGCCGAACACGGCGCTTATTGCCAGATTGCACAGGAAGTCGGCCACGCCATCACCGTGTTCCGCATGGTCGAGGCGGGTATCGGCATCAGCATCATGCCGGCGCTGGCGTTACCGGCCATGCCCGGTTTGCCCGAGAACGGCGGCCGCCTCGTCGCCCTGCCCCTCGTGCCGCAGTTGGACCGCACCATCATGCTAGTGCGGCGAAAGAACCGCACGCTCTCCCCCGCCGCCCAATCGGTGTGGGAGTTGATCCAGCAGATCACGGCCAACACGCCGCACGCACTCGCCGCCAAAGCCGCGAAGGCAGCCAAGACAACGGTCGCAGCCAAGCCCCTTCGGACAACCGGCAAACCCTGACATGATTGGAGATGTCGACGAATAGGCGACGTAACCGCAACGTTGGCGAAAAATGAATTCAGTTATCGTCTGCGTTGACAGCTTTCTCGCGCGAAATGTAAGTGAGCACCTGCTACAATCGGCGTGCGTCGACTCCCCAAGCGCCTGACTGTCGCGTGAGCACTCATCCGGTTCTCACCCCACCATGCCTCGACGCCATGCCCGCACCCTGCGGGCATTGTGTTTCCGGTACGGCGTCATGGACTTGTTCATCAAATACTTCAGCCCGCTGTGGCTCTTTCACGCGGCTGCCGATCTGTCGTTCTGGCAGCGGCATCAACTCGACGCGCGCATGCAGGTCGTGAGCCGCTTCATGTGGCGCTACGTTATGCGTTGGAGTGTGGTGACGGCCATGCTGCTGGTGCCCGCCGCCGTGATGGCGCACGGCCTGGCCGCGACCGGACTCGCACTCGCGGGCGGCTTGTCGGCCAGCGTTGCGGTGTTGATGGCTGCCCTCGCGCTCGGCTGTCTGATTGGGTCGCGACTGCGTTAGTCTGCCGGTCGTTTCGTCATGAGCGTCGACTATCATGGAACGGCTCGCGCCGTACCGCCATGACGGGCGTGTCACGGCGCTTGCCCCTCTAGACCCTTAGGAGTTTTCCATGGCCAACGCCAAGATCCTGGTGGTGTTCTACAGCATGTACGGGCACATCTACACGATGGCTGAAGCCGTCGTCGAAGGTGCACGCAGCGTCGCCGGCGCTGACGTAACACTGATGCAAGTGCCCGAACTGGTTCCCGACGAAGTTCTCGAAAAAAGCGGTGCGAAGGCGGCACGCGCCGCGTTCGCGCATGTGCCGGTCGCGCGCGTCGAACAACTGGCCGATTACGACGCGATCATCTTCGGCACGCCCACGCGCTTCGGCAACATGACCGCGCAGATGCGCAACTTCCTCGACCAGACCGGCGGTCTCTGGGCCAAGGGCGCGCTGGTCGGCAAAGTCGGCAGCGTGTTCGCCAGCACCGGCACGCAGCACGGCGGGCAGGAAACGACGATCACCAGCTTTCACACCACGTTGCTGCATCAGGGCATGGTGATCGTTGGCGTGCCCTATACCGAACCGGGCCTGACCAATATGCAGGAAATCACCGGCGGCACGCCCTACGGCGCCACAACGCTCGCAGGCGCCGACGGCTCGCGCCATCCCAGCGCGAACGAGTTGAAGATCGCGAAAACGCAAGGCCGTCATGTGACGGAAATCGCGTCGGCACTCAAACACGGTCGCACGCTGTAAGCGGCAGCACCTTCCCCGATTGACCACAGACCCGCCCACGGCCGGTCTGTGGTCCGCATCAAGCCAATCTCAGCAACCTCAGATCAACTTCAGATCAACTTCAGATCCTTCAACACCGCACGGGCAATCCGGGCACGCTTGGGCGCGTCGGCGTCGCTGCGCATGTCCATGTTCAGCGCAACCGTGGTGATATTGCCGTCCCGTTCGATCCAACCGACCCACCAGCCAATGTCGTGCTTGCCATCGACATACCAGCCGGTCTTGCCGTGCAGGACGTAGTCCATGTTCGCTTCGGCAATCGAAATCTGCCGCACGATGTCCTGCGTGCGCGCCGAGAACGGCAACTGCCCGCGCGCCAGCCGTTGCAGAAACACCACCTGCTCACGCGCTGAAATTTGCAGGCTGTTGTCGACCCAATACGCATCCGCTGCGGACCCGATGGTGTGATTGCCATAGCCCACCGCATCGAGCTTGCCCTGCGCATAGGTCCGCGCAATCTTGCGCGACACAACCTGATAGCACGGCAGACACGACACCCGGAACGCATCGCGCAGATTCATTGCTGCGTTCCAGCGCTTCATGCTACGTGGCTTGCCATCCCAAGGAATGATTTCGCGCTCGTTGTCGAGTGCGCCAGACTCCAGCGCCAGCAAACTGTTGAATATCTTGTACGTTGAAGCTGGCGACATGCGCTGATTCGCGCGAGTGCTGTCATAGGCCTGATAGCCCCCGGTGCGGCCGTCGAGCACGATGATCGTGCCCTTCGCGCCTTCGGCGTCGAAGTACTTGCCCCAGTCGGCCCGCTCCACGATTTTCGGCGCTACGGCATTAGCGGCATTGGCAATAGCGTCCGCATGCGCCGGTATCGCAACCGCCAACGGGGATAACAGTGCAGCGGCGATTCGCAGCACAACGGCGCTACGACGCCAGCGAGAAAGCATCATCATTTTGGAGTCCTGATGTCAGTGGGTGGATGCAACGAGTGTCGTGAATCTCGAAGCGCTGGCCGGGCGCTTGCTTCCGAAAGCGCTTGCAGAATAGGAGGTGTTTCGACACGTGGAAAGTCACAGTGCCGTAACCGATGTAACCGCCGTATCATTGCCACGAAATCGGCGGATCCTGCCGGTAGTTGTTCCCTCGTTCACCGCTACTTTCCCGTGCGTCGCCATGCCTGACGATCGTGTTCGCCCACCTCACGCCCCCATGCCGACCGGCGCGTCCGCGCCTTCATCCCCGCTCGTCATCCGCCTCGATGCACCGCAGCACGTCGGCGATCAACCGGTGCGGTATCAGAGTCTTTGGCTGTTGATGCGTCTGTATTACGCGGCGCGCTTCGAGACGGCGTCCGTACCGCTTGCCGCGCTCAAATCGCGCTTCGCTCAGGCAGGCGACCTGCGCATGCTGGTAAGCCGGGCGTTCGCCGACTTCGCCGAATGGGGCGTCAGTGCCGGCTGGGGTGACGACCACCAAGCCGACGCGCGCCTGCTACCCACGCGCGGACGCGGCAAAGGGCCGTTCTGGCTGCCCAGCCACGAACTCGAGCGAATCGTCGTCACGATTGGCGGCACCGTGCCCACCGACGAACGGCGCACGCTTGCCACGTTTCTCGGCCTTTCGCCGGATGCGCCGCCCACGCTCGACACCCCGGCGCTCGACTACGTCATGCAGGACATTGCGTTCTGGCATCACGTCACGCTCGGCAAACGCGACATGCAGGACGGCATTTTCTTCGCGCCGTCCGACCCTGCGCCGCAAGGGCGCACCCGCACGCAGCGCACCGGCGCCATTCCGTCGTTTCATGCTGCGCAAGTCTGCGCGGTCGACGACGTGCAGCGCGGCATTGCCCTGCTGGCAGAGACCATCGTCTGGCGCCGCATGGGCGACGTGGCACGCGCGAAACGCACGCTCACGGCATTGGCCGAGACGTTCGGCGCGAATCAGCCCACGCAGAATGCCTCGCCCACCTTGCGCGCGATGCACTGGATCGTGCAGGCGTGGCAGGCGTATGCCTTACGTGACGAAGCGGGTGCCTTCGCGCATTTGCAGCGCATTAGCGACGATGCTTCGCTCGCACCATGCCTCGTCTACAACCCACGGATTCGTTTCGAAACGCGCAACTTGCAGGCGCTGCTGTACAAGACACACGCCGCACGTCCCGGGCCGCAGCCCGCGCGCGCGCAATCGGCGGCCGACGCCCTCGCCGCGTTCTCCGACGCCCTGCAAGCGGCGTTCGAAGCCGATTCCATCGAACTGGCCCAGCACGTCGCCGCGAATATCGGGCTCTCGCTGTGGTTGTTCTGGCAAGACTCGCTGATCGACCCGGCCCGGCGCCTCGCCGTGAGCGACGTGCAGCGGCAGGCATTGCGCTGGATCGGCTTGTCGGAATGGATTTGCGACCGCTTCGGTGTGGGCGGGAATTCCGTCTGGAACACGGTGTTCCTGCTGCGCATCGCGCGCGGTGCCGTGCCCGTGCGGCGCGACCCCGATCTGGCGACGCTGCGCGCGAGCACACCGCTGGCGGTGGACGCCTTTCTCGATGCCGTGCAACCGTTCGGCGCGCCGTTCTCGCGCGCCAAGGGCTTTTCGAAATGGACGGATGTGGTGGCGACGACACTGGCCGACCACGAAGATGGGCGCGTGCGCTTCGAGCCGTTGCAGCTCGCCAACCTGTGGTTCGAGATGCTGTGGTTTGCGCTGCATCAGGACGGCGACTCGCCTCAGGCCACCCACGCCGCGCAATCGCTCGGGCGCGTGCTGCCGATGCTGCCGCCGCCCGATCGCAGGTTCTTCCGCGACGCGTTACGGCTGATGCCCCGCGAGTTTCAGCGGGAAGTGCGGATCGCGGAGTAGCGTGATCCGCACGCGTTGGCGCAACCCGATGCGATTTAGCGCACGCCCGTCGGCGTCTTCGGCAGTGCCGAGCGGAACGAGATCGCCAGACGGTTCCATGCGTTGATGGTGCTCACCGCGAACGTCAGGTCGGCGATCTGCTTGTCGTCGAAGTGCTCGCGCAGGTCGGCAAAGACGGCATCCGGCACATGGCCGTCCTGCACGTTGGTCACGGCTTCGGTCCACGCCAGTGCGGCGCGCTCCGACGGCGAGTACAGCTCGGTCTCGCGCCACGCATCGAGCAGGTGCAGGCGGCGGGCTTCGATGCCGACCTTCAGCGCGTCGGCCACGTGCATGTCGATGCAGAATGCGCAGCCGTTGAGTTGCGAGGCGCGCAGCCACACCAACTCCAGCAGGCCATCGGGCAGGCCGCAGTCATGGAAGTAGCCGCTCAGGGCTGCCATGTGTTCGTAGGCACGCGGCGAGGCTTTGATGTAGTTCAGACGTTGCATTTTTTAAGTCTCCGTTGAGTGTCGGGAAGTCAGTCGATGGATGTAACGATACGGGCTCTTGGCCTGCTTCGAAAGAGCCAAAACCGAATAGAATCGGTAGGCCAAAAAGACGCCGGAGACCGTCCCTATGCGCGACACCTCAGACCTCAGCGCCCTGCGCCTTGCCGACGCCGCCCAAGCCACCGGCATGCCGACCTACCGTGCGCTGTATGAGCGTATTCGCGAGGGCATTCTCTCGGGCAAGCTCGCGCCCTCGTCGCGGCTGCCATCCACGCGCGCCTTGGCCAGTGAGCTCGGCGTCGCACGCGGCACCGTCGAAGCCGCCTACGAGCGGCTGGTAGCCGAGGGCTTCGTGATCGGACGCGGTGCCGCCGGCAGCCGCGTGAACCCGCACTTGAGCGGCACGCGACTCGACGCGGCGGCGAAAGTCTTGCCTCGCGATACCGGTCATGGCCGCATCGGCGACGAAAAAACCGCCCGCCTGAACCCTGATGAGCCACCCGCCATCGGTAGCCCTCGCGCGCCGCGCCGGAACCATCGCATCGAAAACCCGAGTTACGTGCCGCTCAGCGCGCACGGCACCCCATTGCCGTTACAGAACGGCATGCCGGCATTCGACGAATTCCCCCGCAAGTTGTGGGCGCGCCTCGCGGCACGCCATGCCCGCCACTTGCCAGCCGACGCGCTCAGCTATCAGGACGCCGCCGGTCTGGCACCCCTGCGCGAGGCTATTGCCGGGTATCTGGCCATTGCGCGTGGCATTCACTGCGACCCGGCGCAGGTCATCGTCACCACGGGCTTTCAGGGCGCGCTGGCACTGATCGCCCGCCTGCTGTTGCAGCCGGGCGACGCCGTCTGGTGCGAAGACCCCGGCTATTTCCGGGCACACGAAGCCTTGCGGATGGTGAAGGCCACCCTGGTGCCCGTGCCCGTCGACAGCGACGGGCTCGACGTCGCCGAGGGTGAACGCCGTGCCCGCCACGCGCGCCTCGCGGTAATTACGCCCTCGCACCAGTCGCCGCTGTCGGTAGCGTTGCCGCTGGAACGCCGTCTCGCCTTGCTCAACTGGGCGCAGGCCAATCAGGCATGGATCGTCGAAGACGACTACGACAGCGAATTCCGCTATACCGGTGCGCCGTTGCCCGCCTTGAAGAGTCTGGACGGTGGCGAGCGCGTGCTTTACGCGGGATCGTTCGGCAAAGTGCTGTTTCCCGGCCTGCGGCTTGGCTATCTCGTCGTGCCGCCCGCGTTATGCGACGACTTCACGGCAGCCACCGCGCTGCTCTCACCCGTGCACGGCTGGATCGAACAGGCGACCGTCACAGACTTCATCACGGAAGGCCATTTCAGCCGCCACATTCGTCGTATGCGTCAGCTTTACGGTGAGCGCCGGACGGCACTGGCCGACGCGTTGCGGCAGCATCTTCCCGGGCGTATCGAACTCGCGCAACAGGCGGGCGGTATGCATTTGCTGGGCTGGATCGAGCCGCATCGCGACGATCGTGCGGTGTGCCGTGCCGCCCATGTTCACGGGCTGGCGCCGGGGGCGCTGTCCTACTTCCGTATCGAGCGGCAGTTACCACCCGCCCTCGTGATGAGCTTCACGAATGTGCCGCAAACGAGCGCAAGCGATGTCGCCAAACGTGTCTCCCTCGCCTTCGACGACGATGAAAAATCGCATCGCGGATGACGCAGCGCAGCATTTTTCCGTTGTCGCATCGGAACAATTTTCGGATGGTTTTCGGGACATATCGCGCTTGTGTTTGCGTGTCATGTCGGTGTATCGTTGCCGCAAAGCTAGCGCAGGGGTCCTGCAACGTGAGTTGTGGGTGAGAAATACCCTTAGAACCTGATCTGGATAATGCCAGCGCAGGGAGCGTAGAAGTCACTCGCCCCCGTTCATGCTCCTGAGCCGCTTTGCGCCGAATTTGTCGGCGTCAACACGTGCCCCGCCAGGAGACATTGCATGAACGCCAATCCGAAGTTCCTCTCAGCCAACGCGCGCGTGGACGAAGCCGCGATCGCACCGCTGCCCAATTCCCGCAAGATCTATGTGAACGGTTCGCGCCCGGACCTGCGTGTTCCGATGCGTGAAATCTCGCAATCCGACACGCCCACGAGCTTCGGCGGTGAAAAGAACCCGCCGATTTTCGTCTACGACACGTCGGGTCCGTACACCGATCCGGACGCCAAGATCGACATCCGCTCGGGCCTGCCCGCCGTGCGTGCCGCCTGGATCGAAGAGCGCGGCGACACCGAAGCGCTGCCGGGGCTTTCGTCGGCGTATGGCCGCGAGCGTGCCGACGACTCGGCGACGACCGACCTGCGTTTCCCGGGCCTGCACCGCACGCCGCGCCGCGCCAAGGCCGGCAAGAACGTGACGCAGATGCACTACGCACGTCAGGGCATCATCACGCCCGAGATGGAATACATCGCCATTCGCGAAAACCTGCGCCGTCAGGAATACATCGAGAGCGTGCGCAACGCCGGCCCGCAGGGCGAGCGCCTTGCCAAGCTGCTCTCGCGCCAGCACCCGGGTCAGCATTTCGGCGCCAGCCTGCCCGCCGAGATCACGCCGGAATTCGTGCGCAGCGAAATCGCCCGCGGCCGCGCCATCATCCCGAACAACATCAACCACCCGGAATCGGAGCCGATGATCATCGGCCGCAACTTCCTCGTGAAGATCAACGCGAACATCGGCAACTCGGCCGTGACGTCGTCGATCGGCGAAGAAGTCGACAAGATGACGTGGGCTATCCGCTGGGGCGGCGACACGGTCATGGATCTGTCGACCGGCAAGCACATCCACGAAACGCGTGAGTGGATTCTGCGTAACAGCCCGGTGCCGATCGGCACGGTGCCGATCTATCAGGCGCTCGAAAAGGTCAACGGCAAGGCCGAAGACCTGACGTGGGAAATGTTCCGCGACACGCTCATCGAGCAGGCCGAGCAAGGCGTCGACTACTTCACGATCCACGCGGGTGTGCGTCTCGCCTACGTGCCGATGACCGCCAACCGCATGACGGGTATCGTGAGCCGCGGCGGTTCGATCATGGCCAAGTGGTGCCTCGCGCACCACAAGGAAAGCTTCCTGTACACGCACTTCGAAGAGATTTGCGAAATCATGAAGGCCTATGACGTGGCCTTCTCGCTGGGCGATGGCCTGCGTCCGGGCTCGATTTACGACGCCAACGACGAAGCCCAGCTCTCGGAACTGAAGACGCTCGGCGAACTCACGCAAATTGCGTGGAAGCATGACGTGCAGGTGATGATCGAAGGCCCGGGTCACGTGCCGATGCAGCTCATCAAGGAGAACATGGATCTCCAGCTCGAGTACTGCGACGAAGCTCCGTTCTACACGCTCGGACCGCTGACGACGGACATCGCCCCCGGCTACGACCACATCACGTCGGGCATCGGTGCGGCGACCATCGGCTGGTACGGCACGGCCATGCTGTGCTACGTCACGCCGAAGGAACACCTGGGTCTGCCGAACAAGGACGACGTGAAGGAAGGCATCATCACGTACAAGCTCGCAGCGCACGCGGCCGATCTGGCCAAGGGTCACCCGGGCTCGCAGATTCGCGACAACGCTCTGTCGAAGGCACGCTTCGAGTTCCGCTGGGAAGACCAGTTCAACCTCGGTCTCGATCCGGACAAGGCGCGCGAATTCCACGACGAGACGCTGCCGAAAGATTCGGCCAAGGTGGCTCACTTCTGCTCGATGTGCGGCCCGCACTTCTGCTCGATGAAGATCACGCAGGACGTGCGCGACTACGCCGCCAAGCAAGGCCTCACGGAAGAAGCCGCGCTCAAGCAAGGTATGGAAGTCAAAGCGGTCGAATTCGTGAAGAAGGGTGCCGAGATTTATCAACGCACCTGAGCGATGCGCTGAATGATGCTGCGTGGCGGCACTGCTGAGTAGCGGACAATCGGCCGATCGGCCGATCGGCAGTGGATTTGCCAAAGAAAAACGCGCCCGGGATCACTCCCGGGCGCGTTTTTTATCGCTCTTTCGTCAGTTACGCCTCAGACATCGGAATAGTCGTAGTTCTCCCCGCACCATTCGGAGCAAACGCCTTGATCGTCGCCACATTCAGCGCCGTCATGTCGTTGCGCAGTCTCCGGCACGCTTCGTGCGGACGCAACGACGTGTGCATCGATGTCGCCAGCGCGGTGAATGACTGTGTATCGGTCAACGGCAACCGGGCCGCCTGCATGACGTCTGCGTGCCGCATGCCCCAGTGACCGTCACCCAGCTGTTCGATGCCCAGTGCCAGTTTTGCCCAGTCGTTGGAACACACGGCGAGGGTCGCGGGAAGATCGTTGCGTGCCATCGCCTGCTGCATCGGCGAGCCGGTGGAGAGCGCAACGCGCAGCATCCAGTCGGTCGCGTCTTGCTGCGGGAGCGGGCGGCGGCCCGCATGCAGGTGCTGGTTGATCTGTTTGATGAAGGTGCTTACAGGGTCTCGCACGCGACACACCTGCGCCCACTCCTTCTTACCCACCAGATCCGGCTTACCGGTCCACCGACGTGCAGTATCGCCCACCGATTTCGCGACATCGGAGCGAACTACCTCATAGGCCGACGTGCTGTTACGCCCATCCGTGCCCAGCAGCGAACTGCTCACGACCTCGTTGCAAATCTGCGCGCGCTCGCTGCTGGCGACCGGCATGATCACCGGGTGATTCATTTGACCAGCGGTGCCCGGGGTGGCGGCAAATCCTGCCGGTCCCGCACAGACATACAACGTTTGCAGCGCCGACGCGCACAGGACCGGCGCTGCGCGCTGGGTGCCATTCGTTTTGGGCAATGCTGCGAAGGCGTCCCCCGCACCGGCAAGGCGATCGGCAAACGCAGCCGACATCGCCGCATCGAGCGGGTCGCCATTCGGTTTCAGCGGGGCGCCGGATGTCGCAGCGACCTCGCGAAGATCCTCCCGCATGGCATTTGCCAGCAACACCAGCGATGCCGGTGGCGCGCTGGCGCGAATCGACTCTGCCGGGTGCCCTTCCCGGGCGCTCTCGACACCGCCGCTGACACCGTTCTCGGCAGCTTGTAGCGGAAAGTCGTCATTGGGCGCATGCAGCGTGTTTCGGATCAGGCTGTTCGCGAGCAGTGCTTGTGGCAGTGAATGTGTGGCCAGTCCATGCAGCCCGGCAAAAAGCGGTTGCAAGCCATTCATCGTGAAGTCCTCCGTCAGTGCGGTGAGCGTGGCCATCGGCCACGGCCCCGACAAGGTGTCGAAGCGGCGTTCACGATGCCCGACAGGCATGGGTATCACTGTCGGTTCTGCGCACGCCCACTCCCCGCTCGCGCAAGCCACCGCCCAGTAGGAGACAGTGAACGTCCGTCGCGCCACGCGAACGTTGCCGGGATGCCGCTGTCGGGGCGACATGGACTTATGGCATGCTATCGGTCAGCGGCACAGCCGACGCGGCTGCTGCGCCCCCGTGGATTCGCCCCACACGCGAACGCTCCGAGGACGCGCTTTCCGCACCCCAGCCCGAAGGCATCTCAAAATGATGGCCACCCGGCCTTGTTTCGAAATGTCTCCGCGCAACCGGTTTCGCCCTGTCTTGGGGTGTCACCGCCTTGCTCCCGTCGCTGCTGTGCGCCTGACTTTGTACTTACAGGTGACAACAATATGAGTGGTTACGGCTTTCTTTTCAGTATCTTGCTGCTGGTTCTGGCGAGCGCATTCTTTTCCGCCGCTGAGATTTCACTGACCGCTGCCAAGCGCACCAAGCTTCAGGTGCTCATGGAAAAGGGCGACCAGCAGGCCATCAAAGTGCTCGCGCTCAAGGAGCAGCCCGGCAACTTCTTCACCGTCGTGCAGATCGGCGTGAACGCCGTCGCCGTGCTCGGCGGTGTGCTCGGCGAGAGCTTTCTGACCGGCTATCTGTTCGACTGGCTCTCGTCGTTCACCGATCAGGCCATGGCACTGCGGCTGGCCGGTATCGGCTCGTTCCTGTTCATCACCATCGCGTTCATTCAGTTTGCCGATCTGATTCCGAAGCGGCTCGCCATGGTCAACCCCGAGCGCGTGGCGATGTCGATCATCGACCCGATGCTGCTCTGTCTGAAGGTGCTGCGCCCGCTGGTGTTCATCTTCAACGGCATCGCGAACATGTTTCTGCGCATCTTCAAGCTGCCCACGCATGCCATCGAGAACATCACGTCCGAAGACATTGCCGCCATGGTCGGCGCGGGCGCCGAGGCAGGCGTGCTGCGCAAGCAGGAACTGCATCTGATCGAAAACGTGTTCGAACTGGAGTCGCGCACGGTCGGCTCTGTCATGACGTTTCGCGATGATGTGGTGTACTTCACCATCGCCGAGGAAGAGCGCAGCATCCGTCACAAGATCATCGAAAGCCCGCATTCGAAGTATCTGGTGTGCCGTGGCGAAATCGACAACGTGCTCGGCTACGTCGACTCGAAAGACTTGCTCCAGCGCATTGCCAGCGAAGACCTGTCGAGCGTGATTCGCAACCTTGACCGTCTCTACGCGAAGAAGCTGCTCGTCATTCCCGACACGCTCAACCTCTCGGAAGCGCTGGCTCGCTTCAAGGAAACCCGCGAAAGCTTCGCCGTCATCATCAACGAGTACGGCATGGTGGTGGGTGTGGTCACGCTCAACGACATCGTGGGCGCGCTCATGGGCGACGTGGTTCACCCGGCCGATGAAGACCAGATCGTGCAGCGCGACGAGCACTCATGGCTGGTCGACGGCGTGACCTCGGTCGAAGACGTGAAGAAGGCGCTCGACATCGACGAGCTGCCCGGCGAGGGCGAGTACGAGACCATCGCCGGCTTCATGATCTATCAGCTCAAGCGCATTCCGAAGAAGTCGGAAGCGACCGAAGCCATGGGCTACAAGTTCGAAGTGGTCGACATCGACAACTACAAGATCGACCAGTTGCTCGTCACACGAATGGGCGCAGTTGCCGAAGCCGCCATCGCAGCGCAGAAGCTGGCCCAGTCTCAGACACAGACGCCGACTTCCTGACGGGTGCGGGTCACGAAGGCGTCGCCTCGATGACCTGCGCCAACCGATCGGTCAATCCACCGTCTCGCTGCGTCGGACGCAGAATCGCCGACGCAATGACCTGCCACGGCGCATACAGCCACGCCTGACGGCGAGCACGGGTCACGCCCGTGTAGATCAACTCGCGCGACAACACTCGGCTCGACTGCTCGGGCAGCACGATGGCGACGCGCTCAAACTCCGATCCCTGCGACTTGTGGATCGTCATCGCGAACGCCGTCTCGTGTGCCGGTAAGCTCGCCGGCGAGTACAACCGGTACCCGCCATCCGGGGTGGCAAACGCCACGCGCAACGCGCCGCCCGGCCCGAGCGGCAGCGCGATACCGATATCGCCATTGAACAGATTCAGCGCGTACTCGTTCTGCGTCACGAGCACCGGGCGTCCCGCGAACCAAGCGCCGCCGCCAGCATTGAGTGCAACCCCCGCGCGACGCGCCAGCAATGCGGTGAGTTGCGCGCCAAGGAACTCCACGCCACGGCGTCCACCTCGTGTCGCACACAACACCCGGAACTGACCGAAAGCCGCGAACACCGGCTGCGCCACCATCGCAATGTCACCTGCCGTCGCGGCCCCCGGATCGCCGAGTTGACCGATAAGCGTCACCGCATCGGTCAATGCGTCGAGGTAAGCCCCATACCCGTCCGCCAGCGCATTGAGATTGGCGGCAGAAAGCTGCACGCCGCCGTCTTCACTGAGACTGACACGGTCGGAGGCTGCCGCCGATACCGATGCAGACGCCTGCGCGGACGCCGCTAGGGACGGCGACGTCATCGACGCACGCCCATGCCCCGATGCCAGTACGCGCTCTGCACTTTCCGTCGTGAACTCCTTGCGTGCGTCGGCCACACGCCCCGTCTTGATTGCCGTTGCCAGTCGACCGATCGCCGAGTTTTCACCGAAACGGTAAGTCCGTTCGAGCCAGACCACGGCATCCTCCAACCCGCGCGACACTCCGGCCGGGGCGTTTGGCGCGAGCGGTCCGTGTGCGGGCGGCGATCCCTTCGGCCAATCCAGCGCCTGCAACAACCGCCCTCGCATATCGACGGAAAACGCGCGTTTGGCACTCAGCTCACCGAACACCGCACCAGCTTCCACGGCGGCCAGTTGGTCCTTGTCGCCCAGCAGAATCAATCGCGCGCCCTCAGGCACCGCTTCCAGCAACTGCGTGGCCATCGACAAATCGATCATCGAGGCTTCATCAACAACGATCAGGTCGTAAGGCAGCGGGTTGCCCGCGTGATGGCGAAAGCGCCGACCGACCTGCTCTGCCGATTCGGGCAGCACCCCCAGCAGGCGGTGGAGCGTCAGCGCCGCCTCCGGCAAGGCTTGCCGGACAGCTTCAGGCAGATCCTGACGGGCAGTAAGCGCTTCCTGCATCCGTTGCGCCGCTTTGCCCGTGGGGGCCGCCAGCGCCACCCGAAGATTGGCGTCGCGTTCGAGCAGACACGCGAGCAGACCCACCACGGTTGTCGTCTTGCCGGTGCCCGGTCCGCCGCTGAGCACTACCAGCGAGCGTTGCAGCGCCAAAGCGGCTGCCGCCATCTGCCAGTTCGGTTCGGGCTGGCCATCGGAAGCAGTGGATGAGGCAAGCACGCCCTCACCGAAATACTTGCGCAACCGTTCGCGATCCTGCGCCGTCACTTCTGTCGTCTCCGACGTGGCCAGCTTGCGGCCAAGCGCCGCCGCGAGGCGCGCTTCGTACACGTAGTAACGCGCCAGATAGAGGCGGTCTTGTTCGTCGAGCAACAGCGGCCACGCGTCGGACTGCGCGTCGCTGGCCAGCACGGCGGCAAGATTGGCCGGCGCGCATAGGCCGCTGGCAAAAAGGGCGTCGCGCCACACCGACAGTGATGGCGAATCGTCGGGGAACAACTCACCGCTGGCCTGGGCATCGAGAAAATTGTCGAGCGGCACACAGACATGCCCTTCGGCGGTCGCCAGACTCACGGCCAGTGCCGCGCGCCAGACGTAGCGGCACGTCGACTCGTTCGCGCCGCGCCCGCGTGCGAGCATCGTCATGCGACGGGCGAAACCCTGCGCGAGTCTTACCACGCCGGTGTCGGCTTGCGCGGACCCGGCGGGGTCGTTCAGGTTGAGGACCTCACTCATGCGCGGCCCCCCTCGGTATCGCTCGCAGCATCGGGATCATCGCCATCCCCGCCAAATTCACCGTCGCGGCCATCGAGCGCCAATGCCTCGGCGAGCGCCACGTTCTCGCCAGCGGCAAACAGCCGATCAAGGGCATCGACCATCTCGCGCGCCGGCTTGTCGAAATAGACGCCCGGCACATGGTCTTCCAGCCGGTTGGCCTCGGCCCAGTCGGGACGCACGCCACGCACGAAGAGATAGAGACTTCCCGCCATATCGCGGTCGTAATCGTAGTCGGGCAGACGGCGTCGCAAATAGCGATGCAGCGCCAGCGTGTAGAGCAGGTATTGCAAGTGGTAACCGTGTTCCGCCATCGCCTCGCGCAGGCCGTCTGGTCCGTAGTTCTCGGGAGCCGTGCCCAGATAGTTGGACTTCCAATCGAGAATCCACCACTGCTTGCCGTGGCGGAACACCAGATCGATGAAGCCTTTGAGATAGCCGCGCAGCACCGTGGCATCGAGCGGCAGATCCGGATAACCGAACTGCCGCAGCAAACCACGCAGCGCATCGAGCGACACGGCGTCGGCCGGGTACGTGAACTCCATTTCCGTAAGCCGCTCGGTCATGGCCACATCCGAGAGATGCAAGCCGGGTCGCAGCGGGGTATTCAACGTGTCGCCCAGCATGCTCATCATCATGGCGCGCCACAAGTCGTTCTGTTCCGCCCCGCGTCCTGGCGGACGCTCGCGCAAGGCACGTGTGACCGCCTGCGGCCATTGGCCGCGCGCGGTGAAATCGGCCAGTTCGAACACACGGTGCAAGCTCTCGCCCGCTGCCGGGCCGCGTGGAAATCGCAAAATGTCGTCGGGGGGCGGCCAAGTGTCGTCGCCTTCGGGCGGCAAGGCGAACGTCGGCCCCGCATTGGCTTGCGCGTCGTAGTCCGGACGCGTGCGCTCAGGCGCACTCAGTTGCCCGCCACCCAACTGCGGCCCGGCATGCATGCCGGCCAGCAGACCGGAGAAGCTCCCAATGCGCCACACCTCGCGCAACGCGCGCGTGCTCGTGCGAGTGGAGAGTTCGGGCGGCGCATCGTGTCCGATACGCTCCCCGTTCACCAAGGCGTCGCCCACCGGCAAGGGAATCACGTTAACGGGGCCACCGGCGAGCGCCTTCCATGCGGTACGAATTGCGTCGACGCGGGCGTCGGCGTCGACGCTTGGCGAAATCCAGTCGTCGAAGGCAGTCCCCTGCCCGGCGGCCAGCCAGTTGAGCATGCCGCCGCAGGCCTCTTTCACGCTGCGGCGCGACGTGTAGATTCCCGCAGCAAGATAGCAACGGTAGACCGCGCGGGTCAGCGCAACGTACAACAGCCGCGCCTGTTCGGCCGACTGCTCGCGGCGCAGCGCACCGTGCGCAGGCGAACCTTTCGCGCCCGCCTCGGTAAAGTCGATGACTGCGTTCGGCCCGTCGTGATACTCCAGACCGTCGAGGCTGCCGCTGTCACGCACGGCGCCATCCCACAGGAACGGACAAAACACGACGCCGTATTCCAGCCCCTTCGACTTGTGGACCGTCACGATCTGCACGAGATTCTGATCGGACTCGAGACGCAACTGCGCGTCTTCACCGCCGCTGGCATTACGTTGCGACGCGAGCCAGCGCAGCAGTGCCGGCATGCCCGGTTGCTCGGCCCAACGGGCTTGCGCCAACTCAGCTAGGTGCATGAAGTTGGTGAGCCGCCGCTCGCCGCCTGCCTGCGCAACCAGACGCGCCGCCAGCCCCAACTCGCGCATGAGCGTGCGCCACATGGCGGAGAAGCCTCGCTCGATCCACAACTGCCGGTAGCGTTGCAGCCGCTCGATCCATGCAATCGCCTCGGCGTCGGACGCTTCGCTCGTCTGCATCCGGAACAACGCCGAGGCATCCAGTCCGAACAATTCAGTCGCGAGCGCAGCCCGCAACGCACGCACGTCACCCGGTGATTCGACGGCACGCAATACACGCAATAGCGTTTCAGCCTCATCGCTGGCAAACACCGAGTCTTGCGTGAGTTCGACGCTGCCCACCGCATGCTCGGCGAGCATGGCCTTCATCAGCGCACCCTGCCGATGGGTTTGCACGATGACGGCAATATCGCCCGGCGCCAGCGCGCGCTCACCGATCAGGACATCGCCTCGCGACGCGCCGCAGAGCAACCGCGCGACTTCTGCCGCAGTAGCACGTGCGCACGCTTGCTGGGCCTCATCCTTGGAGAGCGGTCCGTCCCCTTTGCCTTGCTCGCTGCCCTCGCCTTCCGGCAACCACCAGACCGTGAAGTCTGCGACGGTGCGCGCGTCGGACAACGGCGGGCGCGCGCGCTGCCCCGGGCGCACGGGTGGATACACCAGACCGTCGAGCACAAACGCGCGCTCATTGGCCCCAAACAGGCGATTCCCCGCTTGAATGATCGCGGGCGTCGAGCGTTGATTGACCGCAAGCGTGTATGCCGCATCGGCATTCTCACGAGCGGCCAGATACGTGTGCAGATCCGCCGCACGGAAGCTGTAGATGGCCTGCTTCGGATCGCCCACCATAAACATCGGACCGCTCTTCACGCGTCCAGTGGCGTCGCCTTCGTTACTGACTTCACCCCCATCGCGGCCATCGACGGCGTTCCCGTCCGTCAGCGCCGAACCCGCGCGGTACACCGCATTGAAGATGGCGAATTGCAGCGGGTCAGTATCCTGAAACTCGTCGATCAGTGCGCACGGGTAGCGCGTGCGCAGGGCGTCGGCCAGATCGGGATGCTGCGTCAACGCGCGCGCGATGTTGCCCAGCAAATCGTCGAACGACACGACGCGGAGTTCGCGTTTGCGCTGCGCCAGTTGATCGGGGGCCTCGTTCAGCCACGCACGCAGGATACGAAGCCACGCCATCGCGTAGCGCTCGTCGGCGTCGGCGCGCGCCTTCACCAGCACGTCGGCCAGCCCGAAGAAGCGATGATCCGGGGGCGTCTCCCCTTTCTTGATGTCCTTGGCCAAGCGCGTCGTCGTGAGCAGTTCCGCCTTGGTGTTGAGCAGTGCGCCGACGTCACCGGCGCTCAGATACCGCTGCCACGCGGAGACTGCCTGCGCCAGCGACGCCTCGTGATAAATGTTTTTCTTGAGCGATGGCAGCGCCTTGCCCATCAACTCAGCAATGCCCTGCGCCTCGGCCTCCCAGCACTCGCGGGCAATGGCATACGTTTCGAGCAGGGCCGCATCAGCGGCAGTCGAGGCCTCTGCGCGCACGGCGGCAGGCCAGCGCAGCGTCGACATCGGTTTTTTCAACCGCCGTGCCAACTGGTCGGTCAATGTGCCCGGCGAGCGTTTGCGATCGACCAGCCACGCGGCAAACCCATCGTCTTGCGCGGCCAGCGGCTCCACCACGCGACGCCAGAATTCGACCGCCAGATCGTGACGCACGCCGTTGTCGTCCGGCACCAGTTCGTAGGCAAACGGCAAGCCTGCCGCGAACGGCACTTCGGCAAGCGCTCGCTGGCAAAAGCCGTGAATCGTATGGATCGACGCCTGATCGAAGCCGCGCAGTGCCGCTTGCAGGCACTCGCGAATCTGCTTCACAGACATCTCGCCGCGCTCGATCAACCCGGCGATCATCACGGTAAAGAGCGGATCGCTACTCGCGTTAGGATCGTAGTCAGGGAAATCGTCGTCCCGGTCATCCCCGCCCTCCCCGCCCTCACCCTCGCCCGCTTCGTCCTCGCCGAACATTGGCGCGATGGCCGCGACCAAGTCCGACAGCCGTCCACGAATACGCTCGCGCAGTTCGGCCGTTGCCGCGTTGGTGAACGTCACCACGAGGATTTGCTCGACAGTAAGACTCTTCTCGAGCAGGAGACGCACATACAGGGCGCAAATGTTCCACGTCTTGCCGGTGCCGGCCGACGCTTCGATCAGGCAAACGCCATCGAGATCGCAGTGGAATACGTCGAGGTCGATAAGCTGCGTCATGCGCCCTCCACGAGTTCGAGATGGGCGACCAACGGGCCAAAAACGGTATTCGCAAGCAGGTCGAAAGGTGCCGCCAGCGGGTCTTCCACGCCTCGCCACACCAGCCGGGTGTACGGGTCGTCGGCATCGCCACGGGCGAACGCCGAGCCCTCCCATTGGCTTTCGGCGTCGCTGCGCTTGCCGGTGCTCGCGAGCTTCCATGCACTGCGAGCGAAGAATGGCAGCGGCCGCGTCTGCCCCAGCCGGTATAGCGCCACCAACTCGCCGAGCAACGTTGCGGCATCCGCCACCGGGCGCAGCGCGAACGTCTCGTCCTCGCCGTACCAGAGCGTGCGTGCTGCGATGTCCAGACCCGCATGCGCCGGTTGCTGCAAGTGGGCGCACAGCGCGAGGTGAGACAACCACGCCGCCAGCAGGTCGCTCGGACGCATGCTGCCGTAGCGGTACATCACGAGGCCGTAACGCGACACGGGCGCTAACCGCCCCTGCAACAGACACGGTGCCGACAATGTGGCATCACCATGCCATTCGGCCTGCGTCGCCTGCTGCCACGTGGCAGGCAATGCCGGGGCGAGCGGCAGCATCGTCAGGATCTCTTGCGTGCCTTCCGCCTGCGCTTCGCGCACTTGCGACGCCAAGGCCCGAAGCCCGCCCAGTTCGCGTCGACGCCACACAGCGCCCGTCGCCCCGCCGGGCAATTCGTGACTGACCAGCGCAATGCGCTCGATGGCGTCGGTTCGTGTCCGGGCATCGCCACCGTCCTCGCGCAACAGACGCGGCAGGAGCCGGGCAGCCAGTGCGTCGCGGCCTGCCCAGTCGAGCACGAACGGCTCATCGTCTTCGACCTCGGTGAGCACATCGCCAAGCGACAGCCCCAACCGGTCGCGCGACCACGCCCGCCCGGGATGGCGCCAGAACCGCAGCAAGTCGTCCAGCGTGAGGTGGGTTTGCGCAACCGCTGGCAGCGCCTCGGACACGAACGGCGTTGCCTCCGTCTCCGGTACCGGCGCCGCCAGTTGTGCCGCCAGTTGCCGCGCGGCTTCCCCGTTGGACACATCGTAGCTATAGAGCGACGCGTGCTGCCCGTCGAAATACGCGGGCGAGAACGGTTGCAGCGGATGCAGCACGACGAGTCGCTCGCGTGCCTCGCGCTGGTCATCGACGTGGAAACCTTGCGACGCCGGGGCCAGCAGTTGTCCCGTGAAATCCAGCAGTTCGTCCACGGCGGTCGACGGCGGCAACGGGGCGTTATCGCGCACGCTGCGTCCCGTGTAAGTCATCAGGAATCGATCCTGCGCGCACAGCAGCAGATCGAGAAAGAGATTGCGCTCATCGTCGCGACGCTGCCGGTCACCGCGTTGCGGCAACACGCGCATCAAATCGAATTCATCGGCACGCACGCGCCCGGGCAGCACACCGTCGTCCATGCCGAGCATGCACACCACCCGGTAAGGCAGCGAGCGCAAGCTGGGAATTGCCGCGAACGTGACGCGCCCCGAGGGCACCCCGCCACGTGTCGGGTCGTCCAGCGCATCAGCCAACACGCGCGCGACAACTTCCACCGGCACCTGCACCGCCGGAGCGCCGTCGGCAATCGCCGAACCGATCTGCTCGATCGCCATGCGCACTTCCGCCACGTCGTCGGCAAAGCGCGCATCGTCCGAGAAGAATTGTTCCAGCATGGCCAAAAGCTGATCACGCCATGCCAGCCCGGTGCGCTCGGTTTGCAGGGCGACTGCCGTGGCATCGAGATCATCGATCAGACGCGCCAGTTCCCCCAGCAACTCCGCACGCCCGCCTTCGATGCCTCCGATCGGCAGCCAATCGTCGACCGGCAACGCATCGTCCGGCAACGCATAACCGAGGAACAGCCGCATCATCGCGTCGCCCAGCGTGTGGCGCTCCAGTGCGGGCGTACCGTTCGCCACGTCCGATGCCTTTGCCTGCGCGCCCTGCGCTTCGAGGCGCAGCAATGCGTCGCCGCGCCAGCCACGGCGCGCGCCCGCCGCATGCAGCCAGTTCTGAATCGAATCGAGCACGTTGCCGCCGAGGTCATAGCGCTGCGCCACCGCCTCCGTGCGCGCCAGTTCCACGAGATCGGACGCCGCCACGCGCAGTTGCGGCAACGCCAGAATCGACGCGAACGCCCGGGCGACCGGGTTAGTGCGCGTGGGCGGCAGCCCAGTCACCAGATACGGAATGCGGGGCGTTGCCGTGCCGAACACGGCATCGATCAGCGGCGCCGCTTTGCCGAGGTCCGGCACCGTGATCAGCACATCGTCGGGCCGAAGGTCCGGAATCTCGTCAAAGCAGGCCAGCAACCGGTCGTGAAGGACCTCGATCTGGCGCGCGAGGCTGTGACAGACATGCACTTCCACGGAGCCGTCGGCGCCCACGCCGTCGGGCGCCCCGTAGCGGCCATCGTCGAGCGTGAGAATACCGTTTTGCAGCGCAGCGAGCAGTGTCGGCGCGGTATTCGGCTGGAACAGCGCCCGATCTTCCACCGCCTGCTGGGCAAGATCGGCGTAGAGCGCGTCGATGTGCGACTGGGTCTGGCGGCCCCACTCGGCCAGCAACGGATGCCCGACTTCCCGGTGAGCCGTTCCGTCGCGTCGCTTGAGATACGAGAGCCGGGACGGCGGCACGATATCGAACCAATAGCTCTCGCACGGGTTGAGCACGTACAGATGCACGTCGATCAGGCGCGACATCGCCTTGAGCATCACCATCGAGAGCGGCGGCATCGAGGAGAGTGCAAACACCGAGACGCGCGCGGGCCAGCCCGATGGCAGCGTTTGCGGCGTCAGTTGCTCGATCTGGTCGATGGCGCGCAGCGTCGGGTGCCGTTCGCGAATATCGAGATGCTGCAACGCCCGCCGCCACAACTCGCTCTGCCAAGCTTCGTCGTCACGCTGAACATCGCCCCAGCCGGCGGCCCCATGGGTCGGAATCGTGTCGCCCGTCTGCCAGCGTTCGAGCCAGTTCGGCCGGTAGGTCAGATATTGGTCGTAAATGTGCGCCAGCCGGTCGGCCAGCTCAAAGCGCATGACGTCGTCCGCCTCGGACAAATAGCCTGCCAGCCGGGGCGACGCCTTCACCCACGGCTGGGCGAGACACTGGTAAAGCGGCCAGACGAGCCGGTCGGGCGCGAAGGGCGAACTCTCGGGCACCGTCAGCAGCTTGCCCGCCATGTCCCACAGCCATTGCGCCAGATAGGCCAGCCGAACGTTGGCGCACACGCCGAACACGTCGGCGTAGTCCAGTTCGAGCCGGCGGCGCACCGCCACACTTGGCACGACGATGGTTTCCGAATGCATCGGGTCACCCGGCGCCTGTGCGAGATCGCGCAGCAGGGCAGCTTCGAGCGTAGTGAACCGGTTCGAGAAGAATAAGTGGAGCATGCGGGCGTGGCGACCTGATGGGACGGAAGGCTTAAGGGCCGGGGGTGATAAAGCAATGACCAAGGATCAAGGATCAAAGGCCAAAGCGACCAAGGAAACCCACGGCTGAGCGACTGTTCGCAAGCATAACAAAAGGGCCGCGCCGAGGCCCATCGGAGCCATCCGAAAAGCCGGACCTGTCGGGGTCACAGCACAGCCGGGCAGGTCGTGTAACCGGCAGTATCCCCTCTTCGCGCTACGCGGGCGTTGGGCTAGACTCCTGTCTGCGCCGCGCGCTACCCGCGCACGGCCGGCTTTGCAGCGGAACCCTCGCACCCGACGCATGGACTACCAGACCGATATCAAGAAGTTCTTATATAGCCACTATTTTTTCACCGGCACCCGGCAGGCAGTGGGTGTCGTCTTGCCCGCGCTCGTGCTGTTCTGGGGGCTCGATCAGCACCTGCTCGGCATCGAGGTCGCCTCCGGGGCGTTGTGCGCCAGCGTCGTCGACATCAACGGCCCCCTGCGTCACAAGCACACCGAACTGCTGAGTTGCACGCTGCTCGGCGCGCTGACGGTATTGATTACCGGCATGGCGACCGCCGCCCAGCCGTGGCAGCTCTGGCTCACCACGCTGATTCTCACGTTCGGCCTGTCGATGCTCGTGGTCTATGGCTTTCGCGCCTCGCTGGTGAGTTTTGCCTGTCTGATGATGATGGTGCTCAACGTCGAGGCCGATCTCACCCGGCATCAGGCCGTGCTCGACGCCGGGGCCGTGTTGATCGGCGGGCTCTGGTACACCTATTTCAGTCTGGTGGTGTGCCGTGTCTGGTGGTTTCGCATCGAACAGCAAACACTCGCCGAGTGTTTTTTCGTCACGGCGCAGTATCTCGAAGCCAAGGCGGCGTTCTACGACTCGTCGACCGATATCGACGATTGCTACCGCAAGTTGATCGCCGCACAGGTCAATGTGGTCGAGAAGCAGCAGGCCGCGCGCGAGATCATTCTGCGCAACCTGCCCCGGCTGCGCATCGGCAAGCTGGAACCCCGCCGCACGATGCTGTTCAATCTGTTCATCAACATCGTCGACCTGCACGAGGTCGTGGTGTCGGTGCACACCGACTACCCGATGCTGCGCCGCGAGTTCGCCAATGAAGACGTGCTCGTGTTCTTCCGCGACATGATTCGCAAGATCGCCGTCGAGGTCGATGCCATCGGCTACGCCATTGCCACCAACGAGCCGTCACGGGCGCAGCGCAGCTGGCGCGCGGAATTTCGTGCCATTGAGTACGAAATCGAACTGATGCGAAAACAGCAGTTGCCGCAGCGCGCGCCCGAGGCCTATCAGGCCGTGACCAGCACTTTCCGCCGGGTGTGGAGCGCCACGCGGGTGCTCGAACGCATGCATCGCAACACGAATATCGCCACGGCCGCCTCCGCCACGGAGATGCAGATCGATCAGGCGCTGTTGCGGTTCACCTCGCGGCAGAGCTTCTCGCCCAAGCTGCTGCGCAAGAACCTCACGTTCTCGTCACCGAGTTTTCGCCACGCGCTACGGGTGACGATCGCCATCACGGCTGGGCTCATCATCTGCGAGAACTGGTCACTGCTTGCGGGCCAGGCGCACAGTTACTGGGTACTGCTCACGATCATCGTGATCTTGAAGCCCGGCTTCAGCCTGACGAAGCAGAAAAACGCCCAGCGTCTCACCGGCACGCTCGTGGGGTGCGTGAGCGTGCTCGTCATCCTGTCGTTTGTGCACAAGCCGTGGGTGCTGTTCGCACTGATGTTCTTCTGCATGGTGATGGGCAACAGTCTTTCGCTCTTCAACTACGGCTTGTCCGTGGTGTTCATGTCGTCGTATGTGCTGCTGCTGTTCCACTTTCTGCTGCCGGGTTCGTTGTCGGTGGTGGGCGAGCGCGCCATCGACACGTTGATCGGTTCGGGCGTCGCGCTGGTGTGCTCCTACTTGTTCCCCTACTGGGAATACCGCCTGATGGGGCCGCTGATCCGGCAGGCCGTGCAATCGACCCGTGCCTATCTCGAGTCGTGCGCCGGTCGCGAAGGCAAGCGCGACGATCTTGCCTATCGCATGGCACGCAAGGACATGCACATCGCGTTCGGGAATTTTGGGGCGGCCTTCAAGCGGATGATGCTTGAGCCCAAGTCGAAGCAGGTGTCCGTGGGCGAGCTTAACGACCTGCTGGTGCAGAACCATGTGATGGCGTCGTACATCACTGGCATGTCGGATGTGTTGCCGCGTCAGATTGCCGCCGACAAGAGTGGCGAACTGGGGCAAGTCGTGTCGGCCATCAGCGACTTGCTGTCGCAAGCGGTGGCAGCCCCGGCCGCGTCAGTGCCGACCGACGCGCAGGCCGCCAGCGAGGCCATGCGTGACTACACGCGGCGTCTCGACGCGCTCGTCGTTGCGCAGGAGCAGCAGCCCGACGCGCCCGACGCCAATGTGCAGGAACTCAAGCAGGTGGTGCATCAACTGAAGCAAATGCTCCGCGCGGGCGAGCTGATTCTGCGCGATATGCGAGGAATCCGCCTGCCCGCGTGAGCCTGAAGGGTGGTGTGTGGGGGGCACGGGAAGCATGACGCGTGAAGTTTTAGATGTGAGCCGGCATCAGGTGATGCCGGTGCGCGTGGCGTAGTGATAGAGATCGACGTCACGATCGAGCCCGAGCTTGCGCATCGCGTTGGTCTTCTGTGAACTGACGGTCTTGACGCTGCGGCTCAGCTTGAAGGCAATTTCGCTGATCGTGAGCCCCGAAACGAAGAGCCGCACCACCTCCACCTCACGCCCCGAGAGTTTCGAAGCATCGGCTTCGGCATCGTCGGCGACCGAGTCGTGCAATCGCGTGGCCAACCCGGCAGGAATGTAGCGGCTGCCGTCGGCCACCACGCACACGATGTCGGCAATGGAACTCTGCTCGTCGAGTTTCGAGAGGATCGAGTGCACCCCCAGCTTGAGCATACCGCGCAGAATCGCCAGATTCTCCAGCATCGTGACGACGATGATCTTGATGGTAGGGAAGTACCGACGAACATAGCCGATGAGAAATAGCCCGTCTTTGAAGTGACCGCCGGGCATCGAAAAATCGGTCACGAGAATGTCGCACGGCGACTTGGCTAACAGGCTGACCAGCTCCGACGAGTTGGCCGCCTCCCCGACCAGTTGAATCATCTCCCGCTCTTCCAGCAAACGGCGAATTCCGTAACGCACAATCGGATGGTCATCTGCGACCACGACATTGATTGTCATCGCTGCCCCCTCCTTTGTTCATCATCTGGCAGAACTGCCGTGGCAGCACGGCGCTTCGTGCCTGCCATCGCAGCGAAGTGGGAACATTCTGGCAAAACGATTCGGCCCTCCTCGCTGGGAGATCACCCATAGACAATTCACTCGGGCACCCTTGCTACGCACTGTGGTCAACGCGCGAGACGCCCGGCCACTGCCTCATAGCGAGGTAACTTCATGCGAAAGGCTTGAACGCGCTCGCTTGAACGTGAAATCCCTCACGCCCGTCGCCGCCACCTTTGTGCTACTCGCGTCACACCGGCTCGGACAATTCGTAGCAGCGGCTTCCATGATTCCGAGAGCGAAGTTCGGAAATAGCTCAAACACCAACTCGCCAATCGGTGATCGGCCCCCGCAGATGCTCGGAAACGGCGCAATCAGCGGTGCCCGCACATGACGGTACGTGGCAGCGCGCTGGAATGAAAAACGCCGCGCTAGGCGCGGCGTTCAACGATGGCATCGGTACGAATCAGCCGGCTGACGCGCCGGAAGCCACACCGGGTGCGCCCGGTGCCACTGGTGCCACTGGTGCGTCGGGCGTATCCGTGGCAGCCGGTCCGCCGTCCTCAGGTGGCAAACCGTGCCAGCCGCCGCCCAGCGCCGTCACCAGCAGCACGTTGGCCGTGAACTGCCGCCCGAGAATCGTCAGCGACGTACGTTCCGTGCTGTACGCAGTGGCTTGCGCAGTCAACACGTTCTGGAAGCTGACGGTGCCCGCCTTGTACTGATTCAGGATGAGTTGTGCCGCCTCGCGCGACGACTGTACGGCCTGCGTCTGCACGGTCGCCTCGCGGCCCAGATAGTTCAAGGCCGCCAGATTGTCTTCGACCGACTGGAACGCCGTGAGCACCGTTTGACGATAAGTCGCCACCTGCGCGTCGTACGCCGCGATGGCCGCGTCGGTTTGTGCGCGGCGCAGACCGCCGTCGAACAGCGTCGCCGCCAGTGCCGGCCCGACCGACCAGAAGCGGCTCGGCAGCGTCAGCCAGTTGGCAAAGCTGCTGCTCTGGAAACCACCGGAAGCCGAGAGCGAGAGCGCGGGGAAGAACGCCGCTTTCGCCACGCCGATCTTCGCATTGGCCGAAGCCACTGCACGTTCGGCCGCAGCGATGTCCGGACGACGCTCCAGCAGTTGCGACGGCAACGCGCCCGGCACGCTCGGCAATGCCGCCCGCAACGGCGCCACCGTCAGCGAGAACGCCGCCGGCGCCTTGCCGACCAGCAGCGCGATGGCGTGCTCAAGCTGTGCCCGCGTGACTTCAATGTCTATCGCCGACGCCTGCGCCGACTGCAATTGCGTCTGCGCCTGAATCACGTCGGAGCGCTGCGCCACGCCCACCGCGTATTGGTTCTGCGTGAGCTTGAGCGTCTGCTCGTAGGCCGCGACCGTCCGGTCGAGCAATGCCTTCTGGGCGTCGGTCACCCGCAGATCGAAGTAGTTCTGCGCCAGCAACGCTTGCGCCGACAGGCGCGCATTGGCCAGATCGGCGGCACTCGCTGCCGCGCTAGCATCGCCCGATTCGACCGAACGGCGCACGCTGCCCCAGATATCCGGCTCCCAGCTGGCCGTCCCCGACAGGCTGTAGCTGTTCGAAATGCCGCCCGCGCCCGAGCCGCTCACGGCCGTGTTGCTCACGCGCGAGCTGCTGCGCGTCAGGCTGGAATTGGCGCCGATCGTCGGGAAGAACGCCGAGCGGGCCTGCGAGGCCACTGCCAGTGCCTGACGGTAGTTGGCCTCGGCGACCTTGATGTTCTGGTTGTTGACCTCGACCTGCGCCATCAGGTCGTTCAGCACCGTGTCCTGATAGATCGTCCACCACTCGCCCTTGGCGGCGGCGTCGTTCGGCTCCGCCAGCTTCCAGTCGCCGGTTTCCTTGAAGGCGGCCGGGGTGTCCATCTCCGGGCGCACGTAGTCGGGCCCGACGGCGCACCCCGCCAGCCAGAGCACGGCGCTCGCGGCGAGAAACGCAGCCGTACGGCGCGTGCGCAACGATGCACCGGCTCGCCCCACAGCGGGGTGACGGGCAGTGTTGACTTGACGATTCAGGGTACGAGGCATGGCACGGGTCGGCCCATCGGCCGAGACAGGAGAGTCAGATTCGGAAAAGATCGCGACGGCGGCACGCGCCATGGCCGGCATCGGCAGCCAGCAAAGCGAACCAAGCGGACGAAGTGAACGAAGTGGACGAAGCGGACGCAGCGAAAGCAGCGGTCGATTGAAGCGGCGATCAGCCATGGCCCACCTCCACGTCGCCGTGGCCGCGCGCACGCCAGCGCGCCCAGCGCAAGCGCACCCGGTCGAGATACAGGTACACCACCGGCGTCGTATAAAGCGTGAGCACCTGACTCACGAGCAGACCGCCGACGATCGAGATACCCAGCGGCTGGCGCAATTCTGCGCCATCGCCCGTCCCCAATGCGAGCGGAATGGCACCGAGCATGGCCGCCATCGTCGTCATCATGATCGGGCGGAAACGCAGCACGCAGGCATGGTAGATGGCATCGCGCGGCGCCATGTTCTGGCGCCGCTCAGCATCGAGCGCGAAGTCGATCATCATGATCGCGTTCTTCTTCACGATACCGATCAGCAGAATCACACCGATGAGCGCAATGATGCTGAACTCCGTGTTGAAGAGCAGCAGCGCCAGCAATGCGCCTACGCCCGCCGAGGGCAGCGTCGACAGAATGGTGAGCGGGTGGATGTAGCTTTCATAAAGCACGCCCAGCACGATATACACGGTGAGCAACGCCGTCAGAATCAGGAACGGCTGCGACGACAGCGCCGACTGGAACGCCTGCGCCGTGCCCTGAAAACTGCCATGCACCGACGTCGGCATGCCCAGACGCGCCACCGCATCGTTGACCGCGGCCTGCCCCTGCGAGAGCGACACGCCCGGCGGCAGGTTGAACGAGATCGTGCTCGCGGCAAACTGCCCTTGGTGCGAAACCCCCAGCGCCGTATTCGTCGGCCGATATTTCGCAAACGACGACAGTGGCACTTGCGCACCCGCAGAGGTCACCACGTAGATGTCTTTCAGCGACTCGGGGCTCTGCCACCACTGCGGGGCGACTTCCATCACCACTTTGTACTGATTGAGCGGGTTGTAGATGGTCGACACCTGCCGCTGGCCGAACGCGTCGTTCAGCACGTTGTCGATCTGACTCATCGACAAGCCCAGCCGCGACGCCTGATCGCGATCGACGTCGAGCGTGGTTTGCAGCCCCTTGTCCTGCTGATCGGTGTTCACATCGGCCAGTATCGGCAGTCGCGAGAGCGCGTTACGCACCTTCGGCTCCCACTCGCGCAACTGCTGCAAGTCGTCGGCCTGCAACGTGTATTGATACTGCGCGTTGCTGGAGCGCCCGCCCACCCGGATGTCCTGCACCGATTGCAGATAGAGCTGCGCGCCCGGCTCCTTGGCCAGCTTGATCCGCAGACGCGCAATGATCTGGTCGGCCGAGAGCTTGCGCTCGGACAACGGCTTCAACGTGACGAACATCGAGCCGCCGTTGCGATTCGAGCCACCGGTAAAGCCGGTCACCGTCGCCACGGCCGGGTCGGCCTGCACGATCTTGATGAAGTCGGCGAGCTTCTTTTCCATCGCCTGGAACGAGATCGCCTGATCGGCCTGAATGAAGCCGATCATCCGGCCAGTGTCCTGCTGCGGGAAGAAACCCTTGGGCACCACCGTATAGAGCCAGACGTTCAGGACGATGGTCGCGAACAGAATCCCCAGCATCAGCGGTCCGTGGCGCAACGCCCACGACAGCGACCGCTCGTACTCGCGCAACATGCCGTCGAACATGCGCTCGGTCCAGTTGCCCATGCGTGTCCAGATCGAGGGCCGGCGCGGCGGCTCGGTCGCGAGCGGGGCCGCGCCTTCGGGCACGCCCGGCGCCGCGCGCCCTTTGAGCAGACGCGCGCACATCATCGGTGTGGTCGTGAGCGACACCACCAGCGAGACCATGATGGCCGCCGAGAGCGTGACCGCAAACTCGCGGAACAGCCGCCCGACAATCCCACCCATGAGCAGCAGCGGGATGAACACGGCCACCAGCGAAATACTCATCGACAGCACCGTGAAGCCCACTTCGCGCGTGCCTTTGAGCGCTGCCGCGAAGGGACTCAGCCCTTCTTCAATATGCCGCGAGATGTTCTCAAGCACGACGATGGCGTCATCGACCACGAAGCCCGTCGCCACGGTCAGCGCCATGAGCGAGAGATTGTCGAGGCTGAAGCCGCACAAATACATCACGCCAAACGTGCCGATCAGCGAGACCGGCACGGCCACGCTCGGAATCAGCGTCGCACGCCAGTTGCGCAGGAAGACGAACACCACCCCGATCACGAGCGCGATGGAGATCAGCAGCGTGCGCTCCACTTCGCGCAGCGACGCACGAATGGTCGGCGTGCGGTCCATCACCACGTCGAGATTGATCGCAGCGGGAATAGACGCACGCAGGTTCGGCAGAATCGCGTTGATGCCGTCGACCGTCTGGATGATGTTGGCACCCGGCTGGGTCGTGATGATGAGCAGCACCGACGGCTTACCGTTGGCTGAGCCCGCGTTACGCAGATCCTGCACCGAGTCGACCACGTCCGCGATGTCGGAAAGCCGCACCGGCCGGCCGTTCTGATAACTGACGATGACGGGCAGATACTCCTTGGCCGTCTTCGCCTGATCGTTGGCCAGAATCTGCCAACGGCGGTCGCCATCTTCGAGCGCGCCCTTCGGCCGGTTGGCATTCACCGATTGAATCGCCGTGCGCACCGACTCGATAGGAATCTGATACTTGTTGAGCGCCGTCGGGTTGAGTTCGACACGCACCGCCGGCAGCGAACTGCCCCCCACGGTGACGTCGCCCACGCCTTCCAACTGCGAAATCTTTTGCGCGAGGATCGTCGACGCCGCGTCGTACATCTGCCCGCGCGTCAGGCTCTCGGACGTGAGCGCAATGATCATCACCGGCGCACTGGCCGGGTTCACCTTGCGGTACGTCGGGTTGCTCGGCAGACCGGTGGGCAGCAGGCTGCGGGCCGCGTTGATGGCCGCCTGCACGTCGCGCGCCGCACCGTTGATGTCGCGGCTCAGGTCGAATTGCAGCGTAATGCGCGCCGACCCGAGCGAACTGTTCGAGGTCATTTCGGTCACGCCGGCGATACGGCCAAGCGAGCGTTCGAGAGGCGTCGCCACGCTCGCCGCCATCGTCTCGGGGCTGGCGCCCGGCAGCGAGGCCGATACCGAGATGGTCGGAAAGTCGACCTGCGGCAGCGGCGACACCGGCAGCAGCCCGAAGGCGACAATGCCCGCGAGCGTAACGCCGATGGTCAGCAGGACAGTGGCGACCGAGCGCCGGATGAAGACAGACGACAGGTTCATCGCGTCTGACCGTCCGGGGTGTCGCTGACGGCATGGCCGCCATGGTCGCCGTGATTGCCATCATCCGACGGGCCGAAGCGCCGCTCGCGCCAGGCCCGCGCACGCATGGCCAAACGATCGAACCACAGGTAGATCACCGGCGTGGTGAAGAGCGTGAGCACCTGACTGACCATCAGGCCGCCGACCATCGTGATACCGAGCGGCTGACGCAGCTCGGAGCCCACGCCCGAACCCAGCATCAGCGGCAACGCGCCGAGTACGGCAGCCATCGTCGTCATCAGAATCGGGCGGAAGCGCAGCAGACACGCCTGATAGATCGCCTCGCGCGGCGCCATACCGTGCTCGCGCTCGGCCTCCAGCGCGAAGTCGATCATCATGATGGCGTTCTTCTTGACGATACCGATCAGCAAGATGATGCCGATGATCGCGATGATGCTGATGTCGTTGCCCGAGACCATCAGTGCGAGCAACGCGCCCACGCCCGCCGACGGCAGCGTCGACAGAATGGTGATCGGGTGGATATAGCTCTCGTAGAGCACGCCCAGCACGATGTACATCGTCACCACGGCGGCGAGAATCAGCCACAACGTGTTCGAGAGCGACGCCTGGAACGCCTGCGCCGCGCCCTGGAAGGTGGTCTGCGTGCTGATCGGCAGGCCGATGGACGCTTCGGCTTCGGTAATCGCCTTGACGGCGTCCCCGAGCGACGCGCCCTTCGCAAGGTTGAACGAAATCGTCGCGGACGGGAACTGGCTCTGGTGGTTGATTGCGAGCGGCGTGGGCTTCTCGGTAATCGTCGCGAACGACGACATCGGCACCTGCACGCCGGTGTTCGACGCCACGTAGATACTCTTCAACGCATCGGGGCCGCGCTGGAAGTCGGAGGACACCTCGAGCACCACGCGATACTGCGACGCCTGCGTGTAAATCGTCGAAATCAGCCGCTGGCCAAACGCGCTGTACAGCGTCTGGTCGACGGCCGCGGGGGTCACGCCAAGGCGGCTGGCCGTGTCGCGATCGATCTCCACATACGCTTGCAAACCGTTGACCTGCAAGTCGCTCGTCACGTCGGCCAGCAACGGCACATGTTTGAGCTTCTCGACGAGTTTGGGCACCCAGATGCCCAGCGTGTCCAGACTCGGGTCCTGCAATGTGAATTGATATTGCGTACGGCTGATGCGGTCTTCGATCGTCAGATCCTGCACCGGCTGCATGTACAGCGCGATGCCCGGCACGTGCTCCAGCTCCGGCTGCAAACGGCGAATGACGGCCGAGGCATCGAGCCCGCGCACGTCCTTGTCTTTCAGATTGATGAGCAAGCGGCCGCTGTTGAGCGTGGCGTTCACCCCGTCGACACCGATGAACGACGACACCGATTCGACCGCCGGATCTTTGAGCACTTCATTCACGAGCGCCAGTTGACGCTCACCCATGGCGGCGAACGAAATCGACTGCGGCGCTTCCGAAATCCCCTGAATCACCCCCGTGTCCTGCACCGGGAAGAAGCCCTTGGGCACCCACATATAGAGCAGCACCGTGAGCACGAGCGTGCCAAGCGCGACGAACAGCGTCGCAGTCTGACGGTCGAGCACCCACGTGAGCCATTCGCCGTACTTGGCGATGATGCGGTCGAACATCTCGCCGGTCTTGCGGTAGAACTTGCCCTGCTTCTCTTCCGGCACATGGCGCAGCAGCTTCGCGCACATCATCGGCGTGAGCGTCAGAGAGACGACCGCAGAAATCAGGATCGAGACCGCCAGCGTGACGGCAAACTCGCGGAACAACCGGCCCACTACGTCGCCCATGAACAGCAGCGGAATCAGCACGGCGATCAGCGAGAAGGTCAGCGAAATAATCGTGAAGCCGATCTGCTCGGCGCCCTTGAGCGCCGCCTGAAGCGGCTTTTCGCCCTGCTCCAGATAGCGCGTGATGTTCTCGATCATCACGATGGCATCGTCGACGACGAAACCCGTGGCAATCGTCAACGCCATGAGCGTGAGGTTGTTGATCGAGAAGCCCGCGAGATACATCACGCCGAATGTGCCGATCAGCGAGAGCGGCACCGCCACGCTCGGAATGATGGTGGCCGAGACGTTGCGCAGGAAGACGAAGATCACCATCACCACCAGCGCGACGGCGAGCACCAGTTCGAATTGCACGTCGGCGACCGACGCGCGAATCGTCGTCGTACGGTCGGTCAGCAGCTTCATGTCGACGCTGCCGGGCAGCGCACCCTGCAACTGCGGCAGCAGTGCCTTGACCTTGTTGACCGTCTCGATCACGTTGGCGCCCGGCTGGCGCTGCACGTTCACGACGATGGCCGGCGTGGTGTCGGCCCACGCGGCGAGCTTGGTGTTCTCTGCGCCGTCGATCACGTCGGCGATGTCGGACAGACGAATCGGGCCGCCGTTCTTGTAAGCGATGACGAGATTGCGATATTCATCCGCCGACGCCAGTTGGTCGTTGGCGTCGATGGTCGAGGCACGCAGCGGGCCGTCGAAACTCCCCTTGGCCTGATTGACGTTGGCTGCTGCGATCGACGTGCGCACGTCTTCGATGTTCAGGCCATACGACGTAATAGCACGCGGGTTGACCTGAATACGCACCGCCGGACGCTGCCCGCCCGAAATGCTCACGAGGCCAATGCCGGGCAACTGCGAGATCTTCTGCGCCACGCGCGTGTCGACCAGATCCTCCAGCTTGGGCAGCGGCATGGTCTTCGACATGATCGCCAGCGTGATGATCGGGGTGTCCGCCGGGTTGACCTTGTTATAGATCGGCGGCATCGGCAGGTCGCTCGGCAGCAGGTTGCTGGCGCTATTGATGGCGGCCTGCACCTCCTGCTCAGCAACGTCGAGCCCGAGATCGAGCGAGAACTGCAAGGTGATCACCGAGGCGCCGCCCGAACTCGTCGACGACATCTGGTTGAGGCCCGGCATCTGGCCGAACTGACGCTCAAGCGGTGCCGTGACCGAAGACGTCATCACATCCGGACTCGCGCCCGGATAGAGCGTGACGACCTGAATAGTCGGGTAGTCGACTTCCGGCAGTGCCGAGATCGGCAACAGCCGGTAGGCGACAAAACCGGCGAGCAGAATCGCCAGCATCAGCAGCGATGTGGCAACCGGTCGGAGAATAAACGGGCGGGACGGATTCATTGGCAGCGTCGGGGGAGCATCTCTATGGGCGGCGTGCAAGCGGGCACCGGCATGGGCGCCGTGCCCGCGTATTCGATCAGCGGGTTCAGCAGGGGCGGCAAGGGCAGCAGGCTCACGCTCGCCGCACCTTACTGCCCCGGACGGCGATGGCTGCCATTGCTATTGCGCTTCTCGCCCGGCTGGCGCGGTGCGGTGGCCGCCGCACGGCTCTCGGCAGTGATCACCTCCACCTTGGCGCCGTCGCGCAGCTTGTCCATGCCGTCGATCACGAGCTTCTCGCCCGGCTCGATGCCCGACTCGACCGCGACGTTGGTGCCGTCGGTCGGTCCGAGCTTCACGGTCTTGAGCTTGACGGTCTGGTCGGCCTGCACGGCATACACGAAGCTGCCCTGCGTGCCGCGCTGCACGGCCGCGCTCGGCACGAGCGTTGCATCCTTGAGCGTATCGACCAGCATCTTCACGTTGACGAACTGGTTCGGGAACAGCATGCCTTCGGTATTGGCAAACGCCGCCTTGAGCTTGACGGTGCCCGTCGTCGTATCGATCTGGTTGTCGATGGAGGCGAGTTTGCCGCTGGCCAGCTTGATCTTGCCCGCCCGGTCGAATGCCTCGACCGGCAGCGCCTCACCGGCACGCGTGCGCTTGACCACGCGCGGCAGGTTGTCTTCGGGAATCGTGTACACGACCGTGATGGGCGTGACTTCGTTGATGATCACGATGCCGTTGGTGTCGGACGCGTGGATGATATTGCCCGGGTCCACCTGACGCAGGCCGGCCAGTCCCGAGACCGGCGCGGTGACGCTGGCGTAGTTCAATTGCAGGCGGGCGTTGTCCAACTGGCCCTGATCGGACTTGACCGTGCCTTCATATTGTTTGACGAGCGCGCGCTGGGTATCCACGGTCTGCGCGGCAATCGAGTCCTGCTTGAGCAGCGTCTCGTAGCGCGCCAGATCGAGCTGCGCATTCTTGAGCAGCGCCTGATCGTGGGCGAGTTGGCCTTCCTGCTGGGTCACCACGACCTGGAACGGCCGCGGGTCGATCTCGGCGAGCAACTGGCCTTCCTTGACCATGTCGCCTTCCTTGAAGTGCACCTTCATCAACTGACCGTCCACGCGCGAATGCACGATGACGCTGCGCGTCGGGGTCACGGTGCCAAGGCCGTTGAGGAACACGGGCAGGTCGCCCTTCTTCGCGTCCACCGCCGTCACCGGCGTGGCCGGCATGCCCCCAGCGCCGGCCATACCGGCGGGCGGGCCGCCGCGACGGCCACCCTGCTGGGCAGGCCCTTGGGCGTTCTGGGCCTGTAGGCGGTAGTAAACACCGCCTGCGATCAACACCAGAATCAACCCGATCACGCCCGGCACGAGCCAGCGGCGCTTGCGCGAGGCCGGTGGGGTTGCCCCCATGTCGCGGCGCGCCCCGGCTGCGGGGGACGTGGGCGGCACTGACGAACGACCGGAATCGTTCGGTTGGTCGGAACCGTGGGGACCGTGCTCGGTCATGACTTCCTCGTTACAACGGAGTGTTTAGCGGATTCGTCCGGTGCGGACGACGTTATTTTTCTGATTGCTGCGGCGCGGCAAGCTGGCCCGGCGGGGTTCCCCGCCCCTATGCCTCGCCGAAATCGGTGGATCAGCATAGCAGACGGACGTGACACCTTTGTGGGGCAGGACCAAAAAGCGCTTTATGCCGTAAGGGACCCGGTACGCGGGAGATGGTTCGCTGTCTGGCGATGCTTCGCAGACCTGCTTATTCCCGCGTGCCGCGCCTCGCAGTGCCTGACCGCAGCGTTCTCCTCGGCCACTTGCGAAAGGCCTGCAAGGCGAGAAAGTGCGGTTGGGTGTGCATGGAAGTGGTGATGCGCAGACAGTGCGAAGCTTAAATGATGTTCGTGGAAGTGCGCGGATTTCGTGCGCTGACGGCACAGGCTCTATTATTACGCATGATTACAGGTGACCAACACTGTAATGCCCGGAAACAAAACGCGTGCAAAGCCGCACGGGGAGGCCACTATCATGACGACACAACCTGTCAGAACGAATATGAAGATTCTTGTTGTCGACGACGATCCCGATCTGCGTGACCTGCTGCGTGAATATCTCAGCCGTCACGGCTTCTCTGTTGCTGTCATGCACGATGGCGACGGGCTAGCTGCGCGCCTCGAACGAGAGCGCCCTGCGCTGATCGTGCTCGACCTGATGATGCCGAAGGTCGACGGTCTGACGGCGCTGCGCGATCTGCGCGCACGCAACGACGACGTGCCGGTCATTTTGCTCACGGCACGCAGCGACGAAATCGACCGCATCGTCGGGCTCGAGATCGGTGCCGACGACTATCTCGGCAAGCCGTTCAGCCCGCGCGAGTTGCTCGCCCGTATCAACGCAGTGCTGCGCCGGCGCAAGTCGCCCGACGCCGCCGTGCCCGAGCAGCGCGAGAACTACACGTTTGGTCCGTTCGTACTCGACTTTCGCAGCCGCACGCTCACGCGCGATGCGCAGTTGCTCACGCTGTCCGACGGTGAGTACGGGTTGCTGCGCCTGTTGGTCAATCACGCCATGCAGGTGCTCTCGCGTGAACGCATCATCGAATTGCTTTACGGCGCCGACAGCGACGTGAACGATCGCGGCATCGACGTGCAGATCTGGCGCTTGCGCCGCCTGCTCGACGAAGACGCTCAGAGCCCGCGCTTTATCCAGACCGTGCGCGGGCGCGGTTACATCTTTGTACCCGACGGCCAGCGGGCCGATATGGCAGCCGGCTGATGCGCCGGGGCCCGGGTCGGTTGTTATACCGGCGTCGTACGCTATTTCCCGAAGCCTTTCGTTGGAAGGGCTTCGCTTACCGGTCTGGCAAGGACTCCGGCAATGCTGGCAATGCTGTTAACCCCGGGCCACATGCGGAGCCCCGCATGAAAGGCCGTTTCGACACGCTGTTTGGCCGTCTGGCGCTGCTTATCATTGCCGCGCTGGTCATCAGCCATTTCTCGTACCTGACGATCCTGCGCAGCGATCACGACGATACGCGCGTACAGAACGCCGCCGAACAGATGGCGTTCATCATCAAGGCGGCCGCCGAAGTCCATGACGGCCACTCGGAGCTCATGCTGCCGGATCTCGTGCAGGTGGTGCCGGCCACGTTTGCCCATGGCGACGTGTTCGAGCCGCCCAGCAAGACTCAGCGTCTGACCACGGAACTGGCGCGCCGCCTGCCCGCCGGCACTCAGTTGCGGGTCGAGCGCACGCCGCCGCCGCGTATCTGGGCGCGTCTGCCGGGTCGCGATTACTGGATTGCCACGCCCGTGCTGTCCGTGCGCAACCCGCCCGGCACCGCCACGATCCTGCCGGGTCTGGCGGCCGTACTCGGTATCACGGTCATCTTTGCGCTCTTTGCCGCCTGGCAATTGCAGCGCCCCGTGCGCGATATGGCGGCCGCTGCCGAGCAACTGGCCACCCATCGCATCCGCACACCGGTGAAGGAGCGCGGTCCGCTGGAAGTTCGCCAGTTGACCGAGCGCTTCAATCGCATGAGTCATGACATCGTGCAGACCGACCGCGAGCGCAACACGATGCTTGCCGGGATTGCCCACGATCTGAAAACACCGCTCGCCCGGTTGCGGCTGCGCGCTGAGATGATCGACGACACGCAGATGAGCGAGGGCATCACGCGCGATGCCGAGTCGATGACGCGCATCGTCGATCAGTTCCTGCTGTTTGCACGGGGCATCGAGTCGGATAGCGCTGCGTCGCCGGTGGAAGCACGCATGCAGTCGCTGATTCAGCCGTTCCTCGATCAGGGCTACGCGATCGAGCTCGATCTTCAGGCGGGCCCGAGCTTCAAGCTTAAGCAGACCTATCTCGAACGTATCGTCAACAACCTGCTCGACAATGCCGTGACGTACGGGCGCGCGCCGATGGCGATCCGCACGTCGCAAGATGCGAGCGGCTGGCAACTGGTCATCGAAGATAGCGGGCCCGGCATTCCCAATGAAGACATCAACCGGATCATTCGCCCCTTCGTGCGGCTGGACCCGGCGCGTGGCGGCAACGCGCACTGCGGGCTGGGGCTGGCGATCGTCGACAAGCTGACGCAGCAACTGGGCGGGCGCGTCTCGTTCAGCAATCGCCCGGCGGGCGGGCTGCGCGTCACGTTGATGTTCCCGCCGGACGATCCGGGTGCGGCTTAACGTTGTTACGTCGTACCGGTGTATTGGTGTCTCGGTGTAACACCCCGCAAGATTCTCCCCGCGCACTGACTTCTCGTCTGAAACACCCATGAAAAAACCCGCCGTCCAGCACTGGACGGCGGGTTTTATTCATTACGGGCACTGCATCACATCAAGCCACAGCCAGGCGATCCGGGATGGGGGGCAATACAACTACTGGGCTGCTGCTTTACTGCTCTCAGGGACACGTTGGAGATGGCTCAGCGCGATGTTTCTTGTAAGACACCGCAATGACGCTTCGCCCCGCCTTCCCTGGCATGTGACCGGCAATGCCTGTCCGGCAACGACACCGGCTTTACTTGATCAGGAACTTCTCTTTGTTCTTGCCAATCCACTTGGGTGCGCGACCGCGACCCGACCACGTCTCGCCAGTCGCCGGATTCGCATACTTGGCAGCGAGCGGCGCACGGGCGGCGCGACGGCGGCCATCGGTCGTGGCAATGCCAAGGTCCTTGGCGGTCAGCTCATACTCTTGAATCTTCTGCTTGAGTTCTGCAATGACTTGCGAAACTTCCTTGGCACGAGCTTCGTCCGCTTGCTTTTCAAGCTTCTCGATCTGCGCGCGAATTTCCTTATAGTTTGCCATCTGGCGTGTCCTTACATTGTTAAAATGGATCGCCACTTAAAATAGCACGAGTTTTAACAAATTGAAAACAGCATTTCCGAAGTATGAGTCTGTGCCAGCACAAATCGCATTGAATCTCCCGAGCACAACTTCAGAATATGCACAGAATCAGGGCATGAATCCCGGAATTTCCCCAGCATTCCTCCCGTCATTACCCCCAGCTAATGTTGGCCAATACCACGCAATCTGGTGGAAATAGCGAAGCGAGTCATCAGGACTCCGCATTGCCTGAGCCGCTGTGCAACATTCGGCAAGACTTCGTAAGGATTCGCAACAAAACCCCATGGACCACAACACAGACTGGCATCCCCAATAAAACGCAGCCCAAAATATACGATCACAAATATTTAAGAGCACGCCGATTAGTCTGTTATCCAAAACACTACTGACATTCGGGGATTTCACATCGGCGTAGCGCAATTTCCGGATAAGCACTACGGTGAATTCGCGCAAGCCATTGGTTCAGATTCAGGCCACGCATGATGCGTGACATGAAAACGGGCCGCGCTCGTTCAACGGAATGAACACTCACGCAATATCTGCGGATAGCTTCCATGAATTGCGCAGCAAGCCATGCTGCGTCGCGCCATCGATAAATCGGGACGGAAATTCTTTCGTTAACGTATACGTCAATTCGCTATTGCGCACCCATGCATCAATGTCATTTCCCCGCCCGCGCCGGTTTCCGTAAGATGAGAATTGCCGTGAATGCCGATTTTCCCTCGGAATTCTCCTGAATGCCCATCAGGTAAGGCTGAGCGTCGATTTCAAGGATCGGCATTTGCGCGTTTAGAATTAAGCAAATGACGAATTCCCGTTCTTGGTAACTTGGCAACGGATTTCCGCCGCTTTCATTGATTCGCTCGATTCGCATGACAACTTCGCCCTCCGCACCGGCGCTGCCCGAGCGCCACGACATGACGCCGGTCACGCTCACCACCGCGCGCACCGTACTCCGCCCGTGGCGGACGGAAGATTTGCCCGCGTTTGCCGCCCTGAATGCCGATCGGGAAGTCATGCGCCACTTCCCGACGACACTCGACCGCGCCCAGAGCGATGCCGTCGCGCAGCGCCTGCGCAACCATATGGAAACCAACGGCTTCGGTCCGTGGGCGCTCGAGATCCCGGGGGTTACGCCGTTTGCGGGGTTTGTGGGGCTCATGCGCGTCGGATTCGACGCGCCCTTTGTCCCCGCCGTGGAAATCGGCTGGCGACTCGCCCGGCCGTGGTGGTCGAGCGGCTACGCCAGCGAAGCGGCCCGCGCGGCCGCCCGTTTCGCGTTTGAGGTACTGCAACTCGACGAGTTGGTGTCGTTCACCGTACCGGCCAATGTGCGCTCGCGTGGCGTCATGACGCGCATCGGCATGCGCCACTGTCCCGACGAGGATTTCCTGCATCCGCTGATTCCGCCGGGTCACCGGCTGCGCCGCCATGTGCTGTACCGCTTGAATGCCGACGAACTGCTTCAAGCCATGCCGCCAGCATCAACCTGATGCTGTGATGTCGATGACGCACATCGATCAAGTCGATCAAGTCGATCATGTCGGCCGTATTTGCCATCAATTGGCGGCGCACAAGCGATCGGCGTCGTCTTAGCGATTGAAGGCGGCACGTGCGTTATGGGACAATCCATCTCTTTGCGCCAGCCGTCCCCCCCATCGTGTCGCGCGCCGTCATTATTCCGCTCATCATCGCTTGCGCTCTGTTCATGGAGAACATTGACGCGACGGTGATCACCACCTCGCTGCCAGCCATGGCACGCGACCTGCACCAGGACCCGATCTCATTGAAGATGGCACTCACGGCCTACGTCGTGGGGCTGGGTATCTTCATTCCGATCTGCGGCTGGGTCTCCGACCGTTTCGGCGCACGAAACGTTTTCCGCACGGCCATCGGCATCTTTATGGCCGGGTCGATTCTGTGCGCGTTGTCGTTCTCGCTGCCGACCTTCGTCTTTGCGCGCTTCCTGCAAGGCGTTGGCGGCGCGATGATGGTGCCGGTCGGCCGGCTCGTCATCTTCCGCGCGGTGCCCAAGCACGATCTGGTCAAGGCGATCGGTTACCTGACGATGCCTGCCCTGCTCGGCCCGGTCATTGGGCCGCCACTGGGTGGCGCGATCACCGCCTATCTGCATTGGCGCTGGATCTTCTTCATTAATATTCCGGTCAGCCTGCTGGGGATCTATCTCGCGGGTAAATACATCGATAACGACCGGGGCGGCGATGCCGGCAAGCTCGACACGGTCGGTTTCGTGCTGTCTGCGCTGGGCAGTGGTTTGCTGATGCTCGGGCTCGCCATGATTGGCGAACATCAGGTGGCCGACAGCGTCGTCATCGTCATGTGCGTGCTGGGTGCGCTCTTTCTCTACGGTTATTGGTGGCACGCCAATCGCACCGAAGCACCGCTGCTCGACTTCCGGCTGCTGCGCATCCCCACGTTCCACGCGAGTGTGGTCGGGGGTTCGCTGTTTCGCATCGGTCTGGGCGCCGTGCCGTTTCTGCTGCCGCTGGCGTTGCAGGAAGGGCTGCACATGGACCCGTTCGAGTCCGGCATGATTACCTGCGCTTCGGCGTTCGGTGCGATTTTCATGAAGGCCATTGCGCAGCGCGTGCTGGCGCGCTTCGGTTTCCGGCGCGTGCTGATCGTCAATGCCGCGTTCGCCGGACTGGCGCTCGCTTCATACGGCCTTTTCACGCACAACACGCCCGTGCTGGTCATGTTGGGCGTGGTGGCGTTCGGCGGCTTCTTCCCGTCGTTGCAGTTCACCTGCCTGAACTCAATCGTATACGCCGACATTGCAAGCGGCGACGCGAGCCGTGCAACCAGCCTCGCCAGCGTAATTCAGCAGTTGTCGCTGGGTCTGGGCGTGACGATTGCCGGGATGGTGTTGCAGGCGAGCAGCCGACTCGCGGGGCATGAACAACTGACGGCCAGCGATTTCCTGCCCGCGTTTCTCGTCATCGGGCTGTTCTCGTGGCTCTCGATTCCGGTCACCCGCCGCCTGCCCGCCGATGCGGGGACCGAACTGGCAAGACGGCACTGACGTTTGCGGATCGGGCGCGGATCACCACCCGCCGCCCGTCAGCCCTTCGTCGATCCCATCGATTCGACATGTTTTGCCGCCCGTGCGGGCAGCATCGCGTGAATCGCCATACCGGCGAGCATCGCCAAGACGAACGTCAGCCCCTTGCCCGAGCCCGCGCCGAGTAATACGAGCGCCGGCCCCGGGCAGATCCCGGCAATCCCCCATCCGATACCGAACAGCAGCGCGCCGAGCACCAGACGCTTGTCGATGCCGTGCAGGCTCGGCCATGCGCGCGGCTCACCCGTCCATGCCATGGGCTGCGCACGCGCCAGTCGGAAGCCGACCAGACCGACGGCAATGGCACCGCCCATCACAAACGCGAGCGACGGGTCCCAGCGCCCGGCGATATCGAGAAACCCGAGTACCTTCGCCGGGTTGGCCATGCCGGCGAGAATCAGGCCGAGACCGAAGATCAGCCCGCCAACGAACGCCAGTGCAAGCTTCTTCATGCGGCACCTCCGACATGCAACACATGACGCACGACGAACACCGTGAGGAAGCCCGTCACCATGAAGCACAGCGTAGCAACCAGCGATCGCCACGACAGCCGCGACAAGCCGCAAACCCCATGACCGCTCGTGCAGCCCGAGCCGAGCCGAGTGCCAAAGCCGACAAGCAAGCCCGCCCCGGCCAACATGGCGAAACTCGCGTCGATCTGCGCTTCCGGCACGACCGCCAACAGGCGATACGCCCAAGGCGCTGCCATCAGGCCGACGATGAACGCCAGCCGCCAGCCGACGTCCCCCGCACGCGGGCGTAACAAGCCTCCGACAATGCCGGAGATGCCAGCGATGCGGCCATTGGCGAGCATGAGCCAGACGGCGGCCACGCCGATCAGCACGCCACCGGCCAGCGCAGTCCACGGCGTGAAGTGAAGGGTATCGAGGGTCATGGGCAGTCGATTCAACAGAGAAAATGCAGACGACGGGCGAGGTGAGACGGCGGACGGCGCACGGCGAAGGCCTTACCGGCTCAGTGCGTCACGGTTTAGGGCAGAACTGATCGTAGAGGCAAGACAGCACCGCCAGCACGGTGGCATCGCCCACCGCGTAATAGATACGTTTGCCGTCGCGTCGCGTGGTGACGAGTTGCTCCGTGCGAAGTACGGCGAGTTGTTGCGACAAGGTCGGCTGCCGGATATCAAGCTGCGACTCCAACTCGCCCACCGAGCGTTCGCCCTGAGTGAGCTGACACAAAATCAGCAGCCGATCTTCATTGGCCAATGCGCGCAGCAACTTGGTCGCATCGCGCGCGGCCGTGCGCAAGCGCGTGACGTCCAGCGGCGCCCCAGTGCCTGCGTCAACTGGCTTCACGGATGTCAGCGGCGTCGCGGCAGGTGAAGCATCGAAGGCCCCAGAGGCATCGGAGATATTGGCGTGCAGGGGTGACGAAGTGGCACGTGGCATGGCAGGATCGAGGCAATTCGAGGGCGGACGCCGCGCGACGCTATGTCACGCATATCGCGTACACTTTACTCGTTTATAATATATCAATCGATAAACCTTTGCAGGAGCCCGGCCATGTCAGCCACCGCAGCCCACATCGAAGCCTTTTTCGACACCGGCACCTCGACGGTGACCTATGTCGTATTCGATGCGCCGGGCGGTCGCGCGGCGATCATCGATCCCGTGCTCGACTACGACCCGAAGGCGGGCCGCACGCATACGGGTTCCGCAGAGCGCGTGCTTGATTTTCTGAAGGCGCAGCAACTGACGGTTGACTGGATTCTGGAAACGCACGCGCACGCCGACCACCTGTCGTCGGCGCGCTGGCTCAAGGAGCGCGTGGGCGGACGCATCGCCATCGGCGGGCATATCCGCGACGTGCAACACGTTTTCAAGAAGCTGTTCCATCTCGGGGCCGACGTGCCGCCCGATGGCTCGCAGTTCGATCACCTGTTCGACGATGGCGAGACGTTTGCCATCGGCAATCTGCAAGCTGAAGCGATGTTTGTTCCCGGCCATACGCCGGCCGATATGGCCTATCGCGTCGGCGATGCGGTATTTGTCGGCGACACGCTCTTCATGCCCGACGTCGGCACGGCGCGCTGCGACTTCCCCGGCGGGAATGCGCACACGCTCTATCGTTCGATCCGCCGCTTGTTGTCGCTGCCCGAAGCCACGCGTCTGTATATGTGCCACGACTACCCGCCCGCGAGTCGCGTGGCGAACTGGCAAACGACGGTCGGTGAACAGCGGCGCGCGAACATCCATGTGCACGACGGCATCGACGAAGACGCCTTCGTCGCGATGCGCGAAGCCCGCGACCGAACGCTCGACATGCCCACGCTGATTCTGCCCGCCGTGCAGGTCAACATTCGCGCCGGTGACATGCCTGCGCCCGAGTCCAACGGCACGCGCTATCTGAAGATTCCGATCAACGCGCTGTAAGTCATGCGCTCAACGCGGCTGGCGCGGCAAGTTGCGACGCCAGCGCCTGACGCGCCTGCGTGACCCAATCGGGCTCACCCCGGCGCGCGGGCAACAAATGAAACTCCGCCTCAGGCAGCTTGGGCAAGCGCCGCCCGCTCACCAGCTTGTCGATCCGCATGAGCGACGGCCCCGCCGCCGACGCGTTCAGACACGCCACCCCGAGTCCCGCACTCAACGCCAACTGCAACCCCGCCACCCCCGACGCCACGTGTGCAATCGTGTACGGCACATGATGCGTGTCGAGCCATTGCGTGGTGAAGCGATGCAGCGCACAGGTATCCGGCAAGACGAGCAGCGGTAACGGCGCATCGGGATCGAGCACAAAATCGGGGGCTGCCACCCAGTCGAGCGACTCGCGAGACAGCGCGAGCGTCCCGGCAACACCATCGCGTCCGAGCGACTTGCCGAGAATGCGCATCGACACACCGATATCGAACTCGCCCGTGTCGTAACCCGTTTCGATCACACCGCTCTTGAGAATCGTCACATGGATGCGCAGCGCGGGGTACACCACCCCGAGATGCCGGAGCATGCGTGCGACTTCCCCCGGGCGAAAGTAGTCGGTAATGGCCAGCCGCAGTTCCCCCGACAGTGAAAAACCACGCACGTCGTGCCATGCCTGCTCGCTGTGTGCGAGCAACTGACGCGCATGCCCCAGCAGGCGCTCGCCTGCTGCCGTCGTCGCCACACCGAGCTTGCCGCGCGTGAACAACGACACCCCGGCGCGCGCCTCCAGCTTGCGGATCTGTTCGCTGACCGATGACTGCGAGAGAAAGACCAACGGCGCCGCCGCCGACAGGCTGCCGGCATCCGCGACTGCGACGAAGGTACGCAACTGATCGAAATCGAATCCCGGCGCCATGATCTCATCCATTTGTTAAACCGATGGATCACATCGTAAATTCCCACTTTTCCGATGTCAACCGAGACCCTAGACTGAAGTCACGCTTTTCAGGCGCCCGAACGGAGCCAACTTAAGGGCCAAACCCGGCGCCAACACTTTCGTCACCCCTTCAGGAGTCTCGTCATGCCCCATCTCGTTCTGCAACTCTCCGGCACGCCCAACGACAAGCTCACCCGCGACGCCGTGCGCGCTGTCTCCCAACTCACCGTCGATGTGCTCCACAAAGCGCCCGACGTGATCGCCGTCACCGTCGACTACATTCCTCACGAGCGCTGGTTCATTGGTGGCGCGCCACTCTCGGAGCAAGGGAAAAACGCCTTCCATCTGGATATCAGTGTGACCGACGAGACGAATACGAAAGCCGAGAAAGCACAATACATCGCGCAGGTGTTCGAGACGCTGGCGGGCTTACTCGGCAACGTGCACGCATGCTCGTACATTCACGTGATCGACGCGCGCGCTGCCGCTTACGGTTACGGTGGCCGCACACAGGAATTCCGGCATCAACACGCCGGGAAGTAAGCGACCGGCACTGTTCGTAGTCGGTTGACCGGCAGGCAATCCCGACTGCCTGCCGGCTTCGCAAAAACACGTGAAACCCGCTGCCCATGCGGCTTTTCGGCCAACAGAACGAAACAATTCCAACACTTTCTTACGACTATTTGCTTCGTTATTCGCCACATCACCTCGTACGATGAAAGCGCATTCAAAGACATCGCTTTCAAGGGGGCGAATATGAAAAAACTGACTCTTACCATCGCGCTCGTTGCCGCCACGCTTGGCGGTATTGCTGTGGCACCCGCTCAAGCTCAGGTAGGTGTTTCGATCAGCATCGGCGCACCGCCGCCGCCGCGCTATGAAGTGGTACCGGCGCCGCGCGTCGGCTATGCATGGGCACCGGGCTTCTGGGATTGGGACGGTCATCGCCACGTATGGGTGGGCGGCCACTGGGAGCGTGAGCGTCCGGGCTATGCCTATCGCGCACCGGCCTGGCATCAGGGCCCGCATGGCTGGGCGCTCGATCGCGGCGGTTGGGACCACGGCCGAGGACCGGATCGTCATGATGACCACGACCACGATCACGACCATCGCTACGACCACCACGGCTGATCTTCCGGCAGGATGGCGAGCGTGACTATCGGCACGCTCGCCTTGCCGATCGATAGGAAACACCCCGCACGCCGGCGCTTATCTGCGCCGGCGTTTTGCTAAGAAAAATCGATTGGTTGGGCCCGCATGCGCGCCCCGTTATCGTGTGAAACCCGCTCGCCACTATCCGTGACGAGCTACCGCCGAACCCTGTCCGGAATATCCCCGGCGGTATCGAGTGAAGGTTTTACGCGTTTTAAAAAACGGAGCCCATCAGGCCATGCAAAACAACAATCGCACACCACGCGCCAATTACACCCAGCCCACCCAACGTCGCCACCGCAGCCATACGTCTATCGTCGCTGCCGCCCTCCTCAGCGCCGTTGCCCTGTTGCCGCTCGCGGCGCATGCCGACAAGCTCGACGACATCAAAAAGGCCGGCGTGCTGCGCGTCGCCACGTTCGACAGCAACCCGCCGTTCGGCTACGTCGATGCGAAGTCGCACAAGATCGTCGGACTGGACGTCGACTACGCCAAGGCCATCGCCGACAAGCTGGGTGTGAAGCTCGAACTGCAACCGACGAACCCCGCCAACCGCATCCCGTTCCTGACGTCGAAGAAGGTCGACCTCGTGCTCGCCAACTTCACGATCACGGACGAGCGCGCCAAGCAGATCGATTTCAGCATTCCGTACTTCTCGTCGGGTCAGCAGTTCCTCGCGAAGAAAGGCACGCTCTCGTCGGCGGATCAGCTGAGCAAGCTGCGCGTCGGCGCCGACAAGGGCACCACCAACGAAATCACGCTGCGCGAGAAATTCCCGAGCACGACGATCGTGGCCTTCGACGACACGCCGTTCGCCTTCGCGGCGCTGCGTGCGGGCACCGTGCAGGCGATTACGCAGGACGGCCCGAAGCTGGTCGGCCTGCTCGCCAACGTGCCCGACAAGCAAAACTACGAAATCCCCGCGTTCACGATCTCGAACGACTACATGGGCGTGGGCGTGCCCAAGGGTGAAGAGCGTCTGACGGCCTTCGTGAACGACACGCTGCGCGGTCTGGAGAAGGACGGCACCGCCGTCAACATCTACAACCGCTGGTTCGGCCCGCAAACGTCGCAGCCGCTGCCGCGTCTGTTCAAGATCGGCGACAAGGTCTGAGCCTGATACCGCCAGCAATCCCGGCGGTGACCCCGCAGTGACCCGCCCGCCAGCCGGGGTACAGGAGGATGCGTCCTCGTGTGCCCCGGCGTTTTTGCTTGGACACCCCCTGTCATGATCGATTGGCTCGCCCCGAAATACGTCAGTTGGCTGCTGCACGGCTTCGTCGTCACCGTCGCGCTGGCGGCCGTGGTGAGCGCCGCCGCCACATGGCTCGGTTTCGGGCTCGCGCTGGCACGCAACTCGCAAAGCGCGCTGCTTTCACGCCCCGCGGCGGCATTTGTCGCGCTCATGCGCAACACACCGCTGCTGGTGCAATTGTTCTTCTGGTACTTCGGCGTGGCCGCGCTGTTGCCTGCCGGTGTCGTGGCATGGCTTTCGCAGCCTCACGCGTGGCATCTGGTGCTGTTCGACATTCGCTGGCCCGCGCTTGAGACGCTTGCCGGTTTCGTCGGCCTCACGCTTTACACCACCGCATTTATCGGCGAAGAAATTCGCGCCGGATTGCGCGGCGTGCCGTCCGGTCAGACGCATGCGGCCGCAGCGCTCGGGCTGAGCCGTTATGCCGTCTTCCGGCACGTGGTGTTGCCGCAAGCGGTGCGCATTGCGCTGCCGCCGCTGTTCGGCCAGTACATGAATGTGGTGAAGAACTCGTCGCTCACGATGGCGATCGGCCTGGCCGAACTGTCGTATGCGTCGCGTCAGGTCGAGACCGAGACGTTCAAGACGTTTCAGGCGTTCGGCATCGCCACCCTGCTCTACGTTGGCGCGATTGCCCTGATCGAAGCGGTCAGCCTCGCGACCACTCACCGCCACGCGGCGGCTCCTTCGCGCTGATCATGAATTTCTCTGCCGTTATCGATAACCTGCCCTATCTGCTGTGGGGCACCTTTCCCGATGGCCCGCTCGCCGGTGCCGCCCTCACGCTGGTGCTCGCCAGTACGAGTGCGGTGGCGTCGGGCCTGCTCGGTCTTGCGGGTGGCATTGCATTAGCGATGTGGACGGGACCAACGCGCTGGCTGCTCACGCTGATCATCGGCTTCTTCCGCGCGATTCCCGTGTTGATGCTGATCTTCTGGACGTATTTCCTGCTGCCGATTCTCTTCGGCGTGGACGTGCCCGGACTCGCCACCGTCGCGTGTGCTCTCTCGCTCATCGGCGGTGCGTATCTCTCGCATACCGTCTACGCCGGTATTCGCGGCGTAGGTACGGCGCAGTGGCAGGCCGGCATGTCGCTCGGCCTCACGCGTGTGCAGACGCTGCGGCACGTGGTGCTGCCGCAGGCGCTGCGCATGATGGCGCCGTCGTTCGTGAATCAGTGGATTTCGCTCGTGAAAGACACCTCGCTCGCCTACATCGTCGGCGTGGCCGAGTTGTCGTTTCTGGCGACGCAGGTCAACAGCCGGTTGATGGTGTATCCGGCGGAGGTGTTTGCGTTTGTCGCGCTGATCTACTTCGTGATGTGCAGTGCGCTGGAATGGCTTTGCGGAAAGGCATTCAGCCAATCGGCGCCGACGCGGGGCAGCGGGCAAGCGGAACAAGCTGACCCAACGCAAACGCCCCGGCGCGGCTGGCAACGCATCAGGACGATGCGTGGGTTCAGCTTGCCGGGGCGTTGGCGGACAACTAGCGTTTCTGCGGTGTCGGGGGCGTCGGGGGCGTCAGGCAATTCCGCTGAATTACCTCCGGCCTCCGGGCGCCGCGTCGACTTCAGTCACGATTGGCCTGGATAACCGTGAGCGCCGTCATGTTGATGATGCGTCGCACGGTCGAGCTCGAGGTCAGCACGTTGACCGGAGCGCCCACGCCCAGCAGGAACGGACCCACGGCAACATTGCTGCCCGCGCCCGTTTTGAGCAGGTTGTAGGCGATGTTGCCCGAGTCCACGTTCGGGCACACCAGCAGATTGGCGGCACCCTTCAGACGCGAATGCGGCAGGATGCGGCTGCGCAGACCTTCGTCGAGTGCGCAATCACCGTGCATTTCGCCGTCGATTTCCAGATCGGGCGCCTGCGCCGACACCAGATCCAACACGCGACGCATCTTGGTGCCCGAGGCGGCACTCCCCGAGCCGAAGTTCGAACGCGAGAGCAGCGCGACCTTCGGGTTGAGGTTCAGCCACGACATCTGCTTGGCCGCGGCGATCGTGAATTCGGCGATTTGCTCGGCCGTCGGATCGTCGTTGACGTGCGTGTCCACGAGCGCCACGGTGCGCTTGTCGAGCAGCAGAATGTTCATGGCGGCGTAGGTATTCGCGCCGGCCTGCTTGCCGATCACTTCATCCACGAAGCGCAGGTGGTCGTGATACGCGCCCACGGTGCCGCAAATCATGCCGTCGGCATCACCCAGACGCACCATCATCGCGCCGATCAGCGTGAGACGGCGGCGCATTTCCACGCGCGCCATTTCCTTCGTAATGCCGTCGCGGCAGCGCAGTTCCCAGTAGCTGGTCCAGTACTGGTGGAAGCGTTCGTCGTAGTACGGGTTGGTCACTTCGACGTCTTCGCCCAGACGCAGGCGCAGACCGAACTTCTCGATACGGGCGAGCAGCACTTCCGGGCGGCCGACCAGAATCGGGCGGGCCAGCTTTTCGTCGACGATCACCTGAACGGCGCGCAGCACGCGCTCTTCTTCGCCTTCCGCAAACACGATGCGGGCCTTGCCGCCGTCGCGCACGAGTTGCTTGGCCGCCGAGAAGATCGGCTTCATGAACGCGCCCGAGTGGTACACGAACTGTTGCAACTGGTCGGCGTAGGCGTCGAAGTCGGCGATCGGACGCGTCGCCACACCGTCTTCCATGGCGGCACGCGCCACGGCCGGGGCGATACGCACGATCAGGCGCGAGTCGAACGGCTTCGGAATCAGGTATTCCGGGCCAAACGAGAGGTCATAAGCGCCGTAGGCGGTCGCTACCGAATCGTTCGGTTCTTCTTGCGCGAGTGCGGCAATCGCGTTGACCGCGGCGATTTCCATGTTGCGCGTGATGGTGGTCGCGCCCACGTCGAGCGCGCCACGGAAGATGTACGGGAAGCACAGCACGTTGTTGACCTGATTCGGGAAGTCCGAACGGCCGGTGGCGAGCACCACGTCGTCGCGGGCAGCACGGGCATCTTCCGGGAAGATTTCCGGCGTCGGGTTGGCGAGCGCCAGAATCAGCGGGCGCGGGCCCATGGTCTTCAACATTTCCGGCTTGAGCACGCCGCCGGCCGACAGGCCGAGGAACACGTCGGCGCCGTCGATCACTTCAGCCAGCGTGCGCTTGTCGGTCTTTTGCGCGAAGCGGGCCTTGTCCGGGTCCATGCCGACCGCACGGCCTTCGTAGACCACGCCGTCGATGTCGGTGGCCCACACGTTCTCGATGGGCAGGCCGAGGTCGACCATGAGGTCCAGACACGCCAGGGCAGCCGCACCGGCGCCCGAGGTCACAACCTTCACTTCCTTGATGTCTTTGCCCACGACCTTCAGGCCGTTGATGAACGCGGCCGAAACGGTAATGGCGGTGCCGTGCTGATCGTCGTGGAAGACCGGAATCTTCATGCGCTCGCGCAGCTTGCGCTCGACGGTGAAGCACTCGGGGGCCTTGATGTCTTCGAGGTTGATACCGCCGAAGGTGGCTTCGAGGCTGGCGATGATCTCGACGAGCTTGTCGGGGTCACTTTCGGTGATTTCGATGTCGAAGACGTCGATACCGGCAAATTTCTTGAAGAGGACGGCCTTGCCTTCCATCACCGGCTTGGAGGCCAGCGCGCCGATGTTGCCCAGACCCAGCACGGCGGAGCCGTTGGTGATCACGCCCACCAGGTTGCCGCGCGCGGTGTAGTTGAACGCTTTGGCGGGGTCGGCGGCAATTTCCTGACACGGGATGGCAACGCCCGGGGTGTAGGCGAGCGCCAGGTCACGCTGCGTGACGAGCGGCTTGCTGGCCGTCACGGAGATCTTGCCCGGGGTAGGGAACTGGTGATACTCCAGGGCTGCCTGGTGATCGTTGTTGTTGCTCATGGGCGTGTCGTCCTCGTTGGATGTCATCTCTGTCGTGCACCGCCCGGCCGTTCTTCGAGACGGTTGCCGCCCGGTGCACCTGATTGCGAAGCCATTCTAGGCAGCCGCTATTGCGAGGCGATTCTGAATTACTATGGGGCCATCATATTTTCGTTATGAGCGTACTTTCCCTGCTACGCCGGGGATGCCGTGGATATCCGGACGGCGGGGCGCTCGCAGGATTCGGGGATTCAGGGGGTAGGAGTGGTGCCTTTCGATACGGGCGAGGTGGTGCGGCGTCTGACGACGCGGCTCAAGATGCGCCATCTGGTGCTGTTGTTGCAGATTCAGCAGCATGGCTCGCTCACGCGCGTGGCGGAGCACATGGCGACGAGCCAGCCGGCCGTGACCAGCGCGCTCGCCGAGCTGGAAAGCATGCTCGGCGGCCCGCTGTTCGACCGCACCCCACGCGGCATGACGCCCACGCCGTTGGGCGAAGTGGTGCTCGCGCGGGCGCAGGCGATGGTCCACGATCTGGACCACCTGACGCGCGACATCGAAGCCGTGATGGCTGGCCATGCCGCACGCCTGCATGTGGGCGTGATTCCCTATATTTCGGGCAAGACGCTCGCTGCCGCGATTCAGCAAACGCTCGCGCAGATGCCGCAACGGCTCACCGTCACGCTGCACGAAGGCACGAGCGAAGCGCTCATGGCGCAGTTGCGCGATCACACGCTGGACGTGGTGATCGGGCGCGCCGCCGCCAGTGTCGATCTGACGCAGGTGCAATTCGAGGTGCTGATGCACCAAATGCCCCGCGTCGTGGCCAGCCGCCGGTTGGCCGCGCGGCTGGGGCGCAGCGCCCCGGTTTGGGCACAACTCGCCGAGCTGGATTGGGTCATGGGCGCCCCCAATACGCCGATGCGCGATCAATTGGCCGACTTGTTCCTGCATGCCGGGGTGGTGCCGCCCGTGCCTGTCGTAGAGAGCTTTTCGTCCCGCCTGACGGGTGAACTGCTCGCCAGCAGCGAGCGCGCCGTGTCGCTGTTGCCGGCCGACATCGCCGAGGAACTGGTACGTGTTGCAGGCGTGGCCGTGGTGCCGTGGTCGCTCACGTGGACGTTGCCGCCCGTGGCGATGTTCACCCGCCGCGAAAACCCGCGCGAGACCCATCAACGCTTTACGCAGGCGTTGCGGGCCCAGTATCAGGCGATGACGGGATCGGTGTGAACGTGGTTCAGCGGTAGCCGGGGTAAGGCGTGGAAAGGGTTTTCCGTCGGAAAACCCGGCAAATTCGCGAAATAACCGCCTTTTGGCACGTTTGTTCGTCGATTGCGATTCGACCGTCAGCCGTAAGGTAACGGCATGAATGATGCCGCCCCCTTCGCCCAGTCGCCTCACCAGATTTTTCTCGCCCCCGCGCTGCTGCCGACGCAAGTCGGTCCGGCAGGGTTGCGTTTCGACTTCAACGACGGCGCACGGGTCGTCATCCCCGATTTCGGACAACCGTTGCCGTGGCGCGTGCGCCTCTTCGACACGCGCGACGATGCCACGCTCATCGAAACCGAGTTGTCTTCGGGGGTCGTGCGCAGCCCGGCGAAGTACTTCGTGCCGTACGGCATCACGATCTGGCTCAATAACGTCGTCGTGTTCGAACATCGCTACGACGCCCGCGATCAGGACGTGCTCGTCCAGTTCGCGGTGGCCGCCCTCGGCGATGTGCTCGGTTGGCTGCCCTATGCGCTGCGCTTCGCGCGGGAACATGGTTGCCGTCTCGCGTGTGTGGTGACACCCGCCGTCGCTTCGCTGTTTCGCGACACGTATCCCGAGGTGGATTTCGTGGCGCAAGAGAACGTCGAGCGCCGCAAGTATTACGCGACCTACAACATCGGACTCTTCTTCGACGACGACGCCCTGACGCAGCAACCGCGCGACTTTCGCGAGACGGGGCTGCATCGGACGGCGGCACATATTCTCGGTGTGGACGAAGCGGAAGCGCCTGCACGGCTAGGCCTGCCGGATACGTCGCCTCCGTTGGCGGCGCCGTACGTGTGCATCGCCGTGCAGAGTACGGCGCAGTGCAAATACTGGAATCGTCCGGACGGCTGGGAGACGGTGGTCGCGGGCTTACGCGCGCGTGGGCTTCGCGTGATCTGCATCGATCAGAAGCCTCGTCATGGCAAGGGCGACTTCTGGCAGACCATTCCCGAGGGTGCGGAAGATGCGACGGGCGATCTGCCGCTCACGGAGCGCGCACGGTGGCTGATGCATGCAAGCGCCTTCATCGGGCTGTCGAGCGGCTTGTCGTGGCTGGCATGGACGGCAGGCACGCCAACGGTGCTGGTGTCCGGTTTCACGCTGCCGCACAACGAGTTCGCTACGCCCTATCGCGTGATGCCAGAGAACGCTTGCACCGGCTGCTGGCACGACCCCGCACTGCGCTATCGGCACGACGACTTCCACTGGTGCCCACGCCACCACGGTACATCACGTGCCTTCGAATGCACTCGCGAGATCACGCCGGAACAGGTGCTGGCGGCGGTGGATCGGATACCGGGGATTACGGTGAATGGGGTGTGACTTTGTAGATCAGAAATCGAGTGCTTCGAGATCGGCACTCGTCAGATTGCGCACCCGCCGGGTTTGCTCCCGCAGTTTCAATGCAGCCAATGCGGGGTCCGATTCAGCGTATAGATCCTGGAGTGTTGCGCCGGGGGCAACGGCGTCCAGATAGCGCAGTATTTGCCCGAACGCGAGACCCGGGTCACCGTGCTCAATGCGATAGATGGTGTTGCGCGAAAGTCCCGCACACGCCGCTACATCGGTCTGCTTGAACTGACGCGCCGTGCGCAACCGGGCAAGGAGTTGGCCCAGACGCGTGGCTTCGGCCTGCAATGCCGAGGATATCGATTTACTTTGGGATATTTTCATGATCGTGAAATCGGGCGTTAAAGCGCTAATGTTTGATTTTACGATCATGCGGATTTACGTAGATATCACTCCGGCCGGCGCCGGAATGCCCACCAGCCGGCGGTCGCCGTGCCGGTCGCCACGATGGCGACGAGTACCCAGAACCCATGCGGATGCTCGGCAAGCGGGATACCGCCCACGTTCATCCCGAAAAAACCCGCCACGATGTTGATCGGCAACGCCAGCACCGTCACTACCGTCAGCGTGTAAATCGTGCGGTCCGTGCGCTCGCTGACCATCGCCGCAATTTCTTCCTGCAACAACTTGATGCGCTCGAGCAGCGCCGACAAGTCGTTGAGCACCACCGCAAACTCTTCTGTTGCCTGACGGAATTCCTGCACGTCTTCGGCATGCCCCCACACGGGCGGGCGGCTCAGCAGCCGGAAGAGCGCCGCCGGCTCCGGCGCCAGCAAGCGTTGCAGCCGCACCAGCACCCGCCGCAGCGAACCCAGATCGGCGCGGTTACTCTCGATACGCTGCTGCAACAGCCGGTCTTCCACGGTATCCACGCGGCGGCTGGTCTCGCGCACGATGCGCTCCAGTACGTCCGCCTGATCGCGCAGCAAGTGCACCAGCAACGCCAGCGGCGAGCGAAACGCCTCGCCACGTTTGACCGACGCGCGCAGCTTGTCGATCGATCGCAACGGTTTGACCCGCCCGGTCACCAGCAGCCGTGCATTGGCCGCCACCCGCAACGTGGAAATCTCGGACTGCGCGATGTCGAACGCGAAGATCACGTCGTTGATCACCGCCAGCAACCAGTCGTCGGAATGCTCGATGCGCGTGGAGCGCGACCCTTCGGTCAGGGCGTCAAAGAACTCGTCGGGCAGGCTCATGTGCTGTTGCAGCCACTTCTCGCACGCCGCGTGCGCGAAGTTGAAATGCAGCCACAGGAACCCGTCGGCGTGCTCGCCTCGGGCGAGCTTCGCCAGCCACGCCAGCGCCTCGCCGGAATCGACCGGCTCAGGCGATGCGCCCTCGGTGAAGTGATAGCCGTAGATCAATCCCGCCTGATCGCAGCCATAAGCATGATGAGCAAGGTCGGCAAACATGCGCACTGTCGGAGCCAAACGTGGGAAAGCCGGTAACGTTGTGACGGCCGGTAAAGCTCGACGCGTCGGGAAAGCCGCGCCAGAATGTGGCGGGACCGATCATCATGACAATGTCATATGTCTTTTATGTGACAGTCACAAAACCGTTGTGAGCGCGGAGCGCCCCGGTGCGCGGCCCTCGCCAGCGCCATGCGGGTGTCATAGAATCGTCGCATACTCAGTTGCTCAACCGGATCGAGCGTGCATCGTCTGCCAAGGGATCTGCGGTGGCTGTCAAACTCGCGCACCCGGCACCACGCCGCCCGCCGCCTCCTCCACCTCGTTACTCACGTCACGCGGGGTTTTCTCCGCCCCGTACCGAGATCGTCGCCATGACAAAATTCGACTCCGATGCCGACCACGACGCCTCCCTCGCGCGTCGCCTCCAGGATGACCTGATCGATAGCTACGACGAAGAAATCGAGATGGAAATCGACGATCTGCGCCTGCCCGGTCTGAACGATCTGACCGACACCGCGCGCAGCGAACGTCTGCAATATTTCCGCGAGCTCTTCCGTCTGCAAGGCGAACTCGTCAAGCTGCAAGACTGGGTGATTCGCAGCCGTCACCGCCTCGTGGTGATCTTCGAAGGCCGCGATGCCGCCGGCAAAGGCGGCGCCATCAAGCGCATTACGCAACGCCTGAACCCGCGTGTGTGCCGCGTCGCCGCCCTGCCGGCACCTAACGACCGCGAACGCACACAATGGTATTTCCAGCGCTACGTGCAGCACCTGCCCGCTGCCGGCGAAATGGTGCTATTCGACCGTAGCTGGTACAACCGCGCAGGCGTCGAGCACGTGATGGGCTTCTGCACGGATGACGAGTACGAAGAGTTTTTCCGCTCGGTGCCCGAGTTCGAGAAGATGCTCGTGCGCAGCGGCGTGCAGATCGTCAAATACTGGTTCTCGATTTCGGACGAAGAGCAGGAAGCACGCTTTCTCGCCCGCATTCAAGACCCGCTCAAGCAGTGGAAGCTCAGCCCGATGGATCTGGAAAGCCGTCGCCGCTGGGAGAGCTATACGCGCGCGAAAGAAGTCATGCTGGAGCGCACCCATATCCCCGAAGCGCCGTGGTGGGTGGTGCAGGCCGACGACAAGAAACGCGCTCGCCTGAACTGCATTCACCACCTGCTCGCACAAGTGCCCTATCACGACGTGGAACGCACGCCCGTGCTGCTGCCCGAGCGCGCCCGCAGCGAAGACTACATGCGCCACCCGGTGCCCGACACGATGATCGTGCCGGAGATTTATTGAGAATTATCGGGAGATAAGGTTGGCGCGCAACGCGCCAACCGGCTGCGGCCGTGTGACACAGACTCACTACGGCCGCAGTCGAAAATACAGTCGAGAAATTAATGCGAAGTCAGCGGTGCCGGCGCATGAGTGACCGGCAAGCACAGCGTGACGCGCAAGCCGCCATCCGGTGACGTTGCCAGCCGCACCGAGCCGCCCAGTCCTTCGACCAGACGCCCCACTAACGACAAGCCGAGGCCGCAATGGCCCTCGCCGCCACGCGAAGCATCGAGCCGCACGAACGGCCGCATCGCCAGCGCCACCTGATCTTCCGGAATCCCCCCGCCGCAGTCGGTCACTTCGATGTAGCCGACGTCGCCCTCGCGCCACGTCGCCAGCCGCACCGGCGGCTCGCCGTGCTCCAGCGCGTTGTCGACAAGATTCGACATCACGCGATCGAGCAACGTGCGCGGCAACTTGAAATCGGAACCCGCGCGCAGGTCGCAGGTGAACAACGCTTGATCAGGACACGACGTGCCCGCCACACCGCTCACCTCTGCGCCGCCACCAGTCCTTTCACTACCTTCGGCATCGGCATAGGCAAGCGCTTCGACGACCATGTCCGTGGTCATCAGCGCCGGGACGGCGGTGTCACACGCGTCTTCGGCCGGGAATTGCTCGCGCAGAAACGCGTCGACGCCGACGAGCGGACTCGTATCGGCCTCGTCGCGGGCATAGGCAAGAAACTGCTGAACGATGTGGTTGATGGAGGCGATATCGCGCACGAAGCCATCGCGCGAGCCTTCGTTATCGATCAGATCGGCGCGCAGACGCAGACGCGTGAGCGGCGACTTCAGATCGTGCGCAATCCCGGCGAGCATGATCGCCTGATTGTCTTCCGCCTCAGCCAAACGCTTGGCCATGTCGTTAAACGCGTGCGCCAGGTCGCGCAATTCGTGCGGCCCTTGTTCGGGCAACAGCGCCGGGCGGCGTCCCCGGGCGATCACCCGTGCGGCTTGTGCCACGCGCGCAATAGGACGCTGCATCTGCCAAGCCATCAGCAATGCCAGCAACACCGCCCCAATCAGAATGCCGACCGTCTCGCGCACGAAGGGCGGCATCGGCGGCAAATCGAGCGGGATGACGATCCATTGATCGTGGTTCGGCAGCAAGACCCACAAGCTGCTGCGCTTCGGCTCTTCACGCACATGCAATTGCGTGCCGGGGGGCAGCTTCGAGAGCAGTTCGTTGCGCAGATGCGAAGCGCGTCCGTCTTCCGACGGATCGGCAAACACCGGGACCTGCGCCACCGGCACGCGCCGCAACCCGCGCGGCGGTGCGAGGCTGCCCGGATCGACGGCGCGCTGATCGACGCTCTGGATGGCGATGAGCAAGCCGCGCGCGAAGCCGTCCACTTGCTGGCGGGGCCGCTGGTAGAACACCAGCGCGCTCCACACGATATGCATCACCAGCAAGACGCCGATACCCAGCAATGCCATGCGCCCGAACAGCGTGTCGCGCAGCCGCCAACGCAATTTCACGCCATCGACTCCCGCCAGCCACGCACCGCACGCTTGGCCACCGGCGCCACTGCCGCAACCGCAGCCACCGGCGACACCGCAAGCGCGCGGCCATCGTCAGCGCCACCGGCGTCATGCTCGCGCGCGTCCGAGGTCGCATCGGCCGACAACTCGCCGCCGGGCACAAACACGTAGCCTTTGCCGCGAATCGTCTGGATATAGCGCGGCTCGGACGGATCGGTTTCGATCAGGCGGCGCAGACGCCACACCGGCACGTCGAGGCTGCGATCGCGGAACGAGATGCCGTCGCCGTACAGCATGGCGTGCAGCTTCACACGCGGCAGCACTTGCATAGGATGTTGCGTGAACGCCTTGAGCATCGCGAACTCAGTGTCGCGCAGCGGCAGACGCTCGCCCTCGCGCTGCAAGGTACGCAGCGTGAAATCGAGTTCGAACGGACCGAACCGGTACGGCGCGCGCGCGTCGGGCGCACTGGCCGCCACCGGGCCGCGCCGGCGCAAGACCGCGTGAATGCGCGCGAGCAATTCGCGCGGATCGAACGGCTTGGCAAGGTAATCGTCGGCGCCCAATTCCAGACCGAGCGCCCGATCGAGCGGACCGCCACGTGCCGAGAGCATGATCACGGGAATATCTTCCCCGGCCGCGCGCAAGTCCTGCAAGGCACGCAGGCCATCACGCTCGGGCATCATGATGTCGAGCAGAATCACCGACGGACGCTCAAGTTCGAGCCGGCGCAGCAACGACGCGCCGTTGTGAAGCACCGAGACCTGCATACCGTTGGCATGCAACAGCTCACGCAGCAGGTCGCGCACGACGGGATCGTCGTCGACCAGAAGAACATGCAGACTCATGAAGGAATTCTCGCTAATTTAGGCTCGGCCCAGCTCACGCAGGGAGGCCGAACTCTGGACTGCCGCTACGGCAGGGTCTTGCGCGGTTTGCTGTACCGACTGCACCGGCTCGGAGGCAGCGGATTCGCGCACCCCGGAGAGCGATCGCAGCGCATTCGTAAAACGGTCGGGCGATGACGAAGCGCGGCGTGTGCCGACGGTAGCGGCGGTGCCCTGCCCCGGCAAACGCCAGGCCCGATGTAGCGCCGCACCCGGCGCGCCAATGCCTGAGGACATGGTTTGTGCTCCCACGGTGTCGAGATACGCTGAAGTTTGCGCGCCCGTCCAGCCACCCGTTGGCCGAAGCATCCAATAAAATGGCATCCAATCCTTATTTCAGAAAGGATTGGTAAGGCAGCCTGATGCGCAGCCCAGCCGTTCGCAAACGCCACCCGGTCAAAAAATGTAGATTTGAGCGACGTTGCGAGCGATAGCGCGAAATTATAGTCATCTTGGCGCATGCACGCTGGTTTCACGTGTTGCAGCATTCACCCCGTATGTCTCGTGGGAGGTCGTATGCGCTGTCCAATCTTCACATTGTGCAAACGCGCGGCCACGGCGCTCGCCTTGGGGATTGCCGTCGCCGCGACGGCCAGCGCCGCCCCAGTGGCCTTGCCGGGTGCGGCTTCCGGCGCTGCGACAGACCCATCGGCCGCGAGCGCCCGTGACGATCTGCGCAATTTCGGCAGCGATCCGTTTCTCCACATTTCCTCGGCGGTGGCCGACTGTCCGGTGCCATTAGGCCCATTTATGCGCGAGTCCGACTGGATAGCCGACGCCCATCACCGCATCGAGAAAGGCAATCACTGCTGGTTCGAGGGTCGCTGCCGGCTCTCCAACAGCTATCGCTACGATGTCGAGGTTGCCGAGAGCGCGCAGCGAAGGCTTGCTTCCATCGCCGCCGACATCCCGTGGAAAACGCAGACCTCGCTCTGGCTCACCTTCCAGCGGCGCATCATCGTCATGCAGGGCTGCATGGCACCGGGTTTTCCGCTCGCCAAACTCATCAAGGCGCTGGGCCAGACGGCCGATGTCGAGGCCGTGGTCGATCAGGTCGTCATCCGCCGCCCCGGAGCACCGTTGCCCGCGCTGACCTACCCCACACCGGATCACCCGTCGTTGCCCGTCGGAGCACATCCCCTGCCGTGAGGCACACAATCGAACCGAATTCGACTGAAAGCGACATAAATCCACCGCCGGTCAATTCTGTTCACAAAGTTGCAACAACTGAAAACAGTTTGTCTCGGCCCCTTTGATTAGGATCGCCACATGTCTGCACAACGGTGCGGACGCGGTGCTTATTTCCTGATCAATGACGCTCTCACGCAAGTTTCGCCTCACCCGTCGCCGCAAGACCGCCGCGGCTGTCTTTCTCGCGCTGTGTGCCATCGCGGCGTGGCAATGGCCGCACGCGAAACCGCCGGCTTATCTCAGTGCCAAGGTCACGCGTAGCGATCTGGAAGATGCCGTACTCGCCACGGGCGTGCTTCAACCGATCAAGCAAGTAGAAGTCGGCTCGCAGGCCAACGGGCAGTTGCGCTCGCTGAAGGTCGTGCTCGGCGACAAGGTCACCAAGGGACAATTGCTCGCGGAGATCGATCCCACACTCAGCGAGAACGATCTTCGCGAAGTGACCGCCGGTCTCACGACGCTCGCCGCCGACCGGCGCGCCAAGGCGATTCGCCACGCGCAGGCCGAGCGCGAGCTGGCACGCCAGCGGCAGATGGCCCGCGAGGATGCCACGTCACCACGCGACTTTGAAAAGGCCCGCACCGACTACGAGGCGTTGAGCGCAGAACTGGCCGCACTCGACTCGCAAATCAGCCAACAGAACGTCAAGGTCGATAAGGCCCGCACCAACCTGTCGTACACGCGCATCACAGCGCCGATCTCGGGCAGCGTGACGCTGATCAGCACGCAGGAAGGCCAGACCGTCACGGCGATCTATCAAATCCCGACGATTCTCAAGATCGCCGACCTGTCGAAGATGACCGTCAAGGCGCAAGTCTCCGAAGCGGACGTCGTGCGTATTCGCGAAGGGCAACCGGTGTATTTCACGATTCTGGGGGCGCCGCAGACGCGCTACGAAGGCAAGCTGCGCGTGATTCAACCTTCGCCCGAGAAGATCAACAACGCGATTTTCTTCAACGCCCTTTTCGATGTGCCCAACCCGAGCGGTGTGCTGCGCCCCGACATGACGGCGCAAGTCTCGATCGTGCGCGAGCGCATCTCGAACGCACTGACATTCCCGTCGGTCGCGCTCGGCGAACAACGCGCCGATGGCCGTTACAAGGTGCGCGTACTGGACGCCAAAGATCACGCACAACCCCGCTGGGTCAAGGTCGGACTCGACAATCGCCTGATGGCGCAGGCGCTCGACGGGCTCGCCGAAGGCGATCGCGTGGTGACCGCCGATCCGACCGACGCGCCCCCGCCGGGCAGCGGCGACACCGGAGGCGGCCTGCTGTGACGCACGCGCTCCCACCGACCGACGCCATGTTTCCGGCATCCGATATGCCGGACGACGTGCGCGACGGCACGCCCGCCCGCGCCCCGCTGCTGCGCCTGTCGGGCGTGGCGCGCTCGTTTGGCGAGGGTGTCGGTACCGTGACCGTCTTGCGCGACGTCGAACTGGTCATCCAGCGTGGCGAGATGGTGGCCATCATGGGGCCATCGGGCTCCGGCAAATCGACGCTGATGAACGTGCTCGGGTGTCTCGACCGGGCCAGCAGCGGGTGCTATGAAATCGATGGCCGCAATGTGGCCTCGCTCTCCGACGACGACCTCGCCGCGCTGCGCCGCGAGCACTTCGGCTTCATTTTTCAGCGCTATCACCTGATGGGGCACCTCACGGCGCAGGGCAATGTCGAAGTGCCCGCCGTGTATGCCGGGACCACGAAGACCGCGCGTGCGCAACGCTCGGCAGCTTTGCTCGGGCGACTGGGACTCGGCGGACATCTGTCACACCGGCCGTCGCAAATGTCCGGCGGGCAACAGCAACGCGTGAGTATTGCGCGCGCGCTGATGAACGGCGGCGACATCATCCTCGCGGACGAACCGACCGGGGCGCTGGACAGCCGCAGCGGTCTGGAAGTCATGCAGATCCTGTGTGAACTGCACGCACGAGGTCACACGATCATTCTCGTCACGCACGACCCCGGCGTCGCCGCGTGGGCGCAACGCGTCATCGAAATTGCCGATGGCCGCATCGTGCGCGATCGCGTGAACGACACACCGCGCACGGCAGAACTTGCCGCGCTGACGCGTGAACGCACGCAGACGCAAACACAAACACAAACGCCGACAGAGACACAAGAAGACACTCGCGCTGGGCAGATTGATCACATCAGTGCAGCAGAGGCCCCGACGACCGATGACATCGCCATGCAGAAGCCCCGGGCAGTCGAAGTGCGCCGTCGCTGGCTCGCCGGGTGGCCGAAGTTCTCGGAGAGCTTGTCGATGGCGTGGCATGCGCTGGCTTCGCACCGGTTGCGCACGGGGCTCACGATGCTCGGCATCGTCATCGGCATCACGTCGGTGGTCTCGCTCTCCGCCATTGGCGAGGGCACCAAACGCCGCGTGCTCAACGATATCGGCAGCATCGCGCCGAACACGATCACCGTGCTGCGCGGCAGGGACTTCAACGACGACAAGGCCGCCGAGATTCGCACGCTGCTGCCGCGCGACGCCGAACTGCTCGCCGCGCAGCCGTACACCGACAGCGTGTCGCCGCAGGTGAACGCGCGCACGGTACGCGTGCGCTTCGGCCGCATCGATACCGACGCCCAAGTGCATGGCGAAGGCGCGAATTTCCTGCGGGCCAACGGGCTGAAACTCGCGCGCGGGCGTGGCTTCGATACCAGCGAGGTCGAGCGTCAGGCGCAGGTGACCGTGATCGGCGAAAACGCGTTGCGCAAGCTGATGCCGAACGGCGGCGACCCGATCGGTCAGATCGTGCTGGCGGGCTCGTTACCGCTGCGGGTGATCGGTGTGGTGCGCGACCGTTCGTCGATGTTCGTCAGCCGATCGCTCAACCTCTACGTGCCGTGGTCCACCGCCGCGAGCCGTCTCGCGGGTCAGCAGCATCTGGAAGCGATCACCGTGCGCATTCTCGACGGTCATCCGCCGTCAGCGGCGGAAGCGGGCATCGTGCGCGTGCTGACTCGGGCGCACGGCAACAAGGACTTCTTCACGTTCAACATGGACACGGTCGTGAAGTCGATCTCGCGCACCAGTCAGATGCTGACGCTGCTGCTCTCGTTCGTCGCGCTGATTTCGCTCGTCGTAGGCGGCATTGGTGTGGCGAACATCATGCTGGTGTCGGTCACGGAACGCACCCGTGAGATCGGTATTCGCCGTGCTATCGGCGCACGGCGGCAGGACATCCTGCGCCAGTTTCTGATCGAGGCGGTGTTGGTCTGCCTGATGGGCGGTGCCGTCGGCGTGGTGCTGTCGTACGCCATCGGCCAACTCGTCGCGTTTGCGGTGCCGCAGGTGGCCGTCGTGTTCTCCGTCAACACCTTTGCGGCGGCCGTGTTATGCGCCAGTGTCATCGGCGTCGCCAGCGGCTGGTGGCCGTCGCGCAGTGCGGCACGGCTCGACCCGGTCGATGCGCTGGCCCGTGAATGAATTGCCCCCCAACCGTCCCGCTGCGCCCCCCCCCTCAGGCACGGGATGGATTTATACCCCGCGCGCGATTCGGTGTCGCGCGCGGGGGTCTTTTTGACGATTCGATGACCCGCTCCCTGTTACGTTTCCCGACGCCTTCGCCGTCCCGCGCCCGTCTGCCCGTGCTGTCTGTGCTAAGCCTCGCCTTGCTGCTCGCCGGGTGCGGTCTGATGCGTACCGATTACGAACGTCCGGCGCTGCCGGTGCCCGCGCAATACCGCACGCCCCTCGATGGCACCCCATCGACCCGCGCTGCCTCACAGGCCCAAGCGGCGAGTGATACGCCTGCTGAAATCGATCCGTGGTGGCAAGGCTTCGGCGAATCCGGTTTGAACATGCTCGTCACCCGCGCGCTTGCGGGCAACCCGGGGCTGGCGCTCAAATCGCTTCAGGCGGATCGCGACGCGCTTCAGGCCGGGCTGACGGGGGCGAATCGCTGGCCGCAACTCTCTGCCTCGATTGCGGGGGCTAAGTCGCGTTCGCTCGATGGTGGCAACGCGGCCATTGCCGCGATTGGGCAGACGCAAACGACGTCTGGCACCAACGCAAGCATCAGCTATGAAGTGGATTTGTGGAACAAGCTCGCCGCGCAACGCGATGCGGGCAACTGGCAAGCGGCTGCCAGCGCATGGGATCGCCGCGCCGCCGTGCTCACGCTGTCGAGCGACGTCGCGTCGCTGTACTGGCGTCTCGCTTATCTGAACGACAACGTACGCAGCGCGAAGGACGATCTGGCTTCCGCCGACAAGGTCGTGGCGCTGGTCGACGCACGCCGCCGCGCCGGGGCCGTATCGGCGCTCGACCCGGTGCAGGCACAACAGGATCGCGACACCGTTGCTGGCGCATTGGCCGATTGGGAACGTTTGCGCGATCTCGCCCGGCATGCGCTGGCGAATGCACTCGGCGAACCGGCTCAGACACGCTTTAACGAGCGCGAGTCGCTGGCAGACACGACGTTGCCCGAGGTGGCGCCGGGCTTGCCCGCTGAATTGCTCGCGCGTCGCCCCGATCTGGCTGCGGCCGAAACCCGCGTTCGGGCGCGATTAGCCGATGTCGATGCGGCACGTCTGTCGTTTTATCCGTCGCTCACGCTCACGGGGTCGACCAGCACCACCAGCGACTCGCTGTCGCGCTTGCTCGCCAATCCCGTCGGCACGCTCGCCGCGACGATTGCCATGCCGTTCCTGCAAATTCAGACGGCGCGCTTCACGACGGCACTCGCCCGCAATGACTTCGAGCAATCGACGGTCGTGTTTCGCAGCACGCTGCTCACGGCACTCAAGGAAGTAGAAGATGCGCTCTCGACGCGCGAGCGCACGTCGGTACAGTACGAAGCGCTGGCGCGGGCGGCGACACTCGCGCAGCGCGCTTCGGCATTATCGGGTGCGCGTTATCGCGCCGGTGACATCGACTTGCAGACGTGGCTCGATGCACAACGTCTTGCGCGGCAGGCACGCCGGAACGCCGCGCAATCGCGCCTCGATCAGATCGACGCAACGCTCACGCTCATCAAAGCATTGGGGGGATCGGCGAGCGGCGAGGTTTGATCAGGCGCTTAATCGACCCCGTCAGCGGCAACATCGGCGGTAACATCGGCGGCAATGCGCGCGGCAACCTCAACGTGGCGCCGAGGGCGGATAAGGCTCGCCGAGATCCCAACGCGACTGCCAGTGCGCGACGTACTGGCGCGCAATGCCGGGCATATCGCGAATGACGATCACGTTCTCGGAATTGCGCGTCTCGGCGGACGGCGCAAAGTTGAACGAGCCGGTTTCCACCGTATGGCCATCGACGATGATCGTCTTGTCGTGATGGATATTGAAGTGGTCGTTGGTGCGCAGCGCCACGCCCTGCTCCGTCACGAAGTCCATCGCCGCCTTGCTGGCTTTGCCGGTATTGCGCTTCTTGTCGATCACCACACGCACATCCACGCCGCGTTTTTTCGCGTCGACCAGCGCCTGCATGATGTCAGGCGCCTGAAACGAATAGGCGAGCATCTGGATGCTGTGTTTTGCGCTGCCAATGGTCTCCAGCACCAGCGTGCGCGCCGAGCCCTCAGGGGAGAAGCCGACGCGAATATCGGGTTCGGCATAGGCGGCCGATAGCGGCGCAATGCCGATCAGCGCCGCCAACATGAAATTTCGAAATGTCGTCATGTTTCGAGTGTCGCCAGCAGCGCCGCCACGTCGGGATACTTCAGCCGATAGCCGAGCTCGCGCTTCAGACGCGTGTTGTCCAGCCGGCGCGATTCCGACATGAACGACAGCAGCGTCGGCGGCAACTCGCGCACCGCCGCTTCGCGCGAGATGCGCGGCGGGCGGGCCAGACCGAGCGCATCGGCAACACGGTCGAAGTATTCGCCCATGCGCCATTGGGTGTCGTCGCTCGCATGCACCACGCGTTGCGGCTTGCCGCGCCACATTGCCCGGATCAGAATCGCCGCCAGATCGTCCGCATGAATATGGTTGGTGTACACGTCGTCCGATTCGCGCAATGCGGGTGTGCCACGCTCAAGACGCGCCGTCGGCAGCCGCTCGGCGGCGTAGATCCCGGGAATGCGGACGATGGACGCGCGCCAGCGCACCCGGGCCCGCTCCGCCTGCCGCCAACTGGCGCGCACACCCGCAACGCTCGTCGCACTGCCCGGTGAGAGCGTGCGTGGCGGCCCCGCCGCCCACTCGCGGCGCGCATTACGGGCATGCGCGGACGGCCGCCCCAGTGCGCGCAACGTGCGCTCGGCGTCCACACGCCGCTGCCCGCGCGGCGAACGCGCTTGCGGCGTGCGAGTCTCATCCACCCGCGCCCCGCCGCAATCCCCATACACCCCGCTGGTACTGGCGTAGACGAGGATGCGACGCGAAGCGCGTGCGCCCCCCTCGGGTACAATATTGGGCTTCGAGGGCCGCAAAAGTGCGGCCCGCAAACGGCGCGTGCGCAGGTCCTGCGTGCCGCTGCCGGCCACACCGTCAGGCGGGGCCAGATGCAGCACACGCGGCGCCAGATGGGCGATACGGGCGAGACTCGCGCGGTCGTCCAGATTGGCCGCAACGGGCACAGCACCCGCCGCACGCAAGACGGCATGACGCGCATCGCTGGACGTCACGGCGTAGACGCGAAAACGTTTGACGAGGGCCGGCAGTGCACGCATGCCGACATCGCCGCAGCCCACGACCAGAAGGCGTGGGCGACCGAGGGATTTGGACGGATTTTTCATTTTTCGGATTGTAGTATGGCTTACAACGTTACCCTCGTGCCGAGCGGGCGCGAGTTCCAGGTCGAAGACGGCGAGGCACTGCTCTCGGCCGCGCTACGTCAGGGCATCGGCCTGCCCTACGGCTGCAAGAACGGTGGCTGCGGGTCATGCAAGGCGAAGCTCGTCGAGGGCACCGTCGAGCACGGCGCGCACTCGGTGACTGCGCTCACCAAGGACGAGGAAACGCGCGGTTTCGCACTGCTGTGCTGCGCACACGCCAAGAGCGACGTTGTCGTCGAGAGCCGCGAAGTCAAGGGCATCGGCGACATCCCGGTCAAACGCCTGCCGTGCCGCGTGAATGCACTGACGCGCGTCGCCGACGACGTCATCGTCATGCGCCTGCAACTGCCCGCGAACGAGCGCTTTCAGTACCTCGCCGGCCAGTACATCGAATTCATCCTGAAAGACGGCCGCCGCCGCAGCTATTCGATGGCCACCGCGCCGCACGAAGAAGGCTTCATCGATCTGCACCTGCGCCATATGCCCGGCGGCGTGTTCACCGATCACGTCTTCAACACGATGAAGGAGCGCGAGATCCTGCGCTTCGAAGGCCCGCTCGGCACGTTCTTCCTGCGCGAAGATTCCGAGAAGCCCATTGTGCTGCTCGCCTCGGGCACCGGCTTCGCGCCGATCAAGGCCATCGTGGAGCACGCCGTGCACAAGGGCCTGAATCGCCCGATGACGCTGTACTGGGGCGCTCGCCAGTTGAAGGACATCTATCTGCGCGATCTGGTCGAACAATGGACGCGCGAGATTCCCGGCTTCTCGTTCGTGCCGGTACTCTCCGAAGCCGCACCGGAAGACCAGTGGCAAGGCCGCACGGGGTTCGTGCACCGCGCCGTGGTCGAAGACCTGCCGGATCTGTCGGGCTACGAGGTGTACGCCTGCGGTGCGCCGGCCATGGTCGAGTCGGCACGCCGCGACTTCATCGCCCACCACCGCCTGCCGGAAGACGCGTTCTTCGCCGACGCCTTCACCACCGAGGCGGACAACCCGGGGAGCGGCAACTGATCGCCGGGCGCGCGTCATTTGGCGGATAGCGACAGATGCATGAACGCGACAGTTCACGCATTCCCTTTGACAAGCGCCGCATCATCGCCTTATTCTTGCCGACATGAACCTGATTGCCATCGCCTCGATCCGACGTCGCCGTACGCTGCCCCTCCCGGGATGCCGCGCGGCGCGCTATGGACTGCGATAACAAGCGAGTTCTCAAGCACAGCAAAGCCACGGGCACACCCCGTGGCTTTTTTTATTCCTCGTCTCTTTACCTTTCGTCCTTCGGAGACCGTTATGTCGCTTGCTTCCCAATCCGCCGCATCGTCATCGTCAACTTCGTCGACCTCGAAAACTTCGTCTGACGCGAAGTTTGCCGAGTTCGCCACTCACGCGCTGTTGCCGATCACGTCGCGCCCGGATCTCGTGTTCACCCACGGCAAAGGCGCGTGGCTGTATGACCACGACGGCAAGCGATATCTCGATTTCATTCAGGGCTGGGCCGTGAACAGCCTCGGTCACTGCCATCCGGTCATGCGCGATGCACTCGCCACGCAGGCCTCGCAACTGCTGAACCCGAGCCCCGCGTACTACAACCTGCCGATGATTGAGTTGGCCGACCTCCTCGCGCGCCTGTCAGGGCTGGGCAAGGTGTTCTTCGCGAACAGCGGCGCCGAAGCCAACGAAAGCGCCATCAAACTCGCCCGCAAGTGGGGCCAGTTGCATCCGAACCCGGCCGGTGGCGCGCGCTTTGAGATCATCACGTTCAAGAACGGTTTCCACGGCCGCACGATCGCCACGATGTCGGCCAGCGGCAAGCCGGGCTGGGATACGATTTTCGCGCCGCAGGTGCCGGGCTTCCCGAAGGCCGATCTCAACGACATCGCTTCGGTCGAGGCCCTCATCGGCCCCGATACCGTCGCCGTGATGCTGGAGCCGATTCAGGGCGAAGCGGGCGTCGTGCCCGCCACCGAGGCGTTTCTCAAGGAACTGCGCGCGCTCACGAAGGCGCGCGGCCTGCTCCTCATCGTTGACGAAGTGCAGACGGGCTGCGGCCGTACCGGCACGCTCTTCTCGCATCAACAGGCGGGCATCACGCCCGACATCATGACGCTCGGCAAGGGCATCGGCGGCGGCGTGCCGCTGGCCGCGATGCTTTGCGGCGACGAGTTCGCCGTCTTCCAGCCGGGCGATCAGGGCGGCACGTATAACGGCAACCCGCTGATGTGTGCCGTGGGCCTCGCCGTGATGCGCACGGTCAGCGCCCCGGGCTTCCTCGAATTCGTGCGGGCACAGGCCGATTACCTGAGCGCCGGGCTGGAGCATCTGTCGTCGCGCTACGGTGGTCAGGGCGAGCGCGGTGCCGGCCTGCTGCGTGCGCTGCTGCTCGGGCGCGACATCGGTCCGCAACTGGTAGAAGCGGCGCGCGACATGGGGCCGGACGGCCTGCTGCTCAATTCGGCTCGCCCGAACTTGCTGCGCTTCATGCCTGCACTCAACGTGAGCCGCGACGAAATCGATCAGATGCTTTCGATGCTCGACTCGCTGCTCGCCAAGCACGCGTAATACCTGTGGCCACGTTCCCAGATTCTCAGAGGAGAGACCCACGATGAACGACATGAGCCAGGCGCACGCGACGCCACCGGCCGACGCCATCGTCGAAATTTCGCCCGATCCGGCCAGACTGGATATCAGCTTCATTCACAAGGCGCTGTCGACGCAGACGCATTGGGCGAAAGACATTCCGCGTGACACGCTCACGCGCGCGATTTCGCATTCGCTGTGCTTTGGCGCGTATGCCACGCATGTCGAAGGCGGGCCGGTGCGGCAGGTCGGCTTTGCCCGTGTGATTACCGATCGCGCCACGTTCGCTTATCTGGCGGACGTGTTCGTCGATCCGTCGATGCGCGGCCTGGGTATCGGCAAGCGCCTGTGCGAGAACGTGCTCGCGCACCCGGCATTGCAGAACCTGCGGCGCTTTCTGCTCGCCACCACCGATGCGGCGAGTCTTTACGCACGTTATGGCTTCGAGCCGCTGGGCGAGCCCAACAAGATGATGCAGATTCACCGGCCGGATATTTATACCGGCAAGGAGAATGCATCGTGATCGCGCTGGCCACCGACATCCATATCCGCACGTTCGACGACACCGATACCGACGCGGTGATCGCGCTCTGGCGGGAGGCATTTCCCGAGTACAACCGCGCGGACAAGCCGCATCGTGAGCCGCGCCGCTCGATCGCCAATAAGGTCGCGATGCACGACGGCCTGTTCTTCGTCGCCGTGCGCGATCGCAAGATTGTCGGCACCGTGATGGCCGGTTACGACGGGCATCGTGGCTGGGTGTATTCGCTGGCGGTCGCAACATCGCTACGCCGGCGCGGCGTCGCCAGTGCGTTGCTGCGTCATGCAGAAATCGCGCTGACCGAGCGCGGTTGCCTGAAGCTCAACTTGCAGGTGCTCACGCAGTCGCGCGAAGCGCTCGCCTTCTACGCGGCACACGGTTATGCCGCCGATGATGTCGTGAGTCTGGGCAAGCGTCTGCCGCTCTCGGCCGGTGCAGGGGCGTTGCTGTAAATGTTGGAATTGCTAGCGTCGTTGCCATGAAAAAAAGAGCGCCGGAGTTTCCTCCGGCGCTCTTTTCCTTTCGGCAACGCGTCGACGTATGCGTATCGATGCGTGCCGACTCGCGCAGACTTACTCCCCGAGATACGCGGCGCGCACCTTCGGATCGTCGAGCATGTCTTTCGCGTTACCGGTCATGGTGACGAGCCCGCTGTCCATCACATAGCCACGGTTTGCGGCCTGCAACGCGAGCCGTGCGTTCTGCTCGACGAGCAGCACCGTCACGCCTTCACTCGACACCGTACGAACCACTTCGAAGATCTTGTCGACCATGATCGGCGAGAGGCCCATCGACGGCTCGTCGAGCAGCAGCAACTTCGGTTGGCTCATCAGTGCGCGAGCCATCGCAAGCATCTGCTGCTCACCGCCCGAGAGCGTGCCGGCGAGTTGGTCCTTACGCTCCTTCAGACGCGGGAAGATACCGAACATCTTGTCGGTGTCGTTCTTGATCCCGGCCGTGTCGTTGCGCAGATACGCCCCCATCTGCATGTTCTCGAGGATGGTCATGCGCGTGAAGATGCCGCGACCTTCCGGCACCATCGCCAGCCCCTGCTTGAGCAAATCGAACGCCTTCACGCCGCGAATCGACTTGCCCAGATACTCGATATCACCATCGGCCCACGGCAACAGGCCAGTGATGGCCTTCATCGTGGTCGTCTTGCCCGCACCGTTCGCGCCAATTAGCGTGACCAGTTCGCCCGGCTCGATACTCAGGTCGATCCCCTTGACCGCCTTGATCCCGCCGTACGCGACTTTCAGGCCCTTGATCGTCAACATTGCGCTCATCAATGGCCTCCTGCACCGAGATACGCTTCAATCACCGCAGGATTTTTCTGCACATCCTGCGGCAAACCTTCGGCAATCACCTTGCCGTAATCCAGCACCGTCATGCGGTTGCACAAGCCCATCACCAGCTTCACGTCGTGCTCGATGAGCAGAATCGTGCGGCCATCGCTGCGGATCTTGTCGAGCAAGCCGCGCAATTCGATCTTCTCGGTCGCGTTCATGCCAGCGGCCGGCTCGTCGAGCGCGAGCAGCTTCGGGTCGGTGGCAAGCGCACGCGCAATCTCCAGACGGCGCTGGTGGCCGTACGAGAGGTTGGCCGCCGTGTAGTTGGCGTATTTCGCCACACCCACGTACTCGAGCAGCTCCATCGCGCGGTCGCGGATGGCACGCTCTTCGGCCTTCGCCCCCGGATACCGGAGGATGGCGCCGATCACGCCCATCTTCGTACGCACATGGCGCCCGACCATCACGTTCTCGACGACGGTCATGCCGCCGAACAGGCGAATGTTCTGGAACGTGCGGGCAATGCCCGCGCGCGCCACTTCATGCACGGCGGTCGGCTTGTAGGCGCTGCCGTCGAGCGTGAATTCGCCGGAATCAGGCGTGTAGAGCCCGGTGATGACGTTGAAGAAAGTGGTCTTGCCGGCACCGTTCGGGCCGATCAGTCCATAAATTTGCCCCGGCTTGATTTCCAGGCCCACATCGGTGAGGGCCTGAAGACCGCCGAAGCGCTTGTTCACGCCCTTCACGGACAGAAGAATTTGTTCGCTCATAGTCAGATCATCTCCCTCGGCTTACAGAGTCCGTTCTTCCGGACGCGGCGACGGCCACAGGCCGGCCGGACGGTACAGCATGATCAAGATCATGGCCAGACCGTACAGCAGTTGCCGGATCACCTCGGGATCGACGATGACGCTGCCGAACAACTTCATTTGCAACGGGCCCATGGTCGAGCGCAGGATCTCGGGGAACGCCGAGAGCAGCACACCGCCCAGAATCACGCCCGGAATGTGCCCCATACCGCCGAGCACCACCATCGAGAGCACGACGATCGACTCCCAGAAGGTGAACGACTCGGGCGAGACGAAGCCCTGGAACGCCGAGAACATGCCGCCGGCCACACCGCCGAACGACGCGCCCATGGCAAACGCGAGCAGCTTGATGTTGCGCGTGTTGATGCCCATCGCCTTGGCAGCGATTTCGTCTTCACGAATGGCCACCCACGCCCGTCCGATGCGCGAGTGCTGCAATCGCACGCAGATGAACGCGATGACCAGCGCGAGGAACACGAACAGGTAGTAATACATGTACACCGAGCTGACCTGTATCCCGAAGAAGTTGTGCGCCTTCGAAAAATCGAAGCCGAACAACGACGCGGGCTGGATGCCGGTGATCCCCTTCGGGCCGTTGGTGATGTTCACCGGACGGTCGAGGTTGTTCATGAAAATACGGATGATTTCGCCGAAGCCCAACGTCACGATGGCCAGGTAGTCACCCCGCAGACGCAGTGTCGGCGCCCCCAGCAAGATGCCGAATATCGCCGCCACCGCCGCCCCGATCGGTATCGTGAACCATACGGGCACATGCAGCCCGCCGGGGAACAGATGCCCGATCCACTCGAACTGTGTCGTGAGGTGCGGTGAGCTGAGGAAGGCGGTAACGTACGCGCCCACGGCATAGAACGCGATGTAGCCCAAGTCGAGCAGGCCGGCGAAGCCCACCACGATGTTCAGACCCAGCGCGAGCATGATGTAGAGCAGCGCGAAGTCGAGCACGCGCACCCAGTAGTTGCCGCCGGCATAGCCGACGAGCACCGGGGCGAAGATGGCCGCAAGCAGGAAGAAGGCGAGGCCGCGATAGGCCTTGCGTGTGGCGGCGGCCGCCGAAATTTGCGTGGCCGGGCCCGACGAAGTTTGCACAGGTTGATTCATTGTGTTTGTCCTCGCCGCTTATGCACGATCTGCCACGCGCTCGCCCAACAAACCGGACGGACGGAACACGAGCACCACGATCAGAACGACGAAGGCGAATACGTCCTGATAGTTACTTCCGAAAACACCACCGGTGAGGTCACCGATGTAGCCGGCACCCAGCGCTTCGATCAGGCCGAGCAGCACGCCGCCGACCATGGCGCCTTGCAGGTTGCCGATACCGCCGAGCACGGCGGCGGTGAACGCCTTCATACCGGGGATGAAGCCCATGTAGAAGTGCGCATTACCGTAGTTCGACGCCATCATCACGCCCGCGAGCGCCGCCAGTCCGCCGCCCAGCGCAAACGTCGCCGAGATCACGAAGTTGGGGTTCACGCCCATGAGACCCGCCACGTTGCGGTTCTCTGCGGTAGCGCGCATGGCACGGCCGAGCTTGGTACGGTTCACGAGCTGCGTGAGGCCGAACATCACGAGGAACGCGACGACGACGATCACGATACCGGTGCCGTTGGTCACAGCGCCCGGATGGTTACCGCGCTCCGGGATGACCGTCATGGCATCGGTAGGCAGCAGTTGCGGGAACGACAACGGGTTGCGCGACCAGATCAGCATGGCGATCGTCTGCAACAGCAGCGACACACCGATGGCGGTGATCAGCGGCGCCAGACGCGGTGCGTTGCGCAGCGGCCGGTACGCGACCCGTTCGATCACGAAGTTGGTCAACGCACACACGGGCACACACACCGCGGTGGCGATGGCCAGCATGAGCACCGGATTCATGTTCGGTGCGATCTTCATCAGCAAGTTGATGGTGGACAGCGCGACCATCGCGCCGATCATCATCACGTCGGCGTGGGCAAAGTTGATGATGCCCAAGATGCCGTAGACCATGGTGTAGCCCAGCGCAATGATCGCGTACACGCTACCAAGCACGAGGCCGTTCAAGATTTGTTGGATAAAAATATCCATGAAGCTAACTCCTTGTTCCCCGAAAACGGGCTCCCAGCGCGCTTCACCGATAGGCGTCGCAGGGGTGGCTGAGAGAACTGCGGGTGTTGAGGCTGATCCTGGTTCAGGAGGGGGGGCCGTGCCCGTCATGCAGGCACGGCTTCGTTCCGCAGATGAAGAAACGGCACCGAAAGGGTAGGCAACGGTGCCGTTTCATGGCGCTAGCGCCCGGGAGTTACATCTTCACCACGTCAAGCACGCTCTTCTTCTTGTTCTGATAGTTGTAGAGCGTAATCACCGGTTCCTTCATGTCGCCCTTGCTGTCGAAAGCGATGTGGCCAATGACACCCTTGTAGTCGGTGGCCGGCATGGCCGCCAGGATCTTGGCCGGATCGGTCGAGTTGGCACGCTTCATCGCGTCGACGATCACATTGACAGCGTCATACGTGAACGGGGCGTAGATCTGAATCGGCTGGTTGAAGCGAGCTTCATAACGCTTGGAGAAGTCGTCGCCGCCTTCCATCTTCGACAGTGCCATACCCGCTTCCGAGCAGACGATGTTGTCGATGGCGTCGCCAGCGAGTTCGGCCACCTTGTCGGTACACACGCCGTCGCCGGCCAGCACCTTGGAGCCAATACCCAGTTCCTTCGACTGCTTGGCGAACGGGCCGCCGGTCGCATCCATACCGCCGTACATGATGATGTCCGGCTTCTCACCCTTGATCTTGGTCAGAATGGCGCGGAAGTCCGTGGCCTTGTCGTTGGTCGCGTCGTGCGAGAGCACCTTCAGGCCATTGGCCTTGGCGGTCTTCTCGAACTCGTCGGCCAAGCCCTTGCCGTAGGCGGTCGCATCGTCAACGATGGCCACCGACTTGGCGCCCAGCGTCTTCGTTGCGTAGTTGGCCAGTGCCGGACCCTGCTGAGCGTCCGTCGCCACCACACGATAGGCCGTCTTGAAGCCCTGTTGGGTGTAGGCCGGGTTGGTTGCCGACGGGGAGATCTGCACGATGCCCGCATCGCTATAGATCTTCGAGGCCGGGATCGTCGTGCCCGAATTCAAGTGGCCCACCACTGCGACGACCTTCTCGTCGACCAGTTTCTGTGCAACTTGGGTAGCGGTTTTCGGATCGGCCGCATCGTCTTCAGCCACCAGTTCCAGCTTGACCGGCTTGCCGTCGATGGTCAGACCGGCCTTGTTGGCTTCCTCAACGGCGAGGCGTGCACCATTTTCGTTATCTTTGCCCAAGTGAGCAATTTGGCCCGTCAACGGTGCAACGTGACCAATCTTGATAACAACCGCATCGCCGCCCCCGCTGGCGGCAGTCGTCGCGGCAGGTGCAGAAGCGGCACCCGAATCGGCCTGCTTTTCTTCCTTCTGACCGCATGCCGCCAACAGCGTCACTGCGGCGACTACGGGCAGTACCTTCGCGAACTTGAGTTGCATGTGATTATCTCCTGATTGTCGGCGGTTTAATAAAACGCCAATAACGCCAATTCAATGTTTCGTATGCGAAACGCGCGCATTGTAACTCCATTCTTTGCGGCTGCGACGCCCGCCGCCACAGGGTTTTCCATAATGGAGGCCTAAGGTTTATACCGACTTGTGCAACCCTATTTTTTCAAAAGTGCAACCCCGCTTTCGATCAAGGTTTTACAGACCTGGGCGAATCCGCTCAGGCGGCTCCATGGTGCATACAATGCACCAAATATGGGATTCATCACCATAGTTATTAATAAAGCAAATTACGTGCCCGATCGATTTGGAGCGAATACTCTAATTAAGTGAATATATAAATAATTAGATAATTGAAAAACGAATGGCGTTATTTTGTATTAATTCACTAAGTGATGAATTGCGGAAATCACGCAGGTGGTTTTAATGGCCGAGACGGCGAAATCCGCCAAATCGTCATTGCGGGGATTCCGCAAAAACGTACGCAGAATTGCGTAGAGGTCGCGTGGGGTTTTACTTGAATTTGCGCGCGCCTATTGACGACGCGCAAGGGTATGGGGAGCGTCGCATGGGTCGCTTTCAGAAAGCGCTGGAGCGGGCCGTGGCAGGCTTGGCGAGGGGAGGAAGGAAAGCGAGGCGGGGCGGACGAAGACGGACGTAACACAACAAAAAGCCGGGGCGCGCATCGTGCGCAACCCCGGCTTTCCCGGCCCGCAAACTTACGCGGGCCGGCAGACGATCATGCTGACAACCTAAAACTTACTCGGCGACCGGCGTCAGGCCCTTCGGCAGCGGGAACGCGATGTTCTCCTCGACGCCTTCGAGCACCTTGACCTGATTGACGCCGAGTTCGCGCAGACGCGCAACGATCGACTGTGCGAGCACTTCCGGTGCCGAAGCGCCTGCCGTCACGCCGATACGACGCTTGCCGTTGAACCACTCGGGCTTGAGCTGCGCCGGCGAATCGATCATGTAGGCCGGCACGCCCATCTTCTCGGCCACTTCGCGCAGACGATTCGAATTGGAGCTGTTCGGGCTGCCCACCACCACAACGACATCGCATTGCGGCGCCATGAACTTCACGGCGTCCTGACGATTTTGCGTCGCGTAGCAGATGTCCTGCTTCTTGGGCTCGGTGATCAGCGGGAAGCGCTTCTTGAGCGCGTTGATCACTTCGGCGGCGTCATCGACCGACAGCGTCGTCTGCGTGACGAACGCCAGCTTCGTTTCGTCGGCGACTTGCAGGGCGAGTACGTCTTCGATGGTCTCGACGAGGAACATGCCCTCGCCCGACTGCCCCATCGTGCCTTCGACTTCCGGGTGGCCCTTGTGGCCGATCATGATGATCTCGTGCCCCTGGCCGCGCATCTTCGCGACTTCGACGTGCACCTTGGTCACGAGCGGACAGGTGGCGTCGAAGATGCGCAGACCGCGCTCCTGAGCTTCGGCACGCACGGCTTGCGACACGCCGTGAGCGCTGAAGATCAACGTGTTGCCCGAGGGCACGTCGGTCAGCTCTTCGACGAAAATCGCGCCTTTCTTGCGCAGGTTCTCGACGACATAGGCGTTATGCACGATCTCGTGACGAACATAGATCGGGGCACCATACATGGACAGCGCGCGCTCGACGATCTCGATTGCACGGTCGACGCCCGCGCAAAAACCGCGCGGCTGGGCCAGCAGAATTTCCGCGTCCGACAGGGTCGGCGCAACGACTTGGGTGGCGCTCATTTCGATTCCTACAGAATGCCGATAATCTGGACTTCGAACACAATCGGCTGTCCAGCCAAAGGATGGTTGAAGTCGAACAATGCCCAGCCGTCACCCAACTCGCGCAGGATGCCCGCATAGCGGCCACCGCTCGGCGCGTTGAATTCGACCAGATCGCCCACGGTATATTCTTCGCCGAAATTGCTGTTCTCTTGCAGCGTCTTCATCGTGACACGTTGCAGCAACTCGGGATTGCGCGGGCCAAAGGCCTGCTCCGGGGCAAGTTCGATACTACGGCGCTCCCCCACATTCATGCCCAGCAGCGCCTGTTCGAGCGTCGGCGCCATCTGGCCGCCGCCCAGTTGCAGCGTGGCCGGCGTGCCTTCGAAAGTGTTGACGATATCCGCGCCGTCAGGGGCGCCAATCCGGTAGTGCAGCGTCAGATAGGAATCGTCCTGAACCACGGGGGGTGCGACAGAATTCATGGGGGTCTCACAGCAAGGTCAAGCTAATATTGTAAATGACGACGCGTTGCGCGTCCGGCTCCCCCTACGCGCAGTCCGGAATTTTACCTCCAGCGGCTGTATTTCTCTTTAGTGACATCGCGGCGATTCATGCGCGCGGCGGTGTCTGCGCCTGGAGTCGTCATGTCCATCGCCCAATGGCCGCTCGCCGAGCGGCCCCGCGAAAAAATGCTTGCCCGTGGGGCTAACGCCCTTTCCGATGCCGAATTGCTCGCTATTTTCCTGCGCACCGGCTCGCGCGGACGTAATGCCGTCGATCTTGGCCGCGACCTGCTCGCGCGCAGCGGCGGCTCATTGACCCGCCTGCTGGCCTCGCCGTTCGAGACGCTGCGGCAAATTCCCGGGCTCGGTCAGGCCAAGTTCGTGCAGTTTCAAGCCGCACTCGAAATGGCCCGCCGCATGCTGGGCGAGCGGCTGGAGGCCGGCGATGTGCTTGATACGCCGTCACGCGTGCGCGATTACCTTCGACTGACGCTGCATGATCACTCGCGCGAGCGCTTCGTCTGCCTGTTTCTAGATGCCGGTCATCGTCTGGTGAGTGCCCGCATCATGTTTGAAGGCACCCTCACCCAGACCTGCGCCTACCCGCGCGAAATCGTGCGCGCCGCACTCGAAGTCAATGCCGCCGTGGTAATCGTCGCCCACAACCACCCCTCGGGTGTCGCCCTGCCAAGCCCGGCAGATCTAGCACTCACGCGGTTGCTCGGCGATGCGCTGGCGCTGCTGGAGATACGTTTGCTCGATCATTTCATCGTCGCCGGCGATAGCGTGTACTCGCTCGCCGAGCAGGGCGAGTTGTGATCTGCACAACAATTTAGCAAGCAGTTCGCCTTCGCGGGCCGCTTGCGCTATAATCCGTCCCTTCCCGAATCTCCGACAGGCGCTTCCCACCATGGGCTCGCGTCCTACATCGTCCAAAAGCGATTGATTTGTCTGGGATTTTTGTGGTATCATCGCGGTCTGTCTTTTCGACTCACCACTTTTTTTTACACAGAATTCTGGGTTAGGAGTGCTTCATGGCACGCGTATGTCAAGTGACCGGGAAAGCGCCGATGGTCGGCAACAACGTTTCCCACGCCAACAACAAAACCAAGCGCCGTTTTCTCCCGAACTTGCAAAATCGCCGGTTCTGGGTTGAGAGCGAAAACCGTTGGGTGCGCCTGCGTATCTCGAACGCTGGCCTGCGCCTGATCGACAAGAACGGCATCGATTCCGTTCTCGCCGACCTGCGTTCGCGCAAGGCCATCTAAGTTTTAGGAGCTCATCATGGCAAAAGGCGCTCGCGACAAGATCAAGTTGGAATCGACCGCTGGTACCGGTCATTTCTACACGACTACCAAAAACAAGCGTACCAAACCGGAAAAGATGGAAATCAGCAAGTTTGATCCGGTCGCTCGTAAGCACGTGCCGTACAAGGAAACCAAGATCAAATAAGATCAACAGGTTTTCTCGCAGCGGTTCGCTGCTGCGTTCAATGCCCCGCCTCTGGCGGGGTTTTTCATTTGGGCGTCCCGAAATTCACCAAGCTACGCGTTGCGTAGTCATGCCTTCTCCGATTTCGCCGATGTGCGCATAGGGTCATGTGCCACGCGCGTATTGACTCGCTATACTGGCTCACTTCCCATCATGCGAATCACGTCACCGAGATGACGTCGATTACGGAGACAGCCCGTATCATGAATTTCGATGTCGTCATCGTCGGCAGTGGACTCGCCGGTCAATCCGTCGCCCTTCATCTGGCCAACACCTGCCGGGTCGCACTGGTCGCAAAACGCCCGATGCCCGAAGGCGCCAGCGACTGGGCGCAGGGCGGCATCGCCGCCGTGCTCGATTCGGCCGACAGCGTCGACGAACATGTGGCCGATACCCTCATCGCCGGCGCCGGGTTGTGTGACGAGGCCGCCACGCGTTTCATCGTCGAACATAGCCGCGAAGCGATCGAATGGCTAATCGGTCAGGGCGTGCCGTTCACGCGGGACGAAGGTGCCGAACTCGGCTTTCACCTCACGCGCGAAGGCGGTCACAGCCATCGCCGCATCATTCATGCGGCCGATGCTACCGGCCACGCGGTGATTACCACGCTCACCGAGCGGGTACGCCAACACCCCAACATCACGCTGTTTGAAAACCACTTCGCCGTCGATCTGATCACTTCGGATCGCGCCGACGCTGCGCCGACCGCCGGCCGCCATTGCCAAGGACTTTACGTTCAAGATATGGCCACCGGCGCGGTCCATGCGATGACCGCGCGTCACACGGTGCTGGCCACCGGCGGGGCGGGAAAGGTCTATCTCTACACGACGAACCCCGACACGGCGACGGGCGATGGCATCGCGATGGCGTGGCGCGCCGGTTGCCGGATCGCGAACATGGAATTTATCCAGTTCCACCCAACCTGCCTTTACCACCCGTATGCGAAGTCGTTTCTGATCAGCGAAGCGGTGCGCGGCGAAGGTGGCCGGCTGGTGCTGCCGGATGGCACGCGCTTCATGCCGCAACACGATCCGCGCGCCGAACTGGCGCCGCGCGACATCGTGGCGCGCGCCATCGATTTCGAGATGAAGAAGCACGGACTCGATTGCGTGTATCTGGATATCAGCCACCAGAGTCCCGAATTCCTGCGCGAACACTTCCCGACGATTCTCGCGCGCTGTGCCGAACTGGGTATCGACATCACGAAACAGCCGATTCCGGTGGTGCCCGCAGCCCATTACACCTGTGGCGGCGTCGTCACGGATATGAACGGCCGCACGGATTTGCCGGGACTTTATGCGGTGGGCGAAGCGACTTATACCGGCCTGCATGGCGCGAATCGACTCGCCAGCAATTCGCTGCTCGAGTGCATCGTGCTGGGCAAGGCCGCCGCGGAAGATATTCAGCGCGATGAGGTGTCGCTGCCCGGCATCACCGACGTGCCCGCATGGGACGAGAGCCGCGTGGCCGATGCGGATGAAGAAGTCGTGGTCGCCCACAACTGGGACGAATTGCGCCGGATGATGTGGAATTACGTCGGCATCGTGCGCACAAGCAAGCGCCTGGAGCGCGCGCAGCATCGTATTGCGTTGCTGCGCGAGGAAATCGCCGAGTACTACGCGAACTTCCGCGTGAGCCGCGATCTGCTGGAACTACGGAATCTGGTCGATGTGGCGTCGTTGATCGTCGACAGCGCGCTGTCACGCCACGAAAGCCGCGGGCTTCACTACTCTCGCGACTTCCCCGACACGCTGCCCAAGGCATTGCCGACAGTACTTTCGCCAGTGCTGCCCCGCAAGCGCTGACTCGCGCCGCCTCGATACGCTCGCCCAAAGAAAACGCCCCGAACACTGGATCAATATCCAACGTTCAGGGCGTTGTTCTGAGACTGAAGTCAGTGGGGGCGCGCCTGCCGCACTCCCCGCTTGCTCCTGTTGCAGCGATTAGCCCACCGTCTCGAGAATACGCATCGAGAAATCGGTGGCGCGCACATCCTTGGTGAGACCACCGACGGAAATACGGTCAACACCGGTCTCTGCAATCGCGCGCAGCATCTCCAGATTGATGCCGCCCGACGCTTCCAGCACGGCACGCCCATCCGTCACACGCGCCGCTTCGCGCATCATTTCCAGCGTGAAGTTATCGAGCAGGATCGACTTGGCGCCGCACTCCAGCGCCGTTTCCAGCTCTTCAAGCGACTCCACTTCGATCTGCACCGACGCGCCATCGGCAAGCCGGTCGGCGTTCGCGAGCACCTGACGAATACCGCCCGCCGCCGCGATGTGGTTTTCCTTGATGAGAATACCGTCGTACAGCGCGAGACGCTGATTCGCCCCGCCGCCGACCAGCACGGCAAATTTCTGTGCAAGACGCAAACCCGGCAGCGTCTTGCGCGTATCGAGCACGCGCGCCTTGGTGCCTTCGACGATGTCCGCATAGCGGCGCACCGTGGTCGCCACGCCCGAGAGCATCTGAAGGAAATTCATCGACGTGCGCTCGCCCGTCAGCAACGCCCGTGCGGGACCGTGGATGTCGCACACCGCCGAATCGGGGGTCATGCGCTCGCCTTCGCGGTAATGCCACTGAACGCGAACCGATGCATCGATGCTGCGCATGCAGGCCTCAAACCATTGCACGCCACACAACACAGCGGCTTCACGCACGATGATGCGCGCATGCGCCATCTCGTCGGCGGGGACCAACAAACCCGTCAGGTCCCCTGCGCCGATGTCTTCGGCCAACGCGTCACGCACGTTGCGCGAGAGTGCGGTCTGGAGGGGTTCGCCGAACGTGGCGAACTCGGGAGAGAGTGCCTCGGTAGTGCTCAGAGATACGGATTGCGTCATTATTATGCGGGGCCTACACCGGCAAACAGCGCGCCGTCGCGCGCGAAATCGCCACTAGCGCGCACGTTCTTCTTGCGCGCTTCGGCGAACGACAACATACGGTCGATACACGTGTGGGCTCGCTGGCCAATCTCCGCGTCGACATGAATTTCGTTCTGTCCGGACTCGAGAACGTCGGCCAGATTTTGCAGACTGTTCATCGCCATCCACGGGCAATGCGCACAGCTCTTGCAGGTGGCGCTGTTGCCGGCCGTCGGCGCTTCGATGAAACGTTTGCCGGGTGCCGCCGCCCGCATCTTGTGCAGAATGCCGTTGTCGGTCGCCACGATGAACTCGGTCGCGTCCATCGTCTGTGCCGCCGCGATCATCTGCGACGTCGAACCGACCACGTCGGCCAACTCGACCACCGCTGCCGGCGATTCCGGATGCACGAGCACCTTCGCATTCGGATGCTCACGACGCAGCAGCTCAAGCTCGGTCGCCTTGAATTCGTCGTGCACGAGGCATGCGCCCTGCCACATCAACATATCGGCGCCAGTCTGCTTTTGCACGTAGCTGCCGAGATGGCGATCCGGCGCCCACAGAATCTTCTTACCTTGCGCGTGCAGATGCGCCACGATTTCCAGCCCGATCGACGACGTCACCATCCAGTCGGCACGTGCCTTCACCGCTGCACTGGTGTTCGCATAGACAACCACTGTGCGGTCGGGATGCGCATCGCAGAACGCCGCAAATTCATCGGCCGGACAGCCAAGATCGAGCGAACAGGTCGCGTCGAGATCGGGCATCAGAACGCGTTTTTCGGGACTGAGAATTTTCGACGTCTCGCCCATGAAGCGCACACCGGCCACCACCAGCGTCTTGGCCGAATGATCGCGGCCGAAACGCGCCATTTCGAGCGAGTCGGACACGCAGCCGCCCGTCTCTTCGGCGAGATCCTGCAAGTCGGCATCGACGTAGTAATGCGCTACCAGCACGGCGTCCTGCTCGACGAGCAGACGCTTGATACGCGCCTTGAGCGCCGCGCGTTCCTCTTGCGACGGTGCATCCGGGACGCGTGCCCAAGCCTGGGCAACGCACAGGGCGCCGCTCGGTGCGGGGCGCTCGAATTCTACGGATTTGAGTGAGGCATTCATTTTCGCTGGGTCTGTGGGGACCGGAATGACAAAACCCCGCCCTAGCGGGGTTTCGATTATGCGACAAAAACGAAATTCTGGCTGATTCGCCTTACGCGTAACGGCGCAGTCGCGTCGCGAATTCTTGCAACGCGTGAATCCCGCTTTGTTCGGCACGATGACACCAGTTCTGCAACTGGCTCAGCAACTGCTCGCGCGAGGCGTTCGAGCGTTCCCAGATACCGGCCAGTTCGCTGCGCAGTTCGTAGTACGTCTGCACCGACTTGCTGTGCGCGAAGATTTCGCCGAGTTGTTGCTTCTGCGGCTCTTGCAGCGAGGCTTCGTCGTGATGCAACCACTTGCGGGCGCCGCGCAACAACTGATACTCGCCAACCTGACGCTTTTCCTTGAAACGGGCCAGCTCTTCGCTATACGCACGCTTGAAGGTCTTGGCGTAGCGCTCCATGACTTCGTAGCGGTTCGAGAGCACGGCCTGCAACGTATCGTCATCGCACGCGGCCTTGTTCTTTGCGAGCTTCGGCGTCGGCGCAATCTTCTTCACCTTGGCCAGACCCACCGCCGACAGAATGCGGATATAGAGCCAGCCGATGTCGAACTCGTACCACTTGTTCGACAGCTTGGCCGACGTGGCATACGTGTGGTGGTTGTTGTGCAGCTCTTCGCCACCGATGATGATGCCCCACGGCAACAGGTTCGTCGACGCGTCGGCGCAGTTGAAGTTACGGTAGCCCCAGTAGTGGCCCAGACCGTTGATCACACCTGCCGCCCAGAACGGGATCCACACCATCTGCACAGCCCACACGGTCAGACCGATGGCGCCGAACAGCGAGATGTTGATGATCATCATCACGCTGATACCGAGAATCGGAAAGCGCTTGTAGATGTTGTTCTCGATCCAGTCGTTCGGCGTACCGTGACTGAATTTACGCATCGTTTCTTCGTTCTTCGCTTCGGCACGATACAACTCGGCGCCTTCGGCGAGCACCTTCCACAGGCCACGCGTTTGCGGGCTATGCGGATCTTCCGGCGTTTCGCACTTGGCGTGGTGCTTGCGGTGAATCGCAGCCCATTCGCTCGTGATCATGCCCGTGGTCATCCACAGCCACAGACGGAAGAAATGGGCGACAACGGGGTGCACGTCGAGCGCACGGTGCGCCTGGCAACGGTGCAGATAGATCGTCACGCCGGCAATCGTCACATGGGTGACGATCAACGTGAAGAAGAAGATCTTCCAGCCGCTCCAGTCGAGCAGGCCGGTCGAGAGAAATCCAAGGAGACTGTCCAGCAAAATATCACTCCAAACTAATCAATACGGTGGCAATGGCGGCAATGTTGCCGCGCCTTGTCTTGTCGGGCCATGCGGAGGGCCAGCCACCGCGTCCGGTCTCGTTCTTGCGCTCGCTTGACGCTTTGATTCGCAGGAACTCCGCAAGTTGCGTAAATTCCTCGGGGCGAGTGAGCGCTAAACGTGCCAGTGAACGTCTGGTTTTTTATGGTTTGCGGGGCATTTTACCTGACGGACTGTTCCCCGTGTGTAACGTCCCCGCCACGCATTTTGTCGCAGGTCAAGGCACCGGCGTAGAAAAAACCGTCTACGGGGTCGGCTTTTTGCCCTCAACCGCCTGTGTTTGCGCCAGTTCCGGGGTACCCGGGGGCAAATTAACCCGGCTGACGGCGTCCGCCGGCCCGCCCGCAGGCACACCGTCGGCCCAGTCGTTCAGAATCCGTATTTCGCGTTGCGCATACGGAATTTCAATACCGTGCTCGCGAAATGTGCGCCAAATCCGCAAATTTATCTGTGATCGGATCGATCCGCTGCCTAAAGCCGGGTCTTGTACCCAAAAACCCATTTCGAGGTCCATACCGTCGGCGCCAAAGTTCAGGAGCAACGCCGAGGGCGGCGGGTCCGTGAGCACGCGAGGAATCCCCTCGGCAGCCTTCAGCATCAGCGACATGGCCAGTTCTACGTCGGCGCTGTAAGCCACCTGCACATTCACTTTGGCCCGCCCACGCGTCTCGGTGAACGAGTGGTTCTGCACCACGTCCGTGACGAGCTTCTCGTTCGGCACCAGCGCTTCCACCCCATCGAGCCCGCGCACGACCGTATATCGCGTGTTGATCTGAGAAACGGTGCCGTGATACGGCGCCACCGTGATCAGGTCGCCCAGCCGCACCGAGCGGTCGAGCAGGATGATGAAGCCCGACACCAAGTTCGACGCGATCTTCTGCAAGCCGAACCCCAGCCCCACGCCAAGGGCCCCGCCAAACACACCCAGCACGGTGATGTCGATACCCACAAACGACAGCGTGGCAAGCACGGCGATCAGCGTGAGCACGCCCTTGACCAGCCGCGACATCACCACCTTGAGGTTGCCGTCGAGCGTGGTGGTGCGCATGATCCGGTCTTCGATCAGCGACCCCACCCACATCGCCAGCACTAGCGTCACGCCGATCCAGAGGATGCCCGAGAGCATCGAGAGCAGCGTCAGATGGCTGGAACCGACGGCAAAACGCACGCTGGCGAGCCAGTTCAGAATGTCGTCATGCACGCCCAACACGTAAGCCAGCATCGATAGCCAGGCGAACGTGGTGAACACCCGCTCGAATACCTTCAACAGCCCGTAGGCATGGGGGGACGAGGCGAACAGGCGACGTGCGAAGTAGAACGCCAGATAGATCAGCGCCGTCCCGAAAAGCGGCACTTCGGCGAGGCGCAGCAGCGACACGCGCATGTACTCTTGCAGCACCACGCGCGTGAGCGCCACGCAAAGCCAGCCGAACATGGGGAAGAACGAGCGGCGCAGGCTCGACGAACCGGCCCGGCGCGACGGTGCCACCGACTCGAAATGGCGATCGAGGCGGCCGATCATCCAGCGCCGCAGGACGAGGGCCACGCCGAGCGCGACCACCAGCGCCACGATCTGCCAGATGATTTGCGGGTCGCCGAAGTCGCGTACGACGTCGCGCACCAACTTCGCGAAAGCCGGACTTTCCTGCATCGCCATTTCTCTTTTTTCCCTTCTTAGCTAACGCCCGCAAGCATGTGCCGGGTCACGCCGTGACTGGCGGCACTCGCTCATCCACCCACTGGCCGGTCGCCCGGCTTACTCCGCCGAGGCTTCCGGCGCTTCCGGTGCTGCAACTTCAGTAACTTCCGTGACTTCCGGTGCCGCCTTGGGTGCCTTCGGCGCCTTTTCAGCCGCACGGCGCTCGAACACGGCGGCAAAGAAGCCGTCTGTGGCATGGCGGTTCGGCAGCAGTTCCAGATACTTGCCCGTATCGAGCGCAATCTTCTGCGACGCCAGCAACTCGTTGGCCGGCACCAGTGCGAAGTCCGGATGCGCCGCCGCAAACGCCTCGGCGATCGCGCTGTTTTCTTCGTTCAGCAGACTGCACGTGGCGTATACCAATCGGCCGCCCGGCTTCACCAGCCGCGCAGCACTGGCCAGAATCGATGCCTGCTTTTGCGTCAGCTCGGACACCGATTGCGGCGACTGGCGCCACTTCAGGTCCGGATTGCGGCGCAGCGTGCCCAGCCCACTGCACGGCGCATCGACCAGCACGCGGTCGATCTTGCCTGCCAGACGCTTGATCTTGCTGTCGTTCTCGCTGTCGATCATCACAGGATAGACGTTCGACAACCCACTGCGCGCCAGACGCGGCTTGAGTTTCGCCAGTCGCTTGTCCGAGACGTCGAACGCATAGAGACGCCCCGTCGAGCGCATTTGTGCGCCGATGGCGAGGGTCTTGCCGCCGGCCCCTGCGCAGAAGTCGACGATCATCTCGCCACGGCGCGGTGCGACCAATTGACACAGCAACTGGCTGCCCTCGTCCTGCACTTCGATAGTGCCGGAGATGAACAGCGGGTGCTTTTGCAGCGCAGGCTTGCCGGCCAGACGAATGCCGTTCGGCGCAAACGGGGTCGGCTCGGCCGAGAACCCGTCGGCGCGCAGTTGGGCGAGCACGTCGTCGCGATTCCCCTTGATCAGGTTCACGCGGCAATCGAGCGGTGCCGGCTGATTCAGCGCGGCGGCCAGCGGTTCGAGTTCTGCGGCGTCAAAACGCTTCGAGAGGCGCTCGTACAGCCAGTCGGGCAAGTTGGTGCGCACGCGCGTGGACAGGCTTGCCGGATCGATCTGACCGACGTGTTCCAGCCATGTGACTTCGTCAGGCGTGGCGACCAGTTGCACCGACGTCAGACCGCGCGTGAAGGCCAGCCCCAGCAGCGCCAGACGGCGCTCCAGCGGGCCCGAACCACTGCCGGCGTGCTGACCGAATTCGAGCTTGCGGCGCAGGATCGCGAAAACCGTCTCGGCCAGCACACCGCGCTCGCGGTGGCCCAGCTTGGCGTTGGCGCGGAAATACGTGCTCACCAGCATGTCGGCCGGCCCGGTGAACGTGAGCACGCTGCCGAGCAGGCGCTGCGTATGTTCAAAGAGGGCGGGCGACAGATGGTCGCCACGCATGCGGGCGGTTTCGGCGGGCGGGGCTTCGGGGCGGCGATCGTTGCGGGTGCGGTCGTAGCGGTCGGGGCGCACGTAGCGCTCCTTCGTCTCGGACGACTTACCGCCTGAGCGGTTACCGGATTGATTTGCGCCATCGCGGCGCTGTGTCGGACGGGTGCTCATGCGTTCTCACCAAAAAGCCATTGCGGATCGGGCGTGCCATCGGCGGCGGGTTTGACTGTCACGCGGCCATCGGCCACGACCAGACGGTCTTCCACGAACCACCGCACAGCGCGCGGATAAATGATGTGTTCCAGCGGAAGAATACGCTCGGCCAGTGCCTCGGGCGTGTCTCCGGTCTTGACCGGCACGGCCGCTTGCAACACGAACGGGCCGTGATCGAGCTCGGCCGTCACGAAGTGCACGGTCGCGCCAACGATCTTGCAACCGGCTTCCAGTGCCCGCGCATGCGTTTGTAAGCCCGGAAACGCGGGCAGCAGCGACGGGTGGATATTCACGAGGCGCCCGGCGTACCGCTCGGTAAACTCAGGCGTCAGAATGCGCATGAAACCGGCGAGTACGACCAGATCGGGTTGGTGGCGGTCGATTTCGGCGGCCAACTCACCGTCGAAAACTTCGCGGGTCTTGCCGCGGCTGGGGACGACGGCGGCGGCGATGCCGTTCTCGCGGGCAAAGGCGAGGCCCTCGGCCTCGTCGCGGTTGGCGATGACAGCAGCCACGCGGGCCGGCCAGCCTTCCTCAGTACAGGCACGGACGATGGCTTCCATATTGCTGCCACGTCCGGAAATCAGGATGACAATGTTCTTCATCGCCGGATTTTATCATTGGCGCGCCGCACCAGACACGCGATCCGCGCCGCGAAGGCGCCGAAGCGTTTATAATTCAACGTTCTGCGGCGCCGCAATGTCGGATTGGCCGTCCTGCCAGGCACCCCGGGCCCGCCCCGCCGCCGCAGGCCGGCAGTCCCCGGGCAGCGCCGCGTAGCTTATCCACCAACGTTCATCAACGTCCTGTACTGACGCTTCCTTATCGTGCGAGTCTTCCGGGGTCTACCCAACGCGCAAAGCAAAGCGCCCTGTGTGCTGACGATCGGCAATTTCGACGGCGTGCACCTCGGCCACCAGGCCCTGCTCGCGCGCGTGCGCGCCGCAGCGGCTGCGCGCGGCCTGCCGGTATGTGTGATGACGTTCGAGCCGCATCCCCGCGAATACTTCTCCCCTGACAAGGCGCCTGCGCGCATCTCGAACCTGCGTGACAAGTTCGAAGCCCTGCGCGCCCATGGCGTCGACCGGCTGGTGGTTGAGCACTTCAACGCCCATTTCGCCAGTCAGTCGCCCGAAGACTTCGTTCGCAACATCATCGTCGACGGCCTGCATACGCGCTGGCTGCTCGTCGGCGACGACTTCCGCTTCGGCGCCAAACGCGCTGGCGATATCGAGTACTTGCGTGAAGCGGGCCGTCAGCACGACTTCGTCGTCCAGCAAATGCCGACGATCGCCCATGACGGCGTGCGCATCTCCAGCTCGGAAGTGCGCGCCGCGCTCGCCGACGGCAACTTCGAGCGCGCCCATGCGCTGCTCGGTCGCCCGTACGCGATCTCGGGCCATGTGGTGCATGGCATGAAGCTCGGGCGCAAGCTCGGCTTCCCCACGCTCAACATTCGTATCGCGCACAAGCATCCGGCCCTCGCGGGCATTTTCGTCGTGCAGGTGCATGGGCTGGCCGACACGCCGCTGCCCGCCGTGGCGAGCCTCGGCCTGCGCCCGACTGTCGACGATTCGGGGCGTGTGTTGCTGGAAGTGCATCTGCTGGACTTCGCGGGCGATTGCTACGGCAAACTCGTGCGCGTGGAATTTTTGCAGAAGCTGCGAGACGAAGCCAAATTCGACGGTCTGGCCGAACTCGAAGCCGCCATCGCGCAGGACACGCGCGAGGCACGTGCCTACTTCGCCCATGCGCTCGACGCCAACGGCCCGAGCGCACGACGCGACTTCGCCACCTCGGCAACCGACCGAATTAGTTGATCTTCGCCCGCGTGCACCGGCGCTTCGCGTCGCGCGCGCGGCCCGCTGCCGCCTCTGGCACCGGTCGTCGCTAAGCGTTCTACCGGCCCCGCCGGCCGGCACGCGACGCACACGGCACCAGCGCCCCACACCGATTTCCAAAAATTCGTAGCGAAGCACCATGAGCGAAAAGAAAGCCCCGAGCAAGTACCCCGTCAATCTGCTGGATACGCCGTTCCCGATGCGCGGCGATCTGCCCAAGCGCGAGCCGCAATGGGTCAAGCAATGGCAGGACAAGAAGATCTACGACAAGATCCGCAAAGCCAGCAAGGGCCGGCCGAAGTTCATCCTGCACGACGGCCCGCCGTATGCCAACGGTGACATCCACCTGGGCCACGCGGTCAACAAGATCCTGAAGGACATGATCGTCAAGGCGCGCAGCCTTGCCGGTTTCGACGCCGCCTATGTGCCGGGCTGGGACTGTCACGGCATGCCGATCGAAATCCAGATCGAAAAGCAGTTCGGCAAGCACCTGCCCGTGCGTGAAGTGCAGGAAAAGGCACGCGCCTACGCCGCCGAACAGATCGAGCGTCAGAAGCCCAACTTCAAGCGTCTGGGCGTGCTGGGCGACTGGGACAACCCGTACAAGACCATGAACTTCACGAACGAAGCCGATGAGCTTCGTGCGCTCGCTAAGATCATGGAGAACGGCTACGTCTACCGTGGTCTGAAGCCGGTGAACTGGTGCTTCGACTGCGGCTCGGCACTGGCCGAAGCGGAAGTCGAGTACAAGGACAAGACCGATCTGGCCATCGACGTCGGCTTCGCCTTCGCCGAACCGGAGAAGGTCGCCAAGGCGTTCGGTCTGGCCAAGCTGCCGACGGACACGGGCTACATCGTCATCTGGACGACCACGCCGTGGACCATCCCGTCGAACCAGGCGCTCAACGTGCACCCGGAAGTCGAGTACGCGCTGGTGTCGACCGAGCGCGGCCTGCTGATCCTCGCGACCGACCGTGTCGAAGACTGCCTGAAGACCTACGGCCTGCATGGCGAAATCATCGCGAAGACGAAGGGTGAAGCGCTCTCGCTGATCCGTTTCCGTCACCCGCTGGCCACGGCCGACGCCGGTTACGAACGCACCTCGCCGATCTATCTCGGCGACTACGTGACGACCGATACGGGTACCGGCATCGTGCACTCGGCCCCGGCCTACGGCGTGGAAGACTTCTTGTCGTGCAAGGCGCACGACATGCCCGATTCGGAAATCCGCATGCCGGTGCTCGGCGACGGCCGCTATCAGGACAGCCTGCCGCTGTTTGGCGGTCAGTCGATCTGGGACGCGAACCCGCACATCGTCGACGCGCTGCGCGAAGCCGGCACCCTGTTCCACTCGTTCAAGTACACGCACAGCTACATGCACTGCTGGCGCCACAAGACGCCGATCATCTACCGCGCGACGAACCAATGGTTCGCCGGCATGGATGTGACGCCGGTCGAAGGCGCACCGGGTGACGGCAAGACGCTGCGCGAGATCGCGCTCGCCGGTATCGAGGCGACCGAGTTCTTCCCCGCATGGGGCAAGCAGCGCCTGCACAACATGATTGCGCACCGCCCGGACTGGACGCTCTCGCGCCAGCGCCAGTGGGGCGTGCCGATGGCCTTCTTCGTGCACAAGGAAACCGGCGCGCTGCATCCGCGCACGCCCGAGTTGCTCGAAGCCATCGCCAAGCGCGTGGAAATCGAAGGCATCGAAGCCTGGCAGACGCTCGACCCGGTGGAACTGCTGGGCGACGAAGCCAAGGATTACGTGAAGAACCGCGACACGCTCGACGTGTGGTTCGACTCGGGCACGACGCACTGGCATGTGCTGCGCGGCTCGCACGCGCATGAACTGGGATTCCCGGCTGACCTGTATCTGGAAGGCTCGGACCAGCACCGCGGCTGGTTCCATTCGTCGCTGCTGACCGCCTCGATGCTCGACGGCCGCCCGCCGTACAAGGCGCTGCTCACGCACGGCTTCACCGTCGACGGCCAGGGCCGCAAGATGTCGAAGTCGATCGGCAACACGATCCTGCCGCAGGACGTCGCCGACAAGCTGGGCGCAGAAATCATCCGCCTGTGGGTGGCGTCGACCGATTACTCGGGCGAGCTGTCGATCTCGGACGAAATCCTCAAGCGCGTGACCGAAGGGTATCGCCGCATTCGCAACACGCTGCGCTTCCTGCTCGCGAATCTGGCCGACTACGACCACGCGAAGCATGCGATGCCGGCCGATCAATGGCTGGAGATCGACCGCTACGCCGTGGCGCTCGCCAATTCGCTGCAAACCGAAGTGCTCGGCCACTACGACCGCTATGAATTCCACCCGGTCGTGTCCAAGCTCCAGACGTTCTGCTCGGAAGACCTCGGCGGCTTCTATCTCGACATTCTGAAGGACCGCCTCTACACGAGCGCCCCGGATGCGCCGGCCCGCCGTGCCGCGCAAAACGCGCTGTATCACATCACGCACGGCCTGCTCAAGCAGATGGCCCCGTTCCTGTCGTTCACGGCGGAAGAAGCATGGCAGGTGTTCCAGCCGGGCAACGACACGATCTTCACGGAAACGTATTACCAGTATCCGGAAGTGGCGGAAAGCACACGGCTGCTCGAAAAGTGGTTCCTGCTGCGCAACGTGCGCGGCGACGTCACGAAGGCGCTCGAAGAAGCCCGCGCCGCCGAGCAGATCGGTTCGTCGTTGCAGGCCGAAGTGGAAGTGCGCGTATCGGGCCGCAAGTTCGACGTGCTGGCCAGCCTCGGCGACGATCTGCGCTTCGTGCTGATCACCTCGGCAGCCACCGTCAAGCAAGTGGCCGGCGACGCCGATGAAGGCGTGGTCGTCACGCCGTCGACGCATCAGAAGTGCGAGCGTTGCTGGCACTATCGTTTCGACGTGGGTTCGGACGCAGAACATCCGACCTTGTGCGGCCGCTGCGTGTCGAATCTGTTCGGCAGCGGCGAACACCGGAGCGCGGCATAATGGCTGGCAAAGCAGGCGCTCGTACGGGCGCAAGACGTAACAACGGCAGCAATGGCGGCGGTTCCCGCATTGGCACCACACTGGGTCTGGCCCCGTGGCTCGGAATCGCGGTCATCGCGATTCTGCTCGATCAGGTCACCAAGCTCACCATTCTGAAGACGTTCCAGTACGGCGAATTCCGCCCGCTGACCTCGTTCTTCAATCTGGTGCTGGTGTACAACAAGGGCGCGGCGTTCAACTTTCTGGCGGCCGCCGGCGGTTGGCAGCGCTGGTTCTTCACGGTGCTCGGCGTGGTTGCGGCAGTGGTCATCATGTGGCTGCTCAAGCGTCACAACGGCCAGAAGATGTTCTGCCTGTCGCTCTCGCTGATTCTGGGCGGCGCGCTCGGGAACGTGATCGACCGAGTGGTGTATGGCCATGTGATCGACTTTCTCGACTTTCACGTCGGCGGCTGGCACTGGCCGGCGTTCAACGTGGCCGACTCGGCCATTTGCGTGGGCGCCGTGCTGCTGGTGATCGACGAGTTGCGACGCGTGCGGCGCGGCAAGTAGCCACGCCAGAGCAGGATCTGCGGCACGGTTCGCGGGGGGGTAGCGTAAGACAGCATGACACCCCGTCGAACCGATGCCACCACCGTCGCGGCGCCCCGGAGGCGCCGCGCGGCACTTTGGAGGAGGCATTTTCAAATGGAACTTGCGGGCAAGACCATCGTCCTCGGACTCACCGGCGGCATCGCCTGCTACAAGTCGGCCGAACTCACGCGACTGTTCATCAAGGCGGGCGCGACCGTGCAGGTCGTCATGACCGACGCCGCCACGCAATTCATCACCCCACTCACGATGCAGGCGCTCTCCGGACGGCCGGTGTTCACCAGCCAGTGGGATAACCGCGTCGACAACAACATGGCGCACATCGACCTCTCTCGCGAGGCCGACGCCATTCTCATCGCCCCCGCCTCCACCGACTTTCTCGCCAAGCTCGCGCACGGCATGGCCGACGACCTGCTCTCCACGCTGTGCGTGGCACGCGACTGTCCGCTGCTGGTGGCACCCGCGATGAACCGGCAGATGTGGGGCAACCCGGCGACGCAACGCAACGCGGCGACCCTGCGCGGCGACGGCGTCACGATCCTCGGCCCCGACAGCGGCGATCAGGCGTGCGGCGAGGTCGGCGATGGCCGCATGCTCGAACCGGAAGACATCTTCGAAGCCGTCGCCGGTTTCTTCCAACCCAAACGTCTGGCAGGCCGACGCGTGCTGATTACCGCCGGACCGACCTTCGAGCCGATCGACCCGGTGCGCGGCCTGACCAATCTGTCGAGCGGCAAGATGGGGTTCGCCATCGCACGCGCCGCAGCGCAAGCCGGTGCCGACGTGCATCTGGTGGCGGGACCGTGCGCGCTCGCGACGCCGTACGGCGTGACGCGCAGCAACGTGCAGACGGCGCAGCAGATGTACGACCGTGTGCTTGCCGACGCATCGCACAGCGACATCTTCATCGCCGTGGCGGCCGTGGCCGACTGGCGGGTGCGCGAGGTCGCGCACGACAAGATCAAGAAGACGGGCGACGCCGACGTGCCCACGCTCGAATTCGTTCAGAACCCGGATATTCTCGCGGCGGTAGCAAAGCTGCCTAAGCCGCCGTATTGCGTCGGGTTCGCTGCCGAATCGGGAGATCTGGAAAAACACGGCGCCGAGAAGCGCCGCCGCAAACAAGTGCCGCTGCTCGTGGGCAACTTGGGGCCGGCCACGTTCGGACAGGACGACAACGAAGTCATCCTCTTCGACGATGCCGGTCAGAAGCGTCTGCCGCGTGCCGACAAGCAATCGCTCGCCCGCAGCCTGATCGTCGAAATTGCCGCACGCCTGCCTTCGCGCGCGCCCGGCTGAGCGCCGGCGCTCGCATGAGTACCTGAGCATGCCCCTACTGGCCTCGCGGCTGTCATCGTCGTTGTCCGGCGACGGTGACACACTGGCAACTCGCCACGGTTGCCCCGCGATGGGGGCCACACCTGCGTCGAACGATTCGCCGTAAGTGTTTTTTTGGCCACCGCAGTGGCTTTGTTCGCATCAATCGAATTAATTGCTCTAGTCGCATCACTGCCCCCATCGACTCCTGGGGGCCGCACACGATAACAATCAAAATGACGCAACCCGCTCCAACGTCGCGGCCAGTCGTCAGTGTCTACGGGACACTGAGCATGCTGGCCGCCATCATGTTCTTCGGCTTTATGACCATCGGCATGCCGCTGCCCGTGCTGCCGGTGTATGTCCACGAAACACTCGGCTACGGCTCGTTCGTCGTCGGCGTGACCATCGGTATCCAGTCGGTCGTGACGCTGCTACTGCGCTCCTACGCCGGGCGCACGGTCGACACGCGCGGCCCGCGCCGTGCCGTGCTCACGGGCCTGTGCGGCTGTGCCGCCGCCGGGGTGTTGTATCTGATCGCGTCCATGATCCCGAATCCCACGCTCGCACTGGGCGTGTTGTTTGCCGGACGCGTCGTGCTCGGTTTCGGCGAAAGTCTGTTGCTCACCGGCGGCATGTCGTGGGGCATCGGCCTGCTCGGCGCGGCGCACGCCAGCAAGGCCATTTCGTGGCAAGGCGTGTCGATGTACACGGCGATTGCCGTGGGGGCACCGTTCGGTGCCTATCTGCTGGAATCGGCCGGGTTCACCGTGGTGGCACTCGTCAGCATTGTCGTGCCGGCGATCTCCTTCGCCATTGCGCTGCGCCTGCCCGCTGCCGCGCCGGTCGGCGGCACCCGTCTGCCGTTCCTGCGGGTGGTCGGCCTCGTGTGGCGTCCGGGGCTGGCGATGACGCTCGGCAGCATCGGCTACGCCGTGATCGCGGCCTTCATCACCCTGTATTACGCCAGCCACGGCTGGACCGGCGCCGCCTACGCGCTCACGCTGTACAGCGGCTGCTTCATCGGCATGCGCGTTCTGTTTGCCCATGCGGTCGATCGCTTCGGCGGGCGCCGCGTCGCGATGTGCTCGCTCGTGTTCAGTGCCCTCGGCCAGTTTCTGCTGTGGGGTGCGGTCCATCCGAACATGGCGCTGATCGGCGCGGGGCTGACCGGCCTCGGCTTTTCGCTGGTGTTTCCGGCGCTCGGTGTGGAAGCGCTGCGCTCGGTGCCGCCGCAAAACCGGGGCGCCGCACTGGCGGCCTATTCGGCGTTCTTCGATCTGGCGTTGGGTCTGATTGGACCGATGGCCGGGTTGGTCGCGAACTATTTCGGTTACGCCTCGATCTTTTTCTGTGGCGCGCTCGGCGGCATCGTCGCCATTCTGATGATCGCGCGCTTGCCTCACGCCAACGCGGACCACGCGCCGGCCGGTCCGGCTGGCGGTGGTCATTGAGCTGTTCGAAGAATTGTCGAATTGTCGGTGCGTGCGGGCCTGAGAGAATTCCTGAAGGCTCGCGGCCGCACCGGAGGATGCAAGGAGCATCGATTCCATGACGCAAACCCGCAATCGCATCAAACTCTCGGTGCTCGACCAGACACCGGTGATTCACGGCCATAGCGCCGCAGATGCCATCGCCGCCACGGTCGAATTGGCCCAAGCGGCCGACGACCTCGGCTACACGCGCTACTGGTGCGCGGAACACCACGGCCTGCGTGGCGTGGCCAACCCTGCGCCCGAAGTCATGATTGCGCGGCTGGCCAGTGTGACCAAACGCCTGCGCGTCGGGTCCGGCGGTGTGATGCTGCCGTATTACAGCCCGTTCAAGCTGGCCGAGCAGTTTCTGATGCTCGAAGCATTGTTTCCGAATCGCATCGACCTCGGCGTCGGACGCGCGCCCGGTGGCGACATGCGCACCGCACGCGCTGTCGCCAAAGGGCCCTACGATGCCGGCGAGCACTTTCCGCAGCAAGTGGAGGAACTGGCCCGGCTCTTCGGCGGCACCCTGCCCGACGATCACCCCTATCGCGGCGTGCTGCTGCAACCGGCCGTCGAAACGCGTCCGGAGTTGTGGGTGCTGGGGTCGAGTGAGTTCGGTGGATTGCTCGCCGCACAACTCGGGTTGCGTTACTGCTTTGCGCACTTCATCAATGCGCACTACGGCCATCGCGTGACCGAGGCGTATCGCGAACGCTTCACCCCCGGTCAACTCGATAAGCCTTACTGCGCCGTGGCGCTGTTCGTGATCTGTGCGGATACCGATGCCGAAGCCGAAGCCCTCGAAGCGGGTGTCGACCTGCGTCGCGTGCAGATGGCTTACGGCATGAACGAACCGATTCCGAGTCTTGAACAAGGCGCAGACGCCAAGCCGCAATATCGTGACCGCGAGTTGTCGGTAATCGCGCGCGAGAAGCCCCGTAGTATCATCGGCACCCCGGAACGCGTGACCGCTCGCGTGCTCGAGTTGCAGGAGCAGTTCGATGCCGACGAGATCATCGTGCTGACGGTGGCCGGCAGTTACCGCGCCCGTCTGCGCTCGCACGAATTGCTGGCGCAAGCGTTCTCGCTGTCGGCATCCGACGGTGCCTCCGACTGATTTTTTACTGAACTACGCCAAGCCTACGCCATGAAACTCGACGTCAAGATCCTCGACGAGCGCCTGCGCTCGCAGCTCCCCGCCTACGCCACGCCGGGCAGCGCCGGGCTCGATCTGCGCGCGTGCCTCGACGCGCCGCTCACTATCGCCCCGGGCCAGACCGTGCTCGTGCCGACGGGGCTGGCGATCCATCTGGCCGATTCGGGCTACGCCGCGCTGATTCTGCCGCGCTCAGGCCTCGGCCATAAGCACGGCATCGTGCTCGGCAATCTGGTCGGACTGATCGACTCGGATTATCAGGGCCAGTTGATGGTCTCGACGTGGAACCGCGGCAACGAGCCGTTCGTGCTGAACCCGTTCGAGCGTCTGGCACAACTGGTGATCGTGCCGGTCGTGCAGGCCGAGTTCAATCTCGTGGACGAATTCCCCGAGAGCGATCGCGGTGCCGGTGGCTTCGGCAGCACGGGCAAGCACTAAACGTGTGACGCTGTGCCGCGTGGTTTGCGGCTGACGCGCCCATGAAAAAACGCCGCATATCGCGGCGTTTTTTCTTTCCAGCAGATCCGTCAGCGCATCGCTTACCGCGCTTAACGGATTACTCGACTTCGGCAGCTTCCGGCTCCGACCGGGCGTTGCCGTCCTCGGGGAACGACAGTTGCACCTGATCGTGCTCGTCGAGATCGACGGTCACACGGCCGCCGGTCGTCAGACGCCCGAACAGCAATTCGTCGGCCAGTGCACGACGAATCGTGTCCTGAATCAGACGCTGCATCGGTCGCGCACCCATCAGCGGATCGAAACCCTTCTTCGACAGATACGTGCGCAGCTTGTCGGTGAAGACAACCTCGACCTTCTTCTCGTGCAGCTGATCTTCCAGCTGGATGAGGAACTTGTCGACCACGCGCAGGATGATCTGCTCGTCGAGCGGCTTGAAGCTGATGATCGAGTCCAGACGGTTACGGAACTCCGGCGTGAACATCCGCTTGATGTCGGCCATTTCATCACCGGCCTGACGCTCGTTCGTGAAGCCGATGCTCGCACGATTGATCGTCTCGGCGCCCGCGTTCGTCGTCATGATGATGATGACGTTGCGGAAGTCCGCCTTGCGTCCGTTGTTATCCGTCAGCGTGCCGTGGTCCATCACCTGAAGCAGCACGTTGAAGATGTCCGGATGCGCCTTTTCGATTTCGTCGAGCAGCAGCACGCAATGCGGCTTCTTCGTAATCGCTTCGGTGAGCAGACCGCCCTGATCGAAGCCCACGTAGCCCGGCGGCGCGCCGATCAAACGGCTGACCGCGTGGCGCTCCATGTACTCCGACATGTCGAAGCGAATCAGTTCGATACCGAGCGTGAACGCCAGTTGCTTGGCGACTTCGGTCTTGCCGACCCCGGTCGGCCCCGAGAACAGGAACGCACCGATCGGCTTGTCTGTCTTGCCCAGCCCGGCGCGCGACATCTTGATGGCGGCCGACAGCGCGTCGATAGCCGGGTCTTGCCCGAACACCACGCTCTTCAGGTCGCGATCCAGCGTCTGGAGCTTGCCGCGATCGTCTGCGGACACGCTTTGCGGCGGGATGCGCGCGATCTTCGAGACGATCTCTTCGATCTCGCCCTTGCCGATGGTCTTCTTCTGCTTCGACTTCGGCAGGATGCGTTGCGCAGCCCCCGCTTCGTCGATCACATCGATCGCCTTGTCCGGCAGATGACGGTCGGTGATGAACTTGGCCGACAACTCGGCAGCCGCCGACAGGGCACTCGACGAGTACTTCACGCCGTGGTGCTCTTCGAAGCGCGACTTGAGGCCGCGCAGAATCTGCACGGTTTGCTCGACGGTCGGCTCGTTCACATCGATCTTCTGGAAGCGGCGTGAGAGCGCTGCATCCTTCTCGAAAATGCCGCGATATTCGCTGAACGTCGTCGCGCCGATGCACTTCAACTGTCCCGACGACAGCGCCGGCTTGAGCAGGTTCGAGGCATCGAGCGTGCCGCCCGATGCAGCCCCTGCGCCAATCAGCGTGTGAATTTCGTCGATGAACAGGATCGCGCCCGGGCGCTCTTTGAGTTCCTTAAGCACAGCCTTCAGGCGTTGCTCGAAGTCGCCGCGATACTTCGTACCGGCGAGCAGCGCGCCCATATCCAGCGAGAAGACCGTAGCGTCTTGCAGAATTTCGGGCACTTCGCCGCGCGTGACGCGCCAGGCGAGGCCTTCGGCGATGGCCGTCTTGCCCACGCCGGCTTCACCCACGAGCAGCGGATTGTTCTTGCGGCGGCGGCACAGCACCTGCACCACGCGCTCGACTTCCGACTCGCGGCCGATCAGCGGATCGATCTTGCCGTCGCGGGCGAGCTGGTTGAGGTTCTGCGTGTACTGCGCCAGCGGGCTTTCCTTGGCGCTTGCGCCCTCTTCGCCCTCGGTGCTGCCTTCACCGGCCTTGGCCGACTCGCCCGCAGCACCGGTCTTGGTGATGCCGTGCGAGATGAAGTTGACGACATCCAGACGCGTCACGCCCTGCTGTTGCAGGTAGTAGACGGCATGGGAGTCCTTTTCACCGAAGATGGCCACCAGCACATTGGCACCGGTCACTTCCTTCTTACCGTTGGAAGTGGACTGGACGTGCATGATGGCGCGTTGAATCACGCGCTGGAAACCGAGCGTGGGCTGAGTGTCGACCTCGTCGCTGCCCGGCACCGTGGGCGTATTGTCCGCGATGAAGTTGCGCAGGTTCTGGCGCAAATCGTCTAGATTTGCGGCGCAGGCGCGCAGCACCTCGGCAGCGGTCGGGTTATCCAAGAGGGCGAGCAACAGGTGCTCGACCGTGATGAATTCATGTCGGGCCTGGCGCGCTTCCATAAACGCCATGTGCAGGCTGACTTCCAATTCCTGGGCAATCATGCTTCCTCCATCACGCACTGCAGCGGGTGCCCGGACTGCCTTGCATGGCTAACAACTTGCTCAACTTTGGTCGCCGCGACATCGCGCGTGAAGACCCCACAAACTCCCCTGCCCTCTCGGTGGACCTTGAGCATGATCTGCGTTGCAGACTCCCGGTCCTTATTGAAATATTCCTGAATGACCATCACCACGAACTCCATCGGGGTGAAATCGTCGTTCAACAGTACCACCTTGTACATCGAAGGCGGCTTGAGCTGTTGCTCTTGCCGCTCCTGTACGGTGTCGTCATGCGTTGTCGGTAAGGTTGCCATACGTGGATTCTAAACAACTCCGGGGCGCAGGAAGCAATCGAAGCTCCTATTGCCGCCTGCCGCCGGTGTCCACCGGAATGCCAACACTCGCCAAATCGCCGCGTGCGTTGTCCAGCAAGGCGCCGCAGCCCCGACCACCGGGGGTGCCACACCCATATGAGTCAGCTTAACCCAAATTTCAAGGGCGTGTCGCGGCACTGCTTATGCCCTCCTAGATATAAGGGTAAAACCTGATCGAACTCATCTTCTATCGGCGAAAAAGGGCTTGACACTATTGGTAGTTAGCGAAAACAATCAACTTGGCGCTTTTCCTCTATAAGCGTTTTAAAAGAAAAGATGCCTGGGTGACCCTAAGAAGCCGCCGCGACTAGTCGGCGGGTTTTTCAGATGTGCTCGTTGTTGCGGTGATATGTAGTAGTCGTAATTGTTTAGGGGAAGTTTGTATGGCAACCGGTACGGTCAAATGGTTTAACGATGCCAAGGGTTTTGGTTTCATCACGCCGGATGAAGGTGGCGAAGATCTGTTCGCTCACTTCTCGGCGATCCAGATGAACGGCTTCAAGACCCTGAAGGAAGGTCAGAAGGTGGTCTTCGAGGTGGTGCAAGGCCCCAAGGGCAAGCAGGCTTCGAACATTCAGGCACCGTCCTGATACGCTGAGCTTCAATGCATCGGAAACCCGGCTTCGGCCGGGTTTTTTATTGCGCCGCACAAAAGACTGCACCACCTTGAATCTTTTGGATCCGTTTTTGAATACAAAACGAAACGCAACTTTCCACTCAGCATCCTGCGCACCGCACAATTTATCTGCGTTTAATCGCTTATAAAACCCGCCACATAGCAATATTCCACTCAGTTATTAAAATAACGCCCATCGATCCTGAGTTGCGGAAATCAATTACGCAATTAGCTGAAAAGGCTAAGTATTCCTACGCAGGCGACTGTCTGACAACGACAGCGATATGCCACAGATAAGCGTCGGAAATAAATAGCTTTTTTAACGAATACGGTCAGACCAAAACGGTCACAACCGCGAAGATGCCGTCCTAGCAAAAATGATTCATATGTGTCATTCAATAAAACAATGAATCATATGAGCCAACGTACTACCACCAGGGCACGATGGGTCATCGCGGCAAGCGAGCGCACAAAATCCTGTCGCGCAAACGCGACGGGCCGCCCGATCGGCAGCCCGTTTGGATGGATTTCCCTAGACCGGCCGCACCGGCCGCAGATCCATCTGTTCCAGAGACCCTTCGTCGGGTCGTCGGGTCCTCAGCCCAGATCGACGTACACCCTGCCCGCTTCAATCCGAATGGGATAAGTCTTCACCCCCTCGGTGAGCGGGGCGCACATCGCCGCGCCGGTGCGCACGTCGAACTTGCCCTGATGCAACGGGCATTCGATCTCGTGCCCTTCCAGAAACCCGTCGCACAAGCGCGCGTTCCCGTGGGTGCACACGTTATCAGTCGCGAACACCTCGCCGTCTACCCCGTACAGCGCAATGTCGCGCCCGCCCACCACCAGGCCAACGACGTCGTCTTCGGGGATGGCTTCGCGTGGCGCCGCCTCGATCCAGTTACCGCTCATGATGTCCTCGCTTTAGATCGGGTAGATCAGCGAGTTGGGAATCATCTCGCTGTCGAAAATGCACAACCGGGACGCGAATTTCCACCCGTCGCCAGTTTGTTTGACGATGTCCAGATAACGGCCAACCGACAGAATGTCGGTGAGCTGATCCGGCTTGGTCCGAAAGACCGCGTAGTTCGATTCCACGTGCAGCGTGGTCTCATCGAGCGCCTTGATGCTCGGCAGTCCGATCACGTGACGTTGGTAGTACGGGTCATGAAAGAGTGTGTCGCGGATGCCGTAGATGCGGTCTTGCAGCATGCCGCGGCTCTCAAACGAGAGTGTCGCGAGGGGCAGCCCCATGTCGTAGTTCTCGCGTGGCTGCACGCGGTAAATGCAGTCTTCTAGGAAAAACCCCGGCCACGCATCCCATTGCTGCGCATCGAGCGCCGCCGCATAGGCGGCATTGAGTTCTACAACGGCTTGAAACGTCAAAAAGTCGACCATCTTCTCGTGCCTCCTCAAACGCCCATCACGCGGCGCCAATACGCGTACATGCCGCGAATCAGCGTCTCGGTCACCATGTGGTCGGTGTTCTCCACGCCCGTGCCGCCCAGTTCCGCCAGCACGCGGTGCCAGGGCTTCTGCTCGAACCCTTCCTGCGAACATTCGATCGCCTCGCCATCGTCGGCCGACACGAAGCCTGCCGGGCCGAACAGGTTGGCCTGTCGCAAACGGCGCTGCGTCATCTCTTCGGTGTCGTCTTCGAAGCCAAAGTGCGTCCACACGAAGTCGAACGAATCGTGGCCGCGCGGCTGGATGTGACGTGTGGAAACCGAGTTGACCTGCTGCTGAAGAATGACGCTGGGAAAGAGCGTCATGAGCACCGCCGTCGGGCCCTTCCACCAGTCTTCCTGCACGATATCGAGAAAGCGCGTGTCGTTAAGCGACATCGCTTCCTTGAAGCTCGATACGCCCGACGTCACCTCTCCGCCACCGCCCTGACCGCGCGTGGAGATCATCGCGGCGTGACGGCCGTGCGCGTCCATGACCAGACGCGACTTGTTGTCCGCGCGCCAGAGCCCGAAGGTGACAAACCACGTGTGCAGCAGCCCCGGGTGATAGGGGTCCTTGATGTTCTCCTGCATCAGCTTCCAGTTACCCGGAATGCGTTGCTTGTTATAGCCGAGCAGCTTGAGCTTGCGGCCATCGAACAAGCGATCGAAGTACGCACCGATCTCGGGGCCGAGGAAGTCGTCGAGCGACTCGATGTCGTGATCGAACGACGCGAAGATCACACCGCCGCGCGTCGCCACCTTGAGTTTGGTGAGGCCGTGGTCTTCCGGCTTGAAGTCTTTCGGCATGCCGCCGTTGACCTTGCCGTCCTGCTTGACGCCCCGACGGAACGGCACACCCTGAAGGTTGCCCTTGAGGTCGTAGTTCCACTGGTGATAGGGGCAGTGAAAATCGGTCCGATTGCCACGCTTCTCGCGGCAGAATTTCATGCCGCGATGCGCACAAACGTTCTCGACCACATTGATCTCGCCGCTCGCATCACGCGTGACAATCACCGAGCGCTCGCCGATGACCGTGCGCTTGAAGTCACCGGGATTCGGCACTTCCGCTTCCAGTCCGACATAGTTCCAGTGGCCACGATAGAAGCACTGCTCAAGCTCGCGCCGATACAGATCCGTATCGGTATAGACACGAAACGGGATACGGCTCGTGCCCTCAGTGGGCCAGATTTCAGACGCTTCAGACGCCGTTGACGGCTCTGACATTCGTGTCGACGCCGGATCGTGTCCGGTCTGCGGTGTTGTACTCACGGTTGTCTCCTTTGAGGAATTCACGAAGCGCGTGACACCGGAGGGCAAAGACGCTGCGTCCCGATGCGTCGCGCAAAATCATGCCGCCCGGGCATAGAAGGCGTCGGCGTAGATATGGCTGGCATCCATCCCGCGCCCGCGCAGCAACGCGGTCGCGGCGACGACCATCGGCGGTGCACCACACAGATACGCTCGCCAACCGGCCAAGGCCCCGGCACCGGCAAAGTCGGCAGCAATCGCATCCGTCACGTGACCGAGTCGCGATCGCGGGCTGCCGTCCTCGGCGCAGACATCGGCGCAGACATCGGCGGCTGGGGTGACTGGAGTCGCTCGGGTGCCAGACGCGGCCGATATGCCGACAGCGGACACGCCACTCGTTGTCACAACGTGCAAGCGCAGACTGCCGTCATGGCGGGCGGCCAGTTCGCGCAACCATGCGAGGCCGTACACATCGGACGGCGAGCGTGCGCCCACATAGATTTCGATGGGATTGGTCATGCCACGGGCAATGGCGCCACGCACGATCGAAAGCACGGGTGCGAGCCCGGTGCCACCCGCCACGCACAGCATCGGGCCGTCGTGACGTGTACGCAGATACGACGTACCGAGCGGCCCCGACACACGCACGGAGTCGCCGACCTTCAGTTGCTCCGCGACGTAGCCGGTGACCGCGCCACCCGGCACACGGCGAATGTGAAATTCGAGCGTCCCGTCGGCGTCGATCCCCGCCATCGAGTACGGCCGGATGTGTTCCGGCGTGAATTGCAGCGTCGCATACTGCCCCGGCGAAAAACTCAAGGGTTTAGCTGGCTTGAGCACCAGACGCTGGATGTCGTGGGTGAGTGGCTCGATGGCGAGCACGGTCGCTTTGAGAATCTTGGCAGGGTGCACAACGACTTCGTCGATCTCCGGCAACTCGATCTCGCAGTCGCCTTGCACCGTTGCCTGACAAGCCAGCACGTAGCGGCCATCGGTCGACGCGGCGGCGTCACTCCCTGCGTTGTGCCGATACTCGTAGCCCCCGGCCTCCTGCACGTTGCCGGACACGACTTTGCAGCGGCACGTGCCGCAGCGCCCCGAGAGGCAGCTATACGAAATGGGGATCTGACGATCGGTGAGCACTTTGAGCAGATTGTCGCCGGGCGCGGCGGCAAAGCGCTCGCCGAGCGGTTGCACGCTGACTTCCATGGGGGGTTTGTCTCCGTTCTGTCGATACCCGCCGGGCACCGTTTGTCGCGTTGTTACGCCGTTTGAACGAAGGATCGCGCACAGGGCGATATAAACCAATAGAATCTCGCTTATATCTCCCATAGATTTCAGTGATAACACTAGCAAGACGTTCTAAGCCACGACTTACGCGACCTTGCCCTGCCATCGTTATCGCGACGCGCCCCGATTGCCCGCCATGGACCTGCACACTGTCGATCTGAACCTGCTGGTGGTATTCCAGCATCTGTACAACGCACGGCGCGTATCGCGGGTGGCGGAAGCCCTCGGCGTTACGCAGCCTGCTGTCAGCAATGCCCTCGCGCGCTTGCGCAAGTTATTCAACGACGAGCTGTTTATCCGCACCTCGCGGGGCATGTTGCCCACGCCGATGGCGACTGAACTGGCCGAACCGGTGGCTGCGGCGCTCGACGCCCTGCACGGCGTGTTCAATCGTCAGGTGGCGTTCGACCCCGCGACAAGCCAGAAGGCGTTTCAGATTGCGATGACGGACATCGGGGAAGTGCATTTCCTGCCGCGCCTGATGCACGCGCTCGGCGAGCAGGCCCCGGGCATTACGGTGAGCACCGTGCGCAACACGGCAATCAACTTGCAGGAAGAGATGGCGGCCGGACAGGTCGATCTGGCCGTCGGGCACCTTCCCGATCTGACGTCCGGCTTCTTTCAGCGACGACTTTTTCGCCAGAAGTACGTCTGCATGTTCCGCCCCGGACACCCCCTCGATCGGCCCGATGGCGGCAACGCCGGCACACTCTCACGCGACGATTTCGAGCGCGCCGAGCAAGTGGTTGTGGTGGCTGCCGGCACGGGCCACGGTCAGGTCGACGAGTTCATGGCGCGCGCGCACGTGCATCGCAATATTCGCCTGCGGGTGCCGCACTTCGTCGCGCTGGCCGATATCCTGCACGCGACCGATCTCGTCGCGACGGTCACCGAGAAGTTTGCCCAGCGCAGCGCGCAGCACTTCGGCTTGCGTTATGTCGAACATCCGATCGACGTGCCCGACATTCAGATCAATCTGTTCTGGCACGCGCGCTTTCATCAGGAGCCGGCCAGTCAGTGGATGCGCAACTTGCTGTTCGCTCTGTTTTCGGAATGAGGCACGCAGTGAGCGCAAGGACGGCGGTAGAGACGAGTTAGATCTGGGGCGGAGACGGCGCGACGTTCAACGCCCGTGCCACGTTTCCCAGAGGCCGCGCCAGAAGGCATTGGCGTTTCGCCGCGCCCGCCAGCGCAAGTTCGGCAGCGAGACGGCGAGCCACTGCGTGGCGTCGTCGATTCGCCGCTCGGTGAATCGATTCGGCGCGTTGAAGAGATCGAGATACGCCTGCCGGTAGTGCTCGACCATCGCGCTTTCCTGATAGTAGGTTTCCATCCAGCGTCGTGACGCCGCACCGATCTGCGTACGCAGCGATGCGTTCGTCAGCAACTCGACGAGCGGTGCCTCGGCGGCTTCGAGCGGCACGTCGACCCACGGCAATTCACACGCACCGGTCAGGCGGCGAAGTTGCGACTGCACGCGGTTGTCGAGATGACCGAGCGTGGGCTTGCCTTGCGAGAGCGCTTCAAGCCCCGATAGGTGGTAGTTGCCGGTCACACACTCATCGAGCGCGACGGCGGCGCTTTGTTTCAGGCGCAGGCACTCGTCATGCGGCGTGCCGGTAATCAGCCGGATCTCGCATAACCCACGGCGTTCGAGCCGGCGTAAGAGACGGAGCGTTTGCGGCGCGCCTTTGGTTTCCCATCGCTTGCGCCAGCCTGATGAACGCCCACTGGGCGAAAAGACCACAACAGGACGGCCCGCGTCGCTCGCCTGCTCAGGTTTTGGCATATAACGCGGATCGTTGAGCGGCACGACGTTGGGCACCACGCGCGCGAATGGATAAAAGCGCTCGGGGCCTTGCGCGATGACCAGTTGCGGGATCGGATCGTTGACGATTCGCTCGCGCATCGCCATGTCCTCGCGCGCCCACAACTCGGGCGCTGAATGGAACTGGCGTATCAGCTTCTTATTGGTGAAAAGCTGGGGGAAGTCGGCGCCGAACGTCTTGTCCATCGGAAATATCTGATGGATGTGGATAACGTCGGCGGCCGCAATCACCTCGAGTGCCACATCGCGCTGGCGTTTCCAGTCGATATCGACGGCGAACGTGCGCGTCTGATACGCGGCCGCGTCAAAGACGACGTGCCGCGCTTCGATATCGGTCAACCGGTTGAGCGCCGAGACGATGTTGCCCGGACTGCCCGCCACCGGCGTGTGCGAGATGTGGACGACCTTCATGAGGGCAGTCTAATCGCCGCCCTCGCGCCGGGGTTTACGTCGCGAGGGCCGTCCGCTTACAGGCGATTACGACGGTAATACTTGCGCGGGAGCGCCGCGCTACGCCTTACGCGTTGAAACCACCGTCGATGGTCAGGCTGGCCCCGGTGACGAAGCCCGCTTCATCGCTGGCGACGTAGGCGACCATTGCGGCGATTTCCGACGGTTCAGCGTGGCGCTTGAGTGCCATCAGGTCGTGCATCACACCGGCAAAATCGCCGGTCGCCGGATTCATGTCGGTCGCGGTCGGCCCCGGCTGCACGTTGTTGACCGTGATGCCACGCGGGCCGAGGTCACGTGCCATCCCTTTGACCAGCCCAACGAGCGCCGCCTTGCTCATCGCATACGCTGCACCGCCGGCGAACGGCATACGATCGGCATTGCACGAACCGATGTTGATGATGCGGCCACCGTCGCCCATGTGCGCAAGCGCCGCCTGCGAGGCCACGAACACCGAGCGCACGTTGACGTCGAGGATCCGGTCGAAGTCTTCGAGCGCCATGTCTGCGACGTTGGCCATGGTAAAAACGCCAGCGTTGTTCACGAGAATGTCGATCTTGCCGAATTCGCGGGCGGCTTCGTCGACGGCCTTGCCCAGCGCCACCGCATCGGCAGCATCCGCCTGCAAGGCCAGCGCGCGCCCGCCAGCGGCACGAATGCCTGCCGCGATGGCTTCGGCTTCTGCCTTCGAGCCTTTGTAAGTGAAGGCGACTGCGGCGCCATCGTCCGCCAGCCGCTGCACGATGGCCGCACCGATACCGCGCGAGCCACCCGTCACAAACGCTGCCTTGCCTTGAAATTTCGTTGCCATGATGCCACTCCGTTGTTTGGAAAAGTGAAGCCAGTATGGTCGGCGGATTACCTGCTAACTAGTCCATAATTCCGATCATCACTTTCAACCCAATGGAACAGGTAAGACATGGAAGCTCTGAACCTGCTCGAATCCTTCGTCCTCAGCGCGCGCACCGGCAGCTTCTCTGCAGCGGCGCGGCGACTCGGCATCACGCCTGCGGCGGTGAGCAAAAATGTCGCGCGACTGGAAGCGCAGATCGGCTTGCGGCTGTTTCACCGCAGCACGCGCAGTCTCACGCTGAGTGCCGGTGGCGAGTCATTCCTGCGGGAAATCGACGGGCCCTTTGCTGCACTCACCGACGCCGTGGCGCGGGCTGCCGAGCGCGAAAGCGCGCCATCGGGAGTGCTCAAGGTGAGCATGGCGCATGCCTTCGGACGCCAGTATCTGGTGCCCATGCTCGGTGAGTTTCTTACGCGCTACCCGGAGATCGTGCCCGACTGGCGCTTCGATAACCGCAGCGTGGATGTCGTAAGCGAGGGCTTCGACGCTGCCATCGGCGGGGGCATCGAGCTGACGCCCGGGGTCATCGCGCGGCGACTCGCGCCCACCTACACCGTAATTTGCGCGTCGCCGGCGTACATGACGGACCGTGCGATGCCCAAGCACCCCTCCGACCTGGCGTCGTTCGACGGGGTGATGCGCCGCTCGGGAATGTCGGGACGACTGCGCGCGTGGGAGTTGCGCAACGCACGCGGCGAGCGGGTCAATGTGGAAGCGCACACGCGCATGATCTTCGACGACCCCGAGGCGATCGCGCATGCCGTCGCACTCGGCTACGGCATTGCCCTATTGCCGATGCCCCACGCCGCGCCGCTGCTCGACACTGGCCGGCTGATACGGCTGCTGCCGGGCTGGTGCGAGGAATACGGCGGCCTGTTCGTCTATTACTCGAACAAGAAGCAGTTGCCGCTACGCACGCGGGTGTTCGTCGATTACGTGGTGCAATCGTTCGAGACGCAGAAACTGGCGGCTTATTTCGATGGGCGGTGAGTCGCACGCGCCCCGCCGGGGAGATGGCATGCCGAGCGCGCGGCGCAGCCGTTAGCGGTGCGCCAGAATGTTGAGGAGCCGGCCGAAGGGATCACGGACGTAAAAGCGGCGCACGCCCCAAGGTTCGTCCGCCGGACCGTATTCGATCTCCACGCCCGCAGCACGCATGCGCAAAAGCGCTTCGTCGACATCATCGACTTCGATCGACAAATCGGGCACCGGCGTACCCGCACCGCCCTCAGTCGCGACACTCATCTGCACGGTCATCTTTGCGGCATTGCCATACGTCGCGATCCAGCCGTGATCCATCAGCAAATCCAGTCCGAGCAATTCACCGTAGAAGTGCTGCGCGGCCTGCATCGCTTCGGGCGACGGCACGGCAATGTTTGCAACGATGCGGTTGACCTTCATCTGCTGACTCCCTTTCTGGTTTGTTGTTTCCGTCGGCATCGGGTTATCCCGATGGCGCGAACGCGTGACCGGTTCCTTGCCATACGTGCTCGCGTGCACTGTAATTGAATTGTCGTGCCGACGTCGTGCCGGGAATATGAGAACGTTCCCAGTCGGCCGCCTGGGGGGTGGGAGATCCGAACATGGATACCGCCAACACCGCACGCGCCGCACCCCGGTGCAGCGCCCGCATGCCCTTCGCGTCTGACACTGGGCGCCCCGGTCTTGAGTATCGCCTCCCGCTACGTGCCGAAACATGCCACCGAAACCTTTGGCGTGCCTGCCGCGTTGCCCTTCTTATCGTCGCTTGGACGGCGGCAGGCACCGCCTTCGGTCAAGCCGCCTATCCGCCAGCATCAATTGAAATTACGGTGCCTGCCGGCGAAAAAGTCGCAATCTGGGTGCAGCCTAACTACAGCGCGCTGTGCCGCTCACTGGGGCAACCCACCTTTCAACTCGACTCCGTTCCCGCACTCGGCGAAGTGTCTGCCGAGTGGATCGACTACACCGTACCGGCCGGACAACGCTGCGAGACGATGCGCTTTCCCGGCATGATCGTCTGGTATCAGGCGGGAAAGGTCGCGGGCACCGACGTCGTGACATGGACGGTCGGCTTTCCTCGCGAATTCACGAGCCGTATCCCATCGACCGGCGATCACCGGGTCACGACGACGGTGGTCGTTCAATAGCGACGTCGCTGAATTTCAGCGTCTAGGGATTATTCGGATTTGCTGCTTGGCGGCAGGTAAACGCTTGCGCTCGACGTATGGCGACGAAATAGAATTTGTCATGCCCCCCCTCCATTCGTCGCTTTCGAATTTCAGTCGCAGGTTTTCATGATCAAGATTTCTCCTCAGACACGAGCGAAGCTTCGCGGCGTCGCAAGCTACACCGTCATCGGTATCGCAGTGACCGGTGCCACCATCGGCAATATGGACCTCCCATTCGATCCACGGTACATCGGCGCCATCGTCGGTGCATCGGTCTCCGCGATCTGGCTCTTCACACGAAGGTGATGGCCCATGTTGCCGAACTTTCAATTCGACGGAAGCTGGGTCGATTGCTTTGCCGTGTTCCATGGCGCAGCGTATGTGGCATGGCGGATTTGGCGAACACGTTGCATGCCGGAAATCGCGGCCCCGGTTCGAGCCGAAGAGTTTGCGTTCGGCGTTGGACTCTTCCCGCAATACTTGCTGCTGCTATCCGTCATGTCGTCGACGATTGTCGAAGGCCTCGCAGAATCCAGCCAACTTAGTTTGTGCGTAGCAGGAAGCTATGCACTCGCCGCGATGTGGCAGGAGCGCAGGAACGGTCGTTTGCTCGCCCGTTAGCGCGATGGAATCTGTGGCGTCCCCTCGCGCGCACCGCGTCATTTCGCGACACTAAAAAACCCCGGCGAGCGTGGCTCAACCGGGGTTCTGATGACCTTCGCGTGAAACGCTGCGGCAGTCGCAATGAGTTGCAACCACCGTCCGACGTCTACCGCCAATCGTTGCCTTACATGTTCTCGATCATGACCGCGCCGAAGCCCGAGCAGGACACCTGCGTCGCCCCTTCCATCAGCCGGGCAAAGTCGTACGTGACCTTCTTCGAAAGAATCGATTTTTCCATCGACGCGATGATCAGATCCGCCGCTTCGGTCCATCCCATATGACGCAGCATCATCTCTGCCGACAGAATCTCGGAGCCCGGGTTCACGTAATCCTTGCCCGCGTACTTCGGTGCCGTGCCGTGCGTGGCTTCGAACATCGCGACCGAGTCCGACAGGTTTGCGCCCGGCGCGATGCCGATGCCACCCACTTGCGCCGCGAGGGCATCCGAGACGTAGTCGCCGTTCAGGTTGAGCGTGGCAATCACGTCGTATTCGGCGGGGCGCAACAGAATCTGCTGGAGGAAGGCATCCGCGATCGAGTCCTTGATCACGATGTCCTTGCCCGTCTTCGGGTTCTTCACCTTGCACCACGGACCGCCATCGATCTCCGTCGCACCGAACTCTTTCTTCGCGAGACCATACCCCCAGTCACGGAAAGCGCCTTCGGTGTACTTCATGATGTTGCCCTTGTGCACGAGCGTCACCGAGTCGCGGTTGTTGTCGATCGCATATTGAATCGCCTTGCGCACCAGACGCTCTGTCCCTTCGCGCGACACCGGCTTCACACCAATACCCGAGGTCTGCGGGAAACGAATCTTGCTCACACCCATTTCGTTTTGCAGGAACGCGATCAACTTCTTCGCGCCTTCGGATTCGGCTTCCCACTCGATGCCCGCGTAGATGTCTTCGGAGTTCTCACGGAAGATCACCATGTCGATCTTCTCGGGCTGGCGTACCGGCGACGGCACACCTTTGAAGTACTGCACAGGGCGAAGGCACACGTAAAGATCCAACTGCTGGCGCAACGCCACGTTCAGCGAACGAATGCCGCCGCCGACCGGCGTTGTGAGCGGGCCCTTGATCGACACGACGTAGTCCTTGACCACTTCGAGCGTCTCGTCAGGCAGCCACACATCCGGTCCGTAGACACGTGTCGACTTCTCACCCGCGTAGATTTCCATCCAGCTGATCTTGCGCTTGCCGCCATACGCCTTCTCTACCGCGGCATCGACAACCTTGAGCATCACCGGCGTGATGTCCACCCCGGTGCCGTCGCCTTCGATGTACGGAATGATCGGCGTGTCCGGGACGTTCAGAGAGAAGTCCTTGTTCACGGTGATCTTCTCGCCGGCCGGGACCTTAATGTGCTGATACGACATGGTGGGGCTCCAATTGGATAGATCGGATAACGCACGACAAGCGGCGGTATCGCCATCGGGCTTAACGCCCTATTGTAGTCACAGCGCTCGCCGCTGCGTACAGCAAGCCTTTAGTCTTATATAAGACATAAGACTTATTTTTCCGATTATGCATTAACATGTCAGGCCTGAACAGAGGTTGCCGCCCGGTGGCGCAGTCCGCGAAATCCGTGAAATGGGATGCCGCGAAATGCCGGGCGACGTGTAATGTCGCACTCCCTTATGTCGGCAATCTCCGATTTTCTCCTCTCGGTATGACACTTCTCGCACTCAACAAGCCCTTCGGCACGATCTGCCAGTTTTCGCCGCACCCCACGCGCCCGACGCTTGCCGAATGTGTGCAACGCCCAGATGTCTATCCGGCCGGACGACTCGACGCCGACAGCGAAGGCTTGCTGCTGCTCACTGACGACGGGCGCCTGCAAGCGCGCATCGCAGAACCCGAGCGCAAGTTGCCGAAGACGTACTGGGCTCAGGTCGAAGGCGCTTACGACGAGGCCGCCGTCGCCCGGTTACGCGCCGGGCTCGATCTTGGCGACTTCATCACGTTGCCGTGCGAGGCTCGCGAAATTTCCGAGCCCGAATCGCTGTGGCCACGCAATCCGCCGATTCGCTACCGCGCGAGCATCCCGACGCACTGGCTCGAAATCCGGCTCGTCGAAGGCAAGAATCGTCAGGTGCGGCGCATGACCGCTGCCGTCGGCAAGCCGACATTGCGACTCGTGCGCGTGGCCATCGGCCCCGTCGACGTCTTTGCGTTGAACCTCGCCCCTGGGCAATGGTGCGAACTGCCGCAACAAATACTTACACTTTCCGGTCAACGAAGCCGTCGCCCGACTCGTTGAGGGAACAGGTGCGCAACATACGCACCACTAATTGAAACGAGGAAACCAAGTCATGAACAAACTGCTGCTCGCCCTGACCGCCGGCCTGATCGTGTCCGGCGCCGCGATGGCCCAACAATCGGCGCCGGCGACGGCACCTGTCGCGCCGGCGGCGCCTGCAGCAGCAGCACCCGCTCCGGCGGCAGCAGCTGCCGACAAGGCTGCGCCGACGAAGAAGGCATCGCACAAGAAGCATCACCACAAGAAGTCGACCAAGAAGGGTCCGGCGACCCAGCCGCCGACTGGTAACAAGCCGTAATACTTCACTTCGTAAAAATCCGCGAGTGAGTTGTCAACCGATGTCCTGAATGGACGTTATTAGAGGTGACTCACTTCGCGGGTCAACGAGTTCACTACCCAAACATCGAGCTTCAACGAGGAATCTCATGAAAAAACTGATCGCTGCCCTGGTCGCTGGCCTGTTCGCAACTGGCGTGTTTGCTCAAGCTGCTGCTCCGGCCGCTCCGGCTGCTGACGCTGCTCCGGCCGCCGCCGCTAAGCCGGCTGCCAAGAAGAAGTCGACGCACAAGAAGTCGACTCACAAGAAGTCGGCGAAGAAGGCTTCGGCTGCTGAAGCGCCGGCCGCCGCCAGCAAGTAAGTACCGCGTCGCGCAGCTTTTTTGCGCAACTGACGGTAATAAGCAGGTTGCTCACGCAACCTGCTTTTTTTTCGTCCGGCGGCTACAATGACCCGCCATTCGTCTGACGTTTCAGACCTTCCCAGGAGTCGTTCGTGATCCGGATTTCACGTCAACTGGCCGCGCTCGCCGCCAGCACCACGTTCGCTGCCGCCGCTGCCGTCATGGCCCTCGCCCCGGCCACCGCCGCCGCGCAACAGATCAAGCAGCCGGGCGATTTCCCGACCATTCAGCTCTCCGCCGGCATGTTCCTCATCAAGGCTGAAGTTGCGGCCACCGAAGCGGATCGTGAGCAAGGCCTGATGTATCGCCAGAAGATGGCGCCGAACGCCGGCATGCTGTTCGTGTTCGAGAATCGCGCCATGAACTGTTTCTGGATGCGAAACACGGATCTACCGCTGTCGATCGCCTTTCTCAGGGACGACGGCACGATCGTGAACGTTGAAGATATGGCGCCGCAAACGGATGACAACCACTGCCCGCGCGAACCAATCCGCTACGCGCTCGAAATGAATCAGGGCTGGTTCAAGACCAAAAATCTGGGGCCGGGCACGAAGATCTCGGGCCTGCCGAAGCCGGCGCGCTGATTGGTTGACCCGCACAACGCTGATCACACCTCAACGACGCTCCGTGCCCGGGCGCCTCGAATGTCCCGGCAATGACGCGCTATCGTGCGCCGCTTGAAATCGCCAGTGCGGGCATCAGCGCCCGCTCCAGAAACCGGTCGAGCAGCCACGGATCGAAGTGGCGCCCCCGCTCGCCGAGCATCGCCTTCACAATCTGCGCCGGTGTGAGCGCTGCCCGGTACGGCCGGTGACTCGCCAACGCGTCGAAGACGTCCACCAACGCGACGATGCGCCCGGCCAGCGGAATACGATTTCCCGACAACCCGAACGGATAGCCCCTGCCGTCATATCGCTCATGATGCGTGCGTGCGACGCTCGCCGCCAGATCGCAGGCAGCCCCGCCGATGGCATTGAGCATGTCGGCGCCGAGTTGCGGGTGCATCCGCATCACCCGAATCTCATCGACCGTCAGCTTGCCCGGCTTCTCCAGAATCGAATTCGGAATACAAAGCTTGCCGGTATCGTGCAGCGCGGCGGCCAAGCCAAGCGCCTGCGCTTCGATCGCGGGCATCTCCAACGCCTGAGCAAAACGCCACGCCAGTCGACCGACGCGCCACATATGCGATGCGGTGCCGCCGCGCTTGTGTTCGGCTAGCCGGAAAAGCGTCCACGCCGCCGGCGGCAAGCTGCGCATGAGATGAGCATCGGCTAGCCAGTAGCGTTGATGCGACGGGTGGGGTGGTGCATCGTGAATCCCGCGTTGCGCAGCACGAGCATGGGCACGATGTGAGGAAAAGCAGGTATCGCGCGTTGGCGCAGGGTCTGGCATACGTCATCCGGTCGTTGGAAGTGCTTACTCTAACGACGCTTTCCCGTTCGAATCTTGACGTTGATCAACCGGCGCCACTCTACGGGCAAACCTGTGGCTGCTGAAAACAAAAAGCCCATCGCATGCGATGGGCTTTTGCTTCACCGGCGAGGCGCCGCGCTCGGGTCAGGCGCGTGACGCCAGGGTTGACCTCGTTGCCGGTAAATTCCGGGGTATTCGATTACGCGAAGTTCTTCGCTGCGAAGTCCCAGTTGACCAGACCCCAGAATGCCTCGACGAATTTCGGACGGGCATTGCGGTAGTCGATGTAGTACGCGTGTTCCCACACGTCGATGGTGATCAGCGGCTTGTCCGTGCCGGTGATCGGCGTGGCAGCGTTGCTGGTGTTCACGATGTCGACCGAACCGTCGGCCTTCTTCACGAGCCACGTCCAGCCCGAACCGAAGTTGCCCACGGCCGACTTCGAGAAGGTTTCCTTGAAGGCGTCGAACGAGCCGAACTTGGCTTCGATGGCCTTGGCCAGATCGCCCGTCGGTGCGCCGCTGCTCTTCGGCGACAGCGTGTTCCAGAAGAACGTGTGGTTCCACACTTGCGCTGCGTTGTTGAACACGCCGCCCGACGACTTCTTGATGATGTCTTCGAGGGACGCGTTTTCGAATTCAGTGCCCTTGATCAGGTTGTTCAAGTTCGTCACGTAGGCTTGGTGATGCTTGCCGTAGTGATACTCCATCGTTTCCTTGGAGATGGTCGGCGCCAGTGCATCGATGGCGTACGGCAGTTCAGGGAGCTTGTGTTCCATGGCGATTGTCCTTTGTGCTCTGAGGGGAACCCGATTTGCATTATCCGGAACCACCGATTCTAGGGCAGATGCGATAACCCCGCAAACCCGACGGTTACTCGTTTCACCGCACTTTGCGCTTCACGTGTGACGATTGTGTGCCGATCCCGGCTAATGGCCGCAGATTGTCTGCACTTCACCAACACTGGCGGGGCGGCACCGCTAAAAAGTATCGTCTAGCCTGACCTGGACATCACCAATGCCCACGTCCGCCGCGCCATCGGCCAGATGCATCGTGACTTGCTGGCCCCGCTGGAGCTTGCGCGGGTCGCGCACCGGCTGACCACGGCCGTCGAGCACGGCGGCATAGCCGCGCTGCAACGTGCGGCGCGGATTGAGGAGTTCCAACTGGGCGGTGGCGTCGACGAGTCGCTGCGTCGAGCGCTCGGCGCGGCGCGACATGGCCGTATGCAGACGCTGCGAGAGCAATGCGAGCCGCTCATGCTGCGACGCGACATCGGGCACGGCGCGCGCAAAACGCAGGCGCAGCATCTCGAACCGGCTGCGACGCTGCGCCAGCGGGCGCTCCAGCGCATGACGCATCCGGTCGGACAGATGCGCGAGTGCTCCCTGTTGCCGGGCAAGACGCTCACGCGGCGACACCAGACCGCGCGACAGACTGTCGAGCTGCTGGGCGCGCTGCTCCAGCGTGCGCCACATGGCACGTGTCAGGCGTTGTCGCTCGCGGTCGACCTCGCGCAGGCACTCGTCGCGCGCCGCGCTGATCAACTCGGCCGCTGCCGTGGGGGTGGGCGCCCGCACGTCGGCCACGAAGTCGGCAATCGTGAAATCGGTCTCGTGACCAACACCCGACACCACCGGAAGCTCGCTGCGAGCAATCGCGTGCGCGAGCACTTCCTCATTGAACGCCCAGAGATCTTCAATAGAGCCACCGCCACGACACAGCAGAATCGTGTCGACTTCACGGCGCGCGTTGGCGGTGTCCAGCGCTGCGGCCAGACGCGAGGCGGCATCGGCGCCCTGCACCGGTGCCGGATAAATCACGACCGAGACGTGCGGCGCCCGGCGCGCGAGCGTACTCAACACGTCGCGCAGCGCGGCCGCCTGCAACGAGGTCACCACGCCTACCCGGCGGGCGTAGCGCGGCAGCGGCCGCTTGCGATCGGCGTCGAAGAGCCCCGCCGCCGCGAGCTTCTCCTTGAGCCGCAAGAAAGCTTCATAGAGATTGCCCTGCCCCGCGCGCCGGATCGCCTCGACGTTCAGTTGCACCTCACCGCGCGGCACATACATCGAAAGCAGCGCCCGCACTTCCACGCGATCGCCCTCTTTCGGTGAAAAATCAGCGTGTTGCGCGCGGCCACGAAACATCACGCAGCGCATCTGCGCCTGCGCGTCCTTGATCGAGAAATACCAGTGGCCGCTTGCGGCGCGCGTGAAGTTCGAAATCTCGCCGCTCACCCAGGCGAGCGGGAAACTCCGCTCCAGGACCCCGGCGACGGCCTTGTTCAAATCCGAAACACTGAGCACGCGATCCGCACCACGATTGGGCCGGGCGTCGTCAAAAGAAAGGTTCATGCGATTCGGCAGGTCAAAAACTGTCCACAGGCCCGTTAATTTAAGGGTTTTCGCACCCCGCCGCCGCACTTTTCCTACATCGGGACGGTAAAGCCTTGACTGACGGGGCTGTCCAGCGGGTGTCGCACCCGCGTCACATGGCATTTTCGTGACAGCCAGCAGGATATACGGGCGCCCGGAGACATGTGCACAAAGTTATCCACAGGCTGTCTTTGTACATTTGGGAATCGAGAGGTTGCGGAGGTGTTCATATCTGAAACCATTCGCTGCTCATTTTTTCATCACGAACCAAAAATCTCCTTGCCGTCAAAGACTTGCCAAAAATATCCCAAGGTTGTCCACATCCTTGTGCTCGTTAGATGTGGAAAACGGTGCTTGCCCATCCCCACCCTGCACGCTACAGTGCGGACTCGTTTGCCCATCCCCGCAACAAGCAAGAGGTCGTCTTTGTTCGCCGTCATCCAGGCCGCCGGCTGGCCCATCTGGCCACTTCTCATCGCATCCGTCATCGCCCTCGCCCTGATCGTCGAGCGCGCCCTGTCGTTGCGCCGCGCACGCGTGCTGCCCAGCGGCGTGCTCGAAAACGCCATTACGCTCGCGCGCCGCTCGCCCGCCAAACACGACGCCACCGAAGCGCTCGCGCGCGGCTCGTTGCTCGGGCGCGTGCTTGCCACCGGCGTGCGTTACGTTGCCCATAACCCGCAAGGCCCGCGCGACGGTGCCAAAGAGGCGCTCGAAGAAACCGGCCGTGCCGTGGCGCATGAGCTTGAGCGCTTTCTGCCCGCGCTCGGCACCATTGCCTCGGTGGCCCCGCTCATGGGGTTGTTCGGCACGGTGGTGGGGATGATCGAGATTTTCGGCTCGCAAGACGCCACCGGCACCGATCCGGCGCAACTCGCGCATGGGATTTCGGTGGCGCTGTACAACACCGGGTTCGGCCTGATGATCGCCATTCCCGCGATGATCTTCTACCGGTACTACCGCACGCGCGTCGATGCGTTCCTCGTAGAACTGGAAACGCAGGCCGTCCATTTCCTCGATGCCACGCTGCCGCGGCACTGATCGGCGAGGCGCACGATGAATTTCCGTCGAGGCCTCTCCACGCGCGACGAGCCGGAGATCAATCTGATCCCGCTCATCGACGTGCTGCTCGTCATCCTGATCTTTCTGATGATCACCACGACCTACACGCGTTACACCGCGCTTAAGGTCAACCTGCCCACCGCCGATGCCGAGAAGGCAGTCGTGCCGCCGCGCCAGATCGTGGTGTCAGTGGGCGCGGACGGTAGTTATGCCATCGACCGGCAGGCCCTCGGCCAACGCGACGTGACAAGCCTGACGGCGGCGCTGCGGCAGGCCGCTGGCGCGCAGAGTGCCGGTGCCGAACCGCCGGTGATCATCATCAACGCGGACGCGAAGAGTACCCATCAGTCGGTCATCAACGTGATGGAAGCGGCGCGTGAAGCCGGTTTGTCGCGACTGACGTTCGCCGCTCGCTCGAATACCGCTAACGGCAAGCCCGCCCGATGACGACGCCGACCGACCGCGACGCCAACGACACGCGCAACACGACAGGCAAAAACAGCACTGCCGGTGATTCGGGTGCTCGTTCACGTGCGTTGGTCCCTCGGTTGTCGGGGTCGCTCGTCCATTGGGTGAGCGCGCAGTGGCAGCGGCGCGGTGTCATGGCATGGCTGTTGTGGCCGTTGTCGTGGATTTTTGCCGGCGTGGCCGCATGGCGGCGTCTGAGTTTCCGGCGCGGTTGGAAAACATCGACACGCCTGCCAGTCCCGGTGATCGTGGTCGGCAATCTCACCGTGGGCGGCACCGGTAAGACGCCGACCGTCATCGCACTGGTCGCGGCGCTGCGCCAACAGGGCTATCGCCCCGGTGTGCTCTCGCGTGGCTATGGGGCTCAGTTGTCACGTCCGACCGAAGTCGTCGCGACGTCACGCCCGGAAGATGTCGGTGACGAACCGCTGCTCATCGCAAAACGCACCGGCGTCCCCGTATGGGTATGGCCGGCGCGCGTCGAAGGGGGCCGCGCATTGCTTGCCGCGCATCCGGAATGCGATGTCATCGTCTGCGACGACGGGCTGCAACACTACGCACTTGCGCGCGACGTCGAGATCGCCGTCTTCGACCACCGGTTGGGCGGAAACGGCTTTCTACTGCCCGCCGGGCCACTGCGCGAACCGCTCTCTCGCCGACGCGACGCAAACCTCATCAACGATCCGTTCGGCAAGACGCTGCCCGACTGGCCCAATACGTGGCGCCTCACGCTGGCACTAGGCGACGCGTGGTGCGTGAACCAGCCATCGCTCTCGCGGCCGCTCGCTCACTTTGCCAGCGCTGGTCTCCCGGCTTCCGCTTCGGTCTCGGCTTCGACCGCCGCCCCGGCATCCGCAGCCCCGGCATCGCGGCGCATCCTCGCCGCTGCGGGCATCGGCGCCCCCGAGCGATTTTTTGCAGCACTGCGCGCGGCCGGTCTGAGCATTGAGACGCTGCCGCTGCCCGATCATTACGATTTCGCGACCAATCCGTTCGACGGGGTCGCGGCCGATGCCATCCTGATTACCGAAAAGGATGCAGTAAAATGCCTCACCTGGTCCGACCCGCGTGTGTGGGCCGTACCCGCCGAGGCAGCGCTCGATGCGCGCCTGGTATCCCTGGTAGTGGAGAAATTGCGTGGACACCCGACTGTTTGAAATTCTCGTCTGCCCGTTGTGCAAGGGCCCCCTGGAGTACGACAAGAAAGCCCAGGAACTGATTTGCCACGCGGATAAGCTTGCGTACCCCATTCGTGACGGCATCCCCGTCATGCTGGCCGACGAAGCCCGTCAATCCGTCGAAGGCACGCCGGTGCCGCTGACCGACGACAAAGCCGGATCGTGAGCCAAGTGACTGATTTTGTTGCTGTCGTCCCGGCGCGTCTCGCGTCGACGCGCCTGCCCAACAAGCCGCTCGCCGACATTGGCGGCAAGCCGATGGTCGTGCGTGTGGCCGAGCGGGCTCGCGAGTCGGGTGCCCGTCAGGTCGTCGTAGCGACCGATTCTCAAAGCGTTGTGGATGCGGTCGTCGCCCACGGGTTCGACGTCGTGCTCACGCGCGCCGATCACCCGACCGGCACTGACCGCCTCGCAGAAGTCGCGGTACAGCAGGGTTGGTCCGACGACACAATCGTCGTCAACGTGCAGGGCGACGAGCCGCTGATCGACCCGCGCCTCGTGCATGCCGTGGCGGGCCATCTCGCCGAACACCCGGAATGCGCGCTGTCGACGGCAGCACACCCGATTACCGACAACGCCGAGATTTTCTCGCCGAATGTCGTCAAGGTCGTGCTCGACGCGCATAGCCGCGCGCTGTACTTCTCGCGCGCCCCGATTCCGTGGTCGCGCGACGCCTGGAGTGCCGGCCTCGCGGATATCGCCGCATTGCCAGCGGCAACGACACCGGTGTATCGGCATATCGGGCTGTATGCCTATCGTGCCAAATTCCTGCGCAGCTATCCCAGCCTGCCGCAGGCACCGTTGGAGACGGCGGAATCGCTCGAACAGCTGCGTGCGTTGTGGCACGGCGAGCGAATCGCCGTGCTCGTGACGGATGACGCGCCGTTGCCGGGTGTCGACACCGCCGAAGACCTCGAACGCGTGCGCGCGTTGCTTCGCGACTGACCTTGTCACAGCGACGTCACACACGAACTCGTTCGTGACGTCGCGCGTCACTCGTTTCACCGCTCGCCTCAACGCACGAAATCCTCAAGTCATCCCCGTCAGCACCACACGGCGATCGTCCCGGAATTCGCACTGGCATTGCGCCAGCGAGCCCGCAAAACGCCGACGGGCGGGCACGTCGTGGCATAATCGCTTTTGATTCTCGCGAGCAGACCTCCGGTCGCGCGCGCCGCGCTGCTGCCAAGCGCGCCGCCAGCGCGCCATGTTGCGTGTCGTATTGCGTGCCGGTCAACGCCCCGCACGCCCACGCAAACCCCGGAGACGAGACTGCCTGCCGCACGCACAGCATTCACAAATCACAAACTTTCAGGAGTCATCGATGCGTCTGATTTTGTTGGGGGCACCCGGGGCCGGTAAGGGCACCCAAGCCACTTTCATCAAAGAAAAATTCGGCATCCCGCAAATCTCGACCGGCGACATGCTGCGCGCCGCGATCAAGGAAGGCACCCAGCTCGGTCTGGAAGCCAAGCGTTTCATGGACGCAGGCGATCTGGTGCCGGACGGCGTCATCATCGGCATGGTCCGCGAACGCCTGACCGCCGACGATTGCAAGAATGGCTACCTCTTCGACGGCTTCCCGCGCACCATCGCGCAAGCCGAAGCCATGAAGGAAGCCGGTGTCGCCATCGACTTCGTGCTCGAAATCGATGTGCCGTTCGATGAAATCATCACGCGCATGAGCGGTCGTCGTACGCACCCGGCGTCGGGCCGTACGTACCACGTCAAGTTCAACCCGCCCAAGGTCGAAGGTCAGGACGATGTGACCGGCGAACCGCTGGTGCAACGCGACGACGACAAGGAAGAAACGGTCAAGAAGCGTCTGGCCGTGTACGAATCGCAGACCAAGCCGCTGGTGGCCTATTATTCGGATTGGGCCAAGCACGGCAGCCCGGGCGCCATCGTCGACGCACCGCAGTATCGCAAGATCTCGGGCCAAGGCAGCGTGGACGAGATCCGCGCACGCGTGTTCGATGCATTGAAGTAAGCGCATCACCATCGCACCCGCGACCATGCGCCGACCCTCACCTATCCCGGTTGACGTTCGGCGCAGATGACGCAACAGAAAAAGGCGGCCAGTGCAGACTGGGCCGCCTTTTTTGTCTCAGGAGGATGACGCATGGAAATTCAGGGCAATGTGTTTCTGATCACCGGTGGCGCCTCGGGGCTTGGCGCGGCCGCCGCGCGCTGGCTCGCCGGACTGGGTGCGACGTCACGCGCGAGGACGACGGCAAAGCCGCCGTGGCCGCCGCGCAGACACTGGGCACGTTACGCGGCCTGATCAATTGCGCGGGTATCGCCATCGGCAGCAAGACCGTCGGACGCGACGGCCCGCACCCTCTCGATGCGTTCTCACGCGTCATCCAGATCAATCTGATCGGCACGTTCAACATGATCCGGCTGGCCGCCACGGCCATGAGCCAGACCGAGCCCAATGGCGAAGGGGAGCGCGGTGTGATCGTCAACACGGCATCGGTGGCCGCCTACGACGGTCAGATGGGACAGGCGGCTTACGCAGCATCGAAAGGCGGTGTCGCGAGTCTGACGCTGCCGGTAGCACGCGATTTGTCTCGCAGCGGCATTCGCGTCATGACCATCGCACCGGGCATCTTCGAGACGCCGATGATGCTGGCCATGCCCACGGAAGTGCAGGCCTCGCTCGGGCAGATGGTGCCGTTTCCCCCGCGCCTGGGCAAGCCATCGGAATACGCGATGCTTGTCGAACAAATCGTGCGTAACCCGATGCTCAACGGCGAAGTCATCAGGCTGGATGGCGCGATCCGCATGCAGCCCAAGTAGCCACGCGAGCGCCGCCCAAGGCACCCAGAGACACTTTGCCGCATCGCAGCAATTTGCTGTGCCGAGTATGACTACAATGAAACTCAGGCCGCACTCTGCGGCCGACTCCGACGCCGGTACATCGCCGGCCCCGCGTGTTCCCCCCGTCCCCCGAGGCAGGAGGCTGGCATGAAATCACTGGCGCAACAGATGTCGTTCTACCAGCGCTATCACCGCAGTCCCAAGAATCGTCTGACCCATTTCTTCGGCGTTCCCATGATCATCCTCGCGGTGATGCAGGCGTTTTCGTGGATCCCGCTCGGCCCCAGTGGCCTGAACGCCACGCATGTGATCGTGCTGGTCCTGCTGATGTACTACTTCCTGCTCGACGTGCCACTCGCGCTGGCCATGACCGCATTCTTCGCCGTCATGCTCGCGGTGACCCAGCATCTCGCCCGTCTGCCTTGGCCATGGGCACTGACCGCGTTCGGTGTACTGTTCATCGGCGGCTGGATCATCCAGTTGATCGGGCACCATTTCGAGGGACGCAAACCTGCCCTGCTCGACAATCTCTTCCAGATCTTCATCGCGCCGATGTTTCTGATGGCTGAAGTGTTTTTCTACTTCGGCTACAAGCCGGGACTGCGGCGCCAGGTGGATGAACTGGCTGCGCAATCAGCATGAAACAAAAACGCCAGCCTCATCGGCTGGCGTTTTTTCGTTTTGCTGCATGAGCGCCCGAATCCGGTGTTACCCGTGACTGCCCGGTCGACGGCTCAGGTCGTCAAGCACCTGCCGGATGGCGTCGGCATCTTCGGCTTCGGGTCGCTTGCTCAGATAAAGCTCAAGGTCATCTTGCGCCGGGCGTATGAGTTTGAGCCGCGCGTAGGCTAACCCACGGTCACGTTTCTCGATCGGCTGGTCGGGCAGCAGGAGGACCATGCGTTCCTGCACGGCCAGCAGCCGCTCCCACCGCTCGTTCTGCGTATAGATCGCCCGCAGATTACGGAGCATGCGCGCGAGGATCTCCCGCGGCGTTGCCGGCTCCAGAAACGGATGCAATAGCGCCCAAAGCGCCAGCTCCTGAATCGGTTCGGCGCTTTCGTCGCGGTAGTGCTTCAGATACGGCTCGACCATTTCCAGCAGTCGCTGCGGTGAAAGCGAATTGCCGGAGAGCGGATCGATGACCACGTCGCCGGCCGGCACCGCCAGTCTCAGCAGAAAATGACCCGGGAAGGACAACCCGCGCAGCGGCAGTCCGATCTGATGCCCGATCTCCATGCACAACACCGCGAGCGAAATCGGAATACCGCGCCGACGATCCAGCACGATATGCAGGTGGCTATTGTCGGGATCGTAGTAATCGTTCTGATTGGCAGAGAAGCCGAGTTCGCGGAAGAAGAAGTGATCGAGCAGTTGCAGCTTCTGCAATGGACCCGCGTCAGTCGGCAAGCGTCTGGACAGCCGAGCGGCAAACGCGTCGATCTGCGTGAGCGTGTCCTGCACGTCGAGATCGGGGTAGACGTCCTGCGCGATGGAGATAGCCGCTTCGGTCAGCGGCAGGCCATCGTCAGACGCCACCAGTGCTGCAAAGTACTCGAGAAAGCGATTCGCCATGCGGCACCCGTAGGTCCTGCCGCGTCAATTCGTGCGACGGCGGAAGAACGAGAAATTGAAACCCATGAGGAATAATGCGCCGAAATACACCACGGCGCATAGCACCAGACTCGCGCCCAGCAGCGCGATACGTGCGAGCGGCCGCGCCCCGAGGGCGACCCAGTCGAAGCTCTGCGTGAACCACAGCAACACACCGGCGAGAATCAGACACGCCGCCAGCAATTGCACGAAAAAGAGCCGCCAGCCGGGCGCAGGACGGTAAATACCCCGCTTATAGAGCCCCGCGAAAAGCAGCGCTGCGTTCATGCAGGCGCCCACGCCGATCGAGAGCGACAAGCCTGCATGCGCAAACCAGCGCACGAACAGCAAGTTCGACAGCTGCGTGGCAATCAATACCACGATGGCAATCTTCACCGGCGTCTTGATATCCTGTTTGGCATAGAAGCCCGGCGCCAGAATCTTGATCAGAATCAGGCCAACCAGTCCTACGCCATAGGCGGTCAGGGCATGGGCGGTCATCACGACGTCGTTGGCGTCGAATCGACCATATTGGTAGAGCGTGGCGGTCAGCGGTTCCGCGTAGACGAAGAGCCCCACGGCGCTTGGCGTGGCCAGCAAGAACGTCAGGCGCAGCCCCCAGTCGAGAAGCGCCGAATATTCGGCGCCGTCGCCATCGGCATTGGCACGCGAGAGGCTCGGCAGCAGAATTGTGCCCAGCGCCACGCCCAGCAACGCTGTCGGAAACTCCATCAGGCGATCAGCGTAGGCCAGCCACGACACGCTGCCCTGAGCGAGCCGCGACGCAATATTCGTATTGATGATCAGGCTGACTTGCGCGACCGACACCGCCAGCGTGGCCGGCACCATCTTCGCGAGCACCCGCTTCACGCCGGGGTTGCGCAAGGCGGCCACGATATTGATGGTGATGCGCGGCACCATGCCGATGCGGGCGAGCGCCGGCAACTGAATAAGCAGTTGCAGCACGCCGCCGACGATGACGGCGTAAGCCAGCGCGTAGACGGGGGTTTCGAGGTGAGGCGCGACCCACAGCGACGCGACGATCGAGCTGACGTTGAGCAGCACGGGCGCGAAGGCGGGCACCGAGAACTGACGCCACGTATTGAGCACCCCGGCGGCAAGCGTCGTGATCGAGATCAGGGTGATGTACGGGAACATGACGCGCGTCATGAAGACGGCGGCGTCGAACGTGCCGTTTTCGCGCGAGAGCCCGGTCGCGACCGCATAAACCACGCCGGACGCCCCGAGAACCCCGGCGACGGTGATCGAGAGCAATACCCAGAACAGCACCGTGGTGACGGAATCGACCAGTGTTTTGGTCTCGTCGGCGCTTCGCTGCGACTTGAATTCGGCCAGAATTGGCACGAATGCCTGCGAAAACGCCCCTTCTGCGGACAGACGGCGAAGCAGATTGGGGATACGGAACGCCACGTTATAGGCGTCGGTCATTGGACCGGCCCCGAACATGCGCGCAATGAGAATTTCACGGACCAGACCGGTGATGCGCGAAAGCATCGTAAAACCGCTGACCGTAGCGAGAGCTTTTAGCAAATTCATGTTGCGGGTATTATACGCACAGCATTGCAGCAAAGACGTTGCAATTTCCGTTGGCCTTCGGCTATAATCGACGGTTTCGAAGTCAATGGATTGCTTCCTGGCCACCGTGTCTCCCAGGGAGCCGAGCCAAACTGCATAGAAAGCCGCATCAGGCGGAGCAATTCAAGGAATTCACCGAACATGGCAAATACTGCACAAGCACGCAAGCGCGCGCGTCAAACCGTTAAGATCAACGCTCACAACTCGGCGCTGCGTTCGCGTCTGCGTACGGCTGTGAAGGCTGTCCGCAAGGCTATCGCCAAGGGCGACCAAGCCGCTGCCAAGGAAGTGCTGCGCACTTCGGCAAAGACGATCGACATCATTGCTGACAAGAAGATCGTTCACAAGAACACCGCTGCTCGCCAAAAGAGCCGCCTGTCGGCCGCCATCAAGGCGATGTCGGCTGCTGCCTAAGACAGCAGGTCGAAAGACCACGCTGCAAAGCACTACAAGTTGCTTGCCGGTTCTGACTTCGGTCGGAACACTAAAAAGCCCGCTTTATGCGGGCTTTTTTCTATTCTGCGACCGGAAACTACGACCATCGACGTTCCGCGCATCAGAACGCGTAGACGAGCCCCACCCGAATCGATTGCGTATTGCCGATCACGATGTTGTCGACCTTGCGGCTGAGCGACGAATTGATGAACTCGTACTGACCGCGCACATGCAAACTCGGCGTGATGCGATACGTGATGCCCGCACCGATGGCCGGGCGCACTTTGAACGTCGACGACTTCCGGATGCCCATCGCCTCCATGTCGGCCGTCGGATCGTTCTTGTAATTCAGCCCGTAGACGCCCACGGTGCCAAACAGCTCGAACTTGTCGGAGAGCGGATAAATACCCAGCGCCACGAGCCGGACGCCATGCATTGCAACGTTCTGGTTGCTCTTGAAGGAAGCGGGATCGCCACCCGGCCTCATCTGCCAACGCCCGTCAAAGGTATTTTTGAACGTGCCCAGCAAGGCATACCCCAGTTCGACAGCAAAGGCGGGCGAGATTCGGTAGCCAACACCGAGTTGCAGCGTCGAGGCCCCCTCCATCGTGGACGCCTCACTCACGCTCATTGCGGCGCCGCCAGCCTCAGGAAATCCGCCCCGAAGCGGGGTGTCGCCCGCCTTCGCGACGTTCGCGCCAATATCTCCATATACATAGAGGTTTGTGCTGGCCGGCGCGTTCGCTGCCTCCGCCACTTTCGCCGTCACACCCCAAGCGCCCAGCATGCACGCCGCCACCTTCCAGACTGCCTTTTTCATCGATAGACCTCTGCGGTGAAATCAACTCGCCGGACAGGGCAACTTACTCCGCCCGGCACCCGCTGAAAGCATGACGAAATGCCCCGCCAAGCGGTGTGGGCGAACTCCCGCTCGACAGTGGGAAAGCTCCGGGTTTTGCCTTGCTGGTCAAGGATGTGCGCGACGATGCCACAGAAAATCAGCGCGACAGAAAGGACACGTGAGGCAGGAAAGGTCAGGCGGGAGAGAAATCGGAAAAGGCAGGCGACGGTGAGTCAGGGCCAAAGGCCCGGCACTCACGTCAGGCCGAAGACATCGGCCCAGGGGGTACTGAAGAGTATTACTTTACGTCGGGAACGAAGCAGGCTTCGGTCAGTTGCAGATCGTTGTCGCGGGCGAAATTCATGACGAAATCGAACGCCATCGGCTCGATTTCGCGAAGTCGCTCGTCAACGACGACGCATTTGACGTCACCCACCATAATCGGGCGCACATAGGGGGAGTACTGCATGTATGCGTTCGGGCCGGTACCCCGGCCACAGAACGACACGGCGCCGCACAGACGTTCCGCCCAGTCACTCGGCCGGAACTTCTTGCCATCCCGGGTCAGACCCTGGATGAAATACTCGCGCGCGGAAACCTGGTCGGTCATATCGCTCAATCACCTCAAAAAAACACCTGACCAGCCATACGCGGGTAGCGTTGCTGACAGAGACAGTATTATATCTTATATAAGACTCAAACCCGTCTCCCCACCGTTGCCGCAGATGTTTTTTTCGGTCTTGCCAGCCCTTCCGGGCTGTGCCGCAGCGGTGTCGATCATACGCTTTTCGTGTGACGACAAAACGATTTGGTAGACTAGGGGTCTGCTCCTCCAAGTGGGGGAGCGGGCCTTAAGGCTTGTTCGTCGCGCCGACAGCGGGCGAGTTCCCGCCGGGTCTCCCGATCTCGTGTTTGCCTTCGTGATCCCCCGATTCTCGGCCTCCTGCAGAACATCCACATGACCACCGCTAAACCCATCAAGCATTACCTTCAATTTTCGGATCTGGCACTCGACGAGTACGATTACGTGCTCGAACGCACCCGCATCCTCAAGAAAAAATTCAAGAACTACGAGACCTACCATCCGCTGCACGACCGCACGCTGGCGATGATTTTCGAGAAAAGCTCGACCCGCACGCGACTGTCGTTCGAAGCCGGTATTCACCAATTGGGTGGGCACGCCGTGTTCCTGAACACGCGAGATACGCAACTTGGCCGCGGCGAACCGATCGAAGACGCCGCCCAGGTCATCTCGCGCATGACCGACATCATCATGATCCGCACGTTCGGGCAGGAGATCATCGAGCGCTTTGCGCAACATTCGCGCGTGCCGGTGATCAACGGCCTGACCAACGAGTACCACCCGTGTCAGGTGCTCGCGGATATCTTCACGTACTACGAGCATCGCGGCCCGATTAAGGGCAAGACCGTGACGTGGATCGGCGACGCCAACAACATGTCGTACACGTGGATTCAGGCGGCCGAGATCTTCGGCTTCCAGGTCAACATCTCGACGCCGCCGGGCTATCGCCTCGACCAAGCCATGGTCGCCGAATCGAGCCGTCCGTTCGTGCGCGAATTCGACGACCCGCGTGAAGCCTGCGAAGGCGCCGACCTCGTGTCGACCGACGTGTGGACCAGCATGGGTTATGAAGCCGAAAACGAAGCCCGTAAGGCAGCGTTTGCTCAATGGTGCGTGAATGCGGACCTGATGAAGCAAGCCAAGGCCGACGCCCTGTTCATGCACTGCCTGCCTGCCCACCGTGGCGAGGAAGTGTCGGCCGACGTGATCGACGGCCCGCAAAGCGTCGTCTGGGACGAAGCAGAGAACCGTCTGCACGTGCAGAAGGCACTCATGGAGTACCTGATGCTCGGCCGCGTCTGATCAGACAGACCGACGGCAAGCGCGACGCGCCAAAGGCGCCTCGCCTTCCGCTATCATCGCTAACGCGCCGCAGCGCTTGCCGCTCGGCGCGTTTTTTGATGTTTTTTGGCGTTAATTGACGATAGGGCAGCGATTTTCTGCCTTTCCTCATAGCCACACGATCTAAAGCGCACTGCCCGTCAGAACATTTCGCAATTTGCACCACTTCGGTGCGGATTTGTTGTGCACTGCACAAATGTCAACCGGGTCGACGCTCGAAACGTGCTAGCATGAATTCACCCCTGCCCGCCTGATGTGTTGGTTTTGCACCGACGCCGAGCCGCAGGATCTCCGACTTCCGAATCAAACCGCATCCGGTCATGACGCAAAACGCAACGCAGTTCGACAACGTTTCCGTAATCAAGCGCGCTAATACTTATTTCGACGGCAAGTGCGTCTCGCACACCGTGCTGTTCCCGGACGGCACCCGCAAGACGCTGGGTGTGATCTTCCCCGCCACGCTGGCGTTCGGCACCGATGCACCGGAAATCATGGAAGTGACAGGCGGCCGTTGCCGCATTCGTCTGGCCGGTCAGACCGAGTGGCAGGAATATGCCGCCGGTGAGCAGTTCTCCGTGCCGGGCAACAGCAAGTTCGATATCGAGGTCGTCGAGACGCTCGATTACGTTTGCCACTACGGCTAATCGCCGGCCAGCATCGCAACCGCACGGATTGATTCGCGCGGTTGCTCTCTCGGCCGGTTCAGCGCGGCCCGGCGCCGCTACCCACTATGTCGCGTCTGCCCCCCGAATTTGCCGACGATTCTGGCGACAATCCTGCCGACGATGCTGCCGGCAACCTTCCCTCTACGCCCCCCTCTGGCAACGCCAGTCTGTCCGACACCGCCGCGGCGCATGCGAATGGCGCCGCCACCGATCTTGAGCCCAGCGACGTCCCGTTGCTACCGCCTGACGGTCTGACGGCACCCGCGAAATCCGGCAAGACAGCCAAGACGGCTGAGCCCGCCAAAGCCCGCACCCGGTCATGCAAGCGCGACGCGGCAGAAACACCAGATACCTCCGACACCCTCGACGCGAAAGGCTCCGACGCCTCTGCAGCCAAAGGCGCCAAGGCGAGCGCAACGCGTCCGTCGCGCAGCCGTCGCGGCAGTGCCAAACGTAAGGGCATCGACCTCGGCCTGCAAGGCGGGGGCGCGCACGGCGCTTACACGTGGGGCGTGCTCGACAAGTTGCTCGAAGACGGACGTCTCGAGTTCGAGGGCATCAGCGGCGCATCCGCCGGCACCATGAATGCGCTCGTACTGGCGCACGGCCTGCTGGACCGGCCGGGTGTCGACCCACGCGAAAAAGCCCGTGAATCGCTGCACAGCTTCTGGCTGGGGGTATCACAGGCCGGCTCATCGGCCACGGCGTGGGCGCAAACCGTCTTCAGTTGGCTCAATGGCCGTCCGACCGAATACCCGGTGTGGCACGACTGGATGCAGAGCATGCAGCAGTGGATGATGCCGTTTGCGCAGCCCACGGCCGAAATCAACCCGCTGCGCACTGTGCTGGAGGCGCAGGTCGATTTCGAGCGTTTGCGCGAGAGTACGGCCACGCGCCTGTTCGTCTCGGCGACGAATATCCGCACGGGCAACATCCGCATCTTCCGCACGCATGAAATCACGCTCGACGTCGCGATGGCGTCGGCCTGCCTGCCGTGGCTTTTCAAGCCGGTGAAGATCGATGACGATTTTTACTGGGACGGCGGCTATCTCGGCAACCCGCCGCTCTACCCGTTCTATTACGAAACGCTCACGAGCGACATTCTGATCGTGCACATCAACCCGATCGAGCGCAAAGAGAAGCCTGTGCTGCCGGGTCAGATCATGAACCGCGTGAACGAGATCACTTTCAATGCGTCGTTGCAGCGCGAATTCCGTGCGATTTCGTTCGTGCACAAGTTGCTTGACGAAGGCTGGCTCAAACCGGAATTCCGCAAGCGTCTGAAGTACCCGTTGATTCACTCGATTCGTGCCGACAAGGAGCTGTATGACTTGTCGTCGTCGACCAAATTCGTGACCGACTGGCATTTTCTGACGACGCTGCGTGATCGCGGACGCGACGCGGCCGCCCGTTGGCTCGACGAGCATTTCAACGACGTGGGGGTGCGCTCTACGGTGGACTTGCGACGCGACTATCTCCAGCGGCTGCCGGACGCGACGTCGATCAAAGCATGAGCGGTTCGGGTTCGAGCGTGATGCCGAAGCGCGCGTGCACGCTGGCCTGCACGGCCTTTGCGAGCGCGACGATATCGGCCCCGCTCGCCCCGCCGCGATTGACCAGCACCAGCGCCTGACGCTCGTGTACTGCCGCCGTCGGCGCGTTATCGAGCGATTTGCCGCGCCAGCCGCATTGATCGATCAACCACCCGGCGGCGACCTTCCAGGTGCCGTCGGGCTGTGCATAGCCGACGATCTGCGCAAAGCGCTCGCGCAGCGAGGCAAACGTCTGCGCATCGACGACCGGATTCTTGAAGAAACTGCCGGCGTTGCCGAGTTCCATCGGATCGGGCAGCTTGCGGCGGCGAATATCGGCCACCGCTTCGAATATCTGCACCGCGCTGGGGGCCTCGACGCCCGCATCGGCAAACGTGCGCGACACGTCCGCATAGCCGGTCACCGCCTGCCACGGACGCGGCAGGCGCAGCGTCACCGACACGATGATGTAGCGCCCGGGTTCGCGTTTGAACAGCGAGTCGCGATAGCCGAAAGCACACGCTTCGCGGTCCAGCGTAACGAATTCACCGGTCGACGTGTCGAGCGCACGCAACGAGGCGAAACGCTCGGCAAGTTCGAGCCCGTAGGCACCGATGTTCTGGATAGGCGCCGCGCCCAGCGTGCCGGGAATCAGCGCGAGGTTTTCGAGCCCCGGGCACCCTTGCGCCAGCGTCCAGCCGACGAAGTCGTGCCAGACCTCGCCCGCACCGCCACGCACGTAGCTCGAATCGGCATCATCGGCCAGCCGCTCGCGGGCGCGAATCGCCATCTTCAGCACCACGCCGTCGAAGTCGCGGGTCAGCACAACATTGCTGCCGCCGCCGAGCACCAGACGCGGCAAGTCCGCCAGTTCAGGCATGGCGAGGGCGGCTACCAGCGCCGCTTCGCTATCGATCGTGACGAAGTAGCGGGCTGTGGCGGGCAGACCGAAGGTATTGAATTCGCGCAGGCTGACGTCGCGTTGCAACTGGAGCATGAAGAGTGGTGATGTGATTCAGCGGCCGGGCGGCCCCGCAAATGATTGCGGGATGGATGCAGAACGGACGCCTGAATTACAATGTCGGGCGAAAGAATTTTGCGCATTATACCGGCCATGCCGCGCAGTACCGTTGATTACCCGGATTGTGCGGATTGTCCGGATTGCCGGGACTGGCCGCCCCACGGCGCAGGCGCCTCAACGGCGCCGCACGCGGGGCCAGCCGTCCCTTTCACGAACCCTTTGTATTTCAGGAGAGCCAGATGCCATCGTTTGACGTGGTTAGCGAAGCCAACATGGTAGAGGTCAAGAACGCCATCGAGCAGGCCAACAAGGAAATCTCGACGCGTTTCGACTTCAAGGGGTCGGACTCGCGTGTCGAGCATAAGGAGCAGGAGATCACCCTGTTCGCCGACGACAACTTCAAGCTCGAGCAGGTCACGCAGGTGCTCATCGCCAAGATGGCCAAGCGCAATGTCGACGTGCGTTTTCTCGACTACGGCAAGGTCGAGAAGGTCAGCGGCGACAGAGTCAAGCAAGTCGTCAAGGTGAAGAAGGGCGTGGAAGGCGATCTGGCCAAGAAGATCGTGCGCCTGATCAAGGACAGCAAGATGAAGGTGCAGGCGAGCATTCAGGGCGACAGCGTGCGCATCGCCGGCGCCAAGCGCGACGATCTGCAAAGCGCCATGGCGCTGCTGCGCAAGGACGTGACCGACACGCCGCTCGACTTCAACAACTTCCGCGACTGAGCGTTGTTGTTTCAGCTAATAAAAAACCCGCAGTGTTCGCTGCGGGTTTTTTTATTGGGCGGGCGCGGTGAGTCCCGTGCCGCCCCTTACTTCTTCTTGCTGCCGATACGGCTTTCCTTGCCCGCGATCAGCTTGGCGATATTCGCGCGATGGCGATAGATCAGCAGAATCGCCATGACGATGACGGCGGGCGCATACGGCCCCAGGCCAAACATGAACACGTAGTACAGCGGTGCGAACACGGCCGCGACCAGCGCCGCCAGCGACGAATACCGGAAGAAAACGGCGATGATGAGCCACGTGGCGGCCACGGCCAGCCCGAGAATCGGGTCGATCGCGAACAGCACGCCCGCAGCAGTCGCCACGCCCTTGCCGCCCTTGAAGCGCAGGAACACCGGGTAGAGATGGCCGATGAACACGGCCAGCGCCACTGCCGCCAGACCGAAGTCGCCGACGCCCCAGGCGTCGGCAAAGCGCTCCGCGAGGTACACGGCGAGCCAGCCCTTGAGGGCGTCGCCGAGCAGTGTGAGCACGGCGGCCTTCTTGTTGCCCGAGCGCAGTACGTTGGTTGCGCCGGGATTGCCCGAGCCGTAGCTACGCGGGTCGGCGAGACCCATCGTGCGGCTGACGATCACCGCGAACGGCACCGAGCCGATCAGGTACGCGAGGACGATAAAAACCAGAGTGGCCATGAACTTCTAGCGTGAGGAAGATTTGTAATGGGCGCCATTCTACTTGAGACGCCCTGCCGCCCCATTCTGGCAAACACGGGGTTGCGCGAAGTCCTGGCGCGTCGGTGGCCGACGGTGGCTCGCGCTCAGTCGTCCGCCAGCGCGCACGACACTGGTTTAGCCGCGAGCGTGTTGAGCAGCACCTGCGGGGCAATGCCGATGAGATAACCGCGCCGTCCGCCATTGATGTAGATCTGCGGCAGATCGAGCACCGACGCCTCTACGTACACCACCATCGCCCGCTTCGTGCCGAACGGCGACGTGCCGCCCACCATATAGCCCGAATGCCGCTGCGCCACGTCGGGCTTGCAGGGGTCGACACGCTTGGCGCCGATCTGGCGTGCGAGATTCTTCGTCGAGACGGTGCGGTCGCCGTGCATCAGCACGATCAACGGGCGCGCCTTCTCGTCTTCCATGACGAGCGTCTTGATGACCGCGTGCTCGTCCACGCCCAACTGACGCGCAGACTCGCCGGTGCCGCCGTGCTCGACGTACTCGTAGACGTGTTCGGTAAAGGCCACTTTCTTTTGCTTCAGAAACTGCGTGGCCGGCGTTTCCGAGACGTGTTTGGTCTTGCTCATGGGCGCCTATTGTAATGAAACGCCCCTGCTGTGTCGCCGTCATGCGCGGGCATTACAATGCGGCCATGGCTGCTACCCCCGACACCTCGCAACAGGATGCGCTGGCCGCCCAATGGCTGGCGAACCTGCCGCCGCGCATCGACGCCCTGCCCGCGCGCATTGCGGCGCAAACGCCTGCACGCATTGCTCTCATCGACGACTTCCGACGGCTGACCTACGGGGAGCTGACCCACGCCGTCGCCACGTGTGCCGCCCATCTGCGCGAGCACGGTGTGCGCGGCGGCGATCGCGTGATGATCGTCGGCGAGAACGGCATTGCTTACGTCGTGCTGCTGCTCGCCGTGGCGGCGCTCGATGCCTGGCCGCTGCTCTGCAACGCGCGATTGTCGGCCACCGAGCTGGCCGTCATTCGCGATCACGCGCGCCCGCGCTGCGCGATCTTCACCATCGATGCTTCTCCCGACGCGGCCGCCCATGCGCGCAGTCAGGGCGCCGCCATCGTGTGGACCGATCTGGCACTGGGTGCGCTGGCGGCCACCGACGCCGACCCGCAAAGCGAGGCCGAGCCGGTGCAGACCGACCCGGCAGCGCAATGCGGCGCGCTCATTTACACCACGGGCACGACGGGTACACCGAAAGGCGTGCGTCTGTCGCATCGCAATCTGTTGTTCATCGCGGCGATTTCGAGCACGTTGCGGCGCGTCGGCGCTGACGACGTGGCCTACGCCGTGCTACCCATTTCGCATGTCTACGGCCTGACGTCCGTGTGTCTGGGCACGTTGTATGCCGGTGGCACCCTGCGGCTGGCGGCACGCTTTACCCCCGAAGCCGTGCTCGACTCGCTGGCCCACGACGGTCTGACGATATTGCAGGGCGTACCCGCCATGCACGCACGCCTGATGGCCCATGTCGCCAGTCAAGGCACCCCGCTAGTGGCCCCACGCCTGCGCTTCGTGTATTCGGGCGGCTCGCCCCTCGATGCCGCGCTCAAGGCGCGTGTCGAAGCGTTCTATGGCCTGCCGATTCACAACGGATACGGGCTCACGGAGAGCAGCCCAACGGTATCGCAGACGCTGCTCGATGCGCCACGTAACGACTGCGCCGTGGGCCCGGCGATTCCCGGCGTGTCTGTGCGCATCGTCAACCGGGAGGGACAGGATTTGCCTGACGGTGAAGTCGGCGAACTCTGGGTACGCGGCCCGAACGTCATGCTCGGCTATTACCGCGCACCGGAGCTCACCGCCGCCGCCATCACTCCGGACGGCTGGTTGCGCACCGGCGATCTGGCACGACGCGAGGCCGACGGTGCGCTCTTTCTCGCCGGACGCGCGAAAGAGTTGATCATCCACTCCGGCTTCAACGTGTATCCGATCGAAGTGGAACAAGCGCTCGCCAGTCACGCCGATGTCTTGCAAGCGGCCGTGCTCGGGCGTGAAGCAGACGGCAACGAGCAAGTGATTGCGTTTGTGGAAGCGCGCCCGGGACACGCGATCGATGTGGCGGCGCTCGCCGCTTGGGCCGCCGAGCGGCTGGCACCCTACAAACGCCCGGCAGAAATTCGCGTGCTTGACGCCCTGCCCGCCGCGTCGACGGGCAAAGTGCTCAAGCACAAGCTTAAGGCGCTGCTATAGGTCCCACTAGCGACGGCTGAATTCGTTTAGCCGCGCGGATGATGTTGCGCGTGCAGCGACTTCAATCGTTCGCGCGCCACGTGCGTGTAGATCTGCGTGGTGGAGATATCCGCGTGCCCAAGCAGCAATTGCACCACGCGCAGGTCAGCGCCGTGATTGATCAGATGCGTGGCGAACGCGTGACGCAACGTGTGCGGCGAGAGCGGTGCGTGAATGTCCGCGAGCTGAGCGTAGCGTTTGATCAGATACCAGAAGGCCTGCCGCGTCATGCCGTCGCCCCGTTGGGTAACAAACAACGTGTCGCAGGCTCGGCCCGCGAGCAGCACGCCGCGACTCTCCGCGAGATAGCGCGTCAGCCACCCACTAGCCTCATCGCCAAACGGCACCAGCCGTTCCTTCGCGCCTTTGCCGAAGATGCGCAGCACACCCTCGTTGAGACCCACTTCAATGGTCTTGAGCGCGACCAGCTCCGACACACGCAAACCACTGGCGTACATCAGTTCCAGCATCGCGCGGTCGCGCAAGCCGAGCGGCTGAGCGAGATCGGGCGCCCCCAGCAGCGCTTCGACCTGCGCTTCGGACAATGTCGACGGCAAGCGCTGTGCGCGTTTGGCCGAGGCAATGCGCAGGCACGGGTCCACATGCACGATGTGCTCGCGCAGCGCCCAGTGATAAAACCGCTTGAACACCGACAACCGGCGATTCACGCTACTGGCCAGACTCTCACGGCGCCAGGCGAGATACGCCGACAGTGCCGCCTCGTCGACGCCATCGAGCGCCATGTCGTGCTTGGCTGCCAGCCATTCGGCGAACAGGCGCATATCGCGCCGGTAAGCGTCGAGCGTATTGCGCGAGAGCCCGTCTTCGAGCCAGATCGTGTCGCAGAACTGGTCGATGAGCGTGGCGCTGCGCACATAGGCGGCACCCTGCGCGTCGAATTCGAGCACTTCATCCGCGTGCATGTCGGCGTCGGCCGTCTCGTCCAAATCGCCGATGGCCGCCTGCTCGAACGGCTCGTCGTCATCGAAATCGACGGCCGGATCGATCCCAGCCGCCGGGGTCTTTTTGCCGCGCGTCGTCAAAGCGTCGCTCCTTCCTGAGCCAGTGCCCATTGCACATGTTCGCGCACCAGCGCGGAGGGGTGATCCATGCGCGCCGCGAGTGCGTCGCGCAGCGGCTTGCGGGCACTTTCGTTCGCGATCTCACCCGGTGCGCTGACCTCACGCAGCGCATTCCCCAGCCCGACCGCCAGATTGCGCAGCCATCGCTCGTGGCCGATGCGGCGAATCGGGCTGCCTTGCAGCCGCGCAAGAAACTCGTCTTCGGTCCACGCGAACAATTCCACCAACGACGCGCGATCGAGACCGTTGCGCGGATCGAAATCGGGCAACGGCGACGGCTGCGCGAACTTGTTCCACGGACAGAAAAGCTGACAATCGTCGCAGCCGTAGATGCGATTGCCCATCTTGGCGCGCAACGGTTCGGGAATCGCGCCCTTATGTTCGATCGTCAGATACGACACGCACAGTCGCGCATCCACACGATAGGCCTCGGTGATCGCCCCGGTCGGACACACATCGCGGCATCGCTGGCACTGGCCGCAGTGCTCGCCGCGCGACGCGCCTTCATCGACAGGCAGCGGCACGTCCACGAAAATTTCGCCGAGAAAGAACAACGATCCCGCATCGCGCGAGAGCAGCAGGGTGTGCTTGCCTCGCCAGCCGAGACCGGCCTTCTGTGCGAGTTCCACTTCCAGCACGGGTGCCGAATCGGTGAACACGCGATACCCGAACGGCCCGATGGCCTGCGAAACCCGGTCGGCAAGTTGCTGCAAGCGATTGCGCATCACCTTGTGATAGTCGCGACCACGCGCATAGATCGACACCACCGCTTCGCCCGGCATATGCTGACGCGCCGCTTCGTGCGCGCGCCAGGTGGTCATGTCGGTGTCTTGGGGAAGGTAATTCATGCGCGCGCTGATCACGCGCACCGTGCCGGGCACGAGTTCGGCGGGACGGGCCCGCTTCATGCCGTGCGCGGCCATATAGTCCATATCGCCGTGACAGCCGTCGTCGAGCCACTGTTGCAAACCCGGTTCGGCGTGCGAGAGATCGGTGTCCGTGATGCCGACTTCGCCGAAGCCGAGTTCATGCGCCCACGTGCGAATTTGACCCGCGAGCGTCGACAGTTGCGCTGCACTGAGCGAAACAATCGCCGTATTGTCGCGCGAGGGCGACACTTCGGGCCCATCCGGCAGTGCCGATGGCTCGACTTGTGCGGCGGGAGCGGGGAAAATCACGGAAGCTTTCATCGACTCTATTTTACGCAATGCCCGATCACACAGCGTCCGCGCCACTGGGCGAGCGCATTTTTGCGCTCCCCGACGAAGCTGCCACCGAAGCCTTCGCAGCGGCACTCGCGCACGCCATCGTCTCGCGCATGGCCCACACCGACGCCGCCCACGCGGGCCTGCACGTGCAGCTCTCGGGCGATCTCGGTGCCGGCAAGACCACGCTGGTGCGTGCGGTACTGCGCGCGCTGGGCCACCACGGCCGCGTCAAAAGCCCGACGTATGCGCTGTGTGAACCGTACAACATCGACACGCCGCAGGGTGTATTGCCGGTCTATCATTTCGACCTGTACCGCTTTGCCGATCCGGCCGAATGGCACGACACGGGCTTTCGCGAGCATTTTGCCGGCGACGCCCTGTGTCTGGTCGAATGGCCCGAGAAAGCCGGCGGTCTGCTGGGCACCCCCGATTTACGCCTTTGGCTGGAACCAGTTGGCGATGGCCGACGTCTCACGACGAGCGCCTACACGCCGGCCGGCCTGGCTTGCCTGAACTCATGCTGATCAAACGCTTCGCCCGTACCGACGACGCCTCCTCGCCCAATGCCGGCCGCCGCCGCGCATTGCGCGCCGGCGCATCGACGCTGATCCTCGCCCTCACCGGCCCCCGCTTCGCTTTTGCCAACGCCATCGTCGCGGTGCGCGTGTGGCCTGCGAAAGACTACACACGTGTGACGCTCGAGACCGACAACCCGGTCAAGTTCCAGCAGCAGTTGATGGAGAGTCCGAACCGCTTCGTCATCGATCTCGATGAAGTGGATCTGAGCCCGACGCTGCGCGATCTCGTCGCCAAGATTCAGCCGAACGACCCGCAAATCGCGCAAGTGCGCGTGGGGCAGTTCAAGCCCGGCGTGGTGCGCATGGTCTTCGACCTGAAGGCCGGCGTGAAGCCGCAGTCGTTCACGCTGCCGCCGGTCGCGGGCTACAAGTACCGCACGGTGTTTGATCTGTATCCGGCAGTGGAACCCGATCCGCTCATGGAGCTGCTCGCGAAGTCCGGCCGCAAGGCCGAAGCGCTCGCGCAGCAGGGCCCGGCGCCGTCCTCGGGCGGCACACCGAGCACTGAAGAGAGCGAGGCGTTCTTCCAGCAATATGCCCAGCGTGATGCCGGCAACGCCGCCCCGTCACGTCCGCCCACGCCGTCCTCGTCGACGCGCCCGCCCCGCCCGGCCCCGGAGAAGACCCCGCCGCTCGCGCAGCGTAACGACGACGATGACGACGGTCTGTCCATCGCACCGCCGCCCTCGCGCGGCCCGAAAACGGCCCGGCTGCTCACCATCGCCCTCGATCCCGGCCATGGCGGGGAAGACCCGGGCGCCATCGGCAGCAAGGGCTCGTACGAGAAGCATGTGGTGTTGCAGATCGCCAAGCGCCTGCGCGACAAGATCGATGCGCAGCCCAATATGCGCGCGATGATGACCCGCGATGCCGACTTCTTCGTGCCGCTCGGCGTGCGCGTGCAGAAGGCCCGCCGCGTGGACGCCGACCTGTTCATGTCGATTCACGCCGACGCGTTCACCTCACCGGCGGCCAACGGCTCGTCGGTGTTTGCACTGTCCGAGCGTGGTGCCACCAGTGCCACGGCGCGCTTGCTCGAAAAGACACAGAACGCGTCCGACCTGATCGGCGGCGTGAACATCAAGACCAACGACCGCACGGTGGCGCACGCGTTGCTCGACATGTCGACCACGGCGCAGATTCGCGACAGCAAGGTGTTTGGCGATGCCCTGCTCAAGCAGATTGGCGGCCTGAACCGCTTGCACAGCGGCCGCGTCGAACAAGCGTCGTTTGCCGTGCTCAAAGCACCGGACATCCCCTCGGTGCTGGTCGAGACCGCCTTCATCAGCAATCCCGATGAAGAACAGCGGCTCAACGACCCGGCCTATCAGGAGAAGCTGGCCAACGCGCTGCTCACCGGCATCAAGGCGTATTTCGCGAAGAACCCGCCGCTGGCGAAGAACCGCACCGCCTGAACTCCGCCGACCCGTCTCCGAAGACCGGCATGGCAAACGAAAATGGCGCGCCCCGAGGGACGCGCCATTTTTATGTCTGAAGCTTGGCGGGTGAGGATGATCGCCCCGCCACCGCACCGTCAGGCGATCACTCGCCCTGGCTTTGCGGCACACGGCGACGGCCGCGCGTGAACATCTTCCACAGCGCGCCCAGTGCGATCGGCACCACGGCTGCGCTGATGCCCACCAGCACGATCACGTTCAGGTACTGCTTGACGATCGGCAGGTTGCCGAACACGTAGCCACCGCCCACGAGCAGCACCACCCAGATCGCCGCGCCCAGCACGTTATAGAGCTGGAAGCGTGCCCACGGCATGGCCGACACGCCTGCCACGAACGGGGCGAACGTGCGCACCACCGGCACGAAACGCGCCATCACGATGGTCTTGCCGCCGTGGTGTTCGTAGAAATCGTGCGTCTTGCGCAGCGCGTCGCGATCGAGAAAACGCCAGTTCTTCTCGTACACGCGCGGCCCGATCTTCGAGCCGATCCAGTAATTGAGCGTATTGCCGGTGATCGCTGCAATAAAGAGCAGCACGCCGAGCAACCACGGGTCCATGGCACCCGTCGCGGCAAACGCGCCGCCGATGAACAGCAGGGAATCGCCCGGCAGGAACGGGAACAGCACCAGCCCCGTCTCGACAAACACGATCAGGAACAGGAACAGATAGACCCAGTTTCCGTACTGATCGATAAACACACCCAAATGCTTATCGATGTGGAGCACCATCTCCAGCAACTGCACCAAAGTATCCAAGACGATTCCTCAAGATAAAGGATGCCAGCCCGTCCCCACGGGCGTACGACGAATCGCATCATACCAGCGCATTCATCGGGCGTCGTTAAGTGCCAATGGCGGCAAAAACCCCCCGCTCACCGGCTGTCGGTTCCCTTCAGCCACACCGGGCCCTGCCCCGACCTTCCTATGACTGCACTATATAGGGCTTTTATTAGCGTCAAGTTAGGTATTGCAGGCTGAAACACAGACCGACCTATGTCTTTGAGGGCAACCTTTATAATGGTTCCCATGTCTGCCACCCCGACCTCAAATTCCGCTGCCGAGCGCCTCGCCGGTGCCCCCGGTGACACCGCCAACGGTGCCGCCGACGCTGATCAAGCCGAGCGCCCGGCACGCCTGCCCGGCCCCATTCCGGCCGCTCTGGCGCCCGCCCGGGCCATCCGCGTCCTCCCCGACCAGTTGATCAGCCAGATTGCCGCCGGCGAAGTGGTCGAACGGCCCGCCTCGGTGGTCAAGGAACTGCTTGAGAACGCCCTCGACGCCGGTGCCCGCGCGCTCCAAATCAAGCTAGAAGAAGGCGGCGTGCGCCGTATCGCGATTACCGACGATGGCGGCGGCATGTCCTCCGAGCAATTGCCACTGGCACTCACGCGTCACGCCACCAGCAAGATTCGCACGCTCGACGAACTGGAATCGGTGCTCACCCTCGGGTTTCGCGGTGAAGCGCTGGCGTCCATCGCCTCGGTGGCCCAGCTCACGCTGTCGAGCCGCCAGATCGACGCCCCTCACGCCACAGCCATCGACGGCAATACCGGCGCGCTGACGCCCGCCGCCGGGCCGGTCGGCACCACGGTCGATGTGCGCGACCTGTACTTCAATACCCCCGCGCGCCGAAAATTCCTCAAGACCGAGCAGACCGAATTCGGCCACTGCATGGATGTCATTCGTCGCAGCGCACTCGCGCGCCCCGACGTCGGCTTCTCGATCCTGCATAACAACCGTGCGGTCGAGCACTGGAATGTGTCGGACGCCGCCACGCGGGTCTCGCGCGTGCTCGGCAACGACTTCGCCGATGCTCACCTCGCACTGGACGAAGGCGCGGCCGAGCTGCGCCTGTCCGGTTTCGTGGGGCTGCCCACGGCGAGCCGTGGCCGCGCCGATCAGCAGTATTTCTTCGTGAACGGCCGCTTTGTGCGCGACAAGCTGCTCACGCACGCCGTGCGCGCCGCCTATGAAGACGTGCTGCATGGCGACCGTTATCCCGCGTACGTGCTGTATTTCGAACTGCCGCCGCAACTGGTCGACGTGAACGTGCATCCGTCGAAAATCGAAGTGCGTTTTCGCGATGCGCGCAGCGTGCACCAGTTCGTCTTTCACGCGGTGCAGCGTGCGCTCGCACGCGCCGCCGGCAGTGGCGGCGCGACCCACGCTGCGCATGTCACCGAAGGCGGTGGTCTCGCCGCAGGGAATGGCAACAATGGCGGAGGCTTCGGCTTCATGGGCGCACGCCCGGCCGCCGGTTTCGGCACCCCGGGCGGCAGTAACTGGAATCCGCGCGCGCAACAAGGCACGCTGCCGGTCGCACAGCCGCTCTCGGTCTACGACAACCTATTCGGACGCGCCGCGCCGCCTGCGCCGCGCCCTTACGGCCAACCCGGCGTCACCGATGCCCCGGCGTCGGCTTACGGCTCGCTCGGCGCCCCGGGCTCAGCCACGGATGCGACTGGCGCGTCAATGACCGACGGCATGACGGCAGGTGCCACGCCTGACGCCATGCAGCTCGAACAGCCGCTCGGCTTCGCCCTCGGCCAACTGCACGGCATCTACATCCTCGCGCAGAACGCTTACGGGCTGGTGCTGGTCGACATGCATGCCGCGCACGAGCGCATTCTGTACGAACAGTTCAAGCACGCGCTGATCGAGCGCGTCGTGCCGGTGCAGCCGTTGCTCATCCCGGTGACGTTCTTCGCCGACCCGGTGGAAATCGGCACGACCGAAGAGCATCAGGAAACCTTGAAAGCCCTCGGTTTCGATCTCGCCGCCATGTCGCCGACAACGCTCGCCGTGCGCGCCATTCCCGCGTTGCTCGACGGGGCCGATGCGCAAGCGCTGGCCCGCGCCGTCCTCGCCGATCTGCGTCAGTACGGCGGCTCGCGTGTGCTCACCGAACGTCAGCACGAGTTGCTCGGCACACTGGCTTGCCACAGTGCCGTGCGTGCCAACCGGCGTCTGACGCATGAGGAAATGAACGCCCTGCTGCGCCAGATGGAAGCGACCGAGCGCGCCGACCAGTGCAATCACGGCCGTCCCACGTGGTATCAGCTCACGCTGAGCGATCTCGACAAACTGTTCATGCGCGGCCGTTGAGTTGCAGCACAAAGCACGACAAGGTATCCGGAAGTCCATGAATCACCCGCCCCCGATCATCTGCCTGCTGGGCCCGACGGCCTCCGGCAAGACCGCTGCCGCGCTTGCGCTCGCGCAAGACACGCCGATCGAAATCATCAGCGTCGACTCCGCCCTCGTCTATCGCGAGATGGACATCGGCACGGCCAAGCCCAGCGCCGCCGAGCTCGCCGCTGTGCCGCATCACCTGATCGACATCATCGATCCGCGCGACGCCTACTCGGCAGCCCAGTTTCGCAACGACACGCTGCGTCTGGTCGACGAGATCACCGCGCGCGGTCGCCGGCCGCTGCTCGTGGGCGGCACCATGCTCTACTACAAGGCGCTCACGCAGGGCTTGTCGCCGCTGCCGTCCGCTGACGCCGACGTGCGTGCACGCCTCGATGAAGAAGCCGCACGCGACGGCTGGCCCGCCATGCATGCACGATTGGCCGCTGTCGATCCGATCACAGCCGCGCGTCTCGCACCGAACGATTCGCAACGTGTTCAACGCGCGCTGGAAATCTTCGAGCTGTCAGGCAAGCCGATGTCGCAGTGGCTCGCCGAACAGGCGCAGGCCCCTGCCGAAGCATCGCCACACACCTTCATTCCCGTCGCGCTGGAACCGAGCGATCGCGCGGTGTTGCACACACGCATTGCCGAGCGTTTTCGCCTGATGCTCGCTGCCGGTTTCATCGAAGAAGTGGAGCGTCTGCGCGCGCGCGGCGACCTCGATCCGGGCCTGCCGTCGATGCGCTGCGTGGGCTACCGTCAGGTGTGGGAATACCTCGACGGCGAAACCGATTACGACACCATGCGCGACAAGGGCGTCTTCGCCACGCGCCAGTTGTGCAAGCGTCAGCTCACGTGGCTGCGCTCGATGCCCGAGCGTCATATCGTCGACTGCACCGCCAGCGACGCGCCGCAACGCGCGCTCGCCACCGTGCGCCAACTCTGGCAAGACTGACGCAAGTCCGAGTCAAAACTCACCTGCCCGCGTTCCGCCATGCCGCTGTGCGGAACGCATTCTGAATACCTCTCCCGCCTCCGTTGAAACCCTGACAGCTTTCCGGTTTGCATGTCGATTTTGATATGCTAATTTGCATATCAACGTTTCGATCAATTCAAAATTGCATCGAATCCACGATACCGGGAAGGGTGCCAATGACGCAGACTTCGATGGAACAGAGTGGGGTGCCGGGCGCGCTGCAAGGCGGTGCGCCAAGCGACACGCTACGGTTACCGGCAGGCAAGCCGCGCGGCATTTCGATCGGCAAATGGGCCGTGCGTGCGGGTGTCACGCTGATCTACCTGTTCATGCTCAGCCCGTTGATTTTCGTGATCTGGCTGAGCTTCTTCAAAGACGCGATCATCACCTTCCCGCCCAGCGGCTACACGCTGTCGTGGTACGCCAACGCGTGGCGCAATGCCGCGTTCGCCAACGGTTTCCTCCTCTCGCTGCAACTCGCTGCGTGCGCTGCCATCGGCGGCGTCATTCTTGGCGTAGCCGCGTCACTTGCACTCGCCCGTTATCGTTTCCCCGGCCGCCGCACGCTCGGCAACATCTTGCTGCTGCCGCTGGTCGTGCCCGGCATCGTTGCTGGCATTGCGACCTATCTGTTCTATCTGCGCGCCGAAAACATCTTCGATGTGGATATCGTCGGCACCTTCACCGGTCTGGTCGTCGCGCACATCTGCCTGACCATTCCGTGGACGATGCGTCTCGTGGGCGCGAGCCTCGCGCAGATCGACGGCACTATTGAAGAGGCCGCGCGCAACCTCGGTGCAGGCCCGTGGCGCACGCTCTGGCGCGTCACGCTGCCGATGCTGCGCCCGGCCATCGTCGCCGCCGTGTTGTTCAGCTTCATCGTGTCGTTCGAGAACCTCGAACTCACGCTGCCGCTCGTCGGTCCGGGCAAGACCACGCTGCCCATCGCGATCATGCAGTACCTCGAATTCAACCTCGACCCGACGATTGCGGCGGTCTCTGCCGCGCAGATCGTGTTGCTCGGCATCGTCATGCTGATCACCGATCGCTTCGTCAAACTCAGCCAGGTGATCTGACATGGCCAACGTCTGTCTGCGCGGTCTGCGCAAGCAATACGGCAACTCGGCGGCAGTGGCCGACTTCTCGCTCGACATTGCCGAAGGCGAACTCGTCGCCTTCCTTGGTCCCAGCGGCTGCGGCAAAACCACGACGCTGCGCATGGTCGCGGGGTTTGTGGAGCCGACCGACGGTGAAATCTGGATCGGCGGCAAAGAGGTCTCGCGCCTGCCGCCGCACCGGCGCAACACGGGCATGGTGTTTCAACGCTATGCGCTCTTTCCGCACATGACCGTCGCGGAAAACGTCGCGTTCGGGCTGGAAATGCGCCGCGTCTCGAGCGCCGATCGCGCGACCCGCGTGCGTGAAGCGCTCGACATGGTGCGGCTGACCCAACTGGCCGATCGCTACCCGCGTCAGCTCTCCGGCGGACAGCAGCAACGCGTGGCGATTGCTCGTGCGCTCGCCATCCGGCCCGACGTTTTTCTGCTCGACGAACCGCTCTCGAACCTCGACGCCAAGCTGCGCACCGAAGTGCGCGAAGAGATTCGCGCGTTGCAACAGCGTCTCGGCCTGACCACGATTTTCGTCACCCACGATCAGGAAGAAGCGCTCGCCATTGCCGACCGTCTGGCCGTGATGCACGACGGCCGCGTGCAGCAGATCGGCACCGCCGACGCCCTGTACGAGCGCCCTGCCAACCCGTTCGTGGCGAACTTTCTCGGCAAGATGAACTTCCTCGCCGGCAGCATGAACGATGGCCATTTCGTCACCGCCAAGGGCGAGCGATTTGCCCTCGCCAACGCTGCGCCTGATGCCACCACACTCGGCATCCGGCCCGAGCGCCTGCGCCTGACCGATGCGCCTGTCGGCAACGAGAGCGCCGTGCCCGTCACCGTCGACCAGACGATCTATCTCGGTTCCACGCTCGAATTGCGCCTGAAGAGCCCGCAGGGCGAGATGCTGGTGGCGCACGTGCCGAACACGGCGAGCGACAGCGCCGGGCGGTATGCGCCGGGCCAGATGCTCAAGGCGTGTTTCGCCCCTGGCGACTGCCTGCTGTTCAACGCCTGACCCTCTGCTTTCTTACCCGCGGTCCCGTACCGGTGCCGCCCTTTGTTTCGGCCTCACGTTAGGAAGGATGACGACATGACGCACGCCCTGAACCGCCGCACGTTTCTCAAGACCGCCTCCGGCCTGGTGCTCGCCCCGGCGCTCGGCCTCGAAGCCCTCTCGGCACGCGCGGCCGATGCCTGCCCGAACGTGGTGGTCGGCACGTGGGGCGGCGACTATCTGAATCTGCTCGAACAGAACATCGGCAAGCCGATCATCGAAGCCGCCGGTGGCAAGGTCACCTACGACTCGGCCGATCAGGTCGCGCGCATGACCAAGCTGCGCGCCGAAAAAGCGTCGCGCCGCGGCTCGCTCGACGTCGCCTGTCTGGCCGACCTCGACATGTACGACATCAACCGCTCGGGCATTCTCGAACCCATCGATGCCAAGCTCGTGCCAAACCTCGCCAACACGCTCGAATCGCTGCGCCGTCCGTACTCGATCCCGCACATCTTCAGTGCGATGGTGATCGTGTACAACCCCGAAAAGCTCGGCACGAAGCCCGACTCGTTCATGGCCGCGCTCGATCCGAAGCTCAAGGGCAAAGTCGGCTTCTCCGACATTCTCTACAACTTCAACGTGGTGAGCAGCTCGCTCGCGGCGGGCCATAAAGATGGCGATACCGCCGGTGGCATGCAGTTTCTGCGCGAGTTGCGCAAGTCGCAGCAACCGAAGGTGTACCCGTCGAACGAAGCCGTGGCGTCCGCGCTCAAGAGCGGCGACATCTGGTTCACCTGCATGTGGAAAGCCCGCGCGCTGCAATGGAAGAAGGCCGGCGTGCCGATCGAATACGTGGTGCCGAAGGAAGGTGCCGTGCCGGTGACGTTCGAAGCCGCCGTGCCGAAAAACTCGCAGTCGAAGCTGTGCGGATTCAACTATCTGAACGCTATGCTCGACCCGCGCGCGCAGATCGGTTTTGCCGAAACGATGGGCTACGCGCCGACCGTGAAGAACGCCAACCTGCCGCCTGCACTGCAACAGAGCGTGGGCTTCACGAACGCCGAACTCGATCGCATGGTCAAGCTCGACTACGCCAAATTCACGGCCGACAAGCCGGCGCTGCTCGACTTCTGGAACAAGGAATTCAAGGTGGGCCTGTGAACGCCGCAGCCGCGCCAGATTCTCCTGAGCCGACCATGCCATCGCCCACCCGCCTCCCATCGACCTCTCCAACGTCCCGAGCCGCCACCGCCCGCGCGGTGCGCGGCGCCTTCACGGGCGGTGCGCTGGCGTTTCCCGCCACGCTCGTCGTGCTGGTCGTGATCGTGCTGCCCGGGCTGCAACTGCTGCGCTACAGCCTGAACCGGTTCGATCCGGTCGACATGATGCAGGCCGCCATCACCGGCGAGAACTACATCAAGTTCTTCACCGATCCGTATTACCTGTCGGTGTTGTGGACCACCATCAAGGTCGCCACGCTGTGCACTGCGCTCGCGCTCGTGCTCGGATTTCCGGTTGCCTACGTGCTGGCGCGCACGCAGAGCCGCTTCAAGAGCCTGCTGGTGATCTTGCTGGTGTTCCCGCTGCTGGTGGGCAATGTGGTGCGCGCGGCGGGCTGGATGGTGATGCTCGGCAACGCGGGCTTCGTCAACTCGCTGCTCGTCTCGCTGGGCATCGTGCCGCAGCCGATCCGCCTGCTTTACACGCCGTTTGCCGTGGTCGTGGGCACCACAGCCGTCGTGCTGCCGTACATGATTCTCACGTTGCAGAGCGTGCTCGAGGGCATGGATTTCTCGGTCGAGGAAGCCGCCCGCAATCTCGGCGCCACCTTCCGGCAGACGCTGACGCGCGTGATTCTGCCGATGGCAGCGCCCGGCATTGCGGCGGGCACGATGCTCGTGTTCATCCTGTGCATGAACGCTTATGCGACGCCCGTACTGCTCGGCGGCACCGGCATCACGATGATGACGCCCTCCATCTACGACCAGATCGCGAAGGCGAACAACTGGCCGTTCGGCGCCGTGCTCTCGCTCGTCTCGATGGTGGTGACGTTTGCGCTCGCCATCGCCTCGCACTGGGTCATTCAGCGCCGCTACGCGAAGACGATGATGACCTGATTGATCTGCTTGAGTTGAAGAACTGAATGTGCTGATCCCCACCGGCTCAGGGCCTGTTCACCCGACTGCGCCGGACACTACCGATCGAAAGGATTTCGCCATGCCGACACTCTCCGATGCTACCCGCCAGTACCGCCGCGACCTGATGAACGATCTGATGGATCACACGCGCGTCGATGCCCTGATATTTACCGCTGCCGACTTTTTCCAATGGGCGACCAATTTTCACGTCGACGTGCAGACGTGGGAGCGCCCGATTGCGGTGTGTGTACCGCGTGACGGCGAGCCGTTCGCGGTCATGAACGAGCTGTCCACGCACCACCTGATGATGGCGCGCGAGCGGGGACATCTGTGGCTCGATCTCGACCGCGTCTCGCTGTATGCCGAACACCCGCGTGTGACGCAGCGTCTGCCGTTACTTGCCGAAGTGCCCTCGCTCATTGCAGAACGTCTTCGTGCCGCCGGTCTCGCGGGCGCTCGCATCGGTGTGGATGCAGCGGGCGGCCCGCTCGCGCGTGCCAGCGCGTCGCTGCCCGATGCGAAGCTGGTGCCGATGCTCGCCGAAATGCGCTCGCTGCGCTGGGTCAAACATGCGGAAGAGATTGCCATCATGCGCGCCGCGTCCGAACTTGCCGACTGGGTGCAGGACCGCTATCGCGAGAACATTCGCCCGGGACGGCTGGTGCAGGAGCTCGATTACTCAATGGCGGCCCTGATGGTCACTGAAGGCGCGAAGCGGTTCCCCGGTGAGAATCTGGAAGTCATGCGTTGCTGGACGCTCTCCGGCCCCGCGTCGGCCTCGCCGCATGGCGACGGCGCGTCGTGTGGCGCGGTGATCCGCGAAGGAGATGGGCTGGTGAACATCGTGATCCCGCGCCTGAACGGGCTCGTGATCGAGAACGAACGGACGTGGTTCTGCGGCAAGCCGTCGAGCGATCAGGCGAAGTTCTACGAAGTGGCGCGCGCTGCCAACGAAGCTGCCGTGAATGCGGCAGTGACCGGCAGACCCGTCTCGGGCATCGATGCCGCGGCGCAGGCGGTCATCGAGAAGGCCGGTTGCGGCGAATACATCCGCCATCGCACCGGGCACGGCATGGGCATCATCGGCCACGAATATCCCGACGACATGGCGTTCAATCATCGTCCGCTGCTCGCCAACGAGGTGTATTCCGCCGAGCCGGGCATCTATGTCTACGGGCTGGGCGGCTTCCGGCTGGACGACTCCGTCGTCACCGGCGACACCCCCGAAATGCTCACGCGTACGCCGCGCACGCTGGCCCACGCCACCATCGACTGAGCGCGCGCGAGACCGTACACGAGAGACATACGAGAGACATACGAGACACATACGCATAGCACCACGCATCGCACGCGTGCGCGGTGCTTGAGAGACACCGTCTGGGAGGAGAGGTTATGGAGTCGATTCTGTTGTCGAACTGCGCGTTGCTCGATCCGGTCAAGGGCGAGTTGCGCGGTGATCACGCGGTGCTGATCGAAAACGGCCGCATCAAGGAAGTCTCGGACAAGCCGATTCGCAGCCAGAGTGCGCGAGAGATCGACGTGCGCGGCAAGACCGTCATGCCGGGACTGATCGATCTGCACGTGCATGTGCATGCCACGCAACTCAATCTGTCGGCGCAGGCGCATCTGCCTAACGTGCTGGTCACGCTCAAGTCGGTGCCGATTCTGCAAGGCATGTTGCGGCGCGGCTTCACGACCGTGCGCGATGCCGGCGGCGCCGGGCACGCGATCAAGCACGCGGTGGAAAGCGGCTTGGCTGAAGGCCCGCGCCTGTTCGTATCGGGTCGCGCCATCAGCCAGACCGGCGGACACGGTGATGGCCGCCCGCGCACCGACTATATCGGCACCGATGGTCCTTGTCCGTGCTGTGTCCGCGTGGGCGCGCTGTCGCGTGTCGCCGACGGCGTGGACGAGGTGCGCCGCGCCGTGCGCGAAGAACTGCAAATGGGCGCCGATCAGATCAAGATCATGGCCTCGGGCGGCGTGGCGTCGCCAACCGACCCCGTGGGCGCGTGGGGCTATTCGGAAGACGAGATCCGCGCCATCGTGGCCGAAGCGCGCGGGCGCGGCACGTATGTCCTCGCGCACGCCTACACGGCCGCCGCCATCGAGCGCGCGGTGCGATGCGGTGTGCGCACGATTGAACACGGCAATCTTGTCGATGCACCGACGGCCCGCTTCATGGCCGAACAGGGCGCGTACGCGGTACCGACGCTGGTGACTTACGACGCGCTCGCGAACGAAGGCAAGTCGCTCGGTCTGCCCGACGACAGTGTTGCGAAAATTGCCGACGTGCACGCCGCCGGGCTGCGTTCGCTCGAAATCTTCCGCGAAGCGGGCGTCAAGATGGGCTACGGCTCGGATCTGCTCGGCGAGTCGCAGCGGCTGCAATCGGATGAATTCCGGCTGCGCGCCGAAGTGCTCTCGCCCGCCGAGATTCTGCGTAGTGCGACGGTGGTCGGTGCGGAGGTGTTGGGACAGTCGGGCCAGTTGGGTGAAATCGTGCCGGGCGCCCATGCCGACGTGCTGATTGTCGACGGCGACCCGTTGCGCTCGCTCGACTGCCTGCTGGGTCAGGGCGAGCGGATTCCGATGGTGATGAAGGGCGGTAAAATCCACGCTTTTGCGCTCTAGGGTCTGCTCACCTTAGGCAAACGCGCCGGGGCACTTGTGTGCCCCGCCTTCTCTTCGGGAGACCTGATGGATTTTCGGCACGTCGACGCCTTTCGGGCGCTGATGCTCACGCGCACGACCACCAAGGCCGCGCAAGTGCTCGGCACGTCGCAGTCGGCGGTGAGCCGGCTGGTGGCCGACCTTGAGCGGCTGACGCGGCTCACGCTGTTCGATCGTGCACGGGGCCGGCTGGAGCCGACTGCCGAAGCGTTGGCCTTGTTCGAAGAGGTGGAGCGCCGCTACGCCGGGCTCGAGAACATCCGCGAGTTCGCGCTGAACCTGCGCAACCCCGATCAGGCCGTGATTCGAGTGGGCTCGGTGGTGTCGTTCGGGTTGGGCTATTTCGCGCGTGTGATGGCCGGGTACCGTGCGGTGCATCCGAGCGTGCAGCTTGCACTGGTCACGGGGGCGTCGGATCTGATTCGCGATCAGGTCGTCACGCGTCAGATCGCGCTCGGGCTGCTCACCGACACCAAAGATGTGGCTGCCACCGACGCCGTGTCGTTCGCCAAGCTCGACGCCATTTGCGCGCTGCCGGCCGGTCATCCGCTGGCCCGCAAGAAGGTCATACGGCTCGCCGATCTGAAAGGGCAGCCGATCCTCTCGTACGAGCCCACCGACATGGTGCGCTGGGGCATGGACCAACTCTTTATCGAGGGCCGCCTGCATGAGCAGGTCGTGGCCACCGCGCGCTACTCCGTGAACATCGGCACGATGGTCAAGGAGAAACTCGGCATCGGCCTGCTGCACCCGGTGGCGGCCTACGACTTCCTCGACTCCGATCTCGTCCTGCGACGCTTCGAGCCGTCGATGCCGTTCCACACGCTGCGCGTCACGCCCCGCTCGGCGGCACCGAGCGCGCAGATCGACGACCTCGTGCGGGTGATGGAAACCACACTCGACGACGTGATGCGCGCGGTCGAAGATCGCATGAAGCGCTGAGCGCGAGGGCCCACGGCGAAGCGCCTTATGCCGCGTCTTGCGCAAGCGCTTCGCGAACCGATGCGCGCTCGCTAACGCGTGCGAACCAAGCGCGCAGGTGGCGGTATTCGCTGAGATCGATATCGGCGTTATAGACCGATGTCATCCAGTTCGCATTGCCCCAGCGGGTAATGGCGAACAGGTACGCGTCTGCCACCGTGAACGAGTCGCCCATGAGGTATGTCTGGCCTTCGAGTTGACGATCGATCCATGCGAATCGCGCCGCCAGCTTCGGGCGCGCCGTCTCCACATACTTGCCTGCGGCCACCGCATACAGCAGCGGAATAAAGCCTTTGTGGATCTCCGAGCTCAGGAAATTGAGCCATTCGAGCAGACGGTATCGGGCAAGCGTGCCGTGCGCAGGCACCAGACCGGTTTCCGGGCGCTGATCGGCCAGATACTGCGCGATGACCACGCCTTCTCGCAGGCACGTCCCATCATCGAGCTCCAGCACCGGCACGTAGCCAAGCTCGTTGACGTCGTAGAAATTGCTGCCATCGTTGAGCAGATGCTTGCGCGCGTCGACGCGAATTACTTCCGCGGCCAACCCTGTCTCCTGCAAACCGATACAGATCGCCAGCGAACAACTTCCCGGTGCGTGATACAGCTTCATTGCGTTCTCCTTTTGAACCCTGATGGCGGTGAGGAAACGACTATCGCTCACCCGGTATAAAAAGAGAAGAAGGCAAATGTTTGTGATATAGGTACAAAAAATATACCTACTCAGGTGCCCAATGAAGGAAAGTGCGACCGGTTGTTCTGTCGAAGAATCGATGCGTTTGCTCGGTGGACGCTGGCGATTGCTGATCGTCTCCTACCTGCTCGACGGGCCGAAGCGATTCAATGATTTACGGCGCGACGTACCGGGTATTTCACAGCGCATGCTCACGCTCGATCTGCGCGCGCTGGAAGACGCCGGGTTGGTTAAGCGGACCGTGTTCGCCGAGGTGCCTGTCAGAGTTCAGTACGAACTCACCGCAGACGGTGAGCGCCTGCGCCCCGTGGTCGCCGTGATGCAGGAATTCGGCCTCTGGCTCAAGGCGCGTCCGACAGCGGCTGACGATGCACAGTGAGGCCAGCGTCTACAGCATCCGGTCGCACATGAAGTCCACAAACACGCGCAGCTTGGGCGACAGATGACGGCTCGACGGCCAGAGCATCCAGAACTGACCGGGGTTCTCCAGATAATCGCCGAGAAAAACCTGAAGCTCGCCTGCCGCAAGCGCGTCGCGTGCGAGAAAGTCGGGCATGTACGAGATGCCGAGTCCGTGCGTGGTCGCGCTCAGCAATGCCTCCATGTTGTTGCACGTGAGGCCCGTGTGCAGTTTGGGCTCACGCGACACATCGGCGACGAACGCCCACGGCTGCAACTTTCCGGAAGTCGGAAAGCGAAAGCGGATGCACGTGTGGGTTTCGAGATCGTTCGGTGTTTGCGGCGTGCCGTGCTTGGCAAGATAGGCGGGCGATGCGCACAGCACGAAGCGAAACGGCCCCGCGCGGCGCGACATGAGCGTGGAGTCCGGTAGATCGCCGCTGCGAATCACGACGTCCAGCCCGCTTTTGATCAGATCGACAATGCGGTCGTCGAAATCCAGATCGAGCTCGATTTCCGGGTACTTTTCGGCGAATGCGGGCAACAACGGCATGACGAATCGATAGGCCGTCACCGGCAACCCGATGCGCAACTTGCCGCGTGGCGTCTGCGACACCTGCGAGAGCATGGCGCGCGCATCGGCCAGTTCGTCGAGCACGCGCCGGCAGCGTTCGTAATACATCTGGCCGGCTTCGGTGAGATTCACGCGCCGCGTGCTGCGCTGGAAAAGCCGCACGCCGAGTGTCGCCTCCAGCCGCGCAATCTGCTTGCCGACCGCCGAGGCCGACACCCCCGTTGCCTGCCCCGCCGCCACGAAACTCAACGTTTCCGCCGCTCGCACGAACGCGGTGATTTCCGCCAGATTGTCCATCCTCATGCCCTCCCGTTCGGATTGCGGCGCACCGCCCGCTGCCGCTCGACGCTAGCGCCATCGAGCGACGCTTATTGCGGAATATTATTCCTCAATCTACGAACCTTTCGCCTGTTTATCCCGCATTCACGATTTTTTAGCATGTATGGGCTGGCCCCCCCTCTGCGTTTCGATGCGCGTCAGCGCGTCATCTTCAGGACTCTCTTCATGTCGATCGCCACTTCCCAGCCTTGGCCGCCCGCCGACGCGTCATTGCGCCGCCGGCTGCTGGGCTTGTTTTCCGTTTGTCTGGCCGCGTTGCTGCTGCCGATGAGCTTTTCGGGCGGTGCCGTCGCCACGCCAGCCATCGGCGCCGCATTGCACGGCAGCGCTTTGGAGATGCGCTGGATTACCAGCGCGTTCATGCTGGCTTTCGGCGGGTGCCTGATGGCCGCTGGCGCGTGCGCCGACGCCTTCGGACGCAAACGCATCTTCCTGCTAGGCGTGGGATGTTTGCTGCTCACTTCGCTGGCCCTCGCCATGTCGCACTCGGCGCTCGCCGTCGACTGGCTGCGTGCATTGCAGGGCGTCGCCGCCGCTGCGACGCTCGCGGGCGGTGGTGCGTCATTGGCGCAAGACTTCGACGGACACGCCCGGGCGCGTGCCTACGGTTTGCTGGGCACGACCTTCGGCGTAGGGCTGGCGTTCGGCCCGCTGCTCGCTGGGGTGCTCATCGCGCGCTTCGGTTGGCGGGGCGTGTTCGCCGCTACCGCTGTCATCGCCGCGTTCGCGCTGTGTATCGGCGCACGCTGCATGCGCGAATCACGCGATCCGGCCGCCGCCGGGCTCGACTGGCCCGGCACGCTGACTTTCACCGGCGCGCTCGCGTGCTTCACGTACGGCGTGATTCAAGCACCCGCCATCGGTGCGACGGCACCGGAGGTCATCGGCTCGCTCGTATTCGCGCTGGTGCTGACCATCGCGTTCGTCGTCATCGAGCGGCGGGTCGCGCATCCGATGCTGGACCTGACGCTGTTTCGCTACGTGCGCTTCATCGGCGTGCAGATGTTGCCCATTGCCACGTGCTGCTGTTACATCGTGCTGCTCGTGTTGTTGCCGCTGCGCTTTATCGGCGTGCATGGCGACAGCGAGATCGTGGCCGGGATGCGCATGATGGCCATGTCGCTGCCGATGCTCGTCGTGCCATTCGTCGCGACACAACTGGCGCGGCGCATGCCTGCGGGCGTGTTGTGCAGTTCGGGGTTGGTGCTGGCGGCCGTCGGACTGGTGTGGCTCGCGCGCACCGCAGGCGCACCGAGCACGTTGCACAGCGGTGTGCTGAATCCGGCGTTATGGCCGATGTTGCTAATCGGCGCGGGCAGCGCGGTGCCGTGGGGACTGATGGACGGGTTGTCGGTGAGCGTGGTGCCGACCGAGCGCGCAGGCATGGCGATGGGCATCTTCAATACGACGCGCGTCGCAAGCGAAGGCGTCGCGCTGGCGCTCGTCGGGGCGGTGCTGATTGCGCTGATTGGCACGCATCTGCCCGATCTGCACGGCGCGGTGGCGCCCGACGTGGCGCGTGAAGCCGTCAACCGGCTGGTCGCGGGCGACATGCGTGGCGCGGTAGCCAGCGTTCCGGCATGGGGAGAGGCGGCATTGCGCGATGCCTACGAACAGGCTTTCGCGACGCTGCTCGACCGGCTCGCCATCGTGACCCTGCTGTGTGCGGCTGTCGTGTTTGCGTGTCTGGGCGGCAAACCCCGCACCGGTGCCTCTGATCTGGGCGAACCATCGACGGACATCGGCACGCGCTGACGCGCACGCTACTGCGACAAAGCTGCAAAAAAGAAAGCCCGCCGAGGAGATCCCCGGCGGGCTTTTCTTGCATTCCTTGCCGGGAGGGCGGGCCCTCCCCGGTGTCTTACGAGACGATCGAAACTTACGAAACGATCGTCTGCGCTTCACCTTCGCGGCGCTCGCGGACCGTGCCCAGACGGTAGACCGTCTCGCCCGAGGCTTCGAGGTGCTTGACCGCAGCGTCGGCATCCGCCGCCGACACGATCACGGCCATGCCGATACCGCAGTTGAAGACGCGGTGCATTTCAGCGTCGGCGACCTTGCCGTGTTCTTGCAGCCACTGGAACAGCGGCGGCAGCGTCCACGCGTCCTTCGACAGGTCGGCGGTGAGGTTGTCGGCCAGCACGCGCGGAATGTTTTCCACGATGCCGCCACCCGTGATGTGGGCCATGCCCTTGACCGGCAGCGTTTCCATCAGTGCCAGCAGCGGCTTGACGTAAATACGCGTCGGGGCCATCAGCACGTCGCGCAGCGGCTGGCCGTGGAAGTCGGCGTCCAGATCCGGCTTGGCCACTTCGATGATCTTGCGCACCAGCGAATAACCGTTCGAATGCGCGCCCGACGAGGCCAGACCCAGCACCACGTCGCCCGGGGCGATGGTCGTGCCGTTGATGATCTTGCTCTTTTCCACCGCACCGACCGCAAAACCGGCCAGATCGTACTCGCCGTCCGGGTACATGCTCGGCATTTCCGCCGTTTCGCCGCCGATCAGCGCGCAACCGGCCAGCTCGCAGCCTTGGGCAATGCCCTTGACCACGGTCGCGGCGGTGGCCACGTCCAGCTTGCCGCAGGCAAAGTAATCGAGGAAGAACAGCGGCTCGGCGCCTTGCACCAGAATGTCGTTCACGCTCATCGCGACCAGATCCTGGCCCACGGTATCGTGCTTGTTCAGGGTGAAGGCCAGCTTGAGCTTGGTGCCGACCCCGTCGGTGCCCGAAACGAGTACCGGCTCCTTGTAGCGCTTGGGCACTTCGAAGAGCGCGCCGAAGCCGCCAATGCCACCCAGCACGCCGTCGCGCAGGGTTTTCTTCGCAAACGGCTTGATCGCTTCGACCAGTGCATCGCCTGCTTCGATATCGACGCCGGCGTCGCGATAGGAAAGTCCGGAAGTTTCGTTAGGGTGTGACATGACGGGAATGCATCAAGGTTCGGTAAAATGCGATTTTACCCGATGCGCGGCCCCTGCTGGCACGCAAACGGGATATCGGACGCCGGCCCAGTGCCGGCGTGCCCTGCAAACCGTATGGCGCCGGCCTTCCGCCGGCTTATCTTCGTTCGTGATCCAGCAACTGTTTCTCGACCTCGGCACACCGCCGCCCGCCACGTTCGACAATTTTATTGTCGGGCCCAATCGCGAGGTGGCGCAGACGCTCGCCGGTTTGCCTGCCGATTTGTCGGCCGGCACCGCACGCGACCGCGGCATCTACCTGTGGGGGAGCGCGGGGTCCGGGCGCACCCATCTGATGGAAGCGCTGGTCCATGCCGTGGGCCCGGGCGCGCGCTATTTGCGCCCCAACAGCCCGCTGGCCGCCTTCATGTTCGATGAATCGAGCACCGTCTACTGTGTGGACGACTGCGACAACCTCTCGCCGAACCAGCAGATCGCCGCCTTCAATCTGTTCAACGAAACCCGCGCCCGGCCGCACTGCGCGTTCGTCGCCGCCGGGTCACAGCCCCCGGTCGACATGCCGCTGCGCGAAGATTTGCGTACGCGACTGGGCTGGGGTCTGGTTTTTCATATCGTGGGTCTGGACGACGACGGCAAGAAACAAGCGCTGCAAAACGCCGCGCGCGAGCGCGGCCTGCAACTGGCGGCCGACGTGCCCGCCTATCTGCTGACCCACTTCCAGCGCGACATGTCGAGCCTGATGGCCCTGCTCGACCGGCTGGACCGTTTTTCCATGGAGCAGAAGCGGGCCGTGACCCTGCCGCTGCTGCGCCAGATGTTGACTCACGCCGATCCCGCCGCCCCCGACGGCAAAAACTGACTGGCACTGAGTGCTGTCCGCTTCAGGTAAAATTCGCGCAATGACCAATTTAGCTCTCTTCGACCTCGACCACACCCTGCTGCCTACGGACAGCGACAAGGAGTGGGGCCGCTTCCTCGTGCGCCAGGGCGCCGTCGACCGCGACACATACGCGCAGGCCAACGAGGCCTTCTATCAGGACTACCGTGCAGGCCGGCTCGACATGCCCGCCTATCTGCGTTTCTGCCTGGCGCCGCTCGCCCGCTACCCGCGCGATCAGCTCGACGCCTGGCACGCGCAGTACATGGAAGAGTCGATCCTGCCGCACGTGCGCCCCGAAGCGCTCGAATTGCTCGACATCCACCGCAAGGCCGGCGATCTGTGCGCCATCGTGACCGCGACCAACACGTTCGTCACGCGCCCGATCGCCAAGGCCTTCGGCATCGATCACCTGATCGGCACTGAACCGCAAACTGTCGGCGACGACCCGCAGGCCCGTTACACCGGTGCCTACGTCGGTACGCCGAGCTTCCGCGAGGGCAAGATCACCCGCACCGAAGCCTGGCTCGCGAGCCTGGGCAAGACGTGGAGTGACTTCGACCACGCATTCTTCTATAGCGATTCTGCCAACGACGTCCCCCTGATGGAGAAAGTGAACCATCCGGTGGCGACCAATCCCGATGAAGCTCTGCGCGAAATCGCGCTGGCGCGTCGCTGGCCCATTCTCGAGTTGTTCCAGTGATACGCAAACTCATCAAGAAGCTGCTCGGCAAAGAAAGCGGCTCCCCCGACGCCGCTTACAGTGCCACCCCTGCCGGCACGCCGGTCGTCATTCCCGTGTCGGTGCACGGCATCGACCCGACGCTGCTCTCGAAGAACGCCGTGCGCGTGACCGACACGCTGCAACAGGCCGGTTTCAAGGCGTTCATCGTCGGCGGCGCGGTCCGTGACCTGCTGCTGGGCATTGCACCGAAAGACTTCGACGTCGCCACGAGCGCCACGCCCGAGCAAGTGCAGCGCCTGTTCCGGCGCGCACGCATCATCGGCCGGCGCTTCCAGATCGTGCACGTGCAGTTCGGGCAGGAGATCATCGAGACCTCCACGTTCCGGGCACTGGTCGACGCGATCGACAGCGAGCAGATCGGCGCACGCCGTCCCAAGAAGGGCGAACTCGATCGCAAGACCCACGTGACCGATGAGTCGGGCCGCGTGCTGCGCGACAACGTCTGGGGCGAGCAGGATGAAGACGCGGCCCGCCGCGACTTCACCGTCAACGCGATGTATTACGATCCGGCCGCGCAAACGGTGCATGACTATCACCACGGCTGGGAAGATATTCAGAAGCGCGTGCTGCGCATGATCGGCGACCCGGCCACGCGCTATCGCGAAGACCCCGTGCGCATGCTGCGCGTGGTGCGCTTTGCCGCCAAGCTCGGTTTCAAGATCGACGACGCCACGGCCGCACCGATTCCGGAACTCGCGCCGCTCATCGACAACGTGCCTGCCGCGCGTCTGTTCGACGAAATGCTCAAGCTGCTGCTCTCGGGCCACGCCTGGGGTTGCGTGCAGCAACTGCGCGAACAGGGCCTGCATCACGGCCTGCTGCCGCTGCTCGACGTGGTGCTGGAACAGCCGCTGGGCGAGAAGTTCGTGACGCTCGCGCTGGCCAACACCGATGCCCGCATTCGTGCGGGCAAACCGGTTTCGCCGGGCTTCCTGTTCGCGGCCCTGCTCTGGCACCTCGTGCTCGAGAAGTGGCAAGCGTATCAACGCGCCGGCGAATATCCGATTCCTGCGCTGCACCTCGCGATGGACGACGTGCTCGATGCACAGACCGGCAAGCTGGCCATCCAGCGCCGCTTTGTCGCCGACATGAAGGAAATCTGGGGCTTGCAGGTGCGTCTGGACAAGCGCGTCGGCCGCACGCCGCTGCGCCTGCTCGAACACCCGCGTCTGCGCGCCGGTTACGACTTCCTGTTGCTGCGCTGCGAATCGGGTGAAGTGCCTGCCGATGTGGGCCAGTGGTGGACCGACTTCCTCGAAGGCGACTCCGTCACGCGCGACGCACTGCTCTCGCAGGGTGCGGCTTCGGGCAGCACGCCGGCCGCCAAGCGCCGTCGCCGCCGTCGCAAGCCGGGCTCGCGTGGCGATGGTGGTAATGAGGGTGGCGATGGTGGTGAAGGCGGCGGCAACTCGGGGGGGGCAAACTCGGGCGGCGATAGTGGTGAGAACGCTACCAGCGAGAAAAATGGCAAGCGGGTATCATCGCGACAGCATGGTTCCGAAGGTGCTTCATGACTGTTGCCTACATCGGGCTGGGTGCCAATCTTGGCGACGCCCGTCAATCGATGAAGGACGCCATCGTCTGTCTCGCGCAGCAAATTGGCGTCACGATCATCGGTAAATCCGATTTCTATCGCACCGCTCCCATCGAGTCGAGCGGCGACGACTATCTCAATTGCGTCGTTGCCGTCGAGACGTCGCTGACTGCGCGTCAATTGCTCACGCTGTGCCTGAAGATCGAGTTGCACTTCGGGCGTGAGCGGCCGTACAAGAACGCGCCGCGCACGCTCGATCTCGATGTTCTCCTCTACGGCGAAGACCGCATTGCCGAGCCGGATCTGATCGTGCCGCATCCGCGCATGGCAGAACGCGCCTTTGTGCTGCGCCCGCTCGCCGACCTCGCTCCCGAACTCGACATCCCCGGTGTTGGCCGCGTCAGCGCGCTGCTGCCGGCGGTGGCCGATCAGCGCATCGAACGTGTCGCGCAGTGCTGCTGCCCGACCAAGCGCGCCTACGCATCATGATCGTCCGATGAGATCGCCCGTCCTCGGGCGTTTTCGCTATCTGGCCGTCGAGGGCCCCATCGGCGTGGGCAAGACATCGCTCGCACGGCGTCTCGCCGACGCGGCCGGTGCCGACTTGATGCTCGAACAGCCCGCGAACAACCCCTTTCTCGAGCGTTTCTATCGCGACAGCGCGCGCTATGCGCTGCCCGCGCAATTGACGTTTTGTCTGCAACGCGTCGACGAAGCGATGGAAATTGCACGACGCGATATCGAAGGCAAGCCGATCTTCACCGACTTCCTGCCGGAGAAAGACGGCCTGTTTGCGCGGCTCACGCTGGCCGATGACGAGCTCGCGCTGTACCACCGCCTCGTCGCTCACATCGAGCGGGCGCACCGCGCACCGGATCTCGTGATTCATTTGCAGGCGAGCCCCGAGACACTGTTCTCGCGCATTCAGAAGCGCGCGATTCCGATGGAGCAGCAGATCCCCGACACGTATCTGCGCGCGCTATGCGACATCTACGGCGAATTCTTCTATCATTACGCCGCAGCGCCGGTATTGACCGTCGATACGGAACAGTTCGACCCGGCGCACAATGACAGCGATTTCGCGCTGCTGATCGAACGCATCGATCAGATGCGCGGGCGCAAAGAAGTCTTCGTCAAGGGCGCGCGCCCCTGAGCCCACGAGGCTCGGCGGCGCCTCTGCCTCTCTCTCCGATCCATGCGTCGTCGCGGGCGTACGACATCACCCGTCCCCGCCCGGCGCGCCAGTGACTCCTCCTGAACCGAGGCCGACATGAGTTATCTCCAGGAATCCAATCGCAAGGCCGTGACTGTGCCCGGGCTTGCCGACATGCGTGCGCGCGGCGAAAAGATCGCGATGCTCACCTGCTATGACGCCAGCTTTGCCGCCCTGCTCGATCGCGTGGGCGTCGACGTGATGCTGATCGGCGATTCGCTCGGCAACGTGATTCAAGGCCAGCGCACCACGCTGCCCGTCACGCTGCGCGACATCTGCTATCACACCGAAACCGTGGCGCGTAACGCCAGCAAGGCGCTGGTGGTGGCCGATTTGCCGTTCGGCACGTATGGCACGAAGGAACAGGCGTATCAGAGCGCCGTGGCCGTGATGCAAGCCGGTGCGCAGATGGTCAAGATCGAAGGCGGCGCGTGGCTGGTCGATACCGTGCGCTTCTTGGTCGAGCGCAGCATTCCGGTGTGTGCGCACTTGGGTCTCACGCCGCAGTCGGTGCACGCGTTCGGTGGTTTCAAGGTGCAGGCTCGCGATGAAGCCGCCGGGCAACAACTGATTGCCGACACGCGTGCCTTGCAGGCAGCGGGCGCGCAGTTGGTGGTGCTCGAAGCCATTCCGGCAGCGCTGGCCACGAAGGTCACGCCCGAGTTGCCGACGATGCCGACCATCGGCATTGGTGCCGGCCCCGACTGCGACGGTCAGGTGCTGGTGCTGCACGACATGCTGGGCGTGTTCCCCGGCAAGTCGCCGAAGTTCTCGATGAACTTCATGGACGGTCAGCCGAGCATCGCCGCTGCGGTCGAAGCTTATGTGCAGGCGGTCAAGCACGGTACGTTCCCGGCACCGGAGCATTGCTTCTAAGGGGAATCGCCATGAGCACGAGCATTTTCAAGCAACGACTGATGACGCTCGTGCTGCCGGCATGCCTGCTCGCAGGTGCCGGAAGTGTCGCGGCACAAGGGGCTCAGAGCACCTTCGTGCCCGACGCGAATATCGAAGCGGCCGCGCAGCACTATGCAGCGGACGCGGTGCGCTACGCGTTGATTCAATACTCGGTGACCCTCGACGGATCGGAGAAAAGCATCGCCGGCGTCGAGACGGTACTGGGCAAGTTGCACGACGCCTACGTCTCACAAGACCCCAAACCCGCCGACACCAAAGTCCTGCAATACGCGCAAGTCTTCGGCAGTTATATCGGCGAAGTCTATCGTCGCAATCACGGCGGCCAGTGGGGTTTGGTCACCCTCGGCGACCAACGTTTCCCCGGCATGCAGAGTGAAGGCGGCACCCGTTTTTCCCCATGGGCGAAAACGTACAACCGAATCACGCAGGGCAGCGAAGACAACATCGTCAGCTATTACGACGTTCTGCTAACGATGCCGGGCAATAAGTAAAAACGAACGCCTTCGATGCGCCGTCACGCGCTCGCCTTCGGCAACGTCAACACCACCGCAAACCCTTCCCCATCGATGCGCTCGAAGGCCATTTGGCCGCCATGCGCGCGCATCACTTCGGCCACCATCGCCAGCCCCAGACTCGCGCCTTCGCGGCCATCGGCACGTGACGAAAACGGCGTGCGCACGCGCTGCCATTCTGTCTCGGGAATGCCCGGGCCATCGTCGAAGAAACGCAGGCGCCACTGATCGCCATCACCAGTCACGTCCACGTACAACCGATGCGGCGCGCCGTACGCGAGCGCGTTGACCAGCACGTTCTTGATCGCCTCGCGCAAGCTCAGCGCATCGCCAACGATCATCGCCGGTACGCCCGCCCCCGCCGAGGTTTCAGGCATTTGCAGCGAGAAATCGATATCGCGATCGGCATACGACAGCGTCTCGCGCATCGCATCCTGCAACAACTCGCCCAGATCGACAGGCGCCGGCGCCACGCTATCGGCGCGGTGCTGCACCATCGCGTGATTGATCAACTGGTGAATGAGCCCGCCCAAGCCGCGTGCCTGTTTCTGAATGCGGGCAATGTGTGACTGGCGAGCGGCTTCGTCATCGGTTTGCGTCAGCATTTCCGCTTGCGCGGTGAGCGCAGTCACAGGCGTGCGCAACTGATGTGCGGCATCGCCGATCACACGCCGCATCAGCGCGCGCGAGGTCGCCAGCCGCTGCATGAAGTCGTTGATCGCGCCGACTAACGCGAGCGTTTCTGCGGGTGCCGTGACCGCCAACGGCACGAGATCGTTCGAGTCTCGCTCGCGAATCGCCGCCTCGATCTGCTTGAGCGGTGCGAGCGCCTGACGCAGCGTCCATAGCGCCGCGAGCAACGTCAACACGCCGGTGGCAATCGTGATCAGCAGCGTGTTGTCCGCGAGATTTCGCGTGAATCTCACACGCGCGTTCTGCGTGTGCGCCATCGCCACGACCGCCCACGGATGCGCTGCCGCGACCGGCATGCGCCGCCCCACGATGGCAATGCGAATCGGCATCTCCTGATACGTGCCATCGACCACGATGGGGCCCTCGGCGAGCTTGTCCCACGGAATCGGCGGACGGAATTCCGAATCGCCCGCGACCGAGCGCCCGTTGGGATCGAGCACTGTGTAGAAAATTTGGTCACCGGGGGCGAGTGCCGAGAACGCCGCAAGTGGCACATCGACGTTCACTTCGCCGTTCTGATACCACGTGTTTTCCGCGACCTGAAGCGCACTGCCGAGCAACCAACGGTCATACGCACGGTCGACGGCGGCTCGCGTGGAGAACCAGATACCGAGCAGCACCGCCGCCACGGCGAGTGCCAGCACGACGCCCATCCGGACGACGAGCCGGAGATACAGTGACCGGCCGGGAACGATCATGACAGCACGAGTTGGTAGCCCAGCCCGCGCAACGTGCGAATCTGGAATTGCGCAGCAGCGAGCTTCTTGCGCAGGCGCGCGACGTATTGTTCGAGCGCGTTGGCATTCGGCGGCGATTCGTCGCCATAAAGACGATCCATCAACTCGTCTTTGCCGAAGATGCGCCCCGGACGGGCGGCGAGAATTTCGAGCAACGTCACTTCGCGACGCGTGAGTTCGACCGGCTGCCCGTCGATTTCCACACCGCGGCTCTTGCGATCGAGCGTCAGATTTGCGCAGGCGAGTTGATTGGTCGCGTCCTGCCCGGTGCGGCGCATGAGCGCACGCACACGCGCTTCGAGTTCGCGAAAATCGAACGGTTTGGTCAGATAGTCGTCCGCACCGAGATCGAGTGCGCGCACGCGCTCTTCGATTTCGGCGCACGCGGTGAGCATGAGCACACGCGTGGACAGTCCGCGCTCGCGCACACGTCGAAGCAACTCCAGTCCATCGACGTGCGGCAGCATCACGTCGAGAATCAGCAGATCGTAATCGTCACCGATGCGCGCCGCCGCCGAGGCGCCGTCCGTCTCGCAGTCGAGCGCGTGTCCGAGCCGCCGCAACTGCGTGGCAATCGCTTCCGCCACATCGACGGTGTCTTCCACCAGCATGATGCGCATGGTTACAAAGTCTCCTTTTCTGACTTGTCACGCGATAAACACAGGGTTTGTCCTAGCCCGGCTTATCCCGCTATGTCAGCTTCGTTACAGCTTCGCTGCTTAGTATCGGAGCCGATTATAAGAGCATCAATCAGGAGACAGGCAATGCCCAACAACCCCCATCCGGCCGCCGGGCCGGTGCCGGCTGGCGCACAGCCGTTGCTGGAAATCGATCAGGTCACGCTTCAGTACAAGACCGACGACTACCTCGTGACCGCCGCCCAGCAAGTCAGCTTCAACGTGTACCCCGGCGACCGGTTCGTGTTGCTCGGGCCGTCCGGTTGCGGCAAATCGACCCTGCTCAAGGCCATCGGTGGCTATCTGCCCCCCGTGAATGGCGAAATTCGCCTGAAAGGCCGCACGGTCACCGAGCCGGGCCCAGACCGCATGATGGTGTTTCAGGAGTTCGATCAATTGCTGCCGTGGAAAACGGTGCGCCAGAACGTCGAATTCGCGCTCACCGCCAGCGGTCGCCTGAAAGGCCGCGAAGCCGCCGATCGTGCCGCGCATTACATCGAGAAAGTCGGGCTGGCCAAGTTCATCGACAGCTATCCGCACACGCTCTCGGGCGGCATGAAACAGCGCGTCTCGATTGCACGCGGCATGGCCATGGAGCCGGACGTGCTGCTCATGGACGAGCCCTTCGCCGCACTCGACGCGCTCACCCGCCGCAAGATGCAGGACGAGTTGCTGCGCCTGTGGGACGACACGCGCTTCACCGTGCTGTTCGTCACGCACGGCATCGACGAAGCCATTCGCATCGGCACGCGCATTCTGCTGCTCTCGCCGCACCCGGGACAGGTCAAGGCCGAACTCAACAGCATTGCCCCCGAGCAACTGGGCACCGCCCATCAGAGCGCGCTCGAAACGCGTATCGACCAACTGCTGTTCGCGGCGCACTGAGGAAATTTCCATGACAACGTTGCAACCCGTGCAAGCCGCGCCGACGGCGTCCTCTGCCGAAGCCATCAAATCCGGCATCCAGCCCGTGTTCCGCCCCGAATTCGTACTGGAGCCGGTGCCCGCCGAACTCTCGTCGATCCAGCGCCCGCTCTCCACGTTCGAGACGCTTTACCGCCTGAGCTGGCTGCGCAAGACCGTCATCCTGCTGGTGCTGGCGCTGATCTGGGAAATCTACGGCCGCTGGCTCGACAACGCGCTGCTGTTCCCGAGCTTCACCGATACGTTGGAAGCCTTCGTCGGCGGTATCACGAGCGGTGTGTTGCTGCTGCGCGCAGTCGTCTCGCTCAAGACCCTGCTGATCGGCTACGGCATCGGTATCGCGCTGGCCGCGATACTCACGACGGTGGCCATCAGTTCGAAGATCGGCAACGACCTGCTCGAAACCCTCACGGCCATGTTCAACCCGCTGCCCGCGATTGCGCTGCTGCCGCTCGCGCTCATCTGGTTCGGTCTGGGCAACGGCAGCGTGATCTTCGTGCTGGTGCACTCGGTGCTGTGGGCCGTGGCGCTCAACACGCACAGCGGCTTTCGCGGCGTGTCGAAGACGCTGCGCATGGTGGGTCAGAACTACGGGCTCAAGCGCTTTGCGCTGGTGCAGCACGTGCTGATTCCGGCTGCGTTCCCGAGCATTCTCACCGGCCTGAAAGTGGGCTGGGCGTTTGCGTGGCGCACGCTGATCGCCGCCGAACTCGTGTTCGGTGTGTCGTCGGGGTCGGGCGGCCTTGGCTGGTACATCTTCGAGAACCGCAATTCGCTGGAGACGGCCAACGTGTTTGCCGGCCTGTTCTTCGTGATTCTGATTGGTCTGGCGGTAGAGAACCTGCTGTTTGCGCGCATCGAGAAGCGCACGCTGCACCGCTGGGGCATGCAGCACTGATTGACTGATTGATAAGTAACGCGCCTGCGCTTGATTTACTGGCGGGGGCGTGAATAATTCCAACGATCCGGAGACAAGAACACCATGAATCGACGTCATTTCACGCGCTGGGTCAGCACCCTCGCGCTGGCCGCCACGACGGCACTTTCCACTGTCGGCAATCTGGCCCATGCCGAAGCCAGCACCGTGCGCCTCTCGCACGGCTACGGCATTCTCTATCTGCCGCTGATGGTCATGCGCGACCAGCATCTCGTCGAGAAGCACGCGAAGGCACTGGGGCTGGGTGACGTGAAAACCACGTGGACGATCCTCGACGGCGGCAACGTGATCAACGACGCCATGCTCGCGGGCAACCTTGACGTGGCTGGCACGGGCGCGCCCGGCTTCATCACGCTGTGGTCGAAGGCGCACGGCATTCCGCGCTCGGAAGTGATCGGTCTCTCGGCGCTGTCGACCGGCCCGCTCTGGCTGAACACGAACAACCCGAACATCAAGTCGCTCAAGGACTTCACGTCGAAAGACAAGATCGCGATTCCGGGCATCAAGACCTCGCTCTCCGCCGTGCTGCTGCAAATGGCCGTGGCGAAGACGTTCGGTATCGAGAACTACGCGAAGCTCGACCCGCAGACGGTCAGCCTGAGCCATCCGGAAGCCGTGAGCGCCCTGCTCTCAGGCAAAACGGAAATCACGGCCCACTTCACGTCGCCGCCGTTCTCGTATCAGGAATTGAAGGACCCGCGCATCAAGCGCGTGCTCAACTCGACGGACGTGCTCGGCAACATCACGATTGACGTGGTGTTCGCGCCGAAGCAGTTCACGGTGCAGAATCCGAAGCTGGTGCAGGCCATTCTCGCCGCACAGGAAGAAGCGGCCGCCTATATCGCGAAGGATCACGTGGGCGCCGCGCAGACCTTCCTGCGCGTGTCGAAGATGAACCTGCCGCAAGCCGAAATCGAGCAGATGATCGCCGACCCCGGCCTGCAATTCACCACGACGCCCAATGGCCTGATGCAGTACGTCGAGTTCATGGGCCGCGCGGGCACGATCAAGACGCGTCCGGCGAAATGGAGCGACCTGTTCGTGCCGCAAATCGCGTCGCGTCAGGGCAGTTGAACGACTGCGGGCACCACGCCTCGCAGTGCATTGCACACGACGATGGCCTGCGCACTCAGCAGGTCATCGCGTGTCATCACCGCTTCGACCGCGTTGAATGCGCGGTCTTCGAGCAACACACTTCGCATCACCCCGGGCAGCACACCGCACGCGAGCGGCGGTGTCACCCACTGACCACCCAGCTTGACGAACACATTGCTTCGTCCGCCTTCGGTCAACTCTCCCCGGTCGTTGAAGAACAGCGTGTCGAACGCGCCGTTGGCTTCGGCGTGCTTCCACGCGGCGTCGTAGCGCTCGCGCACGGTGGTCTTGTGACGCAGGAACAGATCGTCGGCGCGCGTCGTATTGGTGGCGTCCGTGGCATCGGCGGCATCGGCCAGCAGCACTTTCACGGTGCGAGGCAGTGGTGTCAGCACGCCATGCGTGATGGCCGGGGTGCCGTCATGCGAGATCGCCAGACGCACGCGATGCGTGTCGTCTTCCGTCAACGTCTTCACCACGTCACCCAGTTGCGTGCGCAGCGCGGCTTCGTCGAACCGGAAGCCGAAGTACTGCGCCGACTTGCCCATACGCGCAAGATGACGACCGAGATGCGCGATGCCCGTGGCGCGCGTCGCCTGCATCGTCTCGAAGATCGCGAAGCCGGGATCGAGCGCGGTCAGAAAACGCGCCTTGAGTTTGCACTCTTCCCACTCTTCGTCCGCTGTGCTGTCGAGCACGATCCCCGCGCCCACACCGAGCCGTCCGCGACGCAGACCGTCCGTGCGCGGCGATTCGAGTTCGAGCGTGCGAATCGCGACCGACAGACAGAAGTCGCCTAACTCGCCGGGGGCATCCTCTCGTGCGTCGAGCCAGCCAATGGCACCGGTGTAGAGGCCACGCGGCGATGACTCCAGTTCGCCGATCAATTGCATCGTGCGATGCTTCGGCGCGCCGGTGATCGAACCGCACGGATACAACGCGCGCAAAACTGCGTGAAAAGGCGTCTGCTCGGGCAGCGTGGCCGTGACCGTCGAGGTCATCTGCAACACGCTGGCGAAGCGCGTGACTTCGAACAGCTTCGGCACCTTGACCGTACCGGGCACCGCGATGCGGCCGAGATCGTTGCGCAGCAAGTCCACGATCATCAGATTCTCGGCGCGGTTCTTCTCGTCGGCGGCCAACGCTGCGCTAAGTTCGGTATCTCTCGCGACATCGCCCGAGGCGGGCGCCGTGCCCTTCATCGGCTTGGCTTCGAGTTGCCCGCGCGAATGGCGCAGGAACAACTCAGGCGACAGCGAAAGAATCGCCCGGCCCGCCACGTTACGCGCGCCGGGCAGCACCACCAGCGCACCGTACGGCACCGGCTGACGCGCACGCAGGCGGCGATACAACGCGACCGGCGAGCCGAAGGCGTCGAAGTTCAGGCGATACGTGTAGTTGATCTGGTAGCACTCGCCCTGCGAGAGCCAGTCGTGAATGCGAGCGATGGCGTCGTCGAAGGCGGGCTCGCTGACGTCGCGCTGAAGCGCGGCGACACCAGCGACACCAGCACTACCGGCCATGCCAGTATTACCCGCGACGTTGGCGTCCGGCGCATCGTCCTGCGCCGCCAGCCAAGCCTGCGTCTGTGCCGCGTCGAGCTTCTGCAATTCACGGAACAGCAGTGCGCGGAATTGTCCGGGGGCGCGGCGTGTGGCCACCGTGTGCACACCGGCCAGACGCACGCCGAATTCGTAATCGGCCAGCAACACGGCGTGCAGGCCGTGACGCGTGGCGTCTTCAATCTCGCGTAGCGCGTCGGAAAGCACACCGGGCTCGTCGCAAGTTACCTCGCGTACGAGCCCGGTATACAGACGCGCCCCGCCGGCCGGGTCTGCACTGTCGTCCAACAGTGCGAACGCGGCCAAGGGCGCTTCAATAGACATGAAATTACTCGAAGAACTGCTTCACACGGTCGAACCAGCCCTTGGTCTGCGGGCTGTGACGCGCGCCGCCTTCCTTGAGCGAAGCGTCGAAGTCGCGCAGCATCTGCTTCTGCTTGTCGTCGAGCTTGACCGGCGTTTCCACCTGCACATGCACGTACAGATCACCCGGATAGCTCGCGCGCAGCCCCTTGATGCCCTTGCCGCGCAGGCGGAACGTCTTACCCGTCTGCGTGCCTTCGGGCACTTCGAAAGTGGCCTTGCCGTGCAGCGTCGGGGCGTCGATGTCGCCGCCCAGTGCTGCCGTCGCGTACGAAATCGGCATCTGGCAATGCAGATCGTCGCCGTCGCGCTCGAACACGTTGTGCGCCTTGATGTGGATTTCCACATACAGGTCGCCCGCAGGACCGCCGTTCACACCCGGCTCACCGTTGCCCGATGAGCGAATGCGCATGCCGTCTTCGATACCCGCCGGAATCTTGATTTCCAGCGTCTTGGTCTTCTTGAGCTTGCCCGAGCCGTGGCAGTTGGTGCAGGGCTCAGGAATGTACGAACCCGTGCCGTGGCACTTCGGGCAGGTCTGCTGAATGCTGAAGAAACCTTGCGACATGCGCACCGAACCCGAGCCGTTACAGGTCGGGCAGGTTTCGGGCTTGGTGCCCGGCTTGGCGCCGTTGCCGTGGCAGACTTCGCACTCTTCCCAGCTCGGCACGCGAATCTGCGTGTCGAAGCCGTTGGCAGCCTGCTCCAGCGTAATTTCCATGTTGTAGCGCAGGTCGGCACCGCGATACACCTGCGGACCGCCGCGGCCACCGCCACGGCCGCCACCGGGGCCGCCCTGACCGAAGATGTCGCCGAAGATGTCGCCGAACGCATCGGCAAAGCCACCGTAGCCCTGACCGCCCGCACCGCCGAAGCCGCCCATGTTCGGGTCGACGCCCGCGTGACCGTACTGGTCGTACGCCGCGCGCTTCTCCGGCTCGGAGAGCATCTCGTAGGCCTCTTTGACTTCCTTGAATTTATCTTCGGCGTCCTTGCTGTCCGGATTGCGGTCCGGATGGTACTTCATCGCCAGCTTGCGATATGCCTTCTTGATTTCGTCGCCGTCGGCGTTCTTGGCGACGCCAAGGACTTCGTAGTAATCACGTTTGGCCATAACTCTTTCCAATGTTGGCGCATGTCGCCATCAGGCAAAAAGCCGGGTCGAGATTCTCCGTGCGGAGAACTTCGATACCCGGCCCATACGCACGGCACCGGCAGACTCCTGCCCGTGCCGCGCGCCATGCACGCTTTACTTCTTGTCGTTGACTTCCTTCACTTCGGCGTCAACCACGTTGTCGTCATGCGGCTTGCCTTGCTCGCCACCGGCAGCACCTGCGGCGCCTGCCTGAGCTTGCATGTCGGCGTACATCTTTTCGCCGAGCTTCTGGCTCGCAGTACCCAGCGCTTCGACCTTGGCATCGATATCAGCCTTGTCCGAACCGCGCAGTGCGCCTTCGAGTGCCGTAATGGCCGACTCGATCGCTTCTTTTTCCGAAGCCTCGATCTTGTCGCCGTACTCGGTCAGCGCCTTGCGGGTGCTGTGCACCAGCGCATCGCCCTGGTTACGGGAGTCCGCCAGTTCGCGGGCCTTCTTGTCTTCTTCGGCGTTCAGCTCGGCGTCCTTGACCATCTTCTCGATCTCGGCGTCCGACAGACCCGAGTTCGCCTTGATGACGATCTTGTTTTCCTTGCCGGTGGCCTTGTCCTTGGCGCCCACGTGCAGAATACCGTTGGCGTCGATGTCGAAGGTCACTTCAATCTGCGGCGTGCCACGGGCAGCCGGCGGAATGCCTTCGAGGTTGAACTCGCCCAGCGACTTGTTGCCGGCGGCCATCTCGCGCTCACCCTGATACACCTTGATCGTCACGGCCGGCTGGTTGTCGTCAGCCGTCGAGAACACTTGCGAGTGCTTCGTCGGGATCGTGGTGTTCTTCGTGATCATCTTGGTCATCACGCCGCCCAGCGTTTCGATACCCAGCGACAGCGGGGTCACGTCGAGCAGCAGCACGTCCTTGCGATCGCCGGAGAGCACCGAACCTTGAATCGAGGCACCCGCGGCCACGGCTTCGTCCGGGTTCACGTCCTTACGCGGTTCCTTGCCGAAGAACTCCTTCACCTTGTCCTGCACCTTCGGCATGCGGGTCATACCACCGACCAGAATCACGTCGTCGATGTCGCTCACCTTCACGCCGGCATCCTTGATGGCCAGACGGCAGGGCTCGATCGTGCGTTCGATCAGCTCTTCGACCAGCGCTTCGAGCTTGGCGCGCGTGATCTTCAGGTTCAAGTGCTTCGGACCCGAGGCGTCAGCCGTGATGTACGGCAGGTTGATTTCGGTCTGCTGGGCCGACGACAGTTCGATCTTGGCCTTTTCAGCGGCTTCCTTCAGGCGTTGCAGCGCCAGCACGTCCTTCGACAGATCGACGCCTTGTTCTTTCTTGAACTCGCCGATGATGTAGTCGATGATGCGTTGGTCGAAGTCTTCGCCGCCCAGGAACGTGTCGCCGTTGGTCGACAGCACTTCGAACTGGTGCTCGCCGTCTACGTCGGCGATTTCGATGATCGAGATGTCGAACGTGCCGCCACCCAGGTCATACACGGCAATCTTGCGGTCGCCGCCTTCTTTCTTGTCCAGACCGAAAGCCAGTGCGGCGGCGGTCGGCTCGTTGATGATGCGCTTGACTTCCAGACCGGCGATGCGGCCTGCGTCCTTGGTGGCTTGGCGCTGGCTGTCGTTGAAGTACGCCGGCACCGTGATCACGGCTTCCGTGACCGGCTCGCCCAGATAGTCTTCGGCGGTCTTCTTCATCTTGCGCAGCACTTCGGCGGAAACCTGCGGCGGGGCCAGTTTCTGGTCACGCGCTTCCACCCAGGCGTCGCCGTTGTCGGCCTTGACGATCTTGTAGGGCATCAGGCCGATGTCCTTCTGCACTTCTTTTTCTTCGAAACGGCGGCCGATCAGGCGCTTCACCGCGTACAGCGTGTTACGCGGGTTGGTCACTGCCTGACGCTTGGCCGGCGCGCCGACCAGAATCTCGCCGTCTTCGACATAAGCGATGATCGACGGCGTGGTGCGAGCACCTTCCGCGTTTTCAATGATCTTGACCTGATTGCCTTCCATCACGGCCACGCACGAGTTCGTGGTGCCCAAGTCGATACCGATAATCTTGCCCATAAAATTTCTCCTAGCGTCCTTTGCGTCTTTCCGTCAGGCCTGTGGCCCGTTCAATTCATTGATCTGCACGACATATGGGTGCCGCGCGGTGCTTTTCAAGACCCTTCTTGCGGTCCGGTTTTGCCCCCGGCCGCCGCGATCTTCTCGCGGGCGGCGGCTACCGCCAGCCGGAACTGGGGCAAGCCCTGCCAGCCGGTCGCCCGGCCCAGTTTCTTACCGTGATGGAAGAAGAAAAACGTCGGCACCCCGTGCAGCGCGAAACGCCGGCCCAGCGCCATATCGGCATACACATTGGCGTGCAACCAGCGCAAATCCAGCGCTTCGATGGCCTCACGCTGCGACAGCATGGTTTTCTTGGCGACTTCGCAGTTAAAGCAGTCGACGCCCCAGAAAAACACCACGGCGAGTCCGTCGCCCGCCGCCAGCAAGCCCTCGTCGAACGTCGCCGCCGTCAGCTCGCGCATCGAGAATGCCTCGAAAGCCGTGCCGTCTACGCCGCGCATGTCCGGAAGATCGCTTGCCATGATGTCGTTATTGCCGAATTTGCCGCCGATCGTCTGCGGGCATCGTGCTGCCATGCCCGCGCCGTACCGCTCATCCTGAAAAAACCAAAGCTTGCCATGATGTCATGACAAGCTCGGTCACTCTGGATGCCTTTCTGCCGGCGCTGCTCGTTTTTTGAGCAGCTCCCCGGCTTATTGCAGTCCTGCTTGCTGCTTGCTGCTCACCGCTCGCCTTACTTGGCGGCAGCCACGGTCACCAGCGCCGGGCGCAGCACGCGCTCGGAAATCAAGTAACCCTTCTGGAGCACTTGCACGACGGTGTTCGGCTCCTGATCGGCCGGCACCATCGAGATGGCCTGATGCTGATGCGGGTCGAACTTGGCGCCTGCGGGGTCGATCACGCTGACCCGGCCGCGCTCCAGCGCCGCCAGCAGTTGGCGCAGCGTCAGTTGCACGCCTTCTTGCAGCTTGGTCACGTCGCCACTGGTGTCGGCGGCGGCAGCTTCCAGGCTGTCGATCACCGGCAGGAGGTTCTCGGCGAAGGATTCCACGGCAAACTTGTGGGCCTTGGTCACGTCTTCCTGCGACCGGCGGCGGATGTTCTCGGTCTCGGCGCGCGCGCGCAGGAGCTGGTCGCGCAGATCGGCCGCTTCGGCCTGTGCTGCAAGCAGCAGTGCCTCGACCGAGGGCAGCGCGTCGGTCGCGCCCGCAGCGTCGGTCGGGGCCGCGTCGGCCTGGGACGGAATCGGCTGGTCGGGAGTGTTTTGCTGTTCAGTCATGAGAATGAGTCGTCAAAAGGTTCTTGCAGCGCACCACGACGATGCGCCACCGGTTCAAATCCCTTTGGATAGTAGGGGCGTTCACACCGATTTCAAGAGTGGGCGGGCATTCTGTGCCCCGTGTCGGTGCGCGCGGCGTGCCGAAAAATATCCGGTTACACGCGTTACGAGTCCTCTATTGTATCGGCCGTTGCTGCGACCTAACATGAATTACGGTCCAGTCAGGATTTGTGCCGATTTCTGGACCCGGCCGCTCGCCGGACACCCCCCGTCCCGTTGAGCGTTATGTAGCGTTAGGAGCGCATCATGAAGCTGCCACTGGCTGTCGTCTTCATCCTTGCGTTGGTGACGATGGTAACGATTACGATCTGCCTGTCCGGTGCAGTCACCCGGCGCGACACCGAATATGGTGGCGTGCGTGCGGTGCTGAACCACTATGTCGACATGCCGGGCGTGCCAGCCCATCAGTCTTCGAACGGATTGCCCACTCGCTGATCCCAGTCTGACCGGACCACGCTGGACGCCCCGTTAGCCGTCGATTTTCCGGACTTGCCTGTCTCACCGTCTTACCGTTTTCCCGACTGCCCTGGTTCATTTCCGCTCCCTCTCGTCCGCCGCCGCGCATTTGCCGGCGGCGGCGTTCATTCGGGCATTGAAAACAGGGAAACGAACTAATCGCCCAGCCCGCCGATGCGGCGGCGGTCACGCTTGGTCGGGCGGCCGTGCATCTGCGCCGCCGGCTCCTGAAACAGTTGCCGGCGCTCACTTTCTTCAGCGCGCGCACGAATACTGGCTTCGGTTTCCTCATAGAGCGACTGGGCGATGGGCGCGGAGCCGCGCACCTCGGCAATCGCTTTGATACGGACTTCCCAGCGCGTGCTGCCGTTATCGACCGACAGGATGTCACCGGGACGCACGTCGCGCGCCGGTTTCACGCGCACTTCGTTGCACAACACGCGACCGCGATCTACCGCCTGCGTGGCGAGCGAACGGGTTTTGAAGAAGCGGGCGGCCCACAGCCATTTGTCGATACGCGTGGCGGCGTGGGCAGAATCATCAACCTTCACCGTCATGCGCGCGCTCCGGGGTTGGCCGCCGCATTCGCTTCATCGAATGCCGCCACGGCCGCGACCTGACGCGCCCGTGTGGACGCGGCGGCGGCAACAGCGGCGTCCGCCTGACCTTCAGGGGACAGCACCGGCCAGCCTTGCAGATTGCGCGCGGCAATCTCGCCAAGCGCCGTAATCCATGCGCTCGCACCGTTCAGGCAGGGAATGAAGTGGAACGCCTTGCCACCCGCCGCTTCGTAGATATGGCGGCCTTCCATATTGATTTCTTCCAGCGTTTCGAGACAGTCGGACGTGAAGCCCGGGCAGAACACGTCCACGCGCGGCGTGCCGCCACGGCCCAGCTCTTCGAGCGTCGGCGCCGTGTACGGCTGAAGCCATTCGGCTTTGCCAAAACGCGACTGGAACGTGAGACGGCAGGTCGTCTCGTCGAGACCGAGCGCCGCCGCCAGCAGGCGCGCGGTCTTCACACACTGATCGTGGTACGGATCGCCCAGATCGAGCGTGCGGCGCGGCACCCCGTGAAAACTCAGCAGCAGACGCTCGCCGGCGGTGAAGTCGGGACGGCCGTGCTGCTGCCAGTAGCCTTCCACTTGCTGGCGCAGTGCCTCGATATAGGCGGGATGATCGTGATAGTCGCGCACCGTTCGCACGTCGGGCTGGTTGCGCAGGCGGGCCAGCACGCGGTACACCGCGTCGGTGGCCGTCGCCGTCGTGCTGCTCGAATACTGCGGATACAGCGGCAGCAGCAAAATGCGCTCGACGCCGTTCTGGCGCAGCGCGCGAATACGGTCCGGAATCGACGGATTGCCGTACCGCATGGCGTAATCGACGACGACGTCGTAATCGTTCGCGTGCAGCAGGTTGCGCAGCGCGGTGGTCTGGTGCTCGGTGTTGACCTTGAGCGGCGAGCCCTCGCGCGTCCAGACCGTGGCGTACTTCTGCGCCGACTGGCGCGAGCGGAACGGCAGGATCACGAGACGCAGCAGCGGCTGCCAGATGAGCGGGGGAATTTCCACCACACGCGGGTCGGACAAAAACTCGCGCAGGTATCGGCGCACGGCCGCCGGACGCGGCTCGTCGGGGGTGCCGAGGTTGATCAGCAGAACGGCGGTCTTGCCGGACTGGCCATGCGAAATAGGTTCGGGATCGAAGCGCATGAGGCGTACTTTACCGCAAACCGGGACGAAATCCGGCGCGGCAATCAGCGCCAGCCACCGTCCCCGGTCAAGCGGGACGGCGGCGGGCGGTGCGCCCGATCAGCCGTGCTGATGCTCGTCTTCGTGGGCCGGACGATGTTCGGCCGACGTGTGCTGGCCTTCATGGGCGGGTGCATGCGCCTCAGGCTTGTTTTCCTTCGGGGCAGGCCGCGGTTGCGGGTGCTCCTGCGGCTGCGGACGCGGGGCCGGTTGCGGACGTTCCTGAGGTTGCGGGCGCTCTTGGGGCTGCGGACGCTCCTGAGGTTGCGGACGCGGTGCGGCCTGCGGGTGCTCCTGCGGCTGCGGCTGCGGTTGCGGGCGCGGTTGCGGCTGCACGTGCTCCTGCGGTGCCTGCTGCGGCTGCACGCGAGGCTGCGGCTGCGCCGGTTGCTGGAACGGCTGCGGTTCCGGACGCTGGGCCTGCGGGTGCGACTGATACTGCTGCGGGCGTCGTGCCGCCTCGGCGTCGTTGGGTTCCGGACGCTGCGGCTGGGCGGCCGGTGCGGTCGGCGCGGCCTGTGAAGTCGGATTCTGACGGTGCATCTGCATGTCGCGCTGTGCCGCGTCATGGCCCGGTTGGCCCGGTTGACCCGGTTGGCCCGGCTGGGCCGGTTGTGCCTGCTGTCCGCGCTGCCCCGGCTGACCATTCACTTCGCCACGCACCGTCGGCGGTTCCGGACGGCCCGGCTGCCCCATCTGACCCGGTACACCGGGCGGATGCGGCACACCCGGTACGCCCGGTACGCCCGGTACGCCCGGTTGACCCGGCACCCCGGGCTGTCCCGGCACTCCCGGTGCGCCATGCATCGCTGGCACGGCGCCAGTGGCAGGCAGCGCGCCGGTATGGTTCAGCGCAGGTTGCGCACCATTCGGACCGCTCGGCCCGTTCTGCCCGATCGGTGCACCCACTGGCCCGCGCGTCCCGACCACGGTCACGCGCGGCTGAACATGCGCTTGCGGTGCGGCAGCGCCCGGACGGTTGTTCGGTGTGAACGCCAGCGGCGTGCCGCCGGCATTGGGCACGGCGTGCAGGTTGCTCGTCAGCTCACGCGACGCCATCGGACGCACCACCGGCGCACGCGTGGCCAGCACCGGGCGGTTGAACGCGGCCATCGGCGGCACCCCCGCGGCGGGACGGCTGTTGCCGACCAGACTCTGCTGCACCGGCGCGACGCCCGGCGTGTTGCCCACTCGCCAGTTCTGACCGGCTCGCGGCGCCGCCAACGCCGTCGGCGCACCGACCGGGCGGCCCTGCACGAAGGCTTGCGCGGGCATGGTCGACACGGCACCGCGCACGTTGCGGTTCACGTAGATGTTGTTGATATTGGTAACGTTGTGGACGTTATTGATGTTGTTGATGTTGGTCGTGCTGATCACCGTCGAACGATTGATGTTGGTGACGTACGACGAACTGGCGTGATATGCCGGGCGATACGGGTCATGCGGTCCGAGTGCGAACCATGCCAGCCCGACGCCGCCGGCGGCAAACGCCACGCCCCACTGGTTGCCACCGCTGCTGCCGCCAACCCAGCCGACGAGTGCGGGCGCGTACACCGGACGCACGGCCACCGGCCCGGGCACCCAGCACCACCGCGTATCGACATACGCCCAGCGGCCATAGTGATAAGGCGCGAAGCCCCACGGCGCTTCGTCCACCCACGTCCAGCCCCACGGGTCGACCCAAACCCAGTGCCCCGTGCGGTACGGCGCCCAGCCGGACGGCACGCTCGACGGCACCCACACGGCGCCATAGGTCGGCGTGTCTTGCCACGAGCCGTAATCGTCGAGGCTCTCAAAACCGGTCATGTCGCGCGGCACATAGCGGGCGGAGACGGACGCGTCTTCGCGAGCATCGCGCTCACGCACCCATTGATCGAACGCGTCGGCGGCCAATGGCCCGGTCGGTTGCTGCACGAGGTTTTGCCCGGTGAAGGCGACGCGCTGCCCCTGACGCAGCGGCACCGACGCGCCTTGTCCGTACACGGTGCCCGCGCCTTGCCAGACGCTGACGGTGGTCACGCCATTCGGATCGACGTCGATTCGGTACTCGCCCGCCTGCTGCGGCACGAAGGCGAGATTGGGCGTATCGATTTCGTAAGGCTGGTTGGGATCGTAGCTGCGCAGACGCAAGCCGACGGTGCCTTGCGTTACGTTCAGTTGCACATTCTGGTCGGTCACGGCCGACAGCGTGACGCTGGTGGAGGCACCGATGCGCACCGCCGTGCCACCCACATGCATCTCGGCGCGGCTATTGCGGTCGACCCAGACGGCGTCGCCGGTGGTGAGCGGGCGATTGCGGTCGGCATAACGCCAGTCGGTGGTACCGGCGGGCGCGTAGGTCACGGTGCCGTCGAACTCGCCGAGCCGCGCCACGCGTCCGGGCGGATCGGCGCTCTGGGCTTGTGCCAGCGCGGGGGCGACCAGCGCACCGATGGCGCCGAACATCAGCCCGGCGCCAAGTAAGCGAACCACGGTCCGCCATGAATTCAGGGGTTTCATACCGACTCCCGGCCCTTCCGGCGGACCCGCATGCGTAGCGTGTGCTGCGTGCCGCCTTGTTGTTCTGTCCGAATCCTTCGGCGAGTCAACCAGCCCATTCACCCCGCCATAAGTGACACCTTGAGCGTAAGCCTGCCGCTTGTGACAGCGTGTAAATGAATGCTACGGGTTTGTAACGCGAATGCGTCGGGAATGCTGGCGAACCGGGCGATGCTGGCTAGCGCCCTCGCCCGGGCTCAGTGCTGGCTGAGCGCGTTGGAGAGCAGCTTGGCCGTGATATCGACGATCGGAATCACGCGCTCGTACGCCATGCGCGTCGGGCCGATCACGCCCAGCGTACCGACCACTTCGCCGTCCACTTCGTACGGTGCAGTCACGACGGTCATCTCTTCGATGGGCACCAGACTCGATTCGCCGCCGATGAAGATCTGCACGCCCTGCGCGCGGCTCGACACGTCGAGCAGTTGCAGCAGGCCGGTCTTCGACTCGAACACGTCGAACAGCTTGCGCAGCCGTTCCATGCTGGACGACAGATCTTCGACACCGAGCAAATTGCGCTCGCCCGAGATCAGCACGCTCTCTTCGCGCGTGGTGTCGGCCATGGCATCACTGCCGGCATCGACCGCCGCTTGCATCAGCGCGCTCATGTCGGAACGCAGTGCATCGAGCTCGCCACGCAAGTAAGCGCGCACATCGTCGAAGCTGTGACCGCCGAAATGGGCGTTCAGATAGTTGCCGGCTTCGACCAGTTGGGCGGGCGAGTAGTCTTTTTCGGTGAGGATGATGCGGTTCTGCACGTCGCCGTCGGGGGTGACGATGATGAGCAGCACGCGTTTTTCAGACAACCGCAGGAATTCGATCTGGCGGAAAACCTGACTGCGTCGCGGGGTCAGCACCACGCCCGCGAACTGCGACAGGTTGGACAGCACTTGCGCGGCGGACGCCACCAGTTGCTGCGGTCCGGCCGGTTGCAGGCGATTTTGCACCTGCGACGCGAGGCGATGTACCGCGTCTTCGAGCGGGCTCACGGAGAGCATGGTGTCGACGAAGAGACGGTAGGCGCGCGGCGTGGGGATTCGACCGGCAGACGTATGGGGACTGGCGACGAAGCCCAGCGCCTCAAGGTCGGCCATCACGTTGCGGATGGTCGCCGGAGAGAGATCGAGGCCTGAATAACGGGAAAGCGTGCGCGAACCGACCGGTTGGCCATCGGCGATGTACCGTTCGATCAGGGTTTTGAGGAGAGTCTGCGCACGTTGATCTAGCATGGCAAAAATTGTAACGCGAAACGTACGCACGCGGCGTTTGGCGCGAGGGCGTGTCGGCACAATGGCACAGCCTGACTTTGCGCGGCATACGCGATGGTTGCTGTCATCGACTTATGGTGTAATGGCGGCATGAAAACAGGGAGCCCTTTCAAGACCGTAGCGCTCGTCGGGAAGTACCATGCCGACGGCGTTGCCGAACCATTGCTCACGCTCGCGGCATGCATTGCCCAGCGCGGGCATCACGTCGTCTTCGAGCGCGATACGGCGCATAACATCGGCGCCGGTGCCGACCCGTACGGCACGCTCGATATTCAGGAGATCGGCACGCAGACCGACGTCGCCGTCGTCGTGGGTGGCGACGGGACGATGCTCGGCGTCGGCCGTCAACTGGCCGCGTCGGGGGTGCCGCTGATCGGTGTGAACCACGGGCGCGTGGGTTTCATCACGGATATTCCGCTCGACGATATGCGTCAGGTGGTGCCGGCGATGCTCGAAGGTCATTTCGAAGCGGAGCAGCGCACGCTGCTCGCCGCGCGCATCGACCGCGACGGGCAGACGCTGTTCGAGACGCTCGCGTTCAACGACGTGGTGGTGAACCGCTCGGGCATCTCGGGGATGGTGGAACTGCGCGTAGATGTGGACGGGCGCTTCATGTACAAGCAGCGCTCGGACGGCCTGATCGTCGCCACGCCGACCGGCTCGACGGCTTACGCGCTGTCGGCATCGGGCCCGATCCTTCACCCGCGTCTCGGCGGGGTCGTGCTGGTGCCGATTGCGCCGCACGCGCTGTCGAACCGTCCGATCGTGCTGCCGGACTCCAGCGACATCGTGATCACGATCACGGGCGGCCGCGAAGTCGGGGCGAACTTCGATATGCAGTCGTTTGCGGAACTGCGTCAGGGCGACAAAATTCTGGTGAGCCGCTCGGAGCATCAGGTGACGTTCCTGCATCCGGTCGGCTACAACTATTACGCGACGCTGCGCCGCAAGCTGCACTGGAACGAACATATTTCGGACGAAGACGCACCGCAAAACTGAGTCTGCCCACACGCCACCCCACCCGGTGGCGTGTGTTTTTGTGGGCGGGGAGCGCACGCCCGCTTAAACACAGGCCAAACACCGGCCCAACACTGGCTCTCCCGTTCGTCGCAAAGTCCCCTTATCATTGACGCTTCCCGCTGGCCCGCCGGGCCGGTGTCCGAACGTCAGGCACCCGATACCCCATGCTACGCAGTCTCTCGATTCGCGATTTTGTGATCGTCGATCGTCTCGATCTGGAATTCTCCGCCGGTTTTACGGTGTTCTCCGGCGAGACCGGTGCAGGCAAGTCGATTCTGATCGATGCGCTCGCGCTGGCCATGGGCGAACGAGGCGACGCCAGCATGGTGCGCACGGGACAGACGCGTGCGGATATCACGGCAGAATTTGCGGCGGATGCCGAAGCGCGCCCGGATCTAGAGGCGTGGCTGCAAGTGCAAGCGCTCACGCTGGAAGAACACGGCGGCGTGCTGTTGCGCCGCGTGCTGGATACGACCGGGCGTTCCCGCGCGTTCATCAACGGCACGCCCGCGACGCTCACGCAATTGCGCGAGCTTGGCGAGATGCTGGTGGACATTCACGGCCAGCACGCGCATCAGCAGTTGCTCCGCCCTGACGCGCAGCGCCGCCTGCTGGACTCGCACGCGGGTGCTACTGGGCTCGCGGCGGATACGGCGGCGGCACACAAGGAATGGCGGCGTCTGGTCAAGCGCTGTGAAGAAGCGCAGGGCCGCGATCGCGAGCTGCAACTGGAACGCGAACGTCTGGAATGGCAGACGGCAGAACTGGACAAGCTCGGCCCGCAGGAAGGCGAATGGGATGAGGTGAACGCAGAGCATCGCCGCCTCTCTCACGCCGCGAGCCTGATCAACGGCGTGCAGAGCGCGCTCGATGCGCTGGCCGAAGCGGACGGGGCGATCGTGCCGTCGCTGGGGCATGTGGTGCACCAGATTCGCGAACTGGCAGAAATCGACACAGGGCTCGCCGACGCGCTCGCCGCACTGGAACCCGCCGAGATTCAACTGCGCGAAGCGGTGCATTCCCTCTCGCACTACGCACAACGCATCGATCTCGATCCGGAACGACTGGCTGTCGTGGAGCAACGTCTCGACGCCCTGCACTCGGCGGCGCGCAAGTTCCGCGTCACGCCCGAGAACTTGCCTGCGGAACACGCCGAACGACGTGCGCAACTGGAAGAACTGACGGCGTCGCAAGATACGGCGGCGATGCAGGCCGCCACTGATGCGGCGCACGCGGCTTATCTCGAACTCGCCAAGACGCTGTCCAAAGCGCGCGCGAAAGCCGCCGCCTCGCTGTCGCGCGAAGTCACCCGCGCGATGCAAGACCTGTCGATGCCCGGTGGACGCTTCGAAGTGGCCATCACCCCCGCCGCCGAACCACAATCGTTCGGGCTGGAGACGGTGGAATTTCTCGTGGCCGGTCACCCCGGTGTGCCGACGCGCCCACTCGCGAAAGTCGCCTCCGGCGGCGAACTGGCGCGTATCAGCCTCGCGCTGCAAGTCATCGCCAGCAGCGCAAGCCTCACGCCCACGCTGATCTTCGATGAAGTGGATTCGGGCATCGGCGGCGCCGTCGCCGAAGTGGTCGGACGCCTCCTGCGCGAACTCGGCCAAGGCCGCCAAGTGCTCTGCGTCACCCACCTGCCTCAAGTCGCCGCGCTCGGCCATCAACACCTGCGCGTGAAGAAACGCAGCGATGGCGACTCCACCATGAGCGAAATCGAACCGCTGGGTCGCACGGAGCGCGTCGAAGAAATCGCTCGCATGCTCGGTGGCGTTGAAATCACCGCGACGACGCGCAAACACGCTCGGGAGATGTTGGCGCTTTAGTCCGAGCACGCTTCGCCCTCGCTGCGCCCTATCCCAAATGAAAAACGCCGGGGCTCACCCGGCGTCTTTCCCATCACTTTCGTTCAACTTACTTCCGCGCCGCCATCAAACCGGCCCAGCATCCGCGAACACGGAATCCCACAACGCCATCACGGCACTGCGCTCAGTCTCGATATCGACCGCCGGGACGCGCGCTGCCTCCACCCCATCGAGGCGCAATTTATGCTGGCGCTTTCGATACGTCCGGTAGGCCGCTGCGGCATCGTCTGCCAACTTCGCATCGATCAGCCCCAACTGTGCCGCCTCTCGCAGCAACGCGATGTTGCCCGCGTTACGCAACAAGGCCGGATGCGCGCCAGAGTGCAACAAGACCAGATACTGCACAGTGAACTCGATATCCACCATGCCGCCACGGTCGTGCTTCAGATCGAATAGCTGCGTCGGGTTCGGATGCCCCTCCAACACCTTGCGGCGCATCGCCACAATCTCTTGCGCCAGCGGCAGTGCCTCGCGCGGTGTCGCCAATACCTGCTTGCGAATGTCCTCGAACGTTGCGCCAATCGCATCGTCGCCCGCACAGAACCTCGCGCGCGTCAGCGCCTGATGCTCCCAGACCCACGCAGTATTCGCATTCCCCTCTCGGAACTGATACTGGCGGAAGCTCTCGATGTTGGTCACCAACAGCCCCGACAACCCATTGGGGCGCAGCCGCAGATCCACATCGAACAACATGCCCGCGCCCGTGTGCGTGGTCAGCCACGTCACAAAGCGACGCGCCAGTGCCGCGTACGCATCCGGTGCACGATCGTCGTCATCGTCGTACAGGAAAATCAGGTCGAGATCGGACGCGTAGCCCAATTCCTTGCCGCCCAACTTCCCGTACGCAATCACGGAGAAGCGCGGTACCTCGCGGTGACGCGTGGCCACATGCGGCCATACGGTCGCAATCGTCACGTCGACAATGACGTCGGCCAACTCGGACAACCGGTCGCCAATCGCCTCCACCGACAAGGTGCCCTGCAAATCGAGCAACAGAATGCGGAACACTTCCGCATGATGCGCACGCCGCAAGATATCCATCTGCACTTCGACATTACCCACCGCGCCCGACGCATTCAGACTCAGCAACAACTGGGTCTTGAATGACGGCCAGTCGAATGGTGCCGCCAGTGCCTCGTCGTCGAGCAATTCGTCCAGCAACTGCGGATGGCTGATGAGATAACCCGCCGCCCAGCGCGAACCCGCCAATACCTTGACCACGCGCTCAAGCGCACGCGGATACTCGGTCAGCAGTGCCAGATAGGAACTGCGACGGCTGATGGTCGAGAGCAGGTCCAGCATCCGTCCCAGCACAGCATCGGCTTCTTTCGTGCCCGAGGCGCCCTCGACGGCACGCTGCACCAGTTGATCGAAGCGCCGCCGGCTGGTCTCGTTGAGCGCCTTGTATCGCGACGATGTCCACACGGCGCGCAAGCGATCCAGCGCACCTTCGGCATCGCTGAAACCCAACTTCGTCAGTTGGTTGCCCAAGTCGCCGGTCTGCGCTTCATCCGCGAGACACTCACTCCACAACTCGGGCGGACATTCGCAATCGCCCTCGCCTGCCGAACCGCCCTTCTGCCCGTTCGCACCGGCCTTGTCGGCAAAAATCTCGTCGAACTGCGCCGCAACGAACTCGCGATGCTCGTCGAGTATGGTCATGAACGCCGCCTCGTCGGGAAACCCCATCGCCCTCGCCACCGCGAGACGGTCATCTCCGGGCACGGGCAGGATGTGGGTCTGCGCGTCGTCAAGATATTGAATCCGGTGCTCAAGCTTGCGCAGGAAGAGATACGCGTTCGCCAGCGCATCGGCCACGCTCTGCGCCAGCCAGCCGCGCCGGGCGGCAACGCCCAGCACCGCGAGCGTCGGGCGCACCCGCAACTCCGGCTCCTGCCCGCCGCGAATCAATTGGAAAACCTGCGCAGAGAACTCGACTTCGCGAATGCCGCCGCGCCCCAGCTTGATGTCGTTGATGCGTGCGGGTTTGGCCCGCGCGCGGCGTTCGGCCTCATGGCGAATCTGTTCGTGCAACGCGCGAATGGCCCCGATCACGCCGTAATCGAGATAGCGACGGAACACGAAGGGCTGCACCAACGCCGATAACAGCCGCTCGATTCGCTTGCCCGGCTCGCTCGCCACCTCGGAAACGAGACGGCCCTTGATCCACGCATAGCGCTCCCACTCGCGGCCCTGCACATAGAAATACTCTTCGAGCATCGGCAGACTGCACACGAGCGGGCCCGAATCGCCATTCGGCCGCAACCGCATATCCACCCGGAACACGTAGCCGTCCGGCGTCAATTCCGAAATCAGCCCGATCAGCTTGCGGCCGAGCTTGGTGAAGAATTCATGATTGGAAAGCAACCGCAGCCCGGCGGTGGTACCGCCATCCGGTGCCGTGGTGTCGCCGTCGTCTTCATAAAGGAAGATCAGGTCGATGTCGGACGAGACATTCAACTCGCGCCCGCCCAGCTTGCCCATGCCAACCACGCCCAGCGTCTGGCGCTCGCCCTCGGTATTGCGTGGCACGCCGTGGATCGCCTCCAGCTCGCGCGACAGCACGGCGATGCCCGCCTGCACGGCGAACTCGGCCAGCGCGGTCATCGCACCGGTCACTTCGGCCAGCTCGGCGCGCCCGTCGAGATCGCGCTGCATCACGGCGCACAAGGCCTCGACGCGCAACACGCGCAGGGCCCGCGTCAGTCCGGCCTCGTCAATGCCGCTCACGCCCGCAATGGCTTCGAAACGCCGTGCCAGCCAGCGCGCGTCGACGGGATGCTCACTCAGCGCAGGCAATGCCTCGGCCAGCGCAGGGCGGCTCGCCAGCATGCGCGCGGCATAACGGGAGTACGTCTGGATATCAGTCTGAATTTCGGGTGAACTCACTGGCGGGGTTCCGGTCAGCAATGAGAATGGAGACACACGATGTCTGTCGGCAAGACAGAAACACACCCCCAGCCGGTCGGCGATCCCCACGCAGCGAGGTTTCGCGGGTGTACGGCCGCACATCGAAACGCTCGAAACGCTCGAAACGCGCTCGTCGCGGGGCGTCCGACACCCTTGGCAGGGCCCTTTGGATGCCGCGCGGTGAACTTTCACGCACTTACGCGAGCTTTCGCCGGCTTACCCGCGTGAAATCAAACGGCGAAATACCTGTCTCTTTGTACGACGGTCCGCCGGTCGAACGGCCATGGGCTTGTGTTACAGTCTTTGCCACAGAAACTACCACATTCCCTCGTAGACGAGCAGCATGACCGACCGTAAGCCGCCTGCCTCGCCCACTGCGACCCGGTCCTGGTTCTCGTCACTGCCGCGTGGCATGCGCCTGGGCCTGGAATGGCTGCTGGCGCTCATCGTGGTCGTGTATTTCGGACTTGGCGCCGTCGTGCTGGCGACCCGGTACGTGATCCTCCCCCGTGTCTCGGATTACCGCCCTCAAATCGAGGCGGCCGCGTCGCGCGCGCTCGGTTTACCTGTGTCGATCGGCCGTATCGACGCCGTCTGGCGCGGTTGGCACCCCTATCTGACGCTTGAAGACGTGCGCATCCTGCACGCGCGCGCGCCCGCAGCCGCCCCCAGCAAGCCCCGCAACAACGCGAAAGCCACACCGGCGCCGGCCTCACAGGCCACGGCGCAAACCTACGCACCGCCCGGCGCGCCGCCGCCCGTGGAGCCCGGTCTCACGCTCCATCGCCTCGACGCGGTGCTCTCGTGGACGAGCCTGATCCACCTCGACCTGCGCCTCTCCAGCCTGACGCTCTATCAGCCGGATCTCAGCGTCGAGCGTCTCGCCGATGGCGCAATTCTCGTCGCCGGCATGCCGGTTTCCGGCAACGGCAGCGACTCGGACACGCAGGCGACGGATTGGCTCATGCGCCAGGCGCGCGTGATCATTCGCGGCGGCACGGTGCGCTGGCGCGACGCCACCCGCGATGTGCCGGAAACCGTCATCACCAACGTGAATGCGATGCTGCGCAATCGCGGCTTGGAACATCGCTTCGGCATGCAGGCCACGCCGCCCGCAGGCATGGTCGCCCCGCTCGACATTCGCGCACGCTTCACGACGCCGCTCTTCGCCCGTCCCGGCGAACTCAAGCGCTGGCGCGGTGAAATCTACGCCGACATCGGCACCATCGATCTCGCCGCCCTCGCCCAACACGTCGACCTGCCCGGCGAACACGACGCCCGCGACACGCGCGGCCGGCTCGCGGCACGCGCGTGGGTGAACTTCGATAACGGCGCCATCACCGGCGCCACGCTGCGCGCCGCCGGAGAAAACACCTCGGCGCAACTCGCCGACGACCTGCCGCCGCTGTCGTTCGATGCGACGCAGGGCCGGATCGACATCACCCGCATCGGGCCGCAGGCAGACAGCGGCTGGAACTGGCGTGTGCGTGACCTCACGTTGCAGGCAGCCGGCCGCCCGGCACTCGATGTCCCCGACATGCGCGGCAGCTACGCGCCGACCACGGCCGACCACGGCCTGCATGTCACGCTGGCCGGTCAACGCTTCGATATCGGTGCCGCCATGGCACTGGTGCCCGCACTCCCGATCGACAAAGCCACCCGCGACCAGCTCACGAGTTTCCAGCCGCGCGGCCGCCTTGCGAACTTCGATCTGAGCTATCAGGCGCCCAAGCCCCATGGCAGCACGAACTGGCGCGATCTGCCGGGTATCCGGCAACTGCCGCCGGAGCGCGATCGCTATCGGGTGGTGGCCGACTTCGAAGACGCGGGCATCGATAGCCTGCCCAATCCGAACCCGCCGGCCCGCGCAGGCGGCCCGAACGCCGGACGCCCCGGGTTCTCGCACCTGAGCGGACACATTGACGCGGATCAGTCGCGCGGCAGCCTCACACTGAATTCGAAGGGTTCGGTGCTCGACTTTCCGGGCCGTTTCGATCAGCCCCGAATCGCCCTCGACACGCTCACGGCGCGCACCAGTTGGCGCGTCTCGCATCCGGCCACGAAGCGCGATGCCCCGGCCGAGATACACGTGCGAGTGGACGCGCTGCATCTGCAAAACGCGGAACTCGCTGGCGACGTGAGCGGCACATGGCAGAACGGCGGCCGGGACAACGGCATCGTCGATCTGAAGGGCACGATCACGCGCGCCAATGCCAATGCAGTGCCGCGCTATCTGCCCACCGATATCGGCGCCGCTGTGCGCGACTACCTGCAACGCGCGCTCATTGCCGGCACCGTGCAAAACGCGCCGTTCGCCGTGCAAGGCGATCTGGAATTCTTCCCGTTCGATAAGGGCCACGGCAAGTTCCGCATCGACATTCCGCTGGTCGACGTGACGTTCAATCCGTCGCCGCTGCGCCCGGGGCATACGGAAGTCTGGCCGGCGTTCGAGAAGGTGCGCGGCAATCTGCGTTTTGACGCCGACAAGCTGCATATCGCCATCGACACCGGCTCGATCTACGGGGTCACGCTCACGCAGGTCATCGGCGATATCGACAAGATCGGGCAAGAGGATTCGACGCTCGTCCTCAAGGGCGACGCGCGCGGCCCGGCAGCGGACTTCGTGAAATACATCAATTCGAGCCCGGTCGGGCACTGGATCGGCGATTTCACCGACGAAACACGCGCGAACGGCACGGCACAGCTCGCCCTGCAACTCTCGATGCCGCTCGAACACACGGACCGCTCGAAGGTAACCGGTCGCGCACGCTTCCTGCGCAACGACATCGCCTTGATCAACGGACTCCCGACGTTCGGTGCCGTAGACGGCGAACTCGCCTTCACGGAACACGGCATTTCGATGGACAACCTGCGCGGCACGTTCCTCGGCGGCGATGTGCGCGCGTCGGGTGGCAGCCGCGACGACGGCACCATCGCACTGAATGTCGCCGGCACGATGAGCGCGCAAGGTCTGCGCGAAAACCGCGAAAATGCCACGCTCGCCCAACTCGCCAAGCGCATGACGGGTGCCACGCCCTACACGGCAGTCGTCACCGTGCGTCAGGGCATGACGGATGTCGCCGTGCAATCGACGCTCGCTGGCCTCGCGGTGAATCTCCCTGCGCCACTGGGCAAGAGCGCCGACGTGTCGCTGCCCGCGCGTTTCTCGCTACGGCCCCAGCCGAACACGGGCGGACGGCGCATCGATACGCTCGATTTCGCCATCGGCAGCGTGCAGGGCAATTACGTGCAGCAGCGTAATGGCAACCGCGTGGAAGTGCTGCGCGGCGGTATCGGGATCAATCAGCCGGTGCCCGCACCGCGCGAAGGCGTGCAAGCCACGGCGCAGTTCGACACGCTTGACGTGGACGCGTGGCGCAGCGTGATCGCGTCGCTCTCCACCGATGCGGCCACGCCGGGCACGCAAGGCACGCCGCCCTCGCCCGCCGAGACGGCCGCCGCCGCACGCGAGGAGTTCGGCGCACTCACGCCTTACTTGCCGACGCGACTGGCGTTACACGCGAAACAGGTGCGGCTGATGTCGCGTCTGTGGCCGGAGCTGGTGCTGGGCGCGCAACGCAATGACCGCGACTGGCAGGTGAGTCTGGCCTCCGATCTGGTCTCGGGTTTCGCCGAATGGCGCGCGCCGGACGCGAAGAATCCGTCGGGCGCGATCCGCGCGCGGCTCGCCAAACTGGTGATTCCCAAGGAGGAGCACGGCGACGACGTGCTCACGCAAGTGCTCGACGAGCCCAGCGACGAATTCCCCGCGATCGATGTGGTGGCCAACGACTTCGTGCTGCGCGACAAGCCGCTGGGACGCCTGCAACTCAATGCGCACAACGATCTGGAAGACGGCGTACCGGTCTGGCAACTCACCAAGCTGGAGTTGAGCAACAGCGCTGCCACGCTGGACGTGACGGGCAACTGGCGCACGTCGCGCCGGCGGGCTGCCGCGGCCACAGCCGCTGGCTCGGACGACGATATCCCGCGCCGCACGGTCCTCGACTTCAATCTCGACGTGAAGAATGCCGGCGGGCTGCTCGACCGGCTCGGCCTGCCTAAGACGCTCAAGGATGGCTCGGGCACGGTGTCGGGCCGCTTCGGCTGGCGCGGCGGCCCCGATGCCATCGATTACCCGACGCTCGGCGGGAAGGTGAAGGTCGAACTCAAGCGCGGTCAGATCCTGAAGGCAGACCCGGGCCTCGCGAAGTTGCTGGGCATCCTCTCGGTGCAGACACTCGCCAAGATCCTCACGTTCGACTTCAATAGTGTGGTCGGCAGCGGCCTGCCGTTCGACAACATCGACGGCAACGCGACGATGCAAGGCGGCGTGGCGAGTACCGACGATCTGACGATTCATGCGAACGCAGCCACGATTCGCATCGACGGGCATACGGATCTGGCGCGCGAGACGCAGGACCTGAACGTGCTCGTGCTGCCGAAGATCAATGCCGCGTCGGCCTCGCTGGCGTGGGCGATCATCAACCCGGCGCTGGGCATCGGCTCCTTCTTCGCGCAGTTGGCGCTTGGCGAACAGCTCTCGCGTACGCTCTCGACGACGTATCACGTGACCGGTTCGTGGGACAACCCCATCATCGGACAGGCGAGCGGCAATCAGAGTAAGATCGATGCATCCCCGGAATCCCGGCCCGAAGCCCAGAACACCGCCACGCCCAACGGGCTGCACGGCAACTGAGCCGGCTTTGCGAGCGTCTTTTCAGCGACTTCATGACGAGCCCCGATAGTTCAGCCACCCGCGCCACGCCAAACGCTCCCAACGCGCTGGCACGCGTGGCCGCAGTACAGATGGTCAGCGCCCCCGACGTCGCACGCAATCTCGCAGACGCCGGACGGTGGGTCGCCGAGGCGGCCGACGCCGGCGCGCAACTGGTGCTGCTGCCCGAGTACTTTTGCTACATGGGCCAGCGCGACACCGACAAGCTCTCCCTGCGTGAACTACACGGCCACGGCCCGATTCAGGACTTTCTGGCAGAAACGGCACGTCGCAACGGCGTCTGGCTGATCGGCGGCACGATGCCGCTGGCCGCCCCGGAACCCGAACGCGTCCTCAACACGACGCTCGTCTACGGCCCGGATGGCTCGCCCGCCGCGCGTTACGACAAGATTCACCTGTTCAATTTCGTCAAAGGCGAAGAAGCCTACGACGAAGCCCGTACGATTCGCCCCGGGGAAACCGTACGCACGTTTGAAGCGCCGTTTGGCCGCGTCGGCCTGTCGGTCTGCTACGACCTGCGTTTTCCCGAGTTGTACCGGGCCATGGGCGACTGTACGCTCATGGTCGTACCCGCCGCTTTCACCTACACCACAGGGCGCGCGCACTGGGAATTGCTGCTCCGCGCGCGTGCCATCGAAAACCAATGCTACGTGCTGGCGTCCGCGCAGGGCGGCGTCCATGAGAACGGGCGGCGCACCTGGGGGCATTCGATGCTGATCGATCCGTGGGGCGATATCGTCGCCCAGCGTGAAGACGACGGCGCCGGCGTGGTCGTCGGCGACATCGATCCGGCGAGACTTGCGGCCGTTCGTCAAAGCCTGCCGGCCTTGCGGCACCGGGTGCTGGGCGCCACCGACGATGCCCGAGCCACACACGCCGCACCGGCCACGCCTGCCCGCGCGCAAGGTTGACATTGCGTCTTCCGTCCCCATATTCCGAACATATTTCCTTGGCCTGACACCGCATGAAAATCATCGAACCCGGCATTCAGAACCTGGCCACCGCCCGTGAGCTGCTGCTCACCCCGTACGGCCTCGACGAAACCCACCTGCAACGCGCGCTCGGCGACATCTTCACGCACCGCGTGGACTACGCCGATCTGTACTTCCAGTACACCCGCAGCGAGGCTTGGAGCCTTGAGGAAGGCATCGTCAAATCCGGCTCGTTCTCGATCGATCAGGGCGTCGGTGTGCGCGCCATCGTGGGCGACCGCACGGCCTTCGCCTACTCGGACGACATCTCCGACATCGCACTGAAGGAAGCCGCTGCCGCCACGCGCAGCATCGCCACGGCAGGCCGTGGCCGCGTGAAGGTGGGCAGCAAGCTCTCGAACGTCACGGGCCGCGCGCTGTATCTGCCGTCCGACCCGCTCGCGTCGCTCGACGCAAACGGCAAGATTGCCCTGCTGGAGCGCATCGAAAAGCTGGCGCGCGCCAGCGACCCGCGCGTCTCGCAGGTGATGGCCGGTCTGGCCGGTGAATACGATGTGGTGCTGGTGGCCCGCAGCGACGGCGTGATCGCCGCCGATGTGCGCCCGCTGGTGCGCGTGTCGGTGACGGTCATCGTCGAATCGAACGGCAAGCGTGAAATCGGCAACAGCGGTGGTGGTGCCCGTCTCGACTACGGCTACTTCACCGACGATTTGCTCGCCAAGTACGTCAAGGAAGCCGTCGATGGCGCCATCGTCAAGCTCGACGCCCGCCCGGCCCCGGCCGGCGCGATGACCGTGGTGCTTGGACCTGGCTGGCCCGGCGTGCTGCTGCACGAAGCCATCGGTCACGGGCTGGAAGGCGACTTCAACCGTAAGGGCTCGTCGGCGTTCTCGGGACGCTTGGGCGAGCGCGTCGCGGCCAAGGGCGTGACGGTGGTGGACGACGGCACGCTGTCGAACCGCCGCGGCTCGCTCAACATCGACGACGAAGGCAACCCGACGCAGTGCACCACGCTCATCGAAGACGGCATTCTCAAGGGCTATATGCAAGACAGCCTGAACGCCCGTCTGATGAAGATGCCGGTGACCGGCAACGGCCGCCGCGAATCGTACGCCGCCCTGCCGATGCCGCGCATGACGAACACGTACATGCTCGGCGGTGACAAAGACCCGGCGGAAATCATCGCCTCGGTCAAGCACGGTCTGTATGCGGTGAACTTCGGCGGTGGTCAGGTCGACATCACCAACGGCAAGTTCGTGTTCTCGATGTCCGAGGCGTACATGATCGAAGACGGCAAGATCACGTATCCGGTCAAGGGCGCCACGCTGATCGGCAACGGTCCGGAATCGCTCAAGGACGTGACCATGATCGGCAACGACATGGCGCTGGATTCGGGTGTCGGTGTGTGCGGCAAGGAAGGTCAGAGCGTGCCGGTGGGCGTCGGCCAGCCGACGCTGCGCATGGAAAACATGACGGTCGGCGGCACGGCTTAAGGCCGCTGCGGTAGCGCGTCATCGCTTCTGTTGGCCCAATGTCACGGAAAAGATGGCGCACTGCAAAAAATGCGTGAAGCTTAGCAAAGCGCCCGGGTCAAACCGGGCGTTTTTGCGAGATTTCAAAATATCGTGCTTTAGCTACGCATTTCGACACGATGAAATGCAATATTTCCGCGCGTTTTGCGGACGTTTAGCGCAGAGTCACGGTTGCAGCGTCATCCGATTCGGCGTATAAAGTTGATTCTGTGCACGGCAAACGCCTGCGATGCAACGTCAGATATCCCTCATGACCGCCAATAAGTTTTACTTTTACTTTTTTGCGTATCTCACACCGCTGGCGGATGGAGAGGGACAGTTGCAGCAGTAAGCACCGAAACGAATCCTGAAAAACCGCCAGCGAGTCTGGCGGTTTTTTTTTGACCCGAATTCCCGAGAACCGAACCGCAGTCCGAACTGCCCAGGAGAAAAACCATGCCTCCCCACAACACCGATGATGTCCGTATTCGCGAGCTCAAGGAACTGACGCCCCCGGCGCACCTGATTCGCGAATCCCCCTGCTCGGAGAAGAGCGCGGACCTCATCCATCGCTCGCGCGGCGCTATCCACCGCGTGTTGCACGGCATGGAAGACCGTCTCGTCGTGATCATCGGCCCGTGCTCGATCCACGACCCGAAAGCCGCGCTGGAATATGCCGCGCGTCTGGTCGAACAACGCGAGCGCCTGAAGGGTGAGCTCGAAATCGTGATGCGCGTGTACTTCGAAAAGCCGCGTACGACGGTGGGCTGGAAGGGTCTGATCAACGACCCGCACATGGACAACAGCTTCAAGATCAACGACGGCCTGCGTCTCGCGCGCGAACTGCTCGCTGAGATCAACGAGCTGGGCCTGCCGGCCGGTACCGAATACCTCGACATGATCAGCCCGCAGTACATCGCGGATCTGGTGTCGTGGGGTGCCATTGGCGCGCGCACGACCGAGTCGCAGGTGCACCGCGAACTGGCGTCGGGCCTGTCGTGCCCGGTCGGCTTCAAGAACGGCACCGACGGCAACGTGAAGATCGCCGTCGACGCAATCAAAGCCGCCTCGCAGCCGCACCATTTCCTGTCGGTGACGAAGGGTGGCCACTCGGCCATCGTGTCGACCGCAGGCAACGAGGATTGCCACCTGATCCTGCGCGGCGGCAAGGCACCGAACTATGACGCTGCCAGCGTGCAAGCCGCTTGCGACGACATCGCCAAGTCGGGTCTGGCCGCGCGCGTGATGATCGACGCCTCGCACGCCAACAGCCAGAAGAAGCACGAGAACCAGATTCCGGTGTGCGAAGACATCGCCCGCCAGATCGCCGGTGGCGACGACCGCATCATCGGTGTGATGGTCGAATCGCACCTCGTGGCAGGCCGTCAGGACCACGTGCCGGGCAAGCCGCTGACCTATGGCCAGAGCATTACCGACGCGTGCATCAACTGGGAAGACAGCCTGGGCGTGCTCGACACGCTGGCCGAAGCCGTGCGTGCCCGCCGTCTGGCGCGCGGTTCAGGTAACTGATCCGGCGGTCCCCCGCGCAATCACCGGTACGCCGGCTGACAGTGCGGGAGGAATGCGAAGAAAACCCGGTCGATGCGACACCGCACGGCCGGGTTTTCTTTTACTGAATGCACTTCCCATGCGCCGGCTCACTGGCGCCGGCTCACGCGGATTCAGGCAGCGTTGCCAGTATCCCGCTCGCGCTGCCACAGCACGTCGTCACCGCCACCGGCGCGGTTGAGCACACGGGCCAGCACGAACATCAGATCCGACAGGCGGTTGATGTACTGACGCGGCGCCGGTCCCACGGTCTCTTCGGCACCGAGGGCGACCATCGCGCGCTCGGCACGGCGAGCCACCGTGCGCACCACATGTGCAAGCGCCGCCGCGCGCGTGCCGCCGGGCAGGATGAATTCCTTCAACGGCGGCAGTGCCGCGTTGTAATGCGCCAGCCAGCCGTCGAGCCTGACGACGTGCGGGGCACCCAGCAACGTATGACGCGGCGTGCTCAGTTCGCCACCGAGATCAAACAGGTCGTGCTGGATCGCGACCAGTACGTCGCGCACGTCTGCCGGCAGGTCTTCACACAGCAACACGCCGATATGCGAATTGGTTTCGTCGACTTCGCCGATGGCGACAATGCGCAGGCTGTGTTTGTCGACGTGGGCGCCGTCGCCCAGACCGGTTCTGCCGCCATCGCCCGCGCGCGTGACGATCTTGCTCAAACGATTCCCCATCTTGCGAACCCTGCTCCTTGCGGCATGCCATGCCCGCCGGTTGTCATGCCCCGGTGGCGGTACGACTCACCTTCTTGTGATAGAAAAACGTCATCTGCCATGCGTTGCCTGTTTTTCAGGCAGTCGTGACGACGCATGTCGACGACAAGTTCGTATGATATGACGCAAAGGGTGGGGAAAAACGCCGTCCCGGCGTAAAATCCACGCTCATGAGGTGTCAGGGCACGCGCGGTCTCCGACCAGCGCCCCCGAGACCCCGCCTAATAGGGGCACGCCAACGCCATCCCGCGTTGGCCGCCCGGAGACCTGAAGGAGAAAGCCGTGAATCACCCCCACCTGCCGTTTGCCGCCAAGCGTCCATTCCCCGACGCCTTGCTCACCGAGTTGCAAGCCCTGCTGGGCGAGCGTGTGAGCACCAAGGAGGCGCTGCGCGAGCACCACGGCCGTGACGAGTCTCCCTTCGACCCGATGCTGCCCGACGCCGTCGCGTTCGCGCACAGCACCGACGAGGTCTCGCAGATCGTCAAGCTCTGCGCCAAGTACAACGTTCCCCTGATCCCCTACGGCGCCGGTTCGTCGCTCGAGGGTCACCTGCTGGCCGTCGAAGGCGGTCTCTCGCTCGATCTCTCCGAGATGAACAAGGTCGTCTCGATCAACGCCGAAGACCTGACGGTCACGGTCGAGCCGGGCATCTCGCGCAAGGCGCTGAATGAAGCGCTGCGCGACACGGGTCTGTTCTTCCCGATCGATCCGGGTGCCGACGCCAGCATCGGCGGCATGTGCGCCACCCGCGCCTCGGGCACCAACGCCGTGCGCTACGGCACGATGCGCGAGAACGTGCTCGCCCTCACCGTGGTGCTGGCCGACGGCCGCGTGATCCACACCGGCACGCGTGCCCGCAAGTCTTCAGCTGGCTACGACCTCACGCGCCTGTTCGTCGGCAGCGAAGGCACGCTGGGCATCATTACCGAAGCGACCGTGCGCCTGTATCCGCAACCCGAAGCCGTGTCGGCCGCCATCTGCTCGTTCCCGAGCATGACGGACGCCGTCAACTGCACGATCCAGACGATTCAGCTGGGCGTGCCCGTGGCGCGCGTCGAGTTTGTTGACGCCCTCGCCGTGCGCGCGATCAACAAGCACTCGAAGATGGAACTGCCCGAGACGCAGACGCTCTTCTTCGAATTCCACGGCAGCGAAGCCGGTGTGAAAGAACAAGCCGAGACGGTGCAGGCACTGGCCGACGACAATGGCGGCACGGGCTTCGAGTGGGCCACCCGCACGGAAGATCGCAACCGCCTGTGGGGCGCGCGTCACAGTGCGTACTTCGCGATGCTGCAACTCAAGCCGGGCTGCCGCGCGGTAACGACGGACGTATGCGTGCCGATCTCGCGTCTGGCCGAATGCGTGGGCGAGACGGAAGTCGATCTGCGCGCGTCGAGCCTGCCCTGCCCGATCGTGGGCCACGTCGGCGACGGCAACTTCCACGTGGCGATTCTGATCGACCCGGACAAGCCCGAAGAGATCGAAGAAGCCGAGCACCTGAACCAGCGTATCGTCGAGCGCGCCATCCGCATGGGCGGCACGTGCACGGGCGAACACGGCGTGGGCCTGCACAAGATGGGCTTTCTCGTGACGGAACACGGCGAAGACGCGATCGACGTGATGCGCGGCATCAAGCTATCGCTCGATCCGCAGAACCTGCTCAATCCGGGCAAGATTTTCCGGTTGCGCTCGGCGGGCTGAGCACCGCATGAACGCTCCCGCGATTTCGCAAAGCCCACGCGACGCCGACGTGCCCGATCGGCAGACGCCGCTTGAAGAACGTCAGCGCCAGTTGCTCGATGCGCTCACGCAGATTCTGCCGGCGCACTGCATCCTGCATCGACGCGAGGACACGACACCGTACGAGTGCGATGGCCTCGCCGCGTATCGGCGCGTGCCGTTGGCCGTCGCGTTACCCGAATCCGAATCGCAGGTGCAGCGCATCTTGCAGGCCTGCCATCAACTCGGCATTCCCGTAGTGCCGCGCGGTGCAGGCACCAGCCTGTCCGGCGGCGCGATGCCCATTTCCGATGGGCTCGTGCTGTCGCTGGCCAAGTTCAAGAAGATTGTCGAGATCGATCCGTACGCGCGCACGGCCACCGTGCAGCCCGGCGTGCGCAACCTCGCCATCTCGGACGCGGCAGCCACTTACGGCCTCTATTACGCCCCCGATCCGTCATCGCAAATCGCCTGCACCATCGGCGGCAACGTGGCGGAAAACTCCGGTGGTGTGCACTGCCTGAAGTACGGCCTGACGGTACACAACGTGCTGCGCGTGCGCGCCATCACGATGTCGGGCGAAGCCATCGAATTCGGCTCGCTCGGCCCCGACGCGCCGGGCCTCGATCTGCTCTCGGTGTTCATCGGCAGCGAAGGCATGTTTGGCGTAGTGACCGAAATCACGGTCAAGCTCATCCCGAAAGCGCAAACGGCGCAGGTCATCATGGCGAGCTTCGACGACGTGGAAACCGGCGGCAACGCCGTGGCCGCGATCATCGCCGCCGGCATCATCCCGGCGGGGCTTGAGATGATGGACAAGGCCGCCACGCAGGCGGTCGAAGAGTTCGTGCACGCGGGCTACGACCTCGATGCTGCGGCCATTCTGCTGTGCGAGTCGGACGGCACGCCGGAAGAAGTCGCCGAAGAGATCATGCGTATCTCGCATGTGCTGCGCACATCCGGCGCCACCCGGCTTCAGATTTCGCGCAGTGAAGAGGAACGCCTGCGGTTCTGGTCGGGCCGCAAGAACGCGTTCCCCGCCGCCGGGCGCATCTCGCCCGACTATTACTGCATGGACGGCACCATCCCTCGCCGCACGATTGGGACTTTGCTCAAACGCATCGAGCGGATGGAACAACAATACGGATTGCGCTGTATTAACGTCTTTCACGCGGGAGACGGCAATATGCATCCGTTGATTCTTTTCAACGGCAACGACCTCGACGAATGGCATCGCGCCGAAGCGTTCGGTTGCGACATTCTCGAAGCGTGCGTCGAACTTGGCGGCACGATCACGGGCGAGCATGGCGTGGGCATCGAGAAGATCAACTCGATGTGCGTGCAGTTCTCGGCCGAGGAGCGTGACGCGTTCTTCGGTGTGAAGCGCGCCTTCGATCCGGTCGGCCTGCTCAACCCGGACAAGGGCATTCCCACCCGCGCGCGCTGTGCCGAATACGGCAAGCTGCACGTGCGCGGCGGCCTGCTGCCTCACCCCGACCTGCCGAGGTTCTGACGTGCGAGCACTGTCGGAATGGCTGCCGCACGACTGGCGGCAGCGGCTTTACATCATCATCTTCGAGGCCGACACCCGCGAAGGGCGTCTGTTCGACATCGCGTTGCTCATCGCGATCGTCACGTCGGTGCTCGTGGTCGTCGTCTCCAGCGTGCCGGTGGTGCAGGACACGCTGCCGCTGCCGATGGCCATTCTCGAATGGTTCTTCACGCTGCTGTTCACGGCCGAGTACATCGCGCGCCTGTTGTGCGCGCACCGGCCGTTGCGCTATGCGCTGTCGTTCTACGGCATCATCGATCTGCTCTCGATTCTGCCGACGTATCTCGCCATTCTCGTGCCCGAGTTGCACGGCCTGATCGACGTGCGGCTGCTGCGCCTGATGCGTGCGTTCCGGATTCTGAAGCTCACGGCGTATGTGAACGAAGCCGGCGTGCTGAGCCTCGCGCTGTATAACGCGCGCCGCAAGATCTTCGTGTTTCTCGGCTTCGTGTCGATCATCGTGGTGATCTTCGGCACGCTCATGCACATCATCGAGGGACCGGAGCACGGCTTCACGAGCATTCCTGTGGGCATCTACTGGGCCATCGTTACGCTCACCACGACTGGTTACGGCGACGTGGTGCCGGTGACCGGGCTGGGCAAGGCGATCACGGGTTTCGTGATGCTGCTCGGCTACAGCGTGATTGCGATTCCGACCGGGATCATGGGTGCCGAAATTCATCTGGCCATGCGCAAGCAGTCGGTTACGACGCGCACCTGTCAGGACTGCCTCACCGAAGGGCACGACGCCGACGCCCGCTTCTGCAAGCATTGCGGCAGCGAGCTTGGCCCCTACCAAACCGACACGCCGCCACCGGCCGAACCGAGCTGATGACCGACACGAACGACACTCTCGATCACTTCCGCGCCGTCATCGAACACGCCACCGCCCGGCGTCAGCCCCTGCAATTGCGCGGCGGCGGGACCAAGGCTTGGTACGGCCAGCAACGCGTAGGCGAAGTGCTGGACACGCGCACGTATAGCGGCATCGTGGCCTATGACCCGGCCGAGCTGGTGATCGTGGCGCGCTGCGGCACGCCGCTGGCCGATATCGAAGCCGCGCTGGCCGAACGCAATCAATTGCTGCCGTTCGAGCCGCCCTACTTCGGGCCCGGTGCGACGATCGGGGGCGCGGTGGCCGCCGGGTTATCGGGGCCGCGCCGCGCCGCTGTTGGTGCGGTGCGCGACTTCGTGCTGGGCGCGAAGCTGATGGATGGTCGTGGCCATGTGCTGAATTTCGGCGGACAGGTCATGAAGAACGTGGCCGGGTTCGACGTCTCGCGCATGCTGGCGGGCTCGCTCGGTACGCTCGGGCTGATTCTCGAAGTCTCGATCAAGGTGTTGCCGCAACCGTTTGCCGAACTGACGCTGCAATTCGAAATGAACGCAGTGGACGCGGTGCGCAAGCTCAACGAATGGGGCGGGCAACCGCTGCCGATCACGGGCAGTGCGTGGCGCAACGATTTGCTGGTGATTCGTCTGGCGGGTGCCTCGGCGGCGATCAAGGCGGCGCGCGTGAAGATGGGCGGCGAGTTGGTCGATGCGATTCATGCGGCCAAGTTCTGGCATGCGATTCGCGAGCAGACGGATAACTTCTTTGCCGACGCCGGACCGGGTCAGGCGCTGTGGCGTCTGGCCGTACCGTCCACGGCAGAACCGCATCGTCTGCCGGGCAAGCAGTTGATCGAATGGGGCGGCGCGCAGCGCTGGTGGATTACGGACGCCGACGCGCAGATCGTGCGTTCGGCCGCGCGTCAGGATGGCGGCCACGCGACGCTGTTCCGCTATGGCGAACCCGGCGTCAGTGTCTTCACGCCGTTGCCCGCGCCGGTGATGCGCATTCACCGCAACCTGAAGTCGGTATTCGACCCGGCCGGCATCTTCAACCCGGGGCGGATGTATCCCGAGTTCTGATCGTCGTTAGGCGTTAGCCTCGGTCGTTCACGTCAACCGTTCACGTCAACCCTTCGCGTCGACCAGACGCGTGACTTCCGTTGCGAGCGTGCGCACGGCGCGGTCGATCTCGCGGGTGAACGGGTGTCCGGTGTTCATGCGCAGGAAGTGGTCGTAGCGCGTGGAATTGGAGAACAGGCTGCCCGGCGCGATGCGAATGCCCTTGGCCAGCGCGGCGTCGAACAGTTGCTCCGAACTCACGCCACCCGGCATTTCTACCCACAGACTCAGTCCGCCGGTCGGTAGCGTCAGACGCGTGCCGGCCGGGAAATACGTGGCGATCGCCTCGGCCATCGCGGCACGCTGCTCACGTAAGTGAGCACGCAGGCGGCGCAGGTGCCGGTCGTACTTCGGCGAGTCCATGAACTCCCCCATCGCGATCTGCGCCAGCGCTTCGTTCGGACGCGTCTGCGCGTACTTCAGCATCTCGATACGCCACTGCCACTTGCCACCCGCGATCCAGCCCAAGCGCATGCCGGGGGCGAGCGTCTTGTGCAGCGACGCGCAGTGAATCACGTTGCCGGTGGTGTCCCAGCCGCGAATGGCGGCGGGTGTGGTGTCGTCATCACCGAGCGCTGAATAGGTGTCGTCTTCGATGATGGCGATGTTGCGCGTTTCGCCCCATTTGACGAGGCGTGCCTTGTGGGCGTCGGGCATCACCGAGCCGATCGGGTTCTGGAAATGCGGAACGACGATGACGGCCTTGATGTTGTCGTAGGTCTCGCAAGCGAGATCCAGCGCTTCGAGCGAGATGCCGGTCTGCGGGCTGGTCGGGATTTCGAGCGCGCGAATCCCCATGCTCTCGAGCGTTTGCAGCAGCGCGTAGTACGTGGGCGACTCGACGGCCACCACGTCGCCGGGGCTGGCCACGGCACGCAGCGCGAGATTGATGGCCTCGATGCAGCCATGCGTGACGACGATTTCTTCCGGCGCGATGTTCATGCGCGCGGCCAGCGCACGGCGGGCGATGGCCGCGCGAAAACGGGCTTCTCCGCCGCCCGGGGGCGGTATGCCGTAGAGCAACGGATTGTCTCGTAATGCGCGCAACGTTGCCTGACGCAGCTCGGTCACGGGATACAGCGCAGGTGCGCCGTGCGCCACCGCAAAGTTGGTGTGCACGTTTGCCTGAAGGCCGCGCGCAAGAATCGACGACACACGCTGATTGATACCGACGTACTGCGCGAGATCGGGCACCCACGGGCGCGGCTCGTCCAGCGGGGCGAGCGTGGCGCGTGCTGGCGTGCGCACGAAATATCCTGAGCGCGGACGCGCTTCGAGCACGCCCTGTGCTTCCAGATGCCGACAGGTCTGCAACGCGGTCGACAGGCTGACCTGATGCCGCTCCATCAGCGTGCGCACGCTAGGCATGCGGTCGCCGGGCACGAGCGTACCGGCCTCGATGGCGAGCAGATAGTGTCCGGCGAGTTGGCGATACAGCGGCAGGGCAGGAGGCGCAGCGGTCGGTGACGACGGGGATGACGACGGATTCACGTCCGGTCGAACGTCGGGCGGACTCGTGGCGGCTGAGGGCGGGGGGGCGATGGCGGCATCCATGGGGAGATCATCGGGCATCGGCGGCCACCATAACAGATACAGATTTGCGGAATTGGCATCGTAACAGATGCCCGCAAGCCCTTCTGTTATGGGCGAAACCGGTGAACTGTGTGCCTACCGGCGGGGGACACGGGTCGATACGCTATTCGTACCTGTTCAACGCACCGGAGTCTGTCATGGCAAAGCGCCCCCAAACCCTCCAACCCCTCTTCTCGTCCGATCTCGCCCTCACACAGGGCCGCCGGGACTCGCGCGCTGCCGCCACGAACACCCCCAACACCGCTGGTGACCTTGTAGCGCTGCCGGAGCAACTGACGCTGGCCCGCGCGCAGGCGTTCCACACGTATGTGCGTCGTGGCGCCGTATTCCATGTGAAGCGCGGCAGTGTGGCGCTCACCCCTGCCCCGCGCTGGCTTGCCGCCACGGTGTGGGCGGCGCCGGTTCAGTTGACTGCCGGGCACGCCTATGTGGTTCAGGAAACCGGCTGGCTGGTGCTGAGCACCGGGCAGGGTGCCGAATTGACCTGCCACGACGGCGACGCATCGCCCGAACGCGGGCTCACGATGCCGTGGCGTGTCCTGCGGGCGCGGTTCGGCTTTTGAGCAGATCCGTCGCCGAAACCGGGCCTGACGTCACACCGCCAACAAGCGCTCGATATCCGCACGGATCGCCTGAGGCTTGGCGGTCGGTGCGTAACGCTCGATGACCTTGCCGTTCGCATCGACCAGAAACTTGGTGAAGTTCCACTTGATCGCCTTGGTGCCCAGCACGCCGCGCTTTTCGTCCGTCAGATACTGATAAAGCGGCGCGGCGTCAGGGCCCTTGACGTCCACCTTGGCGAACATCGGAAACGTGACGTGAAAGCGCAAGTCGCAAAAGCTGCGAATCGCCTGCGCATCCCCCGGCTCCTGCTTGCCGAACTGATTGCATGGGAATGCCAGCACCTCGAAACCCCGTGGTGCCAACTCGGCGTACAACGCCTGCAAGCCTTCATACTGCGGCGTGAAACCACACTCGCTCGCCGTATTCACGATGAGCAAAACCTTGCCGCGATACTGCGACAAACTCACCGTCTCGCCCGCCAACGTCTGGACGGAAAAGTCATAGACCTGACGTGCCTGTGTTGCCTGCTGTGAACTCGCGCTCATCTTTGACTCCCTTTGATTGTCGGCACGCGCAGTCTGCCACAATTCGCGCGCCGTTCTGCGGCCATGCCCCCTTCGTTATTGGGTAGCACCTTGTTTTTTCCCGGGGTAGCACCTCCCCATACGCACAGCTATAATCGTTGGCCTGCACCCCCTATCGGCGTGCCGGTGACGCAATTCCGCTCCCGCCTGCCGCCCCATCGACGCCTGAACTCGCCTCATGTCGACCATCGCCGCTCACCTCGACGCCGTCCTCTCCCGGATCGCCCAAGCTACCGCCAACGCCCATCGACCCGCCGGCAGCGTGCAACTGCTCGCCGTCTCGAAAACGTTTGGGGCCGACGCGGTACGAGACGCCGTGGCCGCCGGGCAACGAGCCTTCGGCGAGAACTACGTGCAAGAGGCCCTCGACAAGATTGCGGCGCTGGCCGACGTCACCGTCGACGGCAAGGCGCTCGAATGGCACTTCATTGGGCCGCTGCAAAGCAATAAGACCCGCCCGGTTGCGGAGCACTTTGCGTGGGTGCACTCGGTTGACCGGCTCAAGATCGCGGAGCGCCTGAGCGCACAACGCCCGGCCGATATGCCACCGCTTCAGGTCTGCCTGCAAGTCAACATCAGCGGTGAAGCCAGCAAGAGCGGCATCGCCCCCGCCGACGTGCCAGAGACGGCGCGCGCCATCGCCGCCCTGCCCAACCTGCAATTGCGCGGCCTGATGGCGATTCCTGAACCCGACGACGATCCCGTGCGCCAACGCGCACCGCTGCGTGCCATGCGCGAATTGTTCGATGCGCTGCGCGCCGACGGTATGGCGCTCGACACGCTGTCGATGGGCATGTCCGGCGATCTGGAAGCGGCCATCGCCGAGGGTGCGACAATGGTGCGCATCGGCACCGCAATTTTCGGGGCTCGTGACTACGGGTCCCACGCCTGAGGCGCTACGGAATTATCGCGCGCAGGCGAATTCGGATGACGGACGAGTCGGATACTCGCCACGGCATGACACGGTAACGACGCAAACGACTCACGCAACGCAAAGGATGGTTATGAGAATTGCATTCATCGGCGGCGGCAATATGGCCAACGCCCTGATCGGCGGACTGGTGGGACGCGGCACGGCACCGCGCGACATTCTCGCGATCGACGTCAACGAATCGACCCGCGAGGGCCTCGTCAAACAATACGGTATCGAAACCGCCAGCGCGCCCAACGACCGCCTGCGCGACTACGACACGCTGGTGCTGGCCGTAAAGCCGCAAGTCCTCAAGGACGTGGCGCAAGCCCTGCAACCGCATCTGAACACGCAACTGGTCATCAGCATCGCGGCCGGTATCCGCGCGTCGGATCTGGCGCGCTGGCTCGGCGGCCATAACCAGATCGTGCGCTGCATGCCGAACACGCCTGCCCTGATCGGCATGGGCACCACGGGGCTGGCAGCCCTCTCGGGCGTGGACACCGATCAGCGCAAGCGCGCCGAAACGGTGCTCGGCGCCGCCGGCCAGATCGTCTGGGTGGAAAAGGAAAGCCAGCTCGACGGCGTCACGGCGATCTCGGGCAGCGGTCCGGCCTACGTGTTCTATTTCATCGAAGCCCTTGAGCAAGCCGCGCAAGAACTGGGCTTCTCGCCGGAACAAGGCCGCCAACTGGCCATCGCCACGTTCACCGGTGCCTCGCAACTGGCCGCGCAGTCGAGCGAACCCGCCAGCGTGCTGCGCGAGCGCGTGACCTCGAAGGGCGGCACCACGTTTGCCGCACTCAGCTCGTTCGATCGCGATTCGATCAAGGCTGCCATCGTGCGCGGCGTGCATGCCGCCAATACGCGTGCGAAGGAACTGGGCGACGAACTCGGCGATGCCTGAAGCTAACTGAGGTTCGACCTCACCGGCACGACCTGTCGGTGAATGAAAAAACGGCGCGAATGATCGACAGATCACCGCGCCGTTTTTCTTTTCGCACGACGGCTGGACGTCGGCATGGCCGGCGATGCCTCATCACGCTTTCGACGAAAGTCGTTTTCTGCAAGTCGCCGTTGGCGCTGGAACGCTAGTGTTGGCTGACCCAGTTCTGCATAGATGGTCAGCCCATGCGCGAGTGCAAACCCGAAGCCGCTCCTCCGGTTATCCCATCCAATGCGCCGGGATCGCGCCGTCGTGAGTTCTTTGCACGAATTTCCACCCGGGCGGCTGCGATGCTTCTACTGCCGCTGAGCGCATGTACCACGACCGGAAAGACACCTGCCCCGCACGAACCACGCAAACAGCCGGTGCCCTACCGACTCGACGAATCTGTCCACTCCCCGAATCAAACCTCTCGCGTCCGCACGCTGGTGTTGCATTACACCGAGCTTCCCCTCGCCGACTCGTTAGCGACGCTGATCGACCCGATACGAGGCGTCAGTGCCCACTATCTCGTGCCGGCGGCGGCTGAGGAGAGCGGGCAGTTCCGTGTTTATGTGCTGGTGCCCGAATCGCAACTGGCCCGGCACGCGGGTGTGAGCTACTGGCAAGGGGATCGCCCGCTGAACGGGACATCGATCGGCATCGAGATCGTCAATGGCGGCTTTCCGACCGAAGATCGGGATCTTTCGCCGGTCAAGCGCCAGTGGGAGACATTCGACGATGAACAGATTGCCGTCGTCGGCGAACTCGCGGCCGACATTGTGGCGAGACATCGGATTCTGCCGCACAAGGTGGTGGGGCATGCCGACGTGGCCCCCGGACGCAAGGTCGATCCGGGCCCCTTGTTTCCTTGGCGAACGCTGTACGAGCAACACGGCGTCGGCGCATGGCCCGACGATGACACCGTGAACCACTATCGCAACACCTCGCCGTTCGATGGCGATGTCGCCGGCTTGCAAGCGAAGCTACTGGCCTACGGCTATGACGCGCCGCAATCAGGTGAGTTGGATGCGCCAACCACCGACGTCATTTCAGCGTTCCAAATGCACTTTCGACCGGCACGCTACGACGGCGTGCCCGATGCCGAAACGCTCGCTATTCTCGACGCGTTGTTGGAGAAGTATTTCCACTGGCCACGTACGCGCCCACACCCGGTGCAGTTGGCGTAACGGACTCGATGTAAGACCTCAACCGTGCGCCGTCAGCAGGTAATGCCCGCCGATACCGGCGAAGACGGCGGCACCGAGCCAGTTGTTATGACGGAACGCCGCAAAGCACGGCATGCGCTCGCGCTCGCGAATCAGAAAGTAGTGATAGATCGCGCAACCCACCGCCACCGCCATGCCCAGCCAAAACGGCCAGCCGAAGCCCAGATACGCGCCCACACCGGCCTGAATGCCCAACGCCACAACGTAGCAAAGCATGATGGCGGCAACGTCGAAGCGTCCGAAGGTGATGGCGGAAGTCTTGATGCCGATCTTCAGATCGTCGTCGCGATCGACCATCGCGTATTCGGTGTCGTATGCCACCGACCAGAACACGTTGGAGAGCAGCAGAATCCACGCCAGCATCGGCACCTGATCCTGTACCGCCGCAAACGCCATCGGAATACCGAAGCCGAACGCGACGCCCAGATACGCCTGCGGAATCGCCAGAAAACGCTTGGTGAACGGATACGTCCCCGCGACGAACAGCGCCGGAATCGACAGCCACTTGGTCAGCGCATTGAGCGGCAGGATCAACAGAAAGCTCGCCAGCGCCAGCGTCGCTGCGACGGCCACCGCCTCCCACGCGCGAATGCGGCCTGAGGTGATCGGGCGCTCCTGCGTGCGTTTGACGTATTTATCGAAATCGCGGTCGGCGTAATCGTTGATGGCACAACCGGCCGAGCGCATCAGGAAGGTGCCGACGGTGAAGATCACGACGAGCAGCGGATCGGGATGCCCGCTGGAGGCAATCCACAGCGCGGCGAGCGTCGGCCACAGCAGCAGCACGGTGCCGATCGGCTTATCGAGTCGAACGAGTCGGAAGTACAGCGGAAGGCGTTGAGCGAGCAACATGGGCGGCACACAGAGAGACTTGTGGCGACATTGTAGGTCACGCGCCGGATGCCCGCCAAGGCGAGGTTCCGGCCAGCGAGACCTGATTGACCCGTTGGCTTACCAAATCCAGAACATCAGCAGCCAGAGCCAGTTGACCAGCGCCAGCGCCGCCACGATGCCGGCCATGCCGGCCAGACGACGGCCCAGCGTGCTCGCATGGCGGCCCGTCACACGCCAGCCCAGCCACAGGCTCCACAGCGTGGTGGCAGCCAGAATGGTGGCACGCACGTCATTGGCCCAGTACACCGGCAGATGCTCGGCACGCAGCAGGCTGACCGTGGTCGCCGACAGGCCGATGAACACGCCCGCGCCCGCAATCGGAATCAGCGCCTGCACCAGATGATTGAAGCGCGAGGTCTGCCACGAGCCCATCGCCCGGTTGGCCAGCGCAAAGATGATCGTGAAGGCCAATCCGAGCAACACGCCGTTACCAACGATGTAGGCGACGACCAGACCGCCATCGAGCCACGAGAACACGTCGCTCTGATCGGGATAGTTCGTGAATACGAACCACGGCGCATTGGTCTCGAACGGCCACATGATGTTGCGATCGATGAGCCACGACGCAATCGCCGTCTTGACGGTGACGAACCACGGGTTCACGGTCCAGTGAAACGCCCCGATGGCCACGCCGAGCAGGCCGTACATCAGGAGCACGCTGTCCCACACGCTGTTGTTTTCGGTCGCACCGAACTTCACGATTTCTTCGCTCGGCGAACGCCCGGCAAGCTCGATCGCGTCGCGGTGGCCGGCACAGCGGCCGCACATATGGCACTGCGCACCGCCCTTCATATTGCGCAGCGGCACGATGGGCGCGCAATTGACCGGGATGATCTTGTGACCGTTGGTGTGATACGACTGACGCCACGCGTCTTCGTTGACCTTGAAGTGGAACGGCGCGAGGCGCGCCAGCAACGAGAACACACCATTGACCGGGCACAGATACTTGCACCAGACACGCTTGTCGCGCCCGTAGAAGTAGCCGATCACCATCGCACCGATGGTCGAGCCGCCCAGCACGAGCAGCACGGCTTTCGGATACTGATAGACGCTGACCATCTGGCCGTAGAGCGTGGTCCCGGCAAACGCCACGAAGGGCCATCCGCCCCAGCGCATCCAACGCGGAATGGCGCGGCCACGGCCGTGACGGCTGGCGAATTCGGAGAGGGTGCCTTCGGGGCAGAGCACCCCGCACCACACGCGTCCCATCAAGACCATGCTGATGAGCACAAACGGCCACCAGATGCCCCAGAAGGTGAACTGAGCGAAGACGGTGAGGTTGTTGAGAATGTGTGCCGTCTCATCAGGCAACGGCATCATGACCGGCACGCAGATGAGGAATGCATAAACCAAAACGATGCCCCACTGCACGCCGCGGATCAGTTTGCCGTGGCGTTGCATCCAAAGGCCCACGCGGGCCAGCAGGTTCGGGACAGGTATGGCGATGCTCATGCTCAACTCGTGCTTCGGGGGATTGCTTCAGCGGCCTGACGGACTCTTTATCCAGCGTGGTCCGTGCAGGCCGGTCTGGCCAAGTGGCCAATCGGGCGGCTCGTGCCGCCCGAGTACCGCTCACTTACTGCTCACTTACCGCTTATGCAGCTTTAACCTGCTTGGCCGGGGCACCGGCGCGCTTCAACAGCGCCCAGATGAACAGCCAGTACAGCGCATACACCAACAGGTTCATGCCGGCCGGGTGGGCCCGGTAGCCGGTCAGCGTGGCGACCAGACCGCCAAACGGGCTGGTGTCGTCAAGAATCGCGGAAGTATCCCACAGTTGATCGACCAGTGTCGGCACGAGCTCCAGCGAGATCAAGCGGTCGAGACCCGACTCAAGCAAGCCCGCCGCGAGGAACAGCAACATGATTTCCGTCACGCGGAAGAACAGTCGCCACGAGAACACCTTCCCGCCCAGTTGCAACAGCCAGAACGTCAGCAGCGCCAGCACGAAACCGATCACCACGGCCAGCCACATCGTCAGCGGCACACTGCCCTGCTGACCGAAACCGATGCCATACAGGAAGATCGCGGTCTCGCTGCCTTCACGGGCAATCGCCAGCGCCACCAGAATCAGCACACCCCACCAGGTGCCCTGATCGTGCGTTTTCTGTAACGATGACTCCATGTCGCGCTTGAGCGTGCGGCCATGCCGCTTCATCCAGAAGACCATCTGCACGATCAGCACACAGGCGATCAGCACCATGGCGGTCTGGAAGTAGTCCTGCGCGTCGCCCGAGAGCACTTCGGTGAAACCGACCAGCGCGGCACCGAGTGCCACGGCGGCCGCAATCCCGAGGGCTACGCCGGCCCACAGATAGGGCAGGCCGCGCTTGGCGCCGTGCTCGGGGTTGGCCAGCCAGGCATGCAGAATGCCTACGACCAGCAGTGCCTCAACGCTTTCGCGCCAGACGATGAACATGACCTGACCCATCGTGCAATTCCTTTAGTGTTGCTCGTTGATACTTGTTGATGCTTGCTGATACTTACTTGGCGACGATCACGCCTTGTGCCTGCTGATGGAAGTCGTCGAAAAACTTGTACTCGCCCGGTTGCAGCGGCGCGATCACGACAAACGACTGCGCGCCCGGTGCGAGCACCTTTTCCTTGCGCAGTTGCAGGCTCTCGAACTCGACCGCGTTCGTGCCGGTGTTATGCACTTCGATCTTGATACGCTTGCCGGCCGGCACTTCGATGCGGGCGGGGTTGAGCTTGCCGTTGTTCATTTCCAGCTTGAACGTGGGAAGTTCGTCCGCGCGGGCAAGCGAGGGGCCGCCGAGTGCGAACAACGTGGCCAGCACGGCCATCATCGTGGCCAGCAGGCGCGCGATGCGCTGAATCATCCTTCATGCTCCAAATGAAAACAGCGTCGACCCGCCAACAGGCCAACGCTGCATCAAGATAGTCCGGGCTTAGTAGCCGCCCTTCTTGCCAATACCGCTGAACGTGAATTCGACGGTCTTCGTGATCGGCTTGAACCACGGACCCACGCCGGTTTCCTTGTCGACGTGACGGCCGAAGCACCACGGGCCCATGCCGCCGTGGGCAGCGTGCGCGCCCGATGCAGCCATCGCACCGGCGCCCATCTTGCAACCGAATTCGGCCAGCGTGCCCGGGGCATTCACCACCATCGTCAGCGTGTACTTGCCCACGCCGTCGAGCTTCACGTTGTCGCCGTAGTGCGGGCCATCGCTCGCGACCATCGGCATCATCAGACCTTCGATAACCTTCGCGCTACCGGCCTTCTGGAGCTTGTACGTGATTTCCAGACCCGGAATCCAGTCGCCTTCGGCGTAACCGTTCGGGTTCTTGGCCACGGCGTGAATATCTGCCTCGAGGTGGATATCCGACTTCTTGGCATCGTTCATCATGCCGGCCGGTTCCATCGTGATCGGTTGCAGATAAACGGTGTTGATTTCCATGCCTGCCGTGACCAGCGGCTTACCGATCGGAAACTCGGCGGCTTGCGCCAGGGTCGCCGCACCGGCGAGCAGCACCGCTGCCACGAGGGATTTCACGCGCATACAAACTCCAGAATGTGAGGAAGTTAATGCAAATTATTCTCAATAAGTTTAGCACTATCGCCACTACCCGACAAACCTGAAGTCGACGCTCCATGGGGTATTGCGGGGATTGAGAAGACGATCGGGACGCATTTTGCCCCATTTTTGCGCAGCGCTGGAACGCCTCGCTTCCGGCAGCGCGCCAACGTTGCGCACTGGCCAAATTCTCGGGGACGCCCGGCAGGCGCGGGGTTGGCCGCGACAGCAAGCCGTCGCGCCTTGCGGCGGCGCGCCAACGAGGCGCGTTCACCGCGGCATGGCGTCGCAGATTTCTTAGCAAACAGCCGCTTGGCGTTTACGGAAAATTACCAAGCCTGCGGAAAATCCCAAACGAGATAGCCAAACCGTCCTGCCCGATTGCCGGTCGACACCTTAGCGCCTAATTCTTAGCACCGAATTAGCACTGAATTAGGAATGGATCGGCGCCGGATCAGGGCAACACGCCACCCCGGTCGATCTTCCGGGCGAGTACCACCGACGTGGTGGTACGCGTCACGCCGTCGATCTCGCCGATGGTGTCGAGCAGCGCGTCGAGTTGATCGGGCGAGGCCGCGTGCAACCACGCCACGTAGTCGAACTCGCCGCTGACGGTACAAAGCAGATGAATCTCCGGCATCTTGTCGAGCCGCCTCTGAACATCGCGCCCCGAGCGCGGTTGCACGCTGATGCCTACGCACGCCTGCAAGCCGCCACCCACGGCGTCCTGCCCGAGCCGCACGGTGTAGCCAGCGATCACGCCCGCGCGTTCAAGCCGTCCGATGCGTGCCAGCACGGTCGTGCGCGCCACACCGAGCCGGCGCGCGAGATTGGCCGCACTTTCGCGGGCGTTCACGCGCAACAGCGCGAGCAGACTCCGGTCGAGTTCGTCGAGCGGTGTGGCAGACAGGGCCATCAGACCTCGCCTTGCGACGCAACGTCGCCATGGCACTTCAGTGGAATCTGCCAACAGCCGCGCTCGGCGCTACGCCGCGCAAACACCGCAGTCGTTGATCTCAGGGCGAGGGGCTTGCGGTCGGTGGTGTTCATGACGGACTCGGCAGGTGCGCGGACCCAATCGAGGCCCGCGAGCGATAAAGCGCAATTATAAAAGGTCCCTCGCCGGGCGGCACCCGGCATCTCCCCTCGCCGCCGCTATCACGCTTCGCCTGCCTTTCTCAAACCAAGAGATACGATGACATGGCAAAAACACGTCCCCGTCAACCGATCGTTGAAGCCGCCTCACAGGCACGTCGCACCCCCGCCGTACGGTATCCGGAGCGACTTACCCCTAGTCCTATCAAGGCCATAGCCTCGGGTATCCCCGCAAGCCCATGCTATTGACAACGCGGAATACCGATGCGCAAAATCACATCACTTATATGACGACGTACAAGAAAGACCCTCCAGCGCGATCGCGGTTGTCATCACCGTGAAAGCACTACCTGGCGCGTCGGCCCCGAACGTCACCGGAGACAGGCGTTAGCCATGCATTTTTCGTTGAATTTCGCCCCACTGGTCCCTTATTGGCCAGTTTTCCTGGAGGGCGCGTGGCTCACGCTGAAGATGACGGTGTTGTCCGTGATCATCGGCACGGCACTCGGCACACTCGTGGCGTTCGCCAAACGAAGCCGTTACCGCCTGTTGTCGCGTCTGTGCGCCATCTACATCGAGTCGGTGCGCAACACCCCGTTCCTCGTCCAGATCTTCCTTCTCTATTTCGGGCTCGCGAGTCTGGGCATTCACATGCCCACGTTCGCTGCGGCGGTCATCGCGATGGTCATCAACATCGGTGCCTACGCGGCAGAGATCATCCGCGCGGGCATCGAGTCCGTGCCGCGCGGCCAGATCGAGGCGGCCGAGTGTCTGGGCTTGTCGAAATGGCGCATCGCGTGGCACGTGATGCTGCAACCGGCCATCGAGAAGGTGTACCCCGCGCTCACGACGCAGTTCATTTTGATGATGCAGGCCTCGGCCATGGCGTCGCAGATTTCTGCCGAAGAGCTCACCGCCGTCGCCAACACGGTGCAGTCGGACACGTTTCGCTCGCTCGAAACCTACATCGTCGTGGCCGTGCTCTATGTGGCGCTTTCGCTGTTGGTGAAGCTCGTCGCGTGGGCGTTCGGCGAATACCTCTTCAAGCGCCGCCGCACCGTGCGACGCGCGGCTGCCCAGACAGCACAGGCTGCACGTCGTCGCGCGACAGCCGCCCGCGTGGCCGCCGCAAACCCGGGCAGCGCGACCAACACGAGCGGCACCCCCGCGCAACGGAGCGCGTCATGATCGGCAGTTTTTCGTGGACCTATCTGGGCTATCTCGTGCAGTCGATCGGCTGGACGCTGGTGCTCTCGCTGATCGCGTTCGTGCTCGGCAGCGCGGGCGGCTTTCTGGTGATGCTCGCGCGCATCTCGCCGCGTCGCTGGCTGCGCTTGCCGGCGCAAGTTTTCATCGAAGCGATTCAGGGCATACCGCTGCTGATTCTGCTGTTCATCGTGTATTTCGGCCTGTCGGCGTATGGCTTCGAATTGCCCGCCATCGCGGCCGCAGCGCTCGCGCTGATGGTCTACACGAGCGCGTATCTGGGCGACATCTGGCGCGGCTGTGTGGAAGCGATGCCGCCCGCGCAGTGGGAGGCGGCCGAGTGCCTGTCGTTCACGCGCTGGCAGACGTTGCGTCTCGTGATCATTCCGCAGGCCATCCGTTTGTCGCTGCCGCCCACGATCGGCTTTCTGGTGCAGATCATCAAGATGACGTCGCTGGCGTCGGTGATCGGTTTCGTTGAACTCACGCGGGCCGGCCAGATCATCAACAACTCGATTTTCCAGCCCTTCCTCGTGTTCTCGCTGGTGGGGGTGTTTTATTTCGTGCTGTGCTACCCACTCTCCCGCTGGAGCGCTGCACTGGAGGACAGGCTCAATGTCGGCAATCGTTAAGGTCAACCAGATTCACAAGCGCTTCGGCGACAACCCGGTGCTCAAGGGCGTGTCGTTCGAAGTGGAGCGCGGCAAGATGGTCGCGATCATCGGCGCGAGCGGTTCGGGCAAGAGTACGGCGCTGCGCTGTATCGACCGGCTGGAGACGATTGACGAAGGCTCCATCGAAGTGTGCGGTATTCGCGTCGAAGATCCGAAGATCGACCTGCACGAATTGCGCCGCGAAGTCGGCATCGTCTTTCAGAGCTACAACCTGTTTCCGCACCTGAGCGTGCGCGAGAACATCATGCTCGCGCTGCGTCATGTGAAGCGCATGCCGCGCAGCGAAGCCGAAACCGTCGCCAAGCGTGTGCTCGCGCAAGTGGGCCTCGCGGAAAAAGCCGACAGCTACCCGGAACAGCTCTCGGGCGGACAACAGCAACGTGTGGCCATTGCGCGTTCGTTAGCGATGTCACCGAAGGTCATGTTGTTCGATGAAGTGACCTCCGCGCTCGACCCGCAACTCACCGGCGAAGTGCTGCGCGTGATGGAAGATCTCGCCGCCGGCGGCATGACGATGTTGCTGGTCACGCACGAGATGGCGTTCGCGAAGCGCGTGGCCGATCAGATCATTTACATGCATCAGGGCAAGGTCTGGGAAGTCGGTCCGGGTGAAATGCTCGACGACCCGAAAACGCCCGAACTGCGCGCGTTCCTCGCCAATGGCCTGTGAGCGCACGCGTATCCGCTAGTCGCAGTTGACAACACATCACTCTAAGGAGACCACTGCATGAAACTCAAGACGATCCTCACTCAGGCCTGTGCCGCCCTTGTGCTCGGCGCGATGGCGCACGCTGCGCTGGCCGATCAGCTCGACGACATCAAGAAGGCGGGCAAGATTCGCGTCGCGATTGCCATGGGCACGCCGCTGTTCTCGTTTGCCGATGCGAACCTGCAACCGGCGGGATCGGACGTCGAGACGGCACAACTGCTCGCCAAGGATCTCGGCGTGAAGCTCGACATCGTCTCGGTGACCAATGCTGCACGCGTGCCGACGCTGCAAGCCAACCGTGCCGACGTCGTAGTGGCCGATCTGTCGATCACGCCCGAGCGCGCAAAGGTTATCGATTTCTCGGTGCCGTACGCGGTGATCTCGATCATTGTCGGTGGCCCGAAGGACATCGCCATCAAGAACTATGCCGACCTGAACGGCAAACGCATCGGCCTGACGCGCGCCACCGTCAACGACACCGAGACCACGCAAAATGCCAAGGGCGCGCAGATCGTGCGCTATGAAGACGACTCGACGCTGATTACGTCGATGGTCACGGGACAGGTGGATATCTTCTCGAGCACGCCGTCGAATCTGGCCGAGATGGTCAAGCGCGCGCCGACCAAGAACCTTGAGTTCAAGTTTATGCAGAAAGACTTCGATCTCGGCATCGCACTCAACAAGGATCAACCGCGCCTGAAAGAGTGGATCAACGAGTGGGTGAAGACCAATATGAAGAACGGCAAACTCAACGCGATCTACAAGAAGTACCACGGTCGCGATCTGCCGGACAGCGTGACGAAGGCGTCGTAACGCGCTATGTGCGGGTGCCGCTGCGAGATTGCGAAGCGATCAATCGTGGATGAGGATCGCAGCGGCACACACACCAGTCGCCACTTAGCGCCGTTTGTCGGCCATTCGGCCCGAGATCCGGGATACGGTCTCCGATGCAGACGATCTTCCCCGTGGTCTCGCACGTTTGACAATAGACTGCATCGCCTTCGTAAGCGATCGCTCTTCCATCGAGAAGATCGTTGCACGAGGGAGCTATCACACGGCCGCGCGCCGTTGTCGTGTCACCATCGCATATGTCGTGACGTGGGGTCATTCGGGGTTTCTCTGGAAGGTGATAAGAGTGCGCCGTCACCCAGCACCGCATGTGGACATGCCTCACCGGCGGTGCGCATTGCGCTCAATCCTACGTGGGCGAGAACGCCGCCTGCCGAGACGATGCGGCACGAGACACAGCGGCTGATGCGGCGTCCGGCTGCGACGCGGGCTTGATGTCCCACGGCAGGTCCATGATTCGGCGCGGCCTGAGATAGCTGCTGGCGTCGAAGTCGCGAAACCCTGCCCGCGAATCGTGAATGTGGTGATCGAAGAAACGCAGCAGGTTGGGCGACAGCGTTGGCGGGTTACCGTGCTCGGTCGCCACCTTGATGTGCTCGCACCCATCCCGGTCATCCATTTGGAGCGTGTTGTTCGTGCGCGTGCGCAGCGTGTTGCGTGTTCCCCATGGATAGCCAGCGACGATGGGATCGGTCGCCTCGGCTGTGTGCAACACCTGACTGATGTAGGGCAGATCCGGGTTGCCCCAGAGAAAGCCCACCGTCACGACAGTGCCTTCGACCAATCCGAAGTGAAAGCCTGTCTGACCCGCACCAGCGAACGGCTTCGCCAGGCGCATCGGACAACTCTCGAGTCCGGGCACTCTTTCATCGCGATCGGGGTGCAGGTGCACGGTGTAGCGGCCCTGCTCATCGAGGTATGGGCCCACATACCGATCTGGCGCAGCAATGGTGCCCGTAATGACACCGTCGATTCGAGGCCACGACTGCTCCCTCAACGGCAGACGATAGAGACGCTCAGCAGGCATCGCCGTGAATTCGACGGTGTACGCCGCCGTACGCGAGGCCCGGCATATCACACGCACCGCGAGCAAGCCGTGCGGTGCATCCGGTAACTCGCGATTGGAGAGTTTGAGCACCGCCGCTGGTGAAAGGTCGAGCACGTCGCCGGTGCCACGATATTCCACCTGCGCAGCCATTGCCGCCTCATGCCGCAAGTTCGCCTCTTCTTCCGCCTCTTGCTGCATCAGGCCCGGGGTGCCCCAGTGATGCGCTTCCCCGTAGGTAGTCTCGTCACCATGACGCGTCTTCTCGCCATTGGCGGTGTCCGACGTCGCCTGCTCGGGGTTGTAGGTCCGCACGCTGTGCGTTTTTGGAACGGTGGTCGCATACATGGCAAGCGTTTGCACCGACTCGGCACCACCGCTATCCAAGTTGCCGTGTTCCAGATAGGGGACATCCAGTGCCGCGTCTCGTCGATAGTGCGTGAGGTCGTCACAGAAACGAACGCGTTCGCAATGTTTGCCCGCTTCGCAAACGAACCAGATACCCGTGCGTCGACACAGCCGAGTGATAAACGCGAGATCGTCCTCTTCCCACTGCATGACGAATGCCGACTTTCGATAGTGCTTCGTCAGCGCCAGTTCGAAGTCCGCCTGAAGCTGATCGAAACCGTGCTCACGCAGTATCTGGCGAATAATCTCCGGAATGCTCCTGTCCAGAAAGAACCGACACTTCGGCGTATTGCGAAGCAGAGCGAGACGCGACTCAAGTACCACCTCGTAAGTCGACTGATCGCGACCTGTCTTCAATAGCGCGAACCCGGTAACCACGCCGTGCACGCGATGCTCCGGTTCCGGTCGTGATCGGGGGTGACGCAATCGCGGTTGCACGAGCAACGCGGCTGCCTTGTTCAGATAGTCCGTACGAGAGAGATCGTGCTGCTCATGAGTGAACCGGACCACGAACTTCGTCGGTTCGCCGATGGCGCGCATACCTTCGAAGTCGAGAATATCGGCAAGCGCCGCGCTGTGGGCTTGCGGCATGTCCAATCGGTAACACTGATGGGCGCCTGGCGTGCTTTTGCCCGCGCGATCGGACACTTCGGGAAAAGACTCAGTGGGGATCAACCGGATGCCTCGTTATATGCGCTTGGGGAATGTCTTGCGCACTGTAGGTGAAACATCCGGTGATCGATATGGGACAAGACGCAAATGCGAGATGTCCTATTTTTTTAAGACACCAACGTCACCGCCTTGCTATCGGCCAGCCGAATCGCACGGCGAACCGCCAATCCTCTGCCGAGGAATACGCCGGTGAATGCGCCGTAGGCAAGGCTGATCCACGCGGCAAAACTGCCTTGTTCGTGCAGCGCCGGATGTATGGCCAGTTGCACCGCCACGGCAAATTTCATCGCGAAGATTGCGAGCATCCATACCAACGGCATCCAGCTTCCCGGCACGAGCACCCTGCGTGTCTCAGGCAGCCAGCGCACGTCTCCCCAGATACCCAACGCGGCACGCATCACCACGACGATCACCACCGCGCTGGTCCACGCGATCAAAGACGGCGTGCTCGCACCAAACGTGTTCGCGACGCCATACGCCGAAAACAACGTCATGGCGACGGGCATCGCCAGTGCCGCCCACAAGGGCTTTTTCTGGGTGCGTGTCGCCGACAGGCCCAGCGCCACCAGCGCCAGAAACAGAACCCCGACCCACGTCGGGACATGTGACAGAAACGTCATCGCAACTCTCCGGAAAATGACCGCTCAGCGGCGGCGATGACCGAAGCATCGGAGATTGCGAAACACTTCTCGATGGAGATGCGACGAATGGCAGCGGCCGGGCGCGAGTGGCGATCAAGTTGCGTGAATGGCGGGAGTGGCGGGAGTGGCGCTAGGCAGCACCGCGACACGATGTCGCAACGCCAGGCGGCAGAATCGCTGGCCCCGAAATTTAGAACGCGGTAACTTAACGCCTTGCCCGCACGACGCCTGTCGCGTAACCCTCTCAACTCCCGTTCGCCGATGACCCGTTTTCCCCTGCCTGTTTCCGCCACGCGCACCCTGCTGCTCCTGATGCTGGCGGCCGCTTCACCAGCCTTTGCTGCGGGCGATATTGCAGAGGGAAAAACGCTCTTCACGTCGCGCTGTTCGTCGTGCCACTCGGTGGGCCCGATGGCGAGTTCGGGGTTCGGCCCGCAACTGAACGCGATCGCGGGCCGTCACGCAGGCAGCCTGAAGGATTTTGAGTATTCGAACGCGATGAAACAGTCAGGCATCGTCTGGGATGACAAATCGCTCGCCGCCTTCATCGAGAACCCGGGCAAAGTGGTGCCCGGGACCAAGATGCGCTTCTGGGGCATCAGCAATCCGCGCAAGATCGCGGACTTGCTGGCCTATCTGCACACGTTCAAATAATACGGTTCAGCCATCGACGCGCTGCGCTAGTGCGTTAAGCACCTCGGCAGTGGTCGTCGTCTCGCCGAGGCGCGGGAAGATTTTCTCGACGCTGTGCTCGTGAGAGACGAGATTCAGGTCGGTCATCGCGTCGAGCACCAGCGCCACGTTGTAGCCGAACTCGTGCGCATTGCGCGCGGTGGACTCCACGCCAATGCTCGTGGAAATACCGGCGAGCACCACCTGCGTGACACCGCGACGGCGCAGAAACTGGTCGAGCGACGTGCCGTAAAACGCCCCCCATTGCCGCTTGGTGACCGTGTGATCATCCGGCTGCTGTTCGAGCTCGGGAATGAGCTCGGCCCAATCGGCGGGAAGTCCTGCGTGCTTCGGGGCGTCGGTGCGGCCCGGCGGCAGACCGGCAACATTCACCAGCACCACCGGCAGACCTTTGGCGCGAAAGGCACGCAACAACGCGACGTTGTTGGCCGTGATATCGGCGACAGGGTGAGCGGTCGGCAGTCTGACGATGCCCTTCTGCATGTCGATGACGACAAGCGCGGGCAGGCCGGGACGGGAATCGAGTTGTGAGAGTGGCATCGCGGGTTTGATGTGTTTCAAGAGTTGCCGAGTCGGCGAATGAGGTCGACCGCAGAGACGAGCGTCTTGCGTTCGGCCGGCGTGAAATCAGCGACGGCATGCATCAGCCAGTCGTGTTTGGCGAGCCGCACCTTGCGCCGCGTCTCGCGGCCGTCGTCGGTGAGCGAAACGAGCATCTGACGGCCATCGTCCGGGTGCGGATACCGCCGGACGAGCCCTTCCGCCTCCATGACCGCCAACGTGCCGCCCATCGACTGCGGTTTCACGGCTTCGGCACGGGCGAGATCGGCGGTCGTCATCGGGCCCGCCTCTTCAAGGCGCGCCATGACGGCCACTTGCGACCAGCTCAGTTCACGAGTGTTGGTCACCGCCCGCAGGCGGCGCATGAGTTGGCCCATCACCGGCAACAGGTCGGCGATAGCGCTTTCGGATTCGTTGGGGACAGTCATGGACGGAGCATAGAACTCAGAAGGTCAACTTGCAAGTTAACCTTCCAATCTCATGGCACCGTTGAAGAAAGCTACGCTGGCGGCTTCAGAAGGTTCAGCCGGTCCAGCCGACGAACTGACTGCGCGTGTCTTGCCACGTCGTCAGGTTCTTGAGAATGAGATCGAGGATCGTCTCGGGATCTTCTTGGACGTCGCTGACGCTCAGCACGAGCGTGGTGTAGCCGAGCATTGCATTGCCCGCGACCAGCATGCGCTGAGCTTTCGACATTTTCTGTCGCCATTTTTCCGGATCTTTGACGTCGAGGCAGATAAAGGCATTGCCCGCTACGGCCTTGAGGTAAGCGCCGTTAATCTCCGGCCATGGAATCAGGCCCACGCCAAGCCTTCGGTCCAGAATGCCGTTGCCGTCAATCTGCAAACGGGGGCGTCCATCGAAGAGTTGACACAAGGCAATCGGAATGCCTGCCCCAAAAAAGACAATAGAACACCAACCGATCAACGCCGCCGAAGCCGCCGAATGCCGGTGCGTCCCGCCAGACCGGATGATGAAAGCACCGGCAATGACGAAGCCGAGACAACCCAGTAGCAGCAAAATATATTTGCGCTTGGACCGCTGAACAGAAAGTGATTGCATTCATTCCCCAAAGGTAGGTGCTGGATTGACGGACTGGCACGGCGCAACCGGGCGATGCGTTTGCGCGCAATGACGTCAGCCAAAGAACGTCATCGGCTCGATTGGAGGAGATCGGGATTCGGAAAGGAAGGCGTGACCGGTTCTTCGTGCGCGTGCGCTCAAAGAACGGTGTGTGGTACCGGGGACCGGACTTGAACCGGCAAGCCCGAAGGCGGCGGATTTTAAGTCCGCTATGTTTACCAATTTCATCACCCCGGCAGGGTCGCGCATTCTAACATCCCCACCGCGTTACGTCAGTTGAGTATCATGACGGCATGCGCGCGGTGCGCGCTCCACCGGAGATCGATCCCATGCTGGAGAATCTCGACCGCATCGCCCTGTCGCTAGACGCCATCGAATCCGCTGCCCGCGATGTCGCCATGCAATCCCCTCAGAATGCACAGGCGCTCTACACCGCGTTGATGGAAATTCGTAACGCCATCGCACTCGTCGCTCAGGAAGTCGTCCGGCTGGAGCACGAGATTCATGGCCCATCAGGTAACGGACCCACTTGATGCGCCGACGTAATGGTCTGACGTAGCGGCTGACAGCGGGCCAACAAGACGCGCAGCATCTCACGCGTTACCGTTCTCCAATGAAACGGCGCATCACTTTTGTGCGCGTTCCCAGACTCCCTATCCTTTCTATCGCTTCGTCGTCATGCCTGCCGATTCAGATAATTCCGATCGTCACGACGTATCTTTCCCGCCCTCCGCGCCATCAGTCGCGGGCGCCCAAAACGCCGCCGGGGAGCAAGTCTCGCCGCCCCCCTCCTGCTGGCAACTTGCTGTCGCGTTCGGTAGCGTCGGCGCGACGGGCTTCGGCGGCGTGCTGCCGTGGGCGCGCCGCATGGTCGTCGATCAGAAGCAATGGCTCACCGACCGCGAATTCGCCGAACTCCTGCCGCTCGCCCAACTGCTGCCCGGCCCGAACGTCGCCAATATCGCCACCGTTCTCGGCCGGCGCTTTCAAGGACCACGCGGTGCGGCCTCCGCGGTTGCCGGACTCTACTTCTGCCCGACGATCGTCATCATCCTCATCGGCGTCGCCTACGCGCAGTGGGGGCAGACGCAGGTCGTCCAGCATCTGCTCTCGGGACTGATGCCCGCCGCCACGGGGCTGGTCATCGCCACTGCCCTGCGGCTGCTCGCCGGGCTCGAACGACACTGGAGCACGCTGACCTTCGCCGCCGCAACCTTCGTCGGCAGCTTCGTCTTCGGCCTGCCCCTGCTGGCCGTACTCGGCGTGCTGGGCCCTTGCGCCATCCTCATGGCCTACCACCTGCGACGACAGCGCGACACCGATCGCATGCGCCCGCCGCCGGATGCCGCCTGAGCGCACCACACCATGCACACGCTCATCGATCTCTTTCTGCACGGTTCGCTCTGGTCGCTGCTCGCGGTCGGCGGCACCAACGTCACCCTCGCGGACATCCATCGCTACGCGGTCGAGACCCGCCACTGGATCACCGACGCGCAATTCGTCACCTTCTTCTCTCTGGCACAAGCCGCCCCCGGACCGAACGGCATGGCAGTCACGCTGATCGGCCTGCAAGCCGCCGGGCTGCCCGGCGCCCTCACCGCCACGCTGGCCAAATGTGCGCCGAGTTCGTTACTCGCGTATCTGGTCGGCGGCTGGGTCGACCGGCACGAGCGCTCGCCTTGGGTGCGGGCCGTGCGCGCCGGACTCGCGCCCATCACCGTTGGCCTGCTGGCCGCCAGCAGCGCCATTCTGGCCCGTGAAATCGACATCAATCTGGCTCGTACGCTGGTCACGCTCGTCGCCATCGTCATCACCCTGCGCACCCGCTGGAATCCGCTCTGGCTCATCGCCGGCGGCAGCCTGCTCGGTCTGACCGGGTGGCTGATGTAGGCCATCGATGTAGGCGGACCGGCTTGCCGCCCGCGCGCTGGCAATGTCCTCCCCGAGTGTCATACGGAGCGACGTCAACAGGTCTACAATAGAGCGCACGTTTCACAACACGGTGTGTCCCCATGACCGTCCCTTGTTGTACGTCGCAAGCCGAGGCGCCCTCCGGCACCTCCCCCTCCGCCACTGTCTCGCCCATCGCGCGCGATGGGCCCGATGGCGCATTGGGTGCATCCGGCCGCGCAGTGACCGGCCATACGCTCGCCGACCGGTTCGATGCCGTGCGTGCCGCATCGGTCGCGTTCGCCACCGGTCTGTCAGACGCCGACGCCACCGTGCAGTCGATGCCCGATGCGAGTCCCATCAAGTGGCATCTCGCGCACACGACGTGGTTCTTCGAGACCTTTCTGCTCGGAGAACACGGCGCGCTCTCGGGCAAGCGCTATCGTCCCTACGACCCGCGTTTCGCGTTTCTCTTCAACTCGTATTACGAAGCCGCCGGTCCGCGTCATCCGCGTCCGCAACGGGGACTGCTCACACGCCCCACGCTCGATGAGATCGTGCGCTATCGGCAGCATGTCGACAGCGCCATGCACGAGATGCTGCTGCATACCGATCTGCCACGCGAAATCTCCGATCTGATCACGCTCGGCCTGCATCACGAAGAGCAGCATCAGGAACTGATGCACACCGACTTGCTGCATCTGTTCGCGCAGAATCCGCTGCGGCCCGCGCATCGTGAAATCATTCGCGATGCCGATCGTGAACCGCATCGCAACCTCCCGTTGCAATGGATCGAACACGATGGCGGACGGCACACCGTCGGCCACGGCGGCGAGTCGTTTGCGTTCGATTGCGAAACTCCCGCGCATGACTACCTGTTACGCCCCTTTGCCATCGCCTCGCGCGTTGTGACCAACGGCGAATGGCGCGATTTCATCGAAGACGGCGGCTATCGCATCGCGGGCCTCTGGCTCTCGGACGGCTGGGCCACCGTGCAGCGCGACGGCTGGGGGCATCCGCTCTACTGGGAATTGCGCAACGGCGAATGGCACGCGATGACGCTCGCCGGCATGCAACCGGTCGACGACAACGCGCCCGTGCAACACGTGAGTTATTTCGAGGCCGACGCGTTTGCGCGCTGGGCCGGCAAGCGTTTGCCCACAGAACATGAGTGGGAAGTCGTGGCACACGCGGCAAACGCCGCGCACGAGAACTCCCCGATGCAGCAGCTCTATGGCCCGGTCTGGCAATGGACCGCGAGCCCGTACGTCGCTTATCCCGGATTCCGGACGGCAGCGGGGGCCGTCGGCGAATACAACGGCAAGTTCATGTGCGGACAATTCGTGCTGCGTGGCGGCTCGCTGGCAACCCCGGCAGGACACTCGCGTGCGACGTACCGCAACTTCTTCTACCCGCATCAGCGCTGGCAATTCTGCGGCCTGAGGCTCGCGGAGGACCGCTGATGTCGCATGCCACCCAAGCCACGGCATTTGTTTGCCCGTCACTGCCCGAGAACGCGTTTGCCACCGACGTGCTCACCGGTCTCGGCCATACCCCCAAGTCGCTGCCCAGTGTCTGGCTCTACGATCGGCGCGGCTGCGAACTCTTCGAGGAAATCACCGGCCTCGACGAGTACTACCAGACCCGCACCGAAACCGCGCTGCTCGGTGAATGTGCCGCCGCAATTGCCGATGTGATCGGTCCGGACGCCGTCGTCGTCGAATTCGGCAGCGGCTCCAGCCGCAAGACGCCGTTGCTGCTCGACGCCCTCGTCACCCCACGCGCCTATGTGCCGGTCGATATCGCCGACGATTTTCTCGACGACGCCGTCGCCGCATTAGCGCGCCGCTGTCCGGGCATTCCGATGCTGCCGGTGCGTGCCGACTTCACGCGGCCTTTCCGGCTTCCTCCACAATTGCACGACACGCAGGGTCCGCGTCTGGGCTTCTTCCCCGGCTCGACGATCGGCAACTTCGCGCCGGGTCAGGCCGCCGCGTTTCTGGCGCATGTGGGCAAGATGCTCGGAGCGCGCCGCCGCATGGTCGTCGGGGTCGATGCCTGCAAAGACCCGGCGGTGCTCCTGCCCGCGTACGACGATGCACGCGGTGTGACAGCGCAGTTCGACCTGAACCTGCTCGTGCGCATCAACCGCGAACTCGACGGCAACCTGCCGCTCGACGCCTTCCGGCATGAAGCACGGTTCAATGTCGCCGCGAGCCGTATCGAGATGCATCTGGTCGCCCAGCGCCCCTGCCACGCCGACGTGCTCGGCCAGCGCATCACATTCGCCGCCGGCGAATCCATCCACACTGAGAATTCTTACAAATACGGCCCCACGGAATTCCGCGCCCTCGCCACGTCGGCAGGCTGGGACGTGGAGCGCGTGTGGCACGACGCGCGCTCGCGCTTCGCCGTGTATCTGCTGGGCCCAGCCGGGAACGCCTGAGCGCCCCAACACTGTGCAGGTAACGCACAAACGCAGCAGCCCTAAAGTTCTGCTGCGTTTGTGCCGTTAACCTGAGGGGATCCACAGTAATCGCTCTGCAAACTGTGGATTCGACAGCGGTTTAATGAATCGCGGTGACTTGCTGGCGACGAATACGCTAGAATCGCCGCCATATGGGGCCACGCACGCCGCGAGACTGCGACGTGAATTGATGGCCATCTTCATAGCGCACGGCAACGACCCGGGCGCACCGATTACACGTATCGCTGCAATGACTTCACGCGCAACGGGGATGCACGTGGCACGGGCTCCGGCGACGCCGCATCCGGCCCGCTGCACTCAGGCAGACGCTCGCCGGGCCATGACAGGCTCGCGTGACGACTGGTATCGCGCCGTCGCAGTGGCCGGGAGCCTGTCACGATGAGCCGTATCTCTCTCACCCTGTCCGACACCGCACTCGCGGATCTGCAAAAGGACTTCGACGCGTTCGTGCGCATTTCTGCCGCCGTCGATCGTCACTTCACGCCGCCCCCGTTCGACGATTTTCTGCGCGCACGCCTGCTCGACAGCACCGTGCCGCTGACTGAAGCCGCCGTCGCGCAACTGCTCGCAGGCGGTCACTACGCGTGGGCCAAGCGCACCTTCGACAAACAGTTTCCGGATGTCGTCTCGATCATCCTGAATCAGGCCCGTCAGCATGGTTTCTACTTTGTCTCGCGCCCGGAATGGACGCGCGAGGACATGTCGCGTCAGGCCAGCCGCTGGGCCGAAGGCATCGTGCGTGAAGCGAAGGGAGAAGAGCGCATCGTAGAGTCGCTGGCCGGACAGATCGTCACGTCGGCACAAGACTTGCGCACGCTGGAAGCAACCTTGCAGACCCCCGCGTGGCGCGCAGCTTCAGTGTTGCGCGAGCGCGTATTCGAGGCCAAACGCGGCGTGGAAACGGCGCGCCCGTTGCAGGCGCGCGAGAAGCTCGGAGAATTGCAGGCCCTGCTCGATCTCGCCGTGATCTACGGTTCGGTCGGTCGTCAGGAGGCCGATCAAATTCTGGAATATCTGCGCGTGCTGCGCCCCGAGATCTTCAACGACGACCCGAGTGTGTTCGAGCGGCTGGCGGCGTGGCTGCGCCGCCTGCTCACGCCGTCGGCACCGCGTCCGGCACCGAGCGAAACGTCGCCCACCGCAGCCTCCGCGCTGGCGAGTCTGTCCGACGACACCTCCTCGCAGAACACCGAAAGCCTGCGCTCGCCGTTGACGCGCTGACACGCTGACGCGCTGACGCGCTGACACGATTAAGCCACGTCGCTCAACGCCCCGCGTCAACACGCCTTAGCGATTGAAGATCATCGCCACACCCGCACTCGCGATCAGCGCCCCGACCCACGCGCCAGCCGCCGGACGTTGACGCGTTCGGATCCATAGCAACGGCAGCACCATCACCGGCGTGGTCGCCGAGAGCGTGGCGATCACGCCGGTATTGCCGTGGCCCATGCCATAGAGCAGCAGTGTCATGCCGACGGCCACACCGACGAAGCCGGACAACGCGGTCAGCGCCAGCGTGCCGGGCGTGAATGCCGAGAAGATACTGCGCCCGCGCCGTGCGGCGAGTATCGTGAGCCCGAGCGCCGACACCCCCACCCGTACCGCCGATGCTCCGACCGGGTCAACACCCGCCGCCATCACGGGCTTGGCTATCAACGTGCCGATGGAATGACAGAGCGCCGCCGTCAGGCCGATCAAAACGCCAACACGCACATCGCCGCGTACCGATTCCCAGTGATGCGCATCGTCGCGCCGGCCGCCAAACGCAATGGCCAGCGCCACGCCGGCCGTCACCAGCGCAACGCCGACGATCGCTCGCCAACCCAACGCCTCGCCTAGCCAGAAGTAACCGAGCATGGCGGTCATCGGCGCATTGGTCGCGAAGATGATGGAGTTACGGCGCGGCCCGAGACGGCCAAGCGACGTGTAGAGAATGGTGTCGCCCACCAGAATGCCGATGAGCCCCGACGCGCACAGTCGCAGCCACTGCTCAGCGGTAAGCGACGGCCAGCCACGCAACACCGCCAGCGCGAAGAGCAGCATCGCGAAGACGAGCAGCATGCGGGCGTAGTTGAACGGGAAGGAACCGGCCTGGCGAACAGGCGTGATGGCGATCATGCCGCTGCAAGCCCAGCAAAGGGCGGCACCGAGCGCGGCGAGGTAAGCGAGTTGGGTTGTCATGGTCAGGGGGCAGACGGCGCGAAGTCGCAACCGCCCCCGCCGTTGGGACGCCATTATACGAGGCGTGCGCCCCATCCGGGTGCATCTTGTGAGGGCTCAGAGGTCCTCGTCGAGACGGTACAACGCGTCGAACATCGCGCGATAGGCCGCCGCCACCCCGAACGCGCCGCGCAACATGCGCAGGCGCGCTGCCGCATCGGGCGGCCCCGCCTCCTGCACCCAAAGCGACAACAACGGCGTCCCCCCGCAAACGCTGGCATCGTGGCGTGCGTGCGCGCACACCGCTGCGAAACCGTCGGCTGCCGAGGGATAGCGTTGCGATAACGCGTCGAACTGGGCTTCGATCTCGCTCACGGCGCGCGCTGCGGCGGGTGCCTGACACAACGCGCAGCACCCGACATAGCCCGGCATATCGCCCGCCGCTTCGATAATGAAATCGACCAGTGCATGCGTCGCATCGAACGCCCCGCTATCGAGAAACGTGCGCGCCGCCGCACCGCACCGCAACAACCCGGCCGCGAGCATGGTCGCCTGCCCGCGCTGCTCGCGGTACTGCCGCAGCAGAATCGGCCGCAACACGGGGTCGGTACAACGCTCGACGGCGATGCGATTGTGCACGTCGGCGCCGGCCGCCCGGTGATACATCTGGGCAAGAAACGCAAGCACCTGAATCTCGCTCGACTCCCCTGCGAGAAAACGCGCCCAGAACGGCGACGCGAAAATGCCGCGCATCCACACATCGCATATCTTCCCGAACGCCGGCACGATATCGGGATCGGTGGCAGGCAACACGCTGGCAAGCTCCTCGTCGACGAGCGTCGCGAGCCATGTGCCCGGGGCGGGTGCCGACGCCAGCAGCACGCCATGTTGCAGGCGCTCCAGCCATGCGGGCACGTCGGGCGAGGTGCCGTGCAACGTGCACGACACCTCACGCGACGCCACGGTGACCACGTCGCCCGCACACGACCATTCCGCGTGCGGCGACACGATGAGCCAGACCGCTGGACGCTGCTTCTCGGCGTCCGGCGCGGGACGAGGCACCTCGGATGAATTGGACACGACGGGCACCGCGCTCATCGGACAATCGCGCCAAGCAACGGCACATCCGCGCACGCCACGGCGCGAACGACGTCGATGTGCAGGTCGGCGAGCCCACTGTCAGGCGACATGACTGGCGTCTGACGCGCGCCGAACGAGACACTTCGATGGGCAACGCGGGGCTTTGGCGATGCTCGGCGAGGCGGGTTGTCTGAAGTGTCTGACGCAGACGGCAGATCGGGCGTGGAGCGTGCGGTGGGTGCGGGGGGAGTCACGGATGGCGTTGGGGTCAGTGCGGCGTAGGCCTGCGATGCCGAGCGTGAAGCTGGCACGACGGGCACAAACGGGAAGGGTAGCGGCGAGGCGTTGGTCGGCATGTCGGCTCCTGTCGAATCCTGCGAGCAAACGCTTACCTTAGGAAAACCGGAGGGTTTCGTGATTGGGGCACCGCTCTAGGAATTTTCACAGCGTCGATCCCGTCTTCACCCCGTGGACGCCGTATAGGACGACGCGCCTTTGCGTGGCTACCGGCGCGCATCGGGCGGCTGACGGCACCGACAACACCGCGTGCTGCGAGCCGCCGTTAACCGCGAGCGTCACGCGCAGGCGTCGCGCGGACCGCCTCGTGATCTCGCGTTGGCACAGCACTTTCGGAATTTACCCAAGAACCCTCACCGTAACTTCGCAGCCATCACCCTATCGTGCGTGCAGTCGCAATGACACGTGTCGCGCGAGTACAATCGTTTGGCTACGATATGTTGCCTCACGAGGAGTTACGCTCATGCATCTCTATCAGCGTCTGCCGATCTTTGTCTTCGAGATCGAAGCCTGCGAAGACCTGAAGTTCATCACGATGGCGATCCGCTTCAATCTGGATCACAGCGGCCAGCATTTGTCACTGGCCGACTGGCAGCGGCTGCCGTACGAGGCGCGCGAGACGCTGGCCTCCTGCGTACCCGGCGATGAGGATTTTGCAGCCCGTCTGGATGAGATTGCAGAACAACATCTGGGCCAGCCGATCGAGCGCAGCATCGACGCGGCGCCCACCGCGTGGCAAGACACCAACGCCCTGCCCCCGGGCTTGCTCAAACAGTGCGAACTGGCCGATCTGCTGCCGCCCGATGTCGGCGACTGGGGCACCCTCACCGCCTTCCGCCGTTATGTGCTGACCAAACTCTCGCGACGCGACACACTCAACCATTGCTTCGTGCCGGCCATGCTCGAGTTCGGTCTCGCACAGACACAAGCCGAACTTTGACGAACGGCGATGCTGGCCGCCCCGCGCGTCAGGTCACCGGCGCGGGGTTGAACAGGACGAGCGCGTTGTGCAATCCCCAACGCTCTGCCCACGTCTTCTCGCCGCTGGCCACCGCCAACATCAAGTGGAATAACTGCCAGCCCACGTCTTCGATGGTGGCGTCGCCGGTCGCAATGCGGCCCGCGTCCACATCCATCAGATCGTGCCAACGGCGCGCCAGATCGCTGCGGGTCGCGACTTTGATCACCGGAACTTCGGCGAGACCGTAGGGCGTGCCGCGTCCGGTGGTGAACACATGCAGGTTGATACCGGCCGCCAGTTGCAGCGTGCCGCAGATGAAATCGCTGGCGGGCGTCGCCGCGTAAATGAGCCCGCGCTGGCGCGAGCGGTCGAGCTTGTCGCCCGGTGACACCACGCCGTGAATCGGCCCGCTGCCCGACTTCACGATCGACCCCATCGCCTTTTCGACAATATTCGACAGCCCGCCCCGCTTGTTGCCGGGCGTCGTGTTTGCGCTGCGATCCACGCGGCCGCGCTCAAGATACGCGTCGTACCACGCCATCTCTTTGATCATGGCCGCCGCTACTTCGGGCGTTGCCGCGCGTGAGGTCAGTTGATCGATGCCGTCGCGCACTTCGGTCACTTCCGAAAACATGACCGTGGCGCCCGTGCGTACCAGCAGGTCCGTGGCGAAACCCACGGCAGGATTCGCCGTCACGCCCGAGAACGCATCGCTGCCGCCGCACTGCACGCCGACAATCAGCTCCGACGCCGGTACCGTTTCACGTTGACGCGCATTCAGACGCTGCAAGTGCACGTCCGCCGCAGCAAGAATCGAATCGATCATCGACAGAAAGCCGACATGGGCCTCGTCTTGCAGGCACACAGTGTCGGGTTTGCCGTCGGCATCCGCACTGCCGATGGGAATGCTGCCCGCCGGCAGCAGACGCTCAGGCTGGAGCTTCTCGCAGCCCAGACTCACCACCATCACCTCGCCGCCGAAGTTCGGATTCGTTCCGATGTTGCGCAGCGTGCGGATCGGCACAATGGCGTCCGGCGCGTCGATGGCAACGCCACAGCCGTAGGTGTGCTCCAGACCGACGACATCGTCGACATTCGGGTACTTCGGCAGCAACGTTTCCTTGATGCGCTTCACTGCGAATTCGACCACCCCGGCCACGCACTGCACGGTGGTGGTAATGGCCAGAATATTGCGAGTCCCCACCGAGCCGTCGGCGTTGCGATAGCCCTGAAACGTGAAGCCCTCCAGCGGCGGCAATGCCGCGGGCACGCGCGTGGCGATCGGCAGCCGGTCGAGCGACGGTGCCTCGGGCATATGCAGATTGCGCTCGTTGACCCAGCTACCCGCTGGCAATGGGCGCGCTGCGTAGCCGATGACCACGCCATAACGAATCACTGGCGCATCCTGCGCGAGATCCGCCAGCGCGACCTTGTGTCCCTGCGGCACCGCGTCGACGAGCATCAGCCCGTCGGCAAAGCGGCTGCCCACGGGCAAGCCGCCGTCGTTCACGACGATGGCGACGTTGTCTTCCGGCTGCATCCGGATGTAACGCGGTGCCGTTGCCGACTTGTTGGAAATATCCGACAGCCCCGATGTTGCCGAAGCTGCCGAAGCCGCCATTGATCCCGGTGTGCCGGACGCGGCTTCCTGCTGTGTATCGCCTGCGTGGCGCGTGTCCTGTGTTGAAGACATCTTGCGTACCTCTCCTCCTGCTGACTTGATCCCATCCGGCGTCGTTGATGTTGGCTCAACCCGCCGTCACTTATGCGTCATCATACATCTAGACGCTTGATGCGCGTACGCTTTCGCGGTTACGTCCGTATAGTGACAACCCCTTTCCGGGTTTATCCCAACTGCCATTCCGACAGCCTCCCTCTTGATCGACCGAATGACATGTTATACGATGACATATAACTAAGCGCCGGACGCTAGTTGAGCGATCCCTTTTATGACCGAATCCGGCCCCGCGGGCCGACAGGAACTGCCGAAATGACCGCACCCCAAGAACTCAAACAGATCGTCTCCGACGGCTTGTTGTCTTTCCCCGTGACCGACTTCGACGCGAATGGCGACTTCAACGCGCGCGCTTACGCGGATCGCCTGGAATGGCTGGCGCCGTTCGGTGCGACGGCCTTGTTTGCGGCTGGCGGCACGGGCGAATTCTTCTCGCTCACGCCGCAGGACTACAGCGCCGTGATCAAGACCGCCGTCGACACCTGCGCCGGCAAGGTGCCGATTCTGGCGGGCGCCGGCGGCCCCACGCGCATGGCCATGCAGTACGCACAGGAAGCCGAACGCCTCGGCGCGAAGGGCGTGCTGCTCATGCCCCACTATCTGACGGAAGCCAGCCTCGACGGCATCGCCGCCCACGTGGAACAGGTTTGCCAGTCGGTCAACATCGGCGTGATCGTCTACAACCGCGCCAACTCGAAACTCAGCGCCGACGAACTCGAGCGTCTTGCCGACAAGTGCCCGAACCTGATCGGCTTCAAAGACGGCGTGGGCGATATCGAACGCATGGTGCAGATTCGCCGCCGTCTGGGCGATCGCTTCTCATATCTGGGCGGTCTGCCCACCGCCGAAGTCTATGCCGCAGCGTACCGCGCACTCGGTGTGCCGGTGTACTCGTCGGCCGTGTTCAACTTCATTCCGAAGACGGCCATGGCGTTCTACCGCGCCGTGTGTGAAGACGATCAGGCCACGATGGGCCGCCTGCTCGACACGTTCTTCCTGCCGTATCTCGAAATTCGCAATCGTCGCGCGGGTTATGCCGTGAGCATCGTGAAGGCGGGCGCGAAGCTCGTCGGCCACGACGCCGGCCCGGTGCGCGCACCGTTGACCGACTTGCTGCCGCAGGAACTCGAAGCGCTCGACGCGCTCATCAAGAAGGTCGAAGGCTAAGGAGCCCCGCATGCAGATCACCGGTGAGATGTTGATTGGCCGCGCCGACGTGCGCGGCAGCGCGGGCTCGCTGGACGCGTTCGATCCTGCGCGCGGCGAGCGAATCGCCCCCGCGTTCGGCGCGGGCACCCCGCAGGACGTTGACCGTGCCTGCGAACTCGCGCGCGCCGCGTTCGATCCGTTCCGTGCATTGCCGCTGGCCAAGCGCGCTGAATTTCTCGAGACCGTCGCGCAAGCGATTCTCGATCTGGGCGACGCGCTCATCGAGCGCGCCCATGCCGAAAGCGGTCTGCCCGTAGCGCGCTTGCAAGGCGAGCGCGGTCGCACGGTCGGTCAACTGCGGATGTTTGCGCAGGTGGTGCGTGACGGGCATTTTCTCGACGCCACGATCGACCCGGCACAACCTGCGCGCCAGCCGTTGCCGCGTAGCGATTTGCGCCTGTCGAAGATCGGCCTCGGTCCGGTCGCCGTGTTCGGCGCGAGCAACTTCCCGCTGGCGTTCTCGGTGGCCGGTGGTGATACGGCCTCGGCATTTGCTGCCGGTTGTCCGGTCGTCGTGAAGGCGCACTCGGCGCATTTAGGCACCTCGGAACTCGTGGCCCGCGCCGTGCGCTCCGCAGTGCAGAAGCTAGGCCTGCCGGAAGGTGTCTTCTCGCTGCTCGTCGGCGAGCGCGCGGTGGGCGAGGCGCTGGTCGCGCACCCGGCGATTGCGGCGGTCGGCTTCACGGGCTCGCGCACGGGAGGTCTTGCCTTGCAACGCATCGCGCAAGCGCGGGCGGTGCCAATTCCCGTGTATGCGGAAATGAGCAGCATCAATCCGGTGTACGTGCTGCCCGAAGCACTCGCGGCGCGCGGTGAGGCGATTGCCAAGGGCTTCGCCGACTCGCTCACGATGGGCGTCGGTCAGTTCTGCACGAACCCGGGGCTGGTGCTGGGTATCGCGGGCGATGCGCTGGAGCGGTTCTGCCAGAGCGCCGGTGAAGCCCTCACCGCCAAGGCGGCGGGCACGATGCTGACGGCGGGCATTCATCAGGCTTACGACAAGGGCGTCGCACGTCTGGCCGATGAGGGCAATGTGTCGCTGGTGGCGCGCGGACAGGCAGGCACGGGATGTCAGGGGCAAGCGGCCCTCTTCCGCACGACGGCGGCGGCGTTTCTCGCCACACCGGCGCTGCACGACGAGGTGTTTGGCCCGGCGTCGGTCGTCATTGCCTGTGAGAGTGTCGACGAGATGATCGCGATCACCGAGCGTCTCGAAGGCCAACTCACCGCCACGCTGCAACTCGACGCAGGCGACGTGGAGACGGCACGCCGTCTGCTGCCGAGTCTGGAGCGCCGCGCCGGACGTATTCTCGCGAACGGTTTTCCGACCGGCGTCGAAGTGTGTCATGCGATGGTGCACGGCGGCCCGTTCCCGGCCACGTCGAACGCGATGTTCACGTCCGTCGGTGCCACGGCGATCGATCGCTTCCTGCGCCCGGTCTGCTATCAGGACCTGCCCGATGCGCTGCTGCCGGACGCCCTGCGTCAAGACAATCCGCTCAGTCTGTGGCGTCTGGTCGATGGTGCGCTAACACGATGAAGCAAGCCTGACGCGAAATCTAACGCGTTGACACCCGTGGCGCAGCGACCCGGCTTGAACGAGTCGCTGCGCCACGCACCTTTCACTTCACTCGTACAACCATCGTGCAGCCGCGCGTGTCACACGCGGCATGATGACGTACGTCATCAGTCCCACAATGATCGCCGCCGCCAGCAGCTTCGTCACGACGAAGTTGTCGAGCCACGGTAGCTGCAACGCGAGCCAGCGCACGGGAAGCGGCACGATCATCGTCAGCGGAAAAATCACCGATAGCGTCAACAGAAATTGCTTGTAGCGCTTGGCGGGCTTTTGCCCCGGCGCCGGGTGAAACCAGAATTCAAGCCCCGTCACAGTCTGGCGCTGCTCGTCGCGCGCGAGAAACGGCGTGACTTCACTCAGCAGCGTTTGCCGCGCATCCGACTGGAACCAGTCTTCGGCGTGCGGCAGCGAGTCAAAGCGCAGCGTCACGGTATAGACCGTCGAACCCGGCACGGGACGAAGGACATGGACCCCGCGATGCCCCGGAAAGCGCTCCGCGATGGGGACGATGCGCTTGAGCCACTGCTCGTACGCCGCGACGGATTCCGCCCGCACGTGATGCTCGATGACCGCCGTCACACTGTCGGGGCGTGGCAGGCGGCGGGCTGACAGATCGTCCAGCGAGGCGCTGCGCAGCGACGGATCGCGCGGATCGACGGAGGGCGTGGATTCTTCAAGTTGCATGAAAACCTCTTCGGGTCATTCAGATGATTTAGACGTAGCGCGGGATCGGCCCGTTTTGTGGCGTTGTATCGTCACCCAGATCCAGCATGACGCGATCGACATAACACCAGCCCCAACCTTCCGGCGGGTCATAACCTTCGATGATGGGATGGCCGGTTTCGTGGAAGTGCGCGTTCGCGTGGCGGTTGGGGGAGTCGTCGCAACAGCCCACATGGCCGCAGGTGCGACACAGTCGCAAATGCACCCAGCGGCTGCCGGATTTCAGACACTCTTCACAACCCAGCGCGCTGGGTGTGACGTGTTGAATGCTGTCGGTATGCGTGCAACGTTTGGACATGGCGATCTCTCCTCAAAGAGTTGCGAGATGCTGGTGGATAAATGCAACAGCCATCGCGCCTTCGCCCACCGCGGACGCGACGCGCTTCATCGAACCGTGCCGCACGTCCCCCACGGCGAACGAACCGGGCACGCTGGTTTCGAGTGGAAACGGCGCACGCGCCAGCGGCCAGCGCGCGGCTGTCAGCATCGCTGGCGTGAGGTCGGGCCCCGTGACGAGATAACCGGACCCGTCGCGCGCGATGGCCGTGTCGCGTGCCCAATCGGTATTGGGCAGTCCGCCGATACAGACGAACAGATGATGCGTCGCCAGCACCTGCTCGTCGCCGCTCTCGCGCTCGCGAACCGTGATCGCTTCCAGAAAATTGCCGCCATGCAGCGCGCTCACTTCACAGCCCACGACCACCCGAATGTTGGGCGTGCCCTGTATCTTCTGAATCAGATAATTGGACAGCGTATCCGCCAAGCGCGCGCCACGCACCAGAATGACGACTTCGCGGGCGTAAGCGGCCAGATGAATGGACGCCTGCCCTGCCGAGTTGCCGCCACCCACGACATACACCGTCTCGCCGGTGCACATGGGGGCCTCGCTCGCGCCTGCGCCGTAAAAGAGACCCAGTCCCTGCAATCGCGCCTCGTCCGGCAAGCCAAGCCGACGCCATTCGATGCCGGTCGCGCAGATGTTGGTGCTCGCGCAAAGCTGTGTGCCGTCGGCCAGATCGACGTGAATACCACCGTCGCCAAAGACGGCATAGATACCTTCGCGCAGCCGAAGAATCTCCGCGCCGAAGCGCACCGCCTGCTGGCGTGCTCGCTCGGCCAATTCGCTGCCACTGATGCCCTGCGGAAAGCCCAGATAGTTCTCGATCAGCGACGAGTTGCCCGCCTGTCCACCGATCGCATCGCGCTCGACGAGCACGGTACTCAAGCCTTCGGATGCGGCATACACCGCCGCGCTCAGCCCGGCCGGACCGGCACCGTAGATCGACACGTCGTATGCCTTTCGGCGGGGCTTTTCCACCCACCCCAGCCGCTTGGCGACGTCAGCAACGCTCGGATTGAACAATCGCGTGCCGTCGGGAAATTCACACACTGGCAGGCCCGGATCGTCCAGCCCGCGGATACCGGGAATGCGGCGCGCGGCGGCCTCGTCCAGCTCGACCCAATCGTAGGTGACTACGCTTCGGCTCAGGAAGTCGCGAATCTCGAACGCGCGTGCGGAATAGGCACCTCCGAGCAGTCGAACCCGGGGATGTTGGACGTCAACTGAATCGGTGGCAGCAGGCGATGTCATGACAGCTCCGTATCGTCGTAAGGTCCGGCGTCTATTGATTATCAGAGGCCCAACAACACGCGGCCTTCCTCAGCCAGCAAATCGTGCGTCTCGGGATGAGCGCGCATGTAGGCCGCAAAGACAGGGCACTGCGGAATGACCCGCAGTCCGCGCTCACGCGCAGAGGCGAGTCCCGCGAGCACCAGCTTCGTCGCGATCCCCTGCCCACGCAGCGCATCGGGCACCAGCGTATGGATGAACGTGATGACGTTGCCTTCGATCGAATAAATCGCAACGGCGTGCTCGCCCTGTGCCAGATATTCGAAGCGGTGCTTCGACGGGTTGTCGTGAACCTGAATCGGCGTGGATGACGTGGTCATGTAAGTGTCTCGGTAAGGGGTGCGGCTCAACGCCTGACGGGTTAAGCCGAACCCTCGGGGCACAGGCCCCTTGGCCCCTTGGCCTCTTAGCCTCGGATGAACGCCAGCAGGTCGGCGTTGAGCTGATCGGCGTGCGTGCTGGCGGTAGCGTGCGGCGCGCCGGCGTACACCTTGAACTGTGCGCCCTTGATCATCTCCGCCGCGAGCTTGCCTGTGGCTTCCATCGGCACGACTTGATCGTCGTCACCGTGGATCACGAGCGTAGGCACGTCGATCTTCGCCATGTCAGGACGGAAGTCCGTTTCAGAGAAAGCGGTCACGCAATCGATGGTGGCTTTGATCGACGCCTGCAACGCGATCTGCAACGTCTGCTTCAAGACACCCTGCGACACCTTGGCGCCCGGACGATTGGTGCCGTAAAAAACGGTGCTGAAGTCATCGAGAAACTGCGGGCGGTCGGCGGCAAGCCCTGCGCGGATCCCGGCGAAAAGCGAGGCATCGGGGCCCTGCGGGTGGTCCGCCGTCTTGACGAACAACGGCGTCACCGCGCTGATGAGCGCCAGCTTGGCAATCCGTGAACTGCCTTTGCGTGCGATGTAGCGCGTGACGTCGCCCCCGCCCATCGAGAAGCCCGCGAGGATCACGTCCTTCAGATCGAGCGCTTCGATGAGTTCCGCAATGTCGTCGGCGAACGTGTCGTAGTCGTAGCCGGTCCACGGCTGGCTCGACCGGCCGAAACCCCGGCGATCGAACGCGATGGCGCGGTAGCCGCGTTCGGCGAAAAACAGCATTTGCGCGTCCCACATGTCGGCGCTCAGCGGCCAGCCGTGACTGAAGAGGATGGGCTGGCCCGAACCCCAGTCCTTGTAGTAAAGCTCGGTGCCGTCGCGCAGTGTCAGAGTCGTCATGATGCGTTCCAAATAGGTGAGGAAACAAGATCGAAAAAACGAAGCATTTACCGTTGTCGTTCAGGCATCCGCACGTGACTTCCAGTCGTGCCATGCCACCAGCAGAAAACCGCCAACCAAACCCAGATGCTCGAAGAATGCGTTCTCGGCCATGAAGCGCCCGGGCTGCGGCATCTCCCAGAAACGAAGGGCCACGAACGTCGCGAACAGCGTGAACGCCGCCAGCGCCACGGCACCGAGCCAGCGGTAGACGCCCGTGAGGATGAGTGCGGACGCGCCCAACTCAAGCACGATGACCGCAGCAGCCATCGGCGCCGCCGGCGACACGCCGAAGTGCTGCATCTCGGCGATGGCCCCACTGAAGTCCATCGCCTTATCCAAGCCGCCCTGCAAGTAGGCGGCGCACAACAACAGCAGGGCAATCCACCGCAAGGCTGGCGCGGGTTGCCAACGCGCAAGGGTCGACGTGGCCATCGTCACACCGCCCAGCAGGCACAACCCAATGCGCCCCAGAAGCCCTTCAGATCGGAGACCGGCAGCTTGCTGCTCCACGCCGTGGCGTGCTGATGCGCGTGCACGTTGCAGTTGTTGGCGCAGGCGCAGGCCGCTGCGGCGTTGTGCAGCGCCTTTTGCATGGGCGTGCCATTTGCCGGCGCTTCCTTGTCGGCCCAACCGGCGTAGCCGCCGAAGGTGCGTGCAGGCGACCAGTCGGGCATGGCCACCGGCGGCGTGCCTTCGTCGAGCGACGCGAACGGACCCGCACCGTAGACGACCTTGCCGCCGACCATGGTGAGCAGTGCCGTCGTGTCGGCGATGTCCGATTCGGGGCAGCCGAAGAAGTCGCGGTCGGGCACGATCAGGTCGGCCAACTGGCCTGCCTCGATGCGGCCCTTCTTGCCGACTTCGTTGGAGAACCATGTGACCTTCTCGGTCCACATGCGCAACGCGGTCTCGCGGTCCACGCAGTTCGCCTGCGGGTAAAGCTGCATGCCGCCCACGGTCTTGCCCGTGACCAGCCACGACAGCGATACCCACGGGTTGTAGCTCGCCACACGCGTCGCGTCGGTACCGGCGGACACGTTCACACCCTTCTCCAACATCCGCTTGACGGGCGGCGTGGCCTCGGCCGCACCCGCGCCGTAGCGCTCGACGAAATACTCGCCCTGATACGCCATCCGGTGCTGCACGGCAATGCCGCCGCCGAGGGCTGCGATGCGGTCGATCGATTTCTCGGAGATCGTCTCGCAGTGGTCGAAGAACCAGTTCAGGCCTTCGAGCGGCGTGTCTTGGTTGACCTTCTCGAACACGTCGAGCGCACGTTCGATGGTTTCGTCGTAAGTCGCGTGCAGACGCCACGGCCAGCGGTTCTGCGCGAGCACGCGCACCACCTCTTCGAGTTCGCCCTCCATCTCGGGCGCCATGTCCGGGCGCGGCTGACGGAAGTCTTCGAAGTCGGCCGCGGAAAACACCAGCATCTCGCCCGCGCCGTTATGGCGGAAGTAATCGTCGCCCTGCTTGTACGTGGACGTCGCAGTCCAGTTCAGAAAGTCTTCCTTCTCCTGCTTCGGCTTTTGCGTGAACAGGTTGTAGGCCAGCCGGATCGTGAGTTGGCCCGCATCGGCCAACTGCTGGATCACCTGATAGTCCTCGGGGTAGTTCTGAAATCCGCCGCCTGCGTCGATGGCGCCGGTCACACCCAGACGGTTGAGCTCACGCATGAAGTGGCGCGTGGAGTTGACCTGATACTCCAGCGGCAGCTTCGGGCCCTTGGCCAGCGTGGCGTAAAGGATGGACGCGTTCGGCTTGGCAAGCAGCAGCCCCGTCGGGTTGCCTGCGCTGTCTCGCACGATCTCGCCGCCCGGCGGCGCAGGGGTATCTCGCGTGTAGCCCACCGCACGTAGAGCGGCACCGTTGAGCAGCGCACGGTCGTAAAGATGCAGGATAAAGACGGGGGTATCCGGGGCCACCGCGTTGAGTTCCGCGATGGTCGGCAGGCGTTTCTCGACAAACTGGTGTTCGGTGAAACCACCCACCACGCGCACCCATTGCGGGGCGGGCGTGATCGCCACCTGACGCTTGAGCATGCCCATGGCGTCGGCCAGACTGCGCACGCCGTCCCAGCGCAATTCCAAATTGAAGTTGAGCCCGCCGCGAATGATGTGCAGGTGGTTGTCGATCAGACCGGGCAATACCGGCTTGCCTTGCAGATTGACCACTCGGGTGGCGCTGCCGGCAAGCGGCAGCACGTCTTCGGCGCGGCCAACGCGCACGAAACGGCCGTCCTTGATGGCCACGGCGCTCGCCGTCGGATTGGTGCGGTCCAGCGTAGTGAAGCGTCCGTTGTGCAGGATGAGGTCGGGGGCAGTCGAGGTGGTCGAGGCAGTCGAGGCAGTCGTATCGTGCATGTCGGTTTCCTTGGCTTGACGAAGTGGAGCGTCGCGATACCGCGAGGATCAGGTGCGGTCTTTCTGCGTGGAAGGCGTGGAGGGCGTGGAGGGCGTGGCCGCGACGTCGGTCTTGTCGCAGCGCGGCAATTCGCCGAACACATGCGGCTTGACCTGCTGGCGCAACCACGAGGTCGTCACAGTCTCAGGCTTGACCCACCCTTTGACGAGCGGCGGGATCTGCTCGCCGAGCAGAATCCCGAGAAGCCCTACCAGAGCGATGACCGGCGGGGCCGGTGAGCGCACGTGGAACAGCGCGTAGATCACGCCAACGAGCATCCCGATGGCCAGTGACAGAAGGTAGGGCTTCATTGTGACGCTCCGGCTCAGGCTTCGTGGGCGTTGAACATCGTCTTGGCGTAGTTGATGCCGATACCGTACGAGCCACCCCACTTCTTCGCGATACCCGTGGTCATGTCGTACGTGTCGGTGCGCGCCCAGTCGCGTTGCAACTCAAGCAGATACTGCAAGGCCGTCATCGGGCGGGCGCCCGCCTGAATCATGCGCTCGACGGCACGCTCATGGGCCTCGGTCGATACATCGCCGCTGGCGTCGGTGATCACATACACCTCGAAGCCCTGATCGATCGCCGAGAGAGCCGGCCCGACGATGCACACGCCGGTCCACAGGCCCGCCAGCACGATGCGCGACTTGCCGATCTCGTTCACGCGGCGGATCACGCCCTCGTCCTCCCACGTATTCATCGAGGTGCGGTCCAGCATCGCCTGACCGGGGAACGGTGCCGTCACTTCGTCGAACATCGGGCCGCTGAAGCTCTTTTCGGCCACGGTGGTGAGGATCGTGGACACGCCGAAACCGGCAGCAGCGTTCGCGACCAGCGCCGCGTTGTTACGCAGCGTGACGGCGTCGATGGAGTGCGTAGCGAAGGCCATTTGCGACTGGAAGTCGATCATGATCAGCGTGTGGTCCTGCGGCGTGAGCAACAGAGCACCGGGCTTGGCAACAGCGACGGGTTTGGTGAGGGCCATGGTAAGTCTCCTAATGTCAGAAAAAGAAAAAATGAACGGGAAATTGCGTCTTGCTGTTCGATAAAATTCACTAAATCAACATCGGCGGCTCATGTATGCTTTCGTCTGTGTTTCCCGCCGCGTTGGAAGAAGTTTCGTCGGAATCAAGGCCCGCGAGGTTGAAGGTTTTGTCGACTTATCATCGAAAATTTCGATGATGGAAATTTTGGAGATTCACCCGTGCTCAAACTGTCTCTGGAAGCCATCGAAATCGTCGATGCCATCGCGCGCTACGGCTCGTTTGCCGCCGCCGCCGAGCGGCTGCACAAGGTGCCGTCGACCATCTCTTACGCCGTCTCCAAGCTGGAAGATCAGCTCGGCATTGCGCTATTCGTGCGCAACGGCCCGAGGGTCACGCTCACCGACGCGGGACAGGAAATGCTCAAGGAGGGCCGCTGGCTGCTCGCGGCTGCGGGCCAGCTCGAATCGCGCATGCGGCAAATCGCCACCGGCTACGAGGCGGAAATCCGGCTGGTACACGACTCGCTGATCCCCACGAGCGCCTTCAATCCCGATATCTGCGCCTTCGAAGACCTACGATGCGGCACACGCCTGCGCATTGGCACGGAGACGCTCACGGGTACGTGGGAGTTGTTGCGGGAAGGGCGGGCCGATCTGGTCGTGGCCGCCGGGGAAGGACCGGCAAGCGGTGGCTACAAGGCCGTGGCGATCGGCACGCTGGATTTCGCGTTCTGCGTGAGCGCCACCCACCCATTCACCAAGCTGGGACGCCCGCTCACGCGGGACGATCTGCTGGAGAACACCGCGATCGTCGTGGGCGACGGGGCGCGCTCGCTGGCCGATCGTTCAGTGGGACTGTTGCTGGGTCAGCGCCGGATTACCGTGCCCGGCATGCAGGCGAAGATTGCGGCGCAGTTGGCAGGACTAGGGCACGGTTTTCTGCCGCGCGCCTGCGTGTGTGCGGAGCTCACGCGCGGCGCGCTGGTGGAATTGCAGGTCGAGGAGCCCCGCCCGCCCGAGACATTCTGGCTGGCATGGCGTACCGAGCGTATGGGCGAAGCGCTGAAGTGGTGGAGTCAGCGGCTCAACCGGCCGCTGCTGCCGAACATCTTGTCGCTTTGATGACTCAGGAGGCCGGGCTTTCGCCCGCGGCCTCCGGCATTCCCGGTGACATCAGCCAGCCGTACAACGGCGTCACCGGCCCTTCGGCGAGTGCGCTCGCAATCGCTTTCAGGTCCGCCGAACCCGGCGCACCGATCAGGGCATAACCGACCTGCCCCTTGCGCCACGTGACCACACCCATGCGGTCGATGTGCTGCTCGGCCACCCCCTGATCGGGGCGCGGGTCCTTCACCACACACAGCGCAATCGGGTCGCCCTTCTCGGGCAGATACACCATCTGAACCAGCGCACGATCCTGCCAGCGCAGCCGTTGCACGCGCTTGAACGTCAAGCCTTGCGCCTTCAGATCGGGCACGCGGATATCGAGCTTGTCGTCGCGCTGAATGTCCGCCACGGTGCGCGCGGTGTCGCCGTCGTCCACATGCGTCGACGCGACGGTATCCCGCGCATAGAGTTGCTGATACTCGGCGGCGGCACGCACCCACGTCACCCCTTGCGGCGATTTCGGCGGCGGTGTCGTGGCACTGGTCAGCACCGCGCCGCCGAGTCCGGCTTTCTGCAAAACGCCCGGCAGCAACGGCATGGTGACCGCCGTCGCGGCAACCCCCGCCGCAAAGGCTGCGGCCAGCCACCACGGACGCACACGACGCCCCGGTGCCGACGTGTTAGCTGACGCCGACGAAGCCAACGATACGGGCGGTTCGTCATTCGCGACAGTGGCCGCCGGTCGCGCCATGCCACCGGCGTCATGCGCCGCGACACCCGGCGCCATCGGCTGACGTTGTGCATGCGCACGCAGCAGGGCGTCGAGATTGGCACTCAGACTTTTGGGAACCGGGGGCAGTGATTGCGACGCGAAGGTTTCGCGATATGGCAGGCGCGATGCGCGCAGCGAAGCCACCACTTCGGCCAGCACCGGCGATGCGGCCAGCGCGGCTTCGACTTCGGCGCGTTCGGCCGGGGCCAGTTCGTTATCGACGTACGCGAGCAGGCGGATATCGTCTTCGTTCATCACGCGTCCTCCTCACGTGCGCCAGCAGTGTTATCGATCCGGCGGGGTTGCCCCTCAGGGTTGCGGAACCGGTCGCCGATGGTGCGGCGAGCGCGTGACAGACGGCTCATGACGGTGCCGATGGGCACGTCGAGCACCTGTGCGGCCTCCTGATAGCTCAGGCCTTCGACCGCGACGAGCAGCACCACGAGACGTTGCGCCTCTGGCAACTGATCGACGGCGCCGAATACCTGGTGATAGCTCGCGAGATCTTCCGGCGTCGCGGCGTGCAAATCGGGCACCGTTTCCACGTCGGCGTCTTCCCACGCGAGGCTGCCGCGCGAGCGCACGCGGCGCGAGCGAATCTCGTTGATCCAGGTGGTATGCACGATGCTGTACATCCAGCTCAATGCCGACGTACCGGGCTGCCATTGATGCACGCGCTCAAGCGCATGCACGCAGGCGCGTTGCACGAGGTCTTCGGCATCGTGACGATCGCCCGCGATGCGCAGAGCGAATGCCCAGAGGCGAGGCAGCAGACCCGGGAGCATGCTGGGCAAATCCTGACCGGTCATCGGCGAATTTCCTGGCGGAGGGTGCCTGGCGGCAAGCCAGTCCGAAGCGTCGCTGGCGATGACCGCCAGCGTACGCCGCGAAATTATACTGAGCCGCCGCGAAACCTGCCCGACGGGAGTTCGCATCCGCGGCCTCCCGCTTCGCCCAGCCGGTGTTGGGTCACCTGCGTGAAATGGTTCAGACACCCCAACGCCTCGCTCACCAAATTCACTTCCTTCACTTCACTCAGGGCTTGATGGCGTGCCACACGTCCTTGAAGCCGTCGCCCTTCATGTCGCCGGGGGCAGCGTCTTTCGTGAACAGATACATCGGCTTGCCCTTGTAGGCCCATTGCTTCATGCCGTCGTCACGCGTGATGATCGTATAGTTGCCTTCGGCTGCCGCGCCCGACATGGCCATCACCGGCGGCCAGGCCTCGGCACACGGGCCGTTGCAGGTGCTCTTGCCGCTGCCGGCCACATCCTTGTCGAACGTGTAGACGGTACGGTTCTGGCCGTCGACCAGCATGCCGTTCGAGGTTTTGAACGGGGCTTCCGCGTGCGCAGCGGTGGCGGCAAACGCGCCGGCGGCGACGACGAGAGCGGTCAGAACAGCGGACATCGATTGACGTTGGTTCATCAGATTGGCTCCTCAGGTAATTGTCGGTGTCGACATTCACAGAACGTTCGCCCGCAGCGCTTTATTCCATCGCGAGCTATCGATATTTTCCGCTTGTCACCAACGCCCGTGGCCGCTTTGCGCCACACCTTTAGGTGCAGTGCAGCATTTGCATTTCGTCGCCGCAAACGACAACGGCCATCCGAGCCCCCTCGGATGGCCGTCACCGGGCAGGCCGCGCCGGGGGATATTCGGCGCACCTGCCTGACAAACTACCTTTTCGTTGCTTTCGTCTACTCGCCCTTTGGCGCTTCCTTCACGCGGCTGACCAACTGCGTCGGGCTCACGAATTGCAGCGCGATGAGCACCCACAGCAAGGTGATCGCCATATAGATCATGGCCATCGCATCAATCGACTGCGGCGCTCGCACGCCGGTAGAAAACACCGCGTAGTACAACGCCACCACCAGCGTCTGCGTATCGGGCCCCGCCGTGAAGAACGTCAGCTCGAACATGCCGATGGTGCGCACCAGCACCAGCAGGCCCGCCGCGAGCATGCCCGGCACCAGCAGCGGCAGCAGTACGTGACGGAAGTACTTGAACGTGTTCGCGCCGAAGATGCGAGCGGCCGCTTCGAGATTCGGATCGATCTGCTCGATGAACGGCGTCATCACCAGAATCACGAACGGCAGCGACGGCACGAGGTTCGCGAGAATCACGCCCGAGAGCGTGCCGCCAAGGCCGATCTTGTAGAGCACCGTCGCCATCGGAATACCGTACGTCACCGGCGGCACCATCAGCGGCAGCAGAAACACCAGCATCGCAATGCGCTTGCCCGGGAACTGCGCACGCGCCAACGCATACGCGGCAGGCACACCCAGCGCAATCGACAGCAACACCACTGCGCCCACCACTTCGAACGTCACCCACAGCACGTTGGCCAGTTGAAAGTCGTTCCACGCCTGCGCATACCAATGCAGCGTGAAGCTCTCGGGCAGCGGCGTGCCGAACCAGCGTGTGGCCACCGAGTTCATCGTGACGGTGGCAATCATCAGGCCCACGTTCACGAGGAAGAAGATCATCGCGCCCCACACCAGCACACGCCAGATACGGGCACCCGGCCCTTCGCGGCGGGACTGGCGCGACTGGCGGCGTGTGGCTTTCGCTTCGCGAGAAGCGGTGGTATTGCCCGCGGATGACGGCGTGGTCATGAAGTCTCCGTTCTGCACGGCCATGGCACCGGCCAGAGGTTTGTCTGCGGCGCTCATCCTTTGCCTCCCGAGGTCGGACCGCTGTAGAACGCCCGGCGTGCACCGAGCATGCCCGCCACGATCAGCAGTTGCACAAAGCCCATCACGATCGCCACGCACGAGGCGAGCGAATAGTCGTAGCTCTCGAACGCGGCTTCGTACGCCGCAATCGACACCACCCGCGTGGCACCGGCCGGCACGCCAAGCAGCACCGCCGACGGGAACACCGAGAACGCCTGCACGAACGACAGACACGCCGCCATCGTCAGCCCCGGCACCAGCAGCGGCAGATAGATCAGCCGGAACTGTTCCCACGGTCCGGCGCCGAGCGTGCCTGCCGCGCGGGCGAGCGTCGGGTCGATCCCCGTGACGTACGACAGAATCAGCAGGAACGCGAACGGAAAGCCCGAGATCACCAGCGAGATCAGCACGCCCCAGTAGTTGTGCGTCAGGCGCACTTCGTCGCTATACAGATGCAACGCGTGCAGCGCCTGCGGAAACCAGCCGTTCGGCCCGTAGTACGTCAACATGCCGTCGGCAATCAGCACCGTCCCGAGCGTGACCGGCACGACCAGCAGCATCGTCACGAACTTGGCCGCCGGTGTGTTGCGACGCAGCGCAAACGCTGCCGGAATCGACATACCCACGTTGATCAGCGTGGCTGGCACCGCGAGCTTGAGCGTGATCCAGACGGTCGGCCAGAGCGTGGATTCGGTGAAGAACTTGAGATAGTTCGCGAACACCCCGCCGCCTTCCATGGGCTGGAACGACAGGAACAAGCCATAGGCGAACGGATACACGAACATCGCCACCAACACCGCCAGCGCCGGGACGACCAGCCAGCCGCGCGCATCAAAGCGCATCCCGCGCTCACTGCGCTCGCTCGCCGGTGCCGAAGACGTGGCGGCACTCATGCGCGCTCTCCGGCATAGACCAGCGTGCGATCGGCCGGCACGTGCAGCGGCACGCGCTCACCCACGGCGAAGTCGCCGGGCAGGCGCGCATACAGCGGACCGAACGGCGAGGCCACGCGCAGCAGTGAGTCATGACCACCGTATTCCACGGTTTCCACCACGACCTCGAAGGCGTTGTCGTTGGCCGCCTGAGCGCGTTCGAAGTCATCGGGACGAATCGCCACGCTGACCTTGCCGCCGTTCGGCGATTCCATCAGCACGCCCTCGAACGACGCACCGCCCGCCGACACACGGGCGTGATCGCCCTGCGTCGACGTGACGGAGAAGTCCAGCACGTTGCGATAACCCATGAAACGCGCCACGTGCAGATTGCGCGGACGGCAATAGACGTCGCGCGGGATACCGATCTGCTGCACCACGCCTTCTTTCATCACGACGATGCGATCGGCCATCGACAGCGCCTCGTCCTGATCGTGCGTGACGTAGATCGTGGCGCGGTCGAGCTTGCCGTGAATGCGGCGAATCTCGGCGCGCATCTCGATACGCAGTTTCGCGTCGAGATTCGACAAGGGTTCGTCCATCAGCACCACCGGCGGCTCGATCACGATGGCGCGCGCAATGGCCACGCGCTGCTGCTGGCCGCCCGAGAGCTGGCCGGGCAGCTTGCGCTCGTGCCCCACGAGTTGCACGAGTTGCAGGGCGTCGCGCGAGCGCTTCTCGATCTCGGCACGTGGCACACCGCGCATGCGCAGGCCGAAGCCCACGTTCTCAAGCACGGTCATGTGCGGAAACAGCGCGTAGTTCTGAAACACCATGCCGAAGCCGCGCTTCTCGCTGGGCAGTACGTCGATGCGCTCGTCGTCGAGCCAGATCGCGCCGCCCGTGAGCGGCGTGAGCCCGGCAATGCAGTTGAGCGCCGTGGACTTGCCGCAGCCCGACGGGCCGAGCAAGGCGATGAACTCGCCCCGCTCGATCGTCAGGTCCAGCCCGTTCAGTGCGGCAACGGACTGGCCTTCGGCGTTGGTGAAACTACGCGCAACGTTGTCGAGGCGCAGGTGCTGAAAGTTGTGCTTCATGACGAAACCCTTGTGAATCGGCCAAGTTACTTCGACTTCAGAGCGCCGATCTCGGCATCCCACTTCTGGAAGGCCGCCACCATCGCGGTAGCGTCGAGCGGCACGGCGTGCGGGAAGTCCGCGATCAGCTTGGTGTACTCGGGACGGCCATACTTGGCGATCACTTCCTGACTCTTCGCAGGCGCGGCGGTGAGCGGCACGTCCTTCACGGCAGGGCCCGGATAGAAGTAGCCATCGTCGTAGGTCAGCGCCTGCTGTGCCGGCTCAAGCATGAAGTTGATCAGCTTGATGATCACGTCCATCTTTTCCTTCGGCACGCCCTTCGGTACGACCATGTAATGCGCGTCGTTCACCCACGTGAACTTGTCGAACGCCTGCACCTTGAAGCTCGCCGGCACGATACCCAGCGCGCGCGGGTTGATGTCCCAGCCCGTGACCGTCAGCGTCATGTCGCGGCTGCCTTCGCCCAGTTCCTTCATCACGGCCGACGTACCGCCCGGGTAGTACGGAATGCACGAATCGAGTTCTTTCAGGAACGCCCACGTCTTGTCCCAGCCCTTGATCGGATCATGCGGATCCTTGTCGCCGAGCAGGTACGGCAGGCCCATCAGGAACGTGCGGCCCGGGCCGGAGTTGGCCGGACGTGCGTAAATCAGCTTGCCCGGGTTCGCCTTGCACCACGCGAGCAGCTCAGCAGGCGTCTTCGGCGGGTTGCTCACCTTGGCCGGGTTGAATTCCACCAGCGGGCCGGCCGGCATGAAGGTCACGGTAAGGCCATAGCCCTTCGAGAGTTCCTGCATCGCGCGCACGTTCGGCGCGTACTTGTCGAGCACGCCCGGCAGTTGCGCGCTGTAGTCGGGCAGCAGACGTTGCCAGAGGTTTTGCTGGATACCGGCGGCGAGCGCATCGGTGCCGGTCAGCACGATGTCGATGTCGGCGCGGCCCGCGGCCTGCATGGCCTTGATCTTGCCCGGCAGTTGCGGGGCCGGTGCGTTGGTGAAGGTGATCCGGGAGACCAGATCCGGGTACTTGTCGCGGAACGCTTCGAAGCCCTTCTGCGTGAGCGCGAGGTTGCCCGCCACGTCCACGATGTTGAGCGTCACCGGCGCGGCAGCGGCGGTGTTCGCGATGCTCCCCACTACGGCGGCACATGCCAGTGCGCCTAGCGTGCGTTGCCAGAATCCCCTGCGGCTGAAGGCCATGCTGTCTCCTCTTTTGGTTAAATTTCTCGTAAGTCATCATATGACTGACGTTGTCATTTTGCAATTAGGAGACGCCGCGAAACATGTCAGAGATTTCCCTAGGATGACGAGACACCTTTGTTTTTATTGCGTTTAAAGCCTTATTTCAACAGCGAATAGCAGTAACGATCAGGGGAAACACCGATAGAGAGACGCCGGATGCGTCACCTAAATTACGGCCAGTCATACGATGACGTAAAAGATATCAGCGCACCGCAGATTGCGGTGCCGCAGAAGAGGCCGAGACACCGTGAAAATCCAGCGCATCACCATCACCCCGATTGCCTTTCGCGACCCGCCGCTGCTCAACGCGGCCGGCATCCACGAGCCCTACGCACTGCGCACCATCATCGAAATCGAGACCGATAACGGGCACGTCGGGCTGGGCGAGACGTATGGCGACGCGCCGGTGCTCACGCTGCTGCAAAACACCCGCGAGCATCTGATCGGCATGGACCCGTTCGACACCAACGGCCTGCGTGCCCGGGTGGCGGCGGTGGTCGCGCGTGGCGTGGGCGGTGAGCGCGTCGAGTACGAGTTGGCACCGGGCACTGACCCGCGCAAGGACGCCGAGAAAATCTACTCCGCCTTCGAAGTGCCGTTCCTCGATTTGCAAGCCCGGCATCTCGGCATTCCGCTGGTCGAATTGCTCGGTGGCGCTGTACGCAACGAGGTGCAGTACAGCGCGTACCTGTTTTTCAAGTACGCCCAGCACATCGACAACCCGTATGCGCCCGACCCTTGGGGCGAGACGCTCGACGCCACGCAACTGGTCGCGCAAGCCCGCACCATGATCGACACCTACGGCTTCGGCAGCATCAAGCTCAAGGCCGGTGCGCTCGATCCGAACGAAGAAGTGAAGTGCCTCAAGGCGCTCAAACGCGCCTTCCCCGACAAGCCATTGCGTATCGATCCGAACGGCAACTGGTCGCTCGCCACGGCGATCCGGATGGGCCGCGAGCTGGAGGGCGATCTCGAGTACTACGAGGACCCGACGCCCACGCTCGAAGGCATGGCCGAGCTGCATCGCGCGACCGGCATGCCGCTCGCGACCAACATGGTCGTGACCGATCTGCGCCAGTTCCGCGAGAACGTGCGCGTCAACGGCGCGCAGATCATTCTGTCCGACCACCACTACTGGGGCGGCCTGCGCGACACGCAAGTGCTCGCCCGCATGTGCGAGACGTTCGATCTCGGCCTCTCCATGCACTCCAACTCGCACCTTGGCATCAGCCTGATGGCCATGACGCATCTGGCCGCGAGCGTGCCGCGCCTGTCGTATGCCTGCGACACGCATTACCCGTGGCAGGCGGCCGACGAGGAAGTCGTGCGCGGCGGCAAGATCGCGATCCGCAACGGCGCAGTGGCGCTCACGAAGGCCCCGGGGCTCGGGCTCGAAATCGATCAGGACCAGTTGGCCAAGCTGCACGAGCAGTACCTGCGTTGCGGGGTTCGCACCCGTAACGACGCGGTTCAGATGCGCAAGTACCAACCCGGCTGGAGCGGCAAGGCACCGCGCTTTTGAACCGGCTTCTGAACCCTGCACACGCGGTATCCGAAGTCCCGAAGTACTGAAGCACCGATGCACCGTAATTTCAGAAACACAAGAAAACACACCACCTGAGGAGATGTCGTGAGACAAACGAAACTGATTGCCGGGCTCGCATTGGCCGGGCTCGCCGCCGGCGCCGTACCGGCGTTCGCACAATCGAACGTCACGTTGTACGGGATCGTCGACGATGCGTTGACGTACAGCAGCAACCAGAACGGCAAGTCCAACACGTATCTGCGCAACGGCAACCTGGCAGGCAGCCGCTGGGGCATTCGTGGCACCGAAGATCTGGGCGGCGGCACCAAGGCGCTGTTCCAGTTGGAAAACGGCTTTGACGTCAACACGGGCGCCTTCAGCTCGGCGGGCGTGATGTTCAATCGTCAGGCCTTCGTGGGCCTGAAGAACGACACCATCGGCACGGTCACTATCGGCCGTCAGTACACGCCGTACTACCTGATGGTCGGCACGATCGGCCCGGTCGCCTACGTCACGGGCGCAACCGGCGCACACCCGGGCGATATCGACGGTCTGGATACGACCATCCGCATCAACAACTCGGTGACGTACACGTCGCCGGTGCTGTGGGGCGTGACGGCCAGCCTGCAATACGGTTTCGGCGGACAACCGGGCGCCTTCAGCAAGGGCAACACGTATTCCGGCGCGTTGCGTTATGACGGCGGCCCGCTGTCGTTGGCGGCGGGTTACCTGCGCATGAACAACGTGGGTGGCGGCGGCACGAGCTGGAACAGTGCATCGACCGGCACGTACGGCACCTCGGCCGTCAATCAGGGTTACGTCACGGCCGACGTGCTGCAACACATTGCGTTCGCCGGTGTGTACACCATTGGTGGCCTGACCTTCGGCGCGAGCTACAGCAACGTGCAGTACAAGCCGGGTGCCGCGTCGCTGTTCCACGACACGGCAATCTTCAACACGGCCGGCGTGCATGCCTCGTGGATCGTGGCACCGCAGTGGCGTCTGGCCGCCGCGTACAGCTACACGGCAGCGTCGAAGGCCAACGGCATCAACGATGCCGCGACCTATCATCAGGTCTCGCTGGCGCAGGTGTACTCGCTCTCGAAGCGCACGTCGCTGTACGCGCTCGAAGCGTGGCAGCACGCCAACGGCAAGTCGCTCTCGGCGAATGCCACGAGCATCATCAACGCCGGTCCGGTGGTGGGCGACTCGCAGAACGCCACGCCGTCGTCGACGAGTTCGCAGTTCGTCGGCATGCTGGGCATTCGCGTCGACTTCTGACGTCTGCCTGTCTGTTGTCTGTTCCGATGGCCGGCGCCGTGCGCGCGCCGGCCGGTGCTTCATGAGTGGTCGCGAGAAGGCGCACTTTGGGCCGTCGGTGCCCTATCCCAATTCGGATGAGGTGTCGGCGGTCGATTCTTATCGGTTGTCGTATGTATGCGACGGTCGATAAGGTAAACTGGGGGCGTTTTTTTCGTCATCACCTCTTTATCCGACGCCATGTCCATGAACAGCTCGTTGCCCGCACGTCCTCGCCGCAAGTCTCGCAGCCTCACGGAAGAGGTGGTGAGTGCCTTGTCCGAGCAGATTCGCGCCGGCACGTTCCGGCCCGGCGACAAGCTGCCGACCGAGTCGGCCATCATGGAAAGTCTGGGCGTGAGCCGCACAGTGGTGCGCGAAGCGATTTCGCGGCTGCAAGCGGCCCAACTGGTGGAAACGCGTCACGGCATCGGCACCTTCGTGCTCGAAGCGCCGCGCGAAAACGCGTTGCAGGTGGACACCAACAGCATCCTCACGATGCTCGATGTGCTGGCCATTCTGGAGTTGCGCATTTCGCTGGAAACCGAAGCGGCCGGATTGGCGGCGAACCGCCGCACCGACACGCAACTCAAGCTCATGCGTCAGGCGCTCGATGACTTCGAGATGCATGTGCGTCAGCGCACCGGCAATGCTGTGACCGCCGACGTCGCGTTCCATTTGCAAGTGGCGACCGCGACCGGCAATCGTTACTTCCACGACATCCTCGAACAGCTCGGCAACACGATCATTCCGCGTACCCGCGTGAACTCCGCTGCGCTGGCCGACGACGATCAGGTGACGTATCTGAATCGCGTGAACCGCGAGCACGAAGATATTTACAACGCGATCGCGCGCCGCGATCCGGAGCTCGCGCGGCCATGCGCACGCACCTGACGAACAGCCGCGAGCGCCTGCGCCGCGCGCAGGAATCGGCAGCGCAAAACTGAGTCAGTCGAACTGAGTCAGTCGGTCAGCGGCATCGACTCAGTCAGCTCAGTCAGCTCAGTAGAGATTGCCTCGCACTGAGCGGTAATACCCCTCATCCATCTCCTGCGCGCGCGCTTTATCCAACCCGGTAAGCGCCGCCTTCATCTCGCCTAACGAAGGCACCGCCTTGCGGTCGAGTTGCGACTCGGCCCGCCAGAGCTTCGCGCGGTTGATCGCCTTGCCGCAGTGAAACAGCACTTCGTCGATCGTGACGACGATGACCGTCTTCGGCGTGCGCTCGTTTTCCTTCAGACGCATCAGCAAGTCCGGCGACGTGGAAATCTGTCCATGCCCGTTGATGCGCATGAAAACCTCCAGCCCCGGAAACAGAAACAGCATGCCGATGCGGCTGTCTTCGCTCAGATTGCGCAGCGACGCGATGCGGTTGTTACCCGGCCAGTCGGCAAACGCCACCGTCTTCTCATCGAGCGCATGAACGAAGCCGGGCTCGCCGCCGCGCGGTGAGGCGTCGAGCCCCTGTGCGCTGCCCGAGGCAAGACAAAAGAACGTAGCCGCCTTCAGATAAGCGACGTGAAACGGCAACAGACTCGGCATGACGCCCTTGACGATCATCTCCGACGGCGGGTCGTAGAGTTGATCGAGATCGATGGCGGTTTGTGTCATAGGCGTACCCTCCTTCACAGGTTTGCTGACGCAGCATATCGCTGGGCTCGGTGGCACTGATAGATTATTTCTGCCATTCAATAGCGCAAATGCGCCACAATTACCGCGCACCTATCGAGTCACCACGACCGCCATGACGTATCCCGAACATTTGCTGCCGAAGATCGCGCGCGTCCATTGCATGGACGCGACGGACCCGCCGCTCATCGCCGTGATGGGACGCATCGACGAGCCGCGCGGGTCGCAAACCCATCAGCATGATTCGGGGCAATTGCTCGGGCTGCTCGCCGGGCTGCTGACCGTGCGCACCAGCTTCGGCACGTGGGTCATCCCCACGACGCGCGCCGTATGGATTCCGCCGAATCATCCGCATGCGGCGTTTTCGCACGGGCCGTTCTATGGCTGGGCGGTGTACGTGCGCCCCGATCAATGTGGCGGCCTGCCCGACACGCCGCGCGCCATCGAAGTCACCGGCCTGCTACGCGAGGCAGTGTTGCGCGCCGCCGAGTGGGATCTGGGTCAACCGGATCGCAGGCAGACGAGCGTCGTGAACGTGGTGCTCGACGAGATTTCCGCGAGCGACGCCGACACCTTCCTGCTACCAATGCCGGGCGATGTCCGTCTGCGACGCATCGCCACCGCGCTCGTCGACAACCCGGCCGACGCGCGCACGCTCGACGAATGGGCCGCATGGGCCAACACCGCACCGCGCACCGTGAGCCGCCGATTTGTTGAGGAAACCGGGTTGACGTTTACCGCATGGCGGCAGCGCGCGAGGTTGCTTCGTGCAGTGGAGCTGCTGGCGGCGGGCCAGCCGGTCAACACCGTGGCGCTCGATCTGGGTTACGACAATGCCAGTGCGTTCATCGCCCTTTTCCGGCGCGCTTTCAACACCACGCCGGGGCGCTACTTTGCTTCGTAAGCTTAGTAAGCTTAGTAATACGGCATAACACATCGCCGGTGCGCCACCCCTCGCCCCCCCGTTCCCGATGACATTTGGCGGGAGTAGTATGTCGGCGAACCGGATCGCGCTTCACTCATCACGCTCACTCGCCGTGTTCCCTCGCTGAAGGCAAATATGAAAATGATGCCCGCCACGCCACGCGTTCGCCCGCTGCCTCACCGACTTCCCCGCCGCTACCGCGCTGCGATCTTCGCGGCCTTGCTGCCGATGACGATGCTCGCCAGCACACCGTGCGCACACGCAGAGGAAAACGAGTCCGAGGCCCCTGCCGCGACTGCAACTGCGGCTACGGCTGAGATCAAACCGGAGATCGTCGCCATTCCGCTGCCCGGTGCCGGCACCTTCGGCGGCGACGTGTCGATGCGCGCGGAAGTCTACAAACCCAGCGGCAACGGCCCGTTCCCCGTCCTGATCTTCGAACATGGCCGCTCCGGCGACCCTTTGGTGCGTGCCAAGCTGGACCACCCGATTCTTCAGGGGCATGTGCGGTTCTGGCTCAGGAAGGGCTTCGCGATCGTCGCACCGATTCGTGTTGGGTACGGTGCGACGGGCGGCCCCGATCGCGAGAACTCGGGCGCATCGTTCGGCAATGCGGGGGAATGCAAGCGCCGCCCTGATTTCCGTCAACTCTGGAAAGTGACCGCCGAGGCAAATCTCGCGGCAGTGAACTGGACGCGGGCGCAGCCATGGGCCGACAAGGACCGCATCGTGCTGGAGGGCCGCTCGGTTGGTGGTTTCACGACGGTGGCGACGGCCGCCGCACGGCCGCCCGGTGTCGTCGCCTATATCAACTTTTCGGGCGGGGCCGGGGGCTCGCCTGACAAGGCGCCGGGCCATAGCTGTGACCCCGAGCAAATGAAGGCGATTTACGGCGAGATGGGCAAGTCCACGACCATCCCCGGTCTGTGGCTCTATGCGAAGAACGACCAGTACTGGGGACCGGACGCGCCGAAGGGCTGGTTCGACGCCTTCGCCGCTGGCGGCAGCCCCGTGCAGTTCGTCCACACCGACGATCTGCCGGGCCACGACGGCCACATGCTGCTCACCTATGGCGGCAAGATGTGGTCGGTGCCTCTCGATAAATTCCTGAAGCAAATCGGGTTTTGAGTGAGTCCGCGATGCGCGCTCAGGCCCGCTGCCGGGTCCGGCGCTCATGCGGATCACTCGCGTGAATCACGCGAACTACAAAACGACACGTCAGAAGCGATACGTCAGCTTCACCCAGCCATTACGCGGTGCGCCGTAGGTGTAGCCGTTGTAACCACCCAACCCGGCCCAGTAGCGCTTGTCGGTCACGTTGCCGAGATTGAGCGACACGCTCAACTGACGCGTCACGTCGTAGCGCGCTAGCAGATCGATCAGCGTGATACCGCCCTGACGCGCCGTCAGCCCGCTGTACGTCTCCACATACGTGATCGCGCTCTGATAGCTCAGGCTGCCGCCGATCGTCACGCGGCTCAGCACGCCCGGCAGACGGTACGTCGTCGCGATGCGCAGGAGTCGCTGCGGATACGTCGGGTTAACCAGCGCGCCGGAGCGATCGCGCTTGGCGCTGTACGTGTAACCCGCCTGCACCTGCCAACCCGGCAACACCTGTCCCGCAACGGTCGCCTCGAAGCCTTGCGTCTTCGCACCGCTCACCGCCTTGTAAGCTGCGGTGCCACCCGGCGTGAGCGTGCCATCGGCCACGGCGAGGTTGTCTTCATACGTGCGGAAGATCGCTACCGCCGTGTTCAGACGTCCACCGAAATGCTCGCCCTTCAGTCCCAGCTCGATGTTGTTGCCGCGCTTGGGTGCCAGCGTATTGCCCGAGGTGTCCTGCACCGTGTTCGGCGTGAAGATGCTCGTGTAGCTCGAATACAGCGAGAAGTCCTCGCTGACATCGACCACCAACCCCGCGTACGGCGTGAACACAGCATTCTGTTCGATCGGTGTGCCGGTCACCATGGCACCGTTCGTGCCGTTGTTCCAGTAACGCGCCCATGACGTGGCGCGATACCACGTGAAGCGTCCACCGAGAATCACTGACACGCGATCGATCGGTTTGATCTGCGTTGCAGCGTAGATCGCCGTTTGCTGCGTCGTGCCGCCGAGCCGGTTGAGCGGATAGGCAAACGACGGCATGGCGATGCTGCCCAGATCGAGAATGTTGACCGGACGGCGGTCAAACGCATTGGGCACCGCCGAGTCGTTGCCGTAGTTGTAGTCGTTGTGGTTGATGCTCGCGCCGAACGTCGCCTGATGCGTGCGCCCGAACAGGTGATACGGCCCCGTCGCGTAGACATCGAACGCCTTGTTGATGCCATAGGCCGGATTGCTCGCGAGCTGCATCGTGCCCATTTGCGTGTTGGCGTTGATGTTGGCCGGATACAGCCAGATATCGCCGCTGTAGCGCTCGCGTTGATTGCGCGTCCACGAGCCTTCCGCCTTCACCTTCCACCCCGAGTCGAAGCGATGATCGAGATCGACAAAGACGCGATCGGTCGTCATGTTCCACAGACTCCACGGCGTGGAGGAATTGAACGAGCGCGGCAGGTTGGTCGCGGCACCGTTGCTGTAGAAGAGCGGGCTCTGGCCGAAGTTGGCGCCGTGAATCTTGTTCTTCTGATACTCGTAGCCGACCGAGATCGTGGTGTTGTCGGTGACGTCGGCTTCGACAATGCCGTAGAACACGTCTTCACGCGAGCGCTTGTCATCCACAAAATTGTTGCCCGCCGTGTGTGAGCCGACCACGCGTGCGCGCAACGAGCCCGATTCGTTGAGCTTGCCGCCCACATCGGCTTCGAGGTCGTAGCGGCCCCACGATCCGCCCCCGGCGGTGACGTAGCCTGCGAACTCCTTACTCGGACGCTTGCGTACGAGGTTGATCGCACCGCCGGGATTGCCGACACCATTGAGCAGGCCCGCCGGTCCGCGAATCACGTCGATCCGGTCGTACATCACCATGCTCAGCAGATTGCGCATGCCGGCAATGGTGTCGTACGAGAGGGTCGGCACGCCGTCGATCATGGTGGCGAGATCGAAGCCACGCGACGAAAAACTCGCACGCTCATCAAGCGTATCGACCACGATACCGGGCGTTTGCCGCAGCACGTCGGTCAGCGACATGAGGTTCTGATCTTCGATCTGCTGACGCGTGATGACCGTCATCGATTGCGGCGTTTCGCGCAGCGACAGGTCCATGCGCGTTGCCCCGTCGCTCACGCGCGTCGTGTACGAGCCGGTGCCCTCGGTCACGCGTTGCGTACCGGCAGTGACGTTCGTCGCGGGCAACGCCACCGTATCGGCATGAATCGACACTGTGCGGCCCGAGATGCTCACCCCGAGGCCCGAACCGGCGAGCGCCCGTGCGAGGGCGTCGCCCAGTGTCATGCGGCCTTGCAGCGCCGGTGCAACCTTGCCGACGGCGAGGCTCGCGTCGTAGCCGATGCCTACGCCCGACTGACGCGCCAGCGCGTCGATGGTGAGGGCGAGCGGTTGCGCGGGCAGCGACAGGTCGAGCGGCATGGCGGCCACACTCGCGTTGGCGGCCGTGGGGTTTTGAGCACGCACGTCCGTCGGAATCGAAGCCGCGCACAGGCAGGCGACGGCAATGCTGATGAGCGTGGCGCGTTGCCAGACCTGACGGTCGCGGCGAAGGTCAATGTCGCGAGCAATCGCGCGGGAATGCGGCGGCGTGGTCGAGCGTTTCGAATTGGGCAAAGCGTGCAGATGTCTGGTCATTTCCGTGAGTCTTCTGTTGGCTTACCCGGTGAAGACGCACGAGAACGCAAAAGACAGACAAAAAGTTTTTGACTTAGTGAAGTGCCGTGATGAGGGCCTGACCGTTCACCCGGCGCACACGCACCGGCAGCATCGCGGGCAGGCCTTGGAGAAAGCCCGCCGGATCGGATACCGGGAACGTGCCCGTCAGTTGCAACGTGCGCAAAGCAGCGACGTCGGCATCGGCGATGCGAATCTGTTGTGCCGGTTGCGCCAGAAAGTCGTTCCACTGTGCGATGGCCTGCGGCAGCGGCGTGGCCTGAAAGACCAGCCACCCTTCGCGCCAAGCCCCGACACTTTGCGATGTGACGACTTGCGGCGAGCCGATGCCACGCGGCGTGGTTCCCACGGCTTGGCCCGCGCTCAGCGTGACATCGGGGTCGCGATTCACGTGGACCTCGCCATCGGGCGAACGCGCCCACACGGCGACGCGCCCGCGTGCGACGGCCACGTCCATGCCGTCGTCACGCAGCGCCACGGTGAAGACCGTGCCCAGCACGCGCACGTTGCCAAACTGTGTGGCGACGCTGAGGGGCCGCGACGTATCGGGTTGCACGTCGAGATGCAGCCCGCCGCGCGAGAGTTGAAACTCGCGGCGGTTGCGGTAATAGGTGATCTGCACGTCGGTGTGCGGCGCGAGCGTCACGACGCTGCCATCGGGCAACGTATGCGGGCGCACCTCCCCTTTGCCGGTGCGCAGCGCCAGTGTCAGTGTCGGCTGCAACCATTGGCGCCGTGCAGCGCCGCCAAACACGATGGCGAGCCCGCCAACGCCGAGCCACGTCAACATCTGGCGGCGGGAGTGACGCACCGCGCCATCGCCTCGCTTCGGCACGGCGACACGGTCACGCAACGCGGTGCCGTCGGTCTGTTCCCAATACGATTGCGCAATACCGGCAGCGGCGTCGTGCATCGGGGCTTCGGCACGCCAGCCGGCGAGTTCGCGGGCAGCCGCAGTGGCGTCATCAGCGTCGCCATGATGCGTGCGCCCGATGAGCGAGAGCGCATGGGCGATCTGACGGCGCGACGGCTTCAACGCGCGCGACGTGGGCGTGGTGTCGGCAGATTCCGGTGACTGGGGAGTCCGGGTAGCGCGGGCGTTCATGGGCGGTAACTCACGCAATCCATGACGGCGCGCACGACGTGTTTGTCGATCGCTTCGAGGGACACCTGCATGTGGCCAGCCGCTTCGGCATAGCTCATGCCGTGAATGCGCACGAGGATGAACGCGTCGCGGCGTTTGCGCGGCATGCGTTCCAGACGGCTGAGCAACCGCTCAAGCTGCTGTCGAATATCCACGTGATGCTCGGCCGACGGCGCATGGTCGGCGCCGATGAGTGCCAACGTCTGAAGCATGCGGGCTTCGGCATCATGGCGACGCGCGTCGCTCACGATCAGATGCTTTCCCGTGCGATAGAGCAGCGCGCGCCAGTCACGAATCTCCGTGCCGCGCGTCTGCAAGGCGAGCACCTTCGCATAGGCCTCTTGCACCAGGTCTTTCGCGTTGTCGCGGTTGTTCAGCGATTTCGCGAAGAAATTGACCAGCTCGGTGTAGTAATGCGCAACCACGGCAGTCTTCCGGCAGCCCGCCGCATCCGCGCACGGAAAAGTTGAATGAGAATTACTCGCATTATGGCCGTGAGTGACAACGGGACGCAAGAAGGATTTTAGAGAATGGAACGAGACCGGCGGCGGCGTGGCCGGTTGTGACGAGGTATTGACGAGGTATTGACGAGGTGTGCCGCTCTCCGAATCGACGTCAGGACTGACGCTCAGTGCCTTCGGGACTTTCCGCTTCGCGGCGGATGCGCGCCAGCATGCGGCGCCGGATGAGGCCGCTGACCGGGCGGATGACATACCAGTACGGGGCGAACTTGCGCCAGACGGCAGGCGATGGGCAAAAGACGCGCGTTTCCGTCGTGAGGATGCTTTCTCCTCTGCCGTTCGTCTGCACGTCGAAGCCCATCACGAGTTGGCAGACGTTGTTGTTGTCGATGCCACGGAAGGCGTCCGGCGAGCGGACTTCTACCAACCCGTAATCGCTCTGCCAGAACGCGCCGATCAGACCGAAGGCCAGACTTTGATTGGCGTCGCGGCCAAGGAACATGAAGTCGCTGAGATCGAGCGGTGGCCGGTTTGAGCGGCCGAGCCACCGCGCGGGTGTTTCCCGGACCCGGATGGCCAGCCGGACCAACGGGTCGTCCTGCGCACGCTGACGTTGCACGCAATCCAGAATGACAGCGGACGGCGCGCGAATGGCGATCGCGTGAGATTCACGAAAATCAAAGCGCGGCAAGAAGTCGTCGATCAGCATGGCGTCCGGGTGATAGTGGTGACGTCAGCGAGTTTCGCCGACGTCGATGCGATTCCCGTCGGGGTCGGCAAAGACAAAGCTTCGCAGGCCGATGTCCATCGTGCGCAGGCCCTTCACGATACGCACCTGATGGCGTTCCAAATGTGCATGGAATGCATCGGCATCGGTCACCATCAGATGCGCCACGTTCTGTGTAGTGCCACGGTGCTGGCCGTCGCGAGACAGGTGCAGCTCGGCAGCGTCTTTCTTCAGGATGACAAAGCCTACGGGCGAGCCGGCCTCGAACACTTTTTCGAAGCCGAGAACGTCGAGGTAGAAACGTAGCGATCTGTCGAGATCGGCAACCGGCAGGGTGGGTGCCATTCGGCCGAACGACACGGAATGCGGGACACGATTGAGAGTATCCATGGGCGCTCCAGAGGCGACGCCTGCGGCTCCGAAGTGAACGGCGAAGGCGGTGCTTCGACGGGAGACAGGCATCAGATGGCGGAGCGGTGTCCGCGCGAACGGCGTATCCTAGCACGACCTTTTTGGCCGGTTCAGCCCTCACCCCCTCTCAAAACTATCAAGTGCACGACGCGTCGCCCCCCCTCACCTCCCTCTTCTGGCATGACGACATACTGCGCAGTCGCAGCGTGAGTGGCGTTGTGTTGTCGGGCGTCGTGGACTTGCCACCGCTGCCCGAGCGATTGGTCGCGGATTGGACGCGGGACATTTCGTCGCACACGCCATTGGCCGCTGGCGATGTCGAACCGATGCCGCTCGCGCGGGCGCGCATGCGTTGGCCGGACTATTCGCAATGTGTGCAGGCGGCGTATGACTGGACGGCGTCGCAGGGTCTGCCGGGTTTGCTGTCGGCGAGCGATGTCGCGTTGATGGCGTGTCGCGGCGCGCGCTATCACCATGACGGCGAGCAATACGGTGGCTTCGTATTCTGCAATTTGTTTCTCAGCGACGACTGCGGGCTGGACGTGCATTTCCCGTATGCCGGGAATGGTGGATATCGCATTCCCCTGACGCGCGGCACGATGCTAGTGTTCGACACTTGTCAGCCGCATGCTGTCATCCGGCGAGGTCAAGACGGCTTTGACGAGGCCGATTTCGGCAACCCGGCGAGTGCACTGGACGATGTGCAGATGTTTCTCACATGGGAACTGCCGGTGGACGACGCCCGTGTGATGCAGGCGCTCGGGATGGCCTTCGACGTGTTGCCGTCGAACGTGGCAGCGCCGCAGGACGCACAGGTTCTTGCGAACGGCGCCGCCGCCGTGTTGTGTGCGAATTCCGGGCGATGGTTGCCGGTGCCGGATGCTGAATAAGTGGGTGCTACGCCGGTAAGCACGTCAGCAGGTCATTCCCCTCTGAAGTCCTCAATCGCAAGATCGTACAAGCCAGCCCCCTGTCGGCTGCGCTAGTCTTTCGCTCTCGCATTCCCACACGACGGGTTCCAAAGAGAAGACTGCGTGTTCGATGTCACGACGCGACGTCGCGGTTGGCGTCAGCGTTTTTGTAGAAGGAAGTGTAATGAGTGGTTTGTATTCGCCATCGGTCGCGGCGCAGGCGTCGCCGTTTCGCACCGAATTGGCACGCGGCATGCGCGCGGCGCTGCCGGTGATGGTCGGCTTTATCCCTTTCGCGTTGGTGCTCGGGGCGCAAGCCGCCCAGAAGGGCTTGAGCGCCATCGAAGTGCCCCTGATGACCGGCCTCAACTTCGCGGGCGGCTCCGAGTTCACGGCGATCCGCATCTGGACGTCGCCGCCGCATATCGCGCTGATCATCGCCATGTCGCTGCTCGTGAATGCGCGACACATTCTGATGGGTGCGGCGCTCGCGCCGCGTATGCGTCACGTGCCGTTGCGGCGCGCGCTCGCCGCCCTTTTCCTGATGTGCGACGAGAGCTGGGCGATGGCGCTGGCAGACGCTGACGCGCGCGGCAAGGAACGCATCAGCTTCGGCTACTACGTGGGTGCCGCAATCAATCTCTGGCTGACGTGGGTGGCGTTCACGGCACTCGGTGCGGTGCTGGGTCCGGTGTTGGGCGATATCGAGAAGTACGGCTTCGACATGGCCTTTACGGCGGTTTTCGTCGTGTTGCTCAGGGGCATGTGGAAAGGCATGAAGGCCAGCCGTCCGTGGTTCGTGAGTCTGGTGGTGTCGGCGATCACTTATCTGCTGGTTCCGGGTGCCTGGTACGTTGCAGCGGGCACGTGTGCAGGGCTAATTGCAGCCGTCGCTCTGGAGAAGAAAGATGCTTGATGCGATGACGGTCCTGACCATCGTACTGATGGCTGCGTCGACCTATGCGACGCGTATTGTCGGCTTTGTAGCGCTGCGCGATCGCACGTTGAGCCCGCGCATGCGAGCGATTATGGAAAGCGTGCCCGGCTGCGTGCTGATCTCGGTGATTGCACCGGCGTTCGTGTCGCGCAACCCGGCAGATTTGCTCGCGCTTGCGGTAACGTTGCTGGTGGCGACCCGGTTTTCGTTGTTGCCGACGGTGGTGATCAGCGTGGTGGTGACCGGGGTGTTGCGGCAGGTGATGTGATTTCGCTGACTCGCGAGAGGTGCCTTTGACTTTGCTTACGTTGTCTCCGGGGGAATTGGACGGCCTGATCGTGCGGCCGCGCTGGCCTGCGCGTCATGTGCATGTCGACGCACGGGCGCTGAGTCATCTTCAGGCGATACAGCGTGAATTACCGCTCGAGATCGCTTTGATTCTGACGCGAGGTTTTGAGCCGAAAGCTTCAAATCTCGGGTTCGCGCGGCGCCAGTTTCGTGCGCTGGGTATCGGCGTGTTTCGCTTGGTCTACCCCTCCCGACACGACGAACTCGCCGACATCTTCGGCAGTAACGGACATGATGTCGATGGCACCCACGTCGACGTGTCTTTTCGTTTGCACGGTCGGCGTGTGCGGATGCTGCCGCTAGGCGTTTTTACACCTCCCTCGTGGCAACGGCGTCGTATGGCACGTTGTGCTTCGGCGCTGGCATTGGTGAAGTCGGCGCTCGTCAGCCAAGGGTTTTCGATTCATCACAATGAGACGGAGAGTCTGCAAATTCATTGTGATTTGATTAGCTAGTGCTGGCCACGCTTCGGGCCGCATTCACAAAGGCATCCAGCGCTGGCGTCTGTTGAGTCTCCGCGCGCGTCACTAATCCAACGGCCGGCATCGGCCACTCGTGCGACGCGTTCAGAATGGCAATGACACCGAGCTTTGCATATTGAAGCGCAATTGGCCGCGGAAGGAATGCGAGCCAATCGGTGTCTTGCAGCATCTGTAGATTCGCAAGCACCGAGACGCATTCGACCTTGGGAACTGGCACTGGCATCGCAGCATCGGTGAAGAATTGCCGAATCGATGTTCGCAACGGGGCGTCGCCCCCCGGGAATATCCAGTCGGCCGATGCCAGCATTGCCGGTGTGATGGTCTTACGCCGAGCGATCGGATGACCGCTTCGCGCGACGATGCAAACGCTCTCGTCAAACAGCGCCTCTCTGCGAAAGTGCGTCGCCGCTGTGCCGTCGCCTAGCCGGCAAATAACGCAATCGAGTTTGCCCTGCGAGAGCGCACCCAACATCCAGTCAAGCGACCCTTCATGAAACTCCGCCACCACGCGCGGGGCATCGTTTCCCAATTGCAGCAAGACCTTGCTCAACAGCGTCGGCATCGCGACCGGCATCATGCCGACGCGCACTTTACCTAGCGCACCGTTGGCAATGAGTTCGAGATCGCTGCCGAGTTTCTGCATTTCGACCAGCATGATGCGTGCCCGATCAATCACGATCTGGGTCGCGGCCGTGGGCCTCAAGCCGCGCGGATGGCGCTCGAATAGTTGGGTGCCGAACAGCGTTTCCAATTCACGAAGCGATTTGCTCGCAGCGGGTTGCGTCATGTGAAGACGTGCCGCCGCGCGATGAATGCTGAGCGTGTCCGCAAGCGTGACGAGCAACGCCAGATGCCGCGCCCGCAAGCGAGCGAGAAGATGTCCTTCAACGACTGATGGCATGGAATACCCCGATACCGGGAAGTTATCAGCACCTGAAAAGAAAGCATTACCGACGCACGGAAGCGCCATGTAATGCTACCTACGCGAGATTTATCGATACCTCAAGAAAACCGGAGACCCGTATGCAGAACATGCTTCGAAAGTGTGCAGCAATCGTAGCGTTGCTAGGTGCCGTTGGCTATGCGCCATTGAGCACGGCAGCGATGAAGGTGACGCTTCTCGGCACGGGTACGCCGATTCTGAACATCGACCGGTTTGGTATCAGCGTGTTGGTCGAAGCGGGTGATCAGAAACTGTTGTTCGATGCCGGACGTGGCGTCGCAATGCGCATGCATCAACAGCAGGTTCCGCTTCGCGACATCTCTGCCGTCTTCATTAGCTTACTGAATTCGGACCATATCACCGGACTGCCTGATCTGTATGCAACGGCACCACTGCCGACCGATGATGGGCGTTTAAAAACGCCGATGCGCCTCTATGGTCCTGACGGAATAGAGAACGTCGCGCAAGGCATCGAACTCATGTTCAAGGACCAGAACCGGATGCGCATGCTGGAAGGTGAAGTGGTCGAACCGGCGACGCACATCACGACGAAGCGGGTTGAGCCCGGGACGGTTTATGAAAAGGATGGCGTGAAGGTCACGGCCTTTTTGATCGAGCACGGCCACGTCAAACCGGACTTCGGTTATCGCATCGAATACGACGGGCATGCGGTGATCATTACCGATGACACGACGTATTCCGAGAACCTCGTTGCGCATTCGAAGCACGCAGACCTTATGGTGCAGAGTGTCGCCATCGGCAGCCGTGCTTTGGAGCGCGCCGCGCCGGATTACGTCAATCACTTCTACGGCTATCTCGCCAGTCCGGAAAATGCGGGTCGGATTCTGGCGGAAACCCAACCGAAGCTGGCGGTCTTTGCCCACATCTCGCTTTATAGCCAACCGGGCATCCCGCGAGCCACAGTGGATGAGTTGCGCGAACGCGTCCAGGCGGCCTATCGCGGAAATTTTGTTATCGGCGAAGATTTGATGAGCTTCTCGATCGATAAGCGCGGCGTGACACAACTGCCCTACTCAGCGGAAGTTCGGCACAAGGAGCCGGGCAGTCGCAATTTGCCGTAATTTAACGAAGCTCGTCGACATCGATCGATACCTCGTTGTGCGCTTATGTCAGTGGGCCAACGTGTTTTCCGGCCCATTTTGATTGTGCGTGTTCTGACTACGCGCCTTAAGCCACGCAATCAACTTCGCCGCCGGCATCGCTTTCGAGAACAGCCAGCCTTGTCCGTATTCGACGCCCTTGCTCTTCAGGTACTCAGCCTGAGCCTCAGTTTCGACACCTTCCGCTACGATGCCTAGGCCCAGTTCGTGTGCCATTTCAATGATGTGCGGCGCGACGACGCTCGAAGCCGCCCCCTGTCCGATCGTGTCGACAAACGACTTGTCGATCTTTAACACATCAACGGTGAAGGATTGCAGGTATGACAGACTGGAATAACCGGTGCCGAAGTCATCGATATACACAGGGTGACCGGCTTGCCGCAGCGCAGCGATGATCTTTCGTGCTGACTCGGCTTTGAGCAGACCGCGCTCGGTCGCCTCAATTCTGATTTGAGAAGGATGGATGCCCGTGCCCGACAAGCTCGCGTCCAGCTTTTTAATAAACCTGTCGGTTTGCAGATCCTCGCCGGCCACATTAATCGATACATAGAACGATGGCTGCGCGCGCAGCAATTCCTGAAGTTCTCGAACCGTTTTATCGAGCACCAGATCGGTTAACGGCTGGATAAGATCGTTCTCTTCGGCGACAGCAACAAAAATATCCGGCGGGATATTCTGGCCGTTCAGGTTCCAGCGAACGAGTGCTTCAGAGCCGACGCAAACCCCATCTTCAAGCCGCACGATCGGTTGGTAGTGCACCTCAATGTACCGGCGTGCGATGGCCCATTCGAGCGTGGCGGGGAACGAGACTTGACGGGAGATTCGCTTATAAGAGAGCCACCCGATCAGCCCGCCGACACCCACCCCGATGGCGAGCCAGACCGCGAGTAGCCTCGTCCAGTTGGCAATCAACCCACTGCGAGGTGCTTTGACGACGACGCCAATAGGCCGTGACGACGAGCGGGCGACCGCGTAATGCCATGTGTCGCTTTTGATCTGGCCGCCATGCCGCCACGCATCGAGCATGTCGTCGCCGTCGGCGCCGTACGACATGGCGATGATATTGTTGGTGTCGATGTTGACGGCAGCGATGGGACGTCGCGCCGGATCGATGATGTCCACATACGATTGCGGATTGATCGACACGTAATTGCCGTCGCGCCCGAATTGAATATCGTCACGAACGTCGCTAATGGGGTTGCGCTGCCGAAGCCAGACGAGATACCCGTCGTTACTGCGCCAACTCGGTGCCGGTAGCACGTAGTGTTTGTCGCGCACATCGCCAAGCAAAGGGGAACAAAGGTATTGCGAGTCGCCGTACGCGCCTGCGTCCTGAACGTAGCCGTAGTTGAAGATGACGCGAGACGCTCGTGCAATGTAGGCGGGGGAACAGCGGGGTTCGATACCGGCAGACAGATCGGCAATCGCGGCGAACGCCTGATAAGTGACCTGCTCGGCGCGCATGACCGCCTTCGCGGCAAACTGCTGGAGGTCTTCCTGCTCACGCTTTTGCGCGTCTTCGCGCGCAATGTAGATGCTGGTCAGCACGGGAAGCACCGTGCCGACACAACCGAGCGCAATGGATGCCGAAATGAGCGACAGTCGTCTGAACATTCTGCAAGCCTCCCCCGAGATTCACACACCACCAGAAGCGGTATTCCCTCGAACGGCGACAAGGGTCAGGATGCCTGCTGCGACCCATGACTTGGTCGCATACTAGCTGAAATTTGATAGGGGCGGGATTGCCGAACGTAGCGAAGGAGCCCGACGGGAGAACGTAACGCTGACGGCAAAAGAAAAAGCCCTGACAAGTCAGGGCTTTCGAATTTTGGAGGCGGGAGTCGGAATCGAACCGGCGTTCACGGCTTTGCAGGCCGCTGCATGACCACTCTGCCATCCCGCCATCAGGTATGCCGCATTGTAACCACTCGCTGTCGCCATCGAGGGCGCCCTTCGGATCGATCGCCGTGGGCTTTTCGGCAAATAAAAAGGGAAGCCAGGCTTCCCTCTGGATTTGGAGCGGGAGACGAGTCTCGAACTCGCGACCTCAACCTTGGCAAGGTTGCGCTCTACCAACTGAGCTACTCCCGCATGACACCCGACATCAAGGATTTATTCACTCAATGTCCAGTGTGAAAACTGGAGCGGGAGACGAGTCTCGAACTCGCGACCTCAACCTTGGCAAGGTTGCGCTCTACCAACTGAGCTACTCCCGCATTTTCATGCGTACTACCAATCCACACTACTCAAAATTTCGCTGCCGGGCTAACGCCGTAGCAGCGAGAAGGAGATTATGTCCAAACGTCGATTCAGTGTCAAGCACCTGCACTGAAAATTTGTGAAGAATTTTCTCCCCCACCGCGCAAATCCCGCACTTTCAGCGATTTACGCTCACATCTCACCCCCGCCACGCTCCCGAATCTGCGGCCACGCGCGGCGCAAATAATACAGCATCGACCACAGCGTCAGCACCGCCGCCACGTAAATCAGCCACGTGCCCCAGAACCGCGAGTCGAATCGCAACCCGTTCCACACCACCGTGCCGTTGAACAGCAACAACGGAATCGCCACCATCTGCGCCGCCGTCTTGATCTTGCCCAACTGATGCACCGCCACGCTGCGCGACGCGCCAATCTGCGCCATCCACTCACGCAACGCCGAAATCGTGATCTCGCGGCCAATGATGATCAACGCCACCAGCGCATTGATCCGCCCCATCTGCAACAACATCAGCAGGGCCGCCGCCACCATCAGCTTGTCAGCCACCGGGTCCAAAAACGCCCCGAAGGCCGAGGTCTGGTTCCAGCGGCGCGCCAGAAACCCGTCAAACCAGTCGGTCAGCGCCGCCAGCACAAAGATCGCGCACGCCACCCAATTCATCTGGACCGGGGTCAGACAGGTGGTCGGCAAGTAGTAAACGCCAACCACGAGCGGGATCAGGACGATCCGAAGCCAGGTCAGGAATATGGGGACATTAAAAGGCATGGCAGCATGAGTTCGGCAAACGGCAGTCGACACACGGCGCACTCGGCAGCCGTACCAGACCCGCATTGTGCCGTGTATGCCACGCAGCGACAAGGCCGAGGCACCGCTGCCCGGTTGACATATGCGTTACTGTGCCCCTATCTTGCTCGCAACCACCCGCCATTAGCACCGATCTCGTGAAACTGCTCTGGTCGTCTCTGCCCACCCTGCGACGCCGCCTTCTGCCGCCGCACGTGATCATCAGCCTGCTGGTCGGCCTCAACGGGCTGCTGCTCGTCGCCTCCGTCCTGCTGCGCGTGCCCGGCAGCGTCCTCGTCGACCTTTTCGTGCGCGGCGATCTCTCGGCGCTGGAGCGCATCGAAGCCCGTCATCTGCCTCGCCTGCTCTTTGGCCTGAACGCCATCGAGCGCATCGATTTCTCTCACCTGCCCCGCGCGCTCGTCGGCCTCTCGCTCGTCGCCCTCGCCTGCGGCCTGGTCATCCGCGCACGCACGGCTTGGGCCTTCTCCCTCGTGATGCTCGCCCTCGCGGCGATCATCAACGTTCATCTCAATATCCGCTTCGATCTGACCTTCGCCCTGTCGATCGTCTGCGTCCTGTTGCTGCTCTGGTATTGGCGCGAATTCGATCGTGCAAGCTTCGCCGCCGCCACGCTCTACACGCTCGTCGCCGTGTTCGCGCTGATCGTCTACGCGACGTTCGGCACGATGTATCTCGGCGCCGAATTCGCCCCGCCCGTCACCGATCTGGCCACCGCCTTCTACTTCGCCATCGTCACAATGACGACGGTCGGGTACGGCGACATCGTGCCGCACTCGACCGACGCCCGGCTCTTCACCGCATCGGTCATCATCTTCGGGATCAGCGTGTTCGCGACGTCGCTCACGGTGGTCATCGGTCCGCTTGTCGGCGGCAATCTCAAGAAAATTCTCGCGGGGAGATTTACTCACGTGATCCGCAAACAACACTTCATCGTGGCCGGTGCGTCGCCGCTCGCCATCAACGTGCACCACGAACTCACCAAACGCGGCTGGCCTGTCACGGTCATCATTGCGAGCGGCGTGGATAATCCGTACCCGGAAGACGCCGACGTGATGCACGGCGACGCCAGCGACAACGCCGTACTCACGCATGCCGGTATCGAACACGCGAAAGCCGTGCTCGCCCTGCGCGCCGACGATTCGGAGAACGCGTTCATCGTGCTCGCCGCCAAGGAAATTGCCCCCACGGTGCGGACCATCGCGTCGGTCAACGACAGCAAGCACCTGAGCAAGCTCAAGCGCGTGCAGCCCGACATGATCTTTGCGCCCCCTGTCGTCGGCGGCGAGTTACTCGCGCGCACGCTCTCCGGCGAGACGGTCGATAACGATACGGTGATGCGCCTGCTGTTTCATGGCGATACCGATAAGTGAGGGGTGAAAATTGATGCAGCCCACGCGATGCGTGGGCTGCGAAAAACGACGGCCGACGGGGAATGACCAATCTTCGGCGGACAGCCTGCGAGACGTCTGATGCCATCTCGGCGGCGGAGATTAGTCTCCGACTCCGTCAGTGCAGTTGGCGGAAGATCTGCTCGGCCAACGTCGTAGAAATGCCTTCCACACTGGCGAGTTCGTCAACGCTAGCCGCGGCCACGCCTTGCAGGCCGCCGAAACGCATCAGCAAGCGCTGACGGCGTTTTGCGCCAATGCCTTCAATCTCTTCGAGTCGTGACGTCTGGCGCGCCTTCGCCCGCTTGGCACGCATCCCCGTGATGGCGAAGCGGTGCGCCTCGTCGCGAATCTGCGCAATCAGCATCAGCACCGCGCTCTCGCGCCCCAACTCCAGCGGCGCACGGCCATCGGCGAAGACCAGGGTTTCCAGCCCGACCTTGCGGCCTTCGCCCTTGGCAACACCGACCAAACGGCCAATGTCGATGCCCAACTCGACGAACACCTGACGCGCCACTTCCACCTGCCCCTTGCCGCCGTCGATCAATACCAGTTGCGGCAGATTGGCTTCAACATCGGATACGTCCGACGGTACTGCCGCGTCTTTCACAATGGTGTCTGCCGTTACGCTCGCGTCTTGCGAATCGCCGGATGACGACGTGTCGGGCATGACCGCCGTCTCGGCTTCGGCGCGTGCCACGTCGGCCGCAACGGACGACGGGTCCGCCGCATCGCTCACCTTCTCGGCAGCCGCCTCCATCAGCCGGCCATAGCGCCGCGTGAGCACCTGACGCATCGCTGCGTAGTCGTCGCCCGGCGTGATCCCCGTGATGTTGTAGCGACGGTATTCACTCGTTTGCATCTTGTGATGATGGAACACCACGCACGACGCCTGCGTCGCCTCACCCTGCGTATGGCTGATGTCGAAACACTCCACGCGCAGCAACGCCGCGTCGTCGATGTCGAGCCCGATCGTCTGCACCAGCTCACGCGTGCGCGCCTGCTGACTGCCCTGCTCGGTCAGCAAACGGGTGAGTGCCAGTTGAGCGCCTTGCTCCGCCATGTCGAGCCATGCGCGTCGCTGGCCCTGCGGTTGACGCACCGTGACGATACGACGCCCGGCCTGCTCGGAAAGGACCGTCAACAGTTCGTCGCTGGGCAGCGCGTGGCTCATCACCAGCACCGGCGGCACCGATTGGCCCAGATAGTGCTGCGCCACGAAGGCTTCGAGCAGACGTGATTCGAGCGACGCCGCCGGGGTATCGGACGGCATGTCCGACACGATCTCCGGGGAGAGAGGCGATTCGGTGTCGATGGCGCTGGCGGTGTCTGCGCCGGTGTCGGTGTCGGTGTCGGTGATGTCAGTGGTGTCGGCGGCTTCGGTGTTGTCGGCCGCATCAACAGCTTGCGTCACTGCTGCTGGCACGACTTCGTCTTCGTCGAATTCGTCGGCGATGCCGCCCTCGACACCTCGCTCCACGTGCGCCGGGAAATACGCCTTGTCACCCAAATGACGGCCGCCGCGCACCATCGCGAGGTTCACGCAAGCGCGGCCACCGGCGTAGGCAACGGCGAGAATATCGGCATCGACATCGCCCGCCGTTTCCACCGACTGCTGTTGCAGCACGCCCGAGAGTGCCTGCATCTGATTGCGCACGACGGCCGCCTGCTCGAACTTGAGCGCCTCGGCGTACGTCATCATCTTCGCTTCGAGCGCACCGAGCACTTCCTTCTGGCGTCCGGAGAGGAACGCCGCGGCGTTGTTCACATCGCGCGTGTAATCCTCGTCGTTGATCGCGCCAACACACGGCGCACTGCAACGCTCGATTTGATGCAACAGGCAGGGGCGCGTGCGGTTGGTGAACACCGAGTCTTCGCACGTGCGCAGTTGAAACACCTTTTGCAGAATCTGGATGCTCTCGCGCACCGCCCATGCACTCGGGAACGGGCCGAAGTATTGCCCCCGGCGATCGACTGAACCCCGGTAGTACGCCATGCGCGGGTACTTATGCTGCGTGAGCTTGAGGAACGGATACGACTTGTCGTCGCGGAACAGAATGTTGTAACGCGGGTGCAGCGCCTTGATCAGGTTGTTTTCGAGCAGCAGCGCCTCGGCCTCAGAGCGCGTGACCGTCGTTTCCAATTTCGCAATGCGCGCCACCATCAACGCAATACGCGGCGATAACTGCGTCTTGTTGAAATAGCTCGACACCCGCTTCTTCAGATTGCGCGCTTTGCCAACGTAGAGAACGTTGCCTGCGGCGTCGTAGTAACGATAGACGCCCGGCAGGTTCGGCAACTGGGCGAGCACCTTGCGCGCGTCGAAAGCGGGAGCGTCCTCGGCCTTCGCCTTCGTGGCTTCTTGCGCGGGCTCCTGCGCGACCTTCGCCTCGGGGGCGGCTTTCGCTTTACGAGACTTGCGGGGTGGCGTGACGTCGTTGGCGTCTTCGGTCATGAACTCTGGGCATCTGAAGCGTCCTGCGAGGGGATCAAGCGGCGTTTGATTCGCCGTTGGCGTGAGCGCTGTGGCGGTGTCACGCGTCACAAGGACTAGAATCGCAAGTTTAGACCAATCCGCGTCGCCGCCTCGTAATGTCCCTGCCCACGCCTCACCTCGATTCGCCGCCCGCCGCTTTGCCCCTCGTGCCGCGCTGCGATCTCTTCTGTACCGTCGTCGACAATTTCGGCGACATCGGCGTGTGCTGGCGGCTCGCCCGGCAACTGGTGCGCGAGCACGGCTGGTCGGTGCGACTGTGGGTCGACGACTTGACGAGCTTCCGCTATCTGCGCCCTGACATCGATCCCGCACTGGCACAGCAACGCTGCGACGGCGTCGACGTGCGGCATTGGGGTGCGGACTTCGGACCGATCACCGACGATAACGCCCCGGGCGATATCGTCATCGAAGCGTTTGCTTGCAACGTGCCCGATGCCTACGTTCAGGCCATGCATGCGCGCAAACAAGCCGGACGCGCGCCCGTTTGGATTAATTTGGAATACCTGAGCGCCGAGGATTGGGTGGACGAGTTTCACTTGCAGCGCTCGATCCACCCGCAACTCGGTTTGGCCAAGACGTTCTTCTTCCCCGGCTTCACGGAGCGCACTGGCGGGCTGGCGCGTGAGCGTGAGTTGTTCTCCCGGCGCGACGCGTTCTACGCATCCCCCGAATTGCGCGATGCGTGGTGGCAACGCACGCTAGGGCTGGAATCCGCGCCGAGGAATGCCTTCGTCGTCTCGCTGTTTGCGTATGAGAATGCGGCACTTCCGGGGTTGCTGGCGCAATGGGCCGACAGCGCTACCCCAGTGGTGTGTCTGGTGCCGCAAGGACGTATCGCCCCGGCGGTCGGCGCTTGGTTTGGGCGTGACGCGCTGGGCGCACGCGAGTCGGCTACCCGGGGTTCGTTGACGGTGTACGGTTTGCCGTTCGTCCCGCAGGCCGATTTCGACGCGCTGCTGTGGGCGTGCGATCTGAATTTCGTGCGGGGTGAAGACTCTTTCGTCCGTGCGCAATGGGCGGCGAAGCCGTTCGTCTGGCATATCTACCCGCAGGAGGACAACGCCCACCACGCGAAGCTCGATGCGTTTCTTGGCCGATATCTGGCAGAGGATGCCCATCCGGCCACGGGCGAACTCGCACTGACCCAGACGTCGCGCGAAGCGCTGCGGACTTTCGTACATCTCTGGAACGGCTATGCCCAAACGCCGCCGGATTGGCCAGCACTGGCCGCCGCCCTGCCCGCGCTCACCGGCCATGCGCGTGGCTGGGCGACCCGGCAAGCGACCCTGCCTGACCTTGCGCGACAGTTGGCAAGCTTCGCGGAAAATCAGGTAAAATAGCTGGTTTTTCAACGCTTTGCTGCTGAACCTGCTGCCCCGGATCATTCCGGGCGGGCGCGGGAATCAAGCGGCGAATGGGCGTATGGAAGCGCTCAACAAGCGGCAAATCGCTTATTTCGTCACAGGATCTCGTTTTTTATGAAAACCGCTCAAGAACTCCGCGTCGGCAACGTCATCATGATCGAAGGTCAGCCGAACGTCGTGCTGAAGACCGAATACGTCAAGTCGGGCCGGAACTCCAGCGTCGTGAAGTTGAAGTACAAGAAGCTGCTGGCCGAAGGCCGTGGCGAATTCTCGTACAAGGCTGATGACAAGTTCGACGTCGTCATGCTCGACAAGAAGGAAGTGACCTACTCGTACTTCGCCGACCCGATGTACGTGTTCATGGACACCGAATACAACCAGTACGAAGTCGAAGCCGAAAACATGGGCGACGCCATCAAGTATCTGGAAGACGGTCTGGCTTGCGAAATCGTGCTGTACGACGAAAAGGCCATCTCGGTCGAACTGCCGACCACGCTCGTGCGCAAGGTCGAGTACACCGAACCGGCCGTCAAGGGCGACACCTCGTCGGGCCGCGTGCTGAAGACCGCCAAGATCAACGATCTGCTCGAAATTCAAGTGCCGCTGTTCGTCAACACGGACGATCTGATCGAGATCGATACGCGCACCGACGAATACAAGAGCCGCGCTTAAGCGATTGCCACCCGCCCGTGCCATCTCCGGATGGCGCAGTGCGGTGTGCAACGCGGTAGCCACAAAAAAGCGCTCGCCCCTTCGGGGTCGAGCGCTTTTTGTTTGTGCGCGAAACTCGGACGCTGGAATTATCCGCCGAACGTCTCGGCAATCAGTCGCTTCGCCGCCTGATACTCCGGTTGCGCGAGCATCTTCTCCCAGCCATGCACCTTGCCACGGCCCTTGAGATGCTTGATACGACGCTGTGACACCGTGTCGATATCCGTCTTCATCTCGCGCAGCAAACGGTCGGCCTTCTCCGGGCTGTTGCAGATGAGCACCATGTCGCAGCCGGCATCCAACGCGGCGTGCGCAGCGGTGACGACGTCGCCTGCGGCGCTCGCGCCCTGCATCGACAAATCGTCACTGAAGATCACGCCGTCGAAGGCATACTTGCCGCGCAAAATCTCCTTGAGCCACTTGGCGGAGAAGCCTGCCGGGTTCGGATCGACCTGCGGGTAGATCACGTGCGCGGGCATGACCGCCGCGAGCGACATGCCAAGCCAGTCGTAAGGCTGCGCGTCGACCGAGAGGATCTCGTCAAGCGAGCGCTCATCGACCGGAATCTCATGGTGCGAGTCGGCCGCCACAAAACCATGCCCCGGGAAATGCTTGCCGCAGTTCGCCATGCCAGCGAGCAACAGGCCGTGATTCAGACTCTTGGCGAGCATCGCCACGACGCGCGGGTCGCTGTCGAAAGCCCGGTCGCCGATCACTTGCGACGTACCGTAGTCGAGATCGAGCACCGGTGTGAAGCTCAGGTCGATATCGCACGCGCGCAATTCTGCGGCGAGCACGTAGCCGACCGCCGTCGTCACGCGCGTCGCCTTGAAGACATCGTCGTGCCACAGCTTGCCGAGCTTGCCCATCGCGGGCAGATGCGTGAAGCCGTCGGTGCGAAAACGCTGCACGCGCCCGCCTTCGTGGTCGACCGCAATCAGGATGTCGTCGCGCACTTCACGAATCTGCTGCGTGAGCGAGCACAGTTGCGCGCGGTCATCGAAATTGCGCGCGAACAGGATGACACCCCCGGTCAACGGGTGTTCGATGCGGCGAATGTCGTCTTGGCTAAGGGTCAATCCGACGACATCCAGCATCACCGGACCCGGCCTGCGCTTCGTCATTGCGTATTCTCCGATGCAATCTTGCGTGAAGCGATCGCGAACGCGACCGCATATTCTTTTTCATCCGTGATCGAAATCTCGATCGACAGTTGCCGTGCAGCCAGCCACTCGGCCAACTCGCCCGACGCCACCACCACAGGCTTGCCGGATGGCGCATTGAGCGTCTGCACGGCGCGCCACGTCATCGGCCAGCGCATGCCGAGACCGATGGCCTTGGACACGGCTTCTTTCGCAGCAAAGCGCGTACACAAATACGCAAGGCCGCGAACGGCAGACCGGTTCTGACGCGCGTGATAAACCTTGAGTTCCTCCGGCCCCAGCACCCGCTCGGCAAAACGCCCGCCGGTGCGCTCCATCACGCCCACGACGCGGCTGATCTGGAGGATGTCAGTGCCCACGCCGTAGAGGGTGGTCGGCGTGGCTGGCGTCGCTAGCGTAGTGACGGTGGCCGGTGCGATCGATGGCGTCGGCGCAGCGTCTTGGCTATCGCCGGGCGTATCGGATGCAGCGGGCCTGTCCGGCGGGGGCGTGTCCTGAATACTCATGGGAACGGGTTAGGGTTCGCGTTTGCGTGAGTGTCGTAACCGCCTGCGAGCGCAGTCGTCCGGCCGCTTAGCCGCGTGCCGCGATGCGGCTGGCGACCATGATCGCTTTCATCTCGCGCACAGCATTTTCCCAGCCGGCGAAGATGGCGTGCGCCACGATGGCATGCCCGATATTCAACTCGCTGATGCCCTCGATGGCGGCAATGGGCTGCACGTTTTCGTACTGCAGGCCGTGTCCAGCGTTCACTCTCAGACCCAGCGACACACCGAGAGCCACCGCGCGTTCGATGCGGGCGAACTCGGCTTCCCGTTCGGCTTCGTCATGCGCTTCGGCGTAACGCCCGGTGTGCAGTTCAACCACCGGCGCGCCCATGCGAGCCGCCGCACGAATCGGCGCTTCCTCCGGATCAATGAACAACGACACGCGGCTGCCCGCCTCGCTGAGTCGCTGCGTGGCCGCTGCCACCTGATCGTAGAGCCCCACGACATCCAGCCCGCCTTCGGTGGTGAGCTCCTGACGGCTTTCGGGCACGAGGCACACATCGTGTGCCTTGACCTTGCACGCGATGGCGAGCATTTCTTCCGTCACCGCGCATTCAAGGTTCATGCGCGTCTTGAGCAGACCGCGCAAATTCGTCACATCGTCGTCGCGAATATGGCGACGGTCTTCACGCAGGTGCAACGTGATGACGTCCGCGCCCGCCTCTTCGGCCAGCAACGCCGCCTTGATCGGGTCGGGATAGGTCGTGCCACGCGCGTTGCGCACCGTTGCGACGTGATCGATGTTCACCCCGAGGTCGATGGGGTTGCCGTGAAAGAAGAGGCTCATAGTTTTTGCAGGTCGAGCAGGATCTGCCGGGTATTGAGCGGCACGCCGCCCAAATGGTGGTTGAGAAGAAAGCGCATGAGCAGCTTGCTTTGCTGCACGGTCTGCGCGCGCGTGTAATCGTCTTGCTCCATGTCGAGCAGCGTCTGGCCACTCACCACGGGCCAGTCGGACAACTCGTCGCCACGCGCTGGCCGCACTCCCCAATCGGGGTGAAATACGTACTGCCGCTCGGGCACCACTTTGCCACGCGTCTGCGTGCAGCGGTCGAACGCCACGGCGTAACCGGTCTCACGCAACAGCACGCGCTCGAAGGCACGCAAGATGATGCCGGCCGGCTCGCCATGGGCGAGGTGATGCAATGTCGTCAGGTAATGCTGGAAGAGCTTGTCGTGCGGATCGTCACGCGCGCAAAACTTCACCAGGAGTTCGTTCAGATAGAAACCAGAGAGCAGCGCATCGCCTTCGAGCGGACGCAGCCCGCCCACCCATTCGGCCTTGGTCAGCGTGCGCAGTTCGCCCTTGCCGAGCCACGCCAGCGAGAGCGGTTGAAACGTTTGCAGCGCGCCACGCAGCGCCGAATGCGGGCGCTTGGCCCCTTTCGCGACCAACGCGATACGGCCATGGTCACGCGTGAGCACGTCGATGATCAGGCTGGTTTCGCGATACGGGTAGCTGTGAAGCACGAAGCCCGGCTGCTCGGTGACGCGACTTTGCTCGCGTTCCGCAGCCCGCGCCGGCGAAGGCGCGCGGCGCACGCGCTTGGTGGCCTTGGCAGTCTTGTCAGTCTTGTCAGTTTTGGCTGGCGGCGGGTCCGCATCGACCTTGCCCTTGCCAGTCACGTCGGCCTCGCGAAAGGCTTCCGACGCTTCGTCGTCGACCACCCGCGTCGCGGCACTGGCCGAGCGCGACGTGCGAGTGGGCCGCGACGGGCGGACCGGCTGGGACATCTGAGATGGGGATGCGGTCCGGGCAGCCGACGCCTTGCCGGCCGTCGGCGTCAGGTCAGCCGACGTGGCAATCTCGTCACGAGTCGTGTCGAGTTCACTCGTAGCCATACGCCCGCAGGCCGGCCTCATTGTCGGCCCAACCGCCCTTGACCTTGATCCAGACTTCCAGATACACGCGGCCGTCGAAGAGCTTCTCCATATCGATGCGTGCGTCGGTGGAAATCTGCTTGAGCTTCGCGCCCTTGTTGCCGATGATCATCGCCTTGTGGTTGTCGCGGTCAACCAGAATCGTCGCGAAAACGCGGCGCAGATTGCCTTCGGTTTCGAACTTGTCGATGATCACCGTGCTCGTGTACGGCAGTTCATCGCCCGTCCAGCGGAACACTTTCTCGCGCAGGATTTCAGCGGCCATGAAGCGCTCGCTGCGATCGGTCAAATCGTCTTCGCCGTAAATCGGCTCGCCTTCAAGCAGGTACGGACGCAACACGCCAAGCAGGCGCTTGATGTCGTCGGCGCGCTTTGCCGAGAGCGGAATGATTTCACGGAAATCGCGCACAGCCCCCACTTTTTGCAGGAACGGCAGCATCTCAGCGCGATCGGTAATACGGTCGAGCTTGTTGATGATCAGCAGCACCGGCACGTTGTCGGGCAGAAGCTTCATCACTTTCTCGTCGTCCGGGCCGAAATTGCCCGCTTCGATGACGAACAGCACGATATCCACGCTCGACAGCGTGGACGTGACCGCGCGGTTGAGCGAGCGGTTCAGTGCCGTGGCGTGACGTGTCTGGAAACCCGGGGTATCGACAAAGATGTACTGAGCGTCGTCCGTGGTGCAGATACCGGTGATGCGGTGGCGCGTGGTCTGCGCCTTGCGCGAGGTGATGCTGATCTTTTGACCGACGAGGGCGTTAAGCAGCGTCGATTTGCCGACGTTCGGACGCCCGACGATCGCCACGGTCCCGCAGCGAAAATCCGTCTTATCGTTCATGTTTGGAAACTCTCGTGATAGGGGCCGCGCACTGCGCTCTCCCCTTGAATGGTACTCAGGCGGCTGCCGGTGGTTGCTTTGCAGCTTCGACCTTGTCTGCCGCTTTGTCTGCCGACTTGTCTGTCGCCTTGTCAGTCGCTTTATCCGTCGTTTTTTCCGCGGCCGGAATCGCGACACGCGCTGCACCATGACCATGTGCGGCGGTCATCGCCGGCACCGGAATGCTGGTGGCTTTCGCATCCTTGGCATCCTTGGCGTCTTTGGTGTCCTTCGGCACGTCCTTCGCTGGCGTCTCCGGTGACGGCACACCCGCTGCCTGATCGGCCTTCTTTGCCTCCGACGCCGCAGCCTTCGCTGCGCGCTTCTTGGCGGCCTTCGCGCTCTTCTCGGCCTTGGGCTTTGCGAGCGCCGGCATCTTCTGCACTTCTTCTAGCGCCTTCTTGGCCGCCGCTTGTTCGGCCGCGCGACGGCTTGCACCTGCGCCGCCCACCTTGATGTCGAGCTTCGGCACTGCGCACTCGACTTCGAATTGCTGGTTATGCGCCGCGCCGTGCGTGGCCGTCACCGTGTATTGAGGCAACGCGATCTTGTGACCTTGCAGATACTCCTGCAACAGCGTCTTCGCATCCTTGCCCAGCGTTCTCGGATCGACGTGCTCAAGGACGGGCGTGTACAGACGCTCGATCACGGCGTACGCCGCTTCGAATCCACCGTCGAGGTACATCGCACCAAACAGGGCTTCAAGCGTGTCGGCCAGAATCGACGGACGGCGGAAACCACCGCTCTTGAGCTCACCCTCACCCAGTCTCAGAAATTCGGAAACGCCCAACACCTGCGCAATCTCGTACAACGACTGCTGCTTGACGAGATTGGCGCGCACACGCGACAGATCGCCTTCGTCGAGCTTGGGATAACGACGAAACAGAATGGCCGCAACGGAACAATTCAGAATGGAATCGCCGAGAAACTCCAGCCGCTCATTATTGGCGGCACTATGGCTACGGTGCGTCAGTGCTTGGCAAAGCAATTCCGCATCGTGGAAGCGATACTGGAGGCGTTCTTCCAGTTGATTCAGTGATTGAGGCATGGCGCAAGTATAGCGCGACGCTCCCGCCCCGGCGCGCGTCGTCGCCAAGAAACGACGGGCGAAACCGCCGTCCGACGGGCTTTTCAGACTCGCGTGAGGACGGTGGCTCAGACAACGCCGGGGTGATTACGGAGAGATCCCCCCGACTAGCCGAGCCAGCCGCATGATTGAATACAAATTCAGAAACAATAATGCGGAAATTAGCAATTTATTGCCAATCTCCGCATTAATAATCAACGTCGTCCGGATCACCCGTGTTTGCGGGTTACCGGCACACCTTCCAATTACTGGAAGCCGCCCAGACGCTTGAGGTTCGAGAAGTTCATCCAGATGAAGAACGCCCGGCCCACGATGTTCTGCTCGGGCACGAAGCCCCAGTAGCGGCTATCCGCGCTGTTGTCGCGGTTATCGCCCATCATGAAGTAGTTGCCCGGCGGCACCTTGCAGATCACGCCCTGGCTGTTGTACTGGCAGTTCTGCTTGTTCGGGAAATCGTCGGCGCCCATGATGTACGGCGGCACGTTCGGATCGTTCAGGATGCGATGCTTCACACCGCCCACCGTCTCTTCGAACTGCTTGTAGTAAGCAATGTGCTCGTCGTCGAAGAAGTCCGGCAGCGCGGTCTCCGGCACCGGCTCGCCATTCACCGTAAGCTTCTTGTTCTCGTAGGCCACCACGTCGCCCGGCACACCGATCACGCGCTTGATGTAGTCCATCGACTCATCTTTCGGGTAACGGAACACAACCACGTCGCCGCGCTTCGGCTCGCCCAGATCGATGACCTTCTTGTTGATCACCGGCAGGCGAATGCCGTAGTCGAACTTGTTCACGAGGATGAAGTCGCCCACCAGTAGCGTCGGAATCATCGAGCCCGACGGGATCTTGAACGGCTCGACCACGAACGAGCGCAGCACGAACACCGCAAGAATCACCGGGAAGAAGCTCGCCGAGTACTCAAGCCACCACGGCTGACGCAGCTTGTCGTCACGCACCTTGGCGCGCGCACTCGCGACTGCACCACCCTCCTGCACGCCAGAGCCCTGAATACCGGACCCCTGCAATACAAGCTGCTGCTGATCGAATTGCGTCACCGCCTGCTGTGCTGCCCGGCGGCGCGCCGGTTGAAACACCAACTTGTCGGCCACCCAGGCCACCCCGGTAACCAGCACCAGGATCAAAAGAATCAGGGCGAAATTCATGCGGGACCTGTCGCTACGTTATTTGTCTTCGACTTGCAAAATGGCGAGGAACGCTTCCTGCGGAATTTCCACATTCCCCACCTGCTTCATACGCTTCTTACCAGCCTTCTGTTTCTCCAGCAGCTTCTTCTTACGCGAGATGTCGCCGCCATAACACTTGGCCAGCACGTTCTTGCGCAACGCCTTGATGTTCTCACGCGCGATGATGTTCGCGCCAATCGCGGCTTGAATTGCCACATCGTACATCTGACGCGGGATGATTTCGCGCATCTTCGCCGCGACCTGGTTGCCACGACGACGGCTTTCCGAACGGTGCACGATGATCGACAGTGCGTCGACCTTGTCGCCGTTGATCAGCATGTCGACTTTGACCACGTCCGACGAGCGATATTCCTTGAATTCGTAATCCATCGACGCATAACCGCGCGACACCGACTTCAGACGATCGAAGAAGTCGAGCACGATTTCCGCCATCGGGATTTCGTAGATCAGTTTGACCTGACGGCCGTGATATTGCATGTCGAGTTGCAGGCCGCGTTTTTGCTGGCACAACGTGACCACGGAGCCCACGTACTCTTGCGGCATGTACAGGTTGACCGTGACGATCGGCTCGAGAATCTCTTCGATTCGGCCCGGGTCCGGCATCTTCGACGGGTTCTCGACCGTGATCGTCGTACCGTCGCGCTGCACGACCTCATAGATCACGGTCGGTGCCGTGGTGATGAGGTCCATGTCGAATTCGCGCTCCAGACGCTCCTGCACGATTTCCATGTGCAGCAAGCCCAGGAAGCCGCAACGGAAACCGAAGCCCAGCGCCTGCGAGACTTCCGGCTCGTATTGCAGCGACGCGTCGTTGAGCTTGAGCTTTTCGAGCGATTCGCGCAGGGCATCGTATTGGTTGGCTTCGACCGGATACAGCCCCGCGAACACCTGTGGCTTCACTTCCTTGAAGCCCGGCAGCGGTTCGGCCGCCGGCTTGGTCGTGGTGGTCACGGCGTGCGTGACGGTATCACCGACCTTGGCCGCGTCCAGTTCCTTGATGCCCGAGATGATGAAGCCCACCTGACCGGCCGACAGCGACTCGCGCTGTTGCGAACGCGGTGTGAACACGCCCACCTGTTCGACCGGATAGGTCGCGCCAGTGGCCATCAGTTGAATCTTTTCCTTCGGCTTGAGCGTGCCGTTGACCACGCGCACCAGCATCACCACGCCCACGTAGTTGTCGAACCACGAGTCGATGATCAGCGCTTGCAGTGCTGCCGTGGCGTCGCCCTTGGGCGGCGGCACCTTGGCGATGAGGGCTTCGAGCACCTCTTCGACGCCCAGACCCGTCTTGGCCGAGCAGCGCACGGCGTCGGTCGCTTCGATGCCGATGACGTCTTCGATTTCCTGAATCGCGTTCTCGGGTTCGGCCGACGGCAAATCGATCTTGTTGAGCACCGGCACCACTTCCACGCCGAGTTCGATGGCGGTGTAGCAGTTGGCAACCGTTTGCGCTTCCACGCCTTGCGAGGCGTCGACCACGAGCAGCGCGCCTTCGCAAGCGGACAGCGAACGGCTCACTTCGTACGAAAAGTCGACGTGTCCCGGCGTGTCGATCAGGTTCAGGTTGTAGATCTTGCCGTCGCGCGCCTTGTATTGCAGCGCTGCGGTCTGTGCCTTGATGGTGATGCCACGCTCGCGCTCAAGGTCCATCGAGTCGAGAACTCGGGATTCCATTTCACGATCGGACAAACCGCCGCTCAGCTGGATGATGCGATCGGCCAGGGTCGATTTCCCATGGTCGATGTGGGCGATGATCGAAAAATTGCGGATATGGTCCATGAGGCGGGGCTAGAGAAAAGTCGGTGCCATGAAGATTCGGCTCGGCAGCGGCTTTCGAGAGAATCGGCTAACACGACATTTTAGCCGAAAGCGCGGTCATTCCGGCCGAAATCGCGTGCATCGCGGCGTTTCATCGGTGGGGTTGGGGGAGCCGCCCTCATATCTTCGGGGTGGCTCGGCGAATCGTTGACCTACGGTGCGTGCAACGCCGCTTGCACGGCGGCAGCGTCAAAACGATAACGGCACAATTCGCGCTCGCCTAATGCCAGTACTGGCACGATTTCGTCGTATTTCGCTTCGAGTGCCGGATCGCTGTCGACATCCACGACTGTCACGGAGAAGTCCCACGCCGGGCGCATGGCCTCCAGCGCCGCAAGCATGTCATCGCAAAGATGACACCATTTGCGGCCGTAGAGGGTCAGCGCCGGCGCGGTCATTCCCGTCAAATCCGTCAATCCAGACCGGCTTACTTGCCGGCGGCCGGTGCGCGCGGACGCAACGGCACGAACTGCGTAGCATCGCCACGGCGCACGAGAATCGGCACCAGACGCTTCGGATCCAGCGCCTTGACCACCTCTTCGAACTGCTTCGCGCTCGTCACGTCGGTATCGCCCACACGCAGGATGATGTCACCCTGTTGCAGACCGGCGCGGCCGGCCGGACCTTCCGACAACTCGACCTGCACGCCACCGCGCAGCTTCAGGTCTTTCTTCTGTGCATCGGTCAGATCGGACACCACCAGACCCAAGGCATTCGGGTGCGGGGTATCGGCGCTGCCGCTTTGTGCTTTCGACGCCTTCGGTGTGTCGACATCGGCCTCGGCGATCGTAATGCGCAGATCCTGGTTCTTGCCCTTACGCAGGACTTGCAGCGTCGCACTCGCGCCCGGCTTGGTATCACCCACCATCCGCGGCAAGTCCGTCGCGTGATCGACAGGGCGGCCATCGAACTTCATGATGATGTCGCCCGGCTGCACGCCCGCCTTTTCGGCCGGGCTGCCCGGCTCGATGCTGCGCACCAGCGCGCCCTGCGCACGCGGCAGGCCCAGCGAATCGGCCACGTCCTTGCTGACCTCGCTGATCGCCACGCCAATACGGCCGCGCACGACCTTGCCGGTCTTCTTGAGCTGGTCGGCCACGCGCATGACTTCGTCGATCGGAATCGCGAACGAAATGCCCATGAAGCCGCCGGTCTGGCTGTAGATCATCGAATTGATACCGACGACCTCACCGCGCATATTGATCAGCGGACCACCCGAGTTACCGGGGTTCACGGCCACATCGGTCTGAATGAACGGCAGGTAGTCGCCGGTATCGCGGCCCTTCGCCGATACGATCCCGGCCGTGACCGTGTTTTCCAGCCCGAACGGCGAACCGATGGCCACGACCCATTCACCCACGCGCAACTTGTTCGAATCGCCAATCGGTACCGTCGGCAGATCCTTGGCTTCGACCTTGACCACCGCAACATCGGTACGCTTGTCGGCCCCAACCAGTTTGGCCTTGAATTCGCGCTTGTCGGTCAGCGTAACGTAGATGCTGTCGGCGCCATCGACCACGTGGGCGTTGGTCATGATGTAGCCGTCGGCGGACACGATGAAGCCCGAGCCCACGCCACTGTTCTGCTCTTCGTCCGGCTGCGGCTGACCACGCTTGGGCGCACCGCCCTTCGGGCCCGGCTGCGGCATCGGCACACCAAAGAAACGCCGGAACAGCTCGGCCATGTCGTCGTCCATACCGGGCGGCATGCCGCGCTGGCTGCGGCTGACGCGCTCGGTCGTACGAATGTTCACGACGGCAGGGCCGACGCGATCGACAAGCTGGGTGAAATCGGGGAGGTTGGTCAGCGGCGCGAGTGCGGCCGGCGCTGCCGATCCGCTAGCGGGCGCCGAGGCCGGTGCGGCGAAGGCGAGCGCTCCCGCCAACGAGGCGGTCATAACGCCGCCGAGCATGACACGAAGCAGGAGAGTCTTCTTCATTGGAAGATCGTAGTGCGCGATAGTCTGGGAATCCCTGAGGGCAACGCTGTCATGCGCACGGCTATCGCTGCCATGCGCACCTCGCTGCCCGGGCCGCTCCGTCACCGGTGGCGGCCCGCCCGGCAGCCGCTTACTTCGCCGGCTGCTTGAATTCGATACTTGCAGCGAATTGTTGCAGGGTGGCCTGCGGCACTTCGCCGAGCAAGGTCAGCCAATAGTCGCCGTGGCGCTTAATGAGGATGTTAGTCGCCCCAGCGCTGCCGTGGCCTTCCTTGCGGTCACGCGTGGCCGGCTCGATAAACACCGAAAGTCCTGCCATGCCGTCGGAATATACCACCTGCTGGACGTCCAGCGGTTTGCCATCGGCCGTCGAGCGCATCGTGCGGCGCACTTCACGCACGGCCTTGAAGCCCGGCACCTTCTTGTCGACGTCGATACTCCACCCCGCATCGGACAGATGCGTCGGCGCGATCTGCGGCTTGATGACGTGCCAGCCATGCGTTGCCTGAATGGCATGCACGATGCGCGCCTTCTCGCTCGGCACACCAATCGAGATTTGCGAGAACGCAGCCTGTTCGAGCAGGTGACCGTCGGCATCGATGGTCTGCGCACGCAGCAGCAAACCCGTGTTGCGATCTGCCCACAGCCGGTAGCCGAAGCGGTACTCGTCTTTCGGCGTGAGTTCGATCACCATGCAGTCGAACCCGGCCATGCGCTCATTCGGCAGCAACTTCGGCGAGTAGAAATCGAGAACGTCGCGATTGGGCGTTGCGAGCAATGCCGGGAACGAATCCTTGCTCTCGCGCTTTTCCTGGAAGACGGTCTTCTGTTCAGGAATCAGCGTGTAGACGTCTTCGTTCTGCCGGAGAATGCGGCGCTGGCGCCCATCGAGGGTTTCGAGTTCTTCATACTCGTTACCCTTGTCGGCAAAGTGACTGATCTTCGACGATCGCATGGTCGAGCCACGCTGATAGACGAAGGTGCCGACGTAATTCTGGGTCTGCGCGGCGCGGTGGATCTTGTTGAGCCACGCGCTGACTTCGCGCCGCTCGACCAACGGGTCGGCGGACGGTGCCGACGCCTGAGCCCACGCCTGTGATTGCAGCGTGGAGACCAGCAGGAAGGCAAACAGGAAGAAAGTGCGCCCCAAGGGCGCACGCGGCAAGGATTCGATACTCAGGCGCTGCATTTATTCATCCGCTTGCGCCGAGGCTCGCATGTAAGGAGACACGCTCTGGCCGATCGGCGCCGGAGCATATTGCTGATGCGCAGCCAGGTACTGGTCCAGACGCGCATCGCGCAGCACGATCAAATCGTTCGGACCTGCGCCGTTGGCGGCCGCAGCCACGGCAGCTTGCGGCTGCTGCGTGAGCGTCACACGGGTCAGGTTCGCACCCGCGGTGGCAGCCGACGGCGCTGCCGTCTGTGCCAGCACCTGCGGTTGTGCACCGCCGGCCGGGTGATCCTGCAAACGCGGCACCACGACCCACGACAGCGCAGCGACCGCAGCAGCGGCAGCCGCCGTCGGCAGAACGCGACGCACACGCAGGAACGGGTTGATACGGGTAATGCGCGAGCCGGCCGTGCGGGCCGCTTGCGCGTTGCTCGCCTGAACATCGGCCAGTGCGGCCGGAGCGAGCAGATGCGGCTCGGCTTCGAGGCGTGCGGCGAACGAGGCCATGAAGGCCGATTCCGAACGCGGTAGTGCCAATTCATCGGAACGCAGTGCGTCCCCGATCAGGTGGTAGTCGTCCCACAGAGGCCGGCCCGAAGTGTCAGCCTCATCCAGCAGGGCTGCCAACTCGTCCGCATCGAATTCCCCGTCAACCAACGCGGAAATCCGCTCGGCTTGCAGCCCCCGCTGCGTTTGCACCGTCGCTGATCCCATGATATCCCCCAACGAAAATAACTTTCCCGGCGGCGCGCTCACCAGCGCTTACCGTCAGGCGTGTCCAGCAGCGGCCTGAGCCGGCTGGCAATCGCTTCACGCGCCCGGAAAATTCGCGAACGGACCGTTCCGATCGGGCACCCCATGGCTTCGGCGATCTCTTCGTAGCTCAAACCCTCGATTTCTCGCAAGGTAATCGCCGTCCGAAGTTCATCGGGCAAAGCCTCCATCGCCGCGTTGACCGTTTGAGCAATCTGCTTGCTCATCAGCATCGACTCAGGCGTGTTGATATCCCTTAGTTGATCGGCCTCGGCAAAAGTTTCCGCTTCTTCAGCGTTTGCTTCAGTCGAAGTCGGTGCACGGCGCCCCTGGGTTGCCAGATGGTTCTTCGCCGTGTTGACAGCAATACGATACAGCCAGGTATAGAACGCCGACTCGCCGCGAAACTGCGGCAAGGCACGGTAGGCCTTGATAAAAGCCTCCTGCGTCACATCCTCGACTTCGGCGTGGTCGCGCACGAGCCGCGATACGAGGCGGATGATCTTGCGGTGATATTTCGCGACCAGCAGCTCGAAGGCGGCTTTGTCGCCTTTTTGCACGCGCTCGACAAGCGCCTGGTCGATTTCTCGTTCACTCACCTGATATGGATCCGTTTTTTCTCTGGCTGCCAGGTCCCGGTCGGGCCTGATTGCACCATGGCGGCATTTGCCGCCACAGCTGGGTATGTCTTTTGTACGCCGCACGCCCGGGCACACTCACCGGCGCGTGGGTAGCGGAACGGGACGCCTGCGCGGCGTCCCGCGAACTTAGACTCGCTGGAAGACCAGCGTGCCGTTAGTCCCGCCAAAACCGAAAGAGTTCTTCAATGCGACATCAATTTTCATGTCTCGGGCCACATTCGCGCAGTAATCCAGGTCGCAAGCGGGGTCCTGATTGAAGATATTGATCGTCGGCGGAGACTTTTGATGATGCACGGCCAACACGGTAAACACCGACTCCAGACCACCAGCACCACCCAAAAGGTGACCGGTCATCGATTTGGTCGAATTCACCACGACTTGCTTGGCGGCATCGCCCATCAGGCGCTTCACAGCAACCGTTTCGGCGATATCGCCCAGCGGCGTCGACGTGCCGTGTGCGTTGACGTAGTTCACCGCATCAGCGTTGATGCCGGCGTCGCGCAAGGCGTTCTTCATCGAACGCAGTGCGCCGTCGCCGTCTTCGCACGGTGCGGTCATGTGGTACGCATCGGCGCTCATGCCGAAGCCGGTCAGCTCGGCGTAGATCTTCGCACCGCGCGCCTTGGCGTGCTCGTACTCTTCGACCATCATCACGCCGGCGCCTTCGCCCAGCACGAAGCCGTCGCGATCGCGATCCCACGGACGGCTCGCCGTCGCCGGATCGTCGTTACGCTCCGACAGGGCCTTCATGGCGGCAAAGCCACCGATGCCCAACGGCGAAACAGTCGATTCGGCACCCCCGGCGAGCACGGCATCCGCATCGCCGTACTGGATCATGCGCGCGGCTTGACCAATACAGTGCAGACCCGTCGTGCAGGCCGTGACGATGGCAAGGTTCGGACCCTTCAGGCCGAACTTGATCGACAGGTGACCCGAGATCATGTTGATGATCGAGCCCGGCACGAAGAACGGGGAAATCTTGCGCGGACCGCCTTCGATAAGCGACTTATCGGTGTCCTCGATCATCGGCAGACCGCCGATGCCCGAACCGACCAGCACACCAATACGCTCGGCATTGGCTTCGGTTACGGCGAGGCCACTGTCTTCGAACGCTTGAATGCCGGCAGCAAGCCCGTAATGGATAAACGTATCCATACGGCGGGCTTCCTTCGCGGAAATGTACTTCTCGGTCTCGAAGTTCTTGACTTCGCCGGCGAAGTGCACCCGATGGTTGGTCGAATCGAACTTCGTGATGTTGGCGATGCCCGAGCGGCCGGCGACCAGATTCTCCCAACCTTCGGCAACAGTATTGCCGACCGGCGAGATCAGGCCCAGACCAGTAATGACGACGCGACGACGACTCACGATACTCCCCTTCTTCTGCTGGGTCATACAAAACAAAAGCCACAGAGGCGACAGGGTCCGACCCCGTGCTCCCTGCGGCTGACAGGTATCCCTGGCGCCGGGAACCGGTCGGCGCTCCGGCCGGCCAGGCGATCCGTAGGCCCTGTTTAGGCCTTGACGTGCGCGCTTGCGTAATCGATCGCTTGCTGCACGGTGGTGATCTTTTCGGCTTCTTCGTCCGGAATTTCCATGCCGAACTCTTCTTCCAGGGCCATCACCAGCTCGACCGTATCGAGCGAGTCGGCACCCAGGTCATTCACGAAGCTCGATTCGTTCTTGATTTCTGCTTCGGCAACGCCAAGTTGTTCCGCGACGATCTTCTTGACGCGTTGATCAATGTTTTCCATGCAAACTCTCCGGGGTAGTTAGTTCAGACAAGTGCGCGCATTTTAACAGGTTTGCCAAGCAAAGTTACCATGCGCCAAATAATGTTCAATGTCGCGCAAAATCACGTAATTCCATCACTATTTACGCGACCTGTCGTTAATTCATGAACATGCCGCCGTTCACGTGCAGCGTGGTCCCGGTGATGTAACCGGCCTGCGGCGACGCGAGGAACGCTACGGCATTCGCGATATCTTCCGGCGCGCCTAGACGGCCCAACGGAATTCGCGACTTCAGGGCTTCGTGCTGGGCTTCGCCCAATGCCTTGGTCATATCGGTATCGATGAAACCCGGCGCCACGCAATTGACCGTGATGTTTCGGCTGCCGATCTCGGCAGCCAACGAACGGGACATACCCGCCACACCCGCCTTGGCGGCCGCGTAGTTGGCCTGCCCCGGGTTGCCGGCCGAGCCGACCACCGAGGTCACGTTGATGATGCGGCCGTTGCGGGCCTTCATCATCGGCTTGATCACGGCACGCGACAGACGGAAGATCGCCTTCAGATTCGTGTCGATGACGTCGTCCCACTCGTCGTCCTTCATGCGCATCGCGAGGTTATCGCGCGTGATGCCGGCATTGTTGACGAGAATATCGAGCTTTCCGTATTGCTTGAGAATGTCGTCGAGCGCCGCGGCGACGCCTTCAGCGTCGGTCACGTTCAGAACGATGCCTTTTCCCGAAATACCGGCTTCGGCGAAATACGCGTCAATTCCCTTCGCACCAGCTTCGCTCGTGGCGGTGCCGACGACGGTGGCGCCCTGACGGGCCAGTTCGAGAGCGATGGCACGGCCGATGCCGCGCGAGGCACCAGTCACCAGCGCCACGTGATTGTCGAGTTGCTTGCTCATGAGAGGAATACCTTTGCCTGTTCTTTGCTGAGTGCTTACGAGATCTGGCCGCGCACGTCGGCGAGCGATGCCGGGTCGGTAATCACCAGCCCCGTGAGGGTGCCGTCGATACGCTTGGTCAGGCCGGTGAGCACCTTGCCCGGACCGCACTCGACCACTTGCGTCACGCCTTGACCGGCGAGCCACTTGACCGACTCGACCCAGCGCACCGGAGCAGCCGCCTGACGGACCAGCGCGTCCTTGATGCGGGCGACGTCAGTCTCGACGGCGACATCTACGTTATTGACGAGCGGGATTTGCGGCGCGTTGAACGTCACGCCCGCCAGATACTCGCGCAGGCGATCCGACGCCGGCTTAAGCAACGACGAGTGGAACGGTGCCGACACCGGCAACACGAGCGCACGCTTGGCACCCGCGGCCTTGGCCAGTTCGCACGCCTTTTCGACGCCCGCCTTGGCACCCGCGATCACGACTTGCGCCGGCGCGTTGAAATTAACCGCCTCGACCACACCGGCGGCCGACGCTTCGGCACAGACGTTGCGCACGGTATCGTCGTCCAGACCCAGAATGGCAGCCATACCGCCCTGACCGACCGGCACGGCTTCCTGCATGGCTTGCGCGCGGAAGCGCACGAGCGGCACGGCATCCTTGAAGGCGATCACGCCGGCAGCCACGAGCGCGGTGTATTCACCCAGGCTGTGGCCAGCCACGAACGCCGGCACGGCGCCGCCCTCGGCCAGCCACGCGCGGTACATCGCGTAGGCGGCGGTGAGCATGACCGGCTGGGTGTTGGTGGTGAGGTTCAGATCTTCGGCGGGGCCAGCGGCGATCAGCTTGGCCATATCCTGCCCGAGGGCGTCCGAAGCTTCGGCGAGCGTCTCGCGCACGACGGTGTTGTCACCGAAGGCGTCCAGCATGCCCACCGATTGGGATCCTTGTCCCGGGAAAACGAAAGCGAATGTCATGGCGCTTGGGTTTGCAGTCAGATTCAGGAAATAACGCGGCGCATTGTCGCGCGTCGTCGTGACGAGCGAGGCAGCCTCGGTGCGTGAGCGACACCCCACAATGGAATGCCCGACACGCGCCCGACGCCGCTGCGCCGGAGGGCTTTTACATGCGGAACAGCACCGCGCCCCAGGTAAAGCCGCCGCCAACGCCTTCGATCATGACGTTCTGGCCGGGCTTGATGCGACCGTCGCGAACCGCCACGTCAAGCGCGAGCGGAATCGAGGCGGCCGAGGTATTGCCATGCTGGTCGACGGTGACGACCATTTTTTCTTCGGGCAGACCCAGCTTGCGGGCCGTGCTCGTCATGATGCGCAGGTTGGCCTGATGCGGAATCAGCCAGTCGATCGCCGACTGCTCCAGTCCGGCCTTCTCCAGGGCCTCGTGGGCCACTTTCTCCAGCACCTTGACGGCCAGCTTGAACACCGCCTGGCCATCCATATAGAGGAACGCCTCGCCCTGCACCGCGCCGGCATTCACATTGCCCGGCACGCACAGAATGTTCGAGTGGCTGCCGTCGGCGTGCAATGCACTCGACAGAATGCCCGGCTCATCGGAGGCTTGCAGCACGACCGCGCCGGCACCGTCGCCGAACAGCACGCAAGTGGTGCGATCGTTGAAATCGAGAATCCGCGAGAACGTCTCGGCACCGATCACCAGCACATTGCGGTGGGCACCGGCACGGATGAAGTTATGCGCCGTAGCCATCGCGTAGGCGAAGCCCGAGCACACGGCCTGCACGTCGAACGCCGCACATCCGTTGGTGATACCGAGCTTGTTCTGCACGAGGCAGGCCGTGCTCGGAAACACGAAGTCGGGCGTGGAGGTTGCAACGATGATCAGATCAAGCTGGTTGGCGTCGAGTCCGGCCATGTCGAGCGCGCGCTTCGCGGCCTCGGTGGCCATGTCGCTGCTGCTCTGATCGGGCGCCGCGAAATGCCGGGCCTTGATACCGGTGCGCGCGACGATCCACTCGTCGCTCGTCTCGATGCCACGCGTGGCAAGCTCGTCGGCCAACTGCTGGTTGGTCACGCGTCGTGCCGGCAGGTAGCTGCCGGTACCGATGACACGGGAATGAATCGCGGACTGGGTCATCTTAAGATCGGTTGATCGGTTGGAGCGCCAGGGCGGGCGGGCATCAAAGCGCCGGAATGGCGCTCGCCGGCTTGTTGTCCTGGAGCTTGGTTTGATTCTCCTGCATGGCGTGCGACAAGCGGTCGAGCACACCATTGCGAACTGCATCATAGCCGCGTTTGATAGCCCATTCAAACGAGTAGGCGTCGGCCGAGCCGTGGCTCTTGATGACAAGTGCACGCAACCCGAGCAACGCCGCACCGTTATAACGACGGTGATCGACGCGGTTCTTGAAGCGGGTGAGAATCGGCAGCGCGACAACAGCGATCACTTTGGCCCACCACGTACGGGTGAATTCCTCTCTGATCATGTCGCCGAGCATTTGCGCCAGGCCTTCGGAGGTCTTGAGCGCGACGTTACCGACGAAACCGTCGCACACCACGATGTCGGTGGTACCGCGATAGATATCGTTGCCTTCCACGTTGCCGTAGAAGTTCAGCGTGGAGGCGCGCAACAGCTCGCCTGCCTGCTTGATGACGTCGTTGCCCTTGATAACTTCTTCGCCGATGTTGAGCAGACCGATCGACGGATGGTCCTTGCCATCGACCGCCGCGACGAGCGCGTGGCCCATTTCGGCGAATTGCAGCAGGTGGGTCGGCTCGCAGTCCACGTTGGCGCCCAGATCGAGCATCGTGGTGTAGCCGGCCTTCTGATTAGGCAGCACCGTGGCAATGGCGGGACGCTCGATACCCGGCAACGTCTTGAGCACGTAGCGCGAAACGGCCATCAGCGCACCGGTATTACCGGCGGACACGCAAGCCTGCGCGCGCGCTTCCTTGACCAGGTTCAGCGCCACACGCATCGAAGAGTCTTTCTTCTTGCGAAGCGCGGTCTCGACCGAGTCGTCCATAGCGACGACTTCGGTCGCATTGACGACGGACAGGCGCGGGTGATCCGTCACGCGCAACTTTGCGAGCTGCGCGTTGATGGCGTCCTGCTGCCCGACCAGCACGAGCTCGACATCGTCGGTGGATTGTACGAAGTGAACCGCGGCCGGCACCGTCACCGATGGGCCGTGGTCACCGCCCATACAATCGATCGTCAGGGTGACTGTCATGTCGACGTGATTGGCTTGCGGTACAGGTAACAAAAAAAGCGGCAGGATAAGTGCCGCTTTTGCCACATCGGACGATCAAACAGCGCCATGATGGGCGCGTGTCGTCTGTCGGGCCGAATTAGTCGTTCTTGGTCTTGATGACCTTACGACCACGGTAGAAACCGTTCGGCGAAATGTGGTGACGCAGATGCGTCTCACCCGACGTCGGTTCGACGGCGGTCGACGGTGCGGTCAGGAAATCGTGCGAACGGTGCATGCCGCGCTTCGACGGCGACTTCTTGTTCTGTTGAACGGCCATGATAACTCCTCAAAATATCGCGAAATTTTAACACAGTTCGAGCGCCGCCCTACGGTGTCGGCCTGTCGGCCCGACCTGTGCGACTAACGCAAACATGTACTTTGGTGAGCCGGAAACCCGGCCGCACTTTACTTTCCGTCCTTGTCCGGCGAGCGCTTGAGCGCTGCCAGCGCCGCGAACGGAGACGGCTTATCCTCTTCTTCGGGCTCGGGTTCCGGTTCGGTCAACCCGTCGCTGCCCGTGGCCAGCGCGTCGTGCACACTCGGACAAACCTCGTGTTTGGGCACAATCGGCAAAGCCAACAACAATTCTTCCTCGACCAACTCGCGCAGATCGAAATGCTTCGAGCCGACCAGCGCCTCGAGTTCGTCTTCATCGAGTGGACGGGCTTCGGCAGCCGCATCGTCGCGCACGACTTCAAACGTCGTCTCCGAGTCCAGCGGCTCCTGATACGGCGTCAGGCAACGCTGACACTCCAGCCACATCGGGCCCTCGACCGAGAGCGTCAGAAACTGCGCAACGGTGGGCTTGCCATCCGCACGCAACACCTGCTTTTCGCTGCCTTCGGCGCGCCAATGGAAGACGCTTTGCGTACGGGCGGCCTCCGAGACTTCAGGAGGCACTTCGGTTACCATGCGCGGCAAAGCCGCAAGTTGCACGTCACCTTCCGCCACCTGGCCGGTACGCGCGAATTCGAACAGATCGACGATATATTCGTTCATCACGCTCATCCTTGCCTTGGCGCATCTGACTGCTTATCAACGTCCCTTGCCCTCGCAGCGCCTTGATCCGACGCCGTTTTCCGGTGTTCGAACCCTGATCGCGCAGACTGGCGGGACCGAGCGCCAGATTGCAAAAGCCGTGAATTCTAAATAGTTTTTCGTTTCTCGTCAAACACTTAAACCCGATGACCGCACAGCCCCTGCCACCGCTGATCCTGGCCTCCGGATCGCGCTATCGCCGTGAACTGCTTGAGCGCCTGCGCCTGCCGTTCACAGTCGTCGTCCCGAACATCGACGAAACCCCGGCATCTGACGAAACCCCGCACGACACCTCGCTGCGCCTGTCGCGCGAGAAAGCCCAGGCTGTCGCCGCCCTTCACCCGGACGCCCTCATCATCGGCTCCGATCAGGTCGCCACCTTCGAAGGCCGTCAGATCGGCAAGCCCGGCAATTTCGAGAACGCCATGGCGCAGCTGCGCGACATGCGCGGCAAAGTCGTGGAATTTCACTCCGCACTCTGTCTGCACGACGCCCGCAACGGCCGCAGCCAAGCCACAGACGTGGTAACCCGCGTGAAGTTCCGCGATTTACCCGATGACGTGCTCGCCGCCTATCTTCACGCCGAGACGCCCTACGACTGCGCCGGGAGCGCCAAGTCCGAGGGGCTGGGCATCATGCTGCTCGAAACCATCGAAAACGACGACCCCACTGCCCTCATCGGCCTGCCGATGATCGCGCTCACGACGATGTTGATGCAGGCGGGAGTATCAATCGTGCCGCAGACCGTCTCGCAGACCGCACAGCAGCAAGGCGCTTCGGGAGCCAAGGCATGAGCGGCACGCTGTACCTGATTCCGAACACACTCGGCACTGCCACGCGGGGCGGCTTGCCCGCCGTGCTGCCCGAAGAGGTCCGCACGGTGACGGCCGGCCTGACGTACTTCGTCGGCGAACAGGCCAAGAGCACGCGCGCCTTTCTGAAACTGGTCGGCGTGAGCACGCCGATTCAGGAAATCGAAATCCGCGAGTTGAACGTCAACACGCCGCCAGCCGCCATTGACGCACTACTGGCACCGATTCTTGCGGGTGCCGACGGCGGCCTTGTATCGGAAGCGGGCTGCCCGGCGGTAGCCGATCCGGGTGCCCTGCTGGTGCGACGCGCCCACGAGAAAGGCGTACGGGTGGTGCCTTTCGTCGGTCCGAGCTCGATTCTGCTTGCCCTGATGGCCAGCGGCCTGAACGGCCAGAGTTTTGCGTTTCACGGCTACTTGCCGACGGATGCGGGCGAGCGCGCCAAACGGTTGCGCGAACTCGAACAGCGCTCGCGTAAGGAAAAGCAGACGCAGATCTTCATCGAGACGCCCTACCGCAACAAGACCATGCTTGATGCGCTGCTGCAAAACTGCGATGCGTCGACGCTGCTTTGCGTGGCCGTCGATGTCACGCAGGATGCGGAGCAGATCGTTGCGCATCGCGTGAAAGGCTGGCCGCAGAACAGCGTGGAACTGCACAAGCGCCCCGCGATTTTCCTGTTCCTCGCGCAGTAAAACGAAAACCCCACGAAAACTGCCGTTTCCGTGGGGTTTTTCATCGATTTTGCATCGAATACACCGCCTGCGAGCGGGTACTCGTCGCGTAACGCCAGTTACTTCAACGACAGCGACGAGCCCATCATCATCGTCTTCATGGCCGCCGTGCCAACCGCCGCCCCGAATCGGCGTGCCATGCGCTCGGGCAGGTTTTCCTTAACGGTGTAGTCGACCAGATCGGGGGCTTTCAGCACGTCGCGAGCAACTGAATCCACCGTGCCCGTACCGTCAGCCAGCCCCAATTCAATAGCACGCTGCCCCGTCCAGAACAGTCCGCTGAACAGATCCGGGTCGTCCTTCAGACGATCGCCACGCCCCTTCTTGACCGCACCGATGAACTGCTGATGCACCTGCTCAAGCATGTCGAGCGCGTACGTCTTCTGCTGATCGGTCTGCGGCGAGAACGGATCGAGGAAGCCCTTGTTGCGGCCCGCCGTCAGCAGACGCCGCTCGACGCCGAGCTTGTCCATGAGCCCCGTGAAACCGAAACCGTCCATCAACACGCCGATGGACCCGACGATGCTCGCCTTATCGACGTAGATCTTGTCGGCAGCCGCCGCCACGTAATAGCCGCCGGACGCACAAATCTCCTCGACCACGACGTACAACGGCTTCTTCGGATATTTCGCGCGCAAACGGGCGATATCGTCATAGATCATGCCGGCCTGCACCGGACTGCCGCCCGGGCTGTTGATCCGCAGGATCACCCCCGCAGCCGAGGAATCCTCGAACGCCGATTCGAGTGCCGAGTTGATCTTTTCAGCACTGGCCTGACCATCCGGGGCAATTTCGCCGCTCAGCGTCACGAGTGCCGTGTGCTTTCCTGAGCCACCACCCGATGACGTGCTGCTGCTCCCGTCGATATCGAAAATCGACCAGACGACGAGCGCAACGATCGCCAGCATCAGCAGACGGAAGAAGATTTTCCAGCGGCGAGCAGCGCGTTGCTCCTTGATGCCGGCCATCAGCACCTTTTCGAGCATCTCGCGCTCCCACGGCTTCACTTCGCGAGGGTCACGCGGGCTCCCGCTACCCCCAGATGGTGGACGCCCGCCGGGCGGCGGAAAACCGGGTTCGGTGCGGGGCGAATCGGGCGGGAGGGCGTCGGCCATACGTTGTCCAGAAAAGCTTTAGGAAAAGGCGGTAGAAGTTCGACTGTTGTCGCGCTCAGGTCGCATTCAGATCGCTTTGGTCATTCGCAGATCACTTCACGCGGTCGATGCAGGCGCATCGGGCACTTGTATATAGGCATCCGGCCACCACACGACCGTCGTCCCGGCAGCAGCGCCATCCGACGATGCCCCGTCAGCCTTGGTCGACTGCTCCTCGACCCGCACCGGCTGCAATGCGCCGCCACGGCACGGGCCGCCAACGCAATGCCCGGTATTGGGCTCGTACGTCGCGCCATGCGTAGCGCAGATCAAGTATAAGCCGGACGTCTCGAAGAACTGCCCCTCCGACCAGTCCAGCTCCATGGGCACATGGGCGCATTGATTGAGGTAGCCATACACCTGCCCGTCGTAGCGAATCACGAAGGCTGGCGTGCGATGTCCGCCGACCAGCACCTCGAAACGCACGCCAAGCCCGCCGTCCACCAGCGCGGTACCGGCACAGATCGATTGGGGTGCGGCGGCTTCGCTCACACGCGCTCCAGCAGCCACTCGCGCAGTTCCGCCACACTGCCCGCACAAAATGCGGGCGCGAGCGCCTCAAGCTGATCACGCGGATGCGCGCCGCCATAAGCCACCGCCACGCTCGCCGCGCCGGCGCTGTGCGCCATCTGCAAGTCATGCGTGGTGTCGCCGATCATGACGGTGCGGCGCAAATCCTGCCCAAGCTCACGGGTGAGTTCCTGAAGCATGGCCGGATGGGGCTTCGAGAATGTCTCATCCGCGCAACGTGTCGCGTCGAACGTGCGCATCAGGCCCGCCGATTCCAGCGCGCGGTTCAGGCCAACGCGCGACTTCCCGGTCGCCACCGCCAGGAATCGACCGCGCGAGCGCAGCTCCTCCAGCAATTCGCGCACACCCGGAAACAACACGGTGGCCTTATCACCTATCAAATAATGAAAGCGATAGCGCTCGGAAAGTCGCGGATAGTGCGCAGGATCGAGCGTCGGAACCGCCATTTGCAAGGCATCACGCAGCCCCAGACCGATGACATGGCTGGCCAGTTCGTCCGTCGGCACAGGCAACCCAAGATCGCGGCAAGCCGCTTGGATACAGCGGGTAATAGTGGGCGTCGAATCCATCAACGTCCCGTCCCAGTCGAAAACGACCAGGTCGAACTCAGGGCTTGGCATCGGCGGGAGCGCCTCGAAGTTGATTCAGGAATTGCTCACATTCTGGCGGTAACGCGGCTTCCAGTGCAATCGGCGTATCGAGCACGGGATGCGTGAACTTCAACCGCCAGGCGTGCAGGAACATGCGTTTGATACCGGGCTTGGCGCCGGGACGGGCGAGATTCTTGTTCAGCGTAAAGTCGCCGTACTTGTCGTCGCCCACGATCGGCGTGCCGCAGTGTGCCAGATGAACGCGTATCTGATGGGTTCGTCCCGTTTTCAGTTCCGCTTCCAGCAAGGTATATGGCGGAAATGATTCCATCATGCGAAATACGGTGTGCGACTGCTGACCGTCTTCCTGCACGCGGACGCGCCGCTCCCCTTCGGACGTGACGTACTTATATAGCGGCGCCTTGACTGCCCGCAGCTTGTCGCGCCATTCGCCGGTGACACACGCCAGATAACGCTTGTCCATCCGGTTGTGGCGAATCTGCTCGTGCATGCCGACCAGCGCGGCGCGCTTCTTGGCGAGCAGCAGAATGCCCGACGTATCCCGGTCGAGGCGGTGCACCAGCTCGAGAAACTTCAGTTGCGGCATGGCCCGGCGCAATTGCTCGATCACCCCAAACGACACGCCGCTGCCACCGTGCACGGCCACACCGGACGGTTTATTGATGGCCAGCAGGTAGTCGTCTTCGAACAGGACGGGGAAAGTGGCGGCGGGAACGTGGGTCTGCGGCTCGTTGGAACCGGCGGCCACGCGGACCGGGGGAATTCGGATGATATCGCCCAGGACAAGTCGATAGGCTGCGTCTACTCGCCCTTTGTTTACGCGGACTTCGCCGCTGCGAAGAATCCGATAAACGTGACTTTTCGGTACCCCTTTGCACTCACGCAGGAGGAAATTATCGATCCGCTGACCGGCCGAGCCGTCATCGACTTCGACCAAACGCACCTGTGGTGCGGGTGCCGGCGCAACCATTTTGTGCCGACTTTTGCCTAACTCATTCATTATGAATATAATTTGTCCGACAGAGGTGGCGGTAGCGGGAATCGTGCCAAATCCACACCTCTGCTGGTGCATACCCCAAAACGGTATTTTACTTGCACCCCGGGCAGGCTGCTCGTCCGGTGACCCTGGAGCAGCGAGCGCACGCACGTCACGCAGCGTCGGCAGGAAGTCTGGCCCATAGGCCGCTTCGGTCGCAGCGCGCATGACGCGGATAGAGTTGGTGGTTATAGAATTTTTTGGCGGTCAGACTGGAGTCCATTCTTTCAGGCTGATCGCTTTGTGAATATCGTTCGCGCAAAAGTCGAGATTGAGGCGCCGCCACAATAAGAATAAGTGTCGGCAGGCGCCCCGAGAAAATGCTGATGAAGTTTCTCGTGTTACGGACTGCAAACCCGAAGTAATCCGCGCTGTGCCGGCGTTATATGGCACTTCGGCGGTTCCGGGCGAGCGCGTTAGCGTATTCGCAGGCGCCTTTGCGTCCGTGGGCCTCATCGCCCGGACCTCCCCGGCAATTCTTCCACCTCCGGCTCGAACCTCGCGTGTTGGATAACTCGAGTGATACGTGCCCGACGCTCTGCGCATTCGCATTAGCGGCGGGTGGGAGTCGTTTTCATGAAACGCATGTTGTTCAACGCCACGCAGCAGGAAGAACTGCGCGTGGCCATTGTCGATGGGCAAAAACTCATCGACATCGATATCGAGACGGCCGGACGCGAACAGCGTAAAGGCAACATCTACAAGGGTGTCATCACCCGTATCGAACCCTCCCTCGAAGCCTGCTTCGTCAACTACGGCGAAGGCCGCCACGGCTTCCTGCCGTTCAAGGAAGTCGCACGCGCGTACTTCCGCGACGGCGCCGATGTGCGCAATGCGCGCATTCAGGATGCCCTGTCCGAAGGTCAGGAACTCATCGTTCAGGTGGAAAAGGAAGAGCGCGGTAACAAGGGCGCAGCCCTGACCACGTTCATCTCGCTGGCCGGCCGTTACCTCGTGCTGATGCCGAACAACCCCCGTGGCGGTGGCGTGTCGCGCCGCATCGAGGGTGAAGATCGTCAGGAACTGCGCGAAACGATGGGGCAGCTCGAACTGCCCGAAGGCATGAGCATCATCGCCCGCACGGCCGGTATCGGTCGCTCGGCCGAAGAGCTCCAGTGGGACCTGAACTACCTGCTGCAACTGTGGCACGCCGTCGAAGGCGCCGCCAACAACATCGAACTGCCGCGCGACTCGGCGCTGATCTATCTCGAATCGAGCCTGGTCATCCGCGCCATCCGTGACTATTTCCAACCGGATATCGGTGAAATTCTCATCGATACGGAAGAAATTTCCGAACAGGCCCGCAACTTCATGCAGGTGGTCATGCCCGACCATCTCAATCGCGTGAAGCAGTACCGCGACGACGTGCCCCTGTTCTCGCGTTTCCAGATCGAACACCAGATCGAAACGGCTTACTCGCGTCAGGTGCCGCTGCCCTCGGGCGGCGCCATCGTGATCGACCACACCGAAGCACTGGTGTCGATCGACGTGAACTCGGCGCGCGCCACCAAGGGTGCGGACATCGAAGAAACCGCCCTGCGCACCAACCTGGAAGCTGCCGACGAAGTCGCACGCCAGTTGCGTCTGCGTGACCTCGGCGGCCTGATCGTGATCGACTTCATCGACATGGAGTCGGCCAAGAGCCAGCGTGAAGTCGAACAACGTGTGAAGGATGCGCTCAAGCACGATCGTGCCCGCGTCCAGATGGGCAAGATTTCGCGTTTCGGCCTGATGGAACTCTCGCGTCAGCGCCTGCGCCCGTCGCTCTCGGAAGGCACGCACGTGACCTGCCCGCGTTGCAATGGCACCGGCCACATCCGCGATGCCGAATCGTCGGCACTACAAGTCCTGCGCATCATCCAGGAAGAAGCGATGAAGGAGCACACGGCAGCAATTCACTGCCAGGTGCCGGTCGAAGTCGCCGCCTTCCTGCTCAATGAAAAGCGTCAGGAAATCAACAAGATCGAAGCGCGCTTCAAGGTTGGCGTGCTGCTGATCCCGAACAAGCACCTCGAGACGCCGCATTACAAGCTGGAGCGCCTGCGCTTCGACGACCCGCGTCTGGACACGCCCAAGGCAAGCTACGCGCTGGCCGAGGAAGCCGCCCGCGCATCGGAAGACGATCCGGCCGGTTACAGCAAGAAGAAGGAAGACGTGCGTCCGCGTCAGGAAGCCGCCGTCAAGGGCATCACGCCCGAGCAGCCGGCCCCGGCAGCGCAGCCGCGCCCGGAACCGGTCGCCGCAACCCCTGCCCCGGCAGCCCCGGTGCGCAGCGGTGGTTTCATCGGTTTCGTGAAGCGTCTGCTGGGCCTTGAGCCTGCCGCACCGGCACCGGTGAAGGACGAAGCGCCGGCCAAGCCAGCAGCCCGTCCGCCGCGCGAGCGTCATGATCGTCCGCATCAGCAAAACCGTAATCGCCGCGGCAACGCCCGTGACGAGAACAAGACCGGCAAGGACAACGCAGGCCAACCGGCACGCGAAGGCCGCGCTGCGCGTCCGGAACGTGCCGAGCGCACGGACCGTAACGAGCAACGTGCCGATCGTAATGAGCGCAACGAACGCGGCGACCGCACGGAGCGCAATGAGCGCACCGAACGTAATGACCGCAATGAGCGTGGCGATCGTAACGAACGCAACGAACGTCAGGAAGGCCGCGACAAGCGCGAGCGCGACGATGCACAACGTCAACCGGCGCAGGAAGTGCGCGCCGAAGACGGTCGCGAACCGCGTGAAGGCCGCGAACGTGGCAATCGCCGCGATCGTAACCGCCGTCAGACCGAAGGTGCCGAGGGTCAACAAGCGGCTGCACCGCAACGCGCGGCGCAAGTGGCTGCCCCGCTGAGCGCCGGTGAAGACGCCGAGTACGATCAGCACGACCGTTTGGCCGCACAAGGTGCGCAAGCCGAAGGCGCCCAAGGCGTGGCCGGTGACGAGAGCGAACAGGCGAACGAAGAGCGTCGCCGCAGCCGTCGTCGCGGTCGTCGTGGTGGCCGTCGCGAGCGCGAAGCCGGTGAGCAGCAACTGCATGCTGACGGCGAGCAAGGCGAAGGCGCGGAAAACGCCGGTAATGCGGGTAACGCTGATCATGCAGGCAGCGCAGCGTCGGAATACGCTGCGGCGCCGGCGTTGACGGAAGAACGCGCTGAGCATGTGGCACCGCAAGCCGTTGCACCGGCAGTCGTAGCGGCCGCCGCTACCGCCGCCACGGTTGCTGCCGCACAGGTTCACACCGAACCTGCGCAGGCACCCGCTCAGACGTTCCAACCGGTTGAAACCAAGCCCGCCGTCGCAACGCCGACGCTGGAGCAGGTGCAAACCCAAGCGGCCCCGGTCGCCCCCGCAGCGCCGGTGGTTGCCGTCGCAACGGTGAGCGAAGCCGCCCCGGTGGCAACGCCGGAAGTGCCGGTGCAAGTCGTGACGGAACCGGTCGCACCGGCTGCTGCTGTCGTGCCCGTGAACGTTGCGCCGCTGCCCGCCGTGGAAGCTGCCGCACCGATCGTGCCGCCGGTCAGCACGCCGCTGCCGGCAGCAACGCCGGCCCCGGCACAGCCGACGGTACCGGCCGAAGCCCTGACCGAAATCGCCGCAACGGCCGCCAGCGCCAGCGCGCCGGTGCAAGTGGCCCCGGTAGAAACCGCCAAGCCGGTGGAAGCCGCCACGCAAGCGCCTGCCTACGTGGCACCGGCCGTCCCGGCACAACCGGAAGCGGCCGCTGCGGTCACGGAAGTCGTGACGCAGAAGCCCGTGTCGGTCAGCGTGACGCCGGTTGTGGAGCAAGGTGCGTTGGAAAGCACGCTCCAGAGCGTGGGTCTGGTCTGGGTTCACACCGATGCCGACAAGCATCGCGCAGCCAAGGAAGCCGCGGCGCAAGCCGCACCGGCACCGCGCGTGCAACGTCAGCGTCGTACGGCTGCACCGGTCAACACCGGCCCGATGGAGCAAGTGGAAACACAGACGTCGTCGGATCACGGTGCCTGAGATGGCATGACGTTGTCCTGACGCGGTCGATGCAGCCTCGGGCAACCGAGGCAATATCGAGCAAAGTCAGGCAACTGCCGTGACGCCAAAAAGGGGGCTTCGGCCCCCTTTTCCATTGGTGACACCCACCAACACAGCGACACAGCGACAGAGCGCCGCAGTGACTCACGCGAATATCGGGACGCCCTCGTGTTGTCCCGACTTGTGCGTGCGCCGCACTGCCCGTATCGTGATGCCTGACACTGGCTTGATGTCCCGCATCGAACTGGTTGCTGCCCGGACACCGGCGCGACGGTTTTTCCGTCCAATTTCCCGGTTTCGGCGGCGAACATGCCAATTCGCTAGAATGGAGACGCAAGCCAAGGCCCCACCATGACCGAAACGATTATCCGACTCACCGATCTGCGCACTGACGCGCGATATGCGACGCATACGCCGCAGATCCCTGCACAAGTGCGCGCAGCCAGCGGCCATCTTCAAGATGCGCTGGCCAGGCCGCTGCACGATCTGCGGATTTCGGTGACCGATCGTTGCAACTTCCGCTGTGTGTATTGCATGCCGAAGGACGTGTTCGACAAGGACTACACCTTCCTGCCGCAATCCTCCCTGCTTTCCTTCGAAGAAATCGAGCGTGCTGCCCGTCTGTTCGTCGAACATGGTGTGGAAAAGCTGCGTCTCACAGGCGGCGAGCCGCTGCTGCGCAAGCATCTGGAACGTCTCATCGAGATGCTCGCCCGCCTGCGCACGCCCTCGGGCAAGCCGCTCGACATCACGCTCACGACCAACGGCTCGTTGCTCAAGCGCCGGGCCCAGTCGCTCAAGGACGCGGGGCTGACGCGTGTCACAGTCAGTCTGGACAGCCTGGACGACACGATCTTCCGCCAGATGAACGACGTCGACTTCCCGGTCGTCAATGTGCTCGAAGGCATTGCCGAAGCGCAGCACGTCGGCTTGGGGCCAGTGAAGGTCAACATGGTCGTCAAACGGGGCACCAATGACGCCGATATCGTGCCCATGGCGCGTCATTTCCATGGCAGTGGCGTTGTACTGCGCTTTATCGAATACATGGACGTGGGCACCTCGAACGGCTGGCGCATGGACGAAGTGCTGCCGTCGGCCGACGTGATTGCACGCCTGAACGAAGCTTTGCCGGTCGAACCGCTCGAAGCGAACTATCCCGGCGAAACCGCCCAGCGCTGGCAATATCGCGACGGTGGCGGCGAAGTGGGCGTCATTTCGTCAGTGACGCGCGCGTTTTGCGGCACTTGTTCGCGTGCGCGTCTGTCTACGGAAGGCAAGTTGTACCTGTGCCTGTTCGCGAGTTCGGGTTACGACCTGCGCACGCTGTTGCGCAACGGCGCGAGCGACGCGCAGATTTCGACCGCCATCGGCGATATCTGGCAAGGTCGCACCGACCGCTACTCGGCCTTGCGCACGGCCGCGACGGGCTTGCCCGAAGATGCGCCGCCGAAAGTGGAAATGTCCTATATCGGCGGATGATCACCGGCAGCGGGTGTGGTGCCCCCGACGCGCAACATGCGTCGAATGCCCCCGACACCACGAGATACCCCGAGACACCACGCCACGCTGCCCGAATCCGAATTCCTGAACTCAACTCATGATTGCTGCTGCCCCGGACGCTAGTTGCGCCCGAGACTCTTTCGCTTTGCCTGAACGTGCGGGCGCAATGCCGGTCTGCACGACGGCACACCCGACAACACGCCCACGCGGCCTTCGCCTGCGCGCGGTGGCCATCGGACTCGCCACGCTGGCGATGCTTTGCGTGGCAGGTATGCCATCGCTGGCCCATGCCGATTGCGACCCGTCAGAGCGCGAGATCGCGAACCATCTCCTCACCTATAGCGGTCAGCTCGGCGAGCGCAACCCGCTGCGGCTCGTGCTGCGCACGTCGTCGGGCGGCAAGCTCGAAGGCCGCTACGCGAACGCCTCGTCGCAGAGCGACACGGTGCTCACCGGCAAGCTCGAGAACAAATCGCGCCTGCACCTGACGGAATTCGACGCGGGTGGTATGCCGCGTGCCACGTTCGAAGGCGAATTCGCCGCGCACGACGACATCAACCGCCAGCGCGGCGGTGCCTCGGGTAGCTGCGAAGTGATCTCCGGCCAATGGAAAGACCTGCGCAACGGCCGCACGGTGCCGTTCGAGCTGGCGATGTCTAATATTCAAACCGGCAAGATCGATCACCTGTACGGCGCGGCCGGTGCCAACGACGACGAGACGATCAATCGCGCGGCGGGAATGTTCCGCAAGGGCGTGCTCGACGATCGACGCGATGTCGTTGCCCAATCGATCCGTTATCCCGTGCGCGTGTCGATGCGCGGCAAGACGCTGATTCTGCGCAATCCGAAGTCGCTGCTGGCGCGTTACAACGAAATCTTCACCGACAGCTACGTGCGCGCCATCGGCGCCGCCGTGCCGCGCCTGATGTTTGCGCGCGACCAAGGGGTGATGCTCGGCGACGGCGCCGTCTGGTTCGACGCCACCGGACGCGTCATCGCACTCAACCGCTCATAACGGAAAACTCATGCCGAACCCGCCCATTGCCCGCGACGCCATTACCGGCCTGATTCTCGCGGGCGGGCGTGGGCAGCGCATGGGCGGACGGGACAAAGGGCTGCAACTTTTCGACGGACAGCCGTTGGCCGCGCATGTGCTTGCGCGATTGCAGCCGCAAGTCGGCACGCTGCTGATCAGTGCCAATCGGAATCACGCGGCATACGCGGCGCTGGGTGCCGACGTCGTCTCCGACGAGACGCAGGATTTCGCAGGGCCGTTGGCCGGCATGCTCGCCGGGCTGCGCGCCGCCAAGACCGAGTACGTGCTGACAGCGCCTTGCGACTCACCGTTGTTGCCGGACGATCTGGCGGCCCGCCTTAGCACCGCGCTGGTTGCACCCGGCACCTTCGCATCCTCACCGATCCCCCTCGCGGCCTACGCCGTCACCTCGGAAGGACCGCATCCGGTTTTCGCGTTATTGCATCGCTCGCTGGCCGACGATCTGACGGCGACACTGGCCGCTGGCGAGCATCGCGTAAGAGCGTGGCTGGCACGCCACAAGGCCGTACAAGTTCACTTCGGCGATGAGCGTCCGTTTTACAATGTGAACACGCTTGATGAGCTCCATACCGATACGCCGCGCGCCCCCCGGGATTCCGGGCACTGACTGACGGGCACAGATGCGGCCCGACCCGCCGCCATCGCCCGATGTCCGATGACGACGCCATACCGATGACAACACTGAACGAAGCCCTGGCCGGCTTGCCGGCGTACGACCCTGACGACATGACAGTCGAGTTGGCGCGCACGATCATTGCGCGCACCGCACAGCCTGTCGCCGCTATCGAACAAATTGCCGTACGCAGCGCACTGGGTCGCGTGCTCGGCCGCGATGTCATCTCCCCGCTCGACGTTCCCGCTTTCGAAAATGCCGCCATGGATGGCTACGCCTTCGCCGGCACCGCGCTGGCTGCGGGCGGCAAGGTGCGTTTGCGCGTGGCCGGACGCTCGTTTGCCGGACGCCCGTTCGACGGCGTTGCAGGCGCGGGCGAGTGTGTGCGCATCATGACGGGCGCGCTGCTGCCCGCCGGTTGCGACACCGTCATTCCTCAAGAACAGGTGCAACGCGAAGGCGACACGGAGATCGTGACTTTCACGGCCGACGCCGTCACGCCGGGCCGCCATGTCCGCCATATCGGGGAGGATCTTGCGACCGGTCAACCGGCATTGCTCGCGGGCAAGCGCCTGCGCCCTGCCGCGCTCGGTTTGCTCGCCTCGCTCGGCATCGCCGAAGTGCCGGTGCGCCGACGTATTCGTGTCGCATTCTTCTCGACCGGCGACGAACTGCGCTCGGTCGGCGAACCGCTCGTGCCGGGCAATCTCTACGACAGCAATCGCTACACGCTGTACGGCATGCTCCAGCGCCTCGGTGTTGAAATTCTCGATCTGGGCGTAGTGCGGGACGATCCGCAAGCCATTGAAGACACGTTGCGCACCGCTTGCCGTGACGCCGACGCGGTGATCACCTCGGGCGGCGTGTCCGTCGGAGAGGCCGACTACACGCGCGAAATGATGACGCGTCTGGGCAATGTCGTTTTCTGGAAGATGGCCATGCGCCCGGGCCGCCCGTTTGCGTTTGGCGAACTGGAAAGCGACGGTCATCGCGCCCTGCTTTTCGGGCTGCCGGGCAACCCCGCAGCCGTGATGGCGTCGTTCTACCACCTGGTACGCGACGGTCTTTTCAGCCTGATGGGTGCCGAGCCGCAGGCCACGCCGCGCCTGCCCGTGCCGACGACGACAGCCATCGCCAAGCGCCCGGGCCGTACCGAATTCCTGCGCGGCATTCTGGCCGCCGATGCACAGGGCCGCTGGCAGGTCACGGTGGCCGATGCGCAAAGCGCCGGTATCCTGCGCACGATGAGCGAAGCAAACTGCTTCGTCACGTTGGACACGTCGCGCGGCAACGTCGCAGCGGGCGAACTGGTCGACGTGATCGTGTTCGACGGGCTGGTCTAGGGTCCGGGTCGACGCGATTTTCAAAAGACAACACACCGAAATACCCGCAGGCTGCACTTCGACAGCCTGCTTTACACAACAAACCTGCAAACACACACGCGCAATGACAATCCGCAAACAGATCACTTACATCAGTCCCGGTCAGACGGCCAAAGCGCTGGTACTGGTCTACCTCACCTTCAGTATTCCGCTGGTGCTGCTCGCGTTTCTGGCGGCATTCCTGCGCTATGGCGATCTGCCGGGCCTCGCGTTCATTTCCGCCTTGGTCCTGAACGCCATCCTCGGCTTCGTGCTGCTCTGGATCGCCTGCCATGCCTACAACTGGGTGGCCGAGCGTTTCGGCGGCATTGAGATCGCGCTCGGCGACGTGCCCGACGAAGAAGACGCGTAACGTCCTGCGCACGCCGAAATATCTGAACCTTCCGACTGACGAGATTCCCACTATGTCCTTGAACTTGCGTGCGGCTACCCCGAACGACGTCGATGCCATTCACGGCTTGATGCGGGAATTGGCTGTCTTCGAGAAGCTGCTCGATATTTTCGAAGCGACACCGGCCAGCGTGCATGACGCCTTGTTCGGCGCCACGCCGGCGGCGGAATGTCTGATGGCGGAATGGGATGGCAAGCCGGTCGGCTATGCGCTGTTCTTCCACAACTTCTCGACGTTTCTCGGACGCCGTGGTCTGTATCTGGAAGATGTCTACGTGCAGCCGACGATGCGCGGCAAGGGTGTCGGACAAGCCTTGCTTCGACGCCTGGCCCGCATCGCTGTGGAGCGCGGCTGTGGACGCTTCGAGTGGACGGTGCTCGACTGGAATCAGCCGGCGATTGATTTCTATACCGCGCAGGGCGCAACGGTACTGCCGGAATGGCGTGTCGTTCGCATGGCGGGCGACTCGCTCACGCAGTTTGCCGAAGGCGACGCCTGACGCGCCTCCGGCCCGGGGCTTTCGAAACTATAGGCTCATGTGAGCTGATGGGCTGATGGGCTTACGGCACACAAGCTCACTCCTCGTCAGCCCCGATCTCCACACCCAGCAACTGCGTCGCCTCTTCACCCGGTAGCGCTTCAACGGTCTTGAGCTTGCGCGCCATCTGACGTGTACGCACTTCCGCCTGATCGATCGAGCGTGTGACCGTCTCCAACTGCGACTTCGTCCGGGCCAGCACATCACCGAACTTGGTGAATTCAGTCTTCACCGCGCCCAACACCTGCCAGACCTCGCTCGAACGTCGCTCGATGGCAAGCGTGCGGAAACCCATCTGCAAGCTATTGAGCAGCGCCGTCAGCGTGGTCGGTCCCGCGACCGTCACGCGATACTCGCGCTGGAGCAGGTCTGACAGCCCCGGGCGGCGCAACACTTCTGCGTAGAGTCCTTCGGTCGGCAAGAACAGCAACGCGAAGTCCGTCGTGTGAGGCGGTGCCAAATACTTCTCGGCAATGGTCTTGGCCTCCAGACGAATACGGGTTTCGAGCGCCTTGGACGCCTCTTCCACCGCCACCGGATCTGCCCGTTCCTGTGCGTCGAGCAGTCGCTCATAGTCCTCACGCGGAAACTTGGCGTCGATCGGCAGGTACACCGGCGTGCCGCTGTCGCCGTTCTGGCCCGGCAGCGCGATGGCGAATTCAACCCGCTCGCTGCTACCCGGCTTCGTGGCCACGTTCTTCGCAAACTGATCGGCCGTCAGCAACTGTTCGAGCAGTGCCTGCAACTGCACTTCGCCCCAGATGCCACGCGTCTTCACGTTCGTCAGCACACGCTTGAGATCGCCCACACCGGCCGCGAGCGTCTGCATCTCGCCGAGTCCGCGGTGCACCTGCTCCAGTCGATCCGACACCAGCTTGAACGACTCGCCAAGCCGCTGCTCCAGTGTCGCGTGCAGCTTCTCGTCCACCGTGCGGCGCATCTCTTCGAGCTTCGTCGAGTTGTTGACCTCGATGTCCTTGAGCTTTTGTTCGAGCGTCGCCCGCACTTCGCCAAGACGCCGCTCGTTACCCTCGGCCAACTGCGTCAGTTGCTGATGCTGTGCTTCACCAAAGCGACGCAGCGCCGACGTCTGCTCTTCGCGCATCTGCTGGCCATTGAGCACAAGGCTCTGGCGCACCGCATCGAGTTGGGCCGCGTTCGACTCGGTCAACTTCGCCAACTGCTGCGCAAAGCCGTCGATCTGATTGTTCTGCACCGTCGCCACGCTCGTCATCTGCGCGGCAAGCGTCTGCTGAAACTGCGCCATCTGCGCGCTCTGCTCGCCTCGCCCGGCACGTGCCGTCTCGGCAAACTCCTGACGCAGTCCACGCTCACTGCGCTCGGCCGCGCGCAGAATGTCGTCACGCGCGTTCGTGAGCGAATCGACGAGCGTCGCGCGCAGGCCGGCATCGCCATTGCGTTGCCACACCTTCACGGCGATCACAATCATCACCAGCAGATTCAGCGCTGCCAGCGCTACCAACACTATCTCCACACTTGCCTCCTTAGGCCTTACGCACGGCAGGGTTGAGCAGGCAGGGCGGTTTGCCCGGCGCCGATCCAAACCCCAACGCGGCAATCAGGTTATCTGCTGCCAGGCTCGCCATGCCCCGGCGGGTTGCGGCCGATGCGCTCGCGATATGCGGCGTCAGCACCACGTTCTGTACTTTGAGCAACTCGGGATGCACGCTCGGCTCACCTTCGAATACGTCGAGCCCCGCCGCGGCAATTCGCTTGCCGGCCAGTGCCTGCGCCAGTGCCGCATCGTCGACGATACCGCCCCGCGCCAGATTCACCAGCGTGGCCGTCGGCTTCATGGCCGCTAGCTCCGCCGCGCCGATCGTGTGATGGGTTGCCGCCGAATAGGGCAGCACGAGAATGACGTGATCCGCCGTCGCCAGCAGCGTGTCCTTGTCGACGTATGACGCCTTGCAAGCGGCCTCGGTGGCGGCATCGAGACGCGAGCGGTTGTGATACACCACCCGCATGTTGAAGCCCATGGCACGGCGCGCAATCGCCTGTCCGATGCGGCCCATGCCGATAATGCCCAGCGTGCTGCCGTGCAGGTCGGCCCCGAGGAACATGTCGTAAGCCCACTTATTCCAGTGGCCCTCACGCAGCCAGCGCTCCGATTCCGTGACACGCCGAGCGGTGGCCATCAACAGCGCCCAGCCGAAATCCGCCGTCGTCTCGTTGAGTACGTCAGGCGTATTGGTCGCCATCACGCCGGCGGCGGTCATCGCTTCGATGTCGAAGTTGTTGTAGCCCACCGCCATATTGGCGACCACACGCAAATGCGGCGCCCCGGCAAGTACCGACGCATCGATACGCTCGCTCGCGGTCGTGATCGCGCCAGCCTTGTCGGCCAGTCGTGCCCGCAATTCATCACTCGAATACACGGTGTCGGCGTCGTTGCGCTCGACCTCAAAGTACTGCGCCAACCGTTCGATCACGTCCGGAAAAATGGCGCGGGCCACCAGAATCTTCGGTTTCACCTATCGTCTCGCAGGAGTTGGCCGCTCATCGCACGACAACGCTACGGCACCCGGGCGCCATAGCGTTATTGCGTTGCGGCTCAGAAGAAAATCAAGGTCATCAGTACGAATAGCGGCAGCAGAATCGCGCCCGACCACAGCATATAGCCAAAGAAGCTCGGCATGCGAATGCCGCGTTGCTCCGCAATGGCCTTGACCATGAAGTTGGGTGCATTACCGATGTACGTGTTCGCCCCCATAAACACGGCACCCGCCGAAATGGCCGCCAGCGTGGCCGCCCCCGACGTCATGAGCGTTGCGGCGTCGCCGCCTGCCGTATTGAAGAACACGAGATACGTCGGCGCATTGTCGAGGAACGACGACAGGATGCCCGTCGCCCAGAAGTACATGACATTGTCCGGCGCACCGCCCGGGCCGGTCACCAGCCGGATCACCCAGCCGAGCGCGCCTGCTTCACCGGCACGCAGAATCGCCACCACCGGAATGATCGTCAGGAAGATACCCGCGAAGAGCTTGCCGACTTCTTTCATCGGCTCCCAGTTGAAGTCGTTGCCGACGCGCGCCGTGCGCGGCGTGATGGCGAGCGAAATCACCGTCACGACGAGAAGTCCCACATCGCGCGCCAGATTCTCCAGCGTGAGTGGCGTACCGAATACGTCGAACACGACACCCGGCTTCCAGATACCGCTCATCAGTACCAGCCCCACGGCGACCGCGAGCAGCACGAAGTTACGTTTGCCCTCGAGACGAAGCGGCGCTGCATGCGGCGTCGGATCGAGTTCTTCGATCTTTTCCTCCACCTTCTGACGGAAGTAGTACGAATCGATCAGGAAGAAGAGGACCAGCAAGATGGCGCAGGCCATCAGCGTTTCGGGCCAGAGGTGGCGCGTCGTCCAGAAGAACTCGACGCCTTGCAGGAAACCGAGGAACAACGGCGGATCGCCGAGCGGGGTCAGTGAGCCGCCCGCGTTCGCCACCAGGAAGATGAAGAACACGACCACGTGAACGTTGTGCTTGCGGTTGTCGTTTGCGCGAATCAGCGGGCGGATAAGCAGCATCGCCGCGCCGGTCGTGCCCATGATGCTGGCGAGTACCGTGCCCAGCCCCAGCAGCCCCGTATTGAGCCACGGCCCGCCACGCAGGTTGCCATGCAGGCAGATGCCGCCGGCGGTCGTGAAGAGTGCCGTCAGCAGCACGACAAAGGGAATGTATTCGGCGATCAGCGCGTGTACCGCGCCGTGCCAGGCCGCGCCTGCGCCATACACCAGCGCAAACGGCAACAGAAACGCCGCGCCCCAGAACGCCGCGATCTTGCCGAAGTGGTGATGCCAGAACGCCGGTGCAACCAACGGCCCGAGCGCGATCGACAGCAGCAAGCCTGCGAACGGCAAGCCCCACCACGCGACGAGTTGTGCGCCGTCCGGGCCGCCTCCTGCGGCAAGCGCGGCAGGACTGATCAACGTCAGCCCCACGGCGGCCACTGCTCCCCAAATGCCCTTCTGCATGGTTTCTGGTTCCTGTTGTTTGATGGACGATCTATTACGAGTCGCCCCTCTCGAAGGAGTGCCCGAAGCGGCAAAAGCTTGGGATATTTCCTATTTGGATCCGAAACAACCGCTCGAAAAGCGCGATACGACAAGCCTCAAGCGGCCTTCGTGCGCAATGCGACAGTTGTCTCACACCCCTTGTACAAAAAAACGAGTTCGGAAAGCGTGGACTGGGCGGGTGCCTCAATCAGCGCCCCACTCAGGCGCCGTCGACGATGATGACGTGAACGCGGTACGGGCCATGCGCACCCAGCACCAGCGTCTGTTCGATGTCGGCCGTACGCGACGGCCCGGCGATGAAATTGGTCGCGCGCGAGAGTTGCCCACGCTCGGTGCGCATCAGCCCGAAGGCATCTTCGTGGCCCGCGACGATGCGCGAGGCCGGCACGACAGCGATGTGCGTCTCGGGCAGCAACGTCGCCGAAGCAAATGTCTCCGGGCCGGACATCATCATCAGTGCGCCCGTTTCCGCCACCGCGCAGAAGCAGCCGGTAATGCCGACGAGATCTTCACCGAGCGGCTTGCGATATTCGACGTGGCAACCGACGCCCGCCCAATCCAGTTCTCGCAACGTCGGCCACGCAACCGCTTGCGTCACGAGCCCGTTCGCTTGCAGGTACTGCGCGGCAGCGGCCGGCACATCCTGCATTGCCTGCACGCGGGCAATCGTGGTCGAGAGCGCTTCGGCCTTGCCGATGAACGTGGCAACGAGATCGTCCGGCATCGCCGGGCGCGGCCCTTGCGGATGACGCGCCAGATAGTCCTCGGCCGCCGCCTGCTCGTTCTCGCGCGCCGCATCAGGGCGATGCTGGGCGTTGCGAATACGGGCGAAGATGCGATTGCGGGCGTCGGTGGTATCCATGGCTGCGTCCTGAGAGGCCGGCACACCGGTACATGGCCGGCGTCGTGTCGATTGTTTCGTAGGTGTCGGGTAGCCGCTGGCACACGTCCAGCGGGCGATGCGCAATTATAGCGGCACGCGATGCCCACGCACCGGGCATTCGCGCACTATCGGAATGGTCTGTCCCCACGCTCGGACGAGGCCCAAATCAACGTCGATTGGCCACTCGCAACGCGATTCAGCCCCGGCTGGGCGCCGGCTCCGGTGCAATCTCGAACACCTGGCGCAGATAGGCCAGATACGCGTCGTCGTCGCACATGTTCTTGCCCGGCGAATCCGACAGCTTGGCCACCGGCTGACCATTGCAGCGCACCATCTTGATGACGATCTGCAACGGCTGATAACCGAGGTCGTTGGTGAGGTTCGTGCCGACGCCGAACGCCAGCTTGCAGCGATCGCGAAAGCGTTCGAACAATTGCAGCACCTTGGGGATGTCGAGTCCGTCCGAGAAAATCATCGTCTTGGTATGCGCATCGACGCGGTTCTCGCTGTAATGCTGCAACAGGCGCTCGCCCCACGCGAACGGATCGCCCGAGTCGTGACGCGCTCCATCGAAGAGCTTGCAGAAGTACATGTCGAAATCGCGCAGAAACGCCGACATGCCGTACACGTCGGAGAGCGCAATTCCAAGGTCGCCGCGATATTCCTTGGCCCACGTCTCGAACCCGAAGATCTGCGAGTCGCGCAGACGTGGCCCCAATGCCTGACACGCCTGAAGATACTCATGCGCCATCGTGCCCAGCGGCGTCAGCCCCAATTTCGATGCGTAGTAGACGTTGCTCGTGCCCGCGAACTGTTCGCCCAATTCCTCGCGCAACGTGAGAATGACTTCCTCGTGCCACTCCTTGGAGAAGCGGCGGCGCGTGCCGTAATCGGCAATTTTGCAATCGCGATAGTCCACCGGCTCGGCCAGCATGCGAATTTTGTCGCGCAGGCGCTGACGTCCTTCTTCATAGGCAGGCACACGCTGGGTATTGCGGAAATACACTTCGTTGACGATCGCGAGCACCGGAATTTCAAACAGGATCGTGTGCAGCCACGGCCCCTGAATCGTGATGTCGATCTCGCCGTTGCCCTTGGGCGAGGGCTGCACGGTGACGTACTTCTCGTTGAGGTGAAAGAGATCGAGGAAATCGATGAAGTCGCTCTTGATGAAGCGCATGGCGCCGAGATAACTCAGCTCCGACTCCGTGAACCGCAGGCCGCACAGCAACCGGATTTCGTCGCGAATCTCGTCGACGTAGGGCGTGAGGTCAACGCCCTCCGTGCGGCACTTGAAGCGGTATTCCACCTGCGCCGCAGGAAAGTGATGCAGCACAACCTGCATCATCGTGAATTTGTAGAGATCGGTATCGAGCAGCGACGTGATGATCATGACGACAGGCCCCGGCGGGAGCACGCACAGAAGCAGCGAACGCTGCATATCGACGATGGGTGCACGACACGTGGGAGTCACCCCATGCCGCGCACCGCACGCGAGCGAATTTCCGTCCTTGCAGGGCAGATGAGATGTCACCGGCCTCGCAAGGGCACGCTCGATGGTACCGCAAAGCCGTGGCCCATATGACGCCGGCGACACCAGCCACAAGTCACCGAGCACCCTCACCCGCGACCCCGGGCTGCGCTACAATACGCGTTTTAACGGCCGATCGAAGCCGTTGCGCCCTACGTTCTGGAGTTGGCATGACCCACGTTGTCACCGAAAACTGCATCAAGTGTCGATACACGGATTGTGTCGACGTTTGTCCCGTCGATTGCTTCCGCGAAGGCCCGAACTTTCTGGCCATCGATCCGGACGAGTGCATCGATTGCGCGGTCTGTGTGGCCGAGTGTCCGGCAAACGCCATCTACGCTGAAGAGGACGTCCCGGGCGATCAACAGGAATTCATCGCGCTGAACGCCGAACTCTCGCCGCTGTGGCCGAGCATCACGAAGACCAAGGCCCCGCTGGCCGATGCCGATCAGTGGAAAGACGTCGCCGACAAGCTCAAGCTGTTGGAGCGCTAATTCGGCGGTGGCAGCCACATTCGATGCAGAAAAAGTGCATTTCGAGTGTTGACAGTGTCTGAAAATCGCCACTATAATCGCTTTCTGTTTTGATCCTCGATAGCTCAGTTGGTAGAGCGCCGGACTGTTAATCCGTAGGTCCCTGGTTCGAGCCCAGGTCGAGGAGCCAAGAATTACCGTAGCGATGGCCTCGCGCACGCGAGGCTTTTGTTTTAGTCGATGCACCGTTACAGCGATGCATGACATCCCAGTTTGATCCTCGATAGCTCAGTTGGTAGAGCGCCGGACTGTTAATCCGTAGGTCCCTGGTTCGAGCCCAGGTCGAGGAGCCAAAAACGCAGAAAGCCTCGCCAATCGGCGAGGCTTTTTTGTTTCCGGCGACGGCATCTACCCCTCCCTTCTCCCGTGTAAATGCCGTGCCCAATAAAAAACGGGGCACCGTTTCCGGTACCCCGTCCTTGTCAGTCACACCAGCACAGACTTACTCGCTGGCGGGTGCCCCGATCGGCGGCACGTGCGAACTGAGCGTTTCCGGACTGTTCACGCTCTCGATCCAGCGACGGCGCATCGGCTGGAGCAGGAACTTCGCCGCAATGGCGGCCGCGATACTGATCACGGCAGCGGCGATGAACACACGGTCCCAGTGACCACCCACGGCGAGCACCGACGCAAGCGGCACCAGCAGCGCAGCCGTTCCCTTTGCGGTGTACAGCGTACCGGCGTTCGACGCGGCATTCTTGCCACCGAACGTGTCTGCACACAGCGCCGGGAAGATCGAGAAGATCTCGCCCCAGCACAGGAACGTCATCGCAGCGAAGAACACGAACATGTACGGGTTCTGACCGAAGTGCATCAGGCCCAGCATCGCCACCCCTTCACCGAGGAAGATGATGAACATCGCGTTTTCACGACCGATCTTGTCCGACACGAAACCACACAGCGGACGCGTAAAGCCGTTGCAAAGATTGTCGATCGACAGCGTCATCGTGAGCAGCGGCAAGGTCGCACCGAAGAGCGTCATCGGCATCGAAGCAATGCCGTAGTCCTTCGCGATCGGGCCGATCTGCGCCGTGGCCATCAGGCCGCCTGCGGCCACTGCCACGAAGCACACATAGATCACCCAGAACACCGGCGTGCGAATCATCTGACCCGAGGTGTAGTCGACCTTGGTCGCCAGATTGCGGCGCGACACGGTGACACCCTTCGGTGCACGCGGCTTGACCATCAGCAGCGCGAGGATGAAGATCGCCACGCCTTGCACGATGCCGAAGTTGAAGAACGCCGCTTCGTAGCCCGACTCGCGAATCATGTTCGCAATCGGAATCACCGTCAGCGCCGCGCCCGCACCGAAGCCGGCCGCCGTGAGGCCAGCCGCCAGACCGCGCTTGTCCGGGAACCACTTGAGAGCGTTACCCACGCAAGTGCCGTACACGCAACCGGCGCCGATACCGGCGATGACGGCCGCCGTATAAAGCACGGTCAGCGTCGTGGCGTACGAGTACATGATCCACGAGAGCGCTACGCAGATAGCGCCGCCCGCAACGACCGGACGGGGCCCGAAGCGATCGACGAGCCAGCCTTCGATCGGCACGAGCCAGGTTTCCACCACGATGAAGATCGAGAATGCGACCTGAATCGCCGCGATGCCCCAATGGTTCTTGGCCTCCATCGGCTCGACGAACAGCGTCCACGAATATTGCAGATTGGCCACCAGGCCCATACAGATGATGCCGATCACCAGTTGTGACCAGCGCCCTCCCAGAAAAGAGGTTTTCTCCTCCGGTTGCGCAGCTGCTTGCATGACTTGCCTCCTGTTCCTGTCAGACGATTGCCGGCGGCCCGCCCGATCGCGCGCACCTGCGCGCTGTGAAGGGGGTACCACCGTCATCGCGTGTCGTCGCGCGTCACGGCTTGGGTGACAGCGCGTACGGCACGCCTCCTGGCGTTGCATGCGGCTCATGGTTGGCCGCTTGATCCTGGAGCGTCGCCTGGCGGCGCGCTCGCGGGGCTCGGGCCCCGGCTGACTGACTTGCGGAAGCGCCAAAGGACACTTCCGGCCCCCGCTTCGGCGCGGCGGCACAGGCGTTTGGCCCGTGCCGGCAAGTTGCCGACTGCCGAAGGGTGGCTACGGTAATGAATTCGAGTTCGGGTTGCGGGTCTGGGGCGCTGTCGGTTTGCCGAAGTCCCCCGCAGGCCGCACCCCGTCACTCAGGCGGGCGCGCCTCGCGGACGCGTGATCGCCGAATCGCCTGCCCACGACGGGCGGCAGGGAGATGAGGACCGCCGGGTGCCCCACAGCCATCGTGAGGACATGGGCGACGGATACGACTGGACAGCCAGTGCAGTGCAAACGCCGCACTCAGGCTGCCCGAAAGGAAAGGTGTGCTTACCCAACTTGTGTCTCCGACTTGTGCCGCGGCCTGTCCAACGCCTTCCGGTTCACTCCGGAGGGTTTCGCGGCGTCCGGATTTCCCCGGATTTTTGCGAAACTTTGGTGACCGCTCCGACAAATTGAATCTGATATACAAGATTCAATATATCGAATTAAGTATTTTTATGGTTCCAAAAGTAGTCGATGCCTGAACCACTGTCAACCCGAGTGCGCCCGCTTTCGGGTGTCGGTCAGCACGTGAACGGTGGTTGGCTTACGCGTGCGAGGTGAGCGCTTGATAACCGCGAAACGCGCGGCAGCCTTACGGGTGTGGGGTGACGGGCGGACTGAGACGCGTGACCCTGTGCTGCCGCAGCGTAGCGACGGGCAGTACAAGGTCAGGGAAAACGATGACGTTTTAGCAGGTGATGCGAGCGCGCCGGATGACGCCCGATTGGGGGGCAACGACGGCTGGCAGCAACGCCACCCGCCGTTCGATCAGACGGCGTCGGTGTCGCCCGAGTTGTCGCGGATGAAGGCGAGGTGTTCGCGCAGCGAGCGCTGCGCGCTGGCCGCATCGTGTGACGCCACGGCGTTGAAGATGCGGCGATGCTGATCGATCAGTTCGGCCAGATCGGCGCCGTGACCGACGATGGCGCGGTAGTTATCCACGACCGAGCCGCGCAGCAGTTCGAAGATGGCGTGCATCAGGTGAACCAGCACAAGGTTGTGCGTGGCTTCCGCAAGCGCGAGATGGAAATGGGCATCGAGTTCGGGCACCCGCGTCAGCAGCGACGCGCCACGAGCGTCCCCGTTTTGCCCGTCAAGGCCGTCCCGCCCTGCCGCAAAAGCCACCTCCAGCGCTTCGAGGGCCTGCGCCAGCCGCGCAATGTCCTCGGGCGTGGCACGCTCGGCCGCCAGCTCGACGGCCTTGGCTTCGAGCACTTCTCGCATTTCCAGCACGTCGTCGACCGTCTTGCTGTGCCGCGACATCAGTTGCGAGAGCGGTTCAGCGAGCAGTGGCTGGCTGGCATTGGCGACCAGATACCCGCCCCCGGCGCGCCCGACGATCAGCCCGCGCGACTCCAGACGCAGCAGCGCCTCGCGCAACGAAGGCCGCGAAACCCCCATCTGCTGGGCCAGATCGCGCTCCGACGGCAGTGCCGAACCGGGCGCGAGTCGCCCTTCAACGACCATCGTCTCCAGTTGCTCGTAGACCATGTCGGAGAGCCGCAGACGCGGCGGCGGCGTGACCGGCGCAAAGCTCGCGACGGCACCCGGAATATCGCTGTTGGATACGGTAGACATAGGCAGAGACGGCTCGGTAGACGACATGTCGGCTGGGGTTCTCGACGAAAAATACTCAGAGACGCAACGATACAGGATGGCACTCACGCCGGGGCAGGCCAGCGCCGCCCCGGACGCCCTCCCTCAGCGATCGGCTAGGAATCACCCTCAAATCAAGGGTTAACCCGGTAGTCGAAATAAGACCATTCCCTTTAGGATGACGTCATCGGACAACTGGTCGACCAGTCTACCAGTAGACCAGATAAAACATAATAACCGCCAACGACCTTTCGAGCACGAGACGCCCATGGCTTCGAATCCTCAACCGACACGCAGCCCGCCCGCCTCGGCCGGACCTGTGGCGCCGGACGCCCTGCTGCGCGACACGCCCCCGACCGGCACTGCCGGCGCCGCCAACGCCGCCGGCTTGCCAGCCTTGCCAATCGTGTCGGCTGAACCTGTCTTCCCGGCAGTCGACGAGCCCCAGCGCGCGGCCAGACTTGCGGCCTTGCGCGCCGCCGTCCCCGACGCCCTGTGGCTCACCGACCGTGAACAGATCACGCCCTATGAGTGCGACGGTCTGGCGGCCTACCGCCGCTTGCCACTGGCCGTGGTCCTGCCGTCGGACGAAGATCAGGTGTGCCGCATTTTGCGCGCCTGCCGCGAGCATCAGGTCCCGGTCGTGCCACGGGGCGCGGGCACCGGATTGTCGGGCGGTGCGATGCCGATTACCGACGGCATCGTGCTCTCGCTGGCGAAGTTCAAACGCATTCTCGAAGTCGACGCGTACGCGCGCACGGCCACCGTGCAGCCCGGCGTACGCAACCTCGCCGTGTCAGAAGCCGCCGCGCCTTATGGCTTGTACTACGCCCCCGATCCTTCCTCGCAGATCGCCTGCACGATCGGCGGCAATGTCTCCGAGAACTCCGGCGGCGTGCACTGTCTGAAATACGGCCTCACCGTGCACAACGTATTGCGCGTACGTGCCGTGACGATGGATGGCGATGTCGTGGAATTCGGCTCGCACGCGCTCGATTCGCCCGGCCTCGATCTGCTCTCCGTATTTATCGGGAGCGAAGGCATGTTCTGCGTCGTGACCGAAATCACCGTCAAGCTCGTGCCGAAACCGCAAGTGGCGCAAGTCGTCATGGCGAGTTTCGATGACGTGGAAGCGGGCGGCAACGCCGTAGCAGCGATCATTGCGGCGGGCATCATCCCGGCGGGTCTCGAAATGATGGATAAGCCCGCGACGCAGGCCGTCGAAGAGTTCGTCCACGCGGGCTACGATCTGAATGCCGCCGCCATCCTGCTGAGTGAATCCGACGGTACTGCGGAAGAAGTCGCCGAAGAAATCGCGCGTGTCTCGGCGGTGCTGCGCGCCTCGGGGGCTACGCGCATTCAGGTGTCGACGTCCGAAGCCGAACGCCTGCGGTTCTGGTCAGGGCGCAAGAATGCCTTCCCCGCGGCAGGGCGCATTTCGCCCGACTACTACTGCATGGACGGCACGATTCCGCGCCGCACGATCGGCACGCTGCTCAAGCGTATCGAAGCGATGGAAGTGCAATACGGCTTGCGCTGCATCAACGTCTTCCATGCGGGCGACGGCAACATGCATCCGCTGATTCTGTTCAACGGCAACGATCTCGACGAATGGCATCGCGCCGAAGCGTTTGGCAGCGACATTCTCGAAGCCTGCGTCGAACTGGGCGGCACGGTCACCGGCGAGCACGGTGTCGGTATCGAAAAAATCAATTCCATGTGCGTGCAGTTCTCGCCGGAAGAGCGCGATGCGTTCTTCGCGATCAAGCGCGCCTTCGACCCTGCCGGGCTGCTCAACGCCGACAAGGCAATCCCCACGCGCGCGCGCTGCGCCGAGTACGGCAAGATGCACGTGCGTAACGGCCTGTTGCCGCACCCTGATTTGCCGAGGTTCTGATGTCACAGGCCCCTACGATTTCCCCTCTCGCCACTGAAGTGTCGGGCGCACCGGCCGCACCGGCTGTTCAAGACACGCAAGCCGCTCGCCATGCGGCGCAGGCACTCGACGCCATACGCGCGCGCGTGCTCGCGGCCACCGCTGCGGGTACACCGCTAGACATTCACGGTGGCAACACCAAGCGCTGGTACGGTCAACTGCCGTCGGGCGAACGGCTCGACATGCGTGCCTATGCGGGCATCGTCTCGTACGACCCGGCTGAGCTCGTCATTACCGCGCGCGCCGGTACGCCGCTCGCCGACATCGAAGCCGCGCTCGCGGAGAAGGGCCAGATCCTGCCCTTCGAGCCGCCGCACTTCGGCCCGGGCGCGACACTCGGCGGTTGCATCGCCGCCGGTCTGGCAGGCCCCCGCCGCCCGCACGTGGGCGCACCGCGCGACTTCGTGCTGGGAGCCGTGGTGATGAACGGGCAAGGACAGGTGTTGCACTTCGGCGGACAGGTCATGAAGAACGTGGCCGGCTACGACGTCTCGCGCGTGCTCGCCGGTGCACTCGGCACCCTTGGCGTGTTGCTCGAACTCTCCATCAAGGTGCTGCCGCAACCGGTGGCCGAAGCCACGTTGCGCTATGCCATGCCGCAAGCGCAGGCCATTGATCAACTCAACCGTTGGGGTGGCCAACCGCTGCCGCTGATGGGCTCGGCATGGCATGACGGCGTGCTCAGCGTGCGTCTGGGCGGCGCGGCGGCCGCCATCGATGCCGCGCGCACGGCCATGGGCGGCGATCTGATCGACGTGATCGAAGCGCAGCAGTTTTGGCAATCGTTACGCGAACAGACACACGCGTTCTTCGCACGCTCGCCGATTGCCGCGCAGGGCGAAGCGCTCTGGCGTTTGTCGGTGCCGCCGACCACGCCGCCGCTCGCGCATGGCGATGAGCATCTGATCGAATGGGGTGGTGCGCAACGGTGGTGGATTACACCGCGCAGCGCCGCCGAAGTGCGCGCCATTGCCGCAGCGACAGGCGGGCATGCTACGCTGTTCCGCCACGGCGACAAGTCGGCCGGCGTGTTCACCGCACAACCGGCCGCAATACAAGCCATCGGCGAGCGCTTGCAGCAAGCTTTCGATCCGAGCCGCATCTTCAACCGCCACCGGCTGTACTGCTAAAAGACGATGCAAACGAACCTCGCAGAATTCCTCCGCCACACACCGGATGGCGACGAAGCCGAAGCCATTCTTCGCAAATGCGTGCATTGCGGCTTTTGCACGGCCACGTGCCCGACCTATCAGTTGCTGGGCGATGAACTCGATGGCCCGCGCGGGCGCATTTATCTCATCAAGCAGATGGTCGAGGGCCAGCCCGTGACGCGCGAAACGCAGCGCCATCTGGACCGCTGCCTCACCTGCCGCAGCTGCGAATCAACCTGCCCGTCGGGCGTGCAATACGGACGGCTGGCCGAGATCGGCCGCCGTCACGTCGACGCAAAAGTCGGCCGCCCGGCCGGTGAGCGCGCCTTGCGCTGGACACTCGCCCACGTGCTGCCCAACCGCGCGCTGTTTTCGCCGGCGCTGCGTCTGGGTCAGCAATTCCGCACGCTGCTGCCCCGATCGCTGCGCGAGAAGGTGCCGCACCGTCAACGCTCGGGCAGTTGGCCGCAGGGCAAACACGCGCGCCGCATGTTGATGCTCGAAGGCTGTGTGCAACCGGCCATGTTGCCGAACGTCAACAAGGCGACCGCACGGGTGCTCGACGCGCTCGGCATCGAGATGGTCCGTCCGTCGTCTGCCGGCTGCTGTGGCGCGATTCGCCTGCACCTGAACTATCACGACGACGGGCTCGACGATGCCCGCCGCAACATCGACGCCTGGTGGCCCGAGATCGAAGCGGGTGCCGAGGCCATCGTGATCAACGCGTCCGGCTGCGGCGCCACGATCAAGGAGTACGGCCACCTGCTGCGCCACGACGCGCAATACGCGGGCAAGGCACAGCGTGTCTCCGAGTTGGCGCGCGATCTCTCGGAAGTCATGCTCGATAACGTGGAAGCGTTGCAGCGCCGCATGCCGAACCGCAAGACAGGCAAGATCGCCTACCACCCGCCCTGCACGTTGCAGCACGGTCAGCAACTCAAGGGCGTGGTGGAGAAGCTGCTCGCGCAGGTCGGCGTGAACGTGATGCTGCCGCAGGACAGCCACATTTGCTGCGGCTCGGCGGGGACCTATTCGGTGACGCAGCCGGTGCTCTCGCATCAACTGCGCGACGCCAAGTGGAAGTCGCTCGACGCCCTTGATCCGGAACTGGTGGTGTCGGCCAACGTGGGCTGCATCTGCCATTTGCAGGCGACCGCCAAGGGCGAACATTCGCGCGATCACGCGCCGGTCCAGCACTGGATCGAGCTGCTCGACCGGATGATGACGCCGGCCCAGTGACTGCCGACTGCCGTACGGCAGCGTCGTCCCGAGGGTGTCTGCCGGATGGCACCCACCGGATGATGCCCGCATGATCCGATCCCCCTGATGTCGACCCGAGTGCTGCCGATCTAATCGGCAGCCTCATCACACCTTGCACGGCCGGCTGGCGATTATCCCCACAGGAGGGACAATCAATCCCGGCCGTGCCCGTTTATCTGGACGATCGCACTCCCTAGAATCGGGGCTAAGTCAGCACAACGTTGCGCTGACAAGCCAAACGTTGCACTGAACAACAACCGATTCCCTCGCTGGAGCCTGTCATGATCGATAACAAAACCGCCCCGTATGCCGCGCTGTTGCTGCGCGTTTCGCTGGGCATTCTCTTCCTCGCCCACCTGTCGTTGAAAGTGTTCGTGTTCACGATCCCCGGGTTTGTCGGGTTCTTCGGCTCGCTGGGTCTGCCGCCCTTCCTGGCGTATGTCACGATGGCACTCGAACTCGTCGGCGGCCTGATGCTGATTACCGGGTTTTATGCCCGCTGGGCTGCCCTGCCGCTCGCCGCACTGATGCTCGGCACCATCGTGAGCGTGCACGGTCACAACGGCTGGGCGTTCACCAACAAGGGCGGCGGCTGGGAATTCCCCGCGTTCTGGCTGGTCGCGCTGCTCGTGGTGGCACTGCTGGGTGACGGCGCCTGGTCGGTTCGTTCGGCCGCTCGCACCCGCACCGCGTAATTCTTTGCTGGAGAAATCGTCATGTCTGCCCTGCCCACGCTGTTCGTCTCCCACGGTTCGCCACTGCTTGCGCTCGAACCCGGTCGCACCGGCCCGTTGTTGACGGCGCTGGGCCGTGCAGTCCCGCGTCCGCGTGAAATTCTCGTGATTTCGCCGCACTGGTCCACGCCGACCCCGCGTGTCGGGAATCTCGCGCAGCAACGCACCATCCACGATTTCGGGGGCTTTCCGCGCGAACTGTACGGCCTGCAATACCCGGCCGCCGGCGCGCCCGCCCTCGCCGAGCGCACTGTGGAGATGCTGCGCGCCGCCGAATTGCCCGCCACGACCGACGACCAATGGGGTCTCGATCACGGCGCGTGGGTGCCGTTGCGCTACCTATTTCCCGATGCCGACGTGCCCGTCACGCAGTTGTCGCTGCAACGTCAGATGCGCCCCGAGTACCACTACCGCGTCGGCCAACTGTTGGCCCCGCTCGCGCAAGACGGCGTCCTGATCGTGGCCTCCGGCAGCTTCACGCATAACCTGCACGAAGTGTTTCGCGCACCGTCCGAGGACCGTGCGGAAGCCCCGTACTTGGCCGAATTCGTCGCGTGGTTCACCGAGCATCTCGCCGCCATGGATCTCGACGCGTTGTTCGACTATCGCGCCCGCGCCCCGCATGCCGAGCGCGCGCATCCGACCGACGAGCATCTGTTGCCGCTCTACATGGCACTGGGTGCTGCCGACAATGCGGCGAAGCAAACGCATTTCGATACCGGCGCGACCTACGGCGCGCTGCGCATGGACGCGTTCGCGTTCGGCAATGCCGCCCCGTCACTCGCAGAGGTCGCGGCACTGGCACAATAGCGGTCAACGTTCGCCGACCGATCTGCCGATCGGTCCGATACCTTCAGGAGCCACGCCCCGGCATGAATAAACTGCGCGAGATCGAGTGTTTCATCGCCGTGGTCGAGTCAGGCAGCTTCGTGAAGGCGGCCGCCGCACTCGGCATCTCGAAGACAGCCATCTCGCGTTACGTCGCCGACCTTGAAGCGCGGCTGGGCACGCGGCTACTGCAACGCACGACACGCCGCCTGTCGCTCACCGAGCCCGGGCAGCGCTACGTCGAGCGCTGCCGCCAGATTCTCTCCGAACTCGACGAAGCCGACGCTATGGCCGGCGAGCAGGACGGCCAGCCCGCCGGGCCACTACGCATCAACGCGCCGCACACCTTCGGGGTGCTCCATCTGGCGCCGCTATGGCCGACGTTTCTCGCCCAGCATCCACAGGTTTCGCTCGATATCACGCTCAGCGACCGTCTGATCGATATCGTCGAAGAGGGCTACGATCTGGCCATCCGCATCACGCGGCTGCCTGACTCGTCGCTCGTGCATCGCCGGCTGGCGGGCACCCGCATGGTGCTCTGCGCGTCACCGGGTTATCTGGCCCAGCACGGCACCCCGCAGCATCCGAGTGAACTCGCCCATCATGAAACCGTCGGCTACAGCTACTTCTCGCATCGTCGCGAGTGGCGCTTCGACGGCCCCGACGGGCCGGTTTCTGTGCGAACCCATGCCCGGCTGATTGCCGACAACGGCGACACCTGCCTCGCGGCGGCCGAAGCGGGCACAGGGGTGATTCTGCAACCGGCCTTCCTTGTGCAGGACGCGCTGCGCGAGGGCCGGCTCATCGAGTTTCTGCCCGAGTACACGCAGGGCGAGACCGGCATCTACGCCGTCTACCCGACCCGCAAATACCTGAGTGCCAAAGTACGTGCGCTGATCGACTTCCTCGTCGAAGCTTTTGCCATGCCTGGCTGGCGCGCGATCGACCGGCCCTGAACGGCACTCCCAACCTGCGCCTGACGCCCGGCACGCGGCCCCGCCCGGGGTCACAGCAACTTGCTTGCATCCCCTGCGAAAGCCCCACGAATCGCACAGAATCCCCCTGCAAAACACGGGAACTCCGTGGATATTTATTGTCCATTGCAAATGTCACTTATACTGTCGGGCCTGTCGTCTAATCTCGGATATTTTGGAAAACTTCTTACTGATCGTCGCTGCGATCCTGCTGGTGTTTCTTAACGGCTTTTTCGTGGCGGCGGAATTCGGCCTCGTCAAACTGCGCCAGACGCGCGTTCACATCATTGCCCGCCAACGCGGTTGGCGCGGGCGTGTCCTGGCCAAGGTTCACGGCCAACTCGACACCTACCTCTCTGCGTGCCAACTCGGCATCACCCTCGCCTCGCTCGGCCTGGGCTGGATCGGCGAGCCGGCGTTTGCGCGCGTGCTCACGCCGTTGTTCGCCGCCATTGGCGTCACCTCGCCCGAGCTGATTCACGGGCTGGCGTTCTTCATCGCGTTCTTCACGATCTCGTATCTGCACATCGTCGTGGGCGAACTCGCGCCGAAATCGATGGCACTGCGCATGCCGGAAGCCGTCTCGGTGTGGACGGCTGCACCGCTCTACGGCTTCTACTGGATGATGTACCCGGCGATCTGGGTGCTGAACCACAGTGCCAACCGCCTGCTGCGGTGGACGGGTCTCGACCCGTCGCACGGTGCCGAAGCGCACTACTCTGCGGACGAAATCAAGCTCATCGTGCGCGGAGGTGCTGCGAGTGAAAAACTCTCTCGCGACGACTGGAACGTGGTGGCCTACGCCATCGACTTCAGCGACCTGACCGTGTCCGATCTGATGCGCCCGATGAGCGAAGTGGCGGCGTTTCGACGCGACGCGACGTTCACCGAGAATATGGACACGGCCTACCGCCACCGCTACAGCCGCTATCCGTTCTTCGATAACGACGGTGAAACCGTGCTCGGCGTGATTCACCTGAAGGACTTGTTCCTCGCCGAACATCATGGTCAGTCGATTGCCGACTTGGGCAGCATGGCGCGGCCGGTTGAGCGCGTGAAGCCGGACATGCCCGCGCGCGAGCTGTTCCAGCGTTTTCGCCGGGGCGCACCGCACTTTGCCATCGTTGGATGGCCTGATCAAAAACCGATCGGCTTCCTCACGCTCGACAACCTGCTCTCGGCACTCGTCGGCAAGATTCGCGACGAATTCCGTCAAACGGAAGACGACTGGACGCGCATGGAAGACGGCACGCTGATTGGGCGCGGCAGCTTGCCGATCCTGACACTCGAGCGTGCACTGGGACTGGATATCCCCAGCGAACACGCCGAATCGGTGGGCGGCCTGATCATGGACGCCCTCGCCTATCTGCCGCGCGAAGGCCAGAAGATCGACTTCGACGGCTTCTCGGTCGTCGTCAAAAAGATGCAGGGCCCTCGCATCGTGCTCGTGCGTGTGTATCCCGATGGGGTGCGCGAAGCGGGCGAAGCGGGCGAAGCGGGCGAGGCCGCTGAAGCGCGTGAAGCCCGTGGCAAGGCCTCCGACGCCGCCTGACATCCCCTGCGACCCTAAGGATTTCCCGGAATGTGGCGGTGCAGCAACGGGCGGGTGATGCCTGATTGATGCCCGCTGCGTCCCCCGACAGACTACGCTCTATAAGTGCCAAATCCCGATCGAGGAAGGCATGCGTTGCGGGGGTATTACGTACGTCGCGCTCCGTACGAGCGTGGCCGTACGGCTGGGGCTGCGGCCAGGGGAGTCCCGAAGTGGACGACACGGGGAACACGGGGAAGTTGACGCTCGATGCGTTGATCGGCACCTGCTACGACGGGGTGCTCGACGAAGCGCGCTGGGACGAGGCACTGCGCGGCATCAACCGGTGGGTGGGGGGCATGGGCTTCCACTCGGTCACCTGGGACCGCTCACGCCACTGCGCGACACGCGACTCACACACACTGGAGACCTCGCCGGAAGTCATCCGCGAGTTTCTGGAAAAGCTTGCGCCTTCCGATCCGCGCGTGAGCCTGATGCTGCGCCAGCCCATTGGCCACGCGATGCGTTGCCACCATCACTTGAGCGACCGCTATGTCGCGCGCAGCGAACTGTTCAACGAATTCCTGATTCCCAACGGCGTGCGCTACACGTACGGCCTGCATCTCGAAGGCGCCGACGGCACCAGCGAATTGCTGGCGATCTTGCGCTCGCCGGATCATGTCCCGTTTGAAGACGCGGACGCCGACCCCGAACTCGAAATTCTGACGCAGCATCTGGCGCGCGCCGCACGCCTGCGCGCGGGCACGCGACACCTGCAAGCGCAGGCCGCGATGGGCATGGCCGTGCTCGATCAACTGGAACTGGCCGTCATCATTACTGACGACACGGCGCATGCTCACTACCTGAACGCGGCAGCGCACCAGTTGTTGGGAGAGACACGAAACATCGCCATCCGCAGTGGCAAGTTCGGGGCCTTGCTGCCGAACGACGAGCGGGCGCTGCGGCGCCTGATCGCGCAGGCCACGGCACCGATGCCGGTGGCCGGCAGCCATCGTCTGCACGGCGAGAATCAACGGCACTGGGTCGTAACCGCGCTGCCATTGCGCGAGTCTCACGCGTGCGCTGCGCCGTGGCAGCGCCCCATGACCATGCTCACCATCGGCGAGCTGGACCGGCGCGTGTCGTTGAGTCCTTACACGCTGAAGGTGCTGTTCGGGTTGTCGCCTGCCGAAGCCCGTCTGGCCCTAGCGTTGGCGGAGGGGACGGAATTGACGCAGTACGCGCTGGACGCGAAGGTGGCCATCAACACGGCGAGAACGCAGTTGCGCCACGTCTTCGACAAGACAGGGTGCCGCCGGCAAGCCGACCTGTTGCGGCTGCTGCATGCCATCCCGGCATTGCGAATTCACGCGCCGGCATAACCCGCATCGACGGGCACAGCGCAAGGGAATTTGAACGACGAGGCCGCTGATCGGGCCTCGTCGGTGCCACTCACACGAACAACACGCCATCAGGCGCGTGCGAACGCCTTGCGGTTCAGTTCGAGTTGGGTGATGAGCTTTTGCAGACGCGATTCGGCCGTGCGCGAGAGCGCGATATAGCGGCAGCCGATGTGATATTCCACGTCCTTCGGCAGCGGTACGGTGCGCAGGTTGCATACCTCAAGATCGACCTGCACCGTTCCGTAGTCGCGCAGTTCGACCTCGGCGTGCATGAGCATCGAGCCCTTCGGAATCTCTGCGGCCACTTCAGCGCGCGTGCGCAGCCCCAAACCACCAAGCGACAGATCGAATACGTTCAGACGCAGCGGTGCGTCTTCCGGGAACTTGACGGTGCATTGGTACGGATCAAGGATCGGCGTCTTCACGCGGAAATAATCGCGGCGCTGCAAGCGCACGAGCGATTCCGGATACGACGCATAGAACGCCGGGTAGCCTTCGTACTCGCGCTCTTCGATGTCGCCGATCGGAAAGTGCACCTGAATGCCTTCAGGCACCCCGACGAACAGCGCGCGCTTGTTGGCAAGCAGTGCGCGGTTTTCCGTCTCGACACCACCCCAGTCGAAATAGAAGCCACGGGCTTGCGGCTCGACCTTGAGCAATCGGGTGACGAGTTGACGTTGCCCGTTGGCGAAATACACCGTCATGAAGTCGCCGCGGGTGGCCAGGTGACGTAACACGCCCCCAATTTCAAGCGGATTGCTGATGCGATACGAGTCGTGCAGTTGGGACTCGTCGTCGGTGGGCGGCGGCGTCAGCTGCGGTTCTGTCGTTTCCATACCTGATCTTCTATTTATCCCCGATACGACCGCACAAGCCGTACGAATTAAGCCTTGGGACTGGCCGGGCCGCTCTGCCTGACGGCGACGAGACGAACTCCACGGCACTCGACGACACATCACGTGGCACCACGTGATTAACGGCCATCGCCCGGAAATATTGAGTGCATCGGCCTGTGGGCAAACTGCTCCCCGTACCCACACGCCACACTTGGGTGCCCGAAAGCACCTTCACCCCACTTACCTTGCTATTACGCGACTGCGCTGCGGATTCGGCTTAGCGATGTACCGCGGCCATCAGCGCGCCAAACCCCATGAACACGCCACCGCTGATCCGGTTGAAGGCCTTGAGCACGCGCGCTTCGCGCAGATACGGTGCAATGCGCAGACCGCCCGTGGCGTACACGAGATACCAGCTCATCTCGATGACGGCGAACGTGCCGAGCAGAATCGAGAACTGCGGCAGCTTGGCCGCGACCGGGTCGATGAACTGCGGCAGGAATGCGGCAGCAAACAGAATCGCCTTCGGGTTGCTTGCCGCGACCAGAAAGCCGGATTTGAAAAGCTTGCCGAAGCTGGAATCCTCCGCAGCGGCGGGGGCGCTCAGACTGGCAGCGTTATGGGTATCGACCGGCGAGCGCCAGCTCTTGTAGCCGAGATAGATGAGATAGGCGGCGCCGGCGTAGCGCAGGGTGTCGAACACCATCGGCCAGGCCTTGAGCACCGCGCCGAGACCGGCGGCCGAAATCGACATCATGGCAATGAGCGCGGTCATGCAGCCGGCCATCGTGCCGGCGGCGGGGCGCAAACCGTGGCGCGCGCCATGCGTCATGACGAGCAGCATGTTCGGGCCCGGCGTTGCCGACACGAAGAAGACGGTGACCACGTACAGCCACCACGTTTGCAGGCTCATGATTGCCTCGAAAAAATGCTTCACACATTACGATCAGGCATTGTAGCGTCGAACCGCTGCGGTGGCATCGTTCGCGTGCACGTCCTGCGCGTTTCAGTGACGATCGACGGTCCAGAAAAACAAACAGGCCCGATGACTTTCGTCATCGAGCCTGTTCTTTCCGTGGAGCGCCCCCGTTACCGGGGATACTCACGAATACGTATCAAGTGCTATTACAGCGGCTTGATGTTCGCAGCTTGCTTGCCCTTCGGGCCAGTCTTCACTTCGAACTGAACGCGTTGGTTTTCTTGCAGCGTCTTGAAACCATCTGCACGCACTTCCGAGAAGTGAGCGAAGAGATCTTCACCGCCTGCGTCCGGGGTGATGAAGCCGAAGCCCTTAGCGTCGTTGAACCACTTAACAATACCGGTTTCCATGTTTTTTCCTAATAAACATAATGCCTGGGGTCGACATGACCCCTCCAGCGCTGACAATCAAGGGAAAATGAAGGACTAGAAACCAGCGAGAAGCAGGAAAACTACGTCTGACAACAACTTCGCGGCTTGACAATCTGCAATTGGTTTTATACGTGGCAAAGCCACGCTTGTCAACTGGGAATATGCTGCATATTACGTAACAGTTTCTCGTATATAGCAGGGAATTTGCGCGTTGATCGACGATCAGAGAGGGTCTCGCAGCCCGTACAATGGGCGTTTTGCACCGTGCTCATGCCGTCGCCGCGCACCCGGACCCGTCTTTCGTGCTGCCAGAAGTAACCTTCAGGCAACTTTCGGCCACCCCGCTCAGCCTTGCCTGCTGTGCCTCGCGACCGCCTCTGGGCCCTAACCTGCCAACGGATGGAGCCTACTTACCTCGTGCGACCGCCCCGGTTGCAACCTGAAGTGCCGACGCCGCTTGCCGCGTCGCCTCACCCCATCGATTTGTGTAACAAACGCGATGTCCCTGCGGTTCACAAATTATCGAATCGGCGCCTCGGCTGGTCGCGCTGGCGTGCGCACGCCGTCAGTCTGGCCGTCTGCGCCACGCTGGCGGCCTGCGCAGGCACGCCGACCTACGGCCCGGTTCCCGCAGGCAGTTACCGCGTGGCCTCCGGAGACACCCTCTACGGCATTGCCCGCGCCAATAACGCCAGCACGGCCGATCTGGTGCGCTGGAACGGCCTGACCGACCCCGACAAGATCGAAGTGGGTCAGGTGCTGCGCGTCGTGCCACCAGCCGGCGCGTCCAGCGCCCCGGTGGCGGCTTCGGGTAGTGCATCGCCGGGGAGCACAGCCAAACCGCGTCCGAAGGCCCAGCCCGCCCCCAAGGCGGCACCTGCGCCGGTTGCGCCGCGCACGGCAACCAACAAGATTGCGATGATCTGGCCCGCCGACGGCCCCGTGCTGTCGAATTTCAATGGCAGCAGCAACAAGGGTGTCGATATCGGCGGCAAATCGGGTGACCCGGTCTACGCGGCCGCCGCAGGCAAAGTCGTGTACGCCGGCAGCGGCTTGCGCGGGTATGGCAATCTGGTGATGGTGCAGCACGACAACGGCTATCTGACGGCGTACGCCCACAACCGCGCCGTCCTGGTCAAGGAAGGGGCCGCCGTGACCAAGGGCCAGAAGATTGCCGAGATGGGAGACACCGACTCTCACGGCACCGTCAAACTGCACTTCGAAGTGCGCCAGAAGGGCACGCCGTTCAATCCTCGCGACTTCCTGCCGTCACGCTGATCGTCAGCGCTCACCGAGCGCACACAAACAAAAGGGCTGAGACCTGTACAAGACAGGACTCAGCCCTTTGTTCTTAACCTCGTAAGCTCAGTTCGGCGGGTTCAGCCCGCTCAAGCCGACGCCAGAAACCCCTGCGACAACCCATTGGCACGTGCATCACGCCAGTCGCGATGCGCGCGCGGATCGCTCCACACCAGCAGATGCAACGCCGCCAGCCCGCGCGGGTCGTTGAGCAGTTCCCACTTCTGCGTGTTCGTCAGCTTGGCCGGCCCCTTGAGCAGCGCCGCCTCGACGCGCCCGGCCCGAATCGTGTCGTGCTTCGGATCGTCGTGCGTCGGCGCCACGCTCGCGGCCACCAGCGCATTGGCCATCGGGTCGACCACCGCATCCACGAAGCTCACGTACGAGCGCGCCTCATCGGTGTACTTCTCCGTCATGCGCAGCTCTTTCGGCGGCCACGATTCTTCCGGAATCAGGAACAGGCGCGCCCGCTTCAGCCCGCGTCCCAGCGACACGCGGCTGGAGAACACCGACACCGGAATCGAAATCATCATCGAGCCGACGATCGGCATAAGCCACCAGATGAAATCGGGATTGAGCCAGTACACCAATGCGCCCCAGCCCATGCCGATGATCGTTTGCAGACCGTGACGGCGAATCGCTTCGCCCCAATGCGTCTCGGCGTCCTCACGCGGCGGCGATTTCCATTGAATGGCGATCCCCGTGAGTGCGGCCAGCACGAACTGCGTGTGGAACAACATGCGCACCGGCGCCAGCACCGCAGAAAACACGAGCTCGATGAACATGCTTACCGTCACCGCGAACCAGCCGCCGAAACGCTTCGCGCCCTTCACCCAGATCAGCAGCACCGCCAGAATCTTCGGCAGGAAGAGCAACGTGGCCGTCGCCGAGAACAACGCCAGCGCCCGCTCGGGATGCCACTCCGGCCAGACCGGGAACAACTGCCGCGGCGCCGTGAAGTACTCCGGCACGACAAGCGTGTGCTTGGCCAGTAGACATGTCGACAAAATCAGGAACACGAACCACAACGGCGCGGAGACATAAGCCATCGCCCCCGTCACGAACACGGCGCGGTGCACCGGGTGCATTCCTTCGGCGAGGAACAGCCGGAAGTTCATCAGGTTGCCCTGACACCAACGGCGGTCGCGCTTGAGTTCATCGAGCAGGTTGGGCGGCATTTCTTCGTAGCTGCCCGGCAGATCGTAGGCAATCCATACGCCCCAGCCAGCACGGCGCATGAGCGCCGCCTCGACGAAGTCGTGCGAGAGAATCGCGCCCGACAATGCGCCCTTGCCCGGCAACGGCGCGAGCGCGCAGTGCTCCATGAACGGCTTGAGACGGATGATGGCGTTGTGGCCCCAGTAGTGCGACTCGCCCAACTGCCAGTAATGCAGCCCGGCGGTGAAGAGCGGACCGTACACGCGCCCGGCAAACTGCTGCAAGCGCGCATAGAACGTCTCGCGCCCTGCGGCCAGCGGTGCGGTCTGGATCAACCCGGCACTCGGGTGCGACTCCATCATGCGCACGAGTTTGGTCAGGCACTCACCGCTCATCACGCTGTCGGCATCGAGCACGATCATGTAGCGGTAGTTGCTGCCCCAGCGACGGCAGAAGTCGTCGAGGTTGCCGCTCTTGCGCTTCACGCGGCGCTGACGCCTGCGATAGAAAATGCGGCCGAAGCCACCGACTTCGCGGCACAGTGCCTGCCACGCATCGACCTCGGCCGTACAGTTATCGGCCTCGTTCGAATCCGACAGGATGAAGAAGTCGAATCGCTCGAGCGAATCGGTCTTCGCGAGCGACTCATACGTCGCGCGAAGGCCCGCGAACACGCGGCCAACGTCTTCGTTACAGATCGGCATCACGATGGCGGTGCGCGCATCGGGGGCAATCGGTGCGTCGCCCGCCGCCATCTTCGAGATCATGTGGCGCTCGCCACCGACCAGCAGAACGAAGAAGCCGAAGATCGCGGTCCAGAAGCCTGCCGATACCCAGCCGAACAACAGCACGAACAGCGCGAGTACGGCGAATTCAAGCGGATCGGCCCCGTGATACGGCAACACCGACGCCATGAAGTGCGTGGCGAGTGCGGTCTGCGCGATCATCAGCGCAAGCAGCGTCCAGCGGCGGCGACGCCCCGCCTGCGACCAGCGGCCTTTCGGATCGGGGGCGTCACGCACCAGCGGATCGGGATCTTTGCGCCCCGTGATGGCGCGCCAGAGACGTCCCAGCGGATTGAGCGACCACGGACGCGGCACGAGCGACGTGCGACGCACCGGCGGCGCAATGCGCAGCGTCTCGACACCGCGGACTTCGTTCAAGCCTGCGGCAGCCGCCAGCGAACCGCCTTCCGTGAGCGAAAGACGCGCCGGTTGCGAAGCCAGCACGGCGTCGCTATCGGATTCGATTTCGGCGATATCGGGCACATGCCACGCCGTCGGAGCGACAGGCGACAGCACACCTGCCGGTGAGGCAGTCGCCTGCGTGCCGGCAGCGTCTTGCACTGGCGCGGTCACGGCGTCGCCCTCATCGGCATCGGCGGATTCCATGCCCTCTACGTCCGCAGCAACATCACTCGGCGGCACCACCGCAACCTCCTCACCATTCGCAATGCGAGCGGTGAGCAGACGCTGGATACGGGTCAGCACGTCGAGCGAATCGCCGCCGTCACGCTGTGCCTGAGCCAGCAATGCGCGGCGCTTTTCGGCGGGCAGGGGCAGCCGGTCGACGTAAAGCTCGTCGACCGGGATATCGGAGCGATCGCTCACTCGGGGGGTAACAGGTAGCTCCACGTTTCGGATAGGGTATTGCTGCCGTTGCGCAGATAAGCGCGCATTTCGACGGGTTTCTCGGAATCGAGGCGGCGCATGCGCAGCATGACGCGATAGCCTCCCGTGACGTCATTGCGCTGCGTCTGTACTTCGAGGATCTTGCCGTTGGCGTCGGTCGTTACATTGCCTTCGACTTTGGCGTCGTCCGTCAGTTTCTTGAACGCCGGTCCTTCGAAATCGATGGCGAACAGCTGACTATCGTCTGGTTTTCCCCGGTAGCCATGTCCCCGGCGGCTTTGTGTCACCCACGCCATCGGCGGGCGCTTGTCGTTATCTTTCTGCCACGACAGCTTGTACTCGAACGCATAAGGCTGCTTGGGCTTGGGCGGCGCATCCGGCACCCAATAGGCGACGATATTATCGTTCGTTTCGTCGGGCGTCGGAATCTGCACCAGCTCCACGCGGCCCTGCCCCCACTTGCCCTTGGGCTCGACCCAGGCGCTCGGGCGCGACTCGTAGTGATCTTCCAGATCCTGGTAGCTGCTGAAGTCGCGATCACGCTGCAACAGACCGAAGCCGGCCGGATTCGACAGCGAGAACGACGAGACCAGCAAACGCTTCGGATTGACCAGCGGACGCCAGATCCATTCGCCCGTGCCCGACTGGATCGACAGGCCATCGGAGTCATGCACTTCCGGGCGATAGTCCGGCGCAGGCGGTTGCTGGTTCTCGCCGAAGAAATACATGCTGGTCAGCGGTGCCAGACCCAGCTTGGTCACGTTCTCGCGCAGGAACAACTCGGCCTTCACATCCACGGTCGTATCAACGCCCGGGCGCAGAGTGAAGCGATACGCCCCCGTCGCACGCGGCGAATCGAGCAGCGCGAAGATCGTCAGGTCCTTAGCACCCGGTGCCGGACGCTGAATCCAGAACTCGGTGAAGCGCGGGAATTCCTCGCCGGAATTAAGCGCCGTGTCCAGCGCCAGTCCGCGCGCCGACAGGCCATATGTCTGGTTCTTGCCCAAGGCGCGGAAGTAGCTCGCGCCGAGGAAGACCATGACCTCGTCCTTGTACTTGGGGGTATTTACCGCGTAGTGAATGCGGAAGCCCGCGTAGCCCAATCCGCGCAATTGCTTCGGATCGACCTTCACCGTGCCGAAATCGAACTGATCGGGCGTGTAGCGCACTTCGCGCACGCTGTTACCGATGAGTTCATTGATCTTGACCGGCCGGTCGTAATACGAGCCCTCGTGGAAGAACATCAGCTCGAACGGCAGCTTCTGCGCGCGCCACAGGGCCTTTTCGGGCTTGAAGCGGATGCCGCGATAGCGGTCGTACGTCAGGTTCTGGAGATCCTTGGGCAGGTTCTGATCGGTCGGCTTGTAGCGGCTGTTCGCGAGCGTTCGCGCCTGTTTGGCCACGTCGTCGAACGAGAAAGCGTGCGCCGCGCCCGATACCAGCGCGCAGACACTGAGCATGCCGGCAAGCGCCAGACGCAAGGCACGGTGGGAAATCATGCGGGAAACCGTATTTGGCAGGAATTCCATCGGCAGTGGGGGTAGCGTGTAACGCGCGTACTGACCGTAGCCAGCGTGCGCTGAACGCGCAATTTTACCCGTTCATTTGCCGATTGACCAAAGCTGCACCGGCAAAACCTTCGAAGCGGGCACTCACATTACCCCAATCGTCCGCGCCGTCGCCGATTCAGCGGGGTCACTAATTTGTGACCATTTGTGACTTATATGAAAAACGGGCCGATTTTTACAGTTTATGTACGGTTTTCGTCGCTTCTTTGGCGCTTTCTTCGCCCCCGCGTCGGTGCCACCGATGCGATATCCACGCACCGGCGACGACGTCCCTGCGCTCGTCACCGATTGGCCAACGCGAGCAATCCCCCCAGCGCCATCAACGCGCCGCCGATCGTGCGGCGAACGGCGTGCTGACGGCGAACCATGGCCGCACGCATCCACCCGGCGGAGAAGCCCAGCGCCACAAGGCTGAACCAGGCCCAATGCGCGAGCGACATGAACGCTCCGTAGGCCAGCCCCACTTTCCAGCCCGTGCCGGCGTGCACCACCTGCGTGAACGTGCTGACGACAAACAGGGTCGTCTTCGGATTCAACGTATTGGTGAAAAAACCGGTCCGGAAGGCGCGCCAATGAGAGTGCGCCTCCTGCGCTGTCCCGCCTGGCTTGCTTTCTTGCGTGGCATCCGCCACTGGCGAGCGATCTCGCAGGGTGCGCCAGCCGATATAGATCAGATAGCCCGCCCCGACCCATTTGACGGCGGAGAACAGCCACGGCAGCCGCGTCATCAGCAGGCCAACGCCCACCAGCGTGTAGAAGACATGCACCTGCACGCCCGCTGCAATACCGAGTGCCGCCCATAACCCGGCACGGCGGCCATGCTGCCAGCTCGCGCGCGTGACCATGGCGAAATCGGCGCCCGGGCTGATCACGGCCAGTACTGTGATTGTCATGACGGCCAACAACTCTTGCATGATGAGAACTCACGGATCTGGGTCGGAGACCGCCCCCACGGCGATGCCATCGAAGCCCAGCAAATGAAATTCTGCCGAACATCAGGTGCCTTGAAAAACGATCCTTTCTCACGTCGATACGTGATAATTTCTCACGTATGGACCGTCCCCTGCCCCTGCATGCGCTGCAAGTCTTCGACGTCGCCGCCACCGAGTTGAGCTTTGCCCGGGCGGCGCAGCGGCTGTTTGTGACGCACGGCGCGGTCAGCCGTCAGATACGTACGCTCGAAGATGCGCTCGGCCTGCCGCTGTTCGAACGCCGCAACCGGGCGGTCTTTCTCACGCCTGTGGGAGAGCGTCTGCATGCCACAACGCGGCAGATGTTCGAACAACTGGCACAGACAGTGGCGAACCTGCGGCCAGTGGCCGCCTCGCGCACGTTAGTGGTCTCGTGCGAACCGACATTGGCCATGCGCTGGCTGATTCCGCGTCTTGGCGCATTTGCGCAAGCGCATCCCGACATCGCGCTGCATCTGCATTCGGCAGGTGGACCGATTGATCTGGCGAGCGCGGGCGTGGACGTCGCTATCCGCCGCAATGATTTCTTCTGGGGACATTCGCTCGTGGCCGAGCCGCTCGCCGACGAGTGGATCGGCCCGGTTGGCCTGCCAGCCACCTTCGAGGCGGCACACCCGGCACCGTTGCACACGCGCACCCGGCCACAGGCATGGCACGACTGGCAGCGGGCGATGAAAGCCGAAGGCCATGCGCCGGCATCCGGGCGCTATGGCGCGCGGGCGTCCGGCAGCCCGATACCGCCCTTCGAGCACTTCTATCTGAGTTTGCAGGCGGCAGGCGCAGGCTTGGGCGCGGCCATCGGTTCGGTGTACATGGTGAGCGACGAATTGCGCGCCGGACGCCTCACCGCACCGCACGGCTTCGTGCGCGATGGCTCGGCCTACGTAGCCCTCGCCCGCGAACCGTTCGATGCGAATCCCGCGACACAAGCCTTGTTGACGTGGTTGCGAAGCGCCATGGCCGAGTCCGCCTCAGTGTGGATTAAATCCGTGTGGATTAAAACCGTGTGAATCAACGCCGTGCGCATCGAAGCAGCGTAGATCGAAGCTCACTCGCGCCGGTCGCGTTCGCTTTCACCATGACTCGCGGGTTTCGGCAGACCGCCGCCACCGACCGGCGGCACCGGCACGGGTGACGGCCCGGCTGCGGCACTGGCGGCGTCGGCAGACTGCGCGACCGCTGGCGGCGCGGCGCGCGGCAACATCCTCACGCCACGCCAGTTGCCCCACTTGTAGTAGATGAGCGCCATCACCAGCGACACCCCAAACCCCAGCGGGAAACTCCACCAGATCGCCTCGGCACCCCACGACTTCTGCAACTGCCACGCAAACGGCAGCCGGATCACCCATTGCGAGACGAACAGGATCACCAGCGGCGCCGTGACCGCCCCTGTCGCGCGCACCACACCGAACAACACGATCGTCACGCCGAACAGCACGAACGACCACGCCACCACTGCGTTGATGTGCTGTGCTACCGAAATCGCGTAGCCATCGTCCGGTAGAAACGCGTTCATGAACTGACGGTTGAACAGCAAGATGGCCACCACCAGCGTGCCCGTCATCACGAAATTCAACCCGACGCCAACGCGCCCGATGCGCGAAACCCGGTCCCACAACCCCGCGCCGACGTTCTGCGCCGTCATCGACGACACACCGGCACCGATGGCCAGCGCCGGCATCTGCACATACGTCCACAACTGCGATGCCACGCCGTACGCCGCCGTCGTCTGCGAACCGTAGCCGTTGACGAAGCCCATCATCACCATCGCCAACGACGAGATCACCACCATTTGCAGGCCCATCGGCAACCCCTTGACGACGATCAGCCGCAGCAGTCCGGGGTCGATGCGCAGATACCGCCAGTCCTTGCGCGGCAGCCACAGCGGATCGCGCCGGCGGTAGAGCGTATAGAGCAGCGCCGCAAGGCTCACCGTCTGTGCGATAAGCGTGGCCCCGGCGGACCCCGCGATACCTAACGGCGGCACCGGCCCCCAGCCAAAGATCAGCAACCGGTTAAGCACCACGTCCAACCCGGCCGAGAGCAGCATGAAGCGGAACGGCGTGCGTGCATCGCCCGCGCCGCGCAACGCCATCATCACGAAGTTGTAGAAGTACATCACCGGCAGCGCGACGAAGATGATGCGCAGATAGGCGACGGCAAACGCCCGGGCGTCACTCGGGGTGCCCAACGCGTTCAGCAGCTCCGGCGTGAAGATATAGCCGAACACCGCCACCGCGGTGGACATCAGCACGAAGAACGTCGCACTCGTACCGACGATGCGCTGCGTGAGCACATGATTCTTCGCGCCGATCGACTGGCCGATGAGAATGGTGTTGGCCATGCTGATGCCGAACACGACACCGAGCAGGAAGAACAGCAGGATGTTGGCGTTCGACGCCGCCGTGAGCGCCGATTCGCCCAGATAGTGCCCGATCCACATCGCGTTGATCGACGCGTTGAGCGACTGGAGCACATTGCTGCCGAGCACCGGCAGCGAGAACCAGAAGAGGGTTTTGCCGATCGGTCCGCGGGTGAGGTCTTGTTCGGCCATGGGTGCCCTACTTCGTGTCGAGCTTCACGCCCGCCGCCGGTGTGGGTATCGCGCATCGGTGCGCGCGCAGGTTGTCGAGAAATCGCTCGATCAGCGGCAGGACCTTCGCCTCGATATCGGGATGCCCGTAGCCGAAGCCCGCAAAGTTGTAGTGCGTGGCACCGTCGACCACGGCAAGCCAGTGGCAGCCCGGCGGCAGATCGGCATAGGGCGTGGTGCGCTCCTGCCACTTGCCGTCGAGCGGCGCGTCGCGCGTACCCGTGACCAGCAGCATGGGCTTGCGGATGTCATGCCATGCCCCGGCCGGAAAGATCGGCCCGGGCCCTTGCGGCGAGAGCACCACGTAGCCGTCGAAACGGTCGTCACTGTCCAGCCCGAGCTTGTTCTTGGCGCCGGCTTCGAACATCACCGTCGCCGCGCCGGCCGCATGGCCGAAGAAAACGCTGGGGCCGGTGCGGCATTGCGAGCGTCCCCAGCGCAGTGCCGCACCCGTGTCTTCGAGACGGTCGTCATACACTTCGGGATCCGTAGGAAGCGCCAGCGAACCGTCGCGCATGCCGCCGCTTCGCACGCGATCGCGCAACGCGTCGCGGCCGTTGTCTTCCTTGTGCGCCATGGTGATGGCGAGCCAGCCGTATTGCGAAAGCGCGCGGCCAAGCCACGCCAGCGCGTCACGGTCATCGCCCGCACCGGGGCTCAGCACGGCGAGTCCGTTGCACGCCACGCTGGGACGAAACACATGCAACATGACATTCGCGCCGTCGCTGCGCAACACGCGCTGATCGGTGCCGGTGGCGGCCGACGAAGGCGTAGCGGTAGCGGTAGCGGAACTTGCGGCGGAAACTGAAGCGGCTGAGGAAGCGGCGGAAGGTGACGATGCCGCAGAAGGCGCAGAAGACGCGGAGGCCGCTTTCGGGAAAAGCTTGCCGACGATGGGGGTATCGGCGGCCGTGGCAGTCGTGGGAAACAGAACGGCGGTGCTCACTGCGCAGGTGGAGAACAAGGCGAGCGCGCCGAGCATTGTCCCGAGCGGTCGTCCCACTGTCCAGCGCGCCATTCCGAGCATCCGTTCTCCCCTGATTTCTGGAAGTGCAAAGTCAGGACACCGGTCTCGCGCCGAAGTCCCGCTGCGGCATCACACGATGGGTCATCTTAGCGTGAATTGCCGTGGGGCTCGCATGATTTTTGCGTGTCGGATGCGTGTCTCGCGTGCGCAACGCGTGCGAAGCCTGACGCTTGCGGGTCGCATGACTTCGTGTGCCACCCCGTGCGGCAACGGGGCGCACAGGATGACCGGAATCACGGTAGGGAGAATCGCCGGCCGAGCGCCGACGCATAACCTTCCGGATCGAAGCGCCAGGTCAGCGCAATCAGGGCGAGGTTCACGCCAACGAGGGCCACCCACGCCGGGGTGAAACCACCGGTCAGCGCACGCACCGCGCCAGCGGCAAACGGGGCAAGCGCCGCAATGCAGAAGCCCACGCCTTGCATGAACGCCGCGAGCGCGGCCGCATGACGGGGGTGCGCATGATGATCGAGCGCGAGTACGAGACCGAGTGAGAACGTGCCGCCCAGTCCGAAACCGATGGCGCCGATCCATAGCCACGGCGCCGCTTCGGGGGCGAACACCAGACCAACCAGCCCGGCGAGCGTCGCCACGAGCGCCAGCGTGAGCCACCGGCGTCGGTCGACGTTGCGCCGCGCCAGCCACGGTAATGCCAGCGCCGCGACAACCTGACAGGCCGTCAGCCCAGCGAGCAGCGCACCGCTTTGCGTCGCACTCATGCCCGCCTGCTGATAAAACGGCGGCAGCCACGCGACCATCGTCGTGTAGGTACAGTTGATCAGACCGAAATAGACCGCCAATGTCCACGCGCGACGGTTGCGCAGCAGATCGAGCATGGAAGGCTCACGCGTCGCGGCGCTCGTCACAGGCGTCACATTCACGCGCTTGCCAGGTTCACCATGTTTGCCCAGCAACTCGGCATGACGCGCCGCCAGCGCATCCGAGACTTCAGCCCCTGTCACCGCCGGAACGCCGAGCGGCGCACGCCACCATGCCAGCGCGGCGGCGCCGACCACCGCGAGCCACATCCCCAGCCCGACGCGCCAGTCGCCGGCCAGCGACGACGCCCACGGACTCGCCGCAGCGCCCAGCCCGCCGCCGCCCATGAGCGCCGCCGAATAAATGCCCATCATCGCAGTCATGCGCGCAGCGCTGTAGTTCGCTTTCACAACACCGGGGAGCAACGCCTGAATAATCGCGATGCCGATGCCCGACGCAAGCGCAGTCGCCAGCATGAGCACCGTGTCGTCGGCGACGAATCGCACACCACACGCCAGCGCGAGCGCCACCAGTCCCAGCAGCACGCCGCGCCGTTCGCCCAGCCGCCGCGTCAGGCTACTGGCGGCAAATGCGCCCGCGCCCATGGCGAGCACGGGCAACGAGGTGAGCAGCGCCGCCACCGGAAAACTCATCCCGGTGGCTTCCCGGATCTGCGGCAACAGCGGGCTGATGGACGTGAGTGTCGGGCGCAGCGTCAGGCCGACCGCGACAATCGCAAGCCAAAGCGTCATACCGCCACGCCCTCACGCACAACGACGCGTCCGTTCGCCACCACCCAGCGACGCGGCGCACGCGTGACGATGGCTTGTGCGGCATTCAAGGCATCCACCAGCACCAGATCGGCACGAGCGCCCACGTGCAAACCGTAGTCCTGAAAGCCGCACACCTGCGCGCCCTGATGCGTCACGCAGTCGAGTGCAATGTCGAGCTCGTCGTCGCGGCGCAGGTTGTAGCGCAGTCCGATCATCATGGCGCGCTCCAGCATGTCGGGCGAGCCATAGGGCGTCCACGTATCGCGAATGCCGTCGTTACCGCCCGCGAGCGGCACACCGGCACGGCGGCAAGCCATGAGCGGCGGCACCACGCGCGAGGGCGGCGCCGTCGTAATCAGCGACACACCGGCGTCGGCCAAGCGAGCGAGCAGCGACTCGGCACGCGCGGCGTCCAGTTCCCCCAGACAAAACGCGTGCGAGACGACGACCTTGCCTTGCATGCCGAGTGCCGCAATGCGCTCCAGCATCAGTTCGAACGAGAACACGCCCATCTCGCCCGGCTCGTGCAAATGAATGTCGACGGGGCAGCCATGCTTGTCGGCCAGCGCGAACATCGCGTCGAGCGACTTCGCCGGGTCGCGGTCGATGGCGCACGGATCGAGCCAGCCCAGCACGTCGGCACCACGCGCGAGCGATTCGTCCAGCAATGCGACGGTGCCCTCGCGCTCGAGCACGCCCGATTGCGGGAACGCCACGATCTGCATGTCGAGCGTGTCGGCCAGCGTCTCGCGGGTGGCGAGCACGCCGTCGAGATGGCGCAGCCCGGCGTCGGTATCGATGTCGACGTGGGTGCGCAGACGCGTCGTGCCGGCCGCCAGAAACGCACGGCCGAGCGCGAGCGAGGCGGCACCGGCATCGTGCCCGCTGCTCGCGCGCCACGAGCGCTCGTTGTCGATGCGATCGATCAGGCGCGAACCGCATTCGTTCACGTACCACGGCATGCCCCACGCCGTCTTGTCCAGATGCGTATGTGCTTCCACCAGACCGGGCATCAGCAGCGCGCCCTGCGCATCGATCGACTCCACGCCGCTGGCGGCGGCGGGCGCATCGGGCAACGACGGCCAGATGGCGGCAATCGTCGCCCGGCCGTCGGCCGTGCGTTCGATGCGCACGGCGACGGGTGACCCGTCGAGTGCGCGGGCATTGCGAATTTCCAGCGGTTTCAGACTATCCAGTACTGTCATGAATCAAGTTCCCTGCGCCAGTCCCGGCGCCACATTGCGAGCCCGCGTCAGCACGCTGACGATCACGAACGTTACCGCGTTCACGGCCAGTGCGACGAGCCCCATGTTGATCGATGCCACCGTATCCGGTGCGCCCGGCAGCAACGTATGCAAATTGACGTCGAGCGTCACGGCCAGCGCCAGCACCACGGCGCCCGCCCCGATACCGGCAAACGCGCCGTACTTGTTGCCGAACGGACGCGGCAACAAACTGGCCACGAACGACGGGAACAACTGCGTCAGCAGGCTCGATGCGAACAGCGCCAGCGCGACGAACGTCGCACCACCGCGCAAGACGAAGAACACCGCGACGAGTCCGAAGACCGGCAGCACGCGCTTGGCGAGCTTGGCCACGAAGGCATCGCTGGCGTGCGGTGCAAAGCCGTCGCGATAGACGTTCTTGGCGAGCAGCGTCGACGCATTGAGCAGAATCATCGAACCCGGCACCAGCGCGGTCAACACCCCGACGCCACCGATCACACCGACGAACCACGGCGAGAACGTCTGCTTCACGATGCGCAGCAACGCGAGATCCGAATCGGCGCCGGTGAGCCCCGGCACTTGCAGAATCGCGGCAAAGCCCACGAAGAACATGAACGCGATGACCATCTGGTACAGCGGCATCAGGATCGTGTTCTTGCGCACGGCCGTCTCGCTCTTCGCCGCATACACCGACGTGAAGACGTACGGGTACAGGTAATAGCCCAGCGAGGTCAGCAGAATCGTCGAGTTGTACCAGGACAGCGTGAGGCCGCTCGTCGGCATTTGCAGGAAGCCCGGACGCGCCGCTTCGATACGGTCGAACATTTCGCCGAACCCGCCGAAGTAGTGCAACGGCAGATAGATGCCGAGGAACACCGCGATCACGAGAATCAGGATGTCCTTGTAAATCGCAATACTGGCCGACCCGTGAATGCCCGACACCGTGATGTAGAGCACCATCGCGATGGCACCGCACCAGATCGCGACCGTCGGCGTAATCGTGCCGTACGACGCTTCGGACACGATGATGCCCAGCCCGCGCAACTGAATGATCAGCAACGCACTCATGCCCAGCACGGCGACCAGCGACACCACCACGCCCAGCGCCCGCGAGCGGTACGCCGTGGCGAAGAAGTCAGAGAACGACACGCAGTTGTGACGTGTGGCGTGACGCCATGCCGCCGGCAGCATCCAGTAGCCGAGCAGGTAAGCGAGCGCACCGTACGCGAGGATGTAGAACGCGGGCGGCCCCTTGCTGTAGGCCCAACCGCTCGCGCCCAGAAACGTGAACGTCGAGAAGGCCTCGCCGGCCATCAGCAGGAACACCAGCAGCGTGCCGAAGCCACGCCCGCCCACGGCCCATTGCTCAAGGCTCATCTTGCGGCCGCGGCGTGCGCGCAGGCCGATAAACAAGGCAAAGGCGAGAAACGCCGCAATCACGGTGAGGGCGGCATTCATGACGCGGCTCCCGGGGCCTTCTGGCCCTTGGCGGCGGACACCGCGCTGGCACGGTCGGCCGCAGCGGCCTCGCGTGAACCGTCAAAGCGGAACATCACCACCATGACAACCGAGGTGAGCAGCAGCCAGACGATGTTCCATGTCATCAGGAACGGCAGACCGGCGAGCCGGGTGCCCACATGTTCGGCGAGCCAGCCGCCGCTGTAGAAGGCCGCAATAGGCAGCGCGGCCAGACAATGTACGAGTTTCATGACGTCTCCAGACCCAAACAAATCCAAGGGGGATGGCCGCTGTCGTGCGGCTCGATGGTTTTAGCCATAAAATGGTTAACCATTTTTGTTGACCATTATCGGCAGTGCGATGCCAAAATGCAAGGTCACGGGGGCGGCAAGGGGCAAACCGAGGGTTTTCCGCAGACGAACAAGCGAGCGGAAGCGACGGGTACAATGCGCCCCACAGACACGTCTGCCGGGGCTTTGCTGGCGCGAGGACGTAAAGAATTTCCCGGCGATTCGCCGCTGAGTCCGCCGCTGAACTCGCCGCCGGGTCCACGGCCGGGTTCGCAGGTTCGCATTTCGATTCATGAGGAGGGTTGGTTTGAGCCGCACCGCAGAGGCCCACGAGGCACCGGCAGAAGATTCCCTCAGCGCCGGGAGCGCGGGACAGCAAATCGAGGCACGGGTGTATGCCGCCATCTCGCAAGCGTTGCTCTCAGGCAAGCTGCGCCCGGGCATGCCGCTGCGCGAGCGCAACCTCGCGCAGGCGTTCGACTGCACTCGCGGGGCGGTGCGCAAGGTGCTCGCCCGGCTGGGCTTCGAAGGCAAGCTGGTGCTCGAACCCAATCGCGGCGCCTTCGTGCCGCAACCCTCGCTTGACGACATCCGCCAGACTTACCGCGCCCGGCGCGTGCTGGAAACCGGCGTGATCACGAGCGTTTGCGGTCAATTGAGCGCGGTGCAGCTCGCGCAGCTCGACGCGCACGTGGCGCAGGAAGCCGACTCGCATGCGCAGGGCACACATGAGCGCTCGATCCGGCTCGCTGGCGAATTCCATCTGAAGTTGATCGACACGGCAAACAGCGCCGAGCTAGAAGCCTTTGCCCGTCAGTTGGTCGCGAAAACCGAGCTCTACAAGGCGTTGTTCGACCCGGCGGAGTTCATCCATTGCGCGCCCACCGAGCATGCGCAACTGGTGGCACGTCTTCGGGCAGGCGAAACGCAGGCGGCGGTGGCATTGGCGACAGCCCATCTGGACGAGCTGGAAGCGCGCGTACTCACCCGGGCAGCGGCCGCCGAGACCCCCGACTTCCACGCGATCTTTGCCGAGGCATTCGCCAACGCCGCGGTGCGCTGAGCGACGACACCCGGCACCGACGCGCGCTGCCGACTGCCCGTTGGCGCCCCGGCAGCGGTCCAGTGGCGTGTCTATGCCTGTTTCACGGCCCGCTGACGCCCGTCAAGCAAGGCGCAACAATCCCACCACGACGCACGGGTCACGTCGCACACCCGGCGCAATCGGGGTATATTTCGCCTCAACCCGATCCCCCTATCCACGGATTCACGGATTCACGGATCCCCCCCGCTTGACGCAAGAAGCCCGAAGGAAGCCCATGTCCCATCTGGTAGTCCACGGCGGCCAGCCCCTGCGCGGCCGCATCACCCCCTCCGCCAACAAGAATGCCGTCCTGCCGGTGCTGTGCGCCACGCTGCTCACCGACAAGCCGGTGCGGCTCATCGGCGTGCCCGAGATTACCGACGTTCGCAAGATCCTCGACATCTTTCGCCAGCTCGGCAGCGATGTCAGTGTCGACTTCGAAGCCGGTACGCTCGACGTGCATCACCTGAATACGAAGTTCGACCCGCGCACCGACCATCTGCCGGAAGAGATGCGCTCGTCGATCATGCTGGTGCCGCCGCTGCTCGCGCGTTTTGGCGTCGCACGCATCGAAGACAACATCAAGGGCTGCACGCTGGGTGTGCGCGAAATCGATCCGCACATTGAAGTGCTGCGCCACTTCGGCGGACGCGTCGAGCGCACCGAAGGCTCGCTGCTCATCCACGCCGACAGCGCCCGCCCGGCGATTCACCACTGGCTCGACTACGCGTCGGTGACCACCACGGAGAACTTCGTGCTGTGCGCCGCCTCGGCCAACGGACGCTCGCAGTTGAACAACGCGGCGTCGGAGCCGCACGTGCAGGAGTTCTGCCGCTTCATGCAGATGCTGGGCGTGCCGATCGAAGGCGTGGGTACCTCGCAACTGGCCATCGAAGGCGTGTCGAGCTTCGGCGGCGGTGAATTCCGCTTCTCGGAAGACTTCCACGAAATCACCACGTTCCTCGCGCTCGGTGCGATTACCGGCGGCGAGATCACCGTCAAGAACACTGCCCCGAGCAGTTTCCGCTGATCGACCGCACGTTCGCCAAGTTCGGCGTGAAGGTGGAGCATCGCGACGGTTGGTCGACCGCGACGGCCCAAGGCCCGCTCAAGGTGCAGACGCCGTTCACGAAGAACATTCTGACGAAGGTGGAAGCCGCGCCGTGGCCGTATTTCCCGGTCGACCTGCTGCCGATCTTCATCGCGCTGGGCGTGAAGGCCGAAGGCAGTGCCATGTTCTGGAACAAGGTCTACGACGGCGCCATGGGCTGGTCGACGGAGTTGTCGAAGTTCGGCGCGCACGTGTTTCAGTCCGACCCGCACCGCCTGATCACGTTTGGCGGCATTCCGCTCTCGCCGGCGGTGGTCGAGAGTCCGTACATCATTCGGGTGGCGATTGCGCTGCTGATGGTGGCGTCGAGTATCGACGGCCAATCGACGATCAAGAATGCGTTGCCGATCAAGCGCGCGCATCCGCGCTTTGTCGAGAACCTGTGCTCGGTCGGCGCCAACGTCGTGTGGACCGAACCGGAATAAGGTTTCGACCGGGGATCGGCAGGGCAAGAAAGCCGGCGTCCGGCCCCCCCGGGGGGGCCGGGCTCGCACAGAGCAGCGCGCCAACGGCAAACGACCCCCCGATCGCCTGCACGCCGGTCATCGCTGCGGCGAACCCGACGGCTGACCTTACCTGAGTCGCTATTGCCAGACGGCACGACACCTTTGCCCGACGGCATGTGATGTTTGCCTGACGGAAAAATATTTGGCGTGCGCGGCAAAACGCGCCACATCCCCCCGGTACGCCGGATCGAATGTGAAAGAATGACGGCCATCATGAGCGATCGCCCCCTGCCCTTGCCGCCGTCCGGCACAGTTCATTCCACGGCTGCTGCACGCCGTGCCGGCACTCCATGGTCCGCCTCCGCCCATGCCCGCCAGTTGTCCGGCGCGCGCGTGCTCGTGGTCGACGACAATCAGGAAGACCGCATGCTGCTGATGGATTTTCTCAGCCAGCAGGGCTGCCGGGTCTACATCGCGCAAGACGGCCGAGATGGCTACACCAAGGCGCGCACCGTGCAGCCCGATCTCATCCTGATGGATATCCGTATGCCGGTCTGCGACGGCCTCGGGGCCTGCCGCCTGCTCAAAGCCGACCCCGGCACGCGCCACATTCCCCTGATTTTTCTCACTGCCGCCGCCCTGCCGGGTGAGCGCGTCGCCGGGCTCACGGCGGGCGCGGTCGATTATGTGACCAAGCCTTACGACTTCGAAGAAGTGCGCCTGCGTCTGTCGATTCACCTCAAGGCCAATGCGCCCGCGCCGGCCGCCACGCCCCCCACGGCAGTGCCCGCCGCCGCCGTGGCAGCGATCGCCCCCGAAGCGCCGTTGCCTGTGCAAGCCCACACGCTCGATGCCGTGCTTTATCGCGCCACGCGCGCGCTGCTGCTGGGTCAGCTCGACGTCACGCCGGAACTGGCGGGACTGGCCAACGCCGTCGGCACCAACACCCGGCGGCTGAATCTGGCGTTTCGCCGTTGCGTGGGCGTGACCGTCTTCGACTTTCTGCGTGAAGAGCGCATGAAAGAAGCGCGCCGCCTGCTGACGGAGACCTCGCTCGACGTGCAGGACATCGCCAGTGCCGTGGGCTTTGCCAGCGCGGCCAACTTCGCGACCGCGTTTCGCGAGCGCTTCGGCATGCCGCCCAGCGGCTTTCGCGAACGCGGCGCACACACGGCGCCCGATACACAAGACACGCAAGACACACGCGCCGGTGATGCAGCGCCCGGGGCCGCACCGGGATCGTCGCAATGACCGCTGCGCCTGCGGGAAGCCCGGCGCAAGGATGGCGGCGGGCGGTGTGGGCCATCGTCATGCTGCTCGGCTGGCTGACGTTCGCGCACGGTGCGCTGGCCACCACGCCGGTCTCAACGTCGTCAACGGCATTGCCATCGCCATCGACATCCCCATCCCCGTCCGCCATCGATATCGCCGACGCGGCGTCGCCGCTCAAGCTCGACAAGCAGTTGCGCCTGCTGGTGGACCCTTCGGCCAAGCTCGACGCGGCGCAAGCGCTCGCCGCCCCCGGCTGGCGCGACGTCACGCCCAAGATGCTCAACCCCGGCTACAGCGAGTCGGCGTTCTGGATTCAGGGGGTCGTCGATAACCCCAGCCACCAGCCGGTCACCCGCTGGCTCAGCATCGGCATCGTGCGGCTCGAAGACGTGCGCTTTTACGCGATGCCCACCGGCACCACGCAACCCACGATCACGTGGCTCGCGGGCCACACCGTCCCACTGTCCCGGCATCCGATACGCTCGGAAACGTCAGTCTTCCCGATCTCGCTGGCCCCCGGCGAAAGCCTGACGTTCGCCATTCGCGTGCAGACCCGATCGTCGGTCAGCATCGTGCCGCAACTGTGGGTGCCGGACGACTTCCGCCGCATCGAATCGCGTAACGCCATGGTCGCGATGCTGTTGGCCGGCTCGATGCTGACCATTGCGCTGTACACGCTCGTACTCGGCATCGCGCGGCGCGACATCGTGTTCACCCTGCTCGCGCTCACCACGCTCACGCAGGTGGCGCAGGACATGGCGTTTCAGGGCTTCATCTACCGCTACCTCCTGCCGCAGGGGGGCGAATTCATCGTCCGTGCGCCGAGCCTGTTCTCGACGCTCACGGCGGGTGTCTTCAGCGCCATGGTCGTCATCTTCTCGGGCCTCAACCGAGTGCGGCTCTGGCGGTGGGTCTATCGCGCCATGATCGCGATCATGGCGTGCATGACCGTCTGGGTGGCGTTCGGTGATCATCGCGCGGCGGCTTTCACGCACCTGCAACTGCTCAGCGTCTTCAACGTCGTCTGGGTCGTGTCGATGCTCGATGGCTGGCGTCGCGGCCTCAATAACGCGCGGCTGTGTCTGCTCTCGTTCTCGCCGGGCTGTGTGGTGTTGTTCTGGCGGCTGGCCATCATCCGAGGCCTGTTGCCGGAAGACTGGCTGGCCAACACGGCCATGGCATGGAGCACGAACCTGTCGGTGCTGATCATGCTGTCGGTCATCGTGGCCGGGCGTTCACGCGAATTGGAACGCAAGCAGCGCGCTGCCCGGCAGGAAGTACTGGAAACACGCCGCGAAGAACAAGCACGGCTCGCCAACGCCGTCGATTCGCGCACGCGTGAGCTACAGGCCGCGTTGATCGCCGCCGATGAAGCCAGCAGCGCCAAGAGCGACTTCCTTGCGCGCATCAGCCACGATCTGCGCACGCCGCTCACGTCGATCATCGGCTTTGCCGATCTCGTTCAGGCGGGCGGGCGCGAAGACGCCGACCGGGGCCGCATCATCCGTCGCAGCGCGCATCACATGCTCGCGATGATCAACGACCTGATCGAGTACGCGGGCGGTGGCGCAGCCGACGCCCTGCATGTCGCCCCCGTCTATACCCACGCCTTCATCGACGGCGTCGCGCAGGAGGGCATGAGCCTCGCGCGCAAGCACGGCAATGCGTTCCTGCTTGATATTCGCGCCACGTTGCCGCCGTTGCTCACCCTCGATGCCAAACGGGTGAGGCAGGTACTGGGCAACCTGCTCGACAACGCGGCGAAGTACACCGCCGACGGCACCATCACACTCACGCTATCCGCATCGCCAGACATCACGCGACGTGATTTGGTCCACGTGTGTTTCGGTGTCGAAGACTCGGGTTGCGGTATCGCGAAGGAAGACTTGTCGCGTGTATTCGAACCGTTCGCGCGACTCGACCGTGCGCGGCGGCTGCCCGGTGTCGGGCTGGGTCTGGCCATCGTGCGGCAATGGGTCGAGCGCATGAAGGGCACGATCTCCATCGACAGCACGCCCAACGTGGGCACGCGCGTAGCGTTCACGCTGCCGCTACAGATCGCGCACGAAGGCGATCTCGTGGCGCAGTCGCTCGCAGGTGCCACGCATGCACTCCCCTCGCTCGACGGCACCGGACATCACATCTGGCTGGCGGAAGACTCCCCTGAGATCCGCCAGTTTCTGCATGACGAACTGGCCAGTCTGGGCTTCACCGTGAGCACGTTCGGCGACGGCGTGGCGCTGATCGCCGCACTGGGCAATCCGCTCGAGATGGCCCCCGATCTGGTGCTGACGGATCACATGATGCCGAACGCCGACGGGCTTAGCGTGGCGCGCGCGGTGCGCCGTTATTGGCCCGGCATGCCGGTGTTGGCCATTTCGGCGTCGCCGCAGGTGGTCGCGTCCGACGGCGGCTATACCGCCTGTCTGCTCAAACCGATTGAACTCGCCGACCTGCGCAACACGCTCGCCCGTTTGCTCGACCTGCAACGCGATGACGTCCGGGCCCCGGCGCATGACGATACCGGCGCCGACTTCGTGCGCCCGCCGCCCGAACATCTGCAACAGGCCCGGCAGTTGATTGCACTGGGCGCCATTACCGACCTGATGGACTGGGCCTGCGGGTTGAGCGAACAGGCACCGCAGTTCGATGGCTTCGCGCGTCAAGTGCATCAATTGGCCCAACGCGGCGATCTGGCCAGTCTCGAAGCGTTGTGCGAAGCCTGACGCGCCAGCGCGCCACACGGTAGGCGGTAGACATCGCGAAAAAACAAAAACGGCACGCCGGGTAGCGTGCCGTTTTCGTTTCGTTTTCGTGTCTTGCCGATCGCGATGCGTCGAGAACCGTCAATCTCTGAGCGGCTTATGCGCGGTCTCGCGTGCAGCGAAGAGCGCGATGGCGGTAATCGCCAGCGCCGCCGTCACGTAGAGCGACACCGATACCGTCGTGCCGAACTCCTTGTACAGACTCACGATGATCAGCGGCGCAAAGCCCCCGCCGAGAATGCCCGCGAGCGTGTAAGCCAGCGACGATCCGGCATAGCGCACGCGTGTCGGGAATTGCTCGGTGACAAACGCCGCCTGCGGCCCGTACATGATCGCGTGAATCACCAGCCCGATCACCACCGACAACACGATCAGTGCGGGGCTCGCCGTATCGAGCAGCACGAAGAAGCCGTACGCCCAGATCACCGCGCACAACACGCCGAAGCCATACACCGGGCGGCGGCCGAGCTTGTCGGAAAGCGCCCCGAACAGCGGCACCGTCAGCGCGTTGAAGGCCGTACCGATCAGCACCGCTGTGAGCGCGAGCGGACGCGACAGATGCAGCGTGCCGGTCACATACGTCAGCGTGAAGACGACCATCAGCGCGTAAAGCACATCCGAACCGATGCGCGAACCACCGGCCACCAGCAGGTTGCGCCAGTGCGAACGGAACACATCGGCAATCGGCATTTCTGCCTGACGATCCGAGTGCGCCATCGCTTCGAACATCGGCGTTTCTTCAACCCCGCGACGCACCCACAAGCCAAAGGCCACCAGCACCAGACTCAGCAGGAACGGCACGCGCCAGCCCCACGAGAGGAAATCTTCCGGCGAAATCGCCAGCGTGATGAGCGCAATCAACCCCGTGGCCAGCAACGTGCCGAACGAGGGTCCGACCTGCGTCCATGAGGCGTTCAGACCGCGCTTGCGCTGATCGCCATGCTCCACCGACAGCAGTACCGCACCGGCCCATTCGCCGCCGAGCGCCACCCCTTGCACGAAGCGCAGCGCCACGAGCAGCACCGGACTCCAGATACCGATCGACGCGTACGTCGGCAGCAACCCCATCAGGCCGGTTGTCAGCCCCATCACCACGAGTGTGAGCACGAGCACGGCGCGGCGGCCGATCTTGTCGCCGAGGTTGCCGAAGACCATGCCACCCAGCGGGCGCGACACATAACCGACCGCATACGTCGACAACGCCAGAATCGTGCCCGCGAGCGGATCGACCGACGGGAAGAACAGATGGTTGAAGACCAGCGCGGCGAGCGTGTTGTAGACCGTGAAGTCATACCATTCGAGCGTGGTACCGACCATGCTGGCCGTGGCGAGACGGCCCTTTTTCGACCGTTGCTTGCGCGCCTCGGCAGCGGCGGCGTCACCGTCGTTGCTGCGAGTGTCGCGAGCGTCCGTGTAAGTTGTCATGTGTGTCTCCGGGAGGGGCGTGAGGTAGCGAGAGGTGGCGCGGGTGGAATCAGTCGTCACCGGCACCGAGGCGCCAGAGCATCGCGAAACGGGTGACATCCGCAGCCGGCACGCCGTACGTGGCGGCGAGCGCCTCGGCGGCGGCACGCACGGCCTCAGCGTCGCTACCTTCGATGAGCACGACCGCATCGGCGGGCGGCAGCGGCGCGCCTTTGGCGGTGAGCGAGACCGACAGACGCGGCACTGTGACTTGCAGCGTGGCGCGCACGATGCCGTCGGCTTGTGCCAGTTCGCTCAATTGCGAAGCGAGACGGGCGTGCGACTTGGCGACGGTAGCCTCGTCGAGCACAAAGGCGGCAAGTTGGCCACCCTGTCCCTCACCGGCTTCCACGTCGAGCGTGCCGACACGGCGCTGCGTGCCCTGCATGCGGGCGAAGTTGCGCAGCGACCACTCCGTTTGATGATTGAAGGCTTGTGCGTAAGGCTCGCTGGTGAACACACCGGCGTCCTGCGTGCAGTACAGCGCCAGATACGGACGCGGGGTGTCGTGCAACGCCTTGAAGCGGCGCGCAAACCGGAAGCCCGGAATCGCCACACGCTCCTGCATGTGCTCCCGGTCGTACCAGCGGTTGAAGTCCGCTTCGAAAGCCGGGTCGATATTCGTCCAGATGCAGAGTTGGGCGCGCGGGGCAGTGGCAGTCATGAGGCAATTTCCATCGGTTTCGACAATCGGGGGGCCGGCCGGCGCATGGCATCGCTGCATGCGCATGGCTCGACCGTCGTTCCGAGTGTGCAAAACCGGGGGAAAAGCGTCCAACAAGAAATCAAATTTGCCGTAACAGCAAATTCTTATGACCCCTATGACCCGCCAGTGGCCGTAGGCCGGCGCCCCGCGCGAAGCCGGGCAACCACCGGGGTCCTCAGGACTCTGCGTCGCCCCAGGCCGGGGCCGTCATGGCAGCGGCGGGCGGAATGGCGATATCCGGCCCCATGTTGAGCGCGAACTCGCTCGCGGTGCGTTGCGCGAGGCGAGCGACGTTCTCGGCGAGCAGTGCGCCGGTGCGAAAGGAGCCGACCAGCGGCAAATTGGGGAAATTGGCGTTCACGCGCAGCAAATGCAGGCTGTGCTCGCCCAGTTCGCGCTGGATGATGGCGGGCGGCAGCATCGCAACACCGAAGCCGTCGACCACCAGCCGGATGATCGCCGCCACCGAGGTCATGCAGTGCACCCGCACCGGCCGCTCGGCCGCGACGGAGAACATCCGCTCCAGCGTCTTGTGCGGCCCCGAGTTGCGCGAAAAGCTCACCAGCGAAAAGGCCGCGAGGTCGGCCACGTCGAGCGTCTCGCCTTTCAGGTTGAGCTTGGGACTGGCGACCCAGCGCATCGGGAATTCCGCCAGCGGCAGGTTATCGATGCCCGTGCCGTGCTGCATGTCGGTCTGCAACACCAAATCGAGCGAACCCGCTTCGAGTTGCTTGCACAGGTTGATGGTCGTCTCGCTGGTGACCTCGATTTCGAGTTGCGGGTACTCCCGGTGAATCCGGGCCGCCAGATCGGGAAACCAGCTATGAACAATCGACTCCACGACGCCGATCTTGAGCACCCCCGGCGGCATGTCGGGGTCGGAGAGCTCGCGCTTCATCTCCTGCCCCAGCATGACGATGCGCTCGGCGTACGCGAGCGCCTTCTGGCCGGCGGCCGTCAGCGTGACCTCGCGCGCGCTACGGTCGAACAAGCGCACACCGAAACTCTGTTCGAGCGACGCGATCCGGCTCGAGACGCCCGCCTGCGTGGTGTGCAGCCGTTCGGCGGTCAGGCGGAAATTGCGCAGCTTGGCGAGCCAGACGAAGGTTTCGAGAAAGCGAAGGTTCATGCAGCGTGGCGAAGAAGAGTGTCCGGGAGCGAAGTCATTGGCGGGCCGCAGGAAGGCGCCGAAATTTGCGACGTCGACCCGCGTATCTGGCCATTTTAGTGGAACACAAATACCACACGCCGCCACGGTGCCGCGTAAGCCAGTCAATCCGATCCGGCCACCCAAGCCGATCAAGCCAATCAAGCCGGGCAACCGTCGCTTGTTACGTCCCGCGTTCCGGCGATGTTTCGTTTCCGTAACGTTTTAGCAAGGTTACGGCGGGGGCGGTTGCCCTCCCCACCGCGTCACGCCTTACAAATCAAATAGTTAAGATTTTCGAGACGCATGGCATGAGATTTGCTGAATTCAGGTAACGGCCCGTCGAGGCCGGAGGGCCGATTCCCTGGAGACTGTCATGTCATCAGCCCATTTTCGCCGTCCGCATCCGACAGTGGAACTCGCGCGTTGCGTGTTCCGCCAGCACTACATTCGCATCATGCAGGCCGATCGGCCCGGCAATTACGCCGTGCTGGTGGATGTCTGGCCGATGGACGGCCGCACGTTCGCCAGTATTGATCAGGCCAAGCTCGCGGCGATGCTGTTCATCCGCGACATGGAAAACGAGTGACCGAACGGGCGAACGGGCGACCGGGTCCACATGAGTCAACTTGAGTCCACGTAAGGAAGCCCGCGCCGGAACGTCCGGTGCGGCCAACGAGACGAGACCGACATGAAACACCACCACACACGCCAGGCCGCCGCCCACAGCCACGCCCTGTCCGCCGTGCCGAAAATGGCAGCGCGCCAGGAAGTCGTGCTCGATCCCGCGGTCGATCCCTTCGCCCGCATCGCGGTCGAAGCCTACGCCGACGCCTGCGCTCAAGAGCAACCCTGGCTCGCGGAGGCGCTGCAACGCCAATATCAACTGGCGGGCGGGACGCCATCGAGCGCCGCCGCCATGTGGCGCGTGTTTCACGCAGCGCAACGGCAGGCCCGCGAGGGCGATTCCTACGACGAAGCCGCATGGACCCATGTCGCGCTGCACCTGTGCGGTGTGCTGGGGGCGATGAACCTCTGAGTCAAGACGCGGCAGGCCTCGGCGAGACGGCTTGTTGCGCCTTCACAAACCGGGGCACGTAAAGGCCGGTTCCCCCCGCCATTTCTGGCATACTTCGTGCAGTTTTATTTGACGAAGTCTGCCAGGTATCCAATGAGCAAGGCCCATGCGCCGACCCGCAATCCCGGTCGGCATCTGTTTGCCACGATTGTCGGCATTCTCATACTGCTGTTCCCCGCTGCCGCGCTCGTCGTTCCGCGTGGCGGTAATACCGTGGTGTTCCTCATCGTCGCCTGTGGTGCAGCCTCGCTTTTCGCGATGCGCAAGTGCGCCAGGGGGCGGCCCGACATCCCGGCAGGCCCATACTTCAACGTCTTCGTCGCCTCGCTGTGTCTGCCGATCGTCGCGGTCGTTTTCGTCGAATTGCTGCACCGCGACGTGGTCGCCAATACGCTCGATTCCCCGGCTCGTTTTCTGCTCGCCGTGCTGGTCTTTCTCGGCCTGCGCCATATTGCGTCGATTATTCCCCGGTGGATCGATCTGACCTTCGGACTGGGCGCCATCTCGGCAGCCTTCATGGCGCTGTATTCGACGGCCGAAACGCTCGCCCCTCGTGCGGAAAGCACGTTTCTCAACCCCATTCACTTCGGCGATATCGCGCTACTGCTCGGCGTGCTCTCGGTCGTGTCGATTCATTGGCTTGCCCGTGACCGGTTCTGGCTCGTCGTCTTCAAGCTGATCGGGGGGGCCGCCGGATGCTACGCATCGTGGGCGAGTCAGTCACGCGGCGGCTGGGTAGCGTTACCCGTTTTGCTTGTCATCTGGCTGCTTTGCCGACCGCATTCGGCCAACCTGAAGCGCCGAGCCATCATTGCAGGGGTAGCCGTCGTGTTAGTGGCAAGCACCTTCCTGTCGAGCACCGTAAGAGACCGCTTCAACAACATTCACGCCGATCTTGCGAGTCTGAACGCCGGCCAGGCCGATACGTCGATCGGCATCCGGCTCGAATTGTGGAAGACCGCCGTGAAGCTCATCCGCGAGAATCCGTGGACGGGGCTCGGGGCGCACGGTTACCGGAACGCCATGCCGGCGATGGCAGCGGCGGGCGATCTCACCCCGATGGCGGCCGATTACGGCAAGGGCGAGGTTCACAATCAGATCCTGGCGTATTTCGCCGATTACGGGTTGCTCGGTTTGCTGGCTATTCTCGGCGTCTATCTCGGCCCGGCATACTTTTTCATTCGCGTCGGGGCCCTGCAAACACGCAGGCGAGAACAACGGGCAGCGCTGATGGGGTTGATGACCGCCGTGGCGTTCGCCGTCTTTGGCCTGACTGTCGAGACCTTCAACCTGAAGGTGACCGTGGCGTTCTACGCAACGATGCTGGCGCTTTTGGCCGCGCTTGCCTATCCTGACAGCCCACGCGACACCGCCGTTGCGGCCGAACGTTCCTAACCCGAGGCCGTAGTCCCTCCATGCTAAGCATCCTGATCCCGACCTGGAATAACCTGCCGTTCCTCAAGCTGTGTATCGACAGCGTGCGACGGCACTCGGGCGAAGCCCACGAGATTCTGGTCCACGTCAACGACGGCAGCGATGGCACGCTTGCCTGGGTACGCGAGCAAGGCTTGCGCCATACACACAGCACCGGCAACGTCGGCGTATGCCTTGCGCTCAACCAGCTCGCGCCGCTGGCGTCGCACGATCAGCTGCTGTTCCTGAACGACGACATGTTCGTGACCCCCGGCTGGGACACCGCCCTCATCGAGGCCGCCCGTGCGCTCGACACACCGGTGTATTACCTGTCGTCGGTGATGATCGAGCCCAACGCGGGCGTGAGCAAACAAGTGGTCTCGCAAGACTTCGGCACCACGACCGAAACCTTCGACGAAGCCGCGTTGCTGGCTTTCGCGAAGTCACTCGGCCGTAGCGATGTCAATGGCGTGCCCACGCAACCCACACTGGTGAGCCGCAGTCTCTGGCATCTGGTCGGGGGCTACAGCATCGAGTTCGGACCGGGCATGAGCAGCGACGACGACTTCCTGATGAAGCTCTGGCTGGTCGGCTGCCGTACCTTCCGGATCGTTGGCAAGAGCGTGGTCTATCACTTCGGCTGCCGCTCGACGGGCCGTGTGATCAAGAATCGCGGCAGCCGCGAGTTCTTGATGAAGTGGGGAATGACGCAGGCGGAGTTCAAGCGCGACTATCTCGATCACGCCGGCACGCCGGCAGGCAATGCGCTGCCCAATGTGCCGATGCCCAGCGGCAAGAGCCGCATCAAGCGCGCGCTGCACGGTGGCAAGCCCTATCCGCTGGAAGATCTGGCACGTTGGGACAAGAACGTGCCGAGCCATCTGAAGTTCGACAAGTCCTGAACCTCGCGCCATTCATGGCGGCCTGACGGTCTGGTGCCCGGGGTTTGCCGTCAGCAAGCAGAACACACTCACCCACGCGGCCGGCTGATATGCCGGCCGTGGTCGTTTCAGGCAGCGCGGGCCGTTCAGTGCGTCCGTCCGTCGCTGCCGCGCTCACTCATTGCCGTGGATGCCGGATGCGGGCCCAGGCGTGTTCGAGGCGTTGCACGGCGCTGTTGTCGGGGTGACGTGTCCACCACACCCCCAACTCCCACACCATGCCCGCGAGCAGCGCAATGACGGCCAGTGCGCCGATCGTGTACCAGATCTCTCCGAACGAGGTTGCCATATTCGTCTCCCAGAAATGCTTCACGCACCGTCAGCGACGGTGCGTGATTGCATTCTAGGCGACACATTCCGGCTTGCCTGCCGGGTCTGCCCTAGGACCAGATCCGCCCTAAGCCAGTTTGGCGTCGTCGTTGGCTCAGAGTTGTCCCATCGCGAGTTGCACGGCAAGGCTGCTCACCGACACCGCCGCCCACACCCCAAGACCCAGCAGAATCGGGCGGATGCCGGTCGACGCCATGCGGCGCAGGTTCGACGACAAGCCGATGGCGGTCAGTGCCACGATGATCAGGAACTCAGCTGCGTCGTGAATCCACGGTTGCAGTACCGGCGGCACCAGACCGGCCGTACGGATGCCCGACGCCACCAGAAAGCCCAGGATGAACCACGGGAAGATGCGGGCGAGACTGAAGTTGCCGGCACCCGAGCGCTTGGCGCGGTAGGCGACGATAGCGGCCAGCGTCAGACAGATCGGGATGATCAGCGTGGCGCGGGTCAGCTTGACGATCGTGGCGTAGTCGCCGGCTTCCTTGCTGTAGCTGTACCCCGCAGCGACCACCGACGACGTGTCGTTGATGGCCGTACCGGCCCACATGCCGAAGCCCAGGTCCGAGAGATGGAGCATGTGCCCAAGCATCGGGAACAGCACCACCGCGGCGATGTTGAACAGGAAGATGGTCGAAATGGCGAAGGCGGTTTCGTGGTCGTCCGGCTTGACGATCGGGGTGACAGCCGCGATGGCCGACCCACCGCAAATCGCCGTGCCGATACCGATCAGCAGCTTGAGCTTGCCGCCGACGCCCAGCATGCGGCCAAGCCCCCATGCCGACAGACCGGCCGCGGTAATCGTCACGGCCGTGACGGCCAGCGAGTCAAGACCGGTGTGCGCCACCTGCGACAAGCTCAGACCAAAGCCCAGCGCGATGATCGACCACTGCAACACGTACTTAGAAGCGAACTTGATACCGGCTTCGTAGCGTGCGCCGGGAGCGAAGATATTGCGAACGAGAATGCCCAGCAGAATGCCGAACACCGGGCCGCCGACGAGGGGCATCTGGCGGCCGAGCAGCAGGGCGACAAAGGCGATGACAGTCGAAAGGACAAGGCCGGCCCACGGGTTGTGTTGATCCGGCACCAGCGTATCCGGGCGGGATGCCGAAGCGGGGCGGGCGTCGTGGGTTCTCGTTGTCATGGCTGCACTCCTCTTGAATGCTTGCCAGTCTAAGAAAACCGCTTCAATAATAAAAATCGTTATATCGGATACGATATATAAATATTTCCGATATTTATGGGGATTCTGGCTAACTCGCTGAATTCGTTAGATTTTCCCGCAGCGCTTTGCGAGAAATGCCCCCGATGGGTGACTCGCAGGGGTCTGCGCTACACTCTCCGAAGCCTGCTTTGCGTGACATCCAGAACCCAAAAAACCCGGAGACCCGCCCCATGTCGCAAGCTGCCGATACCGATACCGCTACCGCTACCCGAGCGCACCACGCCGACTGGTATTTCGATTTCTCCTCGCCCTTCGCCTATCTCCAGTTCGAGCGCTTCGACACCCTGCCCCGCTCGCTCGCCATCGATCTCAAACCCATCGTGCTCGGGGCGATCCTCGTCCATGTGCAGACGCAAGGGCCCGCCGAGATTCCCGCCAAGCGCATCTTCACCTATCGCATGGCGCAATTTCGCGCAGAGCAGGACGGGATTGCGTTTCGCATGCCGCCCGTTCACCCGTTCCACCCGATTCGCGTCTTGCGGCTGGCCGTCGCGCTCGGGGCCACGCACGAGGTGGTGCGCACGATTTTTCGCTTTATCTGGGCGGAAGGGCGCGACGTCACCGACGAAGCGGGTTGGCGCGATCTGAGTGAACGGCTGGGACTGTCGCCGGAAGACGCGGCGGCACGCACCGACGCCCCCGAGGTCAAGGCCGGGCTGCGCGCAAACACCGAGGCGGCGATTGCTGCCGGGGTTTTCGGCGTGCCGACGTTTGCCTGCGACGGCGAGTTGTACTGGGGAGACGACGCTACGGTGCTGCTCAAGCACTGCCTGGCGCACCCGGAGTGGCTGCATTCGCCGGAAGTCGCGCGTTTGCAGCAAATCACGGTCGGTGTACGGCGCGAGCGCTGACCGAAGCGCTATCGCTTGCGGTTCAGCACTGACAGGAAGGTAGCGCGAAGGTAACTTCGCCGCCTTACTTGCCCGCGCCCAGTATCAGCGGCAGCGGTACCGCATCGGCCATCGCCGCATAGCCGGCGTCGCTCGGATGGGTGCCGTCGCCGCTGTCGAGTCGCGGCAGCATCCGCGTCGGTTGCCCCGGATCGCGCAACGCCGCGTCGAAATCGATCACGCCATCGAACGCGCCGCCCGTACGCACCCAGTTATTGACGGCCTCACGCACCGCTTCGCGCTCGGGCGGCAGTTTGCCCGGCGGAATCGTGGTGCCCAGAATTCGCACCCCTCGGGCACGCGCCGCAGCGATCAGCGTTTGATAACCCGCGATCATCTCGGGGGCGGTGACGATCACGTGTGGCACGTCGCAGTCGAGGCCCGCGTGCGGCGGCACGTAGCCGAAATTGATGTCGTTGATGCCGATCTGCACGACCACCGTGCGCACGCCCGGCTGCTCCAGCGCGTCGCGCCGGAAACGCGCCACGAGCCGCTCGCCGTAGCACGCCGAATCGTGCAGCAGGCGGTTGCCGCTGATGCCGAGATTGAGCACCGAGATATCGCGCCGGCCAGCGGCGTCGAGACGGCGCGCCAGCACGTCAGGCCAGCGGTGATTGGCATTGATCGAGCTGCGCATGCCATCGGTAATCGAGTCGCCGATGGTGACGATGGCGTGTGCCGGTGTCGCCGGCACGACACTCACGCCGGCCAGCCACAGGGTATTGGTGAATTTGGTACGAAATGCGGTCGGCGCTTCACTATCGACAAAGTCGCCCGCGCCGCTGAGAAATGCGGTCTGCTGGGCAATCTTGTGCCACGTAGTCGGCGTTTGCGCCTCACGCGTGAACAGGCTGATGGCCAGCGGCGCGCCCGCCCGAACCGTGATGGCGACCGGGTCGCTCTCGAGCGATGCGCCCGGCGCAATCTTCGCGACCGGCTGACCGCCGAAGGTCAGCGCGCGCAATGTCGACACATCGATCGCCGCCCCACGCACGGATGCCGCCACGCTTGCCCGCTCGATCACGAGCGGCTGTGTGCCATAGGCATTGGTGAAGCGCACCCGCACTTCACCACCGGACAGGCTAGGATAAATGACCTGCCGCACCGTGCGGCCGCCAACGGCCGGCGCCCGGTTAAACGACGGCGCGGCGGGATGCTGCGCCACCGCCTGAGGTGCCGTGGCCCATGTGCCGACGCGCGTGTTCTGCGCAATCGCGGGCGACGCGCATAGCGTCAGGGCGGCCGTTGCCGCGAGAACGTTGAGCGTGGAGAGCATGGGGCGTGCGCGCAGTGAGGGCACGCACAAGACAGCGCGAACGCGGTGCAGACCGTCTTTGAGAGAAAACCGGAGCATCGGCGGTATCGGGAACATCAAGACATCAAGACATCAGGGGCATCGGGGGCATCGGGGGCATCGGAGACATCGATGACGGCGGCGCAGCAACGATCAACTCCGCCACGGCACGCCGACGATAGCCGCCATTGTGCCTGATTGTGGCCGCCGGTAAGGACTTAGCGAGGACTTACATTGCCTTACCGCCGCGCAGCTAAACCGACTTCATCCGGTCGACGCGGCTGCCGTCACGAGCCGCCAAGCCTTGGCTGGCGGACCCGGCGTGCCGCGCCGCGATGAAGCGACTTGCCGACGCGTCCCGTCGGCGTGAATCAGCGCGTCGAAATCACGATGGCCACGCGCCGGTTCTGCGCCCGTCCGCTTGCCGTGCTGTTATCCGCAACCGGGTTGCGCTTGCCCGCGCCGACGGCTTGAATCCCCGCGCGTTGCATCCCCGAATCGACCAGCACAGCAGCGACGGCATCGGCACGGCGTGCGGAGAGTTGTTCGTTGTAGGTATCGCTGCCCACCGAGTCGGTATAGCCGTACACGCGCACCTCCGCGAGACCGACCTTCACGAGCGTCTGACCGATACGCATGACTGTCTGGCGCGCGGCGTCGCGCAGCACGAATTTGTCGGTATCGAACAGCACCGTGTCGGACAGGCCGAACTCCCAGCCTTCATCCGTCTGCACAAAGCCCTCGGACTTCAGTGCGGCGATCTGTTCCGCCGTGAGGCCATGCACCGGCGTGGTCTGGCAACCGGCAAGCGCGCCGACGCCGATCAGGCAGGTCAGCACGATCAGGCGACGGCCAAGCGTGCTCAAGTGTGTGAGATGTCGCGTGAAGTGTCGCGAAATGAAACGCGCGGCCCCTTCAATACCGGCATGAACCGGCGAAGTGCCCGGGCGCGATTGTGTGGTGTCAACTGCGAAGTTCAAGGTGATTCCCCATTGCGGTGTGTAATCCGGTCGTCGTTATCTTTATGGTGCTGCTTATTTTTCTGGTTGCTGCGCTTACTGCGGTACTGCGGTACTGCGTGTGCTGCTTTGTTCTGATCATCTTAGGTGCTGCGCGCCACCTTATCCCTTGGGGCTTTCCGCAACATGCCAAGTGCCGACACCGGCACGCTTGGCCTGATACATCGCGGCGTCCGCCGCGCGCAACAGCGCCGGGGCGTCCGGGGCGTGCGTCGGGTACAGCGCCACACCGATACTCATCGACGTGACGATCTCGCCGCCACCGGGCAGCGCAATCGGCTTTTCCATGGCGACCAGCAGGCTCTGCGCGAGGCGCACGGCGTTCGACGTCTGGCGCACGCCGGGCAGCATCACGGCGAACTCGTCGCCCCCCAGACGCGCCACCAGATCCCCCTCTCGCAGCGGCTGCCGCAGGCGCTCGGCAATCGCCACGAGCACCGCATCCCCGGCGTCGTGCCCCTGGTGATCGTTGATCTCTTTGAAACGGTCGCTATCCAGATACAGCAGCGCGACGTGTGTGCCCAGTTCGTGGGCATCGACCAGCGCCTGCGCGAGCCGCGATTCGAAATAAGCCCGATTTGGCAAGCCGGTCAGTTGATCGTGATTGGCTTGATGGGCGAGCGTCGCATTCTGCGCACGCAGGTGGTTCTGCCAGCCTTCGAATTCATCGAGCAGCGCGTTGAAGTCGTCGCCCAGCTCCTTGAGTTCGGCAATGGGCGTGGCCGCCACGCGTTGATGAAACGCACGCTCGCGCCGCACCGCGTGCGCCACTTCAGCCAGTGCGCGCAGCGGTTTGACGATATCGCGGTGCATGCGCTTTGCCAGCACCGTCGCCACGGCAAACGTCACCAGCAAACACGCCAGCACGCCGCCCACGCCACTCAATAGGAATACGAAGAATTGATGCCCTTGCCCCTGCACCTCGATATGACCGACGACGTCGCCGTCATGTCGAATCGGCAGCGTGACCGGCCCCGGCAACGCCACGTCGGCCACGGCGCGCTCCAGCGTCGCCAGTGCGCCGCCATCGGGCCGCCGCCACAGGGCAAATTGCGCGCCACGCGCATCGAGCACGCGCACCTGCACGACGTCCTCTTCATGAGCGATGAGGGCAATGGCTTCCTGCGCTGCCACGCGGTCACCGAACACCACCGCCGCCTCGACGGTGTAGGCAAGCGAGCGGCCCAGCAGCAGCAGATTGTTCTCGGCATAGACACGCAGCGCGATCCACGCCACCAGCGTCAGCGAGACAGCGGCCAGCACCACGGCGGAGACAGCGAGACGCAAGTGAGTGCGGCGCAAGACACCTTGCAGCGATGGCCGACGGCGACGTCTGACGGGCGCATCGGCGGCACTCGCAGGTGAGGACGATGACCGCTCGTGCAAGGCGCCGTTGACGTGAGTGTCGGTGGACGCATGGCCCGGCATCTCAGCCGACGACAGTCCGGCGAGGGGGGCTTGCGGCATGAAGGGGGCGTCGGGCGCGCCGGTCGGTGGGGGGATGGGGGGGCGTTGGATCGTCATGGTGTCCCCGGCTTGCGCGCCAGCTTCAGCACATTGGGGTGGACACGAACGCCGCTGCGCGCGACGGTGTCGAGGTTGATGTCGAAGGTCACACGATCGGCGTCGATGTTCAGGCAGAACATCGTGCCAAGCGTGCACGAGTCATTGCGCTCGCTGATCGTGAGCATCGGGTGGCCGGCGATACTGCTCAGCACTTGCCGGCGTTCGGCGTCGCTCACGGCACCGAGATAGAGGGCGTCGCACGAGGTGGCAACCGCGGGGTCGCCCACCGGCAGGCGTTGTGCCTCGACCGGCAGGCCGGCGCTCGGCAACGGGCCGGCGAGCAGATCGCGCGCATAGTCGGTGTTGCCGCTCACGCACAGCCGCACCTTGGCCGGCGTGGTGGGCCAGCGGGTGAAACTGATGATGCCCAGCACCACCTGCCGCACGTTGGCTTCGCGCGTGTTCGCCGTCGCGGACGCTGCCGGTGCTGCGGTAGCGCCTGACGCAACACCGCCGCCCGGCGCTTGCGCAGCAGCGGACCCCATGGCGAGCCACCACAGGCATAGAAAATAAAGCGCGACACGCACACGTGCAAACCGGGGTACCTGCTGTGGGTGCCTTCCCCTCGATGCCGTGCTGCCCGTCAACGCGCAGACGCAATACAACACTGTAGTCCTTAACAATTGCGAATCACCGAATGTCGATCCCGCGGTGTGCCGCCAGCCCCCATTCGAGTCAGGCCGCATCATACCGAAGCCCCGAGTGCGAGGCCATATGAACGAGCGGGCAGGTAAGGTTTCCTTCACCGGCCCGGTTGGCACACCCCTCCCATTTTCGACAGGCCACCCGCGCCTGCCGACATCGCACAGCATGCACGCGCGAACCCGTTTCCGAAAGCCCCGCCGCCTCCGCATTTTCCCTTGCACGCGCGCGCTTTTACCGTGGCAGAATGGTGCACATAACCTTTTGAAAAACAAGGTAAATCGGGCGGCACAGATCGCTCGAAAATCAAGAGATTCGCGACGCCAGGGAGGTGTTGCATGCTGCTGTGGAAGTTTGTCATTCCCGGTGCTCGACGCGCGCGATCATGAACGATCCGGTGCCGCGCCCAGTGCCCGACGTACAGGCCGAGTTGAGTCGCGCTGCGCTCGACAGTGCCCCCTATGCCATGTTCGTTTGCAACGACGACGGCATGATCGAGCGCATGAACACGGCGTTCACCCGCCTGACGGGCTATTTGCCCGAGCACCTTCTCGGTCAACGCAGCTTCCTCTCCCTGCTCGATCCCTCGGAACTCGCTCGCCGCCGCCTCCCCGCGCTAGCAAGCCTGTCCCCCAACGAAGACGTGCCTTACGACGACGAGTGGCACCTGCTCACCCACGTGCGCAGCTGGCTGCCGATTCGTCTGGCGCTGTCGTGTGTGGAGCACGCGCCGGGCGAGCGCCGCTGGGTCGGCATCGTGCTCGATCTCTCGCAACAGGTTCAGGTCGCGTCCCGGCTCTGGTATGTCACCCACCACGACCCCGTCACCCGCCTGCCGAACCAGACCCTGCTGAACGAACGGCTCGAACTGGCCATCCATCGCTGCGCCCGCCAACAGGTCGGGCTGACGGTGCTGCTCGTCGAACTCGATCACCTTCGCAAGCTGCGCAGCACATTCGGCCCACCCACCGCCGAACTCGCGCTACGCATCGCCGCCGAGCGGCTGCGCGAGGCGAGCGGGCCGGAAGACGCGCTGGCATGCCTCGGCAGCAGCCAGTTCGTCATCGTGACGAACGAAACCGGCGACGCGGCCCGCCTGCTGGCATCGCGCATTCAGACGCGTCTCGCCCAATGGGCCGATGTCGACCAGAACCCGGTCGCCCTTGACGCCAGCATCGGCGCAGTGAGCTATCCCGAACACGGCAACACGCCGGAGACGCTGCTGCGGCGTGCCCACCTTGCTCTCGCCGAGGCCAGTGCCAGTGGCGGCGGCATGCGCTTTTTCAGCAGCGAGATGGATGCTCAGGCACGCCGGCGCAATGAGCTGGAAAGCCTGCTGCGTGTAGCCGTGAACGAGCAGGCGCACTCGCAACTGCATCTGGTGTATCAGCCGCAGGTCAGTCTGGCGGATGGCGAGATTCGCAGCGCAGAAACGCTGCTGCGCTGGCGCAGTCCGGTGCGCGGTGCCGTCGGTCCGGCAGAATTCATCCCCATTGCGGAGACCTCCGGGCTGATTCTGCCGTTGGGCGAATGGGTGATACAGACCGCGTGCCGGGAAGCGAGCCGACTGCTGCGGCGCTGCGGCCATTTGCCGCGCATCTCCGTGAACGTGTCGGCGCAGCAGTTTGCCCGGCAGGACGTCGTGGGCATGGTCGAGCGCGCATTGCTCGCGCACGCGCTGGAACCCCGGCATCTGGAAATCGAAATCACGGAAACGGTGCTGCTGGGTGACTCCAGCGCCGCCGTCGGCACCCTGCGGGCTTTGCACGACATGGGCGTGGAGATTGCCGTCGACGATTTCGGCACGGGCTACGCAAGCCTCGCCTACCTCACACGCTTTCCCATCGACCGGCTGAAGATCGACCAGACCTTCGTGCGCGACATGCTCGTGCATCCGCCCAGCCTTGCCATCGTGAACGCGGTCATTGCCATGGCGCACTCGCTCGGACTGCGCGTGACGGCCGAAGGCGTCGAAACACAGGCGCAGGCACAACGGTTGAAAGAACTGGGCTGCGACGAGGGCCAAGGATACTGGTTTGCACGGCCCATCGACATGCATGGGCTGTATCACATCGTGGCACCGCTAGGCAGCGGGGCACGCCGCTGAAACGTCACCGCCTCCGCCCTCACCGCATCAACATGGCATAGTTGATTTGCCATTTTTTGGCACTTCCTGACAGGACATTGGCTCTCTAAGCTGAAGTCCTTTCCGGAGGATTCGCCATGTTCAACGTTTCGAAACTCTCGCGTACAGCGCGCGTGCCCCGCTCGCCACGCACTACCCACGTGGCGCCGCTGATGGCACACCGCACCACCGGTGTCCTCGCGGCGTTGGGTATCGCTGCCGCCGGTCTGGCCATGACACCCCCCGCGCAACGCGCGCTCCCGGGCTGGCTCGACACGTTCTGCACGCTGACGGCGAGCGCCACGACGGCCATGATGGCAAGCGCATCGGCAGGCAATGATGCGGCTGCTCGTCCCGCCACCAAGCTCACGCCACTGTCGTGTGAGCCCTTGGCCAACGCCCCCGGCAAATCGGTCACGACGGCGATCGTGGAATTTCCGCCGCTCGCCTTCTCGCCGCCCCATCGTCATCCGGGCGCCGTGACTGCCGTCGTGATCGAAGGCACGATCCGGTCGCAACTCAATGCCGAGGTGCCCGTCACCTATCACGCGAATCAAACGTGGTTCGAGCCGCCGGGCACCCTGCACACGATGTCCGAAAACCCCGACCCGGTGCACTCGGCGCGTTTGCTCGCGTTCTTCGTGACGAACGAGAACTGCGGCCCGCTGACCATCTACGAACCGGCTGCCCAGCCTTCGTGATCCGCGTGTCCGATCAGCCGCCGACACCGCATTCGCGAGGTGTTTTCAACGCTCGCGTGGCGCACAACACTACGGCCGCGAGACCGCACAAGAAGTACGTGCCGCCGAGCGTCTGCGCCATGCCCGAGAGCGTGAGCCCCGCGCCGATCAGCAGGTAGTAATACAGTCCGAGTACTGCACCGCCGGTGCCGAGCCGGTCACGATAACGCGCCAGTGCGCTGCTCAGAATGTTGGGAATCGCCAGCCCGAACGCCACAACCAGCAGCATGACCGGTACGAGGAACCACAAGGTGTCCGAGAGCAGCAGAATGGCGGCGCCGCTGATCGTCGCCAGCACGCTGGCCGTCATCACAATGCGTTGCGGCGCGACGTCGCGTGCCAGCAATCGCTTGTTGAGACTCGCGCCGATGCCGGAGCCAAGGGCGAGCGCCAGCCCCGAGTAGCCGAACAGCGTCGTGCTGACGCCAAGCCGCTCGAACATGAACGGCGCAAGGCTGTAGTACGAAAAGAGGCAGGTGTTGAATAGCGCGACGAGCGCCGCCGAGCACCAGATATCGAAGTCGCGCAGCATCACCCACAACGTCGCGAACAACGGCACCTTCGTGACCTGCGGCGGACGCGTCTCCGGCAAACGCATCACACTCCAGCCGAGCAGCGCGACCGCCAGCACCGCCAGCCCGCCGAACACCCCGGCGTAACCGTGCCAGCCCGCGAGCACCGCCCCCGAGAACATGCCGATAGCCGGGCTCACGGCGAGCGCCATGCCGACCATCGAAAACACCTGCCCCAACGCAGGCCCCTGATACCGATCGCGCAAGATCGTTTGTGTCACCACCGATCCGACCGCCGCCCCGAAGGCCGACGTCACGCGAGCGGCGAGCAAAGCACCGAAGGTATCGACGAACAGCGCCGCGACGCACGCCACCGCATAGATCGCGAGGCCGAACAGCATGGTCGGACGACGGCCGATCACATCACACATGCGCCCCCAGACGACCACGCCGATGGCAAACGCAAAAAAGTAGACCGAGAGCGTGCTGGCCGCGGCGGCCGGCCCCACGCCAAATGCCTCGCCGATATCGACGAGGGCTGGGCTGTAGATCGTCTCGGCGATCTGCGGAAACATTAGGAGCGCGATGGGCAACGCCATCTCGCGCCGGGTAGGCAAAGTCATGGAAAGCTCCTGGAAAGTGAAGGCAGCATCTTGCAGGGGCGTGGTCTGACGTATTATTGGTATTCCGTCGATTTATCCATCAAATCGGACAATTCTTTGCACCGCCCTCGCCATGGCATGGCTTGATCCTCAGGCAGCGTTCGATCCCGACACCCTGTCGCGCAACGCGATCGGCATTGCGTCCACGCTTGGCAATCACGACTCCGGGGCGCATCGACACCGCATGGGGCAGTGGCTGTTCACGCAGCACGGCTGCGTTCGCATCACGCTCGCGCATCAGTTGTGTCTGCTGCCGCCCACGCGCGCCGCATGGATTCCCCCCGGGGTAACGCATCGCGCAGTGACCGGCACGCCGGTGGAATACCGTTCGATCTTTCTCGGCGAGCCGTGGACCGACACGCTGCCCGCGCAAATCGAAGTCATCGAGGTCGGCGCGCTGCTGCGCGAAGTGTTCGAGCGCATCGCCTTCGCCGCGTGGGACACCGACTGGTCGACGGGCACCGCCAGCCATTTGTTGGCCTTGTGTCTGGCCGAGACCGCCACCGCGGCACGCCAACCGTTGCTGTTACCGCTGCCGACCGACCGGCGACTCGCCCCATTGTTTGCGCATCCGGAACAACTACCGCCCGCCCTCGCCGATCTGGAGCGCACCGTCGGCGCCAGCGTCAGGACCATCGGGCGGATCTTCCAGCGCGAAACCGGCATGAGCTATCAGCAGTGGCGTCAGCAATGGCGGCTGATTCGTGCCGTAGAGGGGTTATCGAGCGGCAGAACGCTTGCGTGGGTCGCGCACTCGCTCGGTTTCGCCAGCGAAAGCGCGTTCATCGCTTTCTTCAAAGGAATGACCGGCAAGACACCGGGTCAGTTGCGTCAGGAAGTTGCCCGACGAGACGTCACACACGGGCGCTAAAGTCGAACCATTGCCGGTGAAGGTCAGCGAATGTCACCCACGCGCTCACGCCCTGTGTGCCTTGCAAATTGCGCACCCGGCGCTGCTTTTTTCATGCAACCCGCGTGTCAAGACTCGCGTGCAACTTTAGAACGCGGTAAGGTACGTCGCGAAGGGAATCACCCCAAACGTCGTTGCAACGAGGAATTTCTCAATGAAAACCAAAGCCGCCATTGCCTGGGAAGCCGGCAAGCCCCTGACCATCGAGGAAGTTGATCTGGAAGGGCCGCGCGCTGGCGAGGTGCTGATCGAGGTCAAGGCCACCGGCATCTGCCATACGGACTACTACACGCTTTCGGGCGCTGACCCGGAAGGTATCTTCCCCGCGATTCTCGGCCATGAAGGCGCGGGCGTCGTGGTCGACGTCGGCCCCGGCGTGACCACGCTCAAGAAAGACGATCACGTCATTCCGCTGTACACGCCCGAGTGCCGTCAGTGCAAGTTCTGCCTGTCGCGCAAGACCAACCTGTGTCAGGCGATCCGCAGCACGCAAGGGCGCGGCCTGATGCCGGACGCCACGTCGCGCTTCTCGCTCGACGGCAAGCCCATCTTCCACTACATGGGCACCTCCACGTTCTCGAACTACATCGTCGTGCCCGAAATCGCCGTGGCGAAAGTGCGCTCCGACGCGCCGTTCGACAAGGTCTGCTACATCGGCTGCGGCGTGACCACCGGCGTGGGTGCCGTGGTGTACTCGGCGAAAGTCGAAGCGGGCGCAAACGTCGTGGTGTTCGGTCTCGGTGGCATCGGCCTGAACGTCATTCAGGGTGCCAAGATGGTGGGCGCCGACAAGATCATCGGCGTCGACATCAACCCGGGCCGCGTGGAACTCGCGAAGAAGTTCGGCATGACGCACTTCATCAACCCGAACGACGTCGAAAACGTGGTCGACACCATCGTGCAACTGACCGACGGCGGCGCCGACTACTCGTTCGAGTGCATCGGCAACGTCACGACCATGCGTCAGGCGCTCGAATGCTGCCACAAGGGCTGGGGCCAGTCGTTCATCATCGGTGTGGCAGCGGCCGGACAGGAAATCAGCACGCGTCCGTTCCAACTGGTGACGGGCCGCGAGTGGAAGGGCTCGGCCTTCGGCGGCGCGCGCGGCCGTACCGACGTGCCGAAGATCGTCGACTGGTACATGGAAGGCAAGATCAACATCGACGATCTCATCACGCACACGCTGCGCCTTGACCAGATCAACGAAGGCTTCGATCTGATGAAGCGCGGCGAGTCGATCCGCTCGGTCGTGCTGTACTGATCGACGCGATCAACGTCATCGACAGGGCCCCCGCCCCATCGTGACCCGCCCCGGCGAGGCAAGCGCCGCGTCACCCGATCCGGTGCGCCCACCGGGCCACCCGCTCGCGCCTCCTGCGGCGGGTGATCCCACCGGGCCGCTTGCCCGGGCACGTCGGCGGCGGCATCGCATCCGCCTGGCTGTCTTTCTGACGATGCTCGTCGCGGGTCTCGTCTTCACCACCTACAGTCTGGTTCGCGATGTTGGCCGCACGGGCGAGCATTCGATGGCGCTGCTGCCGTTTGCGCTGCTGGTCATCGCGCTCGTGATCGCTCTCGGCTTCGAGTTCGTCAACGGCTTTCACGACACGGCCAACGCGGTCGCTACCGTCATCTACACCAACTCGCTGCCACCCAGCATCGCGGTGATGTGGTCGGGCCTGTTCAACTTTCTCGGTGTGTTGCTCTCCAGCGGCGCGGTCGCGTTCAGCATCGTCTCGTTGCTACCGGTCGAATTGATTCTGCAAGTGGGTTCGTCGGCGGGCTTCGCCATGGTCTTCGCGCTGCTCATCGCTGCGATCGTCTGGAATCTGGCGACGTGGTGGCTGGGCCTGCCCGCCTCGTCGTCGCACACGCTGATTGGCTCGATCGTCGGTGTCGGCCTTGCCAATGCACTCATGCGCGGACGCGATGTGACTAGCGGCGCGGGCGGCATCGACTGGGGACAGGTCACCACCGTCGGATACTCGCTGCTGCTCTCGCCGATCATTGGTTTCGGCTGCGCTGCGGCGCTCTTTGTCGCCCTGAAGTTTTGCGTGCGCAACCCGGCGCTGTATGAATCGCCGAAACCGCGCACGCCGCCGCCGTGGTGGATTCGCGGCTTGCTGATCCTCACCTGCACCGGCGTTTCGTTCGCGCACGGGTCCAACGACGGCCAGAAGGGCATGGGGCTCATCATGCTGATTCTGGTCGGCACCGTGCCCATGGCCTACGCGCTCAACCACGCCATGCCCGACGCGCAGGTTGCTCAGTTCGTCGCCACGGCGCAGACCGCGCAGCGCTCTCTGGCCGCCCATCCGCCGCTGCCTGCCGGTGTCGCTATCGCGAGCACCGCAACCGCGCCGCCCCGCGACGTGCTCACCGCCTTCGTGCGCACCGAGACCCTCACGGCCGCCGTGGTGCCTGCGTTGTCGGTCCTCACCGGCGACATTGCGCAGGAAGTCGCCAGCCACGGCTCGTTTGCCCGCATGCCCGCCACCTCAGTAACCAATGTGCGCAACGACATGTACCTCGCCGCCGAATCGATTCGGCTATTGGAACGGCGGCGCGACACGGCAATTGCCCCCGACACGGCGCGCGCACTGCACGCGTTCCGGGCGCAACTCGACGAGGCAACGAAATACATCCCCTTCTGGGTGAAAGTAGCCGTGGCAATCGCGTTGGGGCTGGGCACGATGGTCGGCTGGCGACGCATTGTCGTGACCGTAGGCGAGCGCATCGGCAAGAAGCACCTGACCTACGCGCAAGGCGCATCGGCCGAGTTGGTGGCGATGGCGACCATCGGCGCGGCCGATCTCTACGGGCTGCCCGTGTCGACCACCCATGTGTTGTCGTCGGGCGTGGCCGGCACCATGACCATCAACGGGTCGGGGTTGCAGTGGGACACCATCCGGAATTTGTTACTGGCGTGGGCCCTGACCCTGCCCGCCGCGATCGTGCTCGCCGGCGGGCTCTACTGGGCGTTCCGGCAGGTATTCTGAGGCGCAGCGGGCGAATGGACGTGGCTCGACAGGGGCCGCAAAGACCTTCCCATTTTGTAAGCCCTGTAATGCGCACAAACATTGCCGTCCGGTTTCGATACGCGTGACAGCAAACCAAGTGGGCACTCCGCCGGTCGAAACCCATACAACATTACGAAGCGTGTCGTCCGGCGCGCATTTCGCCTGACGCCGGACACACGGTTACGACAGGGAGAATGCAATGAACAAAAGCTTCTTGCCGCTCGTCATCACGGGCGCCGCGACGGTTGTCACACTCGCGGCATTGCCCGGTGTGGCGTCGGCGCAAGCGAGTCAGGCCGTCATCAATTCCCCGGCCAACGTGCGGGCCGGCCCGGCGAGCGACTATCCGGTCGTCTCGCAGGCGGGGCCGGGCATGCCGGTGACGGTGTACGGCTGTTTGTCCGATTACACGTGGTGCGACATCGGCCTGCCGGGCTCGCGCGGCTGGATCTACGCGGCGCTGCTGAGCTATCCGTATCAGGGCAGTCCGGTGCCCGTGCTGAACTACGGCACGATGATCGGTCTGCCGATCGTGACGTTCTCCATCGGCGCGTACTGGGGCAACTATTACCGTGGCCGCCCCTGGTACAACGATCAGCGCTACTGGCACCGCCCGCCGCCCCGTCCACGCCCGCCGCATTGGGGCGGCGGCCCGGGACCGCGTCCGCCGGGCGGCCATTACCCGGGTCCGGGCCCGCGCCCGCCCGGCCATGGCGCAGGTCCCGGACCCCGCCCACCGGGACACGGTGCAGGTCCCGGCCCACGCCCGCCCGGTCACGGTGCCGGCCCGGGTCCGGGTCGTCCTCCCGGGCACGGGGCGGGCCCCGGCCCGCGGCCTCCCGGCGGCGGTGGTGGACACGGTCCGCGCCCGCCCGGCGGCGGCGGTGGAGGCCACGGCGGTGGTAATGGGGGCGGCCATGGCGGCGGTGGCGGCGGCCACGGTGGTGGCGGCGGTGGGCGTCCGGGCGGTGATCGCTGATCCCCGAACCGGCACCCGGAGTACGTGACCCCAATTCAGTGACCACTGCACGCGTTTTGGGAAAAACGCTTAAAATGTGAGCATTGCCGGCCAGGCGGAGGCGCCGATCAGGCGCCGATGGCCGGCCCGCAGGACAGCGAGCCCTTAGCAACGCAAGCACGCAACTGACACACCGGTGCCCCGGCGCCGGTGTTTTGCTAGCCAGCTTAACGGGCACCCGTCACATTGCAGACCACTTAGCAGATCTCTCAGACGTGCCGTCGCAGCCTCATCGCGCGACGTTCACGGCAGTCCGGCAAGATCCTCCGTAAGTCTCGATCGTGTTCGTCCCGCCCCGGCGTGCCTTTGCACGTCGCGGTTGCCTATCGCCATGCCGCGTCAGGTATGCACCACCCGTGCGTGCCGTCGGCGGCCTCGTCATCCGTGGCCGATGCCTTTGCAGCAGCCACGCACCCGAGAGCGATCAGGCATGAGCGGCGCTCGCCCACCCTGTGGCCAATCCGTCAGGCATGGGAACGAGCGGCCACAAGCCCAGGGTGCCCTTGCAGCCAGGTCGCGGGACATTGTTGCCCGCGGGATTTCTCCATGGCGCGCGTCACGCGTGCGCCAGAGACATACGTTGCAGGAACCTTTTGCAGGTCATGAGTCTTTTTCGAACCAAAAACATCGAGAACATGCTGGCGGCAAGCCGCACCGGCAGTCTCCGCAAGGTGCTGGGCCCCATCGATCTGGTCCTGATGGGCATCGGCGCCATCATCGGCACCGGCATTTTCGTCCTCACCGGCACGGGCGCGCTCACCGCTGGCCCGGCGCTCACCGTCTCGTTCATGATCGCGGCCACAGCTTGTGGCTTCGCCGCGCTGTGCTACGCCGAGTTCGCGTCCACGATCCCCGTCTCCGGCTCGATCTATACGTACAGCTATGCGACGCTCGGCGAGATCGTCGCGTGGATCATCGGCTGGGATCTGATGCTCGAATACGGTCTGGCGTCGTCGGCCGTATCGGTCGGCTGGTCGGGCTACTTCCAGTCGCTGGCGGCCGGCTTCGGCCTGCACCTGCCCGCCGTCATCACGGCGGCACCGGGCAGCGTGCCGGGCGTGACGACCTTCATCAACCTGCCCGCCGTCGTCATCATGCTGCTGGTCACGTGGGTGCTGTCGTACGGCGTGCGCGAGTCGGCGCGAATCAACAACCTGATGGTCGCGATCAAGATCGGCGTGGTGCTGCTCTTCATCGCCGTGGGCGTATGGCACGTGAAGCCGGCCAACTGGACGCCGTTCATGCCGTTCGGCACCAGCGGCATGTTCAACGCTGCGGCGCTCGTGTTCTTCGCGTTCATCGGATTCGACGCGGTGACCTCCGCCGCCGAGGAAGTGCGTAACCCGGGACGCGATCTGCCCATTGGCATCATCGGCTCGCTGATCGTATGCACGCTGCTGTATGTGGCGGTCGCCGCCATCATGACCGGCATCGTGCCGTTCGCGCAGTTCGCGGGCGTGGATCACCCGGTGTCGCTGGCCCTGCAATATGCGGGGCAGAACTGGGTCGCAGGCTTCGTCGATCTGGGTGCGATTCTCGGCATGACGACCGTGATTCTGGTGATGACGTACGGCCAGACGCGCATCACCTACGCGATGTCGCGCGACGGCCTGCTGCCGCCGATGCTCTCGCGCATCCACCCGACGCACAAGACGCCGTTTGCGGGCACGTGGATCATCGGCGTCGTGTTTGCCGTCATCGCCGGGTTCGTCCCGTTGGGCGTGCTCGCCGAGCTGATCAATATCGGCACGCTGTCGGCGTTCGCGCTGGTGTCGGTCGCCGTGCTCGTGCTGCGCCGCACGCGTCCTGACCTGCCCCGTGCGTTTCGCGTGCCCGGTGCGCCGGTGGTGCCGCTGATCTCCGCAGGCCTTTGCCTGTTCCTGATGGCCCACCTGCAAGCCGCGACCTGGATCGCGTTCGTGATGTGGCTCGCCATCGGCATGGTGATCTACTTCACCTACGCGCGCCGCAACGCGCTGCTGCACAACCACGGCGACGTGCCTGCGCAACCGCCGCAATAATCGAAAGTCGTCGGCAGTATCAAGTGGTGGTCCCTGTCATCAGGGCCGCCGCTGCTCCCTTTCCGTCTACCGACAATTCCGCATCCCGCCCTCGCGCGGGAGCGCGTATAGTCCGGCACAGGCCCCTGCTGCACGCTTGATCGTGTCGCGCGGGCCGCCCGCCTTCATGGCGGTTCTGCAAGTCGCTCGCTCGTGAATTCCGTTGCTTGCCGCTCACAAAGGCTCACAAAGCACCCACAAAAGGAACAAGAACATGCGTCGCTACGTCCTGCTTGCTGCCGTACCTGCCGCCTTCGCCGCCGGCTTCCTCTCGTCCCATCTGATGCCCAGCGCCGTGGCGCAGGCCACCGCCCTCACCCCGCAAATCATCGACGTCGGCGCCATGACCGACGAGCAGATCGGCAAGCTCGTGCCCAACGTCGGCACGCTGCGCTCGCGCACGCTCGTGGCCACGACCAACGGCACCGTCGCCGTGCAAAGCGGCAACGTGCCGCGCCACACGCATCAGGACGCCGATGAGATTCAGTACGTGATTGCCGGTAGCGGCACGTTCTGGCTGGGCGACCAGCAGCGCGACGTGCACCCGGGCGATCTCATCATCATTCCGCGTGGCACCGTGCACGCCGGGTCGCAAAACACCAGCGGCGAGTTCAAGGTGCTGGCAATCAAGCTGCCGCCGCAGGCACCGAACGACATCCAGTTCGTGAAATAACCGTCAGGTCTGCGCCGCCCGACGGCGGCGCAACCCGATGAACGTCAGTTCGGCAAACACCAGCACGGTCACGATTTGCACGGCGATGAACGCCACGCCCAGCGCGTTCGGCGCAATCCAGTCCGACGCGAGCAACACGGCACAGTCGAGCGCCCAGATCGCATTGATGGCGATCACTGCCCATGCAGCTCCCGCCGGCAAGGTCGTGCGGCGCACCAGCCACACCAGCGCCGCCCCATAGACGAGCAGTACCAGCCCGGTCGCGCGCAGACCGTCCGCGGGCAGATCCAGCAGTGCGGCCAGCGGTGCAGCCGCAAGCACCTGCAACAGCCCCACTGCGCCACTGACGAGTGCGTCGGCGAGCAACACGCGGGCAAGAAATAACGATTGAACCGACGTTTGCGCCGAAGACTGAAACGACGTTTGACGGGATGACATCATGGCGACCTCCATCGAAGTTGGACCGATCCGCGCCGCACGCAGACATCAACGTTGCGGCGGGTGATCAGGACGACGAGACATCGGGTCTCGCTGGCTGCCATCTTGGTGAGCCCACGACACGCCGTCGATTACCTGCGAGGTAATGGCGGTGCATTCCCCAGCCGCTATCATCCGTTTCATGACCACACCTGCTATCGGAACCCTGTTGCGCGACTGGCGTCAGCGCCGGCGCATGAGCCAACTCGATCTCGCGCTGGAAGCGGAGATCTCAACGCGCCATCTGAGTTTTGTCGAGACAGGCCGCGCGCAGCCGAGCCGCGAGATGCTGCTGCATCTTGCGCAGGCGCTCGACATCCCGTTGCGCGAGCGCAATGCAATGCTGGTTGCGGCGGGCTTTGCGCCGCGCTTCGAAGCCCGCGCGTTCGATGCCCCCGACATGGCGGTGGCCCGCGAAGCCGTGCAGCGCGTGCTCGATGGCCACGAGCCTTACCCGGCGCTGGCCGTCGATCGCCATTGGACATTGCTGGCGGCGAACCGCGCCGTCATGCCACTGCTCGCTGGCGTGGACCCATCGTTGTTAAGCGGTGCGGTCAACGTGTTGCGCCTGTCGCTGCATCCGGACGGGCTGGCACCCCGCATCGCGAATCTGCCCGAATGGCGCGCGCATCTGCTGCATCGTCTGCGTCAGCAGATTCATGCGAGCGGTGACGCCACGCTGGGCGAGTTGTATGAGGAGTTGAAGGCGTATCCGGTGAGGTCGCGCGAGCCACCGCCTGCGGTGCCGGCATCGGCGAGCATCTTCGTGCCGATGCAGTTGCGCACCGATGCTGGCCTGCTGTCGTTCTTCAGCACAACGACGGTATTCGGCACGCCGGTGGATGTGACACTCGCCGAACTGGCGCTCGAAGCGTTTTATCCGGCCGATGACGCGACGGGCCGGGCCATGCGCGCCATGGTGTTGTGACGCCGGGGCGCCGTCAGCCGAAATTACGGTTGAACCACACCACGCCGTAGCCGATGGCGAACATCGTGAGCAGCAGCGGCACAGAGATACGCAGCACCTGAATGACGAGCGGGCGCGGCGGCACATCCTCGTCTTCGGGCATGCGGTCGGCCTCGCGCAGCGCACCGGTACACAGCGCTGCCGCGACAGCACTCACGAACACCCAGAAGGTCTGGTTGTAGAGGAGTGCAACCAGCAGCAACGCCAGAGCGACGTTGCGGCCGTGATAGATCATGTTGACGGTATTGCGAAAGGCTTGCGGCGACATGTCGGTGTAGCGCAGGTATCGACCGTCAAGCGGCCCCCGCGCAAAAGTTCTTGTTATGTGACTTCAACCCCTGTTGGCACCGGGCATCGGACCGGGCGAAACGGAGCCATCGAAAGCTCAGTGAAGCATATCCACACTTAACGGCCGCTGCCACCACAGTCTTTAACATCAGTGCGATCGATGCGATCGGCACTCTCGGCACCATCCACCGTCATGCGAATGCGGTATTCTCGCTCGCATGACCGAACCCGCTTCCCTCCCAGCCCTCCCCACGGCGGCCGACAGCACGCCCGGGCGCGCCATCTACGTCATCGTGGCCCACCCGCGTTGGCGCGACTCACGTGTGAACCGCCGCCTGCTCGACGCCGCGCGCAGCATTGCCGGTGTGGACGTGAACGACCTGTATTCGACCTATCCCGACTTCAGCATCGACGTCGCTGCCGAACAGCAGCGCGTGGCGCGTGCCGACCTGATCGTGCTCGTGCATCCGATCTACTGGTACAGCATGCCGCCGCTGCAAAAACTGTGGTTCGACGAGGTGCTCACGTGGGGCTGGGCGTACGGACACGATGGCCACGCGCTCGCCGGAAAGGATCTCTGGCTGGTGCCGAGCACGGGCGGCCCGCAGGCCAGCTACTGCGCCGAAGGCTACAACCAGCACGACTTCGCCGACTTTCTGCCCGCCTATGAGCAGACAGCACGACTGTGCGGCATGCGCTTCCTGCCGCCGCAAGTGTTTTTCGGGGCGCGCCGCAGCGGCGATGCCACGCTTGACGCGCACGTGACTGAGTTCGCCGGTCGTCTGGCGACCTATCCGCAATGGCCGGAACTGATCTCGATGGACGCCGCCCCCGAGTGCAGCGACATCCCCGACAGCGACCGTCCGCGCTGCCCGCCGGAAGTTGCGCCGCCTGCGCTAAGCGCACCGGCCACCGCTGACGCTGACACCGACGCCCGTCCCGGGAGGGCCCTCTGATGGAACACGTCCCGTCGTGGCTGCTCGCCAGCCTGATCTATCTTGCGGCAGCGGTCATCGTGGTGCCGCTCTCACGGGCGTTGGGGCTCGGCGCGATCATCGGTTATCTCGCCGCTGGCATCGCCATCGGCCCGTGGGGTCTGGGGCTCGTCTCGCGTGTGGAAGACGTGCTGCACTTTGCCGAGTTCGGCGTGGTGCTCATGTTGTTTCTTGTGGGTCTCGAACTGGAGCCGCGCCGCCTGTGGAATTTGCGGCGGCCGATCTTTGGCTGGGGGTCTGCGCAAGTCATTGGCTGCGCCGTGCTGCTGTTCTGCGCAGGTTTTGCGCTCGGAGCCCCGTGGCGCATTGCCCTCGTCGCAGCGCTCGGACTGGCGCTGTCGTCCACGGCAATTGCCTTGCAGGTGATGGCCGAGCGCAACCTGCTCGGCACGCCCAGCGGACAGGCCGGCTTCTCGATCCTGCTGTTTCAGGACGTCGCGGCGATCCCGATTCTCGCGCTGCTGCCGCTGCTCGCCAACTCGGTCGACAGCCACGCCCTGACCGGCACCCAGCGTGCGCTCGAAGCCCTGAAAATCGTCGGCGTAATCGCGGCCATCATTCTCGGTGGCCGGCTGGCATTGCGCCCGCTGCTGCGCTGGATTGCCAACAGCAAGACGCCGGAAATCTTCACGGCCGCCGCGCTGCTGCTCGTCGTCGCCATTGCCGCGTTGATGCAGTGGGTTGGGTTGTCGATGGCGTTGGGCGCGTTCCTCGCCGGGGTGTTGCTGGCAGAAAGCGAATACCGCCGCGAACTCGAAACCGACATCGAGCCGTTCAAGGGGTTGCTGCTCGGGTTGTTCTTCATCGCCGTGGGCATGAGCATCGACTTCGGCGTGTTGTTTGCGCAGCCGCTGCGCATGCTGGCGGTGGTCGTCGGCTTCATGGCGGTGAAGGGGCTCGCGATCTTCGGGTTGTCGCGCCTGATGAAGCTCCCGTATCAGGAGCGGCCGATCTTCACGCTGCTGCTGGCACAGGGTGGTGAATTCGCCTTCGTGGTGTTTCAGTCGGCAGGCCCGCAAGTCTTGCCGCCTGCCGTGTCGTCATTCCTGATCGGTGCCGTCGCGCTCTCGATGCTGATCTCGCCGCTGCTGCTCGTCGCCATCGACAAGTGGCTGCTGCCGCGCTACAGCCTCAAGGGTTCGCCGCGCATGGAGGAGATTGCCGAGCCGCAGACGGCGAGCGTGGTGATCTGCGGGTTTGGCCGCTACGGCCAGATCGTCGGGCGGGCGTTGATACCGCAAGGTGTGTCGGTGACGGTGCTCGATCATGATCCGGACACCATCGAAAGCCTGCGGCAGATTGGCTTTCGCGTGTTCTACGGCGATGCCACGCGGCTCGACCTGCTGCGCATCGCCGGTGTCGCCAATGCACGCGCCGTGGTGGTCGCGGTCGACGATGTCGATCAGTCGCTGGAGATCGTGGATCTGTTGCGCGAACATTTTCCAGAGGTGCCGATCGTCGCGCGGGCACGCAACGTGGGGCATCTATTCCAGTTGCGCGACCGGGGGGTGAAGCACATCGAGCGGGAAGTGTTCGAGTCGTCGCTTCGCAGCGCACGTTCGGTGCTGGAAGAACTCGGCTGGCCGGCTGCCGAAGCGCGCGAAGCGACCATGGCGTTCCGGCGCGGCAACATCAAGTTGACGGACGAGATGTACCCCTTCTACCAGGACCGCAACAAGATGATTGCGAAGTCCAAGGAAGGCCGTCGTCAGTTCGAGGAGCAGATGACGCGCGAGCGCGAACAGCGCAAAGCGCAGCGGCAGGTCACGTTCGGCTGGGATGGTGACAAAGCGCCAGACATGACGCCCACGCCACCGGAAGCGCAAGAGAAAAGCGCTGGGCAATAATCGACACAGCGCGCAGTGTAAGTCTGCGCGCTGCGTCCGCCATCACACTATCCAGCGCATAGAGCCGCTTGTCGAACCACTAAACCGCGCGGCTTCATTCTGGCTTAATCGAACGGCTTGAAATGCCCGTCGGCCGGCACTTTGGCGTCGGTGCGCAGGCGTTCTTCGGCATCGGTGCCGGCCAAGCCGCGATAGTAGAGATGCACGGCAATCGCGGCCGAGTAGCGGCGAATTTCCACCAGCGTGAGGAAGGCGTGCGCGACCGACGTGAACATCAGGTATGGCGACTCTTCTTCGATCAGGCCGGCGACCTGATGCAAGCCGTGGCGGTGAAGCACTTCGGCAAGTTCGTCGCGGCTGCGGTGCGTGGTGGCATCCGTGGCCGGGTACATCATGCGCAGCAAGACGAGCGGATGCTCGGCGCACGCCAGCGACAGCGCCTGCACAACGGCGTGACTGTCGAGAGCCGTGGCCACGGCTTCACCTTCGGGACGATGCTGCGGAAAAAGTTGCTCAAGGGTCAACGTCATGATGAGTCCAATGCAAAGAAGCTGAAAAACAGCGACAGCGGGCTCACCAGTCTAGTGAGCCCTTGACTCAGGATAAACGCTGCCGGGCGATAACGCGCGTTGCGTCAAACGAAACAATTACAGCATATTTCAAACGCACTTTTGACGGGTGGACGTCTCACTTCCGCCGGGATTTCGTCTCGCATTCGCGCGCCGCGAACCGACAATTCTGCACGGCGCGCTCACATTGCCTGATGGTATGATTTTTGCGAATGCAGACCTGATCGATACCTCATGCGATATCCCGAACAGACGTCCGACGCGCAAGCGATAGCCGTCGCGGAGGCCGAGGCAGACCACGTCATGCGCCATTGGCAATACGATGTCGATGGCCATGTGGCAATTGGTTCGGACTCCCACAAGCAGATGTTTTGCCGCATGCTGCTGGCGTCGCACAACCCCTACAAGCCCGCCGTCATCGACTGGCCGGCGCTTCCGCCCGACGCCCTCAAACGGCTGACCGCGCTGCCCATCTGGGACATCGCCGTGCAGACCGAAGGCCGCGCGTCCATTCGCGTGGCCACCTACGCCGCAACCATTCAAGATCCGCTATTACGCGAAGCCCTCGTCATGGATGGCGAGGAAGAGGCGCGTCACAAGGTGGTGTTGTCCAAGCTGGTAGAAGCCTACGGCATCGAGCTGGCCCCCGAGCCCGCGTATCCGCCGCCGGACGATCCCGAATGGGCGTGGATGAAAACCGGCTTCAGCGAGTGCATCGACAGCTTCGTCGCGTTCGGGCTGTTCCGATCGGCCCAGCGTTCGGGTTATTTCCCCGAGGCCCTCGTAGAGACGTTTGAGCCGGTGATTCAGGAAGAGGCGCGCCACATCCTGTTCTTCGCGAACTGGGTGGCGTGGCATCGCCGCAACCTGCCGTTCTGGAAACGCCCGTGGTTTTACGCGCGCGTTGTCGCCGTGTGGGTCACGTTGATCTGGGACCGCATGGCAATCGCACGCGGCATCGACACCGACGGCGTGGCCCGCGATGCCAACTTCCCCGCGACCAGCACGGCCGAGATCGGCGAATCGCTCAAGCCGCGCGACCTGATTGCGCTGTGTCTGGAAGAAGACGCGCGCCGCATGGACGGCTACGACAAGCGCCTGCTGCGGCCGACCTTCGTGCCGAAACTGGCGCGTCTGGCGTTGCGCTTTATGAAAGCCTGAGGCCGTCACCGCTTTGCCCAGCCCAATGAAAAAAGCCGTCCCCAATGGGACGGCTTTTCACTTGATGCTGCGGGCGATACTGGCAGATCAGCTGCCTTCGCTCACATTCAGTTCGCCGGCAGCGCGGGCGCGGGCGAGTTCTTGCTTGACGTCAGCACGCGAAACGCTCGGGCCTTGCGACACGACGATCGGGTAATTCACGTCGTTTTCAGCCATCAGGCCTTCGGCACGGGCTTGGGCCAGTTCGCTCTTCACTTCAACGCGGCTCTTGGCTTCGCCCGAAGCGACGTACACCGGATAGTCGGCGTCGCCTTGCGGGATCAGACCGTTGGCGCGGGCTTGGGCCAGATCGGCCAGCACGGCAGCGCGGGTCAGCGGCGCACCTTGCGAAGCGACGTCAGGGTAGTTGTTACCGTTTTCAACAGCGTAGCTGGAGGCGGCTCCGAACGAAGCGGCGGCGGCGATAAGGGCGATTGCGATGTTCTTGCGGTTCATGTTTGAAAACTCCTGTCAGTTGCGACGGCTTTGTTTTGTTAAAGCGCCGTCGATGGAAGGAAGTCTAGAACTCGCAAATGCAATGAAAAACGCGATATTTGTCCACGAACTATTGCGTGTTTCGATGAGAATCACATGCCCGGTATTGGTGCAAACCCTGAGAAACCGCGCCCCGTAACGATCTCGGGGCGCGAACGTCTCAGTTGGCCAGCGATGCGCCGAGGGCGTCGAGCAAGAAATGTGTGCCCCGCTCGCGCGAACCGGCGTCGTCGTAGCCGTCGAGAAACGCGCCTTGCTCTGTCATGACGAGTTGTGTGCCGCCGTCATGCGCGCGCAGTTCGATGGTGGCGAGGGACGCCGAGATCTTGCGGGTGTCGAGATGCATTTCATAGGCGTAGACCAGACGCGTATCGGTCACGACGTCGAAATACTGCGCATCGAATGTCGAGACCATGCCACCGGCCCAGCGCCCTTTCGAGTGCTCACGGCCCCCGGGGCGCACATCCATCGAGCGCTCCAACTGGGTGAAGCCCGCGCCGCCGGTGAACCACCGGTCCTTGGCTTCGCGCTCGGTCAGTGCACGGAAGACGCGCGCAGGCGTCGCCGCATATTGCCGTTCGATACGAAATGTCGCGTGCACGACCGAACGATGCGAAGGCGCGTCCACGTCGAAGCGGGTGACTTCGCGGGCAAGTTTGTCGAGCGTCTGTGCCCAGCCTTGGCTTGCGCCGGCGGGCATCCACGCAAACGCCGGATCGACCACCGTATAGCGTTGCTCGACTTCAAGCCGCGTGCCGTCGCAGACATTGGCGAAACCCGCCGTCGTGTGCGCACGGAACAGGACATGCCCGGTGGCGTCCGTCACGTCCATCTCGATTACCAGCCGCACCGGCGCGTCGATTTCGGTGAACCGCCCGCGAATCCAGTGCGACTCGCCTTCGGGCGACTGCATCCGCAGTTCGAACACTCCGCCCACGCGCGCATCGACCTGCGCCTCGGGAACGGTATATCCAGTCGGACAAAACCAGCGTTTGACCGCTTCCGTCGTCGTCCATGCCCGGAACACGGCATCGCTCGCGGCCGCATAGGTCCGGCCGATCGTCATCGGTGGCAGGGGCGCCACGCCATCACTTGCTGTCCTCATGAATCGCTCCTTCGGGCGGCAGGTTGGCCAGATACTCGCCCAACCGGTCGAGATGGCCCTCCCACTCATGTCGGCGCTGGTTGATCCATCGCTCTGCAAGACTCAGCGCCTGAGGTTCGATCCGGCACGTACGCACACGGCCGGCCTTTTCCGTTCGCACCAATCCCGCGCTCTCAAGCACGGCAAGGTGCTGCATGACCGCCTGTAGCGACATCGCCAGCGGCTGCGCCAACGCACTCACCGACGCCGGCCCCTGCGCCAGGCGCACGAGCATGGCGCGGCGGGAAGTGTCGGCCAGCGCCTGAAACGTCAGATCGAGAGTGTTGTCATGGTCAAGCATGTGCTTGAGTATAGTCGCGCAAAATAGTAAAGCAAGCACTTTAGTATCAAATGCTTGCCGAGGGAGAAACCGGCTCAGGTGATGATGTGGTGATCGCCGCGCTCGCGCAGCTTCGCGGTGTGCTGGCGGTGCAGGATCTCGCGCAGCGATTGCTCGGTGGTGTCGGACATCGCGTCGAGCGCGAGGTCGTTGGGTTCGAGCCCGAACGGCTCTTCGATCTCGGCGCTCACGGCTTCGAGGGCGAAGAACGTGTACGAGATGAACGCCACGATCACCGGCGTCATGAGCCCGATCGAGTCGACCAGACCGAACGGCAGCAGCACGCTGTAGAGATACGTCACGCGGTGCAGGATCACGCCGTACGTGAACGGGATCGGCGTCGAGGCAATGCGTTCGCAGCCGCCGATGGCCTCGCCAAGCCGGTCGAGGTGCATCTCCATGACCTGCGCAAGCGGCGCGTCGATCTGGCCCTTCAGCCGGCGCTCACGCAACCACTCGCCTGCCATCAGCAAAATGGTGATCGGCTTGAATTGCTTGCGCATCAGGCACTTCACGTCTTCCGGGCTCAGCAGACGCTCGAAATCCGCGCGCGGGTCCGTGCCGCGCAACTGGTGGCGCATGCCGTGCACGAATGCGATCAGGTAGGCGACGAAACGCGGCGAATCCGAGGTGTCCGAGACCAGCGTCATCGACTGACGGGCGAGGGCGCGCGTCTCGTTGAGCACGCTGCCCCACAGCACGCGGGCTTCCCAGTAGCGGGCATAGCTCGTGGTGTTACGAAAACCGAGAAAGATCGCGAGCGTGATACCGATGAGCGAGAACGGCACGAACGTGAGCGGAATCTTCCACTCGAACACACGGCCGTGCGCCACGGTGACGACAATCGAAATGATCGTGGTGAAGATGAGCTGCGTGGCGATCTTGGGCACGATCGAGCCGCGCACGACGAAAAGCATGCGCAGCCAATGCAGATTGGGACGGACGATCATGGCGGCAAATGGCGCTCGCAAGCGCTCAGGACAGGCTGTGGGGGGAGCCAATTCGCGGGCATCATACGCCCCTGCCCCGCGTCCGGCAACGATTTCCGGCAATTTCAACGAATCTGGCGGCGACCGGCCAAACCTGCGCGCCGCGCCGCCCGGCGGGCTTGTCCGCTAGCGGCGCCGTGCCAAAACGGTGCATCGATGCCTGCGTCACATTGCCGCGGCTGAAATGGTTGCAACCGAATGCAACATCGCTATCCGCCGTGTGTGCGTCTCGCGAGAATGCAACTGCGCCGTCTTGGCGTGTACAAGTGCTCAATAACGATCATGAATCCACATCGCACTCAGGGTAAGTCTCGCGGCCTGGCCGCTCTCGCACTGGTCGCCGGCCTCGCCGGCGTGGTTGGCACGCTGTCTGGCTGCGTCGTCGAGCCGCCTCGTCCCGCGCCTGCCGCGCGTGTCGTGGTCGAGCAAGACCCGCACACCGTCGCCGTGCAGCGTCGCGAGCAGATCGACCGTCGTATCGGCAACGAATCGCGCGACATCGACAACCACGTGAACCAAGGCTACTACCCGCCGCCGCGCGGCTACGAGTTGCATCGCCGACTCGATGCCATCGCGCAGGAAGCGCGTGATATGGCCGCCCAGCACGGCGGTGGCTTGTCGGGTGACGAACAGCGCGCGCTCAATCAAGAACTCGATCAACTGCATCACATGATTGCTGGCTGATCTGCGGGAAGCGAGCCGCTTTACCCGTCGAACGCTCGCATGACAAAACGCCCGGTGGCTGCCAAGCCATCGGGCGTTTTATCTTGATGACGCATGCCCCTCGTTACTTCACATCGAGCGCTTGCGCCAACGTCACCGGGTCCTGAAAGATGCTGGAGAAGTCGAGCGCGCCATGACCATTAGCGCGATGCACTTCAAAGATGCGTCGTGCCAGATCGCCCAGCGGCGTCGCGACATCGCTGCTCGCTGCGGCCCCATGCGCAAGACGCAGGTCCTTGGCCATCAGGTCCGTCGCAAACCCGCCGGTGTAGCCACGCGACGACGCCGCGTTCTCCATCACGCCCGGACACGGGTTGTAGACCTCCAACGTCCAGTTACGCCCCGAGCTTTGCTGCATCACCGCCGAGAGCACCTTCGGGTCGAGCCCGTTGGCAATGCCCAGCCGTAACGCTTCACTCGTGCCCGCCATCAGAATGCCGAGCAGCATGTTGTTGCACAGCTTGAGCGTCTGACCGGCACCGAGCGCACCACCGTGATGAATGGCGCGGCCCATGTTGGCCAGCAGCGGCCGCATGCGTTCGACGAGCGCAGCGTCGCCCCCGACCATGAACGTCAGCGTGCCTGCCGCCGCCCCCGCCGTGCCACCCGACACCGGCGCATCGAGCAAGGCCGTACCGGCGCGCGCGAGCTTCGCCAATTGGCGCGGAATCTCCGGCGGCACCGTGCTGCTGTCGATCAGCACCGCATCGGACGGCGCATTGGCCAGCACACCCTCCGGACCGTCATACGCGGCAAGCACGTGCTCGCCTGCCGGCAGCATCGTAATCACCACCTGTGCGTCGCGGACGGCGTCGGCAATCGACTTGGCCGCCTGACCGCCCCCGGCAGCGAGCCGGTCGACGGCCGCCCCCGACAGGTCGAAGCCGCGCACCGTGTGACCGGCCTTGACCAGATTCGCGGCCATCGGGCCGCCCATATTGCCCAGCCCGATGAACGCGACGCGCCATGTGGGCTGAGAGGTCGTTTCCGTAGCCATCGTCATGTCTCCCGAAAAATAGCCGTGCGTTTTACTTCAGCGTGATTGTCGTGTTCACACCCGAGGGGCCCGTGCCGCGTGCTTGCCAGCGGGCCGTCACGGTCTTGGTCTGCGTCCAGAACAGAATCGCCTGCTTGCCGTTCGGGCCCAGATCGCCGAGCTTCGAGCCGCGCGAGCCCGTGAAGCTGAACCACGCCACCGGCACCGGAATCGGCAAGTTGATACCGACCTGACCGACGTCGATCTCATTCTGGAACTGACGTGCTGCACCGCCATCCTGCGTGAACAGCGCCACGCCGTTGCCGTTCGGGTTGGCGTTGACGAACGCAATCGCTTCGTCGAGCGTATCGACACCGGTCATGCACAGCACCGGCCCGAAGATTTCGTCGCGATAGATCGACATCTCGGCGCTCACGCCGTCGAAGATCGTCGGGCCAACAAAGTTGCCTTCCGGTGCTTCCTTCACGACATGCCCACGTCCGTCGAGCAACAGCTTTGCGCCCTCTTCTACACCGGCACCGATCAACTTCTCGATACGGGCACGCGCCTGCTTCGACACCACCGGACCGAGATCGGCCTTGCGATCGGTGCCCGGGCCTACCTTGAGCGCGCGAGCGCGTTCGACCAACTCAGGCACCCACTCACGGGCCTCGCCCACGAGCACGGCGACCGACGTGGCCATGCAACGCTGACCGGCCGCACCGAATGCCGCGCCCAGCAGATGATTGATGGCTTGTTCGCGATCGGCGTCCGGCAGGATCACGCAATGATTCTTCGCGCCCATCATCGCCTGACAACGCTTGCCGGCTTCCGACGCACGACGGTAGATATGGGTGCCGACGTGCGTCGAGCCGATGAACGAGACCGCCTTGATATCCGGGTGATCACAAATGGCGTTGGCCGTGTCCGGGCCGCCATGCACGACGTTCAGCACGCCCGGGGGCAGACCGGCTTCGAGCGCCAGTTCGGCCAGCCGCAGCGAAGCGCTCGGGTCTTGTTCCGACGGCTTGAGCACGAACGTGTTGCCGGTGGCGACCGCCAGCGGGAACATGAAACACGGCAGCATCACCGGGAAGTTGAACGCCGTGATACCGGCGCACACCCCCAGCGGTTCGATCAGTGTGTACACATCCACGCCGCCCGCCGCATTCTGCGCGTATTCGCCCAGTTGCAGCGAGGCGATCGAACACGCGTGCTCGACCACTTCCAGACCACGACCGATTTCGCCTTCGGCATCGGGCAGCGTCTTGCCATGCTCACGCGTGATCAGCTCGGCGAGTTCGCCCGTGTGATCGCGCAACAGTTGTTGAAAGCGCAGCATCACGCGCATGCGCGACGCCTGCGACGTGGCACGCCACGTCTTGTAAGCCGCCTTCGACGACGCGACCGCGGCATTGAGTTCTTCCGGGGTAGCAAACGGCACGCGTGCAATCACTTCCTGCGTGGCAGGGTTCACGACGTCGCGCCATTGCGACGTCTTCGACTCAACGCGACGGCCGTCGATGAGCAGCGGAATGGTAGGCAGGGACATGACACGCTCTCCAGATCGAAACGAATGCAAAGTTCAGGAATGGCGGCCTGCGGGGCGATGTTGAACAACGTCCACACCCCACACAGCGCCGCCGGTAACTCAAAGATAGGCAATCGGCGCGAGACCGTTGCCCGGCAGTTGAAGCAGTTATCGCGCTGCGGCGGTGGTCTTCACCAGCGAGCAGGTCGACTTCGACAACGGTTGGAACGCTTCGGTGGCGGGCACTGTCGCGACCGTGGTGTAGTAATCCCACGGGCCTTTCGACTCGGCGGGCGACTTCACGCGGAACAGGTACATGTCGTGAATCACGCGGCCATCGGGGCGAATCGAGGCGTTGTGCATGATCGGATCGCGAATCGGCATTTCACGCATCTTTTGCGCAACCACCTTGGCATCCACGCTCTTCGTCGCGGCCACGGCGCGCAAGTAATGCAGCACGCTCGAATACACACCGGCCTGCACCATCGTCGGTTTCAGGTCCTTGTACTTTTTCTGGAAGCGGGCCGACCACGTGCGCGAGGCATCGTCGAAGTCCCAATAGAAGCCATCCGTGAACATCAGCCCCTGCGCGGTATTCAGACCGAGTGCATGCACATCGGAGAGGAACACCAGCAGCGCCGCCAGCTTCTGCCCGCGTTGCACGATGCCGAACTCGCGCGCCTGCTTGAGCGCATTGACGGTGTCTTGCCCGCCATTGGCGAGCGCAACCACTTCCGCCTTCGAGCTTTGCGCGGACAACAGGAACGAGGCGTAATCCGAAGCGTTGAGCGGATGGCGCGATTGGCCCACGACCGTGCCGCCCAGCGCCTTCACGTTATCGGCGGCGTCTTTCTCGAGCGAGTGCCCGAACGCGTAATCGACCGTGATGAAGTACCACGTCTTGCCCCCGTTCTTGACCATCGCACGCGCCGTTGCGGCCGACTGCGAATAGGTGTCGAACATCCAGTGAAAGCCCGTGGGCGAGCAGTCTTCGTTGGTGAGGCGCGTGGTCGCGGGGCCGGAGAACAGCGCAATGCGCTGCTTATCCATGGCGATCTTCTGCACGGCGAGCGCCGCGGCGGAATTGGTCAGGTCGGCCACCGCGTCGACGTTGTCGCGATCAAACCATTCGCGGGCCTTGTTGGCGGCCACATCCGCCTTGTTCTGGTTGTCGGCCGAGACCAGATCGATCTTCATGCCCTTGCATTCGGCGGCCAGACAATCGTCGATCGCCATTTGCGCGGCGACCACCGACCCCGAGCCCCCCATTGCCGAATACGTGCCCGACATGTCGGTGAGCACCCCCACCTTCACCGGACGGTCCGGCAATTGCGCCATGCTGCCAACCGACATCATCCCAAAGCCCGCGCCCAGTCCCAGCGCGAGCAGCCACGGCTTGATCTTCATCGCTTTGTCTCCTGGTTTTTATCGTACGTCGCTGTCGTCTATGCGCAGCGCTCATGAATTGTATTTGTGCGAATTTGCTTTACATAGCACATAGCTGCATCTACTTTGTGCATAAATGCACATAGGAGACGGCGCCCATGGCGACCCGCAAGCACGCATCCGCCACCCCGGTCACGGGAGCAGAACCGCGCCCCGACTGGGACGACCTTCGATACTTTCTGGAAGTGGCGCGCACGCAGCGCGTGAGCGCGGCCGCGTTACGGCTGGGCGTCGATCACACGACGGTCTCGCGCCGCGTGCGGGCGCTGGAGCAATCGCTGGGCACACTGCTCTTCGACAAGTCGCGCAATGCAGGCTTTGCGCTCACGCACGAGGGCCAGCAGTTGCTGGTGCATGCCGAGCAGATGGAAACCACCTTGCAGTCGGCCTGCGAGCAGGTGGCGGGTTTGGGGCAGACGCTCTCCGGCCACGTGCGCATCGGCTCGACGGAAGCCTTCGGCACGTACTTCGTCACGCCCGTGCTCTCGCACTTTCAGCGCGAGTACCCGGCGATTCAGCTAGACGTATTGCCGGTGCCGCGCTTCGTGAGCCTGTCGAAGCGCGAGGCCGATATCGCCATCACCATCGAGCGGCCACAGCGCGGGCCTTATGTGTGCAGCAAGCTATGCGACTACCGGTTGCAGTTGTACGCGACGCCCGGCTATCTCGCGCAATACGGCGGCGTCGAAACCTTTGCCGACCTGAGCGGCCGCCGTTTCGTCAGCTATGTCGACGAGTTGTCGTTCAGTAACGAATTGCGCTATCTGGAAGATGTCGTACCGGGCTGCGACGTGGTGATGCGCAGCACGAGTGTGATCGCGCAATATCAGGCGGCATTGCAGGGCGAAGCACTGGCGATCCTGCCGTGCTTCATGGCCGCACAAGACTCACGGCTCGTGCCGTTGCTGGTCGACGAAGTCGTCGTCACGCGCAGCTTCTGGATCTATTGCCATGAAGAGTTGCGCACGCTCAAGCGCATCACCACGCTGTGGGACTACCTGCGCGACGCAGCCCAGCGCAACGAGGCGTTATTGCAGGGCGAAGCCGGGAAACTCGTGCAGGCGTGAGATCACAGATCGCGAATCTTGCGCTGCTCGCTATCGATCACCGACGGCACCGCAGCGCGCATCGCCTCGACAAAGCGAAGCAAGCGCGCCGGGTAGTGCTTCGCGTAGGGATAAATGATGTACATCGGCAGCGCGGTTGAACGCCAGTCCGGGATGAGTTGAATCAGGCGTCCCTGCGCGACATCTTCGGCCATCACCCACGCCGAACTCACGCCGACGCCCAGCCCACGCAATGTGGCGCTGCGCAAGACATACAGGCTGTCGGTACTCATGCGCGGTTCGAATGTCACGCGCGCACTTTCCCGGGTGTCCTTGTGCGTGAGCGTGATGTCATTTCGATAAAACGTGGTGAGCGCCAGCCACGGCATCTGCGCCAGCTCATGCGGATGCGTGGGCAAGCGCCGGTCTTGCAGCAATTCAGGCGACGCCACCACAATGCGCGGCACATCGGTCAGCGTGATCGCCACGTTTGACGGGTCGCGCAACTCGCCCACGTGAATAGCGCAGTCGATGCCTTCTGCAATGAAATCGGGTTCTCGATCCTGCAAGAACCAGTGCACCTTGATGCCCGCATAGCGCTCGAGAAAACTCACCAGCGGGCCGACCAGCAACTCCTGCCCGAACGCGTGTGGCGCCAGCACGCGCAACGTGCCCTCGGGTTCCTCGCCGGTGCCGCGCAAATCGGCTTCGAACGCCTCCCAGCTTTCCACCAGCTCTTTCGCGCGGGTGAAGCAACGCTCGCCGTCTTCGGTAAGTTTCATCTGATGGGTGGAGCGTTGCAGCAGCCGCAGCCCCAGCGAGCGCTCCAGCATTTGCAGACGACGGCTGACCGTGGGCTGCGTGGTGCCCAGCAGCGCCGCTGCCGCCGACAGGCTGCCCGCTTCGACAATGCGCACGAAGGTCTGCATCAACTCGACGCGGTCGGCACCGCCGGCCTTGAGGGCTGGGACGCCCGGGGCAACGATTGGCGGTTTTTCCGTCGGGAGATTCGGCGAATCAGGCGATTCCGGGGCTTTGGTCATACGTCACACGTATAAAGGTTCTACGGATTATAGGTCTACCGTTGCACCGCACCAAAGGGGAAACTACGCCCCGTACTGTTTCCTCACTGGAGCAATCGCATGAGTTCCGCCCAGCTTTCCAATGCCAGTCCCTCAGACACCCGGCCTCAGCCGGAACTGTCGGCGCGACTGATTCTGCTACTTGCCGCCGGCGCCGGTCTGACGGTGGCCTCGCTGTACTACGCCCAGCCGATGCTGGGCATCATGACCGACGACATTCACGCCGCCAACACGACCGTTGGCTGGGTGCCCACGCTCACGCAACTCGGCTACGCGCTCGGCATCTTGCTGTTAGTACCGCTCGGCGACCGGTTCGACCGCCGCCGCATCGTCTTGATCAAGGGCGCTGCCCTATCGCTGGCACTGCTACTCGCCGCCGTGGCACCAGGCATCGGCACGCTGCTGTTTGCGAGCCTCGCCATCGGGCTGACGGCCACCATGGCGCAGGACATCGTGCCGGCCGCCGCCGCACTCGCCCCTGAGTCGATTCGCGGACGTGTGGTCGGCACGGTCATGACCGGCTTGCTGCTGGGCATTCTGCTCTCGCGGGTGATTTCGGGATTCGTCGCGCAGAACTTCGGCTGGCGGGCGATGTATGTCGTCGCCGCCATCAGCGTGGCGGGCTTTGGTGTGGTGGCTTGGCGCGGTCTGCCGTCATTCCATCCGACCACGCAGATGACCTATCGCCAACTGCTCGGCTCGGTCATCGGCCTGTGGCGCAAGCACCCTGCGTTGCGCCGTGCGGCGCTCGCGCAGGGGTTGCTCTCGGTCGCCTTCAGCGCCTTCTGGTCGACGCTGGCGGTCATGCTTCACGAAGCCCCCTTCCATCTGGGCGCCGCAGCCGCCGGGGCGTTTGGTCTGGCCGGTGCGGCAGGCGCACTGGGTGCGCCGCTCGCCGGACGCATTGCCGATCGCAAGGGGCCGCAGGTGGTCACGCGTCTCGGTGCGGCGCTGGTGGCCGTGTCGTTTGCGGCGATGCTTTTTGCCCCGTTGCTCAGTGCTCATGCGCAGTTGTGGCTGATCGGGCTGGCCGCCATCGGCTTCGATCTCGGAGTGCAGGTGGCGCTGGTCTCGCATCAGACCATCGTGTACGGGATCGAGCCGCCCGCTCGCAGCCGCTTGAATGCCGTGCTGTTCGTCGGCGTGTTCATCGGCATGTCGGTCGGGGCCGCACTCGGTGCGCAAGCGTTGTCGCTGTGGGGCTGGACGGGCGTGGCATCGCTCGCGACGCTCGCCGCACTCGGTGCGCTGGCCGTACGCATGTGGCCGGGCACGGTGATCGCCGATTAATGACGGATTGATCGCTGACGCGATCATCGACAAGACAAAGGCCGCGTCCCGTTCGGGAGGCGGCCTTTTCATTGGTGCTGCGAGTTAATCAGCCAGCGGCGAGCGCCGCACCGGCTTGTGCACGCCGGAACAGGTCGTCGACGTCGACATCCGTCATGTTCAGGCCGAAGCGTTCCCGCACCAATTGTTCGAGCTGTGCCGACGACGTAATCTCGGTCTCGCTGACCAACTCGCCGCGCATGCCGCGCTCCGTCAGCCGGGTGTTCAACACGGCAATCCGGCCCTGCGGCAGCGCACGGCACAGCATCAGATTCTTGCGAAACACCGACTCGGGCTCGGTCGACGTGAACCAGTTGCCCAGCTTGTAATCGACCCACTCCGCCGGCCGCGTCACAAAGCGATACACCGGCAGCCACTTGTCGCCCGATTGCACGCTCAGGTGATACTCGCCGTCGTCTGCCACGGCAAATTGATAGGTTTCGAGCGGTGTGGCCTGCGGTTCGGCCGAGTGCAGACGCAGCGGCGCAGTGAGCGTGACCGAGCCGAAACCGACGTCTGCGAGCCACGCTTCGCCATCCAGATCCACGCGCAGCAACATGTGCGTTTGCGAGGCCTCGGCATCGAACGTGCGCCCCCATACCACCCGGCCGATCAGCGGCGTGACGGCAAAGCCGAGGTGCTGGAGTGCCTTCGCAAAAATCAGGTTCTGCTCGAAGCAGTAACCGCCACGGCCGCCATCAATCAGCTTGGCCACTACCGCAGGCAGATCGACGCTGACCGGCCGCTCGCGCAGCGGGTCAAGATTTTCGAACGGAATGGTCAGTGGATGCAGCGCGTGCACACGACGAAAAACGTCGAGCGTGGCTTCATGCGGGCCGGTGTAGCCGATGCGCTGAAAATAGCGCGCCGGATCGAAAGCATCGGACATGTCTGGCGTTCCCATGACGAGAGATGCCAGTACGTTACCGCATCGCCCGCGCGCGCGGGCAAAGCCCGCGTTTCGAAAGGGCCATTCCTGCCGTGTATGAGCGATGTGGGCGACTCGGGCCATCGCGGCCTGTGACTTTCGGTAGGCTTCATAACGCATCGACTGCCGTATCCTGACGCCTTCGCGCTCACGCGCCTGCCATCGTCCCGGGATTCGATCGATGACAACCACCCCCCACACCCTATCCGTGACCTGCCAATGCGGTAGCGTCACGATGCGCTTGCGCGGCGAGCCTGCCGCCCGCGCCAACTGCCACTGCAATGCCTGCCGCGACTTTTACGGCGCACCGGTATTGGCGGCGACCGCGTGGTCGCCGGACCAACTGAGTATGGAGGGTGCCACGAAGGTCTTTGCCCATCCGACCCGCAGCCTCACGCGACGCTTCTGCCCGCAATGCGGCGAGACGTTGCATGGCACCAATCGGCTGGACATGTACGTTGTCCCCAACGCGCTGCTCGCGCGGGCACACGACGGCCAACTGCCCGCCGCCCTGCGCCCCACGATGCATCTGTTCTACCGCCACCGGCTATTCGACGTGCGCGACGACCTGCCGAAGTATCTCGACGGTTGGGACGGTCCCGTGCACGACGAATGACGATAGCGACGACGGGGTCGCGTGCCGACGCGATTAGCCGTTCGACTCGCAGAAGCGGATGCGGTTATTGAACGGATCCGTGACCGTCATCTGCTTGCCCCAGTCGAGCGCTTCGATGCCGGGATTCATGTTCGGGTAGCGTTTGGCCGACAGGTCTTGCTGATAGGCCGTGACGCCATGCATGAACACGAACGTCGTGGCCCCCGGGCTGGCATCGCCGAAGTGGCCCGATAGATGCAGCGTCATGCCTGCACGCGAGACCTGACAGTAGAGCGGCATGCCATCGGCAAAGCGGTGCTCCCAATCGAGCCGGAAGCCGAGAAAGTCGACGTAGAATTCGCGCGCTTTCGCTTCGTCGAAGATTCGGTGAATCGGGGCAACGGTGTTGAAGACGATGCCGTCGGCGCCAGAGGCCGAGGCGAGTTTCGCGGCGAGCACGTTCCAGTCCGCAAAGCCGAACTGGGCGGCGACGGATTCAAGTGCCTGCGCGTGGGAGATATCGATGCCCTCGCGCGAAAGACGCTCGCGCAGGGATTTAGCCATGATTTTGGCGTCGAGATAGGTTCGCATGTTTGCCATCCTTGATAGCGTTCTACGGCGACGGGGCTGATCAGTGCTCGCGTTGCTGATGCGTGTCGCCAATGGAACGGGACGGACATGCGACCTACGATACTTTCACCGTGCCCGGGTTGCGGGTGCGAGCGGCAGGCAGCATCGGCCTTGCCGGCGATTCTATCAGCAACCGCGGAGAAACCGGAAGCGCCCGTGCGATGCCGGAATGCGATGACACGCACGCAAATTCCATATTGGCCGACGGCGTGCCGCGCCGGTATAGTGGCGCTCGTTGAGACCGTGCCCCGCCGCCCTTGGCGGACCGGTCGTTGTAATGCGGAGCCTTATTCTCATGATCGACGCCGCGCGCGTAATGCAAGCGCTGGCCGAGCGCCACGTTGTTCCCGATAGCCGTCAGCGCGATGCCCTCGCGGCCCTCACTGCCCTTGGCACGCCCGCCAGCGCCGTCGACGGCGTGTATTGCTACGGCCTGCCCGGACGCGGCAAGAGTCTGGTGGTGGACACAGCATTCAGCGTGGCCGCTGGTGAAAAGCGCCGGGTGCACTTCCACGAATTTCTGCGCGACATGCATCGTCAACTGGTGCGCGAACCCAAGTGCGACGACCGGCTTGCCGCTGTCGCCCATCGCTGGCTCACCGGCGTGGCGTTGCTGTGCTTCGATGAATTCCACGTGCACGACATTGCCGACGCGTTTCTGATCGGCCGCTTCCTCGAAATCGCGCTCGCCCGTGGCGTGAAACTGGTGCTGACGTCGAACTACGCGCCACAGGACTTGCTGCCCGATCCGGAATATCACGCACGGTTCGAGGCGACCATCGCGGTCATCGTTCAGCGCTTTACCATCGTGCATTTCGACGGCGCAACGGATTACCGGATGGGTGGCGAGGCCGCGACGCTCTCGCGCTGGATTGCGCCGCTCGACGTGGCGAACGGCGTGCTGCCGCAGCATTTTGCGCAGCTCGAAGGCGCGCCGCCGGGCGCGGCGACGGAGGTTTCGCTGGCAGGCCGCGCGTTAGCGGCATGCAGTTCGGGAGAGCATGTCTTGTGGGCGAATTTCGACGACTTGTGCGTCGCGCATCGCTCGCATCTGGACTATCTGGCGCTGGCGGAGCACTGGCAATCGCTGATTGTCGACGCGCTGCACGTCGAGCGACTTCGGCGGCCCGATACCTTGCAGCGATTTCTCTGGCTGGTGGATATCTGCTACGACCGGCAACGCACGCTGATCATCGCCTCGGACGCGCCATTGATTCCCGCGCTCGATGCCATGCGCGACTGGCGCGATCTTTCGCGCACGATCAGTCGGCTGGCCGAGATGGGCTCGCTCGATTACGAGCGCCGTACACTCACTCGCCCTCGCTGAAGATTTGTTCGATCGGCAGACCGAAGACGCGTGCGATCGCAAACGCTAACGGCAAACTCGGGTCGTAGCGCTGGTTCTCGATCGCATTGACGGTCTGACGCGAGACACCCAGCGCCGTGCCCAAATCGCTCTGCGACCAGCCGCGCGCGAGGCGCAATTCCTTGACGTCGTTTTTCATCGTATGTTGTCGCGTACGCGCATCCGATCACCCAATCAGCGATACCGGGCGGCGCACAGTTGCCCCGCCACCATCCACAACGCACACATCAGCGGCCACACCACGAACAGCGAAAGCTTCGGGAACCCGATGCCTTCCAGAAACCCGTAAGCGAAGGTGATCAGGCCCGTCCCCGCAAACGCGATGGCAAACGCCTCAAGCTGAATGCGTTGCTGCAACTCGTCCATCCGCCGCAAATTCCGGACGATGGCCCAGCACACGCCTGCGCCCGGCAACACCGGCGTCAGCGCGATCAAGGCGCGCGCGTATTGCGGCAAGTCCGGCAGCGCCTGCAATACTTTGATCGACCCGATCAGCAGCACGGTGTAAGCCACCAACGCCCCGCCCAACTCCTTGACGTAAATTCGCATTGCTCAACCTCATGTAAAGGATGCTTTACACGATAGCGAAGTCGCGACGTCATGTAAAGTTTCTTTTACACCCCAATCCGTTGAATCATGCGCGCGAACTTGCGGCCGCTACACCGCATTCGCAATACGCTCCCGCAGCCATTGATGTGCGGGGTCCCGGTGCACGCGTTCGTGCCACAGCATGGATATCTCGAACCCCGGTACCTCGACCGGGGCGGCTACGATTTGCAGCGCGGGGTCGTCGCGCACCAGTCGCTCGGGCGCCATGGCCACGAGATCCGACGTCGCAATCGCGGCGCGCGCCACGAGAAAGTGCGGCACAGATAACACCACGCGACGCGCATGACCGAGCGCGGCCAGCACCTCGTCCGTCCCCGCCTGAAAGCCACCGCTCTGCGACACCATCACATGCTCCAGCGCGCAGAACTGCTTGAGTGTCGGGCGACGGCGCAACTTCGGATGATCGCGACGCCCCACCAGTACGTAGCGCTCGGTGAATAGCTTGCGACGGCGCAGCCCGTCCGGCGAGCCGTCCGTCGTGTGAAACGCCAGATCGATATCGCCCTGCTCCGCCTGCTTCGCCATCAGCGCGGGCGTCATCTCAATCAGCGCGAGACGCGTGTGCGGCGCCACGGCGCGCAAGCCGGGCAGCATCGGCAAGATCACCGTCGACTCGGTGTAGTCGGTCGCAGCAATACGCCATGTGTGATCGGCGCGCGCCGGATCGAACGGGTCGGCGGGCGCCACCGCCTTCGACAGCGCTGCCAGCGCGTCGCGCAGTGGTTCGCGCAGCGCTTCGGCTCGCACCGTCGGGCGCATGCCACGCGGGCCGGGCAACAACAACGGGTCGCCCAGTAGCTCGCGCAACTTCGCCAGATGCACGCTCACCGCCGGCTGCGAAAAGTGCAGCCGTTGCGCCGCGCGCGTCACGTTCTGCTCGTCCAGCAACACGTCGAGGGTGACGAGCAGATTCAGATCGATGCTTCGCAAATTAACCATGGTTATACCTGTCATATTGGCAATTCATTTCCAATATACCTGCTGCCCGCCTAAGCTGCCTTCATTCCCTCAACGCTTTGCTGAGGTTCCCAGTTTGAAATGGAGGTTGGCAATGAATGTCCTGATCGTCTATGCGCACCCGGAGCCGCGCTCCCTGAACGGCGCGCTGCGCGACTTTGCCGTGCAACGGCTCGAAGCGGCCGGACACCAGGTGCAGGTCTCGGATCTGTACGCCATGCAGTGGAAGGCGACCGTCGATGCGCAAGACTCGCTCGTGTACGAGGCCGACGCACCGTTCAACCCGTCGCTCGACTCGAAGCAAGCCTTTGAAAGCGGCCAGCAGAGTCCCGACATTGCGCGCGAACAGGCAAAGCTGCGCTGGGCCGACACGGTGATTCTGCAATTCCCACTGTGGTGGTTCTCGATGCCCGCGATCATGAAGGGCTGGATCGATCGCGTGTATGCCTACGGCTTCGCCTATGGCGTCGGCGAACACTCCGACGCGCGCTGGGGACTGCGTTACGGTGAAGGGTCGATGGCCGGCAAGCGCGCGATGCTCGTCGTGACGACCGGTGGCTGGGATTCGCATTACAGCCCGCGCGGCATCAATGGCCCGATTGACGATGTGCTGTTCCCGATTCAGCACGGCATGCTGTTCTACCCGGGTTTCGATGTGCTGCCGCCGCACGTGATGTACCGCACGGGCCGCACGGATGAGGCGCGTTTCGATCAGATGACCCGCCAATTGGGCGAACGTCTCGACACGCTGGCGACGACGCCGCCGATTGCGTTCCGCCGTCAGAACCATGGGCAGTACGAGATTCCGGCGCTCACGCTCAAGGACGATATCGCCCCCGGCAAGACGGGCTTCGCGGCCCACGTCGACTGATTTACGCGCCGCTGGCAGCGGTCCTGCCGACCGCTTGCCGAGGCGCGGGTTATCTGCAAGACTGGCAGCCGATTCCCCCTTTCGATGCGTCGTCATGCAACTTTCCACGCTTGCGATTTATGCCACCGCCGCGCTCATCGGCGGCCTGATTCCCGGTCCGACCACGTTGCTGGCACTGGCCAACGGCATCTCCGGTAACTGGCGGGTTGTGCTGGTCGGGATGTGCGGCGCAGCACTCTCCGACATCGTCATCGTCGCAGCGGTCGGTGCCGGGCTGGGCGCATTGCTGTCGGCATCGGCCACGCTCTTTGCGACGGTGAAATGGGTCGGCGTGCTCTATCTCGTGTGGCTGGCCGTACAGTTGTGGCGCAGCCATCCGAAGGATCTGAGTCAGGTGCGCATCAAGGCGGACATGAGTGCGCGCCGGGTGTTTCTGCGCAGCTTCGGCGTGACGCTCACCAACCCGAAGATTTTGTTGTTCCTGTCGGCTTTCCTGCCGCAGTTCGTCAACACGTCGATGCCGCAGGTGCCGCAGTACGCCGTGCTTGCGGTGGTGTTTGCGCTGGTCGATATCGTCGTGATGACGTTGTACGCGACCGGTGGCGTGCAGGCGGCGCGTCTGATGACGGCACGCGGCCTGAAACGCCTGAACCGCGTGTGTGCCGTCGTGATGTTTTCCCTCGCAGGCGGGCTGGCGTTGTACCGAAAATCCGGGAATTGAATTCCCCGATACCGGCGAACCCCGCCCGGACGAAGGCTCGCCCTGCCCATCGTCCATTTGAAGGATTCCCAACGATTTTCGTTTCCCTTATTTTCTGACGCGCGCCGGTGGCATCGGGTCACCCGTCACGGCGCGTCGTAGATAGCACGTTCTGAAAGACAAGTCCCGCAGTCTTCGGCCAACACCGGCACGCTGCGGGGTAAAAATAATGACGATGCTGTAACGGCGCCAAGCGCCGCAGGGGAAACGATATGAACCGGTATTCGGCCATCACCGCCGTCAGTGCGGTGGCCATCGCCTTTGTGCCTTCTCTGGGCTGGGCGGCAGATCCATCCTGTACTTCCGAAGCTGCCCTCCTGAACAAGAGTCTCACCGTGCAACAACTTCAGCCGTTGTTTGCCCCCCAAAAGACCCTGGTAGCCACGACCAAGGTCAGCGAGCTCGATATCCAGCCTGAACAGCTGAACGAGCTTGAAACCAGTCTCACGACCTACCAAGTCATCAACGGGGTGACGCTGGAGGCCGTCGTTGGAAAAGCCAAGGCCGACGGCACAGAATTCCTGACGCTCTACACGTTCAAGCAGTACCGGACCGACGATGCCAAGAAGAAAAACGGCATTTCGATCGAGATGAAGATTCATTACTTCTCCAAATCCGGCTCGCTCTCGCTCTCCAACCTTTTCGGCTTCCTCTCGACATCGGCGAACGCGAGCAAGTTCGACGGCAGCATCAGCTTGTCGGTCCATGGCATTGCCAATGCAAAAATGGCAGCGTTGTTGCCGATGCCGTCCCAACTCGATGAGAGCGCCGCCGCCATGTACTTCTCATACATGGGCACGCTCAAAAGCCTGATCACCGATAAGGACACGAAGATCATCCCGGTCGAACTCTCGCCATGCACCTGATCGCCAGCCACGAAAGGAAAATCATGACGCTTCGCCGCCTTATCGTCATTGCGTTGCTCGCATCGCCGTTGACGGCTTACGCGGGCACCGCCCAGCAGTCCGACTTCGATTTTCCGGCGCCCGCCGCCAGCGCCACGCCGAAGAAGCTCTGGGCGACGCATTACTACGTCAACACGGTTGCGAGCGTGCCCACGGGTATCCCGTTGCGTGATGCCGCCGGCAATGCGCTGTCGGACAACATCTCGCCACGCGACTGGTGTCTGAGCGCCATTGAAGGGACCGTTCAGGTCGCGCAAGGCAACACGCGCCGCACGCTGAACTACGCGGGCACGGGCACCCAGCAGGTCGACTGTGCCGCGACGCTCAAGATCGATGCCCGCAAAAAGCCGTGGATCAAGAGCACGGGAAAGAGCTACTTCGAAGTCGCCAAGGGGCCTTTTGGTGACGGCGTGAACGGGTATCAGTTGGTGCCGTTGCGCACCATCGCGGTGGACAGCAGCGTCATTCCGTACGGCACTGTGGTCTATATCGCTGCGGCACGCGGAGCGATGGTCGAGGTCGATGGCGAGAAGATCCGGCACGACGGCTACTTCTTCGCAGGGGACGCCGGTGGCGGTGTGAAGGGCAATCATGTCGACGTGTTCTGCGGCGCGACGTCGGCAAATTGTCTGCCCGGCGTGGTCGCCAGCGACGACAAGCACACGTTCGACGCGGTCGTGATCACCGACGCCGATATCACTCGCCGACTGCGCGCGGCGCACGGACGGACGTCTCCCTGAGATGCCTTGCGCGACCGGGGTAGCCCCGCAATTTCCGGGCTATCCCGGCGTAGCGAAGTACAGGAAGTACACGGTGGTGATGGCGTTTCGCATCATATGCACCGCCATGGTCACCAGAAACGGGCGGCCGCCTCGTTGGTCTTCGATGACGAAGGTGCCGGCCAGCACGAGTCCGACGACAAAGGTCATCAGCACATAGACGGCGCTGTAGGTGTGGGCCAGTGCGAAGAGCGCTGCGGAGATGGCAATCGTGATGCCCGTCGGGCATTTGAACCGGTTGAGCAACCGGATGCACGCCCACTGGAAGACGGCCGTCTCGAGCAGTGGCGCGATCAGGCAGCCCAACAAAATCATCGCCCCCGCGCCACGGCTGCCGAGCCCCGGCCCGGCGAGCGAAAGCTCAGGCATCGCCAGCGTGACGAGAATGACCGGCACCGCTGCCATGTAGGTCAGCAGGAGCGCAACGAACATCAGCGGGACCGACGGCAGCCGGGTGACCCAAGTGACGCACGTCATGCAGCCGGACCAATAGCGCTGGATCATGCTTCGGAAGTGGTTTCCAGTGAGCGAGGCAGCCGAGATGTTATCCCAACTCGGTAGCCCGACTACCCCTCACCGCCACCCACTGCCCCGATGTCAGGCCTTGATCGCGCCCAGCGTGGCGATATCCGCCGCGTTACCAAGCGTCTCCACGTGCCAGCAGGTGTCGATCAGGCGATGCGCCTGCGCGTCCGGCAGGATGCCGTTCACCAGATCGAGAAATTTGGCTTCGAGTTGCTTGTCGGTCATCGGCACTTCCAGACTGCCGATGGCGTGCTCGATGAATTTATGCAGCTTGCGGCCGTCTTTCAACGTGATCGTCATGTCGACCTGTTCCGGCTTGATCGACGGCACGATGGTCGCCGTCACGCGGTCGCGCAGCGCAATCACTGCTGGGTCCTGCACCGCGCGGTCGCTGTACTGACGCTCGCCCGCCGCGCCCTCGATGATCGCCACGGCCACCGAGTGATACACGCTGAATTTGCCTTCCAGCCCGATGCGCGGCGTCTTCTTGCCGGTCAGCTCGATCACCAGCGGGTTGACCTTCAACTCGATGCCTGCAATCTGGTCTGCCGTCAGCTTGTATTCATTGCGCAACTGAATCGCCGCATCGATGGCCGGATGGATCACGATGCCGCACGCAAACGGCTTATACGTGTTGAGCGCCGCTTCGTAGCGCTGGCCCAACCCTTCAGTGATCTCGCGGTAGTCCTGCTTGGTGCTGATGGCGTTGGCCCAGCCGCGCTTGGCTTCGATCATGCCGTCCGAGCTGGTGAAGTCCTTCGCCGCCAGCAATGCTGCGAACAGCCCGTTGCTGGCCGCACGCCCGGGATTGAAACTCTTGTTCATCGACCCGAACGACTCGCGCAGCCCGACCGGCTGCGACGCCGCCAGCCCCAGCGCCCAGACCATCTGCTGCTCGCTCAACCCCAGCACCTTGCCCGCCGCCGCTGCCGCACCGAATACCCCGGCAGTGCCGGTAATATGCCAGCCCACGTCGTAGTGATTCGGGTAGACGGCGTTGCCAATGCGGCATTCAGTTTCGACGCCAAGCACCAGCGCATTGAGAAAGTCGCGGCCCGTGATCGGGTGGTATTCCGCCAAGGCGAGCAACGCCGACGTGACCGGACCCGCCGGGTGAATGATGGTCTTGAGATGGGTGTCGTCGTAGTCGAAGATGTGGCTCGCCACCCCGTTCAGGAACGCAGCGTTCATGATGTCGAAGCGTTCCGTACGGCCCAGCAGATGCGCTTGCGGCGGCCCGGAGAACGGCGTGAGCGCGGCGACAGCCCGATCGACCGTCTCGTGACGCGAGCCGCCGACAGCCACGCCGATCCAGTTCAACAACGTGCGCGTGCCTTCCTTGCGCACGTTCGCGGGCAGGTCTTCGTAGCGCGCGGTGACGATGTAGCGCGCCAGCGTGCGCGTCACGCCCTGCCCCGCTGCGCCCGTGTCGGCGCCAGCACCCGACGCTGCCGCCGGTGCCGGGGCGGCCATGCTGCGCTGGACCAGCCCTTGGGCTGCCGCAATCGAAACCACGGCGCCAGCCTTGAGGGCGGCGCGACGATTGATCGTGTTCATGTGTCTATCCTCCATGCATTTCTTGTTGTTGCACCCTTCGATGGGGCGACCTTCGATCATGCGCGAGTTGGCGACGCATTAGAATCGCAAAAATCACAACCATTAGTGCATACGACGCATGAATCTGGAAATGAGCGACCTGCGCGCCTTCGTGGCGATCGCCGAGCGGGGCAGCTTCCGGGCCGCCGCCGAGGAAATTCATCTGTCGCAATCGGCCCTGTCGAGACGGATTGCCAAGATGGAGAGCACGCTGGGTGTTCGCCTGCTTGAGCGGACCACACGCCGCGTCGACCTGACAGTCTTCGGGCGAGACTTCGCCCGTAAGGCGCGTGACCTGCTGAACGAGTTCGAGGAGAGCCTGCGAGGTCTAACCGACGGCGCCACACGCATGGGAGGCGAAGTGACGCTGGCCTGCGTGCCATCGGCCGTGCGGCACTTTCTGCCGGAAGTGCTTCGCCGGTATCACGAGACGTACCCGCGCGTGCTGATCCGCGTGAACGACTCGGGGGCCAGCGACGTGTTGTCGAGCGTGGCCCGCGCCGAGGCGGACTTCGGTCTGAACTATCTGGGTGCGCAGGAAGACAACATCGAATTCGCGCCGATCCTCAAAGAACCGTTCGTGCTGGCCTGCCGGGCCGATCATCCGTTGGCGGCGCGCAAGCGTGTGAAATGGTCCGAACTGAAAGACCACGACTATCTGTCGGTGGCGAAGGCCAGCGGCAATCGGTTCGTGCTCGATCTGGCACTCGCCGAAACGCCCGACCTGCCGCGCTCGTTTTGCGAGGTGCGCCATGTCATGAGCGTCGTGAGTCTGGTGGAAGCGGGCCTCGGCATCGCCGCCGTGCCACGGCTTGCGATGCCGCCGGGTGCGCACCCAGTGCTGAGAAGCGTGCCGTTGGTGGAGCCGGCGGTCACCCGCACGATGGGGCTGATTCGCCGCCGGGGTCTGGTGCTCTCAAGCGCCGCGCAGCATCTTTACGACACTATTCTGGCGTTCGCCGAAGGCAAGGACTGAGGCGCTCGCCACGGTCGAGCGTGGCGAAAAACCTCACCCCCGGCCCGCCCCATCGCGACGCGGACGGCGCAACGTGAATCGTTCGAAAGGTGCGATCTGACCATCCAGCCCGACCACATCGAAGTAGGTCACGCGGATCTCCGTCATATCGCCGGGATGGCGTCCCGGGTCGACGTCGAACGACGCGAAACCGTACGCGCGTGCGGCGTTGCGAACCGCTGACCACGGAGCATCTTCCTTGACATAGATCGGCGGACGCTTGCCGGTCTTCTCGTCGCGCTCGCCCACACCGGTGATGACGCGGCAGCACGGCGGGTTGAACAGCAACTGATTGGACGGTGCCGACGTACCACCGCCGCCGATCACCATGTGAACGGTGCCTTGCGTGGTGTCGATGACTTCAGTGCCGGTAGCGACCGGAATCGGCGTCAGTGTGCCGTTGGCCTGCTGGCCGCGGATCGGATGCGAGCGCTCGTAGTGATGTTCATGGCCGCACACGACCAGATCGACACCGTACTTGTCGAACAGCGGCAGCCATTCCTCGCGGATACCCAAATCGGCGCCGTTGAATTTGTCGGCGGTGGAAATGGCCACCTGATGCATGCACACGATTAGCCAGTCGATCGACCGGTCGGCACGGGCGGCCGTCAGTTCTTTTTCCAGCCATGCCTTTTGCGCGCCATTCGAATAGCCGCGCACGTAAGAGTCGCCGGCGTCCTGATAGCACACGTCGTCGTTGGCAATGGCGATCACGCGCACGGCACCCGCCGTGAACGCATACCAGAGACCGCGAGTCACATCGGACTGTCCCTCGGCGGGCGGCACCGAGAAATACGTCTGGTAGGCCTGATAACCGATCGGCCCGTTGCCGAGTTCGTTCTCGTGATTGCCCGGTGACGGCATCCACGGGCGATTGCGGGCACTGCGCGTGTTGTTGTTCCAGAAGTCCCACCATGTGCGCACGCGATCCTGTGCGAGATTGGCGTAGCAAAGATCGCCATTGAACAGGTGGAACAGCGGGCGCAAACGCTCGACGCCCAGCACCGTATCGCCAGCCACCGGCGAGCCGAGGTTGTCGTTCACATAGGTGGGCGGCAACGTGACACCGGCGGGCGGCGTGAAGAGTTTGCCAAGGGTCGGCGTGCCCTGATCGCCGAAGCTGGTGAAGCGCAGCGGCTGGCGTCCGCGCGGTGCCGTGCGGAACGTGCCGAATTGCGGTTCTGCGCCGTCGTGCAACGCGGCATAGAGATAGGCGGAATCGGAAGCCAGACCGCCGATCTTGGCGTGATAGGCATACACGGTCTGCTTCGACTTGCCGTCGACATAGTGAACTTCGTCGGCAGCGACCGTTTTCTCCAGACGGCCGTCGGGGCGGCCGAGCAGTACGCGGGGACGCTTGACCGGCTGGAGCGTGTGCCACGACACCACGATCTCGCGCGACGCATCGGCGCCGAACTGGAGATGCAGGCCCGCGACCGGCGGCGTGACTACCGGATCGGGCGAGGCGCCTGCGGGCGACGGGTCCGCCTTGGCTGCCGACTTGCCCGCAGCTTCCGCACCGAGCGGTGCGACCAGCCCCACGGCACCGATGCCTGCTGCGGCGAGCAAGCGACGGCGCGCGAGATCGGGCATGACGTCTGGGTTCACCCCGGGAGTTGCGTCACCGTAGACGGGTTGGTTGTCGTGATCAGTCATCTCGGAGGCCCGGCAGCTTGGTAGGGCCCCCCACTCTAGGTGGCTTGTGTGACAACGCGTCGGTGGACAGTGGGTTCCGGAAAGCAACGTCGTGACGCCCATCCCTAGACGCCGCGATTCACTGCTTTCACTGCCATTACGCCTGAAGGACAAAACCCGCTTGATAACGCTGCGGCGTCACGCCCAACACACGACGGAACATGCTGGCGAAGGTAGCCGTATCCGCGTAGCCAAGCGCCGAGGCCACGTCACCGGGCGCGGTGCCCGTCGAGAGCTGGCACATCGCCTCGCACACCCGCATATGCTCACGCCACTTGGCGAAAGCGACACCCGTCTCGCGCTGAAACAACCGCGACACCGTGCGCGAACTGGCGCCGAGCCGGTCAGCCCAGAGTTCGAGCGTGTCGTTGTTGGCAGGCTCGGCGAGCAGCGCTTCGCAAATCTTGCGCAGACGGGGATGTACCGGCAATGGCAGCCGCCACTGCGCATCCATCTCGCCCGGCCTCGCGTCACCCAATAACCGGCCGATCAGATTGGCCAGCAACCCCGGCACGCTGTCCGGCGCATAGTGCTCGGGGGCTTCGGTCATCGCGACGATGGCTTCGCGCAGTAAGCCGGTCACGGGAATCAGCAGCCCCTCCAGATCCTCCTGGGGCACCTCGAAACTGGTGAGATAGATCGTGCGGAAGGCCACGCTGCCGACCATTTCCAGCTCGTGTTCGACGCGCGGCATGACCAGCAGGCCGATCGACGGCGTGACCACCCACGACGCGCCGGGCGTGCGCACGCGAATCATGCCCGCCGTCGCGTAGATCAGTTGCGCCCGCGAATGCGTGTGCGCGGGCTCCCGCATGCCATGGGGGTAGTCAATCGCATTGGCGATCACCGGGGGTAACGGACGCCGACCGGTGGCGGTGACTGGCGTACGTTTGGTGTCCATCTCGCTTGATAACATCTGCAAATCCGTCCCGTCAGGACAAAATCTGTCGCATTCGCGGCGATTGTTGTCGCCGCACGTTGCCCCAACGGCGATATGATCGGCTCCCGTCAGGCACTCCTTGACCGCCAGCGCCGGCCCGAACCGTCGCGGCGCACAACTCAACTCCCCCGCCAAACCCTCCGTACCCCGGCCGACAAAGACGCCGCGGACGACGCTTCACGTAAAAAGTTAATGATACGCATTTTTATTAACATGACAAACACACACGATAACGTCGCGCGGCAGCCGTCGCGCAATCTGAAGTCAGCCAAGCACCGGACGGGCGTTCCGGGATCGCTGCGGCGCCGGGGAAGCGGGTTGATCTGGGTGCCGCTGGCCTTCGCCGCCGTCTCCGGCGCGGCGCACGCGCAAGACAGCGGGGTGCCGTCCGCCGTCGCCCTGCCGACACAGGAAGTGCGGGCCGACCGGGAGGAGTCGCCAACGGGGCGCACTGACGGTGTGGTTGCCAAGCGCAGTGTCTCGGCGACCAAGACCGACACGCCGCTCGTGCGCGTGCCGCAATCGGTGTCGGTCGTCACCCGTGACCAGATGGATGCACAGGGCGCGACGACCATCGATCAGGCGTTGCGCTACACGCCGGGCGTGTCGTCGCAGGACGCCACCGACTTCCGCTTCGACCAATTGCGGGGCCGGGGCTTTTCGTACGACACCTACCTCGATGGACTGATTCTTCAGCCGAACGCGTTTTATGCGAATCCGCGCATCGATCCGTATTTCCTTGAACGTATCGAAGTGTTGCGCGGCCCGGCGTCGGTGCTTTACGGCGCGGGCAGTCCGGCGGGCATCGTCAATCTGATTACGAAGATGCCAAGCGACGAGCCGGTGCATGAGCTGATGTTGCAGTTCGGCAGTCATAGCCGCTTCGAGGCGGGCTTCGACATGGGCGGCAAGGTGACGGACGACGGTACGATCCTGTATCGCGTAACAGGTCTGGCGCGTGACGCGAATTCGCAGGTCAACGGCATCAAAGACCAACGTCTGGCGATCGCGCCGAGCGTGACCATCCGGGCGTCGCGCGACACTTCGCTGACGCTGTTTGCCAGCTACCAGCGCGACCCGGCCGGCGGGCTGTTCAACTCGCTGCCGGTCAGCGGCGTCGTGAGCGGCAACCCGAACGGCAAGATCGACCCAAACACGTACGTCGGCAATCCGGATGTCGATTACTTCCGGCGCACGCAATACTCGTTCGGGGCCAAGTTCGAACATGCGTTCAACGACACCCTCAAATTCCGCTCGAATCTGCGCTACCTGCACGATGACATCGACTATCACCAGTCGTTCTTCCTGAACTACCTGCCGGGCTCGACCTCGACGGTATCGATGAACGCGTTTCTCGACCGCGAGCACCTGAGCCAGTTCGCGTGGGATAACCAGATCGAAGGCAAGCTGTCGACCGGGCCGCTTCAGCACACAGTGCTCGTCGGGCTCGACTACCAGCGCCTGCTTAGCGGTACCAGCAGCGGCACGGGGCCCATTGGTACGCTCAACGTGTTCGCGCCCAACTACAGCACGCTGGGTCGTATCACCACGACGAACAAGCGCGTGGATACGGCGACCGACCAGTTCGGCATGTACATGCAGGATCAGATTCAGTACGGCGGATGGACCGCGCTGCTCGGCCTGCGTCAGGACTGGACGTCGATGAACGTGCAGACGCAGACCACCACGAGTGCGAGCATTCAGAACCAGAGTCCACATGCGTTCACGTGGCGTGGCGGGCTGTCATATCTCTTCGATTCCGGCATTGCCCCGTACTTCAGCTATGCCAAGTCGTTCCAGCCCACGGCAGGCGTCGACTACTTCAATCAGGCACTCAAGCCCACGACGGGCGAGCAATACGAAATCGGCGTGAAGTACCAACCGAAGTCGTATAACGCGCTGTACACGGTGTCGTTCTACAACCTGACGCAGCAGAACGTGACCACGGCCGATCCGGCGCACAACGGGTCGGTGATCCAGACGGGCGAGGTGCGCTCGCGCGGTATCGAACTCGAAGCGCGCCTGCAATTGACCGACTCGCTGAGCGCGATCGGGTCGTACACGTATCTGAATCAGACCGTCATGAAGACGAACACGGCGTCGCAGTTGGGTAAGCGTCCGACGATGATGCCGCGTTATCTGAGCTCGCTCTGGCTCGACTACACACTGCATGGCGGTGTGCTGCGCGGGCTGGGCTTCGGTGCCGGGGTGCGCGTGATCGGACCGTCGGCGGGCGACGTGCAGAACACGTTCGACGTGCCGGCCGTGGCGCTGTTCGATGCCGCCATCCATTACGACACCGGCAACTGGTCGTTCGCGGTCAACGGCAGCAATCTGTTCAATCGCAAGTACGCCGCTTATTGCTCAGGCGGGGCGTGCTATTACGGCTCGACGGCATCGGTGATCGGGACGGCTAAATATCGGTGGTAATACCGTTGGATTGACGTAATGAAGCGGGCGCGCCGTGTTTCTGGCGCGCCCGCTTTTGTTTGCGTGCCCCCTCACAGAATTGAGAGTGTCTTCCGTTAACAGATTAAATATCCGTGGATGGATGCCGTTATCTCTGCGGTGGACTCGCCGGGGATGGCCTGTCGTTCATGTGAGATTTGTGAGATAGCGGAAAAATGAATTTGAGCATTCGATATGGCGTCGCCACTGCACTCCTCTGCGCTCTGCTGACGGGTTGTGAAGACTCGGACGTCGGCACGGTGAAAGCTGCCAATTACCCGGGCGACCAAACCCACACCTACGGTTCGGCGTTGTCGGATCGCGCGGCCTGCAAGAGCACCAGTTGGAAAACGTTCAAGGACGCGAGTAATCGATCGGCCGTGGAGTACCGCTGTGAGCTCAACGACGCCGTCGCGGCGCTGAACAAGGTTCGTGACGCCCAGATCGACGACATCAACGGCTACCTCAAAGCCAGCAACGACAACCTGAGCAAAGCCATCGAGGGCACCGCCGGCGACGTGGATCGCTACGCGAAACTGCTGGAAGAAAAGAAGGTCGTCGTTCAGCAAATCGACGAAAAGAGTCAGGCGCAATTGGCCGGCATGGACGGACCGTCGGCACTGAAAGCCAAACAGGTGCTGGACACGTCCCGCGCTTACGCCGTATCGGAAGTCGAGCGTTATCAGGCGGAGCTGGACAAGGCCAAGGCCGGTGGCAATGCGGATTCGCTGAAAGCCTCGATGCAAAGCTATCAGGACCGGGCGGCCACCGATATCGCCAACCTCCACGCAAAGTACGACGGGGTGAAATCCGTGACGGAAGTCATTCAGTGGGCCGTGAACGACAAGGTCGTCGTGCCCACGTACTTCGGCTTTGAAATCGACTCGGCGAACGGCAAGCAAACCGTCGATAAGTCATCGCAGTTCACAGGATTTCTCCGACAGATTGTCGCAAACCGTGGTCAGGATTACGTGACGCTTGTCGCACCGACCGTGCTGGCCGGTGTTGCCAATACGACTGCGAAGTGACAGATAAATAGCAGGCAAATCGCGGGCAGTCATCGATCAGCCCCCAAGACCATAAGTCATGAACAACAGACCGACCGAATACTGCTTCCCGAACCTGCTGGAAGCTTTCTTTGTTGTGATCGCGATCTTCTTTGTCGAGATGGTGACGGATGCGATCGTGGTGCAACTGAGCTATATCGTCGGCATTCGCCCGATGGCGGCTTACAGCATTGGCCGTGTGCTGGCTTACGGGCTGGCATTTTGGGCAATGCTTCACTACACCAAGCTCAGCTATCGGGATCTGTTTCATCAGGGGCGCGCTTCGATGCGCGCCACGCTGGGGCTTTTCACGGTGCCCATTCTGCTATTGACGCCGGGATTGCTGCTGCTCATCACGGTGATCGGCACCGGCGTGGAGAAGATGTTCCCGATAGGAGGATGGCTGCAAGCCTCCAATGACTTTTACCGGCAGACCGGGCTCGGCTCCTTCGTACTCGTGTGTCTGGTCGCGCCATTTGTCGAAGAAATGCTGTATCGCGGCATCATCCTGCGCAGCTTTCTGCGGCAGTATCCGGCGGGCACGGCCATCGCGCACTCAGCCGCAGTCTTCGGTCTGGCTCACCTGAACGTCTATCAGTTCGTCGTCGCCCTCATCTTCGGACTGGTGGCCGGAAAGCTGTACGAACGGACTCGCTCACTGCTCCCCGGCATCCTGCTGCACGTGTTCTACAACACCGCCGTGGTTGTGAGCACCATGAACCTGCCGACAGACGAGAAGAATCTGACCGTCTTCGACATGCCGGCCCTGTGGTGGCTGCTGGCGATCGCAAGCGGCGGTGCCGGCGCACTGATGTTGGTCAAACTGCTCGGCGGCGCCGCGGTAGTGCGTGCGGGGGCGAAGTAACGGCCGACTGTGATTTGTCTCAGTTTCGCCAATGTCCCCTGCCAGGTATCGTTGCATCAACTCGCCAACACAGCGAGATCGATGAAACCCAACACTGGAGGTGTGAAATGCCCTGGATGGCTATCTTGGACGGAATGGTTGCAGTGGGTTCGTGGGCAAGCCGGCTCGCTCCGGTCGCAAAGTTCATGTCGGACACCGCAAGCCTCTTCATGTAAGCACCTGCGGCGGATGTTGCACCCGCCGCAAGATTTCTCTTACCGGCTCTCCCGTCTTACGCTGCGCCGGCGCGTGCCAGTTCGCGGAAGTTCATCCAGTGCGAACTGACCAGCCAGCCAGCGTCGACGGGCAAGCTGACACCGGTGATGGCGCTCGACTGGTCGCACATCAGGAAGCTCACCGCCGCAGCGATTTCATCCGTACCGACCAGACGTCCCAACGCCGAATGCGCCTCGATGGCTGACGCGCTGCGCTTGCCGGTCGCAAGCTTGTCTTCAAAGATCGGTGTGAGCGTGAAGCCCGGCGCCACCGAGTTCACGCGAATGCCCGACGCGCCAAGTTCTCCCGCTGCGAGTTGCGTGAGCGCCCCCAGCGCCACCTTGGTGGGCGAATACGCGTGCAGCGGTAGCGGACGCAACTCGTTGATCGACGTGATGTTGACCACGGCGCCTGCTCCGGCCTGCGTCATCAGCGGTGCTAACGCGCGCAGGCAATGCTGCGCGCCGAAGTAGTTCACTTCCCAGACGCGGCGCTGCATGGCGTCGTCCATCTCGAGCAGGGGAATGGCGTCCTGCAACAAACCCGCCACATTCACGAGTCCGGCCACGCCGCCACGCTCACGCAGCGATGCGGCGAGCGCGTCGACCGCGGCATGGTCGGTTACGTCAATGGCGGCCAGCGTCATTCTCGGTGTATCGGCACGCTCGCCGAAAACGTCGCGCAGTCGCGCCAGATCGAGGTCGGTGGCCACCACGTGCCAACCGTCGTCATAGAGACGGTTGGCGACGGCCAGACCGATGCCGCCGCTCGCCCCCGTCACGACGACGGCGTGTCCGCTATCGCGCAACGCGTCCAACGAGATGCGCTTCGCGCGGCCAGAAGATGTGTTCATACAGGGCGTCTCCGTCAGGTTGTGTCGTTGCTTTAATTTCTAAACTATTCGTTTAGTTTATTCACAACCCGGTTCGACGCGTCAAGCTTTTTTTGCCGCCGCTTTGGCCGTCGCGCCCTTCGACGGCACCGCTTTTGCACCGCGCACGGCCTTCGCAGCCAAGGTCGGCACCGTGCCATTCGGACCGATCAGGCCCTGCATGACGAGGTTCACGTGCTCACGCACGAACGCACGCGTCAGCGGCTTGTGGCCGACGAGCAAACGGTAGTACAGCGGCGCGTAGAGAATATCGAGCACGACATCGGGGTCGCCCGGCTTGATGAGACCGCGCGCCACGGCGTCGCGCACAATCTCCACGCCCTGCTGGCGGCGGGCCGAGACGTAGCCATCGCGAAACGCCTGCGCGATCTCCGGGTCCGACTGCCCTTCTGCGATCAGCGCACTGATCATCGTGCCCATCGGTCCACAAAACTCTTCGGCCATCTTGAGCAGTCGCGCAAAGATGCTGTCGAGCTTCAACTCTTCCGGATACGGGAGCGCCTGCCCCGCTTCGCGCAGGAACGCCGTCATGATTACCGACGCGCGGTTGGGCCACCACTTGTAGATCGTCGCCTTGCTCACACCGGCAGCCGTCGCGATGGCCTCCATCGTCGTGGCGGCCAGCCCCTGCTCCAGCAACAACCGATAAGCCGCGTCGAGCACAGCGCGCTCCGCTTCGACACTACGTTTGCGACCGCGCCGGCCTGACGTGGAAGATTCGGGATTCAACTGACTTGACATTCGCTCGGTCCAGACAAATACTAAACTGAACGTTTAGTTTATAAATATCGTCGCCGCTTTGCTAGCGGTACGTCGGTTCGGAGAACGGAATGCAGAAGTCTGACACAGTTTTTTCTTCATTTGACCTGCCTGCCGGCGAAGTGCTCGCCGACACCGGCACGACGCCGGCCGAGCAGCGCGTGCGCGAGGATCTCGCGGCGGCGTATCGACTGTGTGCGCTCAATGGCTGGGACGATCTCATCTACACCCATCTGTCGGCGCGCGTGCCCGGCCCGCAGCATCACTTTCTGGTGAATCCGCTGGGCTTGTCGTTCGACGAGATCACGGCGTCGAACCTCGTGAAGATCGACCTTGAGGGCCGCGTTATCGGCCACTCGCTCTACCGCCCCAATGCGGCTGGCTTCGTCATCCACGGATGCATTCATGCGGCACGCGAGGATGCCGCCTGCGTGATGCATCTGCACACGGAAGCCGGCATGGCGCTCTCTGCACTGGAAGACGGTCTGCTGCCGATCACTCAGCACGCGATGCGCTTTGTCGGCCGTCTCGGCTATCACGACTATGAGGGCATCGCGCTGACCACCGACGAGCGCGAACGGCTGCTGGTCGATCTGGGCGAGCACACGGCGCTCATTTTGCGCAATCACGGCACGCTCACCGTCGGGCGTTCGGTCGGACATGCGTTTGTGGAAATGTTCTATCTGGAGAAAGCGGCTCGCGCGCAACTGCTCGCGCAAGCCACGGGCGCTGCACTGCGAATTCCGCCACATGACATTGCCGCATTGACCGCCGAGCAATGGGTGACAGATCTGCGCGGCTCGGGCGATCGCGAATGGCCGCCGCTGTTGCGCAAGCTGGAACGCCACGGGCATGACTACAAGCGGTAAGGCTGGCGCGAGGGCCACGCCGGTAGTGAGTCAGTGAGTCAGTAAATCGTAACGAAGTCGTGCAATACCGCAAGTTCGTATCACCCAACTGGCAGCGACCAGCATTCATAACAGCACCATGACGGAGACACCCCTTGAACCCGACCCCCGCATCTCAGGCGAGCCCACCGGTCGCGAGCGGCGATAACGCCGCCGCGCTGGACTCGCGTCTCGCGCAGGAGACGATCAGTCAGCTACTGCGCCGCATTCTGCCGTTTCTGATCCTCTGCTACATCGTGGCGTTCCTCGACCGGGTGAACGTCGGCTTTGCCGCGTTGCATCTGAATGGCGATCTCGGGTTCACCGCGACCGTCTACGGCTTCGGTGCGGGCATCTTCTCGATTGGCTATTTCGTCTTCGAGGTGCCCAGCAACCTGATCCTTCATCGGGTCGGGGCACGTATCTGGATTGCTCGCATCATGGTCACGTGGGGGATCGTCTCGGCAGGCTTCGCGTTCGTGTCGGGAGAGACGTCGTTCTACGTGATGCGCTTCCTGCTGGGCGTGGCCGAAGCGGGGTTCTTCCCGGGCATCGTGCTTTACCTCAGCCTCTGGTTCCCGGGACGCGCCATGGCGCGCGCGACGGCGATCTTCATTCTGGGTCTGCCGCTCGCGGTCTTGATCGGGGCGCCGTTGTCTACCGCCATCCTGACCTCGTTCCACGACTTCGCCGGCCTGCGCGGCTGGCAGTGGATGTTCCTGCTCGAAGGCGCGCTCGCGGTCGTGGTTGGGGTCATCGCTTACTTCGTGCTCGGCAATTCACCGGACAAGGTGACGTGGCTGACCGGCGCACAGCGCGACTGGCTCGTGCGAACGCTCGCACAGGAGCGCGCCGCCAAGGAAAGTGCGCGTCAGTACAGCGTGATGCAGACACTGCTCTCCGGAAAAGTGCTGTTGCTGGCCTTCGCCATTTTCTGCAACATCACCGCGCTGTTCGGCATCACCTTGTGGATGCCCCAGATCATCAAAGGCATCGGCGGTCTGGACAACACGCGTGCGGGGCTGCTCAGCGCGTTGCCTTATCTGTGCGCCGGTGTCGCGATGGTGATCAACGCGCGGCACTCCGACAAGACTGGCGAGCGTCGCTGGCACATTCTCGTGCCCGCAGCAATCGGTGCCGTGGGGCTGGTGATCGCGGGGAATGCGACTTCGCCGGTCGTGGGGATCGTCGGGCTTTGCATCGCAGCGTCGGGGATTCTGGCGTCGAACATCCTGTTCTGGCCGCTGGTGCCCATGTTCCTGACGGGGGCCGCGGCGGCCGCCGGTATCGGCCTCGTGAATTCGGTCGGCAACCTTGGCGGTTTCGTCGGCCCTTATCTGACGGGTTGGGCGAAGGACACCTTCGGTGGATACGGCGCGAGCATGAGCACGCTCGGCGTGATGGTGCTGCTCTACGGGCTGTTGCTCTTCGCGTTCCTGACGGTGGCGACGCAACGCTCGGGGGACGCGAGTCGTCGTGTTGCGCCGGGGGCCGCACGTACGCCTGCCCATTGATTTGACGACGCGCCCGGCACAGCATGGGCGCGGTTTCCCCTCGCACCGTTTTCTCACTTTTTTCTGATCGCGCGTCGCACGCTGTCCGGGTGTGGCGCGCTCGCTTCCTGTCATGAATATTGCCAATACGCTTGCCCGCGCCGCTGCTCGGCACCCTTCGCACATCGCAACTTATCTCGGTGATTCGCCGCAGCATGACTACGCCGCGCTGGCACGACGTTGCGCTGGCATTGCGCACGGCCTGCGCTCGCTCGGTCTCGCGGAAGGTGCGCGCGTCGCACTCTGGATGCGCAATCGCCCGGAGTACCTCGAATGGCTGTATGCGATCTGGTGGGCAGGTCTGGTCGCCGTGCCGATCAACGCGAAGCTGCATCCGCGCGAAGCCGCGTTCATCGTCAGTGATGCGCAAGCCGAGGGGGTGCTGACGGAAGCGGAAGATCTCCATGCCATTGCCGAGTTTCTGGAAGTGCCAGCGATTCGCATCGCACCGGACGATGCGCGCATCGAGGGGTGGGTGAATGCCGCAGGTGGCTCGGCATCGCAAACGAGTGCAGTCGTCTCCCGGGAGAATGGGGATCTGGCATGGATCTTCTACACCTCCGGGACAACGGGGCGACCGAAGGGCGTGATGCTCTCGCATCGCAATCTCTGGTCGCTCGCGGCGTGTTACCTCGCGGATGTGGATGCCATCGGACGCGACGACCGCACGCTCTACGCGGCACCGATGTCGCACGGCGCCGGGCTGTATAGCGTGGTGTTCATGATGCAGGCGGCGGGACACGTTTTCCCCGCCTCGGGTGGTTTCGATGCCGAGGAAATGTTTGCGTTGGCGGCGTCACTCGGTGGCATCTCGTGCTTCGCTGCGCCGACCATGGTCAATCGTCTGGTCCGGCATGCGCAGGCCTCGGGCGCATCGTCCGACGGTTTCAAAACGATCGTGTACGGCGGCGGGCCGATGTACACGGCCGATATCGAACAAGCGCTTGCCGTGATGGGTTCACGCTTCGTCCAGATCTACGGTCAGGGCGAGTCGCCGATGACGATCACGGTGTTGCCGCGCGATTGCATTGCCGCGAGTGAGCACCCGGCGTGGGCACAACGGCTCGCGTCGGTCGGCCACGCACACGCGATGGTGGAAGTCCAAGTGGTGGATGACGACGGCGTTCCCGTCGCCTCGGGCACGCCCGGTGAGGTCGTGGTGCGCGGCGATGTCGTGATGCAGGGGTATTGGAAAAATCCAGAAGCGACGGCAAAGACGCTTCGCAACGGCTGGCTGTGGACGGGCGACATCGGCGTACTCGACGACGATGGCTTTCTCACGCTGAAGGACCGCTCGAAAGACGTCATCATTTCCGGCGGCACGAACATCTATCCGCGCGAGGTCGAGGAAGTACTATTGCGCGCAGACAACGTGGCCGAGGTGGCCGTCATCGGTGAGCCCGATCCGGAATGGGGCGAGGTGATCGTGGCGTATGTGGTGAGTTGCCCCGGCACACAACTGGACACTCGCGCGCTGGATGCACATTGCCTCGCGCACATCGCGCGATTCAAACGTCCGAAGCGGTATGTCGCGGTGGATGCACTGCCCAAGAATCACTACGGGAAGGTGTTGAAGACGGCGTTGCGGGCACGAGAGATGTGAGCGCTTTCGAACGTTTAAGAAAAAAGGCTCCGGGAGGAGCCTTTTTTTGTGCCGTCAGATGCTGGCAAGGATTTCGCCTCGGCGCTTCTCGAAATCGCCTTCCGTGATCAGGCCCTTGTCGAGGAGGTCCTTGAGCTTCAGGATGCGGTCTTCCACGCTGGCCTGCGCCGGGACCGGCGCTGCCGCGCTCGCTGCCCCCGGGTGCGTCGCGCCTGCACACGCGGCGTTGATGTCGTTCATCAGAGCGACTTCGTCGAACAGCGTATTACCCTTCTTGTCGCGCGTGAGATTCGAATACTCACGGCCGAGCGCGAGCGTCGTCTGCTTGAGATCGGCGTTGGTCGGATCTTTCTTCAGTGCATCGAGCGACGCTGCATAGCGTTGGCGAGCTTCCTCGCGCTGACGTTGAAGCTTCTTCTGATAGATGATCGCCCACGCGACGAACGCCACGATGACGATAAAGAAGATAAAGCCCATTGCTTTCCCCTAAATAGATTCTGGTCCTGCCGAGTCAGCAGAAATATTCGTGTTTATATTGATAGGACATTCGGTACCGCACGTTGGTCGACGCGCCGAATGCGCTTGGCAGTTTAAAACGATCGCCCGCATTTGTCTTACGATTCGAGAGCCGCCCCTATCTCGCTAAACACAGCGGCGAGCGACCCCGCAAAGCCTCCCTTGGAAGGCGCCGAAAGCGTAGCTGTAAAAAATGACAGGGTATCGGCAACGAATTTATACTGCCCGCAGCGGATGGCACCAGTACCGAAACTTACGAGAGCGTCACATGAATCATGAGGTCAATAGCGTGGAACAACTCGCCGCGATTTACGGCGAGCCGGGTGAGCGTGCGATATGGAAAGAGCTGACGTACCTCAACGAGGACTATCAGGCGTTCGTCAGGGCGTGTCCGTTTGTGGCGCTGGCATCCGTCGGCGATGAGGGGACTGACTGCTCTCCGAAAGGCGATGCGGCGGGTTTTATTCAAATTCTGGACGAACGAACCTTGGCGATTCCCGATCGGCCGGGCAATAACCGAATCGACAATCTGCGCAATATCATTGCCGACCCACGCGTGTCGCTTCTCTTTTTGATTCCCGGTATTGGTGAGACGTTACGCGTCAATGGACGCGCCCGCATCTCGGTAGACCCGGATTTGCTCGCGCGCTTTGAAGTCAGCGGCAAGTTGCCGAAAACGGTCATCGTGGTGTCGATCGACCGCGTGTATTTCCATTGCGCCAAGGCAATCGTGCGCTCCCGCTTGTGGGATCAGGAAACACAAATCCCACGAGAGCGCTTGCCGAGTACCGGCGAGATGCATAAACGCCTGAGCGGCGGCCATTTTGATGCGCAGACCTACGACCGGGATTTACAGAAAAATACGGTGGCGGGGTTGTACTAAATTGATGACGTGATTTACGCCGATCACGTCAATCTTTCACTGCATTTCATCAATTCGTCATGACACCGACGAATACTCTGCGACTTCGAACAAGTTCCAAAGAGGACATCGGGGTTTATGAAACCAATTGCCATTCTGGCAGGCGTCATCGCGCTTTTCGCCGAGCAGCACGCCCTCGCCGCCAACTTCCTCATCAATAACGGACAGACGTCCACCACCGCGCAGACGCTCTCCAGCGGGCAATCCGGCACGATTGCCAGCGGCGGCGTCTTGTCCGTGGGCGGCAGCAGTGTCGGCATTACCGCGACCGGCAACGCCACCATCGTCAACAACGGCTCGATCAATATGACGGGCACCGGACGCGCGATACGCGACAACACCGGGGGCCTGACCCTGACGGTCACCAACGGAGTTGGGGCCAGCATCACCACGTTCGACGCCGACGTGATCCAGATGAACAAGGCGAACAGCAACGTCGTGTTCAACAACTACGGCACGCTGACATCGACCAACAACTCCGGCGGCGGCAGTCAGGCGATCGACTTCAACGCGATCACGACCGGCACCAATGTCCTGAACAACTTCGCCGGTGGCGTCATTCAGGCAAACGAAGCCGATGCCGTGCGCCCCGGCGTCAATGGCGTGGTCAACAACGCGGGCATCATCCGCTCGACCAACAACCCCGGCAGCACGAGCAGCAGCGACGGTATCGACGCCCAGTCCAACAGCGGCATCACCGTCGTCAATGCGGGCACCGGCTTGATTCAAGGCGCGCGCCACGGCATCACCGGCGGTGTCGATACGACCACGGACGGAACGTTCAAGCTCTCCGTCACGAACAATGCCGGCGGCACGATTCAGGGCATGAACGGTTCGGGCATCAACATCGACGGGTTCAATGCCAAGGAAGTCGTCACGATCAACAACAGCGGCACGATCATTGGCAATGGCGTGACGGGCGACGGCGATGGTGTGGACGTCGACGGTATCGTCAACATCACCAATTCGGGCACGATTCGCGGCGCGCGCGCCTTCAACGACGTGAGTGAAGGCGTCACGGTCGGTGGCGGCACGATCGTCAACAGCGGCACCATCGTCGGCGAGAACACGCCCGGCGGCATCGGTCGCGGCATCACGCTCGCCGGCGTGGACAAGGACCCGGCCACGGGTCTGGCCATCGCACCGCAGGGCATCTACGTCAATTCGACCATCGTCAACAGCGGCCTCATTCGCGGGCAAAGCGACTCGGCGATTGCCGTGACCGGCAGCCGCAACGCCATGACGGTGACGATCATCAATCAGGCGGGCGGTGTGCTTGAAGGGGGCGGTGCGACGGCAGCCGCCGTCAACACCGGCGCCAACGACGCGACGGTGATCAACTACGGCACGATCACGGCCGATCAGAGCGGCAAAGCCGTGGATCTGGGCAGCGGCAACAGCAGCCTCCAAATTATTGGCGGCGCAGCGGTAGTGAACGGCGACGTGTCCGGTGGCACGGGCACCAGTACCCTGACGATCACGCCCGGCAGCGGCAACGCGTTCAGCTATAACGGCGCGATTTCGAACTTCTCGGCAGTGGCACTCGGCGCGGGCACGATTGCTCTCAACGGGGCAAGCACGTACGCCGGCGCGACGACGATTGCCAGCGGTGCCACCATCATCGTTGGTGACGCCTCGCACCGCAACGCGACACTGGGGAGCGGCCTGACGACGGTGGCTGCCGGTGCGACGCTGGCAGGCTACGGCGGCACGCTGGGCAGCGTGACGAACGCCGGTATTCTCGCGGTCGGCAGCGCATCGCCCGGGGCCACGACAGGCAATCTCGGCACGTTCACGATTGCGGGCGACTACGTCGGCAACAACGCAACCGCGCTGATGGGCGCCACCATCGCCGCCGACGGCACAACGGCATCCGACAAACTCGTCATCAACGGCAATGCGAGCGGCACGACCCTGCTCAAGCTGAAGGTCTCGGGCACCGGCACGCCGACCTCGGGTAGCGGCATTCAGCTCGTGCAGGTCAACGGGACGGCCTCAGACGGCGCATTCAAGCTTGATGCGCCGATTCAGGCGGGCGCATATCAATACCTGCTTCGCAAGATCGGTCCGGCGGGCGGCGACCCGAGCTGGTTCTTGTCGACGTCATACGCCTCAGGCCAGACTGCTTACCGCGCAGCGACGGTTGCCTACGCCATGACGCCGCAGTTGAACACCGATTTTGGTTTCACCATGCTGGGCCGCTTGCAGGAACGCATGGGCAATGCGCGAGCCACCGGCACTGCGGGCGACGACACGTCCAATGGCGTGTGGGGCCGCGTGTACGGCAAGTCGATGGACGCCAATATGTCGGGGCGTTTCGATGCGGATGAGCGCATGTTCGCGGCCCAGTTCGGGCGCGAGTGGCGTTTGAATACCGACGCATCGGGCTGGGGCGGCAGCACGCTGGCGGGGGTGACGGCCACGTTCGGGACGGCATCGGCGTCGTTCTCCGACAGCGCACGCACGCTTGACCCGACGCTCTCGGCGGCGACCGGTTCGGTCAACATGCAGGCGCAATCGGTGGGCGCCTACTGGACACGAATTCTGCCGCAGGGCGCTTATGCCGACGTGACGACCCAGGTCACGCACTATCGCAACAAGTACAGCGATGTGACGGGCATTGGGGCCACGCAAAACGGCTTCGGTGCGGCACTCTCCGGCGAGATCGGCCACCGGTTCGCGATTCTCGGCTCGGGTTTCACCGTGGAGCCGCAGGCGCAACTGGCTTATCAGTACCTGCATCTGAACGGGTTCAGCGACAGCTTGTCGACGGTGTCGGGCAACACGACGAATGCGTTGCGTGGGCGTCTGGGCGTCAAGTTCGCTGCCCCGGATCTGGCGAACGTCGCAGGGGCTGGGTCGGCGTCTCCTTACGTGAGCGCCGACGTCGTGCACGACTTCCTGTCGCCGGGTGCGACCAACGTGGCGGGCGCGAGCTTCGACAGCAGCCTTGCAAAGACGTGGTTTGAAATCGGTGCCGGTCTGGATGCAACCCTCGGTCGCACGTCGTCGCTTTACGCGAGTGTGAAGTACGCCCGCAACATGGGCGGCGATTACCGTCGGAATGTGTACGGACAGGTGGGGTATCGGTATCGGTGGTGATGGGTTGACCTGACCCAAGGCGCGTAGTGTCACGGCGCGGTGTGATATTGGTCTTCCAATGGTGTCATGCCGTCGCCTTGAGTGCCCGAGCGCAAGTGGCGTAGAATCCGCACCCTATGCGCTTCTCCGACTTCGACCAACGCCTCGCCGCACTCGGCGCTCAGCCCGTCCATCGCGGCCGGGTGGCGCGCGTCTGGCTGGACGGTCAGGCGCTCGACACCGGCACGCGGCGTCGAAGCTCGGAGCACTTCCTCCCGCTGGCGCTACGCAACGCCCTTCCCACGATCACCGCAGAACTGGATGCGCTCGCGCGCGTGCGTTCCGAGCATGCCGGCAACGACGGCTCGCGCCTGCTCGTCGAACTTGCCGACGGGCAGATGGTGGAAAGCGTATTGCTGCCACGTGACGGACTCTGCGTCTCCACGCAGGTCGGCTGCGCGGTTGGCTGCCGGTTTTGCATGACCGGCAAGAGCGGTCTGATCCGCCAGATTTCGAGCATGGAAATCTTGGCGCAGGTCGTGCTGGCGCGACGTCTGCGTGCCGTGAAGAAAGTCGTCTTCATGGGCATGGGCGAACCGGCGCACAACCTTGAGAACGTGCTCGAAGCCATCGACCTGCTGGGCACCGAAGGCAATATCGGCCACAAGAATCTCGTGTTCTCCACCGTGGGCGACCCGCGCGTGTTCGAGGCACTGCCGCGCCAGCGCATCAAGCCGGCGTTAGCGCTATCGCTGCACACCACCAAGGCGGAACTGCGCGCGCACCTGCTGCCGCGCGCGCCGAAAATCGCACCGGATGCGCTGGTCGAACTCGGTGAAAAGTACGCCCGCGACACCGGTTATCCGATCCAGTACCAGTGGACGCTGCTCAAAGGCATCAATGACGGCGACGATGAACTCGACGCCGTCGTGCGCCTGCTCAAAGGGAAATATGGCGTGCTCAACGTCATTCCCTTCAATAGTCTCGAAGGTGACGACTACCAGCGCCCCGATCGCGAACGCATTCGCGAGATCGTCCGCTATCTGCACAGCCGCGGCGTGCTGACCAAGGTCAGAGACAGCGCCGGTCAGGACGTCGACGGCGGTTGCGGGCAGTTGCGCGCGCGTGCGGTTGCTGGTGCCGCTGGCGAGGTGCAGGTGGTCGAATTGCGCCGCTCGCGTGCGGTAAAGCCGGAAGCGGCATAGCTCTCGCACGACTGTTTTCCAAGTACCAGCATCACGCGCTGGTAATCCCCCGCCGTTCGACCATCATCAACATGGATGATGGAGCTTGTGCCTCCCACTGAGTAATCTTCGCTTGCGAAACCCTGCATAAGGGTGTCCACGCTTGCCGCCGCCGTCCTCACGACCCGGTGGATTCGGATCCATACGAGCGTCGGATCGATAACACTCAGAACGTGGGGAGAAGACCATGAGAAACGCACTTGATTTCACGAAACTCGTTTTGCTGGGCAGCCTGAGCACGCTCGCCGCATGCGCATCGGCGCCGCGCGCGCCAGCCCTTCCATCGACTTGGACAATGACCACGCAAGGCTGCCAGACGTGGAACCGAACGCCATCGGCGACGAGCACGGAAACCGTGACTTGGGATGGCGCGTGTGTGGGCGGCTATGTCGACGGCCCGGGGACCTTGACCTGGTTTCAGGACGGCAGCTATTCGCAACGCTTCGTCGGCACCATGCGGGCAGGCAAACGTCAGGGCATTGGCGAGTATTACTGGGCGAGCGGCGATCGTTATCAAGGGGCGTTCGAGAACGACCTCCGTACCGGCAAAGGCAACTACACATGGAGCAGCGGCGACACGTATTCCGGTGATTTTGTCGATGGCCAGCGCACCGGGTACGGCATTTACACGTATGCGAACGGCAATCGCTTTGAGGGCGATCAAAGCAATGGCAGTTTCATGAACGGCAACCTGAGCGCCGCCAATGGCGAGGCCATTGCGAGATACACCGATGGCAAGCGCATTGCGCTGCGCTATGAGCCGGCACAGGCGTCGAGTCAAACAAGCAGCGGCGGTGCCGGATTCGGAGCGGTGCTGGGCGCCATCGCGCAAGGTCTGGCGGCGGCGGGCGGGAAGAACGCCGCACAGCTTCAGGCGGCGGCATCTGTCATGAATAGTTCTGCTGGCGGTGGTGGCAGCGCGGCGCGGGCGTACAGCGCGCCGAACACAGCGGCCAGTGGCAATGCAACCAGCGGGATGAACGGCGCCGAGACGCAGCCGATGGTCAACAACTGCTTGAGCCTGACGCGCAGCCACAAGTATTCGATGCGAATCAACAATAGCTGCGGTTTTGAAGTGTCGATGATCTATTGCTACACCAGCATCAGCAACGCGGCACGCACTGGCTTCGATGTGACATCCAATGCTTGCACGAATTACCGCACGAGTGCTTCGGCCAACGTCGTTGTCGGCGCGTCGTCGTTCATCGAGGTCAACGCGCCCGACAACACCCAGCCGGTCGAATTCATCGCGTGTAAATCGGCGAACGACGGTTATCCGGAGAAGCTGCGTTACGACGGCAGCCGGCTCAACGGACAGTGCCATTACAGACAAACTACGGCGGGCAACGGGTCACGCAGTTTTGGCGGGGTCAGGTAAGCGGTGGCGCTCCCGCGTGCCGTGAACGCGACGCATCGATTGTCGCTGAACCGGGATCGCGGGGGCCAGAGCGCAGGTGCTCAATTCGAACCGACCTTCGCGCGGTCCGACTGCGCGATACGCAAGGCCCTGAGCTGGATATCAAGTGCCCGTGCCAGTTGTTCCTGCTCGACACGCACCTGAGCGAGCCGCCTTTCGATTTCGTCCTGCTTGGTTTGGGGTGTCGATACCGGTTGCGGTTGTGCTTGCGCGGCGAGGGCATCGTTGAGCACCACCAACCCCAGATTGCCTTCCTTGGTATTGGCGAGCCCTTCCGAGTTCAGCGTCGGACGCCCGGCGCGCTCCCATTCGTCTTGGGTCATCGGGCACTGCACCCCCGTCACCGCCAACGCGTAGCGATTCTCGGCGATGGTGCACAACACGGCCACCGATGCCTTCACCTGCCCCATGCTGCGCAGTTCTCGCGCGTTCTTGAGCGTCTCGCAATGATGGTCGGTCCAAGTGGTGCCAATGGAAAAGCCGAACATCGTGCCCGAGCCACCGACACTGGTCGATCCCATGCAGGTGTCGGTTGACGTTGTCAGCGCGGGCCCCACGGCGGTCGATGCCGAGAAACGCGTGTCGGTGTTGTAGATCGCGTGTGAATCCATGTTGAGCGCACCGCCGGTCGCGCCCGATGAAGCGGTACCGCTGCCCATGCCGGTCATGGACTGCCCGATCGCCGAGAACGCGAGCATGGCGAGACCGGCGAAGAGTGCAATCTTCTTCATGATGTTTCCCCTCAGTGTGTTTTTTGTGTGCGCTCGTGCGGCGGACGAGGTGCCGATGATGCGTAGGGCACCTGCCCGCTCGCGCGCGTCATGCGTTATCGACGCGATGCTGCCGGCGAGCGGTTGGCGAAGTCACGTTGAAGCTGCGACATGCGCCAACCGGCTACTTAGTGCGTCGGCGTCGGCAGTTGGACGACCGCCAGCGGCGACGTGTTGTCCGCTTTGACGGTCACGCCAAACGACGCATTGCTGCTCGCCGTGTTGTGCAGCGTGTTGGCGAAGCCCGACGACTCGTTGTAAGTAGCCCCCGCGCCGATCTGGTTCACGTTCGGGATGTTGGTCAGATTGATATTGGCACTCGTGAGTGCGGCAAGCCCGGTCGCAGCGATGTTATCGACACTCGCACTGCCGCCAGCACTCGTGGTGTTGGTCACCGAGAACCCGTTGTACTGCGGGCCGGTGTAGGCAACGTCTTGTTGAATCGAGCTGTAGAAGTTCGCACCACTAGCTGACGCGTTCGAGTTGGCTTCGTTGCTGCCCGCCTGTGCGTAGTTGGATGTACCGGACGTCGCGCTGCCGGTACCGGTGCCATGTGCACTCGGGAAGGCAAGCGTGCCGTTGGCCGTCGAGCTCGTCGTGCCTTGGGCGATGGCGCCACCGCTACCGCCGCCAACCGATGCGTTGAATGCCAGTGCCGAGCCCGACGTCTGCGTCGTCCCCACCAGATTCATCTGCGTGCTGGCGTAGGTGTTCGTCGTCGAGCCGGGTTGCAGCGTGAACGACGACATCTGCGTGGCGCTGGCACCGGTGTACGACTGACCGGGCGCTACGGCTGCGGCAGAACCGGACACGTTGGTGGTGTTGCTGATGATGCCGGTGCCCGAAGCACTCGGCACTTGTGCATGGGCAACGCCGATCGAGGCGAACAGAGCGAGCAGAGCTAACGAGACATTTTTCATGGTGTGGCTTCTCCAATTTTGTTTCTGTTATGGGCTTCAAAGCACTGGAGATATGGCCACCGAGCACGTGCGAACGATGTGTCGCCTCGTGTGTGATCATCCCCCCGAGACGACCGGATCAGTGGTGAGCGCGTTATGGTTGCGCCCAATCCAGCTTGCCGTTCGTCTACGGAGAGACTGAGCAACTTGTATGCCAATCGAGAATCGGGATTGAAAATCGGCGTCAGGGTTTAGACCGAGAGGCACGCGTCTTCGCCATGACTGTCTTCAGTTGATCAAGACGATTGGATTTGAATAATTCGATCGGTGTGTGCAACGTTCGAACTAAGGCGACGAGGTGCAAACGAGAGAAAGCGTTACGAAGGGCGAATACGTAACGTTACGAGAGGGGGACGCCGCGGAACATCGGTGTATTGGCACGTTTCGCGGCCCTTCAAAGACGTTGCGCGCGCAAAATGCACCACATCGGGAATGGCGTCAATACTGCATTCGATGGATAAGTGAAAAGAAAGAATTTGGAGGATCGAGGGAATCGATCTCAAGATGCTCCGCTCCGAATCGTACCGACCGAAGAAACACGGTAGATTGCCAAAAACCCCAAACCGCGCTTAGAATGGCGTTCTTCGCGGGCGTCGTATAATGGTAATACCCTAGCTTCCCAAGCTAGAGCCGTGGGTTCGATTCCCATCGCCCGCTCCAAAGATTCTTCGAAGAAGCCGTCCTCGTGACGGCTTTTTTGTTTCTGCGCGCCGCATCTCCCACCGCCCTGACATCAATTCCACAACCGATATCGGGTTATTGGAACAGTCGTTAAATAATCGCCTATAGTCTCGTCTACCGGACTGGCGTATTGACGTCGTCCAATGCCTTACCCCGTTTTCGCCCCCTTTTATCAAGGCACATCAACATGAGCGGCAGACCCAGAGAATTCGACGACGCGGCCGTCATCGACGCCGCCATGGATGCGTTCTGGACGAACGGCTATGAAGGCACGTCGGCGCAGACGCTCGTCGAATGCACCGGCCTCGGGCGCGGCAGTCTTTACAACGCCTTCGGCAATAAGCTGAACCTTTATCACGAAGCCCTCGAGCGCTATCAGACGCTCGGGCTTCAGACGCAAGTCGACATTCTCAACGCGCCCGGCGCGGTCAAAGACCGGCTGCGCGCCCTCATGCAATGGGGGATCGACCAAGACCTCGATCCCCAGAAGGGACGCGGCTGCATGGGTCTTTTCGCTGCCCTCGAACGCGGCGGCAAAGACCCCAGAGTGCGCCAGATCAGTCAGGCCTATCTCACCCGTATCGAACAAGTGCTCGTGCACCTGATCGCCATCGGACAACACAGCGGTGAACTCTCCACCGATCGGCCCGCACTCCTCGTCGCCCGTATGTACATCAGCAGCTATTTCGGATTGCGCGCCCTCGGACGCACCGTCTGCGACCGCGCATTTCTCGAAGACATCATGAAAGGCACGATCGCCCAGCTCTGACGCTTTCGATTGCCGACGCAAACGCGACCGACACACGCAACGCACCCAACACACAAGCATCACCCGACATTCGCGCGTAAAGCCCTCTGGGCTTTTTCTTCCCCCAAATATTGAATGATCGTTACAGATATGACGCAAAAAACCTCGATGCCACCGGTCGTGTACTTATTAGGACTCACCGTCTTTGCCATGACCACGGCGGAATTCATGGTTGCCGGCATGATGCCCGCGCTCGCCCATGCGATGAACGTTGGCATTGGCGACATCGGCAACCTGATCTCGCTCTATGCGTTGGGCATGACGATCGGCGGCCCAGTGCTCACCGCCCTCCTGCTCGCCTTGCGCACGCCGCATAAGCAAGCGCTCGTCTGGCTGCTCGTCATCAACGTGGCGGGCGGTGTGCTCGCCGCCGTGGCCACGCGCTATGAAGTGATGGCGCTCGCTCGCATCATCATGGGCGTGGCCAGCTCCGCTACGTTCGGTGTCGCGCTCACGTTGTGCGCCGACCTCGTCGCGCCGTCGGTGCGCGGTCGTGCGGCGTCGTTCGTGCTTGGCGGCCTGATGTTCTCGCCCGTCGTGGGCGTGCCGCTCACGGCGTTCATCGAGCAGCACTTCGGCTGGCGTGCCAGCTTCTGGCTGGTCGCCGTACTCGCCGCGCTCTGCACCGTGGCGGTCGCGCTATGGGCACCTGCCACCGAGAAGCGCGAGACTGTCAGCCTTGCGGCCGAATTCCGTTCCCTGCGCAATCGTCCGCTGTGGGCCGCCTTCATCACGAGCGGCCTGATCATCGGCGCGACCTTCGCCGCGTTCAGCTACTTCTCGCCGATCTTCCTGAACGTCGCTGGGGTATCCGCCGCCACGATTCCGAATCTGCTCGCGATGTACGGTATCGCCAACATCATCGGCAATGCCGTGACGGGCCGGTTTGCTGACCGCCATACGCTCACGGTGCTGGTCGTCGGCCTGAGCGTGCTGGCACTCGCTTTGGTGAGTTTCGCGTTGTGGGCCGATATCACGCCGGTGGGGATTGCCGCGTTTGCCGCCATCGGCCTGACCGGCGTGTCGCTCAACCCCGCCATGGTCGCGCGCGTGATGCGCGCCGCCGCGCCGGGGCCGCTCGTCAATACGATGCACACCTCGGTGATCACGGCCGGTCTCGCGTTCGGCACTTGGGCAGGCGGCTCCGCAATCGACGCGGGCTACGGCATGCGCGCGCCGCTCTGGATCGGCGCCGCCATGGCTGCCATCGGTCTCGCCAGCCTGCTGCCATATCTGCGCAGCGGCCTCGCGCAAACCGCCGACGCCACCTGCTGAACACGCTCGCTGTCACGCTTTACACCGTCTCCGGGCCACCCTCGCCCGCCGCCTCAACCTCACGGCGGAGATACGCCCAGAGACGGTTCGCCACCGGCCCATGCGGCCCCTCGGCACGCCGCGCCGCGACGATTTCCTCTGTGTGCACGGGCAGATGCCGGCTAGCGATGGATTTGAGCGCGCCGCTGCGCAGCTCCTCCTCGATCAGATGCGCAGGCAAGTGTCCCCAGCCCAAGCCATGCACGATCACATCCTTCTTCATCGCCTGATCGGCCACCGTGCACTGATGCGCCCCGTCGATCACGAAGAAGCTCTCGCCGCCCGGCTGCCGCGCCGAATCGCGCATGACGCATTGGGTGTAGCCGCGCATGTCCGCCGGACGCACGAGGCGCGGTAGCGGTGCCGTGAGCATTTGCGGTGCCACCACCGGCACGAGCCGCACCTTGCACAGATCGATCCACGCAATGTCGGCATCGCGCTTGTCGACGCGGTGCAGGATGAGATCCGCGTCCCCCGACATCAACCGTTCCATCGGCCCGCCCACCGTCTCGAAGTGCAATTGCAGACGCGTGTGAGGACACTCGGCGAAGAACCGCGCCAGCAGCCCCAGCAGCAAGCCGCGCGGGCACAGGTCGCCGACGACCACGTTCAACTCACTCTCTTCGCCCATCGCCAACTGCTCGGCGTGCTGTCGCAAGCCCATCGCTTCGCGCAGCAATGGCTGCGCACGCCGGTAGAACGACTCGCCTGCATCGCTTAGCTTCACGCGATAACCGCTGCGGTCGAGCAACGCGAGGCCCGTCTGCCGCTCCAGCCTTGCCACCGCCGCGAACACGGCCGGATGCGTGCGGTGCAATACCGCCGCCGCTGCCTGAAAACTGCCCTCGCGGATCACGGCGTCGAAGCATTGCAGGTCGTGCAGGGTGAATTCCGTCATGTCATCTCTTTTGACAAAGATCGTCCGATCTTTGTAATTTAAATCATTTCCAGCCTCACCCAGAATGGACTTCACGAACTGACCACAACGTCTTTTTCCTGATCTCCCCGGAGGCTACGATGGACAACCTTTCTTTCTTCGACACCACTGACGGCGCGCGTATCGCATATCGGCTCGATGGCCCCGATCACGCGCCCGTGCTGGTGCTCTCGAATTCGATCGGCACCGATCTGCACATGTGGGACGCGCAGATCGCCGACTTCTCGCAACACTTCCGTGTGCTGCGCTATGACGCGCGCGGCCATGGCGCGTCGAGCGTGCCGCCCGGCCCCTATTCACTGGCGCGTCTTGGCGAAGATGTCGTGGAGTTGCTAGATCATCTGGATATCGCCCGCGCGCACTTTCTCGGGCTGTCGCTCGGAGGCATCGTCGGGCAATGGCTCGGCATCCATGCCGCCGCGCGCATCGACCGATTGATTCTGAGCAACACTGCCGCCTATCTCGGCCCGGCCGACATCTGGGACGCGTCGATCGCTGCCGTCCTTCAGGCGAGAGACATGCGCGAGACCACGCAAACGTTTCTTCGTAACTGGTTTCCGGCGCCCATGCTCGATGGCGACGATCCGGCGGTCGTACCGTTTCGCGAAACGCTGCTCGCGACCAACCGCCACGGGCTGGCCGGCTCGTGGGCGGCTGTCCAGCAGACAGACCTCCGGCGCGATATCGCCGCCATCACTCGCCCGACACTCGTGATCTGCGGCGAATACGACACGGTGACCTCCTCCGCGCTCGGGGAAGCTATCGCGAACACGATTCCCGGCGCCCGCCTGCAAGTGTTCCCTGCGGTGCATTTGTCTAACGTGGAATTTCCCGAGCCGTTCTCGAAAGCGATCATCGCGTTTCTCATGCCGCCGCAATGACACGGATCGCGTGCCGCACCACGGGTTTCGGTGTGCGCCGGACCCGTTACTCCCCGTCCTCGGCACGCCGCCAGTCAGCACCCACTCTCCTTTCACCACCGACCGTTGTGCGCGATAGATGCCGCGTCACGAGCGTGTCATGAACGTTGCCGGCACGGGCGGCGAACCTCAACCCGGGGGTGCCGGGGGCCGCGCAGTGTAAACTGCTGGGTTTTTGACCCCCCAGTGGAATGGTGCAAGTGCCCCGGCGTCCTGTAATCAGCGCCCCGACACTCATACGCTCGCTGGCCCGTCTGAGCACGTTCACGCCGCCTGAGGCCGCGCCGTCGCTCTCGGACCGCATGAGTGAGTGGCTGGGCTGGACCGACGCCATCGCCCTGTCGTCGGCTCTCAAAGCCTCCTCGCCGGCCGAAACGCCCGGCGGGCGTACGGCCGCCCCGGCTTCGGCCAGCGGCAGCCGGGAGTTGACACGCGTACGCACGGACCTCGCCGCCGCCATCGCCCGCGATTGCGGTCTGGCCACCGCCCCCGGCGGGCAAATTCGGGCAATGAGCGCCGCCGAGCGTCAGCGGGCCGCCTCGTTTGCCGAGTTTCCCGCTTATCGGCAGCGCTACGCCACGTCGCAACAGACCATGGACACGGCCATCGGCGCGCTGCGCACCCGCATGCGCGCACAACTGGCGTTGATGTCGCCAGACGCCGCCCGTCTGGCCAGTGTCGATGCCGTCATGGAGCGCGTGCTGGGCGCCCGCGAGCGCACCTTGCTCGCCAGTGTGCCGAACCTGCTCGAAGGCCATTTCGTGAAGTTGCGCGATACCGAACAGGCCGCGTTGGCCGCACCGCGCGTGTCCGGTGCCCCGCCGCTCGCCCCGGCAGGCACGTGGCTCGACACTTTCCACCGGGACATGCAGAGCATCCTGCTCGCAGAACTCGATATCCGCCTTCAACCGCTTGAAGGGCTGCTCGCCGCCCAGCTCGCGATTGAACCCGGCGAAAACGTTAGTGAACCCGGACAACATGAATCGTTACCTCGTTGATCTCGTCGCCTTTGTCGCCGGACTGGCCGTTGTCGGCTGGATCGCCATCGGCTATGCCGGCACCAACACCCTCGCGCTGGCCGTCACACTGGTCATCGCCGCCGTCTATCTGTTCGGTGCGCTTGAACTCAAACGCTTTCATCAGTCTTCCAACGCGCTCGCGAAGGCGGTTGGCGAACTGAATACGCCCCCGGCGTCACTGCCGTCATGGCTCGACACGCTGCCCGCCGGCCTGCGCACCGCCGTGCGCCTGCGCGTGGAAGGCGAGCGCGTCGGCCTGCCCGGCCCGGCACTCACGCCCTATCTCGTCGGCTTGCTCGTGCTGCTCGGCATGCTCGGCACGTTCCTCGGCATGGCGGCAACGCTGCGCGGCACCGGTATCGCCCTCGAAGGCGCGACCGACCTGCAAGCCATTCGTGCGTCGCTCGCCTCGCCGGTCAAGGGCCTCGGCTTTGCCTTCGGCACCTCGGTCGCCGGTGTCGCGACGTCGGCCATGCTCGGCCTGCTCGCCGCACTCGCCCGCAAACAGCGCGCGCAAGTGGTGCAGTCGCTCGACGCGCGCATTGTCACCACGCTGCGCGGCTTCTCGCAGCAACATCAGCGCGAAACCACACTGCAACTGCTTCAGCAGCAAGCCGCTGTAATGCCCGCGCTGGTCGACCGTCTGCAAGACATGATGGCGGCCATGGAGCGCCAGAGTCAGGGCCTCGGCGAACGCCTCGTGGCGAATCAGGATGCCTTGCACGCGCGCACGGATGCCTCGTATGCGCAGCTCACAAACGCGATGCAGCAGTATCTGAAAGACAGCGTGACGACCACGGCCAGCGCCGCCGGTGCCGCCATTCGCCCCGAAGTCGAAGCGACGATGGCCAGTCTGGCGCGCGAGACCGCGTCGTGGCACCAGACGGTGTCGTCCGCCATGCAAGACCGCATGGACGGTCTTTCCGAGCGCTTCGAAGCAACGACCTCGCGCGTGGCGAATGTCTGGAAGGATTCGCTGGACGCGCAGTTGCGCACCAACGAGTCGCTCGCGATCGATCTGCGCGGTGCACTCGGTGAGTTCGCGCAGACGTTCGAGACACGCTCGGCGCGCCTCGTCGACGACGTTGCCACCCGGCTCGAAAGCGCGACCGGTCAGGTGAGCACGGCACACGCCGGTGTGGCGCAAACGTGGGAAGCCTCGCTCGCCGCACAGCAACGCACCAGCGATGCGCTCGCGAAGGAACTCGGCGCGACGCTCACGCAGTTCGCACAAACGTTCGAAACGCGCTCTGCGGGGCTGCTGGCCGATGTGACCACGCGCCTCGATAACGCCACTGGCAGCATCGCCACTGCGCAGACGACTGTCGCGCAGGCTTGGGAACAAGCGCTTGCGCAGCAGCAAAGCTCGCACAACGCGTTGACGCAGGATCTCGGCACGGCGCTGGAACGATTCGCACAAACCTTTGAAGCGCGTTCGAGCGCGTTGCTCGGCGACGTGGCGGCCAAGCTCGACGCGACGAGTGGCAACGTGACCGGCGCGCACGAGCGTGTGGCGCAGGTGTGGGATCAGGCACTGACGCAACAACGTCTGTCGCACGACACGATGACGCAGGAACTCGGTGCCGCGTTGGAGCGCTTCGCGCAGACGTTCGACGCACGCTCGAATGCGCTGATCAGCGACGTGGCCGTGAAGCTCGATACGACCAGCGGCAATGTGTCCGGTGCGCACGAGCGTGTGGCGCAAGTGTGGGATCAGGCATTGACACAACAACGTCTCTCGCACGACACGATGACGCAGGCGCTCGGTGCCGCGCTGGAACGCTTCGCTCAGACGTTCGACGCGCGTTCGAATGCGTTGATCAGCGACGTGGCCGCAAAGTTCGACACGACAAGCGGTAACGTGTCTGGCGCTCACGAGCGTGTTGCGCAAGTGTGGAACGAATCGCTGGCGCTGCAAAAGGCCGCCAACGCGTCGCTGGCTGCCGATCTCGGCGCCGCATTGAGCCGCTTCACGGAAACATTCGAGCAACGCTCGGCGCATCTGGTGGACGGTGTGAGCACGCGCACGGAAGGCGCAATGCAAAGCGTTGCCGACACGGCGGCGGTGGTTTCCGGCGAGTGGAAGCAGGCCATCACTGCGCAGCAACAGGCCAACGACTCGCTCACGAAAGACCTCGCCGCCGCACTCGCGCGCTTTGCCGACACCTTCGACACGCGCTCGACGCAACTGCTGCAAGGTGTCTCGACGCAGATGGACGCCGCGTCGGCCAACGTCGCACACGCCTGGCGCGAAGCCATCGCCGAACACGCTCGCGTGAGCGAACAACTGGCAGGCGGCAACCAGCAACTCGTTGCCGCGACGACGACGGCCTTCACCGAACACAGCGCGTCGCTGCTCGATGCTCTGAACGCCGCCAACGCCGCGCATCACGACGCCACCGCCGAGCGCGAGACGCAACGCTTGTCGGCATGGACCGAAACGCTCGAAGGCACGCTCGCGACACTGCGCGAACAATGGCAGCAGATGGGCGCACAAACGGCCGATCAGCAACAGACCATCTGCGAGACGCTCAGCCGCACCGCGCTCGAAATGTCGGAACAATCGCGCAACAACGCGAGCGACACCATCGCCGAGATTTCGCGCCTGATGCAGACCGCCGCCGAAGCGCCGAAGGCTGCCGCCGAAATCATCGCCGAACTGCGCCAGAAGCTCTCGGACAGCATGGTGCGCGACAACGCCATGCTGGAAGAACGCTCGCGTCTGCTCGACACACTCGGCACGCTGCTCGACACGGTCCGCCATGCGGGCAACGAACAACGCGCGGCGGTCGACGATCTCGTCACCACGTCGGCGCAGTTGCTCGAACGTGCCAGCGCAAATCTGGGCGACACCATCGCCGCCCAGACCGAGAAACTGGCCGCCGCATCGGCGCAGGTCACCGGCAGCGCCGTGGAAGTGGCGAGCCTTGGCGACACGTTCGGCGCTGCCGTGCAGGCCTTCGGCGAATCGAACACGCAACTGCTCGACCATCTGCAACGCATTGAGGCGGCACTCGACAAGTCGATGGCCCGCAGCGACGAACAACTCGGCTACTACGTCGCGCAAGCGCGCGAAGTGGTGGAGCTGAGCGTGATGTCGCAAAAGCAGATTCTCGAAAACCTGCAACAGCTCGGCGCTGCCCGCGCACAACCGGGTAGCGCGGCAGCATGAGCCACGACTTCGACTCCGAGATGGCCGACGGCGACGTTGGCGCCGCCGCACCGGCGTGGGCCGTGTTCGGCGATCTGATGTCGGTGATGCTCGGCGCGTTCGTGCTGATCATGCTCGGTGTGATCGGCGTGCAGCTCGAACTGTCGGCCAAGCTGGAGCGAGAGGTGAAGGAGCGTCAGGCCGAAACGCAACGCCGCGAGACGCTGGAGAAAGCGCTCGCCGGGCCGCTGGCAGGTGGACGCGTCACGATCGTGAACGGCCGCATCGGTATCAGCGGCAACGTGCTCTTCGCGCTGAATTCGGATCAGTTGCAGCCGCAGGGCCGCGAAGTGCTGCGCAGTCTCGCCGCGCCGCTCGCCGCCTACCTGAAGGTGAGCGACGAGATTCTGATGGTCAGCGGCTTCACCGACGACCAGCAAGTGCGTGAGACGAACCGGCGCTTTGCCGATAACTGGGAGTTGTCCGCGCAACGGGCACTCACCGTCACGCGCGAATTGATCGCGGCAGGTATTCCCCCGTCGTCGGTGTTCTCGGCCGCGTTCGGGGCAGAGCAGCCCGTGACGTCGAATGGCGACGAGGCTGGCCGCGCCAAGAACCGCCGTGTGGAAATTGCACCGATGCCGCGCAGTAGTGCGGGGAATGCGGGGAATGCGAGCAATGCCAGCAAGGCCGGGAAGACAAATGGCTGACGCTGATACCGCCGATTCGGCGGGCACCGCCGACACCGCCGATCAATCGGTCTGGCAGACGCAGCTCGACCTCTGGCGGGCGCAACAAGCCGACAAACGCGACCCAGTTCGCTTTCACCTCATTGAAGCGCTGGCGCGGCGATCAGCGACCTATACGGGCGAAGCAAGGCGCGTGCTGGACGCGCGCCTGCAAACGCTCGTCGACGCGTTCTCGAAGGCGTTGACGGGCGGTGCAGCACCGGACGCCGAAGGCAGCGCTGCCACGGTGCCGGAAGGCGGGGTTGCTGCCGCATCGTCTTCTCTGTCGCCCCCGTCGCCCCCGTCGCCATTGTCGCCATTGTCGCCATTGTCTGCCCTGATCGCCGACATGACGCAACGCGTCGGCGAGCGGCCCGCACGGTCGGTAGCGTCCAGCAAGCGCCCCGCGAACACGACACCCGCTGCGCGTCCGGCTAGTCCCGCTTCCTTCGTCGCGCCGTCCGCCACGGCTCCCGCTCCCGCCACGCTCCCGGCCGCTCCGCCTGCCCCGCCGAGCGTCATCGCGACGGACGACAGCTTTGAAGACATGGACGTGCTGGAGTATTTCCGCGAGACGTGGTCGAAGCTCAGCACCGACGGCAATCTGCGACAGTCGCTGGCGCAGGTGCCGGAGAATGCCGGGCCGCTGAATTCCAGCCATCTCGTGCATCGCGCGCTCTCGCTCATGCATGACGTGTCGCCCGACTATCTGCGCCACTTTCTGCGCCATGCCGACGCCCTCTCGTGGCTCGAAGACATGGACAGCGCCGGCGCAATGCGCAACAAGAGCGCGGCGCGTGTCGCAGCGTCGGCCAAGCCCTCACGGGCGAAGGCGCGTTGAGCGGCCCCGGGGGCCAACTTGCCAGTCAAGGCCGTTCCGGGCGATAATCGCGCTCGTTCCCGCCGCCAAGGCGCGGGAAAATCCTTTGAAAAATCATCGTGTTGGGCGCCAGCGCAGGCTTCACTGCTAAGCGCGCCGCCCGCCGCAGCACTTCCTCGACAAGCCGTCGCCCCCGACGGCTTTCTGCTTCCATGACGAACCACGCCAACCACGGACAACCGCCGGCTGACGACGCGCAACCGGCCCACGACGACGACGCCGACCTCGACGCGCCGAACACCTCTGACGCGCAAGACGATGAAGCCCAGGTCGGCCCGGACGGCGTTGCGCACCCGCGCCGTATCCGCAGCTTCGTGCGCCGTGCCGGTCGCAGCTCGGAAGCGCAAAAGCGCGCGTTCGATACGCTCGGCCCGAAGTTCCTCGTGCCCTACGCGCCCGAAACGCTCGACTGGCCGGCCGCCTTCGAGCGCCCGAACGCTCCGCGCATTCTCGAAATCGGTTTCGGCATGGGCGACGGCACCGCGCATATCGCCAACGTGCGTCCTGACGACGATTTTCTCGGCGTGGAAGTGCACGAGCCGGGCGTGGGCGCACTGCTCAAGCTCATCGGGACCACCCCGCTGTCGAACGTGCGCATCATCCAGCACGACGCCGTGGAAGTGGTTCAGCACATGCTGCCGGAGGCGTCGCTCGACGGTGTTCACGTGTTCTTCCCAGACCCGTGGCACAAGAAACGCCACCACAAGCGCCGCCTGCTCCAGCCGCCGTTCGTCGCACTGCTCGCTTCGCGCCTGAAACCGGGCGGCTATCTGCACTGCGCGACCGACTGGCAGGAATACGCCGAGCAGATGCTCGAAGTGCTGGGCGCCGAGCCGACGCTCGAGAACACCGCCGCCGACTATGCACCGCGTCCCGACTACCGTCCGGTGACGAAGTTCGAGAATCGCGGCCTGCGCCTCGGTCACGGCGTGTGGGATCTGGTCTTCAAAAAGCGCGGCTGAACGGCGCGATTGAAAGGCTGAGGCATACGAAAAAGGGCACCGCGAGGTGCCCTTTTTTCATTGCGTCAATCCGTGATGCTTAGTCTGCCCAGACCACCAGCCCGCTGTAACCGGTCGCCAGCACCACCAGACCGAACACGATGCGGTACCACGCGAACGCCGTGAAGTCGTGCGACGCGATGTAGCGCAGCAGCCAGCGCACGCAAATGAACGCGCTGATGAACGCCGCCACAAACCCCACGCCGAACAGGCTGAAGTCGTCCACCGACAGCGTGGCACGCGCTTTGTACAGTTCGTAGATGGTTGCGCCGAACAGAATCGGAATCGCGAGGAAGAACGAGAACTCGGTCGCCACCTTGCGCTCCAGCCCGAACATCATCCCGCCGATGATCGTGGCCCCCGAGCGCGACGTGCCGGGCACGAGCGCGAGGCACTGTGCGAAGCCGACCTTCAGCGCGTCGGCCACCGACAGATCGTCGATGGAATTCACACGCGGCAATTGGCCCGCTTCGACATTGCGGCGGTTATGACGCTCGACCAGCAGAATGATCACGCCACCCACGATGAACGCGGTGGCCACCACCGTCGGATTGAACAGCATCGCCTTGATGTGCTTGCCGAGCAGCAGCCCCAGCACGATGGCCGGCAGGCAGGCGACGATCACGTTGATGGCGAAGCGGCGCGAGGTGGCATCGCTGCCCAGCCCGGCCATGACGCGCGCAATCTTCGCGCGAAACTCCCAGCACACAGCCAGAATCGCGCCGAACTGAATCATGATCTCGAAGACCTTGCCTTTGTCGTCGTTAAAGTTGAGCAGACTACCGGCCAGAATCAGGTGACCGGTCGATGAGATCGGGAGGAATTCGGTCAGACCTTCGACCACACCGAGAATGATCGCCTTAAGCGCCAGCAACAAGTCCATGCAATGGTTTCCTGAGAAGTCTTGAAATCGGAAAAAGAGGTTTTACGCGGAAAAAATTAGGTGAGCCGTAGGGCGCTTAACGGCTTAACGCCGAGGCTTGGCCGCGCGGGATCAACGGGAATCGAATTTGACGTTCACACCGTGGGAAAGCACGGTGATCTGGCCCGGCTGGCGCGCCACGCCGCCGATGGTCAGTTGCTCGGGCTTGAACGTGTAGATCGGCGCGCCTTGCAGCAACTGCGTGGCGAGCAACGCTCCCGCCGCATTCAACTGGCGAGACCAGCGTTCAGGCAAGCCATCGATCGTGAACGTTTCGACCTCCGGGTCGCGCAGCACCACGGACATCGTGGCCGGGTCGTAAGCCAGCGCACTGTCGATGGCCAGCGTCCCGGTGAGCGGTGCGCCGCCGAGCGGATGCGTGACCGTGGCGTCGACGGCCACCGCCAGACGGTTGCGCTCGGGTAACAGCGTCAGACGCGGGTGCGACAGGTTCACGTCGAGCACGGCCAGCACGCGGCGGTCGAACGGAAACTTGCGCTCCAACGCGCGCTGCAACTGGCTTTCTGAAAACGTGTAGTCGTTGCCGAACGGCAAACCGGCACACGCGGCGAGCCCAGCAGCGAGTGCCGATGCGCCAGTGAGCGTCAGCCAGCGACGACGCGAAGGGTTCGCCGCTTCGTGCACATCGCGTGCGTCCAATGCCTCGCACTGCTGATGATGTTGCCGGTCCGGATGCGTTTGACGCGCCATGTCTCGTTCCACTACAGGGCGCCAAGCGCCCGACACGCGCGACTATAGCATCCGCCTATGACGCCGAACTACCCGGTGCCTATTGGCATAGCGCTGTGGCGGATGAGGTTTGATGCGTGGGGGTGATCTGCCGGTTACTGCATCGGCGCGGTCAGCGCTTCGAGTTCGGACAGCCAGCGCACGGCCTGTTCGCGGTCGTTGCCACACATTTCCAACGAAGGTTGCAACGAGCCGCACACGGCCGGGCGCAGCGGGCTGCCGAAGATCTGGCAGCGGTCGGCCTCGTCGAGTTGCACGCAACGCGTGTTTGCGGGCTTACCGTGCGGCATGCCGGGAATCGGGGACGAGATGGAAGGCGCGATACAACAAGCCGCGCAATGCGGTCGGCAGTTCATGAAACGTTCGGTTGGGGCCGGCGGCGGAGGTGTCACCGGACAAGCAGGCTGCGCATTTTACCGCGAGCACAACCTGCCCTCCCCCTTCACCCGATCACCACGGCAACGCGCCTGCCACGTCGAAGAAGCCGCCGTTGACCGCCCCGCGCTCGCCCAGCGCCAACATCACCACGCTGCGCGCGCCGTCTTCCACACTCTGGGTGCCTCGTTTGCCGTTCAAGTCGGTGGCCGTGTAGCCCGGGTCGACGGAATTCACGGTGATCGCCGTCTCGCGCAACGTGTGCGAGAGCTGCACGGTCAGCATGTTGAGCGCCGCCTTAGAGGCGTTGTAGCCGATCAGCTTGAACGCGGCATGCTCCCACGCCGGGTCGCCGTTGTTGGCGAGCGAGCCCAGACCGCTCGACACGTTGACAATACGCGCGGCGTCCGAGCGCGACAGCCACGGCAACATGGCCTGCGTCACCCGCAAGGTGCCGAAGAAGTTGGTCGCGAATACCCGCTCGACCGCCTCGATGGACGCCCGCTCGGGGGTGTCGTCGCGAGGATCGGTAATGCCCGCATTGTTCACCAGTACGTCCAGCCGCCCGTGATAGCGCCCGATCCGGTAGGCCGCCGCGTGCAGCGTCTCCGGCTTGAGCAGGTCGATCACCAGCGTCTCAGCCTGAAAACCCGCCTTGCGCAGCGGCGCCACCACCTCTTCACCCCGGGCCTCGTCGCGGGCCCCCACCACCACCGTCATGCCCGCCTCGGCGAGCGAGCGTGCCACTTCCTGCCCAATACCCTTGGTCGCGCCCGTCACCAGTGCCACCCGTCCCAGATGGCGTTCGGCGTCCGCTCGCACTGCCTTGTCGATTGCGTCCCGTTTCATCACTGCTCCCGTCGTCATGCCTGTTGTTCTGCGCTGAACTGCATGCAAAGCCGCGCAAATTTGTTAGCATCGAGTTTATGAAGAATCCTTCAGATTTTCTATTCGCATATGAAACCGGACATCCGAGGGGCCTCAGGGCCCCGTAAATCGCCGCAGCAGGCCCGTTCGCGTGTCACGATCGACGCGATTTTCGAGGCCGCCCTTCAGGTTTTGCTGCTCGATGGCGGGCGCCAGCTCACCACCACCCGGGTGGCGGAGCGCGCCGGGGTGTCGGTCGGCACCCTCTATCAGTACTTCCAGAACAAACAGGTACTGCTCTATGCCGTGCTGGAGCGGCACATCGATCGCATCGTCTGCACGGTGGAAAAGACGTGTCTGGATTCGCACGGCCTGCCACTCGAGGCAATGGCCCGGGCGCTGGCTGACGCGTACGTCGGCGCGAAGATGACGGATATCGCGGAGGCGCAGGCGCTCTATCGTCTGTCGGAAGATCTGGATGGCCGGGAGGTGTTTGCGGGGGCGAGCCAGCGCATGCATGCGGCGGTCGTCGCCATGCTGGATACCGCGCAGGACGGGCGTTTCGACGATACGAGCACGGTCGCTTTCGTGTTCCTGAACTCGATGACGGGGCCGATCAAAGCGATTCTGGAGAACCGCACGCCGGCGGGCACGACCTGCGGCCAGCTCGCTGCGCACATTGCCGATCAGATCGCCACGATGTGTGCGGCCTATCTGCATCGCGTGACCCTTCCCACCCCATAAGTTCACGCGTCATCATGACCGTCGCCCGGAACTGGTAAAATGCGCGGTTGTGTTTGCCTACAATCCCACGGTAATCGAAATGAATTACGAACAGGCCCGCTTTAACATGATCGAGCAGCAGATCCGCCCTTGGGATGTGCTCGATCAGCAGGTGCTCAATCTGTTGACGGTGGTCAAGCGCGAAGACTTCGTGCCGGCGCCCTACCGCAACCTCGCTTTCACCGACGTCAAGATCCCGCTCAAGGGCGCTGCGATCAGCAACGACAGCCAGTTCATGCTGGAACCGCGCGTCGAAGCGCGCATTCTGCAAGCGCTCGCGCCGAAGAAGAACGAAAACGTGCTGGAAATCGGTACGGGTTCGGGCTACATGGCCGCGCTGCTCGCCTATAACGCGCATCACGTGACCACGGTGGAATTCGACGCCTATCTCGCCCAGACCGCCCAGCAGACGCTGCGCGCGAACGGCGTGACGAACGTGGAAGTCGTAAACGCCGACGGCGCACAAGGCTGGAGCGCCGCCGCCCCGTACGACGTGATCGCGATCTCGGGCGCGCTGGCAGAACTGCCGCAGGCCTTCCTCGCACAGCTCAAGGTGGGCGGCCGTCTGGCAGCCTTCGTGGGCGGCTCGCCGGTGATGGAAGCGCAACTGATCACGCGTCTGTCGGAGAACGAGTACCGCACCGAAAACCTGTTCGAGACGCAAGTGGCCTATCTGGTCGCGCCGCAACCGTCGAGCTTCAAGTTCTGAGCCCGGCGCCCGGGTGTATGCCGCCGCCAGCTGACGGCGGCGCGCCCGGATTGCCGTGTGCGGACCCGTCCCCCGGGGGATGAATGAGGACTGGCCGCCATCTATACGACACACGTTGATCATGCAAAACATTACACCGGCGCAATTAGCCCAGTGGCTGGCGGATGGGGACCGCGGCCAACCCACGCTTCTGGATGTGCGTGAGGATTGGGAAGTGCAGACCTGCCACATTGCGCAGAGCAAGAACGTGCCGCTTGGCGACGTGCCTGCCCGCCTGAACGAACTCGACGCCGACGCGCCCATCGTGTGCATTTGCCATCACGGCATGCGCAGCGCCCGTGCCGCGATGTTTCTGGAACAACAAGGTTTTACCCAGCTTTTCAATCTCGACGGTGGTATCGATGCCTGGGCTCGCCAGGTCGACCCGTCGATGCCGACCTACTGAGCGAGGGCCATGCGCCCCCCGAGGCTCGCCGCGCTCCCGCGCGCGGCCAAGCGTGCGCCCGCCCTGCGCGCAGCGTCTGCGATGCCCGTCGTCTTCGCGACGATGTGCTTCGCGCTCGCCGCGCCCGCCGGTGCCACCGATCTTCTCCAGCTTTATGGGGAAGCCCAGACCCGCGACGCGTTGATCGCCAGCGCACGCTCGGCCTATCTCGCGAATGTCGAAGCCCTGCCGCAAGCGCGTGCTGCCCTGCTGCCGCAAGTGACCGCGCGCTGGAGCACCGTGAATACGCACTACGGCTCGGGCAATATCTCGAATACGTTCGGCAGCAGCGGTTACAGCCTCGCGCTAACGCAGCCGATCTTCCATTGGGATAGCTGGCAGACGTATCAACAAGGCAAGCTGACAGTTGCCGCCGCCGAAGCCTCGTTCGCACAGGCAGAGCAGGATCTGATTCTGCGTGTGGCCGGGGCCTATTTCGACGTCCTCGCGGCGCAGGATGACCTCGCGCTGGCCGGTACGCACAAGCAGGCGATTGCTGAGCAACTCGCCGCCGCGAAGCGAAATTTCGAAGTCGGTAACGCGACGATCGTCGACGCGAATGAAGCGCAGGCCAGTTTCGATCAGGCCACGGCTCAGGAAATTGCCGCGCAGAACACGCTCGACGTACGCCGCGCCGCATTTGCCCGTATCGTCGGCCATCCGGTCGGCTCGCTCGCGACGCTGCGTGCTGGCTCGACGCTGCCCTCGCCGCAGCCGAACAATGTGGCGGATTGGGTCGCACAGGCGGAACAAGCGAACTACGGCGTGCAGTTGCAGACGCTGACGCTGGAGACGGCACGACGCGAAACGTCGAAAGCGAAGTCAGGCTATATGCCATCGATCGATCTGATCGCCAGTGGAGCGCACTCGAACGTCGGTAACGCGAACAGCCTGCTGTCGTCGGCGATGTCGAGCCCGACCAGTCAAGGCTCAGGGCCCAGCTCGGCGGGGCAGATCGGCATTCAGATCAGCATTCCGATCTTCTCGGGCGGCTCGGTGCAGAGCAAACTCCGCCAGACACTCGCGCTGGAAGACAAGGCAACGAGTGATCTCGATGACGCACGTCGACTCGCCGTGCTGAGTGCGCGTACGTCGTATCTCGGGGTTTCCAGCGGACTGGCTCAGGTGAAGGCGCTTGAGGCCGCAGAGCAATCGGCGCAATCGTCGGTGGCGTCGAACAAGCTGGGCTATCAGGTCGGCATCCGCATCAACGCCGACGTGCTCAACGCGGAAGACAAGCTCTTCACGACACGTCGCGATCTCGCCAAGGCACGCTACACCACGCTGCTCTCAAGCCTTCAGTTGAAGGCCAGCGCAGCCACGCTGGTGGATACCGATCTGCAACTGCTCAACGCGCTGCTGACGGAAAATCCTGACGCGTCGGCCGCGATGGCCGGGGTTCGCGAAGCCGCGCCGAAGAATTCGGGGGCGGGGTTGCCCGAACGCGGTGTGCGGCCGGGGACTACGGCGCCATTGCGGCGCTAAGGCGCTAAGGCGCTAAGGCGCTACGGCAGATGGGTGCGCCCAGTCTGTCCTCCGGGACGGACCGGGGCCCCTTCCCGCTGCTCAGACAAGTTCAACTCGCCTCGGGAAGGGGCCCCGATCCATCCCCTCCCACATCGCCTGTCCGCCAACGAAACCGATCGGCTCAAGTCGCGCTCGGTGCGGCTTTCACGACTTGCTCGACGTTCCTTTCTTCGCCCAGCCAACGGCCCAGCGCGCCCACCGTGCGCCGGGTCGCGCCCTGATGCTGCTTGGCAAATAACGTCGCCGCCGTACGCATCGCCAAACGACGATCGTCGTTGACCAACAAATCCGCCAACGACGCGGCCAACTCGCCCGCATCGCTCACCCGTCGCGCAGCACCCGCCGCCAACGCGTTTTCGCTCGCCTGCGTGAAGTTGAACATGTGCGGACCGAAGATCACCGGGGTGCCCGCGGCACACGATTCAATCAGGTTCTGACCACCCAACGGCAGCAAACTTCCACCAATGAAGGCGATGTCGGCCGCCGAAAAATACGCCGGCATCTCGCCCATCGAATCACCCAAGACCACCTCGACATCGGCAGGTAACGGCGTGCCATCGTCAGGCCACGCGCTGCGACGCACGTAGTTGAGTCTGAATTTCTCCAACATCGCTGCGACTTCGTCAAATCGCTGCGGATGCCGTGGCACCAGTACCAACAACGCACGACGTCCTTCGTCCGACGCTGCCGCCAACATGGCCCGTGCCTGCAATACCTGCGCTTCTTCACCATCGCGTGTGCTGGCGGCCAGCCACACTTTGCGATTGCCGAAACGCTCGCGCCACACTTTGCCCAGCGCAACGAGTGCAGGCGGCGCGGTCATGTCGAACTTGAGATTGCCCAGCACGTCGACGTCGTGCGCACCCAACATGCGCAAGCGCTCGGCGTCGGCATCGCTCTGTGCAAGCACGCGCGTGAAACCACCGAACACCGGACGGGCCGCTTCGCCAAACTTGGCCGCTCGCTTGAACGAACGCGCCGACATCCGCGCATTGACGAGCACTAGCGGCGTGCCTTGTTCGCGGCACGTGAAGATCAGATTCGGCCAGACTTCGGTCTCCATCACCACGCCGACACTCGGGCGCCACTGCTTCAGGAAACGCCGGATCGGGCCGACCATGTCGTACGGCAGATAACAGCGCAGCACGCGATCGCCGAACAGGCTTTCGCCCGTGGCGCGGCCGGTGGGCGTCATGTGCGTGAGCAAGATGCCGTGCGACGGGTATTGCTCGAGCAAAGCTTCGATAAGCGGCTGCGCTGCACGCGTCTCACCGACGGAGACGGCATGCACCCAGATGAGCGGGCGGCCGGTGTACGGCGCCGCATCGTAGAAGCCGAAACGCTCACCAATGTGACGGCGATAGCCCGGCTCGAACCGGCCTCGCCACCACAGGCGAATTACCGCGAGCGGCGCAACGATCCACCACAACGCACCATAGACGAGACGCAGGAACATCAGATGAGCGCCCGGTGCGTGAGACGTTGCAAGACCGCCAACGGCGAGCACTCGGGGTGCACCATCGCGTCGGCCGGCAGGAAGAAGGTCTGTTCCATCATGAACTGTCCGGACATCACGGCATGCGAGGTCTGGTCGGAAAAGCAGATCCACACGCTCCCCGGCGGGAACGGCATGGTCTGCTGATCAGCCTCGCTCTGGTAGGTCATGTCGGCCTTCATGCCGTCGTGCAGATTCAGCATGATGTGATCGTAACCACTGCGCGGACGCTTGGTAATGCCCACCGCGTTCTGCAACCATGCGGAGCCCGGCCACTGGGTCGGCACTTTCGGCAGGAAACGCTTGGCCACATCTTCGAACGGCTCGCCCACGCGCCACACGCGCGGCTGGCCCGCCGGGTTGATGTTGGTGAACACGCGCAAGATGCGCTCGCCATAGTTGGGCCGCGACGGGAACGCATCGACGTGCAGGCGGCTGTCGTCCTTGCGCCACGAAGTCTGGCGCGTTTCGACCTGATGCAGACGCAGGCTCGTCGGCGCCGCACGCAGCTTGCCCCGGTACTCGGGCAACAAGCCGTCGATCAGGCTGCACGCCTGCGCGTAGTAACGCTTGACGAGCGCGTGCACGGCACGCTGGGTCGCGTCGTCGGACGCCACACCCACGAGGACGTCGGTTTTCGGATCGAGGCTGATGTTCTTGCGCTTGGGATCGGCAATCGCCGGGTCCAGCAGACGCGTTTCGTCCGCACCGATCGCAAAGGCCAGATGCGGGAAATACAGCACTTTGCCAGCCTCGACATCAGCCACCAGCCGCTCGCGCGGCAGCGACAATTCGCCACCCTGCCAGTTGCCGGATTCGACGGTGACGATCTGGCCGCTCTCGGCGCCTGCATTTACGGCGCTCGAAGTGCTTGCGGCGTTCGCGGCGCGGGTTGAATTCGTTTGGCTCATGCGTTTCTGTCCTCCCCGGAGGCGGCGACGTTGCCCGGCAACCCATGCGCCGGCGGCGAGGCTGCCGGCAACAACGGTGCGAACTCGCGCACGGTGTCGCGCACCTGAGCGAGCGTGGGTTTATGCTCGGCGTCGCCGAGATTGACGATGTGCGGCGACCAGAATCCGCCGGTGCGCCACGCAGTGCTGAAATTGTATAGCTCGATGGTCGGGCGGTTCAGCGCTGCGGCAATATGTACCAAACCGGTATCGACCCCGACGGTGATCGCGCCTCGGTCAATCAGGCCGACCACCTGCGACAGATTCATTTTGGGCGGGACCCATGCGCTGTCACCGAGCGCCGCGCCCAAACGCTCGGACACCTCGCGCTCGGCCGCACTGCCCCACGGCAACACGATCAGCAGGCCCTGCGCGGCCAGATCGCGGCCCAGTGCAATCCAGTCGGCTTCGGGCCACGTCTTGTCGTCACGCGATGTGGCATGCACGAACACGGCATACGGACGGTCCGGGCACTGGCTGTGATCGGCACGCTCGGTCGCAATGCCGAAGTCGATATCCTCCGGCACCTCGAAACCCATCGCCCCGGCGACCAGCAGGCGCGAGCGCGTCACGACGTGGGTGTGCGGTTCGATCTGCACCATGTGCTGGTAGAGCAGCCGCACGGGCCATTCGTAGCTGGCGCCTTCGGTGCGATTGCCCAGTCCCCACACGGCGCCACGCGCGGTGCGCGCGATCCAGCCGGTCTTGACCAGACCCTGCGTGTCGATCACGTAGTCGTAGGGGGTTTCGCGCAGGGCACGGCGGAACGTGCCGATCTCCTGCCACGTCTGGGCAGCGAGCGGCTTCTTGCGCCAGCGGCGCAGCGCAAAGGGGATGACCCGGCGCACACCGCGCACGAGTTTGACGAGGTCGACGAAGCCCTCTTCCACGACCCAGTCGATCTGGGCGTCGGGATGGTGACGCAGGATGTCCTGCACCACGGGCATGTTATGGACGACGTCGCCGAGCGACGAGACTTTGACGATCAGAACCTGCAACCGAACGCTCCGGCGGTTCGGCCGGGCCTCGTGAGCAAAAACGCGATTTTACTCTGTCCCGGCCCGCCAATCATGGCTTCGGTTACCGTTCGGGCCCGACGCCGCCGGTAGTTGGCAAACGTCAGGCCCGAAATGCCTTCAATCCACGCTTAGAACGGCAGCTTGGCGTCCGGCTTGACCGCCAGAATGGCGCTGCGGAAGTCGTCCTGAATGCGCTTGATGGCAGCCTCGCTGTCGGCCTCGAAACGCAACACGACGACCGGCGTGGTGTTGGACGAACGCGCCAGACCAAAACCATCCGGATATTCGACACGCACGCCGTCGATCTTGATGATTTCCTGCGAGCCCTCAAACTTTGCGGTCTCGCGCAGCTTGTCGATCAGCGCGAAGTTCTCGCCTTCGGCCAGCGGAATCTGCAACTCGGGCGTCGAGATCGAGTTCGGCAGCGCGTTGAGCACTGCGCTCGGATCGGCCGACTTCGAGAGAATCTCGAGCAGGCGCGCGCCGGTGTACAGGCCGTCGTCGAAACCGTACCAGCGGTCCTTGAAGAACACGTGACCGCTCATCTCACCAGCCAACGGCGCGCCGGTTTCCTTGAGCTTGGCCTTGACCAGCGAATGGCCCGTATTCCACATGACCGGCTCGCCGCCATGCTCACGCACCCAACTGGCGAGATTACGCGTGCATTTGACGTCGTAAATGATCTTCTCGCCCGGGTTGCGGCTCAGCACGTCGGCCGCGAACAACATGAGCTGACGGTCCGGATAGATGATCTGGCCGTCTTTGGTCACAACCCCCAGACGGTCGCCGTCGCCATCGAAGGCGAGGCCGATCTCGGCATCGGTGGTCTGGAGCGTGCGGATCAGGTCCTGAAGGTTCTCGGGGTGTGCCGGGTCCGGGTGATGGTTCGGGAACGTGCCGTCGACGTCGCAGAACAGCTCGATAACGTCGCAACCCAGCGCATGGAACAGCGCCGGGGCGTAAGCGCCGGCCACACCGTTGCCGCAGTCGACGGCAATCTTCATCGGACGCGCCAGATGCACGTCGTTCGAGATGCGCGAACGATACGACTCGCCGATTTCGTCGGCCGTGTAGGTGCCCTGACCGGTCTCGAAATCCTGCTGCTCGATGAGCTTCGCCAGCCCCTGAATGGCATCGCCGTAAATGGCACGGCCACGCAGCACCATCTTGAAGCCGTTGTAGTCAGGCGGGTTATGGCTGCCCGTGACCATGATGCCGGAATCGACGACGCGCCCGTGCAGGGTCACGTTGGTGGCGAAATAGACCATCGGGGTGACAACGACGCCGATGTCGACCACGTCGACGCCGGCGGCGCGCAGGCCGTCGGAGAGTGCACCGACCAACTCGGGGCCGGACAGGCGGCCGTCACGGCCGACCACGACAGCATTGCCGCCTTCGCGACGCAGCGCCGTGCCGAAAGCGCGACCGATCAGGTGCGCGACGTTGGCATCGAGGGTCTTGCCGACGATGCCGCGAATGTCGTATGCCTTGAAAATCGCAGGCGAAACTTGCGTGGTTTGCGTCATGGAAAAGGGTCTCTCGGGAACGAGGGGGAAATTAGTACCTGATACGAATAGCAGAAGCGGGTACCCAAGCGGATTCGCGAAGCGGCATGTCAGAGCACGCCGCCATGCTGCCAGATCAAGAACGGCCCGCCACGAAGGCAGGCCGGTAACGGCTGCATTACGCTAAAATTATACGGGACTTCGCCGCACTGCGGCACGCCGCGAAACCCTTGTCAGCGAGTACCTACAATCGCCCTGCGAACCGTACCGGCTCACGATGACAAGCCAGTGAAGTCCCCCAGCACCGGCCTCCCAAGGCCGGTTTTGCTTATTTTGAGAACGAGTGAGCCCCGCGCCCGCCCACATGCCCTACCGGACCATCATTCGCAACATCCTCTGGATGCTGACCGAGCGCGGCGCGCAAATCGTCGGCGGCATCGTGGTCTCCGGCCTGCTCGCCCGTAGTCTCGGTGCCGCCCAGTTCGGCCTGTTTCAATACGCGCAATCGCTGGTGTTTCTGGCCGCCTCGCTCACGCTGCTGTGCGGCAGCGAAGTCGTCGTGCCCCGCCTCGTGGGCAAGCCCGAAGCGGAGCAGCGCACTGTCATCGCGCACGCCTTCATGCTGCGTCTGGGCGCCGCCGCCGTGGCCTACGCGGCGCTGGCGGTCTACGTGATCGTGTTCGCCGACTCGGAACTAATGGCGGCCGCCCTCTGGCTCGGCGTGGCGCTGTGGTTCCGCGAGCCGGTCGGCATCGTCATCGCCTGGTTGCAGGCACGCACGTTCAATCGCCCCAGCGTGACGGCCAACCTGTGCGCGCTCGGCGCCAAGCTCGCACTGGTGGCAGTGTTGTTCGTCACCCATGCGGGCATCGTCGCGTTCGCCATCGTCTACGCCGTGGAAGCCGTGGTCGCCGCAGCCCTGCTCGCCCGCTATTACTTCCGGCATTCCCCATCCACTCGAGTGATCTGGCGGCCCGATCTGCTGCGCGAGTTGCTCACGAACGGCATGACGTTCTGGGGCGGTTTGATGCTGATGATGCTCTTCAAGCGCATCGACCAACTCGTGCTCAAGCCGATCATTCCGCTGGCCGAACTCGGCGCCTATGCGGCCGCCATGCAGATTACGGAGAACTTCGTACTCGTCGCGCCGATCATCGCGAATTCGCTGGCACCGCAGTTGATCTTTCAGGCGAACGACAACCTGCACGCGCGCCGCAATACGGTGCGCGCTATGTGGCTGATGGTCGCCGCCGGGGCAAGTCTGGCCATCCCCATCGCGCTGCTCGCCCCGTGGATCGTGCATTTGATCTACGGCGCCGGGTTTGCGGAGTCAGCGCAGATTCTGCGCGTGTCGGCCCTGATGGGCATTCTGGTGTTTGCCGACGCCGCCCTCAATCTGACGCTGGTGCGGCGCGGCGCCGGACGCTGGGTGATCGCCAAGTGGCTGTTCGCGGCAGTGATCGCGTTCGTCGTGGTGCGCACGTTCGCGCCACAAATCGGGGCACTGGCGGGTGCGTTAGGGTATGGCGCGGGCTACGCCGCCGCCCTCGCCCTCGGCATCTGGCTGCTGCGACGGGACTGACGCGATGACGACAGCCTCACCCAACCGCCCGCCCCAGACGATCTGCCTGTTCACCGGCACATTGGCCGCTTTTGCCGGTGCCGAGCGGGCGACCGCCACACTGGCCAACGCGCTTGCCGCACGCGGACACCGCGTGCACGTGCTCTCGCTGTGGGGCCACACCCCCGTCTTTGCGTTGGCCTCCGATGTTCAGCATCACGCACTGTTTGCCGAGCGCGTGGCTTTCAAACATCACTACTTCTCGATCGTTCGTAACGTTCGGCGGTATGTGCGAGAACACGGTATCGACGTAATGATCGACGTCGACCCGATGCTCGCGCTCTACACACTGCCTGCGACGTTCGGTCTGTCACTGCGCCGTATCGCGTGGGAGCACAGCACCTATGCGAGCGACCTCGGCCGTCGCGCACGCCGTTGGGCGCGAAGTCTGGCCGCGCGGCGCTACGATGCCGTCGTGGTTTTGACCGACGCCGATCGCGACGCCTGGCAAGCCCACCATCCCCACGCGCGAGCGCAATTCGTCACGTTGCCCAATCCGCTGGGCATTGCCGCCCCGGCGCAAGCGCCCTCGCATGACGACGCACGTTGCATTCTCGCTGTCGGGCGGCTGGTGCCCGAAAAGGGGTTCGACCGGCTGATCGACGCATGGGCGAAAATCGCGGCGGATGCGCCCGGCTGGCAGGTCCGGATCGTTGGCGACGGGGCATTGCGCGATGCACTTCTTGCGCAGACCCGCGAGCGTGGTGTCGGCGACAGCGTGCAGTTGCTGCCTGCCGTGGCCGAGATTGCCCGGCATTACGCCGAAGCCGCGATCTACTGCCTGCCGTCGCGACGAGAAAGCTTCGGACTGGTGCTGCTCGAAGCGCAGGCGTTTGCGCTGCCCATCGCGGGCTTTGCTGCCGACGCCGGACCCCGGGCACTGCTGCATGACGGCATCGACAGTCTGATCGCCACCGATGGCGATATCGACGCGCTCGCCCTCGTGCTGCGCCGTCTGATCGACGATGCCCCACTTCGTCAGCGGCTGGGTGCTGCCGGCTACGCGCACGCTCAGGCGTTTCAGCCCGATGCCATCGCGGTGCGTTGGGAGACGTTGTGGTCGCACACGACAACTGTCCCGGGGAGCCCCGCATGAAGATCGTACTGTTCGTGACCGGCTTGCAGTTGGGCGGCGCGGAAACGCAGGTCGCCGATCTTGCTCGCGGATTTCTCGCGCGCGGGCACGACGTCGTCATGATCTCGTTGACCGGCGAGTGCACCGTCCGGTTGCCGGACTCGCCCCGCTTCTCCCTGATCGAATTACGCGCCGCCAAGACGCCGTGGTCGCTGGCCGCGGCGGTGGCGAAGTTTGCCTCGCACATCCGGCGCTTGCGGCCCGACGTCGTGCACGCCCACATGGTGCACGCGAACTTGCTGGCCCGCGTTGCCCGGCTGTTTGCGCCGATGCCGGTGCTCGTCACCAGCGCGCACAGCCGCAATGAAGGCGGGAAGCTGCGCATGCTTGCGTATCGGCTCACCGACCGGCTCACCGACCTGACGACCAATGTCAGCGACGACGCCGTCGCCGCGTTCGTCGCCCAGCGTGCCGCCCCTGCGGCACGTATCGTCAGCATGCCCAACGGGATCGACACCCAGCGTTACCAGCCCGATCCGGCCGATCGCCCTGCGCTGCGTGAGCGTTTGCTGCAAGCGCAGACACGTTCGTCCTTCGCTCCCGTTGTCTTTGCCGCCGGACGTTTGGTCGATGCGAAGGATTACCCGACGCTGTTCGCCGCCTTCGAACACGTGCTCGCCGAGATGCCCGATGCCCGGCTGTATATCGCCGGCGACGGTCCGCTGCGTGCCGGGTTGCAGGCACGGATCGAAACACTGAACCGAACGAACGCCATCACGAACGCCATCACGCTGCTGGGCCGTCGCGACGATGTGGCGCAGTGGCTGCGCGCCGCCGATGTCTACGCGATGTCTTCAGCATGGGAAGGCCTGCCGCTGGTCGTCGGCGAAGCCATGGCGAGCGGCCTGCCAGTGGTGTCGACCGACTGTGGCGGCGTGCGCGAGTTGATCGGCACCGATAGCGACAATGTCCTCGTGCCTGTCGGCGACGCCCAAGCGCTGGGCCATGCCCTGCTCCGGATGCTGCATCTGAGCCCCGGCGCACGCGATGCGATCGGGGCTGCCAACCGCGAGCGCATCGTTACGCATTACTCGCTTGACGCCGTCGTGGCGCGCTGGCTCGATGCCTACGCGCAGCTCGCCGCACGGCCTGCTTGAACTTTCTGATCACCCATGCGCCCACCCGTTCTGTTCTGCTCCAATTCGTTCTGGTCGATCCACAACTTCCGCGGCGGCCCGATCCGTGCCCTGCTGGCCGACGGCTACCCGGTGCATGTGGTCGCCCCGGATGACGACTATGCGCCGCTCCTGCGCGCGATGGGGTGCGTCGTGCACCTCATGCCGATGGCGTCGAAAGGCAAGAATCCGCTCGACGATCTCGCGCTTGCCCGGCGATTGTTCCGCCTTTACCGTAGCGTTCGCCCCGCCGTGTGCTTTCACTACACGATCAAGCCCAATATCTACGGCGCCATGGCCGCGCATTGGGCCGGCATTCCCTCGGTGTCGATCACCACGGGCATGGGCACGGTCTTCATCAATCGTTCGTTCCTGACCCGGATCGTCCGCCTGCTCTACCGCCACGCGTTTCGCCATACGCGGGAGAACTGGTTCCTGAACGAATCGGATTTCGACGCGATGGTCGGCGGCGGGCTCGTCGACCTGCGCAAGGCCCGACTTCTGCCCGGAGAAGGGGTGAATCTCGATCACTTCGCCAGCGCGCCATGGCCGGCCGACAACGGTTCGTTCCGATTTCTGCTGATCGCCCGCATGTTGCGCGACAAGGGCGTGCTGGAGTTCATCGAGGCGGCCCGCGCGCTCAAATCGTCGGCACCCCATGTCAAATGCCAGTTGCTGGGCCCGGCCGATGTGGAGAACCCCACGGCCATTTCACGCGATCAGATCGCCGAATGGGAACGGGAAGGGCTGGTCGAGTACCTGGGAGTGACGCAGGAAGTGCGGCCCGCGATCGCACAGGCGCACTGCATTGTGCTGCCGTCGTATCGCGAAGGCTTGTCCCGGACGCTGCTCGAAGCGGGGGCCATGGCACGCCCGGTGATCACGACCGACGTGCAAGGATGCCGCGAAGTGGTCGACCATGGCATCACCGGATGGGTCGTGCCGGTTCAGGATGCCAAGGCATTGGCAACGCAAATGGCGGCAACTTCTGGCATGCCCCTGCCGGAATTGCAGGCAGTTGGACGGGCCGGGCGTGCTAAAGTAGCGCAAAATTTCGACGAAGGTCTGGTGATCGCAGAGTATTTCAGAATCCTCGGCGAGATCGATGGGAGCCCCACTCGCACCCGGCTCTCATCCGATTCAGCGCAATAAGCTGACACCAGTCGCACATAAGAACTAACAACGCGCTCAACGACTTGTCCGCACTATGCTGAACCTGACATTGGCCCTCGTAGTCTCGTTTGTCACCACGCTGCTGATCGTGCGTTATGCCCACGTGCACGCGCACTTCTCGAGCGACAGCGACACGAAGGGCGTCCAGAAGGTCCATGCGCATCCGGTGCCACGCATCGGCGGGCTGGGCATCATGTTCGGCCTGCTTGCCGCTGGAACGTTTGCGAAGCTCCACTACGACGGCCCCCTGGAGGAGATTCTCCTTCTCGCGGCGAGCGCCGCCCCGGTGTTCCTTGGCGGCTTCATCGAAGACATCACCAAACGGGTGTCGCCGCGCATGCGCCTGTTGTGCGCCATGATCTCAGCGTTCGTCGCCTATCTGATACTCGGCATTCACATCAATCGCATCGGCATCGCGCCGATCGATCATCTGCTGACGATCCCCGTCATTTCAGTCGTGCTGACGGTCGTCTGCACCGCCGCCATGACGAATGCGGTCAATATCATCGATGGCTTCAATGGTCTGGCGGCGATGGTGAGCATCTTCATGTTCGCCTCTCTCGGCTACGTCGCCTTTCAAGTGGGCGACTACATCGTGCTGGCCACGTCGATGATCATGATCGGGGCCGTGCTGGGCTTCTTCATCTTCAATTACCCGAATGGCCTGATCTTCCTCGGCGACGGCGGTGCCTATTTTGTCGGCTTCATGCTGGCCGAACTGGCCATTCTGCTGGTCATGCGCAACCCGGCCGTGTCGCCGTGGTATCCCGCGCTCATGCTGATCTATCCGATCTTCGAAGTGTGCTTCTCGATCTATCGCCGCCGCTTCATCCGGGGGGTTTCGCCCAGCATGCCCGACGGCGTGCACCTGCACATGCTCATTTACAAGCGCATTCTGCGCTGGGCGGTCGGCTCGCGGGTCGCAGCGCAACTCACGCGCCGTAATTCGCTGACGTCGCCGTACCTGTGGGTGCTTTGCCTGCTCGCGGTCATTCCCGCAACGATCTTCTGGCGCCACACGGGCATTCTCGTCGCGTGTTGTCTGGCGTTTATCGTGACCTACACGTGGCTGTATCGCCGCATCGTACGGTTCCGCTCGCCGCGCTGGTTGATCGTCAAGAAAAAGAAATCCTGATTGTCCGCTTCACTCTTTGATGGCCTCATCGCAGGCCATCGGGCTGCATCATGCTGAGTCTTGCCATCGCTCTCGTCGTGTCGTTCGTCGCGACGCTGCTTATCGTGCGCTACGCGCATGTTCACGCCCGCTTTTCCGGTGACAGCGATGTCGTCGGCGTACAGAAATTTCACGTCCGCCCGGTGCCCCGCATTGGCGGCGTCGGCATTCTGGCCGGCCTGATCGTCGCCGCCACGGCCCTCGCCTTCCCCTACCCGAAAGTCGCGCGCGACATTCTGATGCTCGTGGCCTGCGGCCTGCCGGCGTTTCTCGGTGGTTTTGTCGAAGACCTGACCAAGAAGGTCACGCCGACGGTGCGACTGGTCTGCACCATGTTCGCCGCCCTGCTCGCGTGGCTGTTGCTCGACATTCGCATCACGCGCATCGACATCGGTTTTGCCGATCGGGCGCTGCTGCTTGCCGCCGTGTCGGTGCCGCTCACGGTGCTGTGTGTGGCCGGCATGGCCAATGCGGTCAACATCATCGATGGCTTTAACGGGCTCGCCGCCATGGTCGCCATGATCATGTTCGCCTCGCTCGGCTATGTCGGGTTTCAGGTGCAGGACCCCATTGTGCTCACCACCTCGATGATCATGGTTGGGGCCATTCTGGGATTCTTCATCTTCAACTTCCCCGGCGGCCTGATCTTCCTCGGCGATGGCGGGGCCTATTTCGTCGGCTTCATGCTGGCCGAAATCGCCATCCTGCTCGTGATGCGCAACCCTCAGGTCTCGCCGTGGTATCCCGCGCTGATGGTGATTTACCCGGCCTTCGAGGTCTGTTTCTCGATCTATCGCAAGCGCTTCGTGCGCGGCATCTCGCCCGGTATTCCCGATGGCGTGCACCTGCACATGCTCGTGTACAAGCGGTTGATGCGCTGGGCGGTTGGCGTGCGCACTGCGAGTGCCCTCACGCAACGCAATTCCTTGACCTCCCCGTACCTGTGGCTGTTATGCTTGCTGGCAGTGATCCCGGCGACTGTCTTCTGGCGACACAGCCTGGTGCTCGCACTTTGCTGCGTCGCCTTCATGGTGACGTATGTCTGGCTGTACCTGCGCATCGTCCGCTTTAAGGCACCCCGCTGGCTGATCTACAAAAAATGAAAGACCACGGGGGGCGACGCACTTTGGTAGGCCATTGAATGGTAAGCCACTGAAGTGCGCAGCCGCGGCACACGGAATCCCCCTGTTCGGGACAACAAGACAAGACAGCGCCACCGCGATGCGTGACATCTATGCCATCGGCGACCTTCAGGGTTGCCAAACGTCGTTTGAAGAACTTCTTGCCCTTTTACCGCAAGACGCCGACCTATGGCTGGCCGGCGATCTCATCAATCGCGGCCCCCGTTCCCTCGACACGCTCCGTCAGGTCATCGCCCTCGGCGATCGCGTGAGTGTCGTCCTCGGCAATCACGACCTGCACCTGCTGGCGGTTGCCGCCGGGGTTCGGCAGGCCCACGGCAGCGACACGCTCGACGATATTCTGAACGCCCCCGATCGCGACGCACTCATCGACTGGGTGCGCCATCGTCCGCTCGCGCATTTCGCCCACGGCCACCTGATGGTGCACGCCGGCGTATTGCCGCAGTGGGACGCCGAGCAGGTCATCACGCTCGCACGCGACGTGGAAAGCCAGTTACGTGGCCCGGACTGGCAGACGTTTCTCTCGCGCATGTTCGGCAATCAGCCGGATCAGTGGCGCGAAGGTCTGGCCGACGACGACCGTCGACGCCTCACGATCAATGCGCTCACGCGGCTGCGCTTTTGCACCGCCGATGGCCGCATCGATTTCAAACTCAAGGAAGGCGCCGACGCCGCCACGGACGACCTCAAGCCGTGGTTCGAGGCGCCGAATCGACGGACCGCCGATATCACCGTCGTGTTCGGTCACTGGTCGGCACTCGGTCTGGTGATGCGTGAGCATGTGCTCGGGCTCGACACCGGCTGTGTGTGGGGTGGGCAACTGACCGCGGTGAAGCTGGCCGACTCGCCGGCACAACGCGACCTGATTCAGATCGACTGCCCGCAGGTGCGTGATCCGTTCGGATCGGCCGAGGGCAAGAAGCGCGGCAAGATCAAGAAGGCAGAGAAAGCCGAAGACGCGTTCAAGGCCGCCAAGGAAGAAAAGCTTGGCAAGTCCGTGCGCAAGCTTGAGAAGATCGGCAAGAGCGCAGCGAAGAGTTCGAAGGCAGAGAAGATCGACAAGAACGACAAGCCCGAGAAGGCGGCAAAGCGCAAGGAAGCGTGATCCCGTTACCGTCTACCGTCGCGTAAGACACGTAGACTGCTTAGGACGCTAAAGACGCGTCAGGCCATTGTCGATAGAAGAACGGCGCCGTCATTGCGGCGCCGTTTTCGTTTTGCTATCCCGGGAGATATCCCGAATCAGACCTGCACGGCCTGCGTGGCGTCGCCCTCTTCATCGCCCACGGCGGCCTCACGCGACCCCACCGAGCCGCTCTGCGGCAGCACCGCCTCCGGCAAGTACCCCTGCAACTGTTCGCCCACCGCCTTCTGTGCGGCGAGTGCGACGTCACGCCGATGTTGTCCATCCTGCGGGTACTGCGGTTCGCCCACTGCCAGACGCACCGTCATCGGCGGCGCCCGCAGAATCATGTCGATGGACTCGATCAGCGTCATCTCGCCGATGTACGCCGGTGCCATCGTGTGACGCCCGCTGGCCGCATCCGTGTAGAACAGGCACAGCGGCTGCACAGGCTTGCCGGTGCTAACAGGCGCTTGCAACAGATTCGCGTGAAACGGCAGGAGACTTCGTCCATCCGTGGTCGTGCCTTCCGGAAACACCGTGATGATGTCACCATCGCGCAAACATTCCGACAGGTAATGCATGATGCGGCGCGCATCGGCACGGCGTTCGCGTTGCAGGAAGATCGTGCGCGTCTGCACGCACAGCCAGCCCACCAGCGGCCAGTGGCGGATCTCGGCTTTCGCGACGAAACGCACCGGTTGCCACGCATTGATCGCGAAGATGTCGATCCACGAGACGTGGTTGCACAACAGCATCACACCGCTCTCGGGGAGCGGCCCGCGTTGTTCGACTTCGAGTTGCATGCCGCACAGTCGCAGCAGCTTTTGCGACCATGCACGAATGCGGCGATGCCGGCCCGCTTCTGACAGAAACGGGAACAGCACCAGCGCGGTCAGCAGGCCGCGCGCGAGGTGCAGGCCAAGACGGAGTTTTTTGATCAACAACACGGCATTCGCGTCCTAAACGGCAAGGGTTTCATACGCCACGTGGCCGCCGACCAGTGTGAGACGTACGCGTCCCGGCAATTCATAGCCGAGGAACGGAGTGTTGTGTCCCGCACTGCGCAGCAGCGCCGGCGAAACTGTCCAATAAGTGGAAGGCTCGAACACGCAGAGATCGGCAGGCAGGCCAACGGCAAGCTTACCTGCACCGGCGGCCTCGCCGCTCGTTTTGCTGGGCTTGTCTCGACTGCACAGACCGTCCAGATGCTGTGCGGGGCCATGGGTAACGCGTGCCAACGCGTCAATCAACGGCACCCGGGCCTCATCGGCCCACTTCAATACCAGCGACAACAGCAGTTCCAGCCCCGTCGCCCCCGGTGCGGCCTCGGCAAACGGCACGAGCCGGGCATCGGCAGCTAGCGGCGTGTGGTCGGAGCAGATGGCATCGATCGTCCCATCGCGGGCCGCATCGCGAATCACTTCACGATCGCGCTGGCCGCGCAACGGTGGGTCGAGCCGGTACTGGGCATCAAAATAACCGATGTCCATGTCGGTGAGATGGAGGTGATGCGCCGCGACGTCGCACGTGACCGGCAAGCCCTCAGCCTTGGCCGCCCGCACCAACGCGACTCCTGCGGCCGACGATAAGCGGCACAAGTGCACCCGTGTGCCCGTCACACGCACCAGTTCGAGGATGGTGTGCAATGCAATCGTCTCGGCGGCCACCGGAATGCCGGCCAGCCCAAGACGCGAAGCCACTGCGCCACTGGCAGCCACGCCGCCGGCCGCGAGAGCGGCATCCTGTGGGCGCAGCCAGACGGTCAGCCCGAAGGTGCCCGCGTATTGCAGTGCGCGCAGCAGCGTGCGGTTGTCCGATATCGGCGCATTGGCCTGTGACAAACCAATACAACCCGCCGCGCTCAACTGGGCCATTTCGGTGAGTTCCCGTCCGGCGAGTCCGACCGTGAGTGCGCCGAGCGGATGCACTTGCGCGTGGTGCATCGCACGCGCGCGATGCTGAAGCATTTCGACCAGATCAGGCGCATCGAGCACCGGATCGGCATCCGGCGGGCACACGACGCGCGTCACGCCACCGGCCAGTGCCGCCGCCGCTTCGCTGGCCGCCGTCATCTTGCGGGCTGCCAGATCCACCAGCCCCGGCGCCACAACGAGGCGCGCCGCGTCAATCGTACGGTCGGCGGTGAAGCCATCCGGCGCACTGCCAAAGCCGGCAATCTTGCCGTGTGCAATGAATACGTCCTGGACCCGGTCGGAGCGGGTGGCGGGGTCGATGACGCGGCCACCCTTCAGATGCAGTTTCATGGGCGCGCTCATCCGTGGTTACCAGCGACGATGCTCATCACAGCCATGCGCACGGCAATGCCGAACGACACTTGTTCGAGAATGACGGACTGCGGACCATCGGCCACCCGCGAATCGATTTCCACGCCGCGATTCATCGGCCCCGGATGCATGACGATGGCATCCGGCTTGGCCAGGGCCAGCCGCTCGGGGGTGAGGCCGTAGTATTTGAAGTACTCGTTCGCCGACGGCAGCAGGGCGCCATTCATCCGCTCGTTCTGCAAACGCAACATGATGATGACGTCCACGTCGCGCAGCCCTTCGTCCATGTCGTGGAACACACGCACGCCGAGTTGTTCGAGCCCGGCCGGCAACAACGTACGCGGCCCGATGGCGCGCACTTCCGGCACGCCGAGCGTGGTGAGTGCGTGAATATCGGAGCGCGCGACCCGCGAGTGCAGGATGTCACCGACGATGGCGACCGTCAGGTTGTTGAAGTCGCCCTTGTGGTGGCGAATCGTGTACATGTCGAGCAACCCCTGCGTGGGGTGCGCATGGCGCCCGTCGCCCGCGTTGATGACATGCACGTGCGGTGCGCAATGCTCGGCGATCAGGTACGGGGCGCCCGACTGCGCGTGCCGCACGACGAACAGATCCGCATGCATCGCCGAGAGGTTGCCGATCGTATCGAGCAAGGTTTCGCCCTTGCTCGTCGACGACGCATTGATATTCAGATTCAACACGTCGGCAGACAATCGCGCAGCCGCGATCTCGAACGTCGTGCGCGTACGGGTGGAGTTCTCGAAGAACAGATTGAAAACGGATTTGCCGCTCAGCAGCGGTGCTTTCTTCACATCGCCGTCGTTCAGACTGACGAACTGCGTGGCGGTGTCGAGAATATGGGTGAGAACGGCGCGCGGCAGGCCTTCGACCGTGAGCAAATGCTTCAACTCGCCGTTGCGAGTCAGTTGCGGGTGGCCGCGCCGGCCAAGCATTCCATTAGCCATGCGGCGTCTCCGGGGCGGCGGCCCGTTGCTGGGGTGCTTCGCCCGATCCGGGCGAAGCGAGCGATTGGTGCAATCTGGAACACGCCTGCGGCGCAGCGTCAGGCAGGCACATGCTCGTCGAAGTACTGCTGGAGAATGATGCGGGCGGCTTCGGCGTCGAGAGAGGTCTTTTGCGAGACCTTGATGCCGGCTTCGGCGAGTGCGGCAGCGGCGGCCACCGACGAATATCGCTCGTCGACCCACACCACGGGAACATCGAAACGCCCATTGACCTGATTGCCGAAGCGCTTGGCCTGCTGCGTCATTTCATGCGGCGTGCCGTCGGGATGACACGGCAGGCCGACGACGATCAGCTCGGGCTGCCATTCGGCAACGAGCCTGCCGACTTCGGCAAAACGGACTTCGCGATTGAGATTGGCGAGAACGGTGAGTGCACGGGCTTCTCGCAGCAGCAGATTGCCGATCGCCACACCGATACGACGCTCGCCGTAATCGAAGGCGAGCACCGTGGCGCTACCAGCCGTCATGCGTGGCCAGCGTCGGCGGAGAGCATCGACGACGATACCCCCAGCAACGCGAGTGCAGCGTCAAAACGCTCTGCCGGCGGAACATCGAACACGATGCCGGGATCGGCTGCCACGGTCAGCCAGCCGTTGCGGCTGATTTCGTCTTCCAGTTGCCCCGCGCTCCAGCCGGAATGACCGAGCGTGAGCAGGAAGCGGCTCGGACCGTCGCCATTCGCCACGGCTTCGAGCACATCCTTGGAGGTGGTCATCTCGAGACCGCCCGGCACCGACAGCGACGAGCTGTACGGCGTGCCGGTCGCTTCGTGCAGCACGAAGCCGCGCTCCGTTTGCACCGGACCGCCGAAGAACACCGGCTGATGGGCCAACGGGTCGATTTCGAGCTTGAGGTCCAGCCGTTCGAAGAGCGATTGCAGATCGATGTCGGTCGGACGATTGATCACCAGTCCGATCGCGCCGCGCTCGCTGTGCTCGCACATGTACACGACCGTTCCGGAAAACGTCGGATCGGCCATGCCAGGCATGGCGATGAGGAACTGATTCGTGAGATTGATACGGTCGTTCGGCATAGGGCCAAAGTAGTTTCGCGGACGGTTTGCGGTCTTACCGCATCGTGCTACGGCCATCGGCCACCTTGTTCGACCACCTTAGGCAGCCTTTGCTGCCGACTTTATCACGGAACGTCGCGCCCGGTGACGAGCCGCTGTCCGAATACACTCGCATCCAGCGCCCGCTCCCGCCACATTGCCATCTCGGCAATCAGGTCGGGACGCGGCTCCGGATAAGCGTCTGCGGCGAACTGGTGAAGCATGCCGCGCAAGGCCTTCACGGTCATGGCCAGCGCCGCCGGGCCGCCCGGCTCGGCCGGAGGCGACGCCGCCAGACGCTCGCCCGTCGCCGACACGGCGGCGGCCAGCCGGGCGACCGGCGCCAGACCGATCGCCGACGCATAGTCGGCCACACGCCCCGCCACGGCAGGGTCGTTCAGATTCGGCAAGGCTTCGTCGGCCAGACTCAGGAAGGTCTGGCACACGTCATGGCGCACCGCAATCGGACCGATGCGCAGCCAATCGCGCGAACTCGTGCCAGCGCCCTGCTTCTGGGCGGCCTCAACGGCATCGGCCAACGACGCGGGCAAATTACCGCCACTGCGCAGTACGCCGAAATCGGCCAACAAGGTGTTCAGCCAACTGTCCGGCGCTTGCGCCTGCCATGTCGCCAAGGCTTCGAGCAGGTCATGACCGGGGATGACTTCGGTTTGTGATTTGGGGGCCGACACTGCCCCCGTTGCAGCCGCAGCACTCGTTGCGGCCGTACCGGCTTGCCCCGGTGCCGCAGGGGCGGCCGACAGGTTCGGCGTGGGGATTCCGGTGGTCGTCTGACCCGGCTCGGTCGGCCGTGTCAGTTGGCGCCGCAGCGCCATGTTCATTCGCCCGATCTGACGCTTGTCGGCCAGACTCAGCGGGGCACGGGCAAAACGCAGCCATGCGGCCGCGAGACGCCAGTAATCGAGCGGCGCGGTCGCCCCAGCACGGTGCAGGTCAGCGGCCAGATCGGCCAGTTGTGCGAGGGCTGCCGTGGTGTCGGCCGCGTCGGCATCGGGACGCAGCAGACGCAACAACACACGCTCGACATCGGCACGCAGGGGCGCGGTCCCCGCCGGCAAGCCATGCAGACGAGGCGTGGCGACGGCCCAGCCGGTCATGCGTAGTTCGCCAGGGGTCGGTGAACCCGGCCAGTCGGGGGTTGCAGCGGGTGTCGCCGCAGTCGATACAGAAGGTGCGGTAGGTGCCGTCGGTGTAGCGGGTGCAGCACCGGCCTGCCAGATCTCGCGCTCGAACTGGCGCAGCGCATTGCGCATGGCGTCCTGACTGCCGGGCTGACCATAGGCCGTCTCGGCAATGGCTTGCACAAGCCGTTCGCCATGGAGCGCCCAGTCGGCATGACCGCTGGTCTGCAACAAACGATTGGCACGCCGTAATGGTCCGAGCGCCGCCGCCGGTCCGTTCGACCATGCGTCGGAGGCTTCCGTCAACGCCTCAGCGACGTCAGGAAGACGCCATAGCGGGGCGTCACGCGTCTCGCGTGTCGCGGGGCCAGGCGTGCTTGCAGTGGGGTCGAGGGGCGTTTGCGGAGTCACCATGGGCCATCGGCCTCAGATCTGCACCATCTCGAAGTCTTCCTTGCGCGCACCGCACTCAGGGCAGGTCCAGTTGATGGGCACGTCGTCCCAGCGCGTGCCGGGGGCAATGCCTTCGTCGGGCAAACCTGCCTCTTCGTCATAAATCCAGCCGCAAATGAGGCACATCCAGCTCTTGTATTCCATTCTTTCTTAAGCGACTAGCGTTCCGTTACAATGGCTTGTCAACCGCTTCGGGCCCCGGCGACAGACTTGTCGAACGGTGATGTGGGGGGCCTGCCGATGCATTGCCCGGCAGGTGCTGCCCACGACGCTTGCAAGCGCTCCGAAGCGGGCATTTAAGGCGTGATGGTACCAACGAACCCAAGCCCTGACCAGATCGCCGTCTATCCTGCCCCCATGCAAACTGAATCCCCTCCCATTCTGCTGACCTTCGGGCTTTCCGATCCCACCTCGGCCACCGGCATTCAGGCCGACCTGCTCACGTTCGCGAGCATGGGCGGCTATGGTGTGTCGGTGCTCACCGGCTATTCATCGCAAGACTCACGCGCCTGCGTGGACGTGCAGCCGGTCGACCCGGACTGGATCGTCGATCAGGCACGCATGCTGCTCGAAGACATGCCGGTGGCCGCGTTCAAGGTCGGCAGTGCCATCAATGCCGAGAACGTCGCCGCCATCGCCGAAATCGTCGCCGACTATGACGAGACGCCGCTGGTCGTGTCGCCGGACTTCGGTCTGGCCGGCGAACACCTGCTGTCGGCCGACGAACTGCGCGAAGCCACCGCCAGCCTGCTCGTGCCGCAGGCGAGCGTGCTGGTGGTGAGCCCGGCGAGTACCATCGCGCTGGCACAGACGGTCAGCGAGAACGAAAACGTGTCGATGGAGGAAGCCGTGAGCATCCTCCTCGAACACGGCTGCGAGTTCATTCTGGTGAGCGACAGCAACGCGCCACAATTCACCCACACGCTGTATTCGGACGATGGCGTGGTGCGCGAAGACACGTGGGACCGCCCGCCGCACAATGTGGCAGGCGCCATGGATACGCTTGCGGCGGCCGTGGCAGCCATGCTGGCCAATGGTCTGGCCATGCCGGAGGCCGTGCGAGAAGCACAAGAGTACTTGCAACAAGTGCTCGAGAATGCGTTCCGCCCGGGGATGGGACGTCATTTCCCCGATCGCTTCTTCTGGGCGCGCAACGACGAGAACGAAGACGATCCGGTGGCGGATTCCCCGGATATCGCCGTGCCTCCCGCGCTCGCGCCGGACGAAAGCGATAAGGCCTGACGGTCGTCGTTTGTGCCCCGCGTCACCACAAAAGAAAACGCCCGCAATGTGAATTGCGGGCGTTTTCTTTTCTCCGAGCGCGTCAGCGTGAGCGATGTTCAGGACATCCGTTTCGCGGCCGATGCCGGTGACGTCATCGCCTCGTCGTCATCCGGGTCGCCCTTCGGGCGTCCCCACTTCTCGATGACGCGCTTGGTGAACGGCTTCAAGTCATCGCCCTGCGCGCGCAGCAAGCGAATCAATGACGCGTACTGACCGTCGAAAATCTGCATGTTGTAGTGCTTCAGCCTCTGCACGTCTTCCAGCGCCTCGTCGTCACGCCCCGCGAGGGCGAGCAGCACGATGTAGCGCTTGATCATCGTCGGCCCGGCACCGAGCGCCAGCGCTTCGCGATGCGATGCCAGCTTTTCGTCGAGCTGATCGCGATTGAGGTACAACGCGCCGGTCACGGCGTAGTCGCCATACGGCGCGAAGAACAACGCCGGGTCCGTGCGATACGTGTCGATCTTGCCCGCGCGGTAAGCCACTTCCACGCGCTGGTAGTCACTGATCAACCACGGAATCGCCACGCAGGCGAACAGCACGATCACGCCGTTGATGGCCCCGGTCGCGGTCGGCGACACGCCATTGATGGCCTTCGTATCGCAAAAGCCCAGCAGAAACAACGCCGGGAGCAGGAAGAACGCGTAATGCTGCGGATACTCAAGCATCGCGTGCACGGCGAGCATGCCGAGCAGGATGAACGCGAAGGCAATCGGTGCCGATTTGATGGCGCGCACCGCACGAGCGAACCAGAACAGCAGCGGCACGAGCACCAGCAACGTGCCGACGAGACCGATTTTCGCGAGCAGATCGAGCAGCGCGTTGTGCGCGTTGTCCGCCATTTCGACGGGGCCCAGTTTGTCGACCAACGCGAACTGCGCGTCGATGTAATTCGACCACCCGGCACCGAAGAGCCAATGCTCCCGGAAAATCGCAAAGCCGTATTCCCACAAGTTCAGCCGCCCGGCCACCTGCCCCGCCTGCTGCATCCGCGCCACCGCGCTGCCGTCGAGTTGCAGTCCCCACGCCACATTGGCCCAGCCGACGAACATCGTCATCAGGCCTAACAGCGGCAGAATCACCACGGGCGCAAACCAGCGCATCGGACGGCGCACGTTGTGCGGCGAATCGACGCGCTCATTCCAGACCAGCCACAGACCGAAGGCCGACAGCAAGGCCAGTTGCAGCCACGGCGTGCGCGAACCGGTGAAACAAATGCCGATATCGAACGCCGCCCACACCGGCAGCAACAGCCACACCGGCAACTTACGGTGATACCAGAGATAGAACGCACCAGCACTCGCGAGCGACAGGTACGTTGCCAGATGATTCGGCTGATACATATTGCCGAACAGACGCCGCGCCACGCTGACGGTGTACTTCGCAACCAGCCATGGCACATGCGCTTCGAGATGGAAGGCCTGCACCACCTGCGCGCCAAACGCGTAGAGGCCCCCGACGGTGAGCGCCGCAGCACTCAAACGCATGAGCGTGCCGCGCCAGCCCAATTGCGCGAGCCAGTACCCCGAACTCACTGCCACGATCATCGCCACGCCGTAGAGCAGCGCGGTCATCATCAGTTGCGGCAGCTCGGTCGCCATCGTCGCGCGCTGGACGAGAATTACCGCAATGAACATCAGCGGCATCCACGTAATGCGCGGCAGTTGCAGCAAACGCGAATCGCGCCGCAGCACGGCCACCATCGACAACACGCCGAGTGCGCCGAACAGCGAAAACGTCAGCGCCTCCGAATAGAACGTCGAGATCGGGTACGTGTGTTTGACAAAGTTATAGGGCAGAGCCCAGATCGCGGCCAGCGTGAGCCCGATCATCGAGAGAAGCAGAGGTGGAAACAAGGTCGCCGCCGTGCAGTACACCGGTTGAAAGATGCGCAAGCATAACGAAAAACGGTCGCCGGAGGGGCGACCATTTCATGCGAGAGACGAATCTTCGCCTCTCGTTCCGATGCGCAAACCGTGCGGCGGATGATGGCTGGTTTTTGTCCTCCGCCCATCATCACCGCACACGCCATTCGCTACCCGGGCCGACTCAGCCCTTGGCCGCTTCTGCCGTTACACCACGGCACTCAGGCGGCGCGACCTTGGCCGACAGCGTGGCACCGCTCGGGGCGCCGTCGCGGCCTTGCGCGTAGCACGTCCAGACGATCTGCCCTTCCGGCGCTTTGCCGCTTTCCAGCACCGCGGGCTTGCCGTCGGCACCGGTCTGCATCGGCACCAGCACCAGCGTGCCGTCGCCGGCGCGTTGCGTGTAGGCGATGCTGACATTGCCGGTAGAACCGTCGATGCTGACCGAGTTGACGTTATCCGTCGCGCTCGGCACTTGCCAGCCGCTGTTGAACGGCGCGCCGTGCATGGCGTTCTCGGCCACGAGCGCCTTGGCAGCAGCCGCCGACCCGAGACCCTCGACGACGCGCGCACGCACCAGATAATTTTGCAGATACGGGACGCCTGCCGTGACCAGCACACCGATGATCGCCAGCACGATCATCAGCTCGATCAGGGTGAAGCCCCGGGACTTGGCGATACCGGTGGTCCGGTGGCCGAAACGACGCATTGTGTAACTCCCAGCGATAGCATTGAAAACGAAACGGACGCGCCATTCCAGGCTCGGAACGGCGCTCGTCGGGGGGAAGTGGGCGGAGTATGCCATAGCCCCCGCGCCGAGAACCCTGCCGCAGATCAAAATCGGGCGGGGCTGTATGGGTGATGAGAAATCACCCGGTAATGGACCGGATTATTCCGAAGAGGTTGCACGCAATTGACGCGCCTCGCTACGACGCCGGAGTATCAGCCCGATACCGACGACCAGCAACGCCCCGATACCCGATGCAATGTAGTGCGTGTATTCCGCCGCAGCGCCCGGCAGGTGCAGCCAGGGGCCGATGCCCGGATCGGTCACGATCAGGTTGCCCGCAATCCAGCCGAGCAGCGCCGCGCCCGCCATCACAATGATGGGGAAGCGATCGAGCGCCTTCAACACCAGTTGCGAGCCCCAGACGATCAGCGGAATGCTCACAAGCAGCCCGAAGATCACGAGCGGCAGTTGATGATGATCGGCAGCCCCTTCAGCGGCGCCGGCGATGGCGATCACGTTGTCGATGCTCATCACCAGATCGGCGACGATGATCGTCTTGACCGCGGTCCAGAGCTTGTCGGCAGGCTTTACGCTGTCGTGCGCGTCGTGATCGGGCACAAGCAGCTTCGTGCCGATCCAGAGCAACGCCAGGCCGCCCAATGCCTTCAGATAAGGCACGGCGAGCAGCGTCACGGCGAACGCGATCAGGATCACGCGCAAGACGATGGCGCCGACGGTGCCCCACATGATGCCCTGCAAACGTTGCTTGGCCGGCAGATTACGGCACGCGAGCGCGATCACCACGGCATTGTCGCCACCCAGCAGGATGTCGATCATGATGATTTGCAGCACGGCTGCCCAGTTCAGCTCAGCGAAAAACGCCAGCATGGCAAGAAATCCTTGGTTTGAAACCCATAGCAAAAAAGGGAGCCCGATAGTTCAGGCTCCCTTTCTAGTGACTCATCGCGATGGCTACCGGTTCCGGCAGCCGCAACGGAGTCAACCGACGGTAATTACAGCACCGACTTGAGCAGGCGGCCCATTTCCGACGGGTTCTTGGTCACCTTGATACCGCAGGCGTCCATGATGGCCAGCTTGGCTTCGGCCGTATCGGCACCGCCCGAGATCAGCGCGCCGGCGTGGCCCATGCGCTTGCCCGGAGGCGCCGTCACGCCTGCGATGAAGCCGACGACCGGCTTCTTCATGTTGCCCTTGATCCACTCAGCAGCCGTGGCTTCGTCCGGACCACCGATTTCACCGATCATGATCACGGCGTCCGTATCCGGATCGTCGTTGAACATCTGCATGACGTCGATGTGCTTCAGACCGTTGATCGGGTCGCCACCGATACCGACGGCGGTCGACTGGCCCAGACCCAGGGCAGTCAGTTGGCCGACGGCTTCGTACGTCAGGGTGCCCGAGCGCGACACGACGCCGATGCGGCCCTTCTTGTGGATGTGACCCGGCATGATGCCGATCTTCAGTTCGTCCGGCGTGATCACGCCCGGGCAGTTCGGGCCGAGCAGCAGGGTCTTGCGACCTTCGCGGCGCATACGGTCCTTCACTTCGATCATGTCACGGACGGGGATGCCTTCCGTGATACAGATCGCCAGGTCCAGATCGGCTTCGACGGCTTCCCAGATCGCGGCAGCAGCGCCTGCGGGCGGGACGTAGATCACCGAAACGGTGGCGCCGGTTTGTTGCTTGGCGTCCTTGACCGAACCGAAAATGGGGATGCCCTCGAAGTCCTCACCGGCCTTCTTCGGGTTCACGCCTGCGACGAACGCGTTCTTGCCGTTCGCGTATTCGCGGCACATGCGGGTGTGGAACTGGCCAGTCTTGCCAGTAATACCCTGGGTGATGACCTTGGTATCTTTGTTGATCAGAATCGACATTGCTTGATTTCCTTCATCCGGTTGCCGGGCAGCGTTCGCACAACCCTTTGGGCGGTGCGCCGCTGCGGCTTAGACAGTTAGTTAGTTGCCTTTGGCAGCTGCAACAACCTTCTGGGCAGCTTCTTCCATGCTGTCTGCGGCGATGATCGGCAGGCCGGATTCGGCGAGCATCTTCTTGCCCAGGTCTTCGTTCGTGCCCTTCATGCGCACGACCAGCGGCACCTTCAGCGAAACGGCCTTCGATGCAGCGATCACGCCTTCGGCGATCACGTCGCAGCGCATGATGCCGCCGAAGATGTTGACCAGGATCGCGGTCAGGTTCGGGTTCTTCAGCATGATCTTGAACGCTTCGGTCACCTTCTCCGTCGTGGCGCCACCGCCCACGTCCAGGAAGTTGGCCGGCTCGCCGCCGAACAGCTTGATGGTGTCCATCGTGGCCATGGCCAGACCGGCACCGTTCACCAGACAGCCGATGTTGCCGTCGAGCGAGATGTAGGCCAGATCGAACTTCGAGGCTTCGACTTCAGCCGGATCTTCTTCGTCCAGATCGCGGTACGCGACGATTTCCGGGTGACGGAACAGGGCGTTCGAATCGAAGTTGAACTTGGCGTCCAGTGCCGTGACCGTGCCGTTGCTCGACACGTTCAGCGGGTTGATTTCGGCCAGCGATGCGTCGGTTTCCCAGAAGGCCTTGTACAGACCTTGCAGGATCGCGCGGGCTTGCGGGATCGAAGCGTCGGGGACGCTGATCTTCTTGGCGAAGTCGTCGGCTTGCGCGTCGGTCAGACCGGCCGACGGATCGATGACAACGTGGTGAATCAGTTCCGGATGCTTTTCGGCAACTTCTTCGATGTCCATGCCGCCTTCGCTCGAACCCATCATCACGATCTTCTGCGTGACGCGGTCAACCACGAGGCTGACGTACAGTTCGTTATTGATGTCCGCGCCTTCTTCGATATACAGGCGGTTGACCTTTTGGCCTTCCGGACCGGTCTGGTGCGTGACCAGTTGCATACCGAGGATCTGGTTGGCGTACTCGCGCACTTGCTCGAGCGACTTGGCCACCTTCACGCCACCGCCCTTACCGCGACCGCCTGCGTGAATCTGGGCCTTGACCACCCAAACCGGACCGCCGAGTTCTTCGGCTGCCTTCACGGCCTCATCCACGGAATAAGCCGGAATGCCGCGGGGCACCGCGACTCCGAATTTCCGGAGGATTTCCTTGCCTTGATACTCATGAATCTTCATGCGTGATTCCCTTCTTGCTGAGTTGGAAGTTTGGGTTCGAGCTTGCGAGTCGAGGCACCATCGCGCACCGCTTCGGTAGTGGCGGGCGTCGTGGGCTCGTTCGCTCGATCGTTTGCGCGGCCGTTGAACCAGCGCGGGTAAAACCGGCGCACTGCCTCGCCATCAAACCGCAAGGCGTGACAATGTCCGAGTTGGAAAGGAGGCACCGTGTTTTCGGTGTCATTGGCCGCAGTGTCCGGTGTATGAATGACAACACCGGCAAAGGCCTGAATCGCTGCCGTGGGCAGGACACTACAAAGTTCGGTCAGATGGGTACAGCCTGCCGCGCCGGCGAGTCGCTCGCGCACACCATGGCGGAAGCCGCGGCGCAGGTTAAGACCGATCAACTGACGGTATTCGGGGCCGATCTGATCGCAAATGCCGGGATATGGCACCCAGTCAGAGACGGCTTCGGCGTCATGCACCTCGAAATCTTCGTCGATCGTCAAGCGCAGCCACAGCTCGTGGATCGGCGTGCCCTCCTTGCGAAGGCCCGTTGCCAATGCAAAATCCCGATCTTTGTGATCGGTCAGACGGGCTTCGATGTCCCATAGGCCATCCTCACGCGAATACGCTTCGACAGCGATCGTGCGGCGGTGACGCAGGGTACGAGGGGCGGGCTCAGAGAGCGGCATGCGAGAGTGTGCAATGCATGAACGCAGAAAGACCTTGATTCTAGCATAGGCCACGAAGTCTTCTGCCGCAGTGCAGCAGACGCCCGCTGCATAAGGCTTGATTACCCGACCCATCGGTCGGGTTATGCGAATTTCGAGGCCGTGGCGAGCATGGTGCGACGCCACATCCCGATAAGCGCGCAACCAAGGTGTCATGCGAGTTTCCGTGCCGCATCATACGTCACGTGACGTGCCTCGCGAGTCCTCACGAACGCAGCACATTGCCGATGAATGGCCACCGATTCATGAGAAACATTTTTTGCGCTCGCCGGATGCGGCTTAGTCTTCGTCCGAGAATTCGTCGGCGCCCCGCACGATTTTGCTGATAACGGTACGCGAAAAGCCACGCGATGCGAGAAAGCGCATCTGCTTGGCGCGTGCCTCGGGGGTGATGGCAACTTCGCCGAACTTCCGTTGCCAGACCGCGCGGGCACGGGACAGCTCGGTCTCACGCAATTGCTCGGCGAGCGCGGAGACGGTGTCCGGGTCAACCTGATGTTGTTTGAGTTCGCCGACGATGCGCGACGTACCGAGCCGGGACGACCGGCGGTGCACCACACTTTCCGCAAACCGCTCGTTGGACAACCAGCGTTCGGCTTCAAGGGTGTCGAGCAGACGATCCAGTGCTTCGGGGTCCTCGGCATCGGCGTACGGCATCAACTTGCGGCGCAATTCCGCACGGCTGTATTCCCGGCGCGATAGATAGCCCATGGCGCGGCCTTTGAGACTGAGCACGGGTTTTCGCGAGCGCTTGACCGCCACCGCGTCGTCACCCGGCGGAGGCGGTGGATCTTGCGGGTTGCGGGGAGGACGTCGATTGATCATGAAGATAGCGCGCGGATAGCACCAAAGCAGGGATCAAAGCGGAGCCTAGCGCTACGGCCCGAACGGCAAAACCAAAACTACAAACAAAAACGGCAACGCGACACCGTATTAGCGTCGCGTTGCCGTATTGACTCGGGGGTCATCAGACCTCGTCGTCTGCTTCGATCTCGCCGGTCTCGTTGATCGCCGTCACGCCGAGCGATGCACGCACCTTGTTTTCGATCTCGTGGCCGATGTCAGGATTCTCACGCAGGAATTCGCGTGCGTTGTCCTTACCTTGGCCGATCTTCTCGCCGTTGTAGCTATACCAGGCGCCCGACTTCTCGACGATCTTCGCGGTCACGCCCAGATCGATGATTTCGCCTTCGCGCGAGATGCCCTGACCGTACAGGATGTCGAAAATGGCTTCGCGGAACGGCGGCGCGACCTTGTTCTTGACGACCTTCACGCGGGTTTCGTTACCGACGACTTCGTCGCCCTTCTTGATCGAACCGATACGGCGGATGTCCAGACGCACCGAGGCGTAGAACTTCAGCGCGTTACCGCCCGTCGTCGTTTCCGGGTTACCGAACATCACGCCGATCTTCATCCGGATCTGGTTGATGAAGATGACCGTGCAGTTCGTCCGCTTGATCGTGCCGGTGAGCTTGCGCAGCGCCTGCGACATCAGACGGGCTTGCAGACCCGGCAGCGAGTCGCCCATTTCGCCTTCGATTTCGGCCTTCGGCACCAGGGCCGCCACCGAGTCGATCACGATCAGGTCGATCGAGCCCGAACGCACCAGTGCGTCGGCAATTTCCAGTGCCTGTTCACCGGTGTCCGGCTGCGAGATCAGCAGTTCCGGGACCGAGACGCCCAGCTTGCTGGCGTAGCCGACGTCGAGGGCATGTTCTGCGTCGATGAACGCGCAGGTGCCGCCGATCTTTTGCATTTCCGCTACGACTTGCAGCGTGAGCGTCGTCTTGCCCGACGATTCCGGGCCGTAGATTTCGATCACGCGGCCGCGCGGCAGGCCACCGACGCCAAGCGCGATGTCCAGACCCAGCGAGCCGGTCGAGACGACCTGGATGTCAGCTTCGACCTCGCTGTCGCCCAGACGCATGATCGAGCCCTTGCCGAATTGCTTTTCGATCTGCGCGAGGGCAGCGGCGAGCGCCTTGCCCTTCTCGGCCGACAGATTGGCAGACCCTTTCTTGCTTTCTTCCATGAATCGTCCTTTGATATGATGAGCGAGACGGCTCGAGTGAGGCGTGAATGCCAGCACTGTATAAAAAAACAGTGCTTTTGGCAAGTGCCTGTTGTCCGAAAGCGCCGAAACGACAAAAAAAGCCGCGAACCACGCGCCGCAACATCACAGGAGACACGCCGCAGCCGTCAGGCTCCGGTGCCTAACAAGCCTATCACGCCCATGCGAATTCTCATCGCAGAGGATGACAGCATTCTGGCTGACGCCCTGACCCGCTCGCTGCGCCAGGGAGGCTACGCCGTCGATCACGTCAAGACCGGGCTCGAAGCCGACTCCGCGCTGTCTGCCCAGACGTTCGATCTGCTGATTCTCGATCTTGGTTTGCCCCGCCTGCCCGGCCACGAAGTCTTGCGCCGGTTGCGTGCACGAAATTCCCATTTGCCGGTATTGATTCTGACCGCGTCGGACAGCGTCGATGCGCGCGTGAAGGGGCTCGATCTCGGCGCCGACGACTATATGGCGAAGCCGTTTGCGCTCGCCGAACTCGAAGCGCGCGTGCGAGCGCTCACGCGACGCGGTGCGGGCGGCGGCTCAACCGTGATCCGGCACGGCCCGCTCAGTTTCGATCAGGTCGGGCGCACTGCCTATATTCACGAGCAGATGCTGGATCTGTCGGCGCGCGAGCTCGAACTGCTCGAAGTGCTGCTGCTGCGCACGGGCCGGCTCGTCTCGAAGGAGCAACTCGTCGACCACCTGTGTGGCTGGGGCGAAGAAGTCAGCAACAACGCCATCGAGGTGTACATGCACCGGCTGCGCAAGAAGATCGAGCCGAGCGGCGTGCGCATTGCGACGATTCGCGGACTGGGCTACTGTCTGGAAAAACCCGCCACTGCGCCTGCCAATGCGGCGTGATAGGGTGCGACGCGGGGGTGCGACGCGATCTACCCAACGGGATGCCACCCGGACGACGACCGCAGATCAAGTGAACCCGGCTTGATGACCGCCAAGCGTCACCGGCCGGACACCAGCGCCTTCAGAGACGCAAGGCCCGCCAGAAATTCCGAGGTTTTATGCGCCTGAGTCTTCGTCATCATCGCGATGCCAACACGGCGAACACGGCGGGCCGCTCTCGGCCATCGCGTTCAGCAAATTCAGCACACGACGACGCCTTCCCGCCCGACATCGAAGAACCGTCGCTCGACTCAGTCGACGCCACCGACCCGTTCGACCCGTTCGACCCGTTCGACCCTTACGCCGATCCCTTCACGCGTCCCGGATTCGGCGCGCCGCTGGAGCGCGAAGCCGAGCCGCCGCCCCGCTCGCTCTTCGGCGAGATTCTCGACTGGATGCTCGCGCCGTTGCTGCTGCTCTGGCCGATGAGTATTGCGGTGACGTATCTCGTCGCCAAGTCGATTGCGAATGGCCCCTTCGATCGCGCCCTCGAAACCAACACTTACGTGCTTGCCCAGCAGGTCCATACCGATCGCGGACAAGTCACGTTGACGCTGCCCATGCCCGCGCGCGATCTGCTGCGGGCCGACGCCACCGACAGCGTCTACTTTCAGGTGCTCGGCGCGAAGGGCGAGCTCGTGGCCGGCACCGCCGACTTGCCGCTGCCTCATGAAGACGACCGCCCGCAGCCGGGCGTCGTGCAATTTCGCGACGAAACCCTCGGCGGCAACGACATTCGCGTGGCGTTCACTTATGTCGATCTGCCGCGTCTCGAACCGAAAGGCGGCATGGCACTGGTTCAGGTCGCCGAGACGCTCGACAAGCGCAGCCAACTGGCCAACGAAATCATCAAGGGCGTGATCCTGCCGCAGTTCGTCATTCTGCCGCTGGCCATCGTGCTCGTCTGGTTCGGGCTGTCGCGCGGCCTCGCGCCGTTGCATGCGTTGCAGGAACACATTCGTGCGCGGCGTCCCGACGATCTCTCGCCACTCGAAGCCCGGCAAGCGCCGCCGGAAATTGCCCCGCTCGTGAATTCGCTGAACGATCTGCTGGGGCGGCTTGAAACAAACATGAAGCTCCAGCAGCGCTTCATCGCCGACGCGGCGCATCAGTTGAAGACACCGCTCGCAGGGCTGCGCATGCAAGCCGAGCTGGCGTTGCGGCAAACGTCGCCCGACGAATTGCGCCGCTCGCTCTCGCAGATTGCGGTGAGTTCCGAGCAGGCGGCCCGCCTCGTCAATCAGTTGCTGGCACTGGCGCGCGCAGAAAACAGCGCGAACGATGCGGCGGCATTCACGCCAGTCAATCTCAGTGTGCTGGCACGCAATGCGATGCAAGACTGGTTTCAGGCCGCGTTCGCCAAGCGCATCGATCTGGGCTTCGAGGAGCCGCCGTTCCCCGTGCAACTGTCGGGCCAGCCGGTGATGCTGCGCGAGTTGCTCAACAACCTGATCGACAACGCGATTCGCTACACACCGGCGGGCGGCAAGGTCACGGTGCGGCTGCGTCATGAAGCCTCGGACGGCTTCGTGCATCTGGAAGTCGAAGACACCGGACCGGGCATTCCGTCAGCGGAGCGGCCGCGCGTGTTCGAGCGCTTTTATCGCATTCTTGGCAGCGACAGCGACGGCAGCGGACTGGGTCTCGCGATCGTGCGCGAGATTGTGCAGATCCATCGAGGCGACGTGAATGTGCTCGACCATGTCGACGCGCAGCATCCCGAAGCAACGGGCACGTTGATACGCGTCACCCTGCCTCTTGGGGACCCTATCGAAAACCCGGATGCCTGACGAAAATGCGTCCAAAACCGTCAATTTCGGGGCAAAGACGAGGGTAAGTCCCTAGCAACGTAAGCTTCGAGTCAGTTTGGCGTCAGACGGCGGTAAGGTTGCACTCCAATAATCAGTTGCAACGGCCCGGGCACGACCCAGGGGCGTGCTTACATTACAGGAGACAACCGCATGGCTACTGCAACGACAGCCACTACGCATGCGCCGATGACCAAAGAAGAACGAAAGGTCATCTTCGCGTCGTCGCTGGGCACGGTGTTCGAGTGGTACGACTTTTATCTGGCCGGTTCGCTGGCCGCCTTCATCAGCCGGCACTTTTTCTCGGGCATCAACCCGACTGCGGCATTCATCTTTACGCTGCTGTCGTTTGCAGCAGGCTTCGCGGTGCGTCCGTTTGGCGCCATCGTGTTCGGCCGCATCGGCGACATGGTTGGCCGCAAATATACGTTCCTCGTGACCATCACGTTGATGGGTCTGTCCACGTTGGTCGTCGGCTTGCTGCCGGGCTACACGTCGTGGGGCATTGCCGCACCGGTGATCTTCATCGCGATGCGTCTGTTGCAGGGTCTGGCCCTCGGCGGCGAGTACGGTGGTGCCGCCACGTATGTGGCCGAGCACGCACCGCATGGTCGTCGTGGCTTCTATACGTCGTGGATTCAGACGACGGCCACGCTCGGTCTGTTCCTCTCGCTGCTGGTGATTCTCGGCACGCGCATGGTGATGGGCGAAGAAGCGTTCGGTGAATGGGGCTGGCGCATTCCGTTCGTGCTGTCGATCGTGCTGCTGCTGATCTCGTTGTGGATTCGTCTGCAACTGAGCGAATCGCCGGCGTTCCAGCGCATGAAGGCTGAGGGCAAGGGCTCGAAGGCACCGCTCAAGGAATCGTTCGGTGAGTGGAAGAACCTGAAGATCGTGATTCTGGCGCTGGTCGGCTTGACCGCGGGTCAGGCAGTCGTGTGGTACACGGGCCAGTTCTACTCGCTGTTCTTCATGACACAGGTGCTCAAGGTCGACGGCAACACCGCCAACATCATGGTGGCGTTGGGTCTGTTGATCGGCAGCCCGTTCTTCGTGTTCTTCGGCGCGCTGTCGGACAAGATTGGCCGCAAGCCGATCATCATGGCCGGCTGCCTGCTCGCGGCACTGCTGTACTTCCCGATCTTCAAGGCACTGACGCACTACGCCAACCCGGCGCTGGAAGCGGCAACGGCCCGTTCGCCGATCACGGTGATCGCCGACCCGAACGAGTGCTCGTTCCAGTTCAACCCGGTGGGTACGTCGAAGTTCACCAGTTCGTGCGATATCGCGAAGAGCTATCTGTCGCGCGCAGGTTTGAACTATGAGAACCAGGCGGCACCGGCGGGCACGATGACGACGGTGAAGATTGGCGACAAGGTGATCCAGTCGGTGGACGGCAAGGCAGCGGACGCGAAGGACAAGACCAAGGCGTTCGAGACCGACATGTCGGCCACGCTCAAGGCGGATGGTTATCCGCCGAAGGCTGACCCGGCGCAGATGAACAAGCCGATGGTCGTGATCCTGCTGGCGATTCTGGTGATCTTCGTGACGATGGTGTACGGCCCGATTGCGGCGATGCTGGTCGAGATGTTCCCGACGCGCATTCGCTACACGTCGATGTCGCTGCCGTATCACATTGGTAACGGCTGGTTTGGCGGCTTCCTGCCGGCCACCGCGTTCGCCATCGTGGCGGCCAAGGGCAATATTTACTCCGGCCTGTGGTACCCGATCGTCATCGCGTTGATCACGTTCGTCATCGGCATGCTCTTCATCAAGGAGACGAAGGACGTCGACATCTACGCCAACGACTAAAGGTGTGACCTGCCAGACAGGTTGAATGGATCGTCAACGCCGGTGCCTTCGGGTACCGGCGTTGTCTTTTTGTGGGACGAGTGGCTGAGAGGGCTGACGGTTATTTTCATCTTCTCGCAAAAACCTGTTGACAGCCCAAGGTGGCCTTCATATAATCTTTTTCTACGGCGAATTAGCTCAGTTGGTTAGAGCGACGGAATCATAATCCGCAGGTCCGGGGTTCGAGTCCCTGATTCGCCACCAAATTGGAAAGCCCGCACTCTCACGAGTTGCGGGCTTTTTCATTTGCGTCGACAAAATGCGCGCGCAAGCAGAGCGCAAAGTCCGACAGCACAAATGCAAAAGCCCGGCTTTCGCCAGGCTTTTGCGTCCCATCGAGAGGGAAAACACTTTGGACTGCTTTTGCCTCAAGGGCAACGGTTGGATGCTAAGGGTTGCTGGGTAGGCTGCCAAAGATACGGGCTTAGCGTTGCCCGGACCTCACTTCGCAGCCCCTCACATCAGACCGCCCGTTCCCTCGTATCAATCAAAGTCGAACATCTCAAACAGCGACTTCTTCTTTCTGGGTTGATCGTAGTGGCGGCGGCGGTCGTCGTGGCCGTAGTGGGCGTCGCGGCGCTGTTCGCCGCTGTGGCCGAAGCCGTGTCCTTGGCTCTCCTTCCGATACTCCCGCTCGATGTGCTGGCCGCGCTCGTCGCTATCCCGACGCTCACCTCTGTCGCCGCGATCGCCATTGCGGGTCAGATGCGCCGGCATTGTCGCGCTCCCGTCCGTGCGCTCGATCAGCTTGTCCAGCTCGCCACGGTCCAGCCACACGCCCCGGCAGATCGGGCAGTAATCGATCTCCACTCCCTGACGCTCCGTCATCAACAGATCCGGGGTACTGCACACAGGACATTTCATCGTTTCGCTCCGTCACGTAAAAGACAACGTCCTCAATGTATCGGTCAGCACCTTCCGGAAAAACCTGCATTTCCATTCATCCCACTTCGGAAAAACCGAACTCGGCAATCGCTTCACCCAAACGAAAAGGCGGTGCCGATTTTCACCGGCACCGCCTTGTTCACTTCGCCTGATACCGCAGCGATCTGACGTCAATCGGACTTCGATATGAACGCCAGCCCTGCTGCGTGTCATGGGTCACGCGTTGCAGATCACTCCACCACGCGCGCCTTCTCCACGTCGCGCCGCGCTTTGGCACGACGCGTCAGCATGTTCAAACCTTCAACGAACGCTGAGAATGCCATGGCTGCGTAGATGTACCCCTTCGGTATGTGCGATCCCATGCCTTCGGCAATCAGCGTCATACCGATCACCAGCAGGAAGCCCAGTGCCAGCATGATCACGGTCGGGTTCGCTGCGATGAATCGCGAGAGCGGCCCAGCCATGAACAGCATCGCCGTCACCGCAGCAATCACCGCAATGAACATGATCGGGATGTGCTCCGTCATGCCCACCGCCGTCACGATACTGTCGATCGAGAACACCAGGTCCAGCACCAGAATCTGGATCACCGCCGCCTTCGCCGTGATCGTCACCACCGCGCCAGCCGCCGAGCCCGTTTCAGCGTGCGGCTCGTCGCCAGTGCCCGACGCCACGTGATGGTGCATCTCCTTGGTCGCCTTCCACACCAGGAAGAGACCGCCCGAAATCAGGATCAGGTCGCGCCACGAATACCCGTGATCGAACAACTCGAACAGCGGCGTGGTCAGCTTGGCAATCCAGGCCACCGTGCCCAGCAACGCCAGACGCATCACCAACGCCAACGCAATACCCATGCGCTGCGTCCTCGCGCGCATCGACAACGGCAATTTGTTGGTCAAGATCGAAATGAAGATCAGGTTGTCGATGCCAAGCACGACCTCCATCACCACCAGCGTAACGAGCGCCGCCCATACCGCCGGGTCAGCCGCCAAAGCAAGCAGATAGTCCATAAGTGCGCCAGAGTTTCCGTAGAGTTATCGAAATCGCGCCGCCAACCACCCTCGCCAGCCGCCTCGATCCCGTTTGTTGTCCCGCCAACAACGCATAACGCGGGTTCAGGTCAGCATCATCGTCGAACTCATGCTTCGTAAAAACCAGTTATATACTTCACCTTAGTTCGGTTTTTTCGAAGTTACCGCTTTATGTTGAACTACCGTCATCTTTACTATTTCTGGGTCGTCGTCAAGGAGGGGGGCTTCGCAAGGGCCGCCGAGCGCCTCGACATGGCCGTGCAGACGATCAGCGCACAAGTTCGCGAACTGGAAAAATCGCTGGGCCACCAGTTGCTCAAGCCACTCGGACGCGGCGTGGCCATGACAGACCCCGGCCAAGCCGCGTTCCGGCGCGCGGAAGAAATCTTCCGGCTCGGGCAGTCGATTCCCGACGAAGTCCGCGAAGCCGCCAGTGGCCGTGTCGCACGTCTGGCGGTCGGCCTCTCGGACGGTATTTCGAAACTCGCCGCCCACGCCCTGCTGGCGCCCGTGCTCGCCACCCCCTCGCTGCGGCTCGTCTGCCACGAAGGCGAGCACGAACAACTGCTCGCCGAACTCGCCCTGCACAAGCTCGATCTCGTACTCGCCAACCAGCCCGCCCCCTACAACCCCACGCTGCGGCTCGCCAGCGAGCGCCTTATCGAGTCACCCGTCGACTGGTACGGCCCGGCGTCGCTCGTGCGTAACGCCTCGCGCGAACACTTTCCGCAGTGCCTCACCGAACTCCCCGTGCTGATGCCGACCGGGCACTCGGCCCTGCGAGCACGTCTCGATCAATGGTTCGAAGCCCAAGCCATTCGTCCGAATATCGTCGGCGAATTCGAAGACAGCGCGTTGATGGCGGTCTTCGCCACGCGCGGCATGGGCGTGTTTCCGCTGAGCGAAGCCGGTGCCGGTGACGTGTCGGTACTGCGCGGCCTGCGTTGGCTCGGACGCCCGCAAGGCGTGCACGAAGAAATTCACGCGATTCGCTCACGGCGCGGCGAAGGTCATCCGCTCGTCCACCAGATCATGCAAGAAGCGGCCGCGCTCGCGGCGACGCCATCCGAGTCTGATATAACGACACGTAAGCCGACCACCGCATCGACGCCGACGCCGACGACAGCGGTTACTTCAGCTACGGCGAGCGCAATGCGTTCGACGCGTGACACCGCCGCCGAGCCGTTGACACCCGCAGCCTCTTCGAGGAAATCTCATGTCAAGCCGTAGCGAGCAGCGCAAGTTCTTCCATCTCCTGCTGTTCGCCGTGACGATCGCCTTCGTGTGGATTCTGTTTCCGCTGTTCGGCGCCGTCTTCTGGGGAACGATTCTGGCCGTGCTGTTCCAGCCAATACAGCGCCGCATCGAGCTTCGCATGCGGGGCCGCAAGAATCTGGCAGCCCTCGTCACCCTGTCACTGATTCTGATCATCGTGATCCTGCCGCTCACGCTGATCGTCGGCATGCTCACGCAGGAAATCGGCACGGCCATCGTGCGCTTTCGCACCGACCTGCCGCAACTCACCATCGCGTTTCAGGGGCTGCTCGACCGCCTGCCAGTGAGCGTGCACCGGATCATGGATCTGGCCGGAATACAGGACGTCACGGCCATGCAGTTGAAACTCGGCGACGGTGCCGCGCAGATCGGCCGCTTCGTGGCCGTCTACCTGCTGAGCATCGGCCAGAACACGGCGCAATTGCTCGTGAGCTTCGGCGTCATGCTCTATCTGCTGTTCTTCCTGCTGCGTGACGGCATCGTACTGGGCGTGATCATCCGCCGCGCCATTCCGCTCGACGAGCGTCACAAGACGCAGTTGCTCAAGCAGTTCACGACGGTCGTGCGCGCTACGGTGAAGGGCAACATCGCCGTCGCCGTGGCACAGGGTGCGCTCGGCGGCTTCATCTTCGCGGTGCTGGGGATTCAGGGATACGTGCTGGCCGCCGTGGTGATGGCGTTTCTGTCACTGCTGCCGGCTGTGGGCGCAGCCTTCGTGTGGGTGCCCGTGGGCGTGTGGCTGTTTCTCTCGGGCGACATCTGGCGCGGGGTCATCCTCTTCGCCTTCTGCGGCACCATCGTCAGTCTGGTCGACAACGTGCTGCGCCCGATTCTCGTGGGCAAAGACACCAAGCTGCCCGACTGGGTGGTACTGATCTCCACGCTCGGCGGCATGTCGCTCATCGGGCTGACCGGGTTCGTGATCGGCCCGCTCATCGCCGCCCTCTTCATCGCGTGCTGGAATATCTACACCCGCATGCGCGACGAAGAGGTCGATCAAAGCGATATCGGCTGACCCGGGCGGCCGTCAAGGCGGCCTGCCCGAGTGGCCGGTTGAGTGAATCGATGGCCGAATGTGGCCATCACTCAGCTCAGCCCGCGACCGACTCGCCCTTCGCGTTCGTCGCAATGGCATCCAGATCCGCACTCACCTGCGCCATCACCGCATCCCAGTCGCCGCGCTGCGGCTGGCGATAGAGCGCAACCGACGAATACCATGCGCTGTCGCGCCGCGTCAGTTGCCAGCGCCAATCGGGCGTGTGGTTGAGCAACACCCACACCGGTTTGCCCAACGCCCCAGCCACATGCGCCACGGCGGTATCCGCCGTAATCACCACGTCCATCTGTGCGATGACCGCCGCCGTCTCGGCAAAATCGCTGAGCTTCGCGCCGATGTCGCGCACGTTGGCGTGCGCCGCCAGTTGCGCGCGCTCCTCGTCGGTCGCATCCACCTGCAAGGAAAAGAACTTCGCGCCGGTGGCGAACACCGGCTTCCAGTGATCGAGGCCGACATCGCGATTCGGCGGGAACGGACGCGGGCGCCACGCAAAGCCCACGCGCACTTCGCCCGCCGGCTTGGCTCCCAGCATCGAGCGCCAGATCATTTCGCGTGCCGCACTTGAGCGCACATAAGGCATATGCCCGCTGCTCACGTCACCGCCGACGCCGAGCAAATGCGGCAGGCTGAGCAACGGCATCTGCCAGTCGAACGACGGCACCGGCATATGCTCGCCCAGCACCGTCACGCCACGGGCGAAACCACCCAGCAGCGTCACGAGCGGCGCCTGCACGCAGAGCATCACCTGCGCGCCCAGTTCCACCAGCCGCGGCACAAAGCGCACGAATTGAAGCGTGTCGCCGAAACCCTGCTCGCTATAGACAAAGACCTTCTTGCCCGCCAGCGGCGCTTTGCCGTCCCAAAGCCGATCGGGGAAGCGGCGCGTTTGCCCGCCATCGAGCCAACGCCATTCATAGTCGCGCCAGCCGTGCTCGAAGTCGCCGAGCAACAGATTCGTCTGCGCACGATTGGTACGGGCACCCGCGTGTTCCGGCGACAACTTCACGGCTTGGGTGAAGCACTGCAAGGCGTCCTGAAACGCGTGCCGCTCGCGCAGCGCCACGCCGAGATTGACCAGCGGATCGGGCTGCTGGGGCGCAATGGCGTTCGCGAGCCGGTAGGCATCGATTTCTTCGTCGTACCGGCCCAAGGCACCCAGTGCACGGCCACGGTTGAAGTGGGCCTGCCACAGTGCAGGAGCCTTGGCGGCGGTGCGCTCGAACCAGGTCAGCGCGCGGGCGTTATCGCCCGCCTGCGCCCAGGTCATGCCGATCGTGTGCATCGCACCGATGGCATCGGGAGACTGCTGCACGGCCGACTCGAACAGCGCGTCGGCCCGCATGGGGCGGCCCGCCTGCAAACTGGCCATCGCCGCATCGAAACTGACTTGCGCCCCGGCCTGTGGCACCAGCGCCAGCATCCGGTCGAACGCATCGGCCGCCGCGTCGAACGCGTTCATGCGCAGCGAGACGTAGGCGAGCCCCTCAAGGCCGGGCAGAAATTCCGGTGCCTGCTTGAGCAACTGGCGCAGTTCGGCAATCGCTTCGCCCAGCCGGCCAGCGGCACTCAGTTGTCGTGCGCGCTCGCAACGCGCATCCATTGGCGTCGTCATGCGGCGCTTCCTTACTGTTCTTGAAATTGGGGGCGGGTCGGCCTGGCGGTCCTTTGTACATGGCGTACATCGAGTACCGGCGGCCCGAACAAGCGGTGCACACTACACCACCGCACGGCACGAAGCAAGCCGCGGGGATTCGGCCTTCCAAGTGACGCAAAGTTCACCTCTGGGAGCGACGAAAATGTGACAATTTTTGCGGCCTGCACCGGCGATCCCTAAACTGCCTCGCCCACTCGTCTTATCCTTCGAAACCACGGCTGCGGCAGTGCAGCATAAAAACCACAGTCGGCAAATGGTGATCGCAGTTTGCCAGCCCGATGCGGTCGCTTTAACATCATTTTGCGGGTCAATCTGGTAGCATCCGCTGCCGTCCATGTGTATGTGCGCGATCGCTGGCAATTTTGCGGGCAACCACCCCGCTGCGATCCCTGCCACAGCGCATGTCGACGCCGAGTCCGTTGTTCGTCCGACCCCTCAAAATCACGAGGTCCTGATGCCGCGCGTAGCCCGACCGTTCATTCCCGCCACCGCGCGACGCCTGCTGCCCAATCGCTGGGATTTCATTGCCTTCCCGATCATCATCGGTTTTCTGATGGTCAGTTCTTCAGGCATTCGCCAGACTTGGGCACCGCTGGCCGATCTGCAAACCGAAGTCATCTCGCTTGACCCGTCCAATCTGCCCGAGTACGCGCTACGCACCACCCTGCGCATGCTCGCCGCGATGGTCGCCTCGCTGATCTTCACGCTGATCTACGGCACGCTCGCCGCCAAGAGCCGCCGCGCCGAGAAACTGCTCGTGCCGATGCTCGACATCCTCCAGTCGGTGCCGGTGCTGGGCTACATCTCGTTCACGGTGACGTTTTTCCTCGCGCTCTTCCCCGGGCGCGTGCTGGGCGCCGAGTGCGCCGCCATCTTCGCGATCTTCACGAGTCAGGCGTGGAACATGACGTTCTCGTTCTACCAGTCGATGCGAACCCAGCCACGCGACCTCGCCGAAGTCTCGGTGAACCTGCGGCTCTCGCCGTGGCAGCGCTTCTGGAAGCTCGACGTGCCCTACTCGATGCCCGGCCTCATCTGGAACATGATGATGAGCATGTCGGGCGGCTGGTTCTTCGTGGTCGCATCCGAAGCCATCACCGTAGGCGACAAGACGGTCACGCTGCCGGGCATCGGTGCCTATCTGGCCACCGCCATCCTCCAGCGCGATCTGCACGCCGTAGGCTGGGTGATTCTCGCCATGACGGTCGTGATCCTGATTTACGACCAGTTCCTGTTCCGCCCGATGGTCGCGTGGTCGGACAAATTCCGTCTGGAAGACACCGTCTCGCAGGCCGCCCCCGAGTCGTGGGTGCTGAACATGATTCAACGCACCCGTGCGATTCAGTACCTGCTGCGTCCTTTCGGCAAGCTGCTGCGCACGATCGCCCGCGCGCGCATGCCGATCTCGCTGCCGGCGGCCATCCATTCCGAGTCGAACTCGCCGCTGTCTCGCGTGATCGACTGGATCTGGGCGGCATTGCTGGTCGTGCTCAGCGTGTTCGCCGCGTGGAAGATCGTCGCCTTCGTCTTGGCTGAAGTCGGTTTTTCCGAAATTCTGCGGGTGTTCGGTCTGGGCCTGATTACGCTGGTGCGCGTGATGGTGCTCATCGCCGTGGCGTCGGTCGTGTGGGTGCCGCTGGGCGTGCTGATCGGCCTGCGCCCCAAGCTCGCCGAACGGATTCAGCCGCTCGCACAGTTCCTCGCGGCTTTCCCGGCGAACCTGCTGTTCCCGATCTTCGTGGTGGCGATCGTGCATTTCCACGCCAACCCCGACATCTGGCTCTCGCCGTTGATCGTGCTCGGCACGCAGTGGTACATCCTGTTCAACGTGATTGCCGGCGCGACCACGTTCCCGAACGACTTCAAGGAAGCCGCCACCAACTTCCGCATTCGCGGCTGGCAATGGTGGCGTCAGATCATGCTGCCGGGCATCTTCCCGTACTACGTGACGGGCGCGATTACCGCCTCGGGCGGCGCATGGAACGCGTCGATCGTCTCGGAATACGTGCAGTGGGGCGACGACAAGCTCGCCGCGCACGGTCTGGGCGCCTATATCGCGCAAACCACGGCGGCCGGCGACTATCCGCGCATTCTGCTGGGCATCGCCGTGATGGCGCTGTTCGTCGTACTGTTCAACCGCTTGCTGTGGCGTCCGATGTACGCCATTGCCGAAAACAAGCTTCGCCTGAATTGAAGGGACCGTGATGCCGAACGATACCCAACCGACCGTCGGAAAAGAGATCTTCTCGCTCGCCAATGTCAGCCGCGGTTTCCGCAAGGGCAGCGACGAGCGTCAGGTGCTCGATGGCGTGAACCTGCAACTGCATGAAGGCGAAATCGTCGGCATGCTCGGCCGCTCGGGCTCGGGCAAGTCGACGCTGCTGCGCATCATTGCCGGCCTGATCCAGCCCAGTTCGGGCGACATCCGCTACCTCGGCGAGCCGCTCGAAGGCCCGCCCGAAGGCGTGGCGATGGTGTTCCAGACCTTCGCGCTGTTCCCGTGGCTGACCGTGCTGCAAAACGTGGAAGCCGGTCTCGAAGCGCTTGGCGTCGAGCCGAAAGAGCGCCGCAAGCGTGCGCTTGCCGCGATCGACCTGATCGGTCTGGACGGCTTCGAGAACGCCTACCCGCGCGAACTCTCGGGCGGCATGCGCCAACGCGTGGGCTTCGCCCGTGCGCTGGTGGTCAACCCCACGCTGCTGCTCATGGACGAGCCGTTCTCCGCGCTCGACGTCCTGACCGCCGAGACGCTGCGTACCGACCTGCTCGACCTGTGGAGCCAGCGTCAGTTGCCGATCAAGTCGATCCTGATCGTCACGCACAACATTGAAGAAGCCGTGTTCATGTGCGACCGCATTCTGGTGCTGTCGTCGAACCCGGGGCGCGTGGTGGCCGAGATCAAGGTGCCGTTCCCGCACCGCCGTAATCGTCTCGACCCGGCCTTCCGCAAGATGGTCGACGACATCTACGCACTGATGACCTCGCGCCGTAATGCGCACACCACGCAGAAGATTCCGCTGGAGCTGTCGAGCCCGCTGCATGAAGTCTCGACCAACCTGATGGCCGGTCTGCTCGAAGCGCTGGCCGGGCCGCCCTACAACGGCCGCGCCGACTTGCCGGATATCGCGCAGACGCTGCTGCTCGAAGTCGACGATCTGTTTCCGGTGGCGGAAATTCTCGACCAACTGGGCTTTGCCGAACTCAAGGAAGGCGACCTGTTGCTGACGACGGCCGGCAAGCGCTTTGTGGACGTGAGCACGCAGGAGCGCAAGGTGCTGTTCGCCGAACATCTGCTGCGTCACGTGCCGCTCGCCGCGAAGATTCGCGCCGTGTTGCAGGAGCGTCGTGGACAACGGGCGCCGCGCGTGCGTTTCGAACAGGAACTGGAAGATTCGATGTCGGACGATCTCGCCCAGGAAACGCTCGATACCGCCATCAACTGGGGCCGTTACGCCGAGATCTTCTCGTACAACGACCACACCGAGACGTTCAGTCTCGAGGATGTGGAAGGCGCGACCTGAGCGTAGGGGTAAGGGGGTGCGGCTTCAGAACGCGTACCCCACGCCGATCATCCACGTCTGGTTGATCGTTTTCGAATCCGGTTCGTAGGCGTTGACGCCCGGCGACACCTGCGTCACGTCGGAGCGTCCGTACTGGAAGCGCGACCACTCGTAGGTGGTGTTCACGTGGAAGTTGCGCGTCACCGCGTAGTCCAGACCAAAACCCGCCACGACCACTGGCTTACTGCCCAGCGTGAACGTGTTCTGCGAGCCGGCCAGCGTCATTGAAGCGCCGAGGATGGCACCGGCGCGCACATCGGCCGTTGCCACCAGCTTCGAGGTGACTTCGAGCTGGCCCATCAGACCGCCGCCCACCACATGGTGGCGATACCGCTCATAGAAACCATACGGGTCGCGGCTGCTGTCTCGAATCCAATCGCGATAGCTGTAGCTCACGTACGGGACGAGTTGCGCGTGCCATGTGCCGAGCATGAATGGCAGCGCCTTGCCCGCCTTGAGCGTGACGTCGGTCGAGGTCGAGCGCGTACTCATCTGGTAGTTCGGCAGCACCACGCGGCCCGTCGGGTCCTGCAAATAGCCGCCGTAATCCGTGTTGCCATGGGCAACGCGCACCTGGCCGCTGAAGTACAGATTGGAAATCCCGAACAGCTGGTGCTGTGTGGACGCGCCAAGTCCGAACGCGGCAGTGGTGCCTCGCTCGGAATCGTTTTTGCCCGCGCCGATGTTTTCCCAGTAGTGCAGTTGCTGCACCCCGCCGTCGACCCAGACCTGATTGTTGGCGCGCAGCATCGCTTCCTGCGCATGGACGTTGCTCGCCATCAAAGTCGCGGCAACCAGTGCAATGGCGGTGGCCGCATGACATGCAGCGGCGGCTCCGCGTTGGCCGCAATCGATGGTGCGGCGCGTCTTCGGCGTCATGGCACGGCCCTCCCCAGGCGTGAACTCAACGACGACTCGGCAATGGCCGTCAGCGCGGCCACCGTTTTCAGGCATTGTTTCAGCGCGTGACGTGCTGCGCAAGCGGGCAACCGTGGATTTTTTGTGGTCTTCGAGATTCAGAAATCTCGCGATTCGAGAGACTTGTGCGCGGCGTCCCCGATCCGGACCGTAGCGGCCTTGATGGGCGAGCGTGAGACCGGAGAAAACGTGGAGAGCGGGTGAAGCGGGTCGATCCCGAGGATGGAGTCGAAACGCATGAGACGGTGACCGACCGTGTCAAAAAGGCCACACCTATCAGTGTAGATACTGATTAGCGGTCGTTTTTGTGCAGTCGCATAATCAGTCAAGGATCTGCCTGTCACGCGCCGGGGGGCGCTGCGACAAGCCTTCGCGCAGATCCCATCCGCGGCAAAGACCGTGTGTCAGAAGACCCGAGATACGCACTATGAGCTACTACCATTCGAAAGAAGAAGGCCGGGGACGCGCCATCACCTTCACCACTGGCTATCGCTGGCGCCGTCGCGGCATGGCCGTCACCTTTGCGGTCATCGCCGCGCTGGTCTACTACGCGGTGCATCACCCGAAGTAAGGCCCCGCCCCTAGGCTTCGAAGTACAGCCTTGAAGCACGGCCCCGAAGCACGGCCCCGTCAAGCACGACGCGGCCGCTTCTTCCCTCTCGCGCCCTTCAGGCGGCGTTTCCCAAGGCCGGCGCATGCCAGTCGAGGGGAACGTTCGCGAGCATATCGTCGACCATCGCATCCAGACCGAATGCCGGCTGCCAGCCCCAGTCGTAGCGGGCATGCGTGTCGTCGAGCGTATGCGGCCACGTCTCGGCAATCGCTTGCCGGAAATCCGGCGCGTACTTCACCGTGAAGCCCGGCACACGACGCTCGATCGCCGCGGCCAGCGTCGCCGGATCGAAGCTCACTCCCGCCACGTTATAGGACGAGCGCACACGCAGACGCGACGGGTCGGCGTTCATCAGCTCAAGCGTGGCGCGCACGGCGTCGGGCATGTAGATCATGGGCAGCGTGGCGTCTTCCTTCAGGAAGCACGTGTACGTCTCGCCACGGCGTGCCGACTGGAAGATATCGATCGCGTAGTCGGTCGTGCCGCCGCCCGGGGGCGTCTTGTAGCTGATGACGCCCGGATAACGCAGGCTGCGCACGTCCACGCCGAACTTCGCGTGGTAGTACTCGCACAGCCGCTCGCCCGCCTGCTTGCTGATGCCGTACATGGTGGTCGGGTCCATGATCGCGAGCTGCGGCGTTTCAACGGCCGGCGTGTGCGGGCCGAACGCGGCAATCGACGACGGCCAGAACACGCGCAAACCCTTGCGCGACTGATGCTCGCGGGCCAGTTCCAGCACGTTGAGCAGCCCGTTCATGTTGAGCGTCCACGCCTGCAACGGACGGGTTTCGCCCGTGGCCGACAGCAGCGCCGCCAGATGGAAGATCTGCGTGATGCCGAAACGCTCCACGAGCGCGGCCAGACGCGCCGCATCAAGCACGTCGAGGGTCTCGTAGTGCACCGGATGGCGCGACGGCCCCGGTGCGATATCTGTCGCCACGACATTCTCTTTGCCGTACTGCGCGGCCAGGGCTTCGACGAGTTCGCTGCCGATCTGCCCGTTGGCGCCGATGATGAGGATTCGTTCCATGTTCAACCTTGCTTGAGAATGCCGAGTTCGTTGCCGGCCTGCGCAAAGGCAGCCAGCGCGCGCGTGAGTTGTTCACGCGTGTGGGCCGCCGAGAGTTGCACGCGCACGCGCGCCTGCCCCTGCGGCACCACCGGATAGAAGAAGCCCGTGGCGATCACGCCCAGTTCGTACAGGCGTTGCGCGAAGCTTTGCGCCAGCGTGGCGTCGAACAGCATCACCGGCACGATCGGGTGCGTGCCCGGCTTGATCGTGAAACCCAGCGCAGCCACTTCGTGGCGGAAGAACGCCGTGTTCTCATGCAACTGCTCACGGCGGGCCGACGAGTGTTCCAGTTCGTCGAACACGGCCAGCGACGTACCGACGATGGCCGGCGCCAGACTGTTCGAGAAGAGATACGGACGCGAGCGCTGACGCAGCGTCTCGATGACTTCGCGGCGCCCGGCCGTGAAGCCGCCCATCGCGCCGCCCAGCGCCTTGCCCAGCGTGCCCGTGATGATGTCGATCTTGCCGATCACACCGTGGTGTTCATGCGTGCCGCGGCCGGTCGCGCCCATGAAGCCGGTCGCATGACACTCGTCGATCATGATCAGCGCGCCGTACTGTTCGGCCAGCGCGACGATGCGGTCGAGTTGCGCAATCGTGCCGTCCATGGAGAACACACCGTCGGTGACGATAATGCGGTGACGCGCCCCGGCGGCCGCTTGCAACTGGCGCTCCAGGTCTTCCATGTCGTTGTGGGCGAAGCGCAGACGTTGCGCCTTGCAAAGCCGTACGCCGTCGATGATCGAGGCGTGGTTCAGCGCGTCGGAGATGATGGCGTCCTGCTCGTCGAACAGCGGCTCGAACACACCGCCATTGGCGTCGAACGCGGCGGCATAAAGAATGGCGTCTTCCGTGCCGAGATAGGCGGCGATGCGCGCCTCAAGTTCCTTGTGCGGGCCTTGCGTGCCGCAGATGAAACGCACCGACGACAGGCCGAAGCCGAAGTCTTCGAGCGCCTTCTGGCCGGCCTTGACCAGCGATTCGCTACCCGAGAGGCCGAGATAGTTGTTGGCACACAGATTGATGCGGGTCACCCCGTCGTCGCACATGACCTCCGGCCCCTGCCGCGACATGAGCACGCGTTCCTGCTTGAAAAGGCCTTGGCGGCGCGTGTCTTCGAGTCGTTCGGTCAGTTGCTGGTAGAAGCCCTCGCGGGCTTCCGGGGTTTGTGCGGTCATCGTGTACATCTCCTCGGTCGTTCGGCCGGTGCGCTCTGCTACCATGCAGGCATTCACCTTAGCGGAAACTATACTTTATATTGAACTAGTTTCAATATATTGAAAAATTCTAATATCCCGGAAAGAATATGGCAAGCACCCCCGCAACGCCCGCGACCGTGCCGACGGCGCCGCCGCCGGTCGGCGACATGATTCAACAGCTGCGCAAAGAACGCGGCATGACGCTGGAAACGCTCTCGCGCGCCTCGGGCGTCTCGAAGTCGATGCTCTCGCAGATCGAGCGCGACAAGGCCAATCCAACCATCGCCGTGGCCTGGCGGCTGTCCAACGCACTGGGCGTGCGGCTCGATCAGTTGCTCGGCGCGCCTGCTGGCGACCCGGAGCCGGTACGGGTGATCGGCAAGCACGAAATTCCCACGCTGGCCGGCGCAGAGCACGCCTATCAGTTGAAGATCCTTGGCCCGATGGAGCTGGCCGGCAAATACGAGTGGTATGAACTCACGCTCCAGCCGGGTTCCGCGCTCGTCTCCGACCCGCATGACCCGGGCACCCGCGAGCACTTCACGGTGTTCGACGGGCAGGTGGACATCGAAGTCGAAACGTTCGTGCGCCGCGCCAAGCCCGGCGAGACGGCCCGCTACCCCGCCGACCGCGCCCATGCGATCCGCAATGCGGGCAAGTCCGTGGCACGCGGACTGCTCGTGGTGATTCACGGTTAAGCCCTTTCCCCCTAAGCCGCTTCGCTCAAGTCCGCCGCCAGACTGCCGTTACCACACGTTCGGTCGGTGCCTTCATCAGGGGCACTGATAACCAATACACAACCGGACCGCCCGGACGTCTCCCCCCTTGTGAGACGTCAAGGGCAGCCGCCGCCAGCGCAAGCAACCAGCTAGCACCGCGGAACGAGTGGGGATGACGAAGTAATGCAGCGATTGAGTTTGAATGCGAAGTTGTGGTCGGCCGTCGGGTTGATGTGGATCAGTCTGCTGGTCATGGCAGTGTGGGGCGCGTGGGCCCAGCGCAACACGATGCTCAGCGAGCGGCGCGCGGGGCTCACTCACGTGGTCGATTCCGGCCTCAGTCTCGTGAAGCACTACGCCGAGCGCGCCGAACGCGGCGAAATGACCGTCCCCGACGCACAGAAACTCGCCCGCGAGCAGATCGGTGCGATCCGTTACGACGGCGACAACTATTTCGGTATCTTGAACTCGCAACGGGTGATCGTGCTGAACTCGGTCAATCCGAAGCTCGAGGGCAAGGATATGAGCCAGTTCCGCGACCCGTCGGGCAAGCTCATGTTCTCGGACATCGTCGCCGCCGCGCGCACCGACAATCCCTTCGTGACCTATCTCTGGCCCAAGCCGGGCTCGGACAAACCCGTCGAGAAAATCAGCCGTGTGGGGGCCTATACCCCGTGGGACTGGTATCTGACGACCGGCGTCTATGTCGACGACATCAACGCCGCCTTTGTCGGCGCGCTGCTGCGCTGGGGCGCCATCCTTGCCGTCATCGGTCTGGCGGTTTCCGCCGTCATGCTGCTCATCATCCGCAACGTGCGCGACAGTCTGGGCGGTGAGCCGGAATACGCGGCCGACATTGCCTCGCGCATCGCCGATGGCGATCTGCTCACGCAAGTGAAGTTGCGTCAGGGCGATCGCGCGAGCCTGCTTTACGCGATGCAGCGCATGCAGGGCAATCTGCAACAGATGATCGGACGGATTCGCAGCGGCACCGGTGCCATTACGACGGCGGCACGCGAAATCGCCGAAGGCAATACGGATCTGTCGGCGCGTACCGAACAGCAGGCGGCGGCACTGGAAGAGACGGCATCGTCGATGGAGCAACTGACCTCGACCGTTCGTCAGAACGCCGACAACGCGCGTCAGGCCAGCCAGCTCGCCGAGAGTGCCTCGTCCATCGCGGTACGCGGCGGGCAGGTGGTCGATCAGGTGGTGGCGACGATGGAAGGCATTTCGTCGAGTTCGAATAAGGTCGTCGACATCATCAGCGTGATCGACGGCATTGCGTTCCAGACGAATATTCTGGCGCTGAACGCCGCCGTGGAAGCCGCCCGTGCCGGTGAACAGGGCCGGGGCTTTGCCGTCGTGGCAGGCGAAGTGCGCACGCTCGCCCAGCGCAGCGCCGCCGCCGCGAAGGAAATCAAGGAACTGATCGAAGCGTCGAACGGGCGTGTGCAAGACGGCTCGATCCTCGTCGCGCAAGCCGGACAGACGATGCACGACGTGGTGCAGGCCGTGCGCCGCGTGACCGACATCATGGGTGAGATTTCAGCCGCCTCGAGCGAGCAGAGTCACGGCATCGAACAAGTCAGCCGGGCGGTCACGCAGATGGATGAAGTGACGCAGCAGAACGCCGCGCTGGTGGAGCAAGCCGCCGCCGCAGCGGCTTCGATGGAAGATCAGGCCCATCAACTCGATGCCGCCGTGGCCGCCTTCCGGATGGCCACCGGGCAGCATCTCGAAATGGCGTCCGGTCCGTTGAGGACGCAAACGGCGTCGGTGGCCATGAAACGTTTGGCGGCCTGATAGGCCGCCAGATAACGCGAACGGCGACGGCTAGTGCCGTTCGCCGTCGCCCTTTCCCCGCCAGTCGCATCAGGCGGGTGCAGGCACTTCCAATAGCGCCGCGTCGATGATCTGCCCTGCCACCGTCGGCAACACCCGCAACGGGGCCGACCCCGGGCCGAATGTCTGGCTCGCGGCGTAGGCGCCTTCGAGCACCAGCGACAGCGCATCGACCAACGGGGCCGGTTCCTGCAAACCGGCCGCCGTCGCCAGCTCGGTGAAGCGGCGCACCACTTCCGCCTTGTAGTTCACCACCGACTTGCGGGCCGGGTGTTCCGGGTCCGGAAACTCGGCGGCCACGTTCACGAACGGGCACCCGCGATAGCCGGGATGGCTCGCACGCTCCGCCAAATCCACGAAGATCTGGAGCAACTGCTTGCCCGGCTCGCCCGGTCGACGGGCAATGCTCTCGTCGATGCGCTGAAGACTGCACGTCTGCATTTCATCCAGATACGCCAGAATCAACTCGTCCTTCGACGCGAACTGGCGATACAGGCACATCTTGTTGACGCCCGCGCGCTTGACGACGGCGTCCACCCCCACGGCCCGCACGCCCTCCGTATGGAACAACTCCACGGCGGCATTGAGCAGATACTGCTGCGCCAACGGTGCCGGCGTCACATGCCGGCCGCCTTTGACCGTGCTGCGGCCCGTTGCGGGGGAGCCTTCCGCGCTAATGGCTTGCGTGGGGTCCCGGGCTATCGTTTTGGCCATTCTCTGGCGCTCCTGATTCTATGATTTGTGACGGAAGGCATGCGGCGCCTCGGCAGTGCGCTGGCGGGTCGCTGAAAGCCCCTGCCGTCACAAAGGAATGCTTGACATGTTACCGATCGGTTCATAACATGGCAACCTCATGTTACCGAGCTGTCACAAACCGTTATCCCGATAGACAGCACGGTGACAGGCAACGTTCCCGAAATCGTGACGCGGTCCCCCGGAACCGCAAGGATTCCCGCCATGAAGGCAGCCATTGCAAGACGCATCAACGGCCATTTCCACTACGGGTGGATTGTCGTGGGCGTGATTTTCCTCGTCCTGCTCGCCTCCGCGGGCATTCGCGCCACGCCCAGCGTGATGATGGTGCCGCTGGAGCACGATTTCGGCTGGAGCCGCGCCACGGTGTCGCTGGCGATTTCCGTGAACCTCGCGCTGTATGGCCTGACCGGGCCATTTGCTGCGGCGGCGATGCAGCGTTTCGGCATCCGCCCGACGGTCATGGTCGCCTTGCTGTTGTTGTCCTCGGGCACGGCCCTCTCCTCGCTGATGACCGCCCCGTGGCAGATGATTCTGATCTGGGGCGTGATGGTCGGTGGCGGCACCGGTGTCGCAGCGGTGACGCTCGCGGCAACCGTCTCGAATCGCTGGTTCCACACGCACCGTGGCCTTGCCATGGGCATTCTCACGGCCAGTTCGGCGACGGGCCAGATGGTCTTCCTGCCGATGATGGCCGCGATCACCGAGCGTTACGGCTGGCGTCCGGTCGTGCTGATCGTGGCTGTGGTCGCCGCGCTCGTGCTGCCGCTGGTCGCGTTTCTGGTGCCTGAGCGTCCGGGCTCGGTCGGGCTGCGCCCGGTGGGCGCGCCGGAAGACGCCCCCGACGTGCAACTCGCCCAAGGCAACCCGCTCAAGCACGCGCTGTCGGTGCTGCGCATGGCGGCCGGCAAGCGCGACTTCTGGCTGCTCTTCTTCAGCTTCTTCATCTGCGGTGCCAGCACCAACGGTTATATCGGCACGCATTTCATCGCGATGTGTGGCGACTATGGCATCTCGGAGGTCAAGGGCGCCGGTATTCTCGCCGCGATGGGCATGCTCGATCTCGTGGGCACGACGCTCTCCGGCTGGCTGTCCGACCGCTACAACAGCCGCGTGCTGCTGTTCTGGTACTACGGGCTGCGCGGTCTGTCGCTGATCTATCTGCCCCATGCGTTTGGTCTCGACTTCTTCGGCCTGCCGCTGTTTGCCCTGTTCTACGGTCTGGACTGGATTGCCACGGTGCCGCCGACGGTGCGTCTGACCACCGACGTGTTCGGCAAGACCATGGCGCCGATCGTCTTCGGCTGGATCGTCGCCGGGCACCAACTCGGTGCAGCGACCGCTGCGCTGGTCGCGGGCTCGCTGCGGGCCACGCTGGGCAACTACACGATGGCGTCGATGCTCTCGGGCGGCGTGTGCATCATTGGCGCCTTCATGGTGCTGCGTATTGCGCGCCGGGCACCGACGAGTGCGAGCCCTGCAAGCGCTTAAAAATTGACTTAACCTGTGCAGGTTTTTGTGCAACACAGCAACCCCCAACTTTCACAGGACCTTCAGCAATGACGGATTCCCAAGCTCCCCAACTCTCGTCGCTCGACACGGACCTTTTTTCGCCGTACCGGCTGGGCCCGCTCGAACTGAGCAACCGCGTCGTGATGGCGCCGCTGACCCGCAGCCGCGCCGGTGCCGGCGACGTGCCGGGCCCGCTGGTCGCCGAGTATTACGCGCAACGCGCATCGGCCGGCCTGATCATCAGCGAAGCCACCAATATCTCGCAGCAAGGCAAGGGCTACGCGTTCACGCCGGGCATCTACACCGACGAGCAAGTCGCCGGCTGGAAGCAGGTGAACGACGCGTTGCACGCCAAGGGCGGCAAGATTTTCTGCCAGCTCTGGCACGTGGGCCGTATCTCGCACCCGTCGCTGCAACCGGACGGCGCACTGCCGGTCGCGCCTTCGGCCATTCAGCCGGCCGGCAAGGCTTTCACCGAGCACGGGTTCGAGCCGCACCCGACGCCGCGTGCGCTTGAGACGTCCGAGATTCCGGGCATCGTCGAGCAGTACCGTCATGCTGCGGAGTGCGCCAAGCGCGCCGGTTTCGACGGTGTGGAAATTCACGCCGCGAACGGGTATCTGCTCGACCAGTTCATGCGCGACAAGACGAACCATCGCACTGATCAGTACGGCGGCAGCATCGAGAACCGTGTGCGTCTGACGCTGGAAGTCACGCAGGCCGTCGTCGATGTGTGGGGTGGCGATCGCGTCGGTATTCGTCTCTCGCCGATCAGCCCGGCCAACGATTGCGGCGACAGCAATCCGGAACCGGTGTTCACCTACGCCGTGGAACAGTTGAACCGTTTCGGTCTCGTGTATCTGCACGTGGTCGAAGGCGCGACGGGTGGCCCGCGCGAAGTGCCGGACGGCTTCGATTTGCAGAAGCTGCGTCGCTTGTTCAACGGCACGTTCATGGCCAACAACGGCTATGACCTCGCGCTGGCAATCGAGGCACGCAAGGACAACCTCGCGGATCTGATCGCCTTCGGCAAACCGTTCATCTCGAACCCGGATCTGGTGGAACGCCTCAAGCGCGGCGGCCCGTTCAACCCGCTCGACCGCGACACGCTTTACGGCGGCGACGCCCGCGGTTATGTGGACTATCCGACGTTGGATGAGTCGGTGGCGTAAGCTCGCCACGCATCATTCAGAGTGAAAGAAAGGGCTCCCTCGGGAGCCCTTCTTCTATTGCGAACCAGACGTCGCCGCGTTTCACCACGTCCACTCCTCCTCATCGAAGTCGTTGCCGAGGTTGCCGAGCACGAGTTCATTGTCGTCATAGGCGTCATCCGCCACCGCGTCCGATGCCTTTACTGTTGCGTCAAAGCTGTCCCTGCCATCCATTGCACTACCCCATCACATTGCCCCGTCGGCATCTCATCTTGCGTGAGTCGAGAAGCATCGTCGCAGGCGTGAGCGGTGAAGTAAACAGGGGCAACAATCTTCCGGAATATTCCTGAAGCGGGTCTCGGAAAAATCGCGCGATCAGTCAGAAACAGCGCACAGTTTTTGCACCACCTGCACGCCCGTTCTCAAGTACATCAAGCCGCCCGCTGCTGCCAGCGCAGCAGATCGGCACCCGCCGGGTTCTGATACATGCGCAGGCCAAACTCGGGCAGGATCGCCAGCAGGTGGTCGAACACATCGCCCTGCACACGCTCGTACTCCGCCCACACGATGGTGTTCGTGAAGCAGTACAGTTCGACGGGAATGCCCGTAGCCGACGGCTCCAGCGAGCGCACCATGCACGTCATGTTCTCGTGAATATTCGGATGCGACTTCAGATACGCCAGCGCATACGCACGGAACGTGCCGATGTTCGTCAACCTGCGCGTATTCGCCAGCACCCCCGCCGCATTGCCCAACGCGGCATTCGCCTCCGCAATCGTGCGCTGCTTCTCCGACAGATACGGCCCCAGCAAATGAACCTTCGACAAGCGCTCGATTTCGCTCTCGTCCAGAAAGCCCACACTGCCCGCATCGATGCACAACGTGCGCTTGATGCGCCGCCCGCCCGCCTGCTGCATGCCGCGCCAATTGCGGAAGCTCTCCGAGATCATCCGCCACGTCGGAATCGTCGTGATCGTCTTGTCCCAGTTCTGCACTTTCACCGTGTGCAACGCGATATCCACCACGTCGCCATCGGCGCCGACCTGCGGCATCTCGATCCAGTCGCCCACGCGCAGCATGTCGTTGGAGGTGAGCTGCACGCTCGCCACGAACGACATGATCGTGTCCTTGAACACCAGCAGCAACACCGCCGACATCGCCCCCAGCCCCGAGAGCAGCAACCACGGCGATCGATCGATGATGGTCGCCACGATGGCAATGGCCGCGACCACGTACAGCGCGATCTTGCCCAACTGCACATAGCCCTTGATCGAGCGCGTGCGCGCATGCTCCGACGTCGCATAGACAGCCTGCGACGCGTTCAGCATGCCCGCGATGGCGAGCGTCGCGTAGAGCAAGGTCGTCGCCAGCGCCACATTGGCGATCACGATCGCAAGCTTCGGCGGCACATCGGGGACCCACTCGATGCCGAACTGAATCACCAGATACGGCAGAATGTGCGCCGCGCGCTGGAAGACCCGATGGCTCAGCAAGGCGTCGTCCCATCGGTTGGCCGTGCGTTGCACGACCATGCGCGCCACGCGCACGATCACGAACGTCGCCACCGCTTGCACCAGCAACGCCGCCGCAACCAAGATCGCCAGCCCGCCGACCATATGCGCCCACTGTGCGTTTTCCAGCCACTTCAACATCGAATCCCACGTCATCCTGCAACTCCTTGACTACGATTTGCCTGCCTGCTGCTTGTTGTCTGTCGTCGACATCGCCACGTAGACGCATTGTCCACGGGCGGACGACAGATGCGACAGATGCAAAAATGACGGCCCGACTGGACCGTCATTTCCTTACGCCACATCTCGGCAGATCCTCTTGCCCGAACGGCGCACCGCCTTAAATCTGCGCCCCAAACGGCACACTCGCCACGACGCTCGGCGAACCGGGCAACGCCGGGGCAGAAATCGTACCACCGCCGCTACTGCCGCGCGATTTGCCGGAACTCAGATAGTCGGCAATGGAATCCTGCGTGACTTCGCCCAGATACTGATTGTCGTCGCCCAGCACCGGCAGCGATGCCAGATTGTGTTCGTACATGCGCGAGAGCAGCACACGCAGATTGTCGTTGGCCACCGCCGACGCCTTGAAGTCGCGCACCCGCTCGCCGCACGTCCCCTGTGCATGGCGGGTGTCGCGACGTGCGATGTAGCCCAGCGCCTTCGCGTTCTCGTCGACGACAACCAGTGAGCGCGTGTCCAGCTCGTCCATCATGCCGTAGGCTTCCGCGAGCGTGGTCTGCGGCTTGACGGTCGGCTGCGGCGTCGCGGCATCTTCCGCACGCACCAGCAGCAGGCGCTTCAGAATACGGTCGTGACCGACGAAGCTCGCCACGAACTCGTCGACCGGGCGCGCCAGCAGCGCATCCGGTTGTGCGTACTGCACCAGACGTCCCTGCCGGAAGATCGCAATGCGGTCGGCCAGCTTGATCGCCTCGTCGATATCGTGACTCACCATGATGACGGTCTTGCCCAACTGACGCTGCATCTGGAAGAACTCGTTCTGAATCGACTCGCGATTGATCGGGTCGACCGCGCCAAACGGCTCGTCCATGAGCAGCACGGGCGGGTCGGCCGCCAACGCGCGAATCACACCGATACGCTGCTGCTGCCCGCCGGACAACTCACGCGGGTAACGCGACAGGTAGTGCTTCGGATCGAGGGCCACCATCGCCATCAGTTCGGTCGCACGTTCACGGCAGCGCTTCTTGTCCCAACCCAGCAGACGCGGCACCACCGTGATGTTCTCTTCGATGGTCATGTTCGGAAACAGACCGATTTGCTGAATCACGTAGCCGATGTGGCGGCGCAATTCGATTTCGTTGATCTTGCCGGTGTCTTCGCCATTGAGCAGAATGCGGCCCGACGTCGGTTTGATCAGACGGTTGATCATCTTGAGCGTGGTCGTCTTGCCGCAACCCGACGGGCCCAGGAAGACGCAGATTTCGCCCGGCGGCACTTCGAGACTGACCGAGTTCACGGCGTTCACGCGCGTGCCGTCTTTCTGAACGAAGCTTTTGGTGAGATTGTCGAGTGTAATCATGCGGTTCGAATTCCTTTTGGTGTCAGCACCCGCTGGAGGCGGTGCAACAGGGTGTCGGCAACGATGGCGAGCAAGCTCACCAGGACCGCACCCACGACAAGTTGCCGGGTATCGCTCTGGCTGATCCCCTGGGTGATCAACACCCCGAGACCGCCGGCACCGACGATGGCACCAATGGCCATCACGCCAATATTCATCACAACAGCCGTGCGTACGCCGCCCAGCACCACGGGCACCGCCAGCGGCAACTCAACCAGACGCAAGCGCTGCCAGAACGTCATGCCGATGCCGATGCCCGCTTCGCGGATGCTCGGATCGATCTGTTGCAGCGCCAGACACGTGTTGCGCATGATCGGCAACAACGAATAGAGAAAGACGGCGGCCACGGCCGGCGCCGGTCCGATCCCGATGCCGTAGACCGACAGCAGCGGAATCATCAGGCCGAACAGCGCGATCGACGGGATCGTGAGCACGACCGTCGCCAACCCGAGCACGACGCCCGACAGCCAGCGAAAACGCGTGACCAGCACACCCAGCGGCACGCCGACCACGATGGCCGCACCCACGGATGCGGCCACCAGCCACGCATGCTGGACCGTGAGGTTCAGGATGCGGTGCCAGTTGTGAGTCAAAAATTCAATCATTGGAGTTCCTCGATCTGTGACGTCAGCGGCGCAGCGATATGTGGCAACAGCCTCACTGCACCAGCCCTTCCTGCGCGAGGAATTCGCGCGCCACGCGAGCCACGCCCTTGTGTTCGATGTCGACCCTGGCGTTCATCTCGCGCATGTTCTCGTCGTTGATCTTCGCGGCCAACACGTTGAGTTCATCGGCCAGCTTCGGATTCGCATCGAGCACTTCCTTGCGCACCACCGGCGTCGCGGCATACGCGGGGAAGAAGCCCTTGTCGTCGGTGAGCACCTTCAGGTCGAAGCCCTTGTTGCGGCCATCGCTCGTGTAGACCAGACCGCTGTCGATCTGCTCGTTCTTGAGCGCCGTGTAGACGAGGCCCGGGTCCATCTGCTTGATGTTCTCGCGCTCGAGATGGAAGTCGTAGAGCTGTTCCATCGGCTCAAGACCATCGGAGCGGCCGACAAATTCCATGTCGAAAGCGAACTGCATCTTCGGATTCGCCTTGAATCGCTCGATCAGTTGCGAGACGGTTTCGATGCCGGCTTCACGGGCGATCTTGCCGGGCATGGCGAAGGCGTACGTGTTGTTGAGCGTCGACGGGTTCAGCCAGACGATGCCGATCTTGCCGTCGAGTTCTTTCACTCGCTCATAGGTCTGCGCCGGGTCGAGCTTCTCGGTGACCTTGTTGTAGACGATCAGCGATGTACCGGTGTATTCCCAGACGACGTCGAGCTGGTTGCTCTCCATGCCTTGGCGCATCACCACGCTGCCCAGACCGTTCTTGAGTTCGACGTCGTAGCCTTTGCTTTTCAGGTACTGCGCCGTCATCTCGGAGAGAATCAGTTGCTCGGTGAAGTTCTTGCCGCCGATAGTGAGCGTGGCGGCTTGCGCCACACCGCTCACTGCCATGGCCGTCAGTGCCAGTCCTGCGACAGCGAGCTTGCGCGTCTGGCGCGCGAAGTGCATGAAGCGCATGAAGCGCATGAAGCGCGGCAGCTTGCCGAATCGTGTTCGGGAGAAAATGGATTTCACGTGGGGGGTCTCCTTTGTCTTAGCGCGTGGCCGCGCCATGACGTGCAAACCAGAGGCCGCTCGCGAAGGCGACAATGCCGTCGAGCACGAGCGCAAGCAGCGCGGTGCCGGCAGCGCCGAGCAACAACTTCGTCTGGTCGTTCAAATAGATGCCCGGGAAAATCAATTGCCCCAGACTGTCCGCCCCGATCAGGAAGGCGAGCGGCGCCGTTCCGACATTGATCGCGAGCGAGGTGCGAATGCCGCCGATGATGACCGGCATGGCGTTGGGCAGGTCCACGCGAAACAGCACTTGCGCGGGCGTCATGCCCATGCCGCGCGCGGACTCACGCAACGCGGCGGGTACCTGGCGCAGGCCTTCGTAGGCGTTGCGCACGATCGGCAGCAGCGATGCGAGCCACAGGGCCAGAATGGCCGGGCGATCGCCGATACCGAGTACTGCCATCGAAAGCGCCAGCACGGCGAGCGAGGGCAGCGTGTTGCCGATGTTGAAGATCTGCACGGCGCGCTCCGCATGTTTCGCGAATATCGGCCGCGAGATCAACACGCCCGCAGGCACGCCGACGGCAATGGCCATCGCCATCGAGATGGCCACGAGCTTCAAGTGCTGTTGGGTGTAATACACCAGGTCTCCCCGGTATTTGACGAGCGCATCCACGCCCAGCCAATACACCAGACCGGCGACTGCGGCGGCAACACCAAGCAGTCCGAAACCGGCCAGATAGAGAATGCGATACTGCTTCGCCACGTTCATGCTCCCTTTGAATGGGTTGGCAGCGCTGGCGCGAGGCAATAGCAATCGCCCCGCGTGACAACGCGGTCAAACAAGCATGACAACTGATAGCTGCCTTGCGAATTGTGAGGTGTTCGATCCGAAGGTCTGAGAAAGACAACGGTGACGAACCAGGCGTCGCGAGATGCGACATGAGAGACGAGCTTTCGACGCCGTGGGCGCCTGGGCCTCTCGATACACGCTTATTGAAAGCGCGCGAATGTTTTACTGCACAAGCTCATTGCGTGATGGTACGGATCGCCGGCGCAACGAGGAACACCGGCAACGCTTATGTTTCTATTGGCCAGTCAGAGCGATTGGCCTTTTTTATTCTAGTACAGATAGTGCGTCGATGCCAACCCATGAGACACCTTCTGCCATGAATCCACCGCAATTTCGCATAATCTGCCGCGATATTTCCCATATATATCGGATGCCGAATTAATTGCGCACGCTGTAATCCCCCGCCATCTCTAGGTTCTCGCGCGGTCAATGGGATATGTCCCATTTTTTACAAATCATGCGTTTCGCAGAGCGGTTCAGTGTGCCGCGTCGAATTATTTTCCTGACTTAGTAGGGAACCCTCTAAACGCTTTTTCGACTCCCTGAAACTCGCCTGTTCATGCGGGTCCGCGCGAATTTAGAGGGGGGTCATGGAAACGGATGCCAACCCCTGGAAACTCGTGTATTCTCCGAGGTTTATCTTAGTTTTCAACCATTTAGCGCTAAATCGGGGAAACGCGACGGCAACGCGAGGCTATGACCTGGCGGCCAGTCACGAGTGCAAAGGTTGGACGGTAAAAGAGCGATCGTGCGCGAGGCACGAGGGCGTTGATTGGCAAATAAGAACTATGAAAAGCACCATCAGCCGTACCGAACAGGGCAACCGCGTTGCTGCGACGACGATTCTCGTCGCGTGTGCCGCGCTCACCCTCGCGGGGTTTCTCACACGCGCCTTCGAAGGTGCGGTGAACCCGTTGCTCACCTTCTTTCTGGTCTCTGCCGGGGGCATCCTCAATCTATCGACGGCGTGCCTGCTCGGCGTCCAGTATCTCTACAACGGCAAGCGCTACTTCGCCCAGTTCGGCTGTGCGTTTTTGCTGCGCGGCCTGTTCATGTTCACGCAAGGGGTGTTGTTGGCGAATCAGCTCGCCGGCATCTCCACGCACGTCACACGCGCCCCCTTCTGGCTATGGCTGGTGGCCGAAGCAAGCTTCGCTGCCTACGTGATGATCAGTGTGCGCAGTTATTCACGCACGCGCAGCGACCCGCACACACGCCCCGGCTATCGCGATGCGGCGCGCCACGGTGCTACGGTGCTGATCATCTGGCTGACGGTATCGCTCTCGGTAGTGGGTGCGGCCCGCACGCTCGTCACGCCAAAGTTTGCCGGGGGCGTCGACATCGAGACCATGGCACTGGGGGCGCTCTTCGTCGCCTACGTCACGTTGTGGTGGCGTATCGCGGCGGTCACGCGGCTCTCGCACAAGCTCTTCCTGCTGGTGTGGGTAGTCGTCACCATCTCGCTGTGCCAGTTGCTGCTCGCGCTCACGGCGCCAAGCGAGGCGTCGTATCAGTGGTACGCGGCCCGCCTGTTGGCGCTGGCCTCGCCGGGTGTAGCAACACTTGCGCTCGTGTGGGAAATCACGCGCCAGTATCAGTCGCTGGCACTCACAAACACCGATCTCGTCGAGAAGGTGTTCATCGATCCGCTCACACATATCTACAACCGGCGCTATTTCGACAATCGCATCCGTATCGTCGCGGACCGCGTGCAGCAGTACAACACGCCGCTGTCGGTGCTGATCATCGATATCGATCTATTCAAGCAGGTCAACGACCGCTACGGGCACCCGTTCGGCGACACCGTGCTGCAACGCATTGCCAACACGATTCAGCATTGCATTCGCTTGCCGAGCGATTTTGTGGTGCGTCTGGGTGGGGAAGAGTTTGCCGTGGTGCTGCCTGAAATCGACCAGCACGCCGCGTTGCGCGTCGCCGACCGCATTCGCGAATCGGTCAAGCGCGCCAGCACCGATCTGCTGCCGGCCAAGGCCCGTGAAGACGGCGAAGCGATCACCATCAGCGTGGGCATCGCGTCGTGGCATCCGGGCGAACCGTTGGTCATCAGTGCAATGCTGGAGCGTGCCGACAAGGCGCTGTATCAGGCCAAGCACAAGGGCCGCGATCAGAGCGTGCTGGGCCAGTTGGCCGCCTAACGTCGCGTTGGCGGCCCTTTGAGCTCTACGACATTCCCGTCGGGATCAGTGAGATAGCACGACGGCCCTTCGCCGTGTGCGCCGTACCGCTGCACGACTTCCCCGAGCGTCACGCCATGCGAAGCCAGTCCCTGACGGATGGCCTCATCGTCGAACGGTTCGACACGCAGACAGAAGTGATCGAGATTGTGCCCCTCGGCCCCCGGCGCTTCACCGCCCTGCCGGCCGATCGTGCCAGCCACGTCGACGAGATCGATCAACGCGTCGCCCGCACGCAACTGCACGAGCCCGATATCGGCCTGCACCTTCTCGAGTGTGCAGCCCAGCACGTCCACATAGAAGTGCTGTAGCCGCGCCACATCCACGGTGCGCAGCACCACGTGATCGAGTGCGACGAACGGAATCTTCATCGGGCCGCCGCTACCGAACTCTTCGCACTCATGCGCCGTTCATCCGGCACTCACGCCGCGCTCAGCGAATAACGCCGGCGCTTTTCGACCTTGGTCTCGTGGGTCATCTCGCTGCGGCCGTCTTCGAACACCGTCTCCAGCCGCACCGTAAATCCCCACAGACGTGCCACGTGCTTGAGCACCTCTTCGAAACCTTCGTCGAGCGGCTTGCGATCGCTTTGCACGTGCCGCAGCGTGAGCGAGCGGTCGCCGTGCAAATCGACATGCGAGACCTGAATATTCGGCTCCAGCGTACTGAGGTTGTATTGCTGCGCGAGCATCTCGCGAATCTCGCGATAGCCGTTGTCGTTGTGAATGGCCGTCACACGCAGGCGGCTGTCCCGGTCATCGTCGAGTACCGAGAAGAGCTTCAGATCGCGAATGACCTTTGGCGAGAGGAATTGCTGGATGAAGCTCTCGTCCTTGAAGTTGCGCATCGCGAAGTCGAGCGTCTTGATCCAGTCGCTGCCGGCGATATCCGGCGCCCACAGACGATCTTCCTCGGTCGGCTCTTCACACATGCGCCGGATGTCCTGAAACATCGCGAAACCCAGCGCATATGGATTGAGGCCGCTGTAGTACGGGCTATCGAACGATGGTTGATAAACCACGTTCGTGTGCGCGTGCAGAAACTCCATCATGAACGCGTCGTTGACGAGTTTCTCTTTGTAGAGTTGCTGGAGAATCGTGTAATGCCAGAACGTCGCCCAGCCCTCGTTCATCACCTTGGTCTGGCGCTGCGGATAGAAATACTGCGCGAGCTTGCGCACGATGCGAACGATCTCGCGCTGCCACGGCGCAAGCTTAGGCGCGTTCTTCTCGAAGAAGTACAGCAGGTTCTCCTGCGGCTCGCCCGGAAAGGCCGGTTCGTCCGAATCGGTTGGATCGAGCCCGTCGTCTTCGTCGTCATCGTGCAGCACGTGATTGGGCAACGTGCGCCACAGATCGTTGATCTGCAATTGCAGGTAGTTTTCGCGCTCTTTCTGGCGCGCCTGTTCCTGCGCGAGCGACAGACGCTTGGGTCGCTTGTAGCGATCCACGCCGTAGTTCATCAGCGCATGACACGAGTCGAGCAGCAATTCGACCGACTGCTCGCCGTAGCGTTGTTCGCACTCGCTGATGTAATTGCGCGCGAACAGCAGGTAATCGACGATGGCGTCGGCATTCGTCCACGTGCGGAACAGGTAGTTGCCCTTGAAGAACGAGTTATGACCGTAGCTGGCGTGCGCAATGGTGAGCGCCTGCATGGTCATGCTGTTCTCTTCCATCAGATACGCGATACAGGGGCTCGAGTTGATGACGATCTCGTACGCGAGACCCATCTGGCCGCGCTTGTAGCCGCGCTCGGACGACAGGAAGTGCTTGCCGTACGACCAGTGGTGATACCCGATGGGCAACCCCACGGTGGCGTAAGCGTCGAGCATCTGCTCGGCAGTGATGATCTCGATCTGGTTCGGATACGTATCGAGCTTGAAGTTCGCGGCGATGCGCGCGATCTCATGCTCGTAACGTTGAATCAGCTCGAAGGTCCATTCCGATCCGGTCGATATGTAGGCCATGGTCAGGCCGCCTTTTTCTTGAACAAATCGTGCAGCACTGGGTAGATCTCCGCGGCCTCCATGATGCGTTGCATCGCGAAGTTCGAATGCTGCTGCTTGACCGACAGGTACTCGTTCCACAAATTCTGCGGTTCCGCGCTGGCCACTTCGACATACGCGAAGTACTGCACGGCGGGCATGATCGACTGCATCAGAATGTCGCGGCAAATGGGCGAATCGCCGTCCCAGTTGTCGCCGTCCGACACCTGCGCGCCGTAGATATTCCAGTCGCTCGGCGAGTAGCGGTCGGCGATGACTTCCATCATCAACTTGAGCGCGCTCGACACCACCGTGCCGCCCGATTCCCGTGCGTAGAAGAAGTCATCCTCGTTGACTTCCTTCGCCGTGGTGTGGTGCCGGATCAGCACCAGATCGATGCGCTCATAGTTATGCCGCAGGAACATGTAGAGCAGCATGAAGAAGCGCTTGGCGAGATCCTTGCGGCTCTGGTCCATCGAGCCCGACACGTCCATCAGACAGAACATGACGGCCTGCGCCTGCGGACGCGGCTGCATGACACGATTCGAATAGCGCAGGTCGAGCTTCTCAATATACGGAATCGCTTCGACGCGCGTGCGCAAGTGTGTGATCTCGTGCGCGAGTGCGACGGCGCGTGGCGAGGTATCGCCTTCGCGCGCCACGACATCGGCGTACTCGTTCTCGAGTTCGCGCAACTGCTTGCGATACGGTGCGGTGAGCGCGATGCGGCGGCCCAGCGAGCTGCGCATCGTGCGGATGACGTTCAGATTCGACGGTGTACCGTCGATGGAGTAGCCCGCCCGAACCTTGCGAAACTCCGGAATCTGCGCGAGCCGGCGTTTGGCGAGGTCAGGCAGGGCCATGTCCTCGAAGAAGAATTTCAGGAACTCCTCGCGCGAGAGGTTGAAGACGAAATCGTCTTCGCCCTCGCCCGAATCGCTGGCGCGGCTGCCGCCGCCACCGGCGCCCGACGGCGGACGCTCGAAGTTATCGCCCACCACGAACTCGCGGTTGCCGGGATGTACCATCTCCCGCCGCCCGCCGGGCCCGTGGTGGAACAAGGGCTCCGAGATGTCCTTGACCGGGATCGAGACCTGTCCGCTGCCATCGATATCGGTGATCTTGCGCCCAGACACCGCCTTCGCTACCGCGCGCCGAATCTGATCGCGGTAGCGCTTGATAAAGCGTTGCTGGTTGATGGCGCTTTTGTTCTTACCGTTTTGCCGTCTGTCGATGATCGCTGACATAGTGGCCCCGAGTGGTTACGAGGATTTGCGCACGCGCAGGTACCATTCCACGAGCAGGCGAACCTGCTTCGGGGTATAGCCTTTTTCCACCATCCGGTTGACGAAGTTGGCGTGCTTTTCCTGATCCTCTTTGGACGACTTCGCATTGAAGGAGATCACCGGCAGCAAGTCCTCGGTCGTGGAGAACATGCGCTTCTCGATGACGGCCCGCAGCTTCTCGTAACTTGTCCAGAGCGGATTCTTGCCCGCGTTGTTGGCGCGCGCGCGCAGGACAAAATTGACGATCTCGTTGCGGAAATCCTTCGGGTTCGTGATGCCGGCCGGCTTCTCGACTTTCTCCAGTTCATCGTTGAGCGCCGTGCGATCGAGAATTTCGCCGGTGTTCGGATCGCGATACTCCTGATCCTGAATCCAGAGATCCGCGAAATTCACATAACGGTCGAAGATGTTCTGACCGTACTCGGAGTACGACTCCAGATACGCGGTCTGAATTTCCTTGCCGATGAACTCGACGAACGGTGCGGTCAGATACTCCTTGATGTACGAGAGATAGCGCTTCTCGACTTCGCCCGCATACTGCTCGCGCTCGATCTGCTGTTCGAGCACATACAGCATGTGCACCGGGTTGGCCGCGACTTCGGTGTTGTCGAAGTTGAACACCTTCGAGAGCACCTTGAAGGCGAAACGCGTCGACATGCCGGTCATGCCTTCGTCCACCCCGGCGTAGTCGCGATACTCCTGATACGACTTGGCCTTCGGGTCGATGTCCTTGAGGTTCTCGCCGTCGTAGACGCGCACCTTGGAGAAGACGTTGGAATTCTCGGGCTCTTTCAGACGCGTAAGCACGGCGAATTGCGCGAGCATCTTGAGCACATTCGGGGCGCGCGGTGCATTGGCGAGCGAGCTGTTCTTCACGAGCTTCTCGTAGATCTTCACCTCGTCGGTCACGCGCAGGCAGTACGGCACCTTCACGATGTAGATCCGGTCGAGGAAAGCCTCGTTATTGCGGTTGCCCTTGAAGCTCTGCCATTCCGCCTCGTTCGAGTGGGCGAGCACGATGCCGTCGAACGGAATCGCACCGAACCCTTCCGTGCCCTTGTAGTTGCCTTCCTGCGTTGCAGTCAGCAACGGGTGCAGCACCTTGATCGGGGCCTTGAACATTTCGACGAATTCGAGCAGGCCGCGATTGGCCAGACAGAGGCCGCCGGAATACGAGTACGCGTCCGGATCGTCCTGCGGGAATTCTTCGAGCTTGCGGATATCGACCTTGCCGACCAGCGACGAGATGTCCTGATTGTTTTCGTCACCCGGTTCGGTCTTGGCGATGGCGATCTGTTGCAGCACCGACGGACGCAGCTTCACCACGCGGAACTTGGTGATGTCGCCGTTGAATTCGTTCAGGCGCTTGGTCGCCCACGGCGAAGGAATCGTCGTGAGATACCGAATCGGGATACCGAAGTCCTCTTCAAGAATCTTGCCGTCTTCCTCGGGCGAGAACAGGCCCAGAGGTGACTCGTGCACCGGCGATCCCTTCAGGCAGTAGATGGGTACCTCTTCCATCAACACCTTCAGCTTCTCGGCCAGCGACGATTTGCCGCCGCCCGGAGGCCCGAGCAGATACAGGATCTGCTTGCGTTCTTCGAGCCCCTGCGCGGCGTGTTTGAAGAACGAGACGATTTGCTCGATGGTGTCTTCCATGCCGTAAAAGTCACGGAAGGCCGGATAGATCTTGATGATCTTGTTCGAGAAGAGCCGCGAGAGTCGCGGGTCATGATGCGTATCGATGAGCTCGGGCTCACCGATGGCGCGCAGCATTCGTTCGGCCGCCGACGCATACGCGGTCGAGTCCTTCTTACAGATCTCCAGATACTCCTGGATGCTGTACTCCTCTTCCTTGCGTGCGTCGAAACGTGTCGTGTAGTGGCTGAAAATATCCATATGCCTCACCCCCGCTTCATCGGAAAACACCGCAACGCGATGCCCGCTCTGTTGCCTAAGACCCGGATGACTGCGCAATGGTTTCGACCTGGCTCACTGCATGCCGGAGCGACGTTCGCGAAACCTTTCGCACTGTCCCCTCCCTCACATGAACGACTCAAAATCGGTTTAGGTTGACTTTAAACTTGTCACTAGAAAAAGCAACCGTTAACTCATCATATGCACAAACAAAAAAACTGTCGCTAGATATTTTCCGCAGCGCTAAGCATCCTCGATAACCCGCGGCCCATAAGGGTTTCCGAGAAATCTACGCATTGCGCATGCCCGATGAAATACATCAAAATTCGAGCGAATTCTCACGTGCATCGACACGCATTGCGCACTCGGGTTTGCCTGCATTCGCAACACATCGTAATGTGTCGCTAATTATTAAGTAATCCTATTTATTCGATAGCGTTAAACAGGAAATGTCTGCACGCTGCGTGCGATGTTTTTTTGGAAAAAAGAGTGGGCGGCCCGACGACGTCGACGAGAGCGAAGACGTGGGCGCGAGACGAGTAGCGATCCGGCAGAAGCCGCGCGACTGCGCAAGCCGCGAAGGTCACACGCACTGCATGCGCCACTGGCATGAAGTCGTGACCGGAAAGCCGACGACGATCAGATGATTGAACGGGCGAACCTCCTCAGGCAGGGCCGGCATGCCGCGTCGCGCGAAGGTCGCTGCGCCGCATCATGTCGCCGTCTCATCAATGCCTTGCATATTGCCGAACTCTGGAATGAAGCGAACACCATGCCAGTCGATTCAGCGTGAAGTCATGTTACGCCGGTTCGCAAAAACGTGCTGCGGCGATATGTAACCCGTTGTGTCACACCGACGCCCCGCTACCTTGGCCGAATGACGCCCTCGCCATCTTCGACACCGTCCAAGGCCGCGACGTGCCTGACGAATCATGTAATAATGCAACTTTGTTGCATTTATTACACAGTTGCAATCTGTGTGATGTCCGCCCGACCCGCGCCATGATTCGTTTTTCCGTTTGGCTCTATCGCCTCGCCGGCTGGCAGCGCACCGCACTTACCCTGCTGGTGCTCGTGCCGCTATGGGCGCTCGTCCTCTGGGCACTCCAGGGAGTCGCCTCGTGATCGGCTGCCGCAATCTCTCGGTCCGTTTCGGCCCCAATCTCGCGCTTGAAGGCGTGGACGCGACGTTCGCCCCGGGCGTGCTGTCGGCCGTCGTGGGCCCGAACGGCGGCGGCAAGACCACGCTGCTGCGCGTGCTCGCCGGCCTCCAGAAGGCAACCACCGGCAATGTCATCTGCGACGAGCCCGTCGCCTATCTCTCGCAACGCCCCGAGACCGACCATCGCTTCCCCATGTGCGTGGAAGAATATGTGCTCACCGGCACGTGGCGCCGCACCGGCGACGCCCGCCGGCTCGGCCGCGACGAGTTCGCGCGTGCTCATGAGGCGCTGACCCGCGTCGGTCTTGCCGACAAGCGCGCACAGCCGCTGGAAGTTCTGTCGGGCGGCCAGTGGCAGCGTGCCCGCTTCGCCCGCCTGATCGTCGAAGATGCACCGATCGTTTTGCTGGATGAACCCCTCACCGGCATCGATGTGCCCTCTGCGGAACTGTTGCTGGCCTTGCTGGATCAATGGCGCAACGAGGGTCGAACGGTGGTGACGGTGCTGCACGATCTGCCGCTGGTTCTGGAGCGCTTTGCTTATGTCGCCGTGATGGCTGGCAAGCTGGTCGCTGCCGGTCGTCCGGCCGAGTGTTTACATAGTGGTTTCCCGTCGGCAGGCGGCACGTTCAGCGGCGTCGGTGGCAATGCCCACGTCGGCTTATCCGATGCCGGCGGCTACACGACCTTCACCGCAGGAGGCCGCCATGGCGCTTGAGTCACTGGGCGCCGTGGGCAACCTGATCCATCTGCTGATCGGCCCGTTTGCGGAATTCGATTTCATGCGGCACGCCCTGGTCGGCAGCCTCGCGCTGTCGATCGGCTGTACGCCCGTGGGGGTGTTCCTGCTGCTGCGGCGCATGAGCCTGATGGGCGATTCGCTCTCACATGCCGTGCTGCCGGGCGCTGCCGTCGGGTATCTGATCGGCGGGCTGTCGCTGCCGTGGATGGCGGGCGGCGGCATGGTCGCCGGCCTGCTCGTCGCGTTGCTGGCCGGGGTGTCGAGCCGCCGCACGCGTCTGGATGAAGGTGCGTCGTTCGCCGGCTTCTATTTGCTGGCACTGGCGGGCGGCGTGGTGATCGTCTCGAAATGGGGCAACAGCGTCGACCTGATGCACCTGCTGTTCGGTTCGGTGCTGGCGGTGGACGATCCGTCGCTGATTCTCGTGGCCGCCATCGCGACCGTGACGCTCGCGTGGTTCGGCTGGCATTATCGCGGCCTCGTGCTCGACAGCGCCGATCCGGCGTTTCTCGGCCACGGGCACGGCAAAGCCGTGCTGCGCTATCACCTCGGCTTTACCGTGCTGACGGTGATGAATCTGGTTGCAGGGTTTCAGGCCATGGGCACGCTCATGGCCGTGGGTCTGATGATGTTGCCGGCGGCCACCGCTCGTCTGGTGGCCAGCACGCTGCCGGGCATGCTGCTCGTGGCGTGGCTGGTCGCGAGCGCGTCGAGCGTCATCGGACTGCTGATTTCGTACTATCTGGCCTGCCCGTCGGGGCCGGCCATCGTTTTGACGGCAGGGATCGCCTATCTTGGTGCGCTCCTTGTCACGCCGGGCCGCACACAGGCTCCGGCGATCTAAGAGAGGAAAACATGTTCGGATTGGGTAAATCGGGCGGTAAATCATGGCCGGGCGCGCGCTTCTTCGCCGCGCTGCTTTCGTCGGTCGCGCTCACGCTGGCAGTTGCCGGCCCGGCACAGGCACAAGACACACGTCTGCCGGTCGGTGTGAGTTTCAGCATCCTGTCCGACATCGTGAAGGTGGTGGGCGGTGACCGCGTCGACGTCACAACATTGGTCGGCCCCGATCAGGACACGCACGTCTATGAGCCGACCCCGGCCGACGTCGCCAAACTCTCGGGCACGAAACTGTTCTTCGTGAACGGCCTCGGTTTCGAAGGCTGGCTGCCGCGCCTGATGAAGGCCAGCCATTACCCGGGCAAGATCGTGACGGTCACCGACGGGCTCAAGCCCCGCACCATGCGCGACGACGGCAAGGTCGTCACCGACCCGCACATGTTCCAAGACCCGGTGCTGGTGAAGTCGATGGTCGACAACGTCGCCGCCGCGCTCTCACAGGCCGATCCGGCCGGCCGCGCCTACTACACCGATCGCGCAAAGAACTATCAGCTCGCGCTCGACGACCTGATCACCTGGGCCCGCAAGCAACTCGCCGCAGTGCCGGCCAACCGTCGCGTGGTGCTGACCTCGCATGACGCCTTCGGCTATCTGGGCGAGCGCTTCGAGATCAAGTTCCTCGCCCCGGAAGGCGTGTCGACGGAAAGCGAAGCCAGCGCGCGCGATGTGGCCAACCTGATCCGCATCATCCGCCGCACGGGCATCAAGGCCGTGTTCATGGAGAACATCTCGAATCCGCGCCTGATTCAACGCATTGCGCACGACGCGAAGGTGCAGGTCGACGGCAAGCTCTACTCGGACGCGCTCTCGCAAAACCCGGAAGCCTCCACCTATCTCCAGTTGTTCCAGCACAACATCCGCGCCATCGCCGCCGCGATGAAGGACAACCGCTAAGCCCTGCGGGCCTCGCTGCCTCTGGCCGGCCTTCGCCGGCCGGGGCAGCCGTGACGGCCGCAAAAGTCGTGACGCCCCCAGCGTCCACCTGGCGCAATACCCCTGCCGTTCACGCGGTATAATGCGCGCACCACTCACCGGCCCCGCTACGGAGGTCCGGACAGGCCGGCCACGCCGGCTTTTGCGTTTTGGCCGCCGCTTTTTTCTCTGGTCGGCCACCTGACAGAACCCCGGAAAACCTCCGAAATAACCAAATTACGGACGCCCCCAGGTTAACCACTGCGAACGGCGCACACTCAATGGCAAAGAAGATTTACATCAAGACGTTCGGCTGTCAGATGAACGAGTACGACTCCGACAAGATGGCGGACGTGCTCGGCGCGGCCGAAGGTCTCGAGAAGACCGACACCCCCGAAGACGCTGACGTCATCCTGTTCAACACCTGCTCGGTGCGTGAAAAGGCGCAGGAAAAGGTGTTCTCGGATCTGGGCCGCATGCGCGCCCTCAAGGAAATCAAGCCGGATCTCGTGATCGGCGTCGGCGGCTGCGTCGCCAGCCAGGAAGGCGCCGCCATCGTGCAGCGCGCCCCGTATGTCGACGTCGTGTTCGGCCCGCAAACGCTGCACCGCCTGCCGCAGATGCTCGAGGCGCGCCGTGCCACCGGCCGCTCGCAAGTCGACATCTCGTTCCCGGAAATCGAGAAGTTCGATCACCTGCCGCCCGCCAAGGTGGACGGTGCCACGGCCTTCGTCTCGATCATGGAAGGCTGCTCCAAATACTGTAGCTACTGCGTCGTGCCGTACACGCGCGGCGACGAAGTCTCGCGCCCGTTTGAAGACGTGCTCACGGAAATTGCCGGTCTGGCCGAGCAAGGCGTGCGCGAAATCACGCTGCTGGGCCAGAACGTGAACGCCTATCGCGGCCTGATGGCCGACGGCGAAATCGCCGACTTCGCCCTGCTGGTCGAATATGTGGCCGAAGTGCCCGGTATCGAGCGCATTCGCTTCACGACGAGTCATCCGAAGGAATTCACGCAGCGCCTGATCGACATGTACGCGAAGGTGCCCAAGCTCGTGAGCCACCTGCACCTGCCGGTGCAGCACGGCGCCGACCGCGTGCTCTCGGCCATGAAGCGCGGCTACACGGCGCTGGAATACAAGTCGATCATTCGCCGTCTGCGTCAGGTTCGCCCGGACATGTCGATGTCGTCGGACTTCATCGTCGGCTTCCCCGGCGAGACCGAAGAAGATTTCGACAAGCTCATGGCGATGATTCACGAGATCGGCTACGACACAAGCTTCTCGTTCATCTACAGCCCGCGCCCGGGCACGCCCGCTGCCAACCTGCCGGACGAAACGCCGCGTGAAGTCAAGCTGCGCCGCCTGCAACACTTGCAGGCCGTGGTCGAAGAAAACGCCGCGCGCATCAGTCAGCGTATGGTCGGCTCGCGTCAGCGCATTCTGGTCGAAGGCATCTCGCGCAAAGACCCGAACGAGCTGCAAGGCCGCACCGAGAACAACCGCGTGGTCAACTTCCCGGCTTCCGAGGCACAACGCAGCGCGCTCATCGGCCAGATGACGGACGTCGTGATCACCTTCGCCTACCCGCACTCGCTGCGCGGCGAACTGATCATTACGCACTGATCGCCCTGCCCCATCACACCGGATCATCTTGAAAGCACTCGCCCAAGAATTTACCGCGCCGCGCGACGACAATCGCCGGCTGGCCAACCTCTGCGGCCCGCTCGACGAGAACCTGCGCCAGATTGAGCAGGCCCTCGACGTGTCGATTTCCCGCCGGGGTCATCGCTTCACGATTCGCGGCAAGAGTGCCGTCATCGCGACGCAGGCGCTGGAAAGCTTCTACAACCGCGCCACCGAACCGCTGTCGGTCGACGACATTCAGTTGGGTCTGGTGGAAACGCGTCAGGGCCATGAGCCGATCCTGCGCCACGGCGACGACAACCCGTTCGCTACCGGTGACGAGACGGAAACCGGTTCGCCGGTGCTGCACACCCGTCGCACCGACCTGCACGGCCGCACGCCAGCGCAGCGCGATTACCTCAAGCAGATTCTGTCGCACGACGTCACGTTCGGCATCGGACCTGCGGGCACCGGCAAGACGTATCTGGCCGTGGCCTGCGCCGTCGACGCGCTGGAGCGCGACGCGGTCAAACGCATCGTACTCACGCGCCCGGCAGTCGAAGCCGGCGAGCGTCTCGGCTTTCTGCCGGGCGATCTCGCGCAGAAGGTCGATCCGTACCTGCGCCCGCTCTACGACGCGCTCTACGATCTGCTCGGCTTCGACAAGACACAGAAGTACTTCGAGAAGCAGATGATCGAGATTGCGCCGCTTGCCTATATGCGTGGGCGCACGCTCAATCACGCGTTCATCATTCTCGACGAGGCGCAGAACACCACGCCTGAACAGATGAAGATGTTCCTCACGCGGATCGGCTTCGGCAGCAAGGCGGTGGTGACGGGCGACACGACGCAGGTCGACTTGCCGCGTGGCCACAAGAGCGGCCTGAACGAGGCGCAAGTCATCCTGAAGAACGTACGCGGCATCGCGATGACCCGTTTCACCAGCGTGGACGTGGTGCGTCACCCGCTGGTCGCGCGCATCGTCGATGCGTACGAAGCCCACGCCCAACACGCGGAAGCCGGGCTCGATTTGCCGGCATCGGCCGATCACGAGCCGCGCCAACCCCGTCAGGCCCGTGCGCCGCGAGGCAACGCATGAGCGGTGCCCGCCCACGCCACGCGCTGACGCTGACGAGCCAGTTCGTACTCGGGCGCGACTTCGCCGCCCATAAGGCGGTGCTCTCGCGCGCCAACCTGCGCCGCTGGGTGCAGGCCGCGCAACTGGCCGACGCCGAGCTCACGCTGCGTTTTGTCGACGCCGACGAAGGTCAGGAGCTGAACCGCAGCTATCGCGGCAAGGACTACGCGACCAACGTGCTGACGTTCGCGTACGCGCAAGACGAGAGCGACCCGGTCATGGGCGACATCGTGCTGTGCTGCCCGGTGGTCGAGCGCGAGGCGAACGAGCAGGGTCTGACGCTCGAAGCCCATTACGCGCATCTGATCGTGCACGGCGTGCTGCACGCGCAAGGCTACGATCACGAGGAAGACGACGAAGCCGAGGAAATGGAAGCGCTGGAGACGGAGATTCTTGCCGGCTTGGGCTACGCCGATCCTTATGCGTCGGAGAAGACCGCCGCACCGCGCAAGACGAAGACGGCCAAGACCATCGAGGCCACCAAGGCCTCCAAAGCCACTAAGGCCACGCCAGCCGCTGCCAAGACCACCCCGCCGGCCAAATCGCGCCGCGCCTGAACCGCCGATCGCATAGACAGCATGGACCGCATCCCAGACCACCCGAGCGCCCCCGAATCCCCTCAGGCCAGCGTGTCGAGCGGCCCCGGATGCACCCAGTACCCGCCCGACCTCGGCATTGCCCACCATCTGAGCCCCGAAGAGCTGTCGCGCTCGCTCGACGCCGCGCTCGCCGGCTGGAACGGCAAGCAGGATCTCTGGATCTTTGCCTACGGCTCGCTGATCTGGAATCCGGGTGTGCCGATGGAAGAAAGCCTGCACGCCCGCGTGTTCGGCTATCACCGGGGCCTTTATCTGTGGTCGCGCGTCAATCGCGGCACGCCGGAACACCCGGGCCTCGTGCTCGCACTCGACCGGGGCGGCTCATGTGCCGGCGTAGCGTTGCGTCTGTCCGCTGCGACGGCGCGTGCACATCTCGAATCGCTCTGGCACCGTGAAATGGCGATGGGTTCTTACCGTCCGGCGTGGCTGCACTGCGCGCTCGCCGATGGCCGCACCACACCCGCGCTCGCTTTCGTGATGCGCCGCGACGTGAAAAGTTACGCCGGCCGCCTGCCCGACAACATCGTGCGCAAGGTGTTCGATCAGGCGCAGGGCCGCTACGGCACCACCCACGATTACGTGGCTCGCACGGTCAAGGCACTTCGCGAAGCGGGCATGCCCGACCCCGCGCTCGAAGCCGTGCTGCACCGCTGCGGTGCACCGACCGGCCAGCGCTGACACGGCAATGGCGTGCATCTGGTGTATCCTTTAGCTTCCTGAAACAGCTCGGCGTCCGCCCAACTTGGACGCGCCGTCATGAACGACCCTTATCCCAGTCGACCCGGTCAAAGAAAGCCCGAAAAACCTCGCTCTCTGCTCGAACGCCTCACCGATCTGATTTCCCCGGAGCCGGAGTCGCGCGCAGAGTTGCTCGAAATTCTGCAAGACGCTCACGCCCGCAACCTGATGGACGCCGATTCTCTGGCGATGATCGAGGGCGTGTTCCAGGTGGCCGATCTGTGCGCACGCGACATCATGGTGCCTCGCGCTCAGATGGACGCCATCAACATCGAACAGACTCCCGAAGAATTCATGCCGTTCGCACTGGAACAGGCGCACTCGCGCTATCCCGTGTATGAAGGCAATCGCGACAACATCATCGGCATTCTGCTCGCGAAGGATCTGCTTCGTTTCTACGCGAATCACGACTTCGATGTGCGCGACATGCTGCGCCCGGCGGTGTTCATCCCCGAGTCGAAGCGCCTGAACGTGTTGCTGCATGACTTCCGCGTGAACCGCAACCACATCGCCATCGTCGTGGACGAATACGGCGGCGTGGCCGGTCTCATCACCATTGAAGACGTGCTCGAACAGATCGTCGGCGACATCGAAGACGAGTACGACTTCGACGAAGAAGAAGACAACATCATCGCCGCGCCCGATGGCAGTTATCGCATTCGCGCGCTCACCGAAATCGAGCAGTTCAACGACGCCTTCGGCACCCAGTTCGTCGATGCCGAAAACGACACGATCGGCGGTATGATCACGCACCAGTTCGGTCGTGTGCCGCGCCGTGGCGAACGTCTGCGCGTCGGCAATCTCGTGTTCGAAGTGCTGCGTGCCGACGGCCGCCAGATTCATATGCTGCTCTTGCGGCGCGTGGAACCGGCCCCCGTCGTTCAGCCTGACTAATTTCAACGATCCATGCAGGAAATGACCGTCCACGCGCCCGAGCGGCGCTCGTGGCCGGCCTGGCGCGCGCGTGCGCTCGCCGGTCTGGCCGGTATTGCTCAGACACTGGCTTTCGCCCCCCGAGACGTTTGGTGGCTGCAACTGCTGGCCATGGCCGGCCTGTTCGCGCTACTTGAGCGCAGCCCGTCGCGGCGCGATGCGTTGTGGCTCGGCGGCTGCTTCGGCGTGGCGTCGTTCGTCTCCGGCATCTGGTGGCTCTACATCAGCATGCACACCTACGGTGGCATGCCCGGCGTGATGGCCGGTGCCGCCGTCGTGCTGTTCTCGCTCTATCTGGCGATCTACCCAGCGCTCGCGGCCTTCGTCACGCGCTGGGTTCCGGCCACGGGCCCGTGGCGCACGTTTGCGTTTGCCGGAGCCTGGACGCTCGCCGAATGGCTGCGCGGCACCGTCTTCACCGGTTTCCCGTGGCTCTCACCCGGTTACGCTCACGTCGATGGCCCACTCGCCGGCTTCGCGCCGCTGCTGGGCGTGTACGGCATTGGCGGTCTTGCTGCACTGACCGCCGCGTGGTTCGCCCGCGCGGTGTTGCCGCTGAACATGGCGACGCGACCGGCGCGCCGGCTGCTCGCGGTCGTCGGCGTGCTCGCACTGCTCGGCATCGGCGCCGGTCTCACCCGTCACGCGTGGACCACGCCTGCGGGCCAACCGCTCACGGTGCGGCTGCTGCAAGGCAATATCCCCCAAGACATGAAGTTCGAGCGCGCCGGCATCGATCACGCGATGGCGCTCTATCGCGACATGATCACCGCAGCGCCGGCCGACCTGATCATTACGCCGGAAACGGCCTTCCCGGTGCTGCTGCAAGGGATTCCTCCGGAAATCGCCGCGCCCATTCGTGAATTTGCCGATCGCACCGGCTCGCACGTCGTGCTCGGCGCCGTGGGCGCGACGTTGACGCCGCAAGGCCCGACGGACCTGACCAACAGCCTGTTCGGCGTCTCGCCGCGCGACCAGACGCTGCATCGCTACGACAAACACCATCTCGTGCCATTCGGTGAATTCGTGCCGTGGGGCTTCCGGTGGTTTGTCGACATGATGCATATCCCGCTGGGCGACTTCCTGCGCGGCTCGGCAACACCGACCGGCTTCCCGGTGCGCGATCAGCGTGTGGCGCTCGACATCTGCTACGAAGACTTGTTCGGCGAAGAGATCGCTCAGGCGCTGCGCAATATGCCGGAGCCCGCGACGGTGCTTGCCAACTCGACCAATCTGGCGTGGTTTGGCGACACCATCGCGCTGGACCAGCATCTGCAAATCGCCCGCATGCGCACGCTCGAAACTGGGCGTCCGATGCTGCGTGCGACCAACACCGGCACGACGGCCATCATCGATGCACAGGGTCACGTGCAAGGCCGCCTGCCGGCGATGACCGTCGGCGCGCTCACGGGCAAGGTGCAGCCCTATACGGGCCTCACGCCTTATGTGCGTTTCGGCAATGTGCCGGCGCTGCTGCTGGCGCTGGCCGCCCTCGGCCTTGGCCTGATCGCCGGACGACGCGCGCGCTGAGTCCGTCACACAAATGCGCCACGCTTGACGGGCGCTGCGGCACGGCCGGCGCCTCATTGGTCGGCCAACACCCCGCTCGGGCCGGATTCCCGCTAAAATTCAAGGTTTTGGGGCCTGTTCACCCTGGTTTTTGGCGGGCAATCCTTGCCCGATATCAGGATGAACAGGCCCCAGTTCGTCGGCCGCGCTCGCGGCCGGGCCGATGAACTGCGCAAAATCCGCATATTTCTCTTTTCGTCCGCGCGAATTCATCATGCTTACCTTTCAACAAGTCATCCTGACGTTGCAGGATTACTGGGACAAGCAAGGCTGTGCGTTGCTCCAGCCTTACGACATGGAGGTCGGCGCCGGTACCTCGCACACCGCCACGTTCCTGCGCGCAATCGGCCCGGAGCCGTGGCGCGCCGCCTACGTGCAGCCGTCGCGCCGTCCGAAGGATGGCCGCTATGGCGAGAACCCGAACCGCATGCAGCACTACTACCAGTACCAGGTGGTGCTCAAGCCGGCACCGGAGAACATTCTCGACCTGTATCTGGGTTCGCTGCGTGCGCTCGGTCTCGATCTGACCGAAAACGACGTGCGCTTCGTCGAAGACGACTGGGAAAACCCCACGCTCGGCGCTTGGGGTCTGGGCTGGGAAGTGTGGCTCAACGGCATGGAAGTCACGCAGTTCACCTACTTCCAGCAAGTGGGCGGTCTGGACTGCAAGCCCGTGCTCGGCGAAATTACCTACGGGATCGAGCGTCTGGCGATGTATCTACAACAGGTCGAGAACGTGTACGACCTCGTGTGGACGGAATGGGAGGAGCAGACGGCTGACGGCCCGGTCACGCGCCGCCTGACGTATGGCGACGTGTTCCATCAGAACGAAGTCGAGCAGTCGACGTACAACTTCGAGCACTCGAACCAGCCGATGCTGTTCAGCTTCTTCGATAACTACGAGAGCGAAGCCAAGCGCCTCATCGAAGCCGAACTGGCCCTGCCGGCCTACGAAATGATTCTGAAGGCGGCACACACCTTCAACCTGCTCGACGCCCGTGGCGCCATCTCGGTGACCGAACGTGCGGCGTACATCGGCCGTATCCGGGCGCTGTCGCGCCTGATCGCACAGGCCTACTACGCTTCGCGCGAGAAGCTCGGTTTCCCGATGCTGAACGCCCCCGCCGCCCAAACCCGAACGCAAGCCGCATGATGAGCACCGCACAACGTACCCTGCTGGTCGAACTGCTGACCGAAGAACTGCCGCCGAAGGCACTGGCACGTCTGGGCGACGCCTTTGCCGACGGCATCGCCAACGGCCTGCGCTCGCGCGGTCTCACGACCGACGCCAGCGTCGTCACGCCGTATGCCACGCCGCGCCGTCTGGCCGTCACGATTACCCACGTGCTCGAGCGCGCCCCGGATGCCACCATCCGCGCGAAGGTGCTGCCGGTGTCCGTCGCGCTCGACGCCAACGGCAACCCGACCCCGCCGCTCGCGAAGAAGCTCGCCGCGATGGGCTTCGCCGACCTGCCGGTCGCGAGCCTTGAGCGCGCCATGGACGGCAAGGCCGAAGCCTTCTTCCATACCTACACGGCCGCCGGTGCCCAACTGGCCGGCGCGCTGCAAGCCTCGCTCGACGAAACGCTCGGCAAGCTGCCCATCCCGAAGGTCATGAGCTACCAGCGCCCCGATGGCGAAACGGTGCAGTTCGTGCGTCCGGTGCATGGTCTGATTGCGCTGCACGGCGACACGCTCGTGCCGGCCACGGCGATCGGTCTGACGTCTGGCAACAAGACCCTGGGTCATCGCTTCCTGTCGAACGGTGAAGTCGTGATCCACAACGCGGACGAATACGCCGCCACGCTGCTCGACGAAGGCAAGGTCTACGCGAGCTACACGGCCCGGCGCGATGCGATTCGCGAGCAACTGCTCGCCGCTGCCGGCAACGACCACGTGGTCATGCCCGACGCGCTGCTCGACGAAGTCACCGCACTGGTGGAATGGCCGGCCGTCTACGCCTGCCATTTCGAAAGCGAGTTCCTCGCCGTGCCGCAGGAGTGCCTGATTCTCACGATGCAGACGAATCAAAAGTACTTCGCGCTCACCGACAAGCCGCTTGCCGAGGGCGGGCGTCTGACGAACCGTTTCCTGATCGTCTCGAACATCGCCACCGACAAGCCGGAGCAGATCGTGACCGGCAACGAGCGCGTTGTGCGCCCGCGTCTGGCCGATGCGAAGTTCTTCTTCGAGCAGGACAAGAAGAAGCCGCTGGCCGATCGCGTGCCGTTGCTCGCCAACGTCGTGTATCACAACAAGCTGGGTTCGCAGCTCGAACGCACGAAGCGCCTCTCGGCACTCGCGGGTGCGATTGCGCAGATGACCGGCAGCGACGTGGCACTGGCCGAGCGCGGTGCACTGCTGGCCAAAGCCGACTTGCTGACCGACATGGTCGGCGAGTTCCCGGAGCTGCAAGGCACGATGGGCACGTACTACGCACGCCACGACGGCGAGCCGGACGATGTCGCCCTCGCCTGCTCGGAACACTACCAGCCGCGCTTTGCCGGCGACGCCCTGCCCGTGAGCCCGACCGGCACGGCCGTGGCGCTGGCCGACAAGCTCGAAACACTCGTCGGCATCTGGGGCATCGGCCTGCAACCGACCGGCGAGAAAGACCCGTTCGCGCTGCGTCGCCACGCCCTCGGCATCGCGCGCATGCTCATCGAGAAGCGTCTGCCCGTGATGTTGCCCGACCTGCTTCGCGTGGCTTACGACGGCTTCACCACGGGCGTGGCTGATGGCGCTTATCTGCACGATGTCTACCTGTTTGTGCTCGATCGCGTGCGCGGTTACCTGCGTGAGCGTGGCTTCGGTGCGAACGAAATCGAAGCCGTACTGGCCAATCAGCCCCCGTATCTGGGTGACTTGATCGAGCGTCTGGAAGCCGTGCGTGCGTTCTCGGCACTGCCGCAAGCCGAAGCGCTGGCGGCTGCCAACAAACGTATCGGCAACATTCTGAAGAAGACGGCGCCGCCGCCGGACGGTGTGATTCAGCCGTCGCTGCTCATAGAACCGGCTGAAAAGGCGCTCGCCGCCGCGCTCGACAAGGTGACGCCGCTGGTGGAAACGAGCTTCGAGGCGCGTCAGTACGAGCAGGCGTTGACGGCGCTGGCGCAATTGCGCGATGCGGTCGACGCCTTCTTCAACGACGTGATGGTGATGGCCGACGACGAGGCGCTGCGCAACAACCGCCTCGCGTTGCTCACGCGCCTGCACGCGCAGATGAACCGTGTGGCCGATCTCTCGAAGCTCGCCGCCTAAGTTGCCGATATCCGATGCCGAACATGGACTCGCGTAAAGACCGCACCCCCGGCCCCGCCGCTCGCAAGCTGGTGATTCTCGACCGTGACGGCGTGATCAACGTCGACTCGGACCAGTTCATCAAGTCGACCGACGAGTGGGTGCCGCTGCCCGGCAGCCTCGAAGCGATTGGCCGGTTGAATCAGGCCGGCTATCGCGTGGTCGTGGCCACTAACCAGTCGGGCGTCGGACGCGGTCTGTTCGACATGGCAACGCTGGGCGCCATGCACGCCAAGATGTCGAAGCTGGCTGCCGCGGCGGGTGGCCGTATCGACGCGGTGTTTTTCTGTCCGCACACGTCAGCGGAGGGTTGTGATTGCCGCAAACCGAAGCCCGGCCTGTTTCAGGAAATCGCCCGGCGCTATGAAGTCGACCTGACCGGCGTGCCGGCCGTGGGCGATTCGTTGCGCGACTTGCAGGCGGCTGCCGCCGTGGGTGCCCACCCGCATCTGGTGCTCACCGGCAAGGGCAAGAAAACACTGGCCGCCGGCAACTTGCCGGAAGGCACCCGCGTGCACGACAGCCTTCAGGCATTCGTGCGCGACATGCTCGCTGAAGAGGATGCCAAGGACGCCAAGGGTGGCTGACGCGGTGTGAGACCGCTCATGCCGCTCATGCCCGCTCAAACGCCTGAAACACCCGACGCTCCCCGGCCCACTCATTCAAGCCCAGATCTGATGCAGCGACTTCGTTCGATTCTTTTCTTCCTCTACCTGATCGTCTTTACGATTCCGTACGCCATCGCGTGCATCGTGACGTTTCCGATCCTCAACCGCGTCCGGCGTTATTGGTTCGCGGTGGGCTGGTGCCGCACGACGATGATCGTGGCCGACAAACTGTGCGGCATTCGATACCGTGTGATCGGTCGCGAGAACCTGCCCGACACGCCCGCCATCGTGCTCTCGAAGCACCAGTCGGCGTGGGAAACGCTCGCGCTGCCGGCACTCATGCCGCGCCCGCTGTGCTTCGTGTTCAAGCGCGAATTGCTCTACGTGCCGTTCTTCGGCTGGGCGCTCGGCCTGCTGAGCATGATTCACATCAACCGCAGCAAGGGCACCGATGCGTTCCAGTCGGTAGTGGCGCAGGGGCGTGAGCGTCTGGCCGAAGGCTCGTGGATCATCATGTTCCCGGAAGGCACGCGCACGAGGACCGGCTCGCGCAACAAGTACAAGTCGGGCGGTGCGCGTCTGGCAGCAACGACCGGGGCACCGGTCGTGCCCATCGCGCACAATGCCGGACGCATGTGGCCGCGCAATTCGTTCATGAAATTCCCCGGTGAAGTGATCGTCTCGATCGGCCCGGTGATTCAGACGGAAGGACGCACGCCGGAAGCCGTGAATGCTGATGTGGCCGAATGGATCGAACGTGAGATGATTCGTATCGATCCGGCAGCCTACACGTCGGCCCCAAAAGCTACGCCGGAAGCCACCCCTCGGACCTGAGCGCACTACGAGACAGTCTCATGTCGAAAGCCCGAACCGCGAACCGTAACGCCAGCAATACCCGCGATCGCCGCTCCCGGCATGAGATGCTCGTTCCCCAGATGGAACTCGACCTGTTCGGCAGCCCGGCCGCCGAAGCCAATGGTGTGGCGACCGATGCACCGGCCCCCGCCCCTGCCCCCACACCGGTTATCCCCGCTACTCCCGCTACTCCCGCCATCCCCGACACGCCTGAGCCGCCCAAGCCGCGCCGTGCGCCCGCCGCCGGCGAGCGCGTGATCATGCTCGACGGGCACGCGCTCTATTACCGCTTCAAGCGCTCGTCGCGCCGCACGATCGGCTTCATCATCGATGAGTCGGGGCTTGCGGTAACCGCACCGCGCTGGGTCACGATCGCTGACGTCGAAGCTGCCGTCGTCGAAAAGAAGCGCTGGATCTTCAACAAGATCGCCGAGTTTCGCGAACGCTCGGCCCGGCGCGTGATTCCGCGCGTGAACTGGGTCGACGGCGCGACGCTGCCGTATCTCGGTCACACGCTGACCGTGCGTCTTGGCGGCCGCCCCGGTGCGCAGCAATACGACATTCACACGCACACGCTCTGGCTCGACCTGCCGCCGCAAGCCGCGCCTGAACAGATGCGCGACCGTGTGCAAGGCTGGTTGCAGCAGGAAGCGCGCAAGCTCTTCACGACCCGGCTCGACGTTTATGGTGAGCGCCTCGGCGTGAGCTACTCGGCACTTGGATTGTCCTCGGCGACCACCCGCTGGGGCAGTTGCAGCGCCGATGGCCGCATTCGCCTGAACTGGCGTCTGATCCACTTTCCGCTGGGTGTGATCGACTACGTGGTGGCGCACGAACTGGCGCATTTGAAGGAAATGAACCACGGGCCGCGCTTCTGGCAGGCGGTAGCGTCGATCTTTCCGGAGTTCGAATCCGCGCGCGACACACTCAAGTCGCATGCCCCGGAATGGCTGCCGGAGTTTTAAGCGTCACGCTGAAATGGCTCAACGCTGCATGAACGCCGCTCATTTTTGCTGACGCGGGTACAATTGACGCTTCGTTTGTCCCCACACAGTCAAAACACCATGCGAATGCTCCACACCATGCTGCGCGTCGGCGACTTGCAGCGCTCGATCGACTTCTACACGCGCGTGCTCGGCATGCAACTGCTGCGCCAGAGCGAAAACCCCGAGTACAAGTACACGCTGGCTTTCGTGGGCTACGGCGCCGAGTCAGAGAACACCGTGCTTGAGCTGACCTACAACTGGGGCGTGGAAAAGTACGAGATCGGCACGGCGTTCGGCCATCTGGCCGTTGAAGTCGACGACGCCTACAAGGCTTGCGACACGATCCGCGCCGCGGGCGGTAAAGTCTCGCGCGAAGCCGGCCCGGTCAAGGGCGGCACCACGGTCATCGCCTTCGTGGAAGATCCGGACGGCTACAAGATCGAACTGATCCAGAAGCATTCGGCCAAGGGCGGCCTGTAAGACACGACGGCGGCGCGGGTCCCGGTTCTCCACCGAGGGTCGGGCAGCGCCGCCAGCAACGCCTCAGAACTGCACCATCGCAAAGTCTTCCTTGCCCACGTCGCATAGCGGGCAACGCCAGTCGTCCGGCACATCCTCCCACCGCGTTCCCGGCGCAATGCCGTCTTCGGGATAACCGGCCGCTTCGTCGAAAATCCATCCGCAGATCACGCAGACCCACTGCCGGAATTCCGGTGCCGTGGCAGCACTCGCTTCGCCATCGTTGGCGCTATCGGACTCGCTGCCGGTGGTGGCGCCATGGCCCGTCTTCCCCGGCACGGCGGGATCGAGCAGTGTGAACAACAACGGCTGACCGGTGCCCGCTGCATCCGGCTCAGTGCCTGCCAGATGCGTTTGCAGCGCGGCGAGCAGCGCCTGCGCTTCGTCGCGCGTGAGATCGATCCAGAACGGATCACCCGCCCCATCGTTGAGTCGCGATGGAGAAAACTGGAGTTCGACGGCAGAGCCTTTCTTGTACATGGGGATGACTGCGGGGGATGACTGCGGGGGAATACCGCGGTGATGAGCGGGAGATGACGGGCGATCGCACCCGAGGGACGTATTCTAGCCGCGCGACTGTCCCCGATAAACCCTCCGGAGGGGGAGACATTGTGCCGCACGGAGAAACAATGATTACCCCTACGGCGCGCACCAAATTGATGCAGTCATGAGGCGGATCGTGGAGAATGAGCGGCGAATCGGATGTGCAGAATGACGTGCGGCAACGCTGCGCCGCGTCGCCTGCTTGCCCGCCCCTCCCACTCCCGAACCGATTTCATGAACACAGCCCCTCGCCCGATCGATGCCACCGCCCTCGCCATCATGGTCGGCTTGTGTGCGATATGGGGCGGCCAACAGGTGGCGGTGAAGCTTGCAGTGACCGCCGTGCCAGCGGTGCTGCAAGCGGGTCTGCGCTCGGTAATCGCCACGCTGCTCGTGGGCGGGTGGATGCTCTGGCGGCGTCAGCGGCTTGTCACCGGCGACGGGACGTTGTCGGCCGGCCTTCTGGCCGGCGTGCTGTTCTCGCTGGAATTTCTCTGCATCTTCGTCGGGCTGACGCATACCACGGCATCACGCATGGCCGTGTTTCTGTATTCCGCACCTTGCTTCACGGCCATCGGCCTGCATTGGACGGTGCCCAGCGAGCGGCTGCGTGCCGGGCAATGGCTCGGCATGGCGCTGGCGTTCTGCGGCATCGTGGTGGCGTTCTCGGACGGTGGCAGCACGAGCCTTGCGACGACTTGGCCGGGTGACCTGCTCGGCATTCTGGCGGGCGTTTTCTGGGGCATGACGACGGTCGTCGTGCGCGCTTCGAAGCTGGCAACGGCCGCCCCCGCCAAGACACTGCTCTATCAGTTGGCCGTCTCCGCCGTGCTGCTATGCGTGCTGGCGCTGGCCACCGGTAACGTCCACATCGGCGAGATGACGGCCACGACGTGGATCAGTCTGGTCTATCAATCCATCGGCGTGGCGTTTGCGAGCTATCTGATCTGGTTCTGGATGCTCACGCGCTACAGCGCCGCCCGCCTCGCGTCGTTCTCGTTCCTGAGCCCGCTGTTCGGGGTAACGTTCGGCGTGCTGATTCTCGGAGAATCGGTGGGCTGGCGCTTTGCGGGCGCCGTCGCCCTTGTGTTCGCCGGGATCAGCCTTGTGAACCGGCGCCGCTGATCGTGCGCGCCAGCGACACGTATTCGTCGACGGAAACATCTTCCGCACGACGTGTCAGATCGAACCCGAGTGCATCGAAGTCGACGCGGTCGCGATAGCTGTGCAGCGTGTTGCGCAGCATCTTGCGACGCTGTGAGAACGCCTGCGCAACCACCGCTTCGAACACCGTCAGATCCACGTCGGGCAAGTCGGCCTGAGCACGCGGAATCATTCGCACGATGGCCGAATCGACCTTCGGCGGCGGATTGAACGCTTCCGGCGGAACGTCGAGCACCTTGTCCATCCAGTAGCGGTATTGCAGCATCACCGACAGCCGGCTGTAGTTGCTCGACCCGGCCGGTGCCACCATGCGCTCCACGACTTCGTTCTGCAACATGAAGTGCTGGTCGCGCACCTGCGTCGCAAAACGCATCAGGTGAAAGAGCAACGGGCTCGAGATGTTGTACGGCAGGTTGCCGACGATGCGCAGCGGCGACTCGTCGCGGCGATCTTCCGGCACCAGCGAGCCGAAGTCGAAGTCGAGCGCATCGCCCGCGTGTACCGTCACGCGATCGCCAAACTTGCGCGTCAGGCGTGCGACGAGATCGCGGTCGAGTTCGACGACATGCAGATGCGCAAGCCACTCGGCGAGCGGCGTCGTCAAGGCGCCGAGCCCCGGGCCGATTTCGACCATCAGATCATCGGGGCGCGGCGAAATGGCGCTCACGATGTCGTCGATCACGCCCACATCGACGAGAAAGTTCTGACCAAAACGTTTGCGCGCCACGTGGCCCTGTTGGACGCCCGTGCGCTTCGATGCGCTACTCATGTGAAATTCCTTAGGAACGCGGTGGAGCGTCGTTATCGCCCGTCTTGGCCGCCGCATCGCTTGCGGTGCCTGACGTCGCGACGGTGCCAGCGCGCAGTTGTGCATGGGTGGCCGCGTTGGCGGCCATGGTCGCGGCGGTGCGCAGGGCTTCGAGCAGGCTGCCGCTCTCGGCGCGCCCGGTACCCGCAAGATCCAGCGCAGTGCCGTGATCGACCGAAGTGCGAATGATCGGCAGGCCCAGCGTGATGTTCACGCCCGCGCCGAAGCTCGCGTATTTGAGCACCGGCAGGCCCTGATCGTGATACATGGCGAGCACGGCGTCGGCCCCGTCGAGGTGACGCGGCTGGAACAGCGTGTCGGCCGGGTACGGCCCGCGCGCGTCGATGCCTGCCGCGCGCGCATCGTCGAGCGCGGGCGTAATGACATCGATCTCTTCACGGCCGAGATAGCCCGACTCGCCCGCATGCGGATTGAGTCCGGTCACGAGAATACGCGGACGCGTCACGCCGAAATGGCGCATCAGGTCTTGATTCAGTATGACGAGGGTTTCCAGCAGATCGTCCCGGCGAATGGCGCCGGGCACCTGCGCCAGCGGCAAATGCGTGGTGGCAAGCGCCACCCGCAAACCACCGCCTGCGAGCATCATCACCACGCGCGGCGTATGCGTGCGCTCGGCGAGATATTCGGTGTGACCGGTGAAAGCCACGCCGCTGTCGTTGATCGTGCTCTTTTGCAGCGGCGCCGTGACAATCGCGTCGAAGGTGCCGGCCACCGCGCCGTCAATGGCCGCGTCGAGCAGTGCGAGCACATAGGGACCGTTGGCGGCGTTCAGTTGCCCGGCGACGGCCGGCACGGCGAGCGAATGATGCTCGACGCGCACACGTCCCTGCAACAGCAAAGCCTGCCATGCGTCGCCCAGGCCAACGGCCTGCGCGCGCGCCGACAGCAGTGCGGCGTCGCCGAGCACGGCGAACTGACAATGTTCGAGGGGATCTGATGCTGATGGGGCCGACGGTGTCAGGCACTGGACCAGTGCCTGCACAGTCAGCTCCGGCCCCACACCTGCCGGTTCACCGGTGGTGATGGCAAGGACGAAGGGCCGGGCGGATGTCATACGAGGAGGTGTGGCAGTGTCGGGTCGTCGGGTCGGGCCGCGCTTACTGCGCAGCCGTGCTCAGACGGTAATCGACATAAGCGCTGTCGCGCAGTTGTTGCAGCCAGTCGCGATACTGCTGCTCGGCCTTGCGGCCACGCAGTTCCTGCATCGCCAGATTGCGCTCCTGATCGCCCGACACCTGCGACTCGCGATGGCCCAGCACCTGAATCAGGTGATAGCCATATTCCGAGCGCACCGGATCGCTGATCTGGCCGTCCTTGAGCTCCGACATGGCGCGCTCGAACGCCGGCACGGTCTCGCCCGGCGAAATCCAGCCGAGGTCGCCGCCCTGCGAGGCCGAGCCGTCCACCGACACCTGACGGGCATACGTCGCAAAGTCGCCCTTGCCGGCTTCGATCTGCGCCTTGATATCGAGCAGCTTCTTCTGCGCCTGTGCTTCGGACACGCCGTCGCCCACACGAATCAGGATGTGGCGCGCGTGAATCTGCGGCACGGTCATGCCTTGCTCGCCGCCGCCCTGCTTACGGGTGTCGACCAGCTTGATGACGTGAAAACCGTTATTGCTGCGCAGCACCTGCGGCACGAGCGTGCCCGCTTGCAGCTTCTGGACCTGATTCAGGTACAGATCGGGAATACGTTCGGGAATGCGGAAACCCATGTCGCCACCGGCGCTGGCGTCGGACGCATCCGAATATTGCTTGGCGAGAGCAGCGAAATCGCCACCGGCTTTCGCCTTGTCGAGCGCGTCGTTGGCCTTCTTCTGCGCAGCGTTGACCTGATCGGGCGAAGCGCCGTCCGGCACCTTCACGAGAATCTCGCTGATGCGGTATTCGGTTTCGGAAGGCGTGGCCGAAGCCCCACGCTGGGCGGCGAGGAACGTGTTGATTTCGGTCTCGCTGACCTGAATCTGGCTATCGACTTCCTTGTCGCGCAGGCGGGCCAGAATGATCTGTTCGCGCACTTCCTTGCGGAAGGCGTCCCAAGGCACACCGGCTTGCGCGAGGCGCGCCTTGTACTGATCGACGGAGAGGCGGTTGTCGGCGGCGATGCGTTGCAGCGCCTGCTCGACGTCGGCGTCCTTGACGACGATGCCATCTTCCTTGGCGCGCTGGAGCTGCACCTGCGTGATGATCATCTGTTCAAGCACCTGACGCTGGAGCATGTCGGCCTCGGGGACCGGACGCTTCGCAAGCGTCAGCTGGTGCTTGGCTTCCTCGATTCGCGTGTTGAGTTCCTTGCGGGTGATCACGGCGTCGTTGACCACGGCCACGATCGAATCGACCGACTGCGTGGACGACGCGGGCGCGCCAGCGGCGCGTGCGCTGACGGGTGCCGGTTGGGCCACCGCCACCCCGGCGGCGAGACACAGGCTCGCCAGCAGCGAGGCACGCTTCACAAACATGTCATTCATAGTTGCTGAATCGAGAAGGAATCTGGTTCGTCGGCGGCGGCTGGTAGCCAGGCACGCCTTGCTTGAACGCTTCGGTGGCGCTGGTACCGGACTTGGTCAGGCCCTTCAACTCCAACTGCGCAAAAATACGCGAAGTCGTTGTCGTGGCATTGGTCGCATAGCGCTGCACGCCCACCCGGAAAGCCCAGCAGTCGGCATCATACTCGAAACCCGCCAGGGCATCGATGAACGACTTGTCCGTGATGCTGTAGTTGATCCGGCCCACCACCCCGAATCGGGGTGTGATCGGCCATTGGCCCGAAAGTTCGATCTGGTTGATCGGAGTCACCGTCAACGCGGTCTGCCCCACCACCGGCGGCGGGTTGCGCAGGTAACGGTAATAGACATTGAAGACGCGACGCTCACCCGGACGCCACGTGATCCCCACGTCCGAGCGGTTGAACTGCGACGTGCTCGGGCTGTACTGCACCGCCGTGCTGAACGTGATGTTGCTGTACAGCAGCGCCGAGCCGCCCACCAGGAAGTCGGACACCCCGGCGTTTTCCGGCGTGCCGCCCGGCATCGTCACGAGCGATTGCTGGATGTTGTAGCGCTGCGCGTACCAGACGCGCGCGCGCTCCACACCGCTCTCCGCATCGATCAGGCGCGAGGTCAGCGCCATCGTGACACGGTTGGCATCCTGAATCCGGTCTTCGCCGATGAACGAATTCTCGCTGAAGATTTCCGCGAGGTTGAAGTCGGCGACCGCACTGTCGAAAATCGGAATCGAGCTCTGATTCCGGTACGGCGTATAGACGTAGAAGATGCGCGGTTCCAACGTCTGCTTCATGCTCGAACCGAACAACGTGAGCGGGCGCTCGAACGTCAGACCGGCATCGAGACTGACCGTCGGGACCGTGCGCGTGATCGACGACTGCATCGTCGAGCCGTTCGGATAATCGACGTTGTACGACGCCGCGTTGAACATCACCTTCGGGATGATGAAGTAACCCGGCGTCAGAATCGGGTAACTCAACGTCGGCTGCGCATACAAACGCTCGCCATCGGGCTGGCCCGTGGTGGCTGCGATGTGGAACCGGTTGTACCGGATCGGCATCGTGAAGTCGAAACCACCGAAATCCAGCTTGTTGTACGTCGCCGACAGCTCGGGCACCGATTCATACTGCGGCGCACTCGGGGCAAGCGTCTGATACTTCAGAATTCGCGCAAGGAACGACCAATTGCCGTAACCCCACGTCAACCCGGCTTCGCGGTTGTACACGCGCGTCACGCCAGTCTGGAAGTTGGTACCCGCACCGAAGTCGTCGGGATAGGTGTCGTCCGACACCTTCGTAAAGTTGACGTAGCCGTTGACGCCATAGCCAAACGACTGGGCGTGCTGCCACGTAAACGTATACCGCGCGTCCCCCGTCACCCGGTCTTTTGGCAGGTATTCGATGTGGAACAATCCGGAATACGTATTTTCGAGGTACCGGAAATCCCCCATCAACATCGTGCCGCGCTTGGTCATGAAGCGCGGCGTGATCGTCAGATCGCGATTCGGTGCGATATTGAGGTAATACGGTTGCGAGAACTCGAAGCCCGTCTGGGTCGACTGCGTAAACGTCGGCGCGAGCAAGCCCGAGCGGCGCTCGGTCGTTGTCGGGAACGACATGTACGGGCTTGCCAGAATCGGCACGCCCTGGAAGAACAGAATGCCGTTGTAGGCCGTACCTTCCTGCTGTTCCTGATCGAATTCGAACGACGACGCCTTGATGTACCACGCCGGCGTCTTGTCGTCATCAGTACAGGCGCATGCGGAATAGGTGCCGCGCTGCAACGTGACCACGTTGCCTGCATCGACATCCGCGCGCTCGCCTTTACCGCCGCCGCCTGTCACCAGTTGATACGTCGGCGTGAGCATGTAGCCGTCGCCCGCACCGGTATACATATGGGCCTCAGGGCCGACAAATTTGTTGCCGCCCTGTGACATGTGCGCGTTACCGTGCGCCACCACCTCGTCCGTGTCCTGATCGTAGGTCAGACGATCGCCCTTCACGTAGGAGCGCAATTTGCGCGCCTCCGCGTCGCCGTCGACGGTCGCGTCGACGTTGGTGCGGCCGGTCAGATGCATGCCACGCACGTACATCGGCACGTCGTCGCCGTCCCCTAGCACGAACTCCCCCAGCGAAGGGACCGTGCGCAGCACAAGACCATCGCTCTTCGAAAGATCGGGGGGAGGGGCTTCTTGTGCACCGGCGAGCGAGCACCACACGCCCGGCAGGGAGAGCAGTAGCGCCAGTGGCTTGCGTCGCGCGCGCATCAGGCGGCGCAGCGACGAAACTTCATTCGTATGGACTTGTTTATCCGGCATGTACGCAAACAGCATGACAATCGAGGCGCCGGTTGCGGGCAGCCAATTCCCCATGTCCGGACAGCTTTGCCGGGACATTCGGAACGGTCGATCGAGGTCGAGAATCAGGGCGTCGGGAAAACATGATCGGGTATTATATGGCAAGACGTTTACCGCCCCCATCATGACCGCACAACCCTCTGCTCCCACGAGTGTTTCCGAGGCTTCCAGCCTGCTCGGCGCCGCTACCGACGATTCCCGCCTGCAATCGCTTGCCACCTGGCTCTCAGGGCTGGCCGAGCCGTTTTCGCTCGACATGGCGCAGTGGGCGCCCGCCTCGGCAGACGCGAGCTTCCGGCGCTATTTCCGCATCGGCAGTTTTGATCCGGCACATCCGAGCCTGATCGTGATGGACGCCCCGCCGCCGCAAGAAGATTGCCGTCCTTTCGTGCACGTCGCGCAATTGCTCGACGACGCCGGCCTGCAAGCACCCAAGGTGCTCGCCGAAGATCTGGCCCAAGGCTTCCTGCTGCTCACCGACCTGGGCCACCAGACTTACCTCGACGTGCTCGACGACGACAACGCCCGCCCGCTCATGCGCGCGGCGCTCGATGCGCTGATCGTGTGGCAAAAAAGCTCCCGGGCCGACGTCCTGCCCGCGTACGACACGGCACTGCTCCAGCGCGAGCTCGATCTCTTCCCCGACTGGTACATCGGTAAGCATCTGAAAGTCGAACTGACAGCCGACCAGCGTGCCACGCTCGATCGCATCAATCAGTTGCTCATCGACAATGCCCTCGCGCAGCCCAAGGTGTTCGTGCATCGCGACTTCATGCCGCGCAACCTGATGCCGGGTCTGCCGGGCACGACCGGCCCGGGCATTCTCGATTTTCAGGACGCCGTGTACGGCCCGCTGACTTACGACGTGATCTCGCTCATGCGCGATGCGTTCCTGAGCTGGGATGAAGAACGTCAGCTCGACTGGCTGGCCTATTACTGGGAACGCGCGCGCAAGGCCGGGCTGCCGGTCGACGCCGACTTCGGCGAGTTCTACCGTCAGGCCGAATGGATGGGGCTGCAACGCCATCTGAAAGTGCTCGGCATCTTTGCCCGTATCAACTATCGCGACGGCAAGCCGCGTTATCTGGCCGATACCCCGCGCTTCATCGACTACGCCCGCAAGGTGGCCGAGCGTTACGCGCCGCTGCGCCCGCTGGCACGGCTGCTCGACACGCTGACCGACCAACAGGTCGACGTCGGCTACACGTTCTGAGGCGCCCGCAATGGCCGGGCCCCTGAGCGCAACCCCTGCGCCGATGCCGCTCAAGGCGATGATCTTCGCCGCCGGGCGCGGCGATCGCATGCGCCCGCTCACCGACACCACGCCAAAGCCGTTGCTGCCGGTGGCCGGCAAGCCGCTGATCGTCTGGCAGATCGAAGCCCTCGCGCGGGCGGGTTACACCGACATCGTCATCAACCATGCCTGGCTGGGCGCACAGATCGAAGCCGCGCTCGGCGACGGCAGCCGCTTCGGCGTACGCCTCACCTACTCGGCCGAGGGGGAAGCCCTCGAGACGGCGGGCGGCATCGTTCAGGCGCGCCCGTCTCTCGAAGGCGCGGGCAACGTGTTCCTGGCCATCGCGGGCGACCTGTTCACCGATTTCGATTTCGCTACGCTGCGCGCGCCTGCGGCACGTCTGGCCGCGCAGGCGCAGCCCGGCATGCATCTGGTGATGGTGCCGAACCCGCCGTTTCATCCGGCGGGTGACTTCGCGCTCGACGCCGCACATCGGCTGCATCTGCGCGAGAACGCCCCGCCCGGCGCCGTACCGCTCACCTTCGGCAGCATCGCGCTATACGACCTGCGTCTGTTCGACGGCATTGCCCCGGGCACACGCATGGCACTCACGCCGCTGTACCAACGCACGATTGCCGACGCCCGCGCCACGGGCGAGCGTTTTGACGGCGAGTGGGAAAACGTCGGCACGCCGGCGCAGTTGGCTGCACTGAACGACACCGTTAGCGCCCGATAGCAATCGGAAGCATCCGAGAGCATTCGGCAGCGCTGAACCCCCGGCAGTAGAATCGCCTCAATACGACAAGAATGGAGCCCGCGATGACCGATTCCCCTTACCGCGCCCGCCGTGCGCGTGCCATCGAGCAAATGCGTCAGGCTGGCGGCGGTCTCGCCATCGTGCCGACCGCGCCGGAAGTGGCACGCAACCGCGACAGCGACTATCCCTATCGTCACGACAGCTACTTCTATTACCTCTCGGGCTTCACCGAGCCCGAGGCGGTCGTGGTACTCGATAGCCGCAACGGCCAGTCGATTCTGTTCTGCCGCGCAAAGAACGAAGAACGCGAGATCTGGGACGGCTATCGCTATGGCCCGGAAGCCGCGCGCGAAACGTTCGGCTTCGACGCCGCCTATCCGATCGATGAAATCGACACGCGTCTGCCGCAGTTGATGGCCGATACTCCGGCGCTCTTCTATGCGCTGGGTGCCTCTGCGCAGCAGGACCGTCAGGTGCGCCATTGGCTGAACACCGTGCGTGCGCAGAGCCGCACCGGCGTGTCGGCACCGGCCGCAGCCCATGACATCCGCGCGATTCTCGACGAGATGCGCCTGATTAAAGACGCCCACGAGATCGACATCATGGCGCGCGCGGGCAAGATCTCGGCCGATGCCCATGTGCGCGCGATGAAGACGTCGCGCCCGGGGCTGCGCGAATATCACCTCGAAGCCGAGCTGCTTTACGAATTCCGTCGCAATGGCTCACAGTTTCCGGCGTATGGCTCCATCGTGGCTGCCGGTGCCAACACGACCGTGCTGCACTACCGCGCCGGTGACACCGAGCTGCGCGACGGCGATCTGTGCCTGATCGACGCCGCCTGCGAGCTCGACGGCTACGCCTCGGACATCACGCGCACGTTCCCGGTGAACGGGCGCTTCACGCCCGCACAGCGCGAACTCTACGACATCGTGCTCGCCTCGCAGCAGGCCGCCATCGACGCCACCCGCGCCGGTGTCGCCTTCGACGCGCCCCACAACGCCGCCGTGCGCGTGCTTGCGCAGGGCATGCTCGACACCGGGCTGCTCAAGCGTGACACGGCCGGCAGCGTCGACGACGTGATCGCCGACAAGTCGTTTAGCCGCTTCTACATGCACCGCACCGGCCACTGGATCGGCATGGACGTGCATGACTGCGGCGAATATCGCGAAGACGGACCGAACGGCGAGCGGCCGTGGCGCACGCTCGCGGCGAACATGGTCACCACCATCGAGCCGGGCATTTATGTACGCCCTGCACCGGACATCGACGAGCGTTACTGGAACATCGGTATCCGCATCGAAGACGACGCGGTTGTCACGGCGACCGGCTGCACGCTGCTCACCCGCGACGTGCCCGTCGACGCCGACGAGATCGAAGCGCTCATGCGCGGTTGATGGGCGAGCCTGCGTTCTGATATGACGACGACGGACATGACTCCTGAGCCGATTCCCCGGCGTTTCGACGTCGCCATCGTCGGTGCCGGCCCGGTCGGCACGGCGCTGGCGCTGTTGCTCGCCCAGCGCGCGCCGCAAATGCGCGTGGCGCTCATCGACGCGCGCGGGCCGCAGGCAGGCTATGACGACCCTCGTGCGTTGGCCCTCTCGCACGGCAGCCGTGAGATTCTGGCGCGCGCCGGGGCGTGGCCGCACCCGGCGCATGCAGTCCATGCTGCCCACGCCTCGTCCGCCCGCGCCAATACCGGCCTCGCCACCACGCCGATTCAGCATATTCACGTATCGCAGGCGCGCCGCTTCGGCAGCACCGAGATCGATTTTCGCGAGCATGGTGTGCCGGCGCTGGGCTACGTGGTGCGGTACGGCGCGCTCATGCGCGCGCTCGACAACGCCATGTCGCAAGTGCCCACGCGAGTCGAGCACTCGCCGCAGGCACCGCTCTCTTTAGGAGCAACAGGAGCATCGGGAGAACTTGCCCCGGGGCTGCATCACTTCCGCCCGTATCAGGCCATCGCCCTGCGTCAGGACGCGCAACAGGTCACGATCACGCTCGGCACCACCGCCGACGATCATGCCGAGACGTTGCACGCCACGCTGGCCGTCAATGCCGAAGGCGGGCTGTTCGAAAGCCAGACCTCCCGTCCCCGCGCACGGGATTACGGCCAGACGGCGCTCGTCGGTTTTGTCACCTGCGAACGCCCGCGGGCGGGCTGGGCGTGGGAGCGCTTCACAGCCGACGGGCCGTTGGCGCTGCTGCCGCAGGACCACGGCTACGCTTTGGTGTGGTGCTGCTCGCACGACGAGGCCAAGCGCCGCCGCAACATGGACGACGCCAGCTTCCTCGCCGAACTGCACGCCGCATTCGGCGACCGCATGGGCCGTTTCACGACGATCAGCGGCCGGGCGGGCTTCCCGCTGGGCCTGAACGCGCTGGGACAGGTGGTCGACGGGCGGGTCGCCGCCATCGGCAACGCGGCGCAGACACTGCATCCCGTGGCCGGCCAAGGCCTCAATCTGGGCCTGCGTGACGCGTTCGACCTGGCCGACACGCTGGTGCACCACATGCGCGGGACTCACGAGGCGCGCGGCTCGAACACGACGGCACCCCACGCCAGCGCTGCCAACGCCACAGGCACCGGCACCGGCAGCACATCAGGCATCCCCGGCCCGGCGGCCCTCGCCGCCTTCGCCCGGCGCCGCCGTGCCGACCGTGGCATGACCATCCGCATTACCGACCTGCTGCCACGCGTTTTCGGCATCGAAGCCGCGCCCGTGGCCGTGCTGCGGGGCATGGCACTCGCCAGTCTCGACCTCGTGCCGCCGCTCAAGACGGCCTTCGCCCGCCAGATGATGTTCGGGCAACGCGGGTGAGCGTGCACATTTTTTAGGCGACGGGGACCGGTTTTCGCAGTAAAATGCTCGTTTTTTCCCGGCGACTCCCTGCATCGTGCGTATCGGCCCCCACGAACTCCGCAATAACCTCTTCGTCGCGCCCATGGCTGGCGTGACGGACCGGCCATTCCGCCAGCTGTGCAAACGGCTGGGGGCAGGTTATGCCGTCTCGGAGATGGTGGCCTCGAACGCTCAGCTCTGGAAGAGCGAGAAAACCATGCGCCGCGCGAACCACGCGGGCGAGGTGGCACCGATTTCCGTGCAGATCGCCGGAGCCGACCCGGCCATGATGGCCGAGGCCGCGCGCTACAACGTCGAGAACGGCGCCCAGATCATCGACATCAACATGGGCTGCCCGGCCAAGAAGGTCTGCAACGTCGCCGCAGGTTCGGCCCTGTTGCAGAACGAACCGCTGGTCGCACGCATCGTGTCGGCCGTGGTCGGTGCCGTGGGCGACGTGGTGCCCGTGACGCTGAAGATCCGCACGGGCTGGGACCGCGACCACAAGAACGCACTCACGGTGGCGCGTATCGCCGAAGAGTGCGGCATCAGCATGCTGACCGTGCACGGGCGCACGCGCGCCGATCTGTATCACGGCGATGCCGAGTACGAGACGATTGCCGCGGTGAAGGCCGCTGCGCGCATCCCGATCGTCGCCAATGGCGACATCGCCTCGGCACAGAAAGCCAAACACGTACTGGATGTCACGGGGGCGGACGCCATCATGATCGGCCGCGCCGCACAAGGCCGGCCGTGGCTGTTCCGCGACATCGAGCTGTTTCTCACGACGGGCGAGATTGCCTTAGCGCCGCGCGTCGATGAGATTCAGCAAATCATGAACGAACACCTCGAAGACCATTACGAGTTCTACGGGGAGTTCACCGGGGTGCGAACGGCGCGCAAGCATATTGCGTGGTATTCGCGCGGGCTGCCGGGGGCGGCCACGTTCCGCCAGCGTATGAACACGCTGGACAGCACGCAAGACCAGTTGGCTGCGGTCAACGAATTTTTCGAACAGCAGAAGGCGCACTCGGACCGTCTCTGCTATGAACAAGAATCGCCGAGGGAGCTATTAGCCGCATGAGCAAAACAAACATAGAACAATGCGTACGCGACAGTCTGGATTCGTATTTCCGTGATCTGGACGGCGCCGTACCACACGATGTCTACGATATGGTTGTCACCGTCGTTGAAAAGCCGTTGCTCGAATTCGTGCTGGGCAAGGCCGATGGAAATCAGTCGCTCGCCGCAGAATATCTGGGGATCAACCGCAACACGCTGCGCAAGAAGTTGCAGCAGCACGGCCTGCTCTAGTCGCCCGTGGCGACGGGTGGCGGCGCGGGTGTCAACGATGCGAGCGCGCTACCTGTTTTGCCCCGCCAGGGGGCGCGCGTGCAAGGCTGAGGTCAGCCCCAACGTTTCTGCCCGCCCTATTTGTCCGTTTTTGCCGCTTCATTTGCCGCCTCACTACCGTCCGTCATGATCAAGCAAGCTCTCATCTCCGTCTCCGACAAGACCGGCATCGTCGACTTCGCCAAGTCGCTCGCTGCACAGGGCGTGTCGATTCTCTCCACTGGCGGCACCGCCAAGCTGTTGGCCGAAGCTGGCCTCAAGGTGACCGAAGTGGCCGACTACACCGGCTTTCCGGAAATGCTCGATGGGCGCGTGAAGACTCTGCACCCCAAAGTGCACGGCGGCATTCTGGCGCGACGCGACCTGCCCGAACACATGGCTGCGCTCGACCAGCACGGCATCCCGACGATCGACCTGCTCGTGGTGAACCTGTACCCGTTCGTGCAGACGATTGCCAAGGATGACTGCTCGCTCGAAGACGCCATCGAGAACATCGACATCGGTGGCCCGACGATGCTGCGCTCGGCCGCAAAGAACCATCGCGACGTGACCGTCGTGGTCGACCCGGCCGACTACGCCGTGGTGCTCGACGAGATGAAGGCCAATAACAACACCGTGGGTTACACCACGAACTTCCGTCTCGCGACGAAGGTGTTTGCGCATACGGCCCAGTACGACGGCGCCATCACCAACTACCTGACGAGCCTCGGTGAGTCACTGCGTCACAGCGAGCGCACCGCCTACCCGGCCACGCTCAACCTGGCGTACACGAAGGTGCAGGACATGCGTTACGGCGAGAACCCGCACCAGAGCGCGGCGTTCTATCGCGATATCACCACGCCGGAAGGCTCGCTCGCGAACTATCGCCAGTTGCAAGGCAAGGAACTGTCGTACAACAACATCGCCGACGCGGACGCCGCGTGGGAATGCGTGAAGACGTTCGACGCCCCGGCCTGCGTGATCATCAAGCACGCCAACCCGTGCGGCGTGGCCGTGGCGGCAACGCCGGCCGACGCTTACGCAAAGGCATTCCAGACCGACCCGACGTCGGCTTTCGGCGGCATCATCGCGTTCAACCGTGAAGTCGACGAGACCGCAGCACAGGCCGTGGCCAAGCAATTCGTGGAAGTGCTGCTGGCCCCGTCGTTCACGGAAGGCGCCAAGCAAGTGTTCGCTGCGAAGCAGAACGTGCGTTTGCTCGAAGTGCCGCTGGGCAACGGCGTGAATCAGTACGACTTCAAGCGTGTGGGTGGCGGTCTGCTGGTGCAGTCGCCGGACGCGAAGAACGTGGCACCGCATGAACTGCGCGTGGTGACCAAGCGTCATCCGACGCCGAAGGAAATGGAAGACCTGCTGTTCGCGTGGCGCGTGGCGAAGTACGTGAAGTCGAACGCCATCGTGTTCTGCGCCGGCGGCATGACGCTGGGTGTGGGCGCGGGCCAGATGAGCCGCGTGGACTCGGCACGTATTGCGAGCATCAAGGCGCAAAACGCCGGTCTGTCGCTGAACGGTTCGGCCGTGGCGTCGGACGCATTCTTCCCGTTCCGTGATGGTCTGGACGTGGTGGTCGATGCTGGCGCCACCTGCGTGATTCATCCGGGGGGTTCGATGCGCGACGACGAAGTGATCGCCGCTGCCGACGAGCGCAATGTCGCCATGCTGATGACGGGCACGCGTCACTTCCGTCACTGATCTGTCGCGATTCGCGATTTGTGACTCGGGGTCTCGTGCCCCGGCTCGCGAAAATCGCAAAGAAAAAGGCCGCTTCGGGTGATTCCCGAAGCGGCCTTTTTCGTTTTGCAGCCGGGGGCTGCTGCCCCCGTTCGCTTATTGAAAGAACGGTGCGGCGGTCGAGAGCATGATCAGACCTTGGAAGGCGTATTCGGCGGCGAGCATGAGTGCGGGCATGGTGTTTCTCCTTGATTCTGGCTTTGCGCGGTGTTGCGTGAGCCGGTGAATGAAGTATCGTCGCTGCGCCCTTTTGCCGAAACTGTGATTAATACAACTCACATGCGTGTCGCCCACCGAGTCAGACGCGCGCCCGATGCTGTGCCTGGCACCGGGCGCGTCCGACACTTCCCGCACCGCTGTCCCCCCGGATCAGCCGTGCGTTACGAGGCGGTGACGGTGCCGCCTCAGAAGTAGTGCGCGAGGCCGAGCGCTACGCCGACCTGATTGCTGCCCGGCACGATGCTCAACCCATATCCGGTCACGCCGAGATTCGAGTTGTTCTGATTGCGCGAAAAGCCGACTTCCGCGAAGAGTTGCGTGCGCTTGGACAGCAGATACGCCGCATTCGCCGCGAGCAAATATGGGTGCTGATTAGCCGACGAGATGTCGTTGTAGTAAATCGCCCCGGAGAGAATGACCTCCGTCACCGGGCGGTATTGCAGACCCGCGTAGTACAGCGCATTGCGCCCCGCGACTCCCGGCACATTGCTCAGATACCACTGATACCCGACATACGGTTTGACGTTACCGACGGCGTAACTCGCCCCCGCGGCCACGCGCTGTGACGTGGCACCCTGCGTCGCAACGGATGTGCCCTGCTGTTGGTCATACACGAGCGAGACGTTGAGCGGACCGTTGGCATAACCCACCGACACGCTGTACTCCTTGCCCACACGCCACTCGCCCGGCACCTGCGCACCGTTGGCAATGGTCGCGTCGTAACCGGTCGAGAAAAGGCCGGCGATCTTGAAGCCGTTGAAATTGCCCGCGTATTTGATCGAGTTGTCGGCACGGCCCGCAAACTGCGCATCCATCGCAGGCAGCGAGTAGCTGTAGTACGACAGCGGATCGAGTTCGAGGAACGCGTCGTAGATCAGGTTCTTCTGGCGGCCGATCGTCAGTGCGCCCCATTCGTTCTGAAGCCCCACCCAAGCCTGCCGGCCAAACATGCGCCCGCCTTGCTGCAACTGCCCGGAGTCGAGGTTGATACCCGCTTCGAGTTGCATGATGGCCTTGAGGCCGCCGCCCAGATCTTCCGATCCTTTGAAGCCGAACCGGTTCGGCGCCTGCGAGCCGTTGCTCACGCGAAAGAGTGACGACTTGTTGCCGTTCGCGCCGGTGCCCGCGTTAGTGAGGTATTCCAGACTGTTGTCCAAAATGCCGTAAATCTGCAAACCATCCGCCTTGGCGCAGCCCGCCGCGACGGTGAGTGCCATTGCCATCCAGACTTTGTGTTTCATGACATTCCCTAATTTTTATATTGGATTCCAAACAACCTGTCCGTCAGGCACGACAAAACCGGCATGCCCTCGTTCCTTGTGAGAACGCGATGAGCGACTACCGAGGGGGGAGGTGATTCAGCAGAACAAGAAGGCGTCACACGGCGCGTGGTGTCGCCGAGCGTGCCGTTGCGAAGCGCGGTGATCTCCGCAAGAATGGCCAGTGCAATCTCCGGGGGGGTTCTTGCGCCGAGGTGCAGGCCGACCGGGCCGTACAGCCGGTCAATCTGCGAAGGCGTCAGGTCGAACATGGCGAGGCGCTCGCGACGTGAGGACTGGTTCCGGTGTGAACCGATGGCGCCGACATAAAACGCGTCGGATTTGAGCGCTTCGAGCAACGCCATGTCGTCGAGCTTCGGGTCGTGGGTGAGCGCCACGATGGCGGTGTTGCCGTCGGGACGCAAACGCACGATGAGGTCATCGGGCATTTCGTGCACACGCATGACGTGTGGCGTCGGCGTGTGGTGTGCGCCGCCACCGCCATCGTGAATATCGTGAATATCGTGAATATCGTGAATATCGTGAATATCGTGAATGTCGTGAATGTCGCGTGGATCGCAGATCACGACCTGATAACCCAGCGGCACCGCCATGGCCGTGAGGTGCCGCGTGAGTTGCCCGTCGCCGATGACGATGATGCGCCAGCGAGGCCCGAACGGCACGGTCAGGCGAGCGGGCGTGTAGGCGAATGCGGCGGGCTGTTTTACGTAACGCACGCGCGCCTCGCCGGTCCGCAGATCAAGCTCGCGCGTGCCGAGCTGGCCCGCGTTGATCGCCGTGCGCATCGCGTCGAGGGCGCTGCGCGCGGTGACGGCTTCAATAATCAGTTCCAATGTCCCGCCACAGGGCAGGCCGAATCGATGGGCTTCGTCGGCAGTGAGTCCGTAGGTCTGCACGTGCGGGCGCCGCCCCGGGCGAAAACCTTCCGCCACTTTGGCAAGCAGATCGTCCTCGATGCAGCCGCCCGACACGGAGCCGGCAACCCGGCCACGTGCACCGAGCGCCATCATCGCGCCGACCGGCCGTGGCGCTGAGCCCCACGTACGGGCCACGGTCGCGAGCAGCACGTCGTCGCCTTGCGCCTGCCAGCGCGCCACGGCGTCGAGCACCTCGGCATCGAGGACATCCATTACGCGCGACCCTTTGCGTCAGCCGCCACGCCGCCCGCCAGTGCACGCGCCTCGGCAACGGTCTGCGGCAGCGGCATCGCGCGTGGCCGCACACCCGTGGCGCGCCGGATCGCCTGCGCCACCGCGGGGGCCATCGGCGGCAGCGAGACTTCTCCACAGCCCTGCGGCGGCCGGTCGCTCGGCACGATCACGGTCTCGATCTTCGGCATCTCGACGAGATACAGCAGCGGGTAGTCGCCAAAATTGCTTTGCTCGACGCCACCGTTTGCAAACGTGATCTGGCTCTTGAAGGTATTGGTCAGCGCAAAGCCGATGCCGCCTTCAATGTTGGCGCGGATCAGATTCGGATTGATCGCACGACCGCAGTCGACACCACACACGACGCGTTCGATCTTGAAGTGATCGTTCACGACGCGCATCTCGACGGCGACCGCCACGTAGGTGGAGAACGCCGCCCCCCGCCCCGTATAAGTGCAATACCCGAAGCCGCGATGCACGCCGGGCTTGGCGGGTGCCTGCCAACCGGCAGCCTTGACCGTGGTGTCGATCACGGCACTCGCAAGGGCGTCGTGTTTGAGCAGGCGTTTGCGATAGACGATGGGATCGATGCCCGCCGCCTCGGCCATTTCGTCGATGAAGCTCTCAAGGAAAAACACGCTGGACGTCGAACCGACCGAGCGCATGAAGCTCACCGGAATGTTTGGCTGCGGCACGTCGACACCTTCAACGCGCAGGTTCGGCACGGCGTAGGCGAGATCGTATAGCCCGTCGAGCATGGTCTCGTCGTAGCCCACCTTCTCGTAGTTTTCTTTCTTGATGACGTTGTAGAGCGACTGCCCCGCAACGCGTAGCTGCATGGCGCGCGGCAGGCCATCATCCCCCAGCACGGCCTGAAACCGGCCGGACGCGCAGGGCCGATAGAAGCCGTGCCGCGTATCGTCTTCGCGTGAACGGATCACTTTGACGGGACGCCCCACGGCAGCGGACGCCACCGCCGCATGGATGACGAAATCGGGGACGTACTTGCGCCCGAAGCTGCCACCGAGGAAGGTGGTGTGCACGGTCACTTTCTCGGGCGGCAGCTTGAAGATGCCGCCGAGCGCCCAGCGCACTTTGTCCTGTCCCTGTATCGGGCCCCACACTTCGATCTCGCCGCGATCCTTGCGCACATGCACGGTCGCGTTCACGGGCTCCATGGTCGCGTGCACGATGTAAGGCGTGTGGTACTCGCCGGTGACGACCTTGCCGCCCGCCGCGATGATTCCCGGCGCATCGCCGATGTCGGTGGCGATACCGGGTTTGCCGTGGGTGAGTGCGGCGCGGCGCTCGGCAAGAATGGTGGCGCTGTCGGCCGCAGCGCCCGCCTTCCATTCGACGTCGAGGGCGTCGCAGGCTTGCTTGGCACGCCAGTAGTCGTCGGCCACCACGATGATCGCGTCTTTGGCGATCACGACGTCGTGCACGCCTTTGCGCGCCTTGATGTCGTCGCGATTCTTGACCGAGAGCGGCGTGCCGCCGGAGGTCGGCGCCATGCGCACGGCGCCGATGAGCATGCCGGGCACGTTGACGTCGATGCCGAAGACAGCGGAGCCATCGACTTTCGACGGCGTATCGAGGCGCTGCATCGGCTTGCCGATCAGGGCATGCGCGGCCGTCGTCTTCAGGTGCGGATGGGGATTGAGCGGCAGCTTCGCCGCATCGGCGGCCAACTCGCCGTAGCCGAGCGAGCGTCCCGACTGCGGATGAATCACGCGGCCTTCGCGCGTGATGCAGTTGGTCGTGCGCACGCCAAGGCGTTGCGCCGCTACGCTCACGAGTGCCTCTCGCGCCTGTGCGCCGGCGATTCGCAGACGCTCGTAGAAGAGCGTCACGCTCATCGAGGCGCCGACGAACTGCTGCAACGCCTCGTTGGCCGCCGCCGTGCGATACGCGTCACGCGCGGTGACGAATTCCACCCGCACACGGCGCCAGTCGGCATCGAGCTCGTCGGCAAGCACTTGCGGCAAACCGGTGTACACGCCCTGCCCGACTTCGCATTGCGACAGGCCGAGCACCGTCGTACCGTCGGCGTCGATGCGAATCCAGTCGTTGATCTCGATAAGGTGATCGCCCGGCTCACCTGCCGACTCACCTGCCGACTCACCGGTCGCAGCACGGGCTTCCGGACTCGCCACCCACGACGCGGAAATCGGAATCAGCAGGCTGCCGGTGGCCAACGTCATCCCCTTGAGCCACTGACGGCGTGAGCGCGACGCAATGGCCGTCGCGCCGTCGGCGATATCGCGCGCGTTCGGCACGGCGCGCTCTGCTTGATTAGCGTTTAGCAGCGGCATGGATGGCCTCCCGAATACGGTGATACGTCGCGCAACGGCACAGATTGGTCATCGCCTCATCGATCTGCGCGTCGGTCGGATGCGGATGCTTGTCGAGCAATGCCGCCGCCGCCATCACCATGCCGGACTGACAGTAGCCGCATTGCGGTACGTCTTTGGCAATCCAGGCCTGCTGAATCGGATGCGAGCGCGTGGGCGACAGCGCTTCGATCGTCGTGATGCGCTTGCCCGCCACGGCCGACACCGGCAACACGCAGGTGCGCGTGGCGACGCCTTCGAGATGCACCGTGCAGGCGCCGCACGCGCCGATACCACATCCGTATTTGGTGCCGGTCAGCCCCGCGGCATCGCGGATGACCCACAGAAGCGGCGTGTCGTCTTCACCCTCGAAAACGAACGGCCGCCCGTTGAGCTGGAATTCCATTGACTCTCCCGTTGTGACTCGCCACTCGCATCGACGCGCTTTGGCGCGCGCCTTCGGATGGCGATTGAATTCTCACAACGAGAAAAATGCCGAACAACGGCCGGCCGACCCGAAAAGGTCGCCGTTCGTCCCGAGACGGGAAAACCCCTGTGCTTTTGCTTGTGCGGCCGGTCGCTGACGCGCCGCCCGCTTTTTGTTTTTTAGTGACCCAGCTCACAACTGCGCAGATACTCGCGCGGCGGGAGTCCGTAACACCGCCGGAACGCTCTGGTGAAGGCTTTCTCCGAGGCATAGCCCACCGCGTCGGCCACGTCTGCCACTCTCGCTCCGGCGCCCGCCAATCGCTCTGCCGCCATGTACATCCGGTGTGCGGTCAGATAAGACATCGGCGACTCCCCGACCAACTCCCTGAACCGCAAACAGAACCGGGATCGCGACATACCCGCGATGCCCGCCAACTGCTCCACCGTCCACGGCCGTGACGGCGCCTCGTGCATCGAGGCAATCACCCGGCCCATCTGCGGGTCTGTCATGCCGCGCAGCCAGTGCGTACTCGTCCCGCCACTCGACGCCAGATACGCGCGCAATATCTGCACGAACAACACATCCGCAAGGCGCGCCACCGCCACGCGCCACCCGGCTCCGCGCTGCATCGACTCTTCGATGAACCCGGCGAGTGTCGTGGTCAGGAGTGCGGGCACGGCAGGGTCACCCGCACGGATGTGAATCAACGGCGGCAACGACACGAGCAACGGGTTTTTCACACGCTCCCGAAACATCACCACGCCGGTGTACAACTCGCTCACCGCCCCGGTGCCCCCGGCCCGAAATGCCAGCGGCGTGTCCAGCCGTGGCGCGATGCCCTGCGCCGACATCATTTGCTCGAAGACCACCGGCGTCTCGTCCAGCGACGAACACATCACATGCTCGTGCCCATGCGGCAGCAGCACGCAATCGCCCGGCTCGACACGCACCGGCGGCATCCCGGCTACGACAAGATAGAAAGGCGCCCCCAACGCGGTGCGAAACGGCACACCGTCCAGTGCAGGCTTTCGTAATGACCACGGCGCACCAAACGTAAATCGCCCGGTGACCACGGCATCCGCCCGGACATCGCTCAAGACGTCACTCAACGGATCCATGGCATGGGTCCTCGCACGTGGGGATAGTTTGTTTCATGGGTGGAACTTCGATTTATATATGGATTAATCGAAGTATGCCGTTTCGCTCGCCGGAAAAGTATCCGGATCGGCCTAGGGGAAGTACGGGGGAGGCGGAACGGGGGCGACGCAGGGAGAAACCCGGACGGATGGTGCGGATGGCAGGGACGAGCGTCCCCGCCGAAGGGCGTCAATCGCGACTTGCGGACTAACGTTGCGCCGCTCGCGCCAATAACGCCAATAACGCCAATTGCGTCAGCCGCGCTAGTTGCACGGGTGGCGTCAGTCGTGCAGCCGCGTCAGGCAGGTGAGGAACACGTCGCTTGAAGGCCCCTCGGCGCGCAGTTGGCACGCGGGGGTATCGATTTGATCAATGCCTTCGATACGGAGCGCGTGGCCGGACGGTACTTTCACGACCTCACCATTGGTGAGTGCCACGCTGACGTCGCCCGCTGCACAGTAGAGGAACGCGACGCTGCCGGCCTGCGTCGGCAGTGCCCACGTCACGACGTCACCCGTCAGGCGATGTTGCACCAGCGTGTGCTGCCACTCGCTACGGCGCGTCATGACGTTGAAGTCGTCGATGGGCACGCCTGCGTTCTCGAGCATGGGTGTGCTGCTCACGGCAAGTTCGCCACCGAACGCATACGGCGAGGTTTGTGTCGTGAGCGTGACGTCGTCGCGGCCCTCGACGTTCAGCGTGAGCGACCCGCCGCGCACAATGGCCAACGACCGGTCGATGCCTGCGAAGACAGAGAACGGTCCGGCCGTGGCGACCGTCGCCGTGCTGATGCGCCAGTCGAAGCCGTCTTCGCCGGTGCGATGCGCGACGGCCAACTCGGTCGTCACGCCCAAGCCGTTCTTCCACGGCATTTTCCGGAAATCGGCCGGGCCGAGAATTTGTACTTTCATACCCACGTCCCTGACATTCACACGCGTCGATGCGGCGCTTGTCGATGCGTCACTTACTGACGAACTTCGCCGTGACCGAACACGACGTACTTGAGACTCGTCAGCCCTTCGAGCCCCACCGGGCCGCGCGCGTGCAGCTTGTCGTTCGAAATGCCGATTTCAGCGCCCAGTCCGAACTCGAAGCCGTCAGCAAAGCGCGTGCTCGCGTTGATCATCACGCTCGCCGAATCGACTTCACGCAGGAATTGCATCGCCGCGCTGTAGTCTTCAGTGACGATGGCATCGGTGTGGTGCGAACCGTAACGGTTGATGTGCTCGATTGCCGGTGCCAGACCATCGACGATCTTAATCGCCAGAATCGGCGCGAGATACTCGGTCGACCAATCTTCCTCGGTCGCCGCCACCACACCGGTCACACCCGCATCGGTCAGCGCCGCCACGGTGCGCTCGCAGCCGCGCAGCTCGACCTGCTTGCCCTGAAACATGCGGGCAATCGCGGGTAGTTGCGCGATGGCGTGCTGGTCGACGAGCAGCGTTTCCATCGTGTTGCACGTGCCGTAGCGATGCGTCTTGGCGTTCTCGCAAATCGCCAGCGCTTTGGCGGCATCGGCGCGTTGATCGACATAGACGTGGCAGATGCCGTCGAGATGCTTGATCATCGGCACGCGGGCATCCTGCATCAGGCGGGCGATCAGGCTCTTGCCACCGCGCGGCACGATCACGTCGACATACTCGGTCATCGTAATCAGCTCGCCCACCGCCGCGCGATCGGGCGTGCTGACGACCTGCACCGCATCCCCCGGCAAACCGGTCGCGGCCAGCGCTTCGGCAATGAGGGTCGCCAGCGCGGTGTTGCTCTCAATGGCTTCGGAGCCGCCGCGCAAGATCGTCGCGTTGCCCGACTTCAGGCACAGCGCCGCCGCATCGATGGTCACGTTCGGACGCGATTCGTAAATGATGCCGATCACCCCCAGCGGCACGCGCATCTGACCGACCTGAATGCCGCTCGGCTGCACGCGCACGTTGCTGATTTCGCCAATGGGATCGGACAGACCGGCGATCTGGCGCAAGCCTTCGATCATCGTGCGCAGTGCTTTGTCGGACAGCGTCAGGCGGTCGATGAAGGCGGCGTCCTGACCATTGGCTTTCGCGCGGTCGAGATCGCGCCGGTTCACTTCCTGCAACTTCGCGCCGTCGCGCTCGATGGCGTCGGCAATGGCGAGCAACGCGCGGTTCTTGGCGGCCGTATCGGCACGCGCCATCGCGCGGGATGCCTCACGGGCACGCTGGCCCAGCGACTGCATGTAGGCTTTGATATCCATCTCGTGACTCTGGTCGATTGGGTCGATCCGGCGGCATGTCCGCCGTCGTAAATTGATATTTTTGGGGCGCGATCTACGCGTGCGCCGGGCGTGCCGGACGTGCGGACCGCGCCGTTGGCGGTCGATTTCCGACGAGCAACAAACCGAGTTGCAGCATGCCGTCCCACGGGTCGCCGGGCAGACCGTCGGCGCGCAGCCCCTTGACCTGCCGGTCGAGGCGCGCCGCCAATTGCAACGCTTGGGCAAGCATCGCCGGCGTGACACGATTCGCCGCCTGTTCCATCAAACGCTCGCGCGGGCCCCACACGCGGTATTCGCGCAGCAGCATCGCGAGCGGCTTGCCTGCGGCCATGCCGCGCGTGATCTTCGCCAGCGTGCGGACTTCTTCGGTGAGCGCCCACAACACGAGCGGGGCCGCTTCACCCTCGCCGCGCAAGCCGTCGAGCATTCGCACGAGTCGCGGCGTATCGCCCGCGAGCACTGCTTCGCTCAGCTTGAAGACGTCGTAACGCGCGACGTTGAGCACGGCGTCCTGTACCTGCTCGAACTCGAGTGTTCCCGAGGGGTACAGCAGACCGAGTTTCTGAATTTCCTGATGCGCTGCGAGCAGATTGCCTTCGACGCGATCGGCGATGAACTGCAACACCCGGCGTCCCGCTTCGCCCGCGGCCACACGCTGTCCCTGTGCGGCCAGACGCTGCGAGATCCAATCAGGCAGACGCGCCCGATCAACCGCGTCGATCTTGACCGTCACGCCCGCACGATCCAGTGCGGTAAACCAGTCGGACTTGGACGCCGCCGCATCGAGGCGCGGCAAGGTGATGATGGTCAGCACGTCACCGCTGGCCGCTTCGGCATGCGCCTTGAGCGCCGCGCCGCCGTCCTTGCCGGGTTTGCCGCCGGGAATCCGCAACTCAATCAGCTTGCGGTCGCCGAACAACGACATCGACTGCCCTGAATTTGCGAGCGCGCCCCAGTCGAAACTGCGCTCGACCGACAGCACATCGCGCTCGGTAAAACCGCCCGCGCGAGCCGCCGCGCGCACGCGATCGACCGCTTCCTGCACGAGCAGGCTCTCGTCGCCGTAAATCACGTAGATCGGCGAGAGGGTCTTGGCAAGATTCGCGTCAAGCGCGTCGGGGCGCAGTTGCATGGCCTTCGGGGGTAGTGGACTTAGTGGACTTAGTGGTCCGGTGTCGGTGTAGGCATGGTCTTCACCGCTTCCATCCGGCGAATGATCTGATCGACAGCATCTTTCTGCATGTCGCGATTGAGCAGCGCCGCTTCCTGATCGCGAGCCGTCGCTTCGCTGTCGCTATACGGCAGGTTGCGCGTCAGGCGAATCGTGCTGAGCGGAATGATCGGCGTACCGTCCGGGGTCACCAACTGGAACGTGAACGTATTACGCATTTCGTATTCACGCGCCTGGCCCGTCGAGTCCAAACTCACTGCTGCTCTCGTTGCCGTCTGTCCCAGAATCTCCAGCCGGGCATCGGCATCCTTCGGCGCATCGACGACAACCGTCCCCTTGCTCCCATAACGGATGTATCGATTGATATCGATGCCCATCTGACCGCCGCCGGAGATATACAAGCGCTTGAATGCGTACTCGCTCGCCCCGCGCAGTTGGAAACCGCACGCGGTGAGCGCCAGCGCGCAGCCCAACAGGGCGATCCAGCCGAAGATCCTGCGCGTCATGCCTGCGCTGCGTTGCCCGGATGTCATTTGCACGTGATGTGCCCTCTTCTCACCAAATCATGGATCGGCAGTCGTTGCCGGCTCAGACCACCACGTTCACGAGACGCCCCGGCACGATGATGACCTTCTTGACCGGCTTGCCTTCGCCGAACTTGACCGTCATTTCATGCGCCAGTGCCGCCTGCTCGATCGCTTCACGCGGGGCATCCTTGGCCACGAGAATCGCGCCACGCACTTTGCCCGCCACCTGCAACACGAGTTCGATTTCGTCCTGCACCAGTGCGGCCTCGTCCACCACCGGCCACGAGGCATCGAGCAGATCGCCCGACTCGGCCGCGTAGCCCAGCGCATCCCACAGGCCGTGCGTGACGTGCGGCACCACCGGATAAAGCACGCGCAGCAAGATGCCGTAGCACTCGCGCACCGCGCCGGCACCGGCCGCGCCCTTGTCGTTCTCGATGGCGTTGAGCATCTTCATCGCCGCCGACACGACCGTGTTGTACTGCACACGCTGGTAATCGTAATTGGCTTGCTTGAGCACGCCGTGAACCTCGCGGCGCAATGCCTGCGCTGCCGGGTTGGCCGTCTCGATGGCCGCGTCCGCCTGACGCAGCAACGCAGCCTGCGACTGGCCGAAGCCCCACAGGCGGCGCAGGAAGCGGCTCGCGCCTTCCACACCGGCGCCCGACCATTCCAGCTGTTGCTCCGGGTGCGCCGCGAACATCACGAACAGACGCGCCGTGTCGGCGCCGTACTGATCGATCAGCGATTGCGGATCAACGCCGTTGTTCTTCGACTTCGACATTTTCTCGATGCCGCCCAGCACGACGTCGCCGCCGTCGGCCTTCGACGTCGCGCCCACCGGACGCCCCTTGTCGTCGAGCTGCACCTGCACGTCGAGCGGGTTAAACCACGTCTTCTTGCCGGCGGCGTCTTCGCGGAAATACGTCTCGTTGAGCACCATGCCCTGCGTGAGCAGGTTCTGCGCCGGTTCCTTGAAGCTCACCAACCCCAGGTCACGCATGACCTTGGTCCAGAAGCGCGAGTACAACAAGTGCAGAATCGCGTGCTCGATGCCGCCGATGTACTGATCCATCGGCATCCAGTAATCGGTGCGCGCGTCGACCATGCTGTCGGCATCCGGGCAAGCGTAGCGCATGAAGTACCACGACGAATCCACGAACGTGTCCATCGTGTCCGTCTCGCGACGTGCCGGCTTGCCGCACTTCGGGCAGTCGCACTTCAGGAACGATTCGGACTTCGCGAGCGGGTTACCCGAGCCGTCCGGCACGAGGTCTTCCGGCAACACCACCGGCAGATCTTTCTCCGGCACCGGCACCGCACCGCACGTGTCGCAGTGAATGATCGGGATCGGCGTGCCCCAGTAACGCTGGCGCGAAATGCCCCAGTCGCGCAGACGGAACGTGATCTGCTTGTCGCCGACTTCCTGCGCCTTCAGATCGGCGGCAATCGCGTCGATGGCGGCGGCGAATCCGAGGCCGTCGTACTTGCCGCTGTTGATCAGCGTGCCGTCCTTGTCGCCGTACCAGGCTTGCCATGCGTCGGTCGAATACGTCTCACCGGCGAGCGCCACGACCTGCTTGATCGGCAGACCGTACTTGCGCGCAAACGCGAAGTCGCGTTCGTCGTGCGCCGGCACGCCCATCACGGCACCTTCGCCGTAACCCATCAGCACGTAGTTGCCGATCCACACTTCGACCTTGTCGCCCGTAATCGGATGCGTGACGAAGAAGCCCGTCGGCATGCCCTTCTTTTCCATCGTGGCGATGTCGGCTTCGGCCACACCGCCCTGCTTGCATTCGGCAATGAATGCCTGCAAATCGGGGCGCTCGGCGGCCAGACGCGTGGCGAGCGGATGCTCGGCGGCAATCGCGCAGAAGGTCACGCCCATGATCGTGTCGGCGCGCGTGGTGAACACGCGCAGCAGCTTGCGCTCGCCGTCGAGTTCGTACGGGAACCCGAAGTTCACGCCGAAGCTCTTGCCGATCCAGTTCTGTTGCATCACCTTCACGCGCTCGGGCCAGCCGAGGGCGTCCAGATCGCCGAGCAACTCGTCGGCATAATCGGTGATGCGCATGTAATACATCGGGATCTCGCGCTTCTCAATCAGCGCACCCGAACGCCAGCCGCGGCCGTCGATCACCTGCTCGTTAGCGAGCACGGTCTGATCGACCGGGTCCCAGTTCACCGTCCCCGTCTTCAGATAGACCACGCCCTTTTCGAGCATCTTAAGGAACAGCCACTGGTTCCAGCGGTAGTACTCCGGCGAGCAGGTGGCGACTTCGCGCGACCAGTCGATCGCCAGCCCCATCGCCTGCATCTGCTTCTTCATGTAGGCGATGTTGTCGTACGTCCACTTCGCGGGTGGCACGTTGTTGGCCATCGCCGCGTTTTCAGCAGGCATGCCGAACGCATCCCAGCCCATCGGCATGAGTACGTTGTACCCGCGCATGCGCATCTGACGGTACATCACGTCATTGATGGTGTAGTTGCGCACGTGCCCCATATGCAGCTTGCCCGACGGATACGGCAGCATCGAGACGCAATAGAATTTTTGCTTGTCCGCGCGCTCGGTGGTCTTGTAGGCATCGATCGCCTGCCAATGCGACTGGGCGGAGGCTTCGACGTCGGCGGGAACGTATTTTTCTTGCATGATGGGTCGGCAGATAGGATTCGGCTCGGCTTTGCCCTGCCGGTGTGCGGCCATCGGCGCGGCACACGGGTATTTGGGGCAGATCCGGGGAAAACGATGATTATAACGCCGCCGGGTGCGGATTCAGCGCGATGGCGGCGGGCGTCGCAACCTTCAGATCGAAGGGTTGCCAACAGGATGCAACGGCGGTGCTGGCAATGCGTGCCGGCAAAAAAGCCGGGGAAGCCGGGAAGCGAAAAGGCCGGGTTGTCGACGTGCGCGCTTCGCATGTCAACCGCCCCGGCCGGCAGGGGCTTAGCGTAGGCCTAGCACGTCCTGCATGTCGAACAGACCGGTCTGGCGTTCGACGAGGAAGCGGGCAGCACGCAGCGAACCCTGGGCATACGACAGACGGCTCGACGACTTGTGCGTGATCTCGATGCGCTCGCCAATCCCGGCAAACAGCACCGTATGGTCGCCAACGATATCGCCGCCGCGCACGGTCGCAAAACCGATGGTCGACGGATCGCGCTCGCCGGTCACGCCTTCGCGCCCGTAGACGGCACATTCTTTCAGATCGCGTCCGAGGGCGTCGGCCACGACTTCACCCATGCGCAACGCCGTACCCGACGGCGCATCGACCTTGTGACGATGGTGCGCTTCGATGATTTCGATGTCGTAGCCGGTGTTCAGGATCTTTGCGGCCACTTCGAGCAACTTGAACGTGGCGTTGACGCCCACGCTCATGTTCGGTGCGAAAACGACGGCGACGCGCTTGGCGCCTTCGGCCAGACGTGCCTTGTCTTCATCCGAGAAACCGGTCGTGCCGATGATCATCTTCACGCCATGCTTCGCGGCAGCGGCCAGATGCAGCAGCGTGCCTTCCGGGCGGGTGAAGTCGATCAGGAATTCGGCGTTGGCCAATGCGGTGTCGAGATCGGCGGTAATGTGCACGCCGGTCTCACGACCGAGGAAAGCCCCGGCATCGTGACCGAGGGCAGGGCTGCCCTCACGATCGAGCGCGCCCACGAACTCGGCGTCATCGGCGGCCAACACGGTTTCAATCAGCATCCGGCCCATACGGCCGGACGCGCCCGCAATCGCAATCTTCATCATGGTGAGTCTGGTTGTATTTCTGACGGCTTACTTGGGCGCCGAGAACAGGCCGCCACCGGAGGTCACGCGCGGCGACGGCACCAGGCCCGTACCGCCGGCAGTACCGGCATTGCTGCTCGATGCAAGGCCGGCATTCGTCGGCGTGGTCTGCGCAGTCTGGCTGGCCGCCGCGTCGGTCGACACGGTGGCCACATCGTTGACGGCCGGCGTTGCAGCTGCCGTCGGTGCGGTGGCAGTCGCGTCAGGCGACGGCGATGCCGCTTCCGCTGCGGCCGCGCTCGCGGTGGACGGTGCCGGGGCATCGGTCTTCACAGCCTTGCCTTTCTGACCATCGATTTCCTGCACCAGCTGGTATTCGGTCGGCAGGTTCTCGCCACCGTCCCAGCGGGCCAGCGCATCGTTCTCGAAATACACCCTCAAGTGGCGCTCCTGCACCACCGAGGTGTTGCCGCGCTTGAAATAGAAGACGTAATCCCAGCGGTTGGCGTGGAAGATGTCGGTCAGCAGCGGCGTGCCGAGCACCTGGCGCACTTGATCGCGCGTCATGCCGGCCTTGAGCTGTTCGTAGGCTTCCTTCGAGACGAAGTTGCCTTGAACGATGTTGATTCGATACGGCGTCACGACGCCGATTACCTTGTCGGTCACGCTGTCGTACGTGGAGCAGCCAGCCAGCGCCAGCAGTGCTGCGGCAGCATAAAGGGAGAGATAACGACGCAAATCTGACTCGCTTTCAAAAAAATCGAACTTGATCCGGCACGCCGGGCGCGCCGCCACATCGCCCCCGTTGACGGCTGAAACCGTCCCGTTTGCGCCGGTTTGCGCCGGGCAAGGCAAAAAGGCATTATTATTGGGGCTGTATTGTACTCTAGGGACGTAGAGCGATGCCGAATCCCGCCGATCTGAAAAATATCGGACTGAAAGCCACGCTTCCGCGCCTCAAAATTCTGGAAATCTTCCAGAACAGCGAGGTGCGCCATTTGACCGCCGAAGACGTTTATCGTCACCTGCTCGGCGAAAACCTCGACATCGGTCTGGCCACGGTCTACCGCGTGTTGACGCAATTTGAACAAGCCGGCCTATTGTCGCGCAGTAACTTCGAGTCCGGCAAGGCCGTATTCGAACTCAACGAAGGCCATCACCATGATCACCTGGTGTGCCTGGACTGCGGTCGCGTCGAAGAATTTTTCGATGCAGAAATCGAACGCCGCCAGAAGTTGATCGCAAAAGAGCGCGGTTTCGCACTTCAGGAACATTCCCTCGCCATGTACGGGAGCTGCACGAAGGATCCGTGCCCGCACCGGCAGAAGAATTAATTCCATTTCCTTACCCATCCCGGGGGCCTTATCCGGGAGATGTTCCCCCAAGTCGGTTATTTGGAACATAAGGAGGGATCACCGCATCAAACGGTGATTACCTCTCGCGCAAGGCATACGACCTGTTGGTCACGTCTAGACGTTCGATTCCACCCGATGAATTACGACAAAACACCTTACGAAACGACCTCAGAAGGGTTGTCCGACGTCTCGTTCGCAGACATCCTGAACTTCGCGCGAACCAACATCAAATGGATTGCCAGTCTCGCCATTGTGGGCGGCGCCATCGGTGTTGGCAGCACGTTTCTCGTGCAGAAAGAATGGGAAGGCAAGCTGACCCTGCAAGTGGGCCGCGCAGCAGGATCCCCGGTAAGCGGGCCAGATGGGCCGCTTATCGAGTCGATACAGCAAACCGTCGGACGTGTCGGTTTGAACAATTTCCGCGACGATCTCGCGGAAAAGGTGCTGCCCGAACTCAAGGGCAATCTGGACGCGCTGCACAAGTCTGTTGTCTGGAAAACGATCAAAGCCCGCGCGATCCAAGGCACCACCTACGTCGAAATCGTCGCGCGTGGCACTTCAGAGCAACAGGCCGGGCAGGCACTCTCCACGGCAGCGCAACAACTTCTCAGTGAACACGCGGCAATTCTGGAAAGAGTACGCGATCTGCCCAAGCAGCAATTGAGCGTCATCGACGCCGCCATCGATGCGAATACGAAGGCGCAAGAGCAACTCGGCACGGCGCTGGCGCATTCCAAGAACACGGATTCCGTCATGGCACTCAGCGCCCTCCAGAGCAGCCGCTCGGAGCGGGCAGTGCTCAATGACAGCCGGTATCGCGTTTCGCAACTGCTCGCCCCCGATCAGTCATACAACACGCGCATCATCAGTGCCGCGCAAGTTGACGATCACGCCGTCTATCCCCGGAAGCTCTACTTCGGTGGTGGCGGGCTGGTGTTGGGCGGCATTCTCGGCGTGCTGATCGGGCTGTGTCGCAAGAAGACGGTCAATCGTCGCGAGGCGTCGTAACGTCATCACACGAGAAACGCATGTCTTCATGCGTTTTCCCGAACGCAAAAGAAAAAGCCGCTGTCTTTCGACAGCGGCTTTTTTTATGCAACTACCGAAGCAGCAACTTACTTGGCCGACATCAGCGCGACGGTCGTGTCGAGCATGCGGTTCGAGAAGCCCCACTCGTTGTCGTACCACGACGTCACCTTCACCAGACGACCCGAGACCTTGGTCAGCGTACCGTCGAAGTTCGACGATGCCGGGTTGTGGTTGAAGTCGACCGACACCAGCGGTGCCGTGTTGTACGTGGCGATAGCCTTGAGCGGACCTTCTGCGGCTTCCTTCAGGATCGCGTTGACTTCGTCGACCGTCGTGTCGCGCTTGGCGATGAACGACAGGTCAACGATCGACACGTTGATCGTCGGAACGCGGATGGCGTAGCCGTCGAGCTTGCCGTTCAATTCCGGCATCACCAGACCGACGGCCGAAGCGGCGCCCGTCTTGGTCGGGATCATGCTCATCGTGGCCGAACGGGCACGACGCAGGTCTTCGTGATAAACGTCGGTCAGCACCTGATCGTTGGTGTAAGCGTGCACCGTCGTCATCAGGCCGTTTTCCAGACCGATCTTGGCGTGCAGCGGTTGCACCAGCGGTGCCAGGCAGTTGGTCGTGCACGAAGCGTTCGAGATGACCGTATCGGTCGACTTGAGCACGCCTTCGTTCACGCCGAACACGACCGTAGCGTCCACATCCTTGCCGCCCGGGGCCGAGATGATGACCTTCTTCGCGCCGCCCTTCAGGTGCGCGCCGGCCTTTTCCTTCGTGGTGAAGAAGCCCGTGCACTCGAGCACGACGTCCACGTTCAGCTCGCCCCACGGCAGTTCTGCCGGGTTGCGGTTAGCCAAAACGCGAATCTTGTCGCCGTTGACGATCATGTAATCGCCGTCGACCGTCACCGTGCCCGGGAACTTGCCGTGCGCGGTGTCGTATTGCGTCAGGTGAGCATTGGTCTGCGCATTGCCCAGATCGTTGATGGCGACGATTTCGATGTCGTGCTTCTTGCCACCTTCGTAATGGGCACGCAGTACGTTGCGGCCGATACGGCCATAGCCGTTAATAGCGACGCGAATGGTCATGGGGGTTTCTCCGTAAGGTCTAACGAAATCAGCCAAGCACGGACTTGACCGTCGCGACCACGTGGTCGACGGTGAAGCCGAAGTGTTTGAACAGCACGCCGGCCGGAGCCGACTCGCCAAAGGTGTCGATACCGACCACGCCGCCTTCCAGGCCGACGTACTTGTGCCAGAACGCCGTCACACCGGCTTCGATGGCCACACGCGGCACGCCGCGCGGCAGCACGCTGTCGCGATACGCCTTGTCCTGACGGTCGAACACGTTGGTCGACGGCATCGACACGACGCGCGCAGCAATACCCTCGGCGGCCAGAACGTCGGCGCCCTTGAGGGCCAGATCCATTTCCGAACCGGTTGCGATCAGCACGATCTGCGGATTCGCCACGTCACGCAGCACATAGCCGCCGCGACGAATATTGGCGATCTGCGCGTCGTCGCGCGAGACGAACGGCAGGTTCTGACGGCTGAGCACCAGGCTCGACGGGCCATCGTGACGCTCCACGGCAGCCACCCAGGCGCTTGCCGTTTCCGTCGTATCGCACGGACGCCACACGTCCATTTGCGGAATCAGACGCAGGCTGGAGACGTGCTCGATCGACTGGTGCGTCGGGCCGTCTTCGCCCAGACCGATCGAATCGTGCGTGAACACGAAGATCGAACGCAGCTTCATGAGCGCGGCCATGCGCAGCGCGTTGCGGCTGTAGTCCGAGAACGTCAGGAACGTGCCGCCGAACGGAATGTGACCACCATGCAGCGCGAGGCCGTTCATGATGGCGCTCATGCCGAATTCGCGCACGCCATAGTTGATGTGGTTGCCGTACTGCACGCCATCGGCGTTGGCACGCACCGGCTTGCTGGCCTTCCAGTTGGTCAGATTCGAGCCGGTCAGGTCGGCCGAGCCGCCGAGGAATTCCGGCAGCACGGCAGCGAGACCTTCGATGGCCAGTTGCGACGCCTTACGCGTTGCCACGGTCTCGGCCTTCTCGTTGGTCTTGGCGATCAGTGCGGCAGCCGCCGACTTGAAGTCGCCCGGCAGTTCGCCCTTCATGCGGCGCTCGAACTCGGCGGCTTCGGCCGGGAACTGGCTGCGATAAGCGGCAAAACGCTCGTTCCAGGCAGCTTCGGCTTGTTGACCCGCGGCCTTGGCGTCCCATGCGGCGTAGACTTCGGCCGGCACTTCGAACGGCGGCAGGGTCCAGCCCAGCGCGGCACGCGTGGCGGCGATTTCATCCGCGCCCAACGGCGCGCCGTGCACGTCGTGACCGCCTTGCTTGTTCGGTGCACCCTTGCCAATCAGCGTCTTGCAGCAGATCAGCGTCGGACGATCCGACGTCTTGGCCTGCGCAATGGCAGCATCGACCGCGTCGGCGTTGTGTCCGTCGATATCGCGGATCACGTTCCAGCCATAGGCTTCGAAACGCTTCGGCGTGTCGTCGGCAAACCAGTATTCGACGTCGCCGTCGATCGAGATGCCGTTGTCGTCGTACAGCGCGATCAGCTTGTTCAGGCGCAGCGTACCGGCCAGCGAGCAGGCTTCATGCGAGATACCTTCCATCAGGCAGCCGTCGCCGAGGAACGCATACGTGTAGTGATCGACGATATCGGCGCCCGGGCGATTGAATTCCTTCGCGAGCAGCGCTTCGGCCAAAGCAAAGCCGACGGCATTCGTGATGCCCTGACCCAGCGGGCCCGTCGTCGTCTCGATACCCGGCGTGATACCCACTTCAGGGTGACCCGGCGTCTTGCTGTGCAGTTGGCGGAAATGCTTGAGTTCTTCGATCGGCAGATCGTAGCCCGTCAGATGCAGCAACGAGTAGATGAGCATCGAGCCATGGCCGTTCGACAGCACGAAGCGGTCGCGATCGAACCAGTGCGGATTGACGGGGTTGTGCTTGAGGTGACGGCCCCAGAGCGCGACCGCGATATCGGCCATGCCCATAGGCGCACCAGGGTGACCGGAGTTGGCCTGTTGGACCGCGTCCATGGAGAGGACGCGAATGGCGGAAGCCATCAGCGCAGCCGTAGCAGTAGAGGAGTTCGTCATGGTGACCAGCCGGAATAGCGGGCGTGCCCCGTTGCCGCGAGCTGCCGCGCGAAATCAAGTGCAGGATAAAGATCGCGATTTTATCAGATACGGCACCTCCCCGGGTCGCTTGCGGTGAACTTCCCCAAATGGCGAGAACGTGGAATGATGCCAAAAAGTGGCGCAATCACCGCAATTTAGAGGAAGTTGTCACAACAATGCCCGTCAAAAGCGACGTCACTGCGGACGATTCCGATGCCGCACTCAAGCCGTTTTCCGCCCCACTCGGCCCTTGGGCGACCTACGCCCTCGCCGGCCGCACGGTGGCGACGGCGGTATCGCCCTATCAGCACATCGAAATCGTCGATCTTCCGGCCCTCGGCCCGCTCGGACGCGCCTATCGGCTCGACGGGCGGTTCATGGCCAGTCTCGCTGATGCTCACATTTGCCACGAGTGCATGGTCCATCCGCTGCTGCTTGCGCACGGCGACGCGAAACGCGTGCTCGTGATCGGTGGCGGCGATGGCGGCTCGGCGCGCGAAGCCTTGCGTCATGCCAGCGTGACCGAGGTCGTCATTGCCGAACTCGATGCGCAAGTCCCTGCGATGATCTTGCAGCACATGCCGTCGCTCGCCGATGGCGCGTTCGACGACCGGCGCACGACGCTCGTCATCGGCGACGCACGCGATTTTGTCGACGCCGCGCTCTCGCATGGCGACCGATTCGACGCCGTGATCTTCGACCTCACTGAAACCGACGGTGCCGCCGCCCCGCTGCATGGCGCCGCGTTCTTTGCAAAAGTCCGGTCACTTCTGACACCCCGTGGCGGCATTGCCGTGCAACTGGGTGCCCCGTGGTTCGAGCCGGTGCAGGTGCGGCGAGTGCTTGCAGCGCTACGCTCGGTCTTCGCGCGCGTGCAGCCGATGACGGCCTACGTGCCCCTTTATGGGTCGCAGTGGGCGTTGGCCGTCGCCAGCGATGCGCTCGATGCGCGCGGCACCGATGCCAACTCGCTGCAAACGGCCGCCCAACGGGCTTCCCCCGATCAACTACGCAGTCTTAGGCACTACGCCGTGTCGCGCCACACGGCGCTTTTCGACATTCCTCCCGACCTGACGGATACGCTTGACGCCCCCAATACGCCCATTGGCACGAGATGACTCGCTCGGGGTGAAGATCGTGCGCGTTCCTTGTATATTGGATGCTCGTATCGAGCGCCGGGCCTGAGGGCCGGTTCTTACGGCCGCCCGGCAGCAACAACGGAGGAAAGTCATGTCCGATCCCCGCCCGTCACATGTGCCTTGGTTGACGCCCTATCTGACCGTGCGCGACGCGCGAGCTTCCGCCACGTTTTACGAGCAGGCGTTTGGCTTTACCGTGCACAACACGATGGACGACGATGGCGCCGTGATGCACGTCGAAATGTTCTATCAAGGCGAATTGATCCTGATGTTCGCCCCCGAAGGCGCGTTTGCCAGCGCGGCCCGCTCGCCGCGAACCTCGGGCGTAGAAGCGCCACAGAGCTTTTATGTTTTCACCGACGATGTCGACGCGCTTTACGCGCGGGCGACCGCTGCCGGCGCCAAGGGCCTGATGCCGCCCGAAGACCAGTTCTGGGGCGATCGATTCTGCCAGCTTGAAGATATCGACGGCTATCGCTGGGGTTTCGCGCGTCCCGTCGCACCTCGTCGTTAAGTGCCAGCGGCGACCCTTGGGGTATGCTTCAGCCCCTGACCGGTCGGAGATTCGCTTCGAAAGCACCGACGTCGCCCATTTTTACGCCTGATCCGGCCCCTTCCCACCGCGTATGCCCCGTTTCTTCGTTGATGCGCCCTTGCACACCGGCGCCCTGCTCGACCTTCCCGACGCGGTCGTGCGTCATGTTCAGGTATTGCGTCTTAAAGCGGGCGACACGCTCACGCTGTTCAATGGCACCGGCGGCGAGTATCCGGCCGAACTAATGAGTCTGGAAAAGCGACACGCCACGGTGCAACTGGGTGAACACGATTCCCGCGAGGCTGAAACCCCTTATCGCGTGACGCTGGCGCAGGGCATCGCCGGCGGCGACAAGATGGACTGGTTGATTGAGAAAGCGATCGAGTTGGGGGTGACCGACATCCAACCGCTGTCGACCGAGCGCTCGGTGATCCGGCTCGACACCGAACGGGCCGCCAAACGGGTCGCGCATTGGCAAGCGCTGGCGCAGGCGGCATGCGAACAATGCGGCCGAAATCGCGTGCCGCAGATCCTGCCGGTCCGGCCGATTACGGCGTGGTTACGCGACCAGGACGCGGTTACGAGTTACGCATGGCGTGTGCTATTGTCACCTAGAGCGGACAGCGGCTTTGATTCGCTATTGCCGCAGGCACCGGCGCAGCCCGGCGTGTTGCTCTTCGGCCCGGAAGGCGGGCTTACACCTCAGGAAGAAACCCTCGCGCGCGACACCGGCTTTGAGGCGATTCGCCTCGGGGATCGGATTCTTCGCACGGAGACAGCGGGTATTGCAGTCCTTGCGGCACTTGCCGCACGCTGGGGGGGTTGGTAAGGCTTAGTGTTGGGTAACTCTGTAACGAGTCACGGCCTAGCAGGCCTCAAGGAGAAATCGTCATGGGTATTCTCGATTCCATTCTCGGCGGCGCGGCCGGCAACCCCGCAGGCGGTAACAGCGGTGGCGGCAATACGCGCATGTTGCTGCTGATGGGCCTGCTGGCGATGATCGCCAGTCATGCGGGCAAATCGGAAGGGCAGGACGGCGGTGGCGGCGGTTTGCTGGGCTCACTCGGCGGTGCGCTGGGTGGCATGCTCGGCGGCGGCGCCGCGGCGGGTGGTGCTGCTGGCGGACTCGGCGGTCTGCTGGGTGGCTTGCTCGGCGGTGCTCAGGCACCTCAGCCCGGCGGCGCGGGGGCACCGGCGACTTCGCCCACCGATCTGGTCGGCGCACTCGGCGGTCTTGGTGGTCTCACGCAGGTGCTGGAAAGCGGTGGTCTGGGTGACGCCGTGAAGTCCTGGATCGGCACCGGCGGTAACCAACCGGTTTCCCCCGATCAGGTGGCTCAGGCACTCGGCCCGGGCGGCCAACTCCAGCAGTTGGCCAACACGGCGGGGGTCAGTACGGACGAAGCGGCACAGCAACTGTCGTCAATTCTCCCGGAAGTCGTCAATCACCTCACACCAAACGGCGATGTCCCGCAGGGTCAGTTCGATCTGGCGGGCCTTGCCCAGAAGTTTCTCGCCGGACACACGTCCTGAGCGACTGACCGGGTAAAAGTGTGACGGGCCGACATCGGCCCGGGAGCCCGGAAAATGAAAAAAGGTCCGCGATTGCGGACCTTTTTCTTTGCATCATGACGAACGCTGAATCAGTCGATCGGGCGATATTCAGTGACGTTCACACCAAATCACGCCCCGATGCTTACGCGAACGAGTAGAACACGCGGAAGCTCACGCGCCGTTCGCCCCAGAATTCGGCGGCATCGCGGAACACGTCCAGCAGCGTTTCTCGCGCATCTTTGTCGAACTTCGTCGCCACCGGCAGCCCTTCGAGCACGACCACGAAGCCCGGCTGTGCGCCGCTGCGGCTGACGAGATCGGTCAGGCAATCGTGTAAGGCGTCAAAGTTCTTGCCGAAATGCTTGGGGAGCTGGAAGGACGTAGCGATCGTTTCAAGCACTTCGGCCTTGCTCTGCGCCTGAGCGCAGTTGGCATACAGGAAGTGCTGCCCCAGTCGCTCGGCCTCGTCAGCCAGCTCCGGCACACGGAAAGCGCGGATCGACTGCACAATATTCGGCCTGACGGTCTTGAAAAGACTCATATCTCCCTCTTCCGATAAGGCATGGCGGCGGCCAGCCCGCGCAACAGCATGCAGGCCCAGCACCTGCTTGAACAAGTTGCCCTCGCCCGCACCGAATGGATCTGCCATAAGATCTTTCCCGCGTTCTTGTGCGAAAACCGGCTCACTCATACTGCTGTCATTCCCTTATGCGTCTAAAGCTGTTGTAGTGATCTTGGGTGTAGTAACAAGGATCGACTGCACGTTGATCACCGCCACAGATGATGCGCCTGGCACCTCTATTGCGGGCACCGGGAGTCGGCACCGTATATTCATGGTAATAGCCGCGCGGCATTTTGGGCAGGCGCTTTTCGTAGTTCCCGAACACAATGCCATCTTTGGCATAGGGGAACGGCCCGCCCTGGGCAATCAGCGACAGCGTGCGCTGCGCTTCGCGGGGCAACTCGGTGACGGAAACCGCCGCCGTTTGATCCGTGACATATGGCGCGGTTTCGCGCGCCACGGCATTCGCCCCCAGAAAAACACTCCCAGCCGCCGTCAGCGCCACGATGCTCCGGTGAAGCCAACGTGCCATTGTCATAGCTAGGTTGTCGGCCTGCGCGGTTTTGCGCTGCGGGCCCGTTCTGGTAGGTGAAGCCGTAAGGGTATCGCTATTACTCCCCGGAATCAATGTCGGCTTACATTTGGCAACTAATTCACTCAACAAATTCATGAAAACAAAGAGTTTTTCATGGAAGTGAGTACACACATATCGATATACGATACGAAAAATGCGTCGCTAAAATGACAAAACGCCGCCCCGGAAAGGTGCGGCGTTTTGTGGCTAATGTGGGCCGAACGGCGGCGAACCACCGATCACCCCTGAACGGTCAGCGCGTTTCCTGTTGCGCTGCCGCATCGGCCACCACCAGCGCGACCATGTTGATGATGCGTCGTACCGTGGCCGATTCCGTGAGGATATGCACCGGCTTGGCGGCCCCCAGCAGGATCGGGCCGATCGCTACGTTATTGCCTGCGGCCGTCTTGAGCAGGTTGTAGGCAATGTTCGCCGCGTCGATGTTCGGCATGACCAACAAGTTGGCGGCACCGGTCAGCGTCGACTCCGGCATGATGCGCGCACGCAGTTCCGGGTCGAGGGCGCAATCGCCATGCATTTCGCCGTCCACTTCCAGCTCGGGTGCACGTTCTTGCAGAATCGCCAGCGTTTCGCGCATCTTGCGGGCGCAACTTGCGTCGCTCGTACCGAAATTCGAGTGCGAGAGCAGCGCAACCTTCGGCTGAATACCGAAGCGGCGAATCTCTTCCGCGGCCATCAACGTGATCTCGGCCAGCTCTTCTGCACTCGGATCCTGATTGATGTGCGTATCGACCAGGAAAATCTGGCGATTCGGCAGAATCAGCGCGTTCATCGCGCCGTACACATGACCGCCTTCGCGCTTGCCGATCACGCGATCGATGAAGTGGAGGTGGCGGCCCGGCGTGGAAACGGTACCGCAGATCAGGCCATCGGCCTCGCCCTTGCGCACCAGCATGGCGGCGATGAGGGTGGTCCGGCGACGCATTTCGACACGCGCGTACGATGCCGTCACGCCCTTGCGGTTGGTCAACTGGTGATACGTCTCCCAGTAATCGCGGTAGCGCTCGTCGTGCTCCGGGTTGACGACTGTGAAGTCGACACCAGCGGTCAGACGCAGACCGTACTGTTGAATACGATGTTCGATGACGGCCGGGCGGCCGACCAGAATCGGCGTGGCGACGCGCTCATCCACCAGAATCTGCACCGCGCGCAGCACGCGCTCTTCTTCCCCTTCGGCAAACGCGATGCGCTTCTTGTCGGCCGGCACGCTGCGCGCCACCGAGAACAGCGGCTTCATCAGACCGCCGCTGTGATACACGAATTGCTGCAACGATTGCTCGTAGGCGTCGACGTCGGCGAGCGGACGGGTCGCAACACCGGCCGCCATCGCGGCTTCGGCCACGGCCGTGGCGACCTTGACCAGCAGGCGCGGATCGAAGGGCTTCGGAATCAAATACTCCGGACCAAACGACAGGTTCTTGATGCCGTAGGCCGAAGCAACGATATCGCTCTGTTCCTGACGTGCCAGTTCCGCCAGCGCATTCACGGCGGCGATTTCCATCGAGCGCGTGATCGTCGTGGCCCCCACGTCGAGTGCGCCACGGAAAATGAACGGGAAGCACAGCACGTTGTTGACCTGATTCGGATAGTCGGTGCGGCCCGTGGCCATCACGCAATCCGGACGCACTTCCTTCGCGAGTTCCGGCGTGATTTCCGGATTCGGGTTGGCCAGCGCGAAAATCAGCGGCTTGTCCGCCATGGTCTTGACCATTTCCGGCTTGAGCACGCCCGCAGCCGACAGCCCGAGGAACACGTCGGCGCCGCCGATCACCTCGGCAAGACCGCGTGCGTCGGTCTTCTGCGCAAAGCGAATCTTCTCGGGGTCCATCAGTTCGGTGCGGCCCTCATAAACCACACCGGCCAGATCCGTCACCCAGATGTTCTCGATGGGCAGGCCCATGTCCACGATCAGGTCGAGACAGGCGAGTGCCGCAGCACCGGCGCCGGAGGTCACCACCTTGACCGACGTCAGATCCTTGCCGACCACCTTCAGACCGTTGATGAGCGCCGCCGCCACCACAATGGCCGTGCCGTGCTGATCGTCGTGGAAGACCGGAATCTTCATGCGCTCGCGCAGCTTGCGCTCGACGATGAAGCACTCCGGCGCCTTGATGTCCTCAAGGTTGATCGCACCGAACGTCGGTTCGAGTGCAGCGATGATGTCGACGAGCTTTTCGGGGTCCTTCTCGTCGATTTCGATATCGAACACGTCGATATTGGCGAACTTCTTGAACAGCACACCCTTGCCTTCCATCACCGGCTTGGAGGCAAGCGGTCCGATATCGCCCAGACCCAGTACGGCCGTGCCGTTCGAGATCACGCCGACGAGATTGCCGCGCGCGGTGTAGCGCGAAGCGTTGAGCGGGTCGATGACGATTTCCTCACACGCGGCGGCAACGCCCGGCGAGTACGCCAGCGCCAGATCGCGCTGGTTAAGCAACTGCTTGGTCGGGGCGATGGCAATTTTGCCGGGGGTGGGGAATTCGTGATACTCGAGCGCAGCTTCGCGCAGTTTCGGATCGATCGGCGTGGGCATGAGGGGAAGCTCTTAACGGACAGAATGGCTCAAATTTTCTATGCGAATTGTAGCCCTATTTATTCACGCCATTTATGCAAAAAGCGGATAAGGGCTGCACCTTCGATCTGAGCATCGTCGCGATAATTCCCCGAGAATTCAACGCTGCATCGCACCATATCCGCAATTTTCAGACGAGAGATGAAAATTCGGTAAGGTGCTGTCCGAGACATGGCTAAGCAGTGTTCCGAAATCGAACGTGCGCGCCACAAGACCATTGGGAAAACCGGGGTGCGCTCGTAAAATACGCTATCGAACTCGCGATTCACAGGATTGGCGCTGCGTTGTCTTTGGTCTTCCCGCCGATCTTGTCGTCATCTTTTCGCCCATGGCCTGCTGACTTCGCATGACGCTTCGCGTCATTGCCCGCAACGCCGACACTTCGTCACCCATGACCATGCCTACGTCAACGCCCGTGCCTCTGTCCGAGTTCTCGCTGATCGATCGCTTTTTCGCCCGGGCGACACGTCAGGGGGATCAAGTGACGCTCGGCATCGGCGACGACTGCGCATTGCTGCGTCCGCCGGCGGGCGAGCAACTCGCCATCTCGACGGACATGCTCGTCGAAGGTCGCCATTTCTTCCCTGACGTCGATCCTTGCGCGCTGGGTCACAAGACGCTGGCGGTCAATTTGTCGGATCTGGCGGCCATGGGTGCCAAGCCGCTCGGTTTTACCCTCGCGCTCGCCCTGCCCGACAGCGACCCTGCGTGGCTTGGGCCCTTCGCCGAGGGATTAGCCGCGCTGGCCGATCGTTATGACTGCCCGCTCATCGGTGGCGACACGACTCGAGGACCGCGCAACCTCTGTGTCACGGTTTTCGGTGCGGTGCCGGGCGCACACGCGCTGCGGCGCGACGCGGCGCAGCCCGGCGACGATATCTGGGTTTCCGGCACGTTGGGCGATGCGCGGCTGGCGCTCGGGGTATTGCGCAGTGAATGGCCGTTAAGCGATGCCGACTTCGATCAGGTGCGCCGTGCCATGGACTGGCCCGAACCGCAGATTACACTCGGCATGGCACTTCGCGGTGTGGCACGTGCGGCGCTCGACATTTCCGACGGCCTGCTCGGCGATCTCGGTCATATTCTCAAGCGCTCGGGGGTGGGGGCTCGGATCAACGTCGATGCGTTGCCGCGCTCGCGCGAACTTGCTGGGCAATCGCAGGCGATTCAGCGACTTTGCACACTGGCCGGCGGGGACGATTACCAACTGTGCTTCTGCGCCGACAGTGCGCAACGCGACCGAATTGCCGCCATCGGCAACGAACTCGGGATGCGCGTGACGCGTATCGGTACAATAGCGCTTCCTGATGCACGCCAGGCCCCGCTGCAATTACACGATGATACGGGGGCGCCTGTCGCTGCCGACTTCAAAAGTTTCGACCATTTCCAATGAGTACTGACCAAACGGCCGCCCTCAATCCGGGCAGCGGCCCGCGCCGGCCGAACACGCGTTTCCTGCTGTCGCACCCCGCCCATCTGTTTTCCCTCGGCTTCGGCACAGGACTCTCGTCGCTGGCACCGGGAACGGTCGGCACGCTATTCGGCTGGGCATCGTATCTGGTGCTCAATCTGTATCTGACGGTCACCGGCTGGGCGACGCTGATTGCCGTCGCGGTCGTCGGCGGCATCTGGATCTGCGGCTTTACGGCGCGCAAGCTCGGCACACAAGACCCCAGCGCAGTGGTCTGGGACGAAATTGTGGCGTTCTGGATCGTGCTGCTGCTGATTACGCCCACGAGCTTCGTCGGACAATTGGTGGCGTTCATCCTGTTCCGCTTTTTCGATGCCGTGAAGCCGCCGCCGATCCGTTACTTCGATCGCACCGTGAAAGGCGGCCTCGGCATCATGCTGGACGATCTCGTCGCTGCGTTCTGCACGCTGCTCGTCATCGCGTTGTGGCGTTCGATCTGAACGATGGTCTGAATGGTGAGGCGGGCCGCAATCCGCCTTGCGACGCTCGCACACCGACAGACAGACCGACAGACCGACAGGCCGATAGACCGATAGACCGAGCGATGAATTGATCGGCAACAGCACTCCGCACATACACTTTTGAAGGCGTCGTCCCGTGGTTTCCCAACAAGCTCTTCTGGCCCAACTGTCGGTAAAAGTCGGTAATCGTCTGCGTGACGAGCGTCTGATGCTGACCACCGCGGAGTCGTGCACCGGCGGGCTCGTGGCCGCCGCGATCACGGACATTTCGGGCAGCAGCAACTGGTTTGAACGTGGCTTCGTCACGTACTCGAATCAGGCGAAGACCGAGATGATCGGCGTGCCTGCCGAACTGATCGAGAAACACGGCGCGGTGAGCGAGCCTGTGGCGCGCGCCATGGCCGAAGGGGCGTTGTTCAACAGCCGCGCGCAGATTTCGCTGTCGATCACCGGCGTCGCCGGTCCCGGTGGCGGCACGCCCGACAAGCCGGTCGGCATGGTGTGCTTCGGGTGGAGCAATCGCGTGAAGACGATTGTCGAGACGAAGCACTTCAAGGGCGATCGCACACAAGTGCGCAGTCAGGCAGCACAACACGCCTTGCGCGGTGTGATCGAATTGCTCGACACCGCCGAGTCGTAAATCACGGCGTCAGCACAACATCGGCTCGCCCCGTACACGAAACCGATAGGCAAAGCGGACAAGCGAAGCCCGAAAGACATAAAAAACAGCGCCTTGCGATTCGCAGGCGCTGTTTTTTTCTTGGCACTGACCCAGCAACGCGGTTGCAGCGCCCCCATGCGACGGCATTCACCGCAGCACGGGTGCCCGCTGGCATTACCGATAGACGTTGATGCTATCGCGCGTCTTCTCTGCGGCGACGGCTGCGGCGGCAGCAAACTGCTCATCGCGCCCGGCGTAAATGATGGCGCGCGACGAGTTGATCATCATGCCCGTGCCATTCGCCGTGCGGCCAGCCTTGACCGTCGCTTCCACATCACCACCCTGCGCCCCGACACCGGGAATCAGCAACGGCATATCGCCGACGATGCCACGCACCGTGGCGATTTCGGCCGGGAACGTCGCACCGACCACCAGACCGATCTGTCCGCTCGTGTTCCACGGACCGGCGGCCAGACGGGCCACCGTCTGATACAGCGGCTTGCCGTCGACATCGAGAAACTGAAGATCGCTGCCACCCGGGTTCGACGTGCGGCACAGCACGATAACGCCCTTGTCGGTGTGCGCCAGATACGGCTCCAGCGAATCGAAACCCATGTACGGGTTCACGGTCACGGCGTCGGCACGATAGCGCTCGAACGCCTCACGGGCGTACTGCTCGGCGGTGCTGCCGATGTCGCCGCGCTTGGCGTCGAGAATCACCGGCAGGCCCGGATGATCGGCGTGGATGTGAGCGATCAAACGCTCAAGCTGCTCTTCTGCACGATGGGCCGCGAAATAAGCAATCTGCGGCTTGAACGCGCACGCGTAAGGTGCAGTCGCATCGACGATCTGGCGGCAGAATTCGAAGATGGCATCCGGACGGCCCTGCAAATGGGCCGGGATACGCGACGGTTCGGGGTCGAGGCCAACGCACAACAGCGAGTTGTTGCGGGTCCAGGCTGAGCTGAGGGCTTGCGTGAATGTCATGACGGTTTTCCGGCGGTGTTCCGATTCGAGGCCGCTATTTTACCTGCTCAGCCCCCTTGCCTCTCAGTCGAGCCAGCCGCGGTGACGGAAATACAGGAACGGGGCGATCGCCGACAGGATCATCAGGCCGACCGCGAACGGATACCCCGCCTCCCATTGCAGCTCCGGCATCATCTGGAAGTTCATGCCATAGATACTGGCAATGAGCGTCGGCGGCAGAAACGCGACCGCCGCCACCGAGAAGATCTTGATGATCTTGTTCTGGTTGATGTTGATGAAACCGATGGTGGCGTCCATCAGGAAGTTGATCTTGTCGAACAGGTACGCCGTGTGATTGTCGAGCGACTCGATGTCACGCAGGATCTGCTTGCCTTCCTGATACTGCTCGTCCTTGAGCATGCGCGTGCGCATCAAAAACGACACCGCCCGTCGCGTGTCCATCACGTTGCGCCGGATACGCCCGTTCAAATCTTCCTCGGCCGCAATGCTCTCGAGCGCCTTGGCCGCATCCGCGTCGGTCAGGTTCTTGCCCAGCACGCGCCGGCTCACCTCTTCGAGCGCCGCGTACACCCCTTCGAGCGAGTCGGCGGAATACTCGGCATCGGTCGAGTACAGGTCGAGCAGTACATCCATGGCGTCGCGTACCGAACCGGGCCGGATACGCGCACGCATGCGCACGAGGCGGAAAACCGGCAGGTCTTCGTCGTGAATGGAGATCAGCAGGTCTTTGAGCACAACGAACGCGACCGGCACGTTGCGCGACTGTTCTTCTTCATCAAGCAGGAAATCGGTGCGCACGTGCAACACGCCGCCATCGTCTTCGTAATATCGCGCCGAAGCTTCGATATCGGTGAGTTCGTCGCGCGTGGGCAACTTCACGCCGTAGGCCTCTTCGACCCAGCGTCGCTCTTCCTCCGACTCACTGTGCAAATCGACCCAGACCGGCGAAACACTCGCCAGATCGCTCGGTTGGTCGCAGGTCACCTGTTGCAGGCGGCCATTATGGATGACGAAGGCATTGATCAAACGGAATTCTCCCTGCTACGCGGCGACGCCAAGTGTACAGGCACGCGACAGGCACGCCAAGGGCGGCGCCCAAAGGCTCAGGACTCGCGTGACGATAGCGCCGCCGCCGTGCCGCCAGCGTCAGCGGACGCCGCATTGCCGTGTAGGAGGATTCTCAAAATTGCCCCCATCGCTTCCATTCGTCGTCAGCCTCGGCACACTTGAAGAACCAATCAACGCACTTTGCGTCAATTTTGATATCGACGTTCCGAGACGTCTGCTGACAGGGAGTTGAAGAGATGACAGAAGTGACCACGCCCCTGGCGTCGTTCGATGCCGTGATGGGGTTTCTCACTGCCAATGCGGTGAATTACGGCCTGTCGTTCATACAGGCCGTGTTGATTCTGCTGATCGGGTTCTGGATCGCCGCGCGACTGGGTAATTTCGTGCGCAAGACGTTGGGACGTTCGCCGAATTTCGACGCGACACTCAAGCCCCTGCTCGCGTCGATCGTGCAATGGTCGGTGCGCATCATTACCGTGATCGCGGTACTGGCACAGTTCGGCGTGCAAACGGCCAGCATCATCGCGGTACTCGGTGCGGCGGGTCTTGCCATCGGTCTGGCGTTGCAAGGCACCTTGCAGAACATTGCGGCGGGCACGATGTTGCTGCTTCTGCGGCCGTTTCGTATCGGCGACTACATCACGGCAGGTAGCGCGGTGGCCGGCACGGTCGAGGAAATCGGCTTGTTCACCACAACGCTCACCAATGCCGATGGGATCTACGTCTGCGTGCCGAATAGCCAGATCTGGGGCCAACCGGTGACGAACTACAGCCGCAATGCAACGCGTCGCATGGAAATCACCGTCGGCATTGCGCTCGACGACGATCTCGATGCTGCCATGAACGCCCTGCGCGAACGCGTAATGCAGGACGATCGCGTGATCGACAAGCCGGCGCCGGAAATCATGGTCAAGCAAGTGAGCGACAGCTCGGTGATCGTGAACGTGCGCGTCTGGTCACTGCTCACCAATTACTGGGGGCTCTATTGGGACCTTCAGCGCGGCGTGAAGGAAACGGTCGAAGGCGTGGGCTGTTCGCTGCCGTATCCGACCCGCACTGTCGTGCAGATGCCGGCCGACATGCCCCGTTGAGATTGCGTTGCGATTGTTGCGGGCTGTGCGGGAATTACCGCTACTGCGGCAATTCCGCAGCCCCCATGCGCCGCGCAATCACGCCCGCGCGCTGCGCGAGATACGGCGAGTTGCGGTGCGTGTCGAAATAGCGCGGCCGTGGCAGCATGACCGCCAACCGCGCCGCCTGCCACGGTGACAGCTTCGACGCTGGCACACCGTAGTAGTAACGCGCCGCCGCCTCGGCACCGAACACTCCCTCGCCCCACTCCACCGAATTCAGATAGATCTCGTAGATGCGCTGCTTGTCCATCCAGAATTCAAGCATCCACGTGATGCTGAACTCCTCCGCCTTCCGTAGATAGCTCTTCTCGCTCGAGAGAAACAGGTTCTTGGCAAGTTGCTGCGAAATCGTGGAGCCGCCGGCGACGATGTGTCCCTTCTTCTGATTCTTCTCCCACGCGCCCAGCATCGCATCGATCTCGTAACCGTCGTGATTGACGAAGTTGGCATCCTCGCTGGCAATGATCGCGCGCTTCAAATTGCGCGAAATTTGGTCGTACGGCACCCACTGATGCTTGAGCGTCGCGTTCGAATCGGTCTCTCGCAAACGTTGCTCTGCGGCACGCATGAACGCCGTCGATTGCGGATTGAAGCGCACCCACCAGCCGATTTGCAGGAAGTAATAGAGCTGCGTGGCGAGTATGCCCACGACGAGCAACGTCACGAAGTAGGCGGTCCATTGCCATGGCCCCCACCGGCGTTTGCGGGCACTGCGCGGGGCGCGACGCTGGACGGCGCTCATCCGGCGCGCTCAGCCCTTGGCCACGAGACGCGCACGCAGCGCAGCCCGCACGGCCTGTGTGGCCACCGATGACGGGCGTACACCGCGCCACACGGCAAACGCCTCGGCGGCTTGCTCGACGAGCATTCCAAGACCATCGGCCACCTTCGCCGCACCGTGCGCGCTCGCATGCGTCATGAACACGGTCGGATGGGCGCCGTACATCATGTCGTAAGCCAGTGCACCCGACGCGTAGACACCCGCGGGCAATGGCGGCACGTCGCCTTGCAGGCTGCCGGCCGTAGCGTTGATGATCACGTCGAAGTCAGTGGGAATCGTGTCCCAGCCACCGCCTGCGAGACTGACACCGGCGTTGCGGGCGGCGTCGGAGAAGCGGGCAACGAGTTCGTCCGCGCGCGCTGCCGTGCGATTCGCGACGAACAACAGCGAAGGACCGGCGCCGATCAACGGCAGCAACGCCCCGCGCGACGCGCCGCCAGCGCCAAGTACCAGCACACGGCGGCCGGCCAGCGACACGCCGAGCGGCCCTTCGATATCGCGCACCAACCCTACGCCGTCCGTGTTGTCGCCCGTGATGCCGCGCGCGTCGAACACTAGCGTATTGACCGCACCGGCGGCCTGCGCACGCTCGGTCAGGTGATCGGCCAGCGCGTGCGCCTCCAGCTTGAACGGCACCGTCACGTTGGCACCTCGTGCGCCGCTCTCGATGAACACACGCACGGTGGCGGCAAAGGCATCGAGCGGCGCCAGAAGTCGCTCATAGGTCAGGTGCTGCTGCGTCTCACGCGCGAATTCGGCATGAATATAGGGCGACTGGCTGTGTTCAACCGGGTGGCCGATCACGGCGTAGCGATCAGCAGGCTCAACAGCCTCGGACGGTGTGTGGTTTGTCATCGTAGTCAAAGACGCGGCGCCTGGCTTTCGCTCAGGCGCCGCTTGAAAAATGCATCGGATCGTGGGCCGATCGTACCGCATGCGGCGGTCTTCGCACTTCATGCGATGCGGCGCATCGATCCTTCAAGCCAATCGGGCCAACAGGACCATAGCGGCGGGACTTCTGCGACGGCGGATCACCAGAAGACCCACAGCGCGATCCCCCCGAACAGCGCCCACTTCACCGCATAGTACACATAGTGGTTCCACGCCTTGAGGCGTTTGCCGACGATGCGGATCGAATAAATATACTTGAACACCCGATTGAGCACGCCCGTCCGGTCGCCTGCATCGTTCGGCGAGGCTGCCGCCCCCACCAGATGACGCCCGAGCCAGCGGTTCACGGCCTGCGTCCAGCGGTATCGCATCGGCCGCTCCACATCGCAGAACAGGATGATCCGGTTCTGGCCGCTCTGATTCTCGGCGTAATGAATGTAAGTCTCGTCGAACAACACGCCCTCACCGTCGCGCCAGCTGTAGCGCCGCCCGTCCACATCGATGAAACATCGATCGTCGTTCGGCGTGACCAGCCCGAGGTGATAGCGCAACGACCCCGCAAACGGATCGCGGTGACGCACCAGCCGGCTGCCGTGCGGCAACTCGGCAAACATCGCCGCCTTGATCGTGGGAATTTGCTGCACCAGTTGCGTCGTGACCGGGCACAACGCGTGCGCCGACGGGTGTGCCTCGTCGTACCATTTCAGATAGAAGCGCTTCCAGCCGCTCTTGAAGAACGAATTGAAGCCCACGTCGTTGTATTGGTCGGACGCCTTGATGCGACGGGCCTCAAGCAAGGCAATGGCTTCCGCGCGAATGGCTTCCCAGTGCTGGCGCAGGGGTTCGAGTTCGGGGAAGTTGTCCGGCTTCAGATACGGCGTCGTCGGGACCCGCGAAAACGTGTACATGAACACGTTCAACGGTGACAGAAACGTCGAGTGATCAGAGAGTTGGCGAAAAAAACGATGGCGGATCTTACCTCGCAGGTGGACATACCCCGCGCACGCAGCAAAGATCGCCAGGAGGACCCATTTCATGGCGGACTTTCCAGTTCGAAAAAACTTCCAAATTATAAAAAGGATTGGAAAGTTTTACCGTGCAGGGCCTCAGGGCGAGGCTTTGCCGCCAGTGGCGCCGGCGTCCGACGCCGGGGATGTAAGGGTTTGCGCCTGCACGCCCTGACGCGAGAACGTCATGCGCGTGACGATTTCCAGAATGTCGTAGCGCTGCTTCATTTCCGGCGAAAAGTCACCGAACGGTGCGCTGGCCTGCACGATGGCCACCGCGCGCCGGTCGAGGTCCCGGTTGCCGGAGCTGCGGGTAATTTCCACGCCCTGCACGTCCCAGCCGTCCTTGTGATAACCGAGTCCACCGCGCTGATTGACGTTGAGCGTGACGATCAATTCGCCGTACAGGCGGTCGTTGCCCACTTGCGGGAAATGGTCCGTGCCGTAGCGCTCGATGCGATGACGCAGCGTGTCGAAATAACGTGCATAGGCCACTTCGCGCGTATTGGCAGTGACCTGACCGCGTTTCGGACGCGTTTGATAGGCACGCAGTTGCTTGTCGATTTCCGCCTGCAACCGGGCAATTTGCTGGTCGACGGTCTGGTCGTCCTGCCCTCGCCCGTTTTGTGCGGCGTTGGCTCGGCTGCGCTGCGACTCCGGCACGGCAGCGTACTGACTGCGCAATTGCGAGAGCAGCTTTTCCTGCACAGCCTCCAGTTCGCTCACGTTGCGCTGGATTTGGGCGACAGGTGCACCGTCGCGCTCGGCTTCGCGCGATGGCAGGGGGGAGGTCGCGCGTTCGCCGTCGTGCTCGCCACCGCCCACCAGGTTGGCTTGGGCGAGCGCGGTGGCTTTGTCCGGCGCATGGGCCGACTTCGCGTTGACGAGAACGACTTCGAGCGGGGTGTCGGCACTGTGTAGCCGAAAGCTGTCGGGCGCGACGAAATGCACCGCCAGTGCGATCAAATGCACGATGGCGGAGATGGCCAGCCCCGTGGCGAGCGGATGCTCGCGCACGATGGCCCAGCCGCGGCGGCGAGCCGCGGCCAGATCGCCGGACGCGACAGCCGGTTTCAGCACGCAGCGTTCGCCGAGGCGTGCGCGGCTTGCGCGGTGCCGGAAGCCTCCGTTGCCATCACGGCAACGCCGTCATCATCGTCGGCGTTGTCGGTGTTATCGGCGGTGTCGGCGTTACCCTCGGCATCATCGTCCGACTCGACGTCGGACGCATCGGCGGCTCCTCCGTCGGCATTGCCGTCAGCGCTACCCTCGACATCACCCGATGCACCGTTACCGTTACCGCCGTCTTCGTTGCCTTCGCCGCCTTCGCCGTCATCTTCGTCTTCGGCCAATACCGACTGACTGGCGTCGAGCACCTGCGACACGCGCACCGAAATGCCCAGCGTGACGACGTCGAGCGAGAGCACGTCGAGCATGATCTGCGTGCCACGGGCATGCGGCGCGAGACCCGGCACGACGAGCGTGAGCGGCACATCGTTCAGACGCACGGTGTCGCCCTTGAGCACGCTCGCCTGCACCTGCGACTTGTTCTCTTGCAGCAGCCAGCGCAGGCACCAGTACCGCTCCATGCGGCTCTGGTGCTCGGCATACGCCGCGTACGCCGCTTCGAAGCTCGACACCGTGACGTAGAGATCGGCGTCCTTCGGCTTGAACGGCGCCGCCAGCTTGGCCGTCACACCATGACGCACGCATGCCAGCAATTGCCATTGATTGACAAGATCGACATAGCGACGCAGCGGCGAGGTGCTCCACGCGTACTGCTCCACGCCGAGCCCTTCGTGCGGCGCAGGTGAGGTCTGCATGCGCGTACGGTTCACCCCGTAGGCACGCTGTGCACGATAGATCCCCGGCACGCCGCAGTCGGCCAGCAATCGGCCCCAGCGGCTGTTCGCCAGAATCGCCATCTCGGCCACGATCAGATCGAGCGGCGCGCCACGCATGCGCTGCTTAATCGTGACGTGTTCGCCGTCGACGTAGAAGTTGAAGTCGGTCTTGTTCTGCACTTCCGGGCGCAGGCCGTAGCCCACGCGCGCGGCCTGACGCTTCTCGTACAGCGATTGTGCGAACGGCCACAGCAGGCGCAGCTCTTCCTTATGCGGATACTCGCCGCTGCCATCGGCCAGCGTTTCGGCCGTAATGATCGAATCGAGTTCGTTGTGGCGCAGATTCGCGGAGATCGGCACGAGTTCGGCACGCGTCTCGGTAGTGACGATCTCGTAGGTGTCGGCCTTGACCACGACATACAGCGACAGCGCCGGCCGGGCACCGCCTTCGGCGAGCGTATAGGTCTCGACCACCGAGTCGGGCAGCATCGTGATCTTCTCGCCCGGCGCGTAGACCGTCGAGAGGCGCACGCGTGCGATCTCGTCGACCACGTCGCCACGCGTGATACCCAACGCAGGCGCGGCGATGTGAATCCCCACGCGCAGCAGCCCGTCGGGCAGCAGTTGCACCGACAGCGCGTCGTCGATTTCGGTCGTGGTGGAGTCGTCGATGGAGAACGCCTGAACGTCCGCCAACGGCAGGTCTTCCGTCGGCACCGGGGTCGGCCCCACATCGGGGAAGCCCGTGCCGCGCGGGAAGTACTCATACAGGAACGCGGCCTCGTGATAGGCGCGCGGCGACGCAATGCCGCCACAGGCCAGCATCACTTCTGCCTGCGTCTTGCCGAGGGCACTCGCGGCCGCATCGAGGGCCTTCCATTCGATGGCGTTCTTGTCGGGACGGAACAGCAGTTGCAGCTCCTTGCCCTTGAGCGCATCGGGCAAGGTGCCTGCGATCAGCTGGTCGGCATAGCTGGCTTGCAACTCGGCCTGCTGTTGCTTGCGCGCCAGCCCGGCGAGCGCTGCCTGAATCTGTTCCTGCGGTGCGCGTTGATACTGCCCACGGCCCTTGCGGCGGAAGTAGATGGGCGAAGCCTGCAAGGCGAGCGCGAGGCCCGCTTGTTGCGCAACGCTCGCCCCTTCGCCGAAGTACTCGGCAGCGAGCACCGGGAACGCGAATTCCTCGGCCGGCGCGCACTCCCACAGGAAACTCATGTCGATATCCTGCGATGCCGCCTGCGCTTGCACGATCAACTCGGCCGGCGCGGGGGACTCGAAGCGCAAGAGGACATCGCGTCCCTTGATCTTGCTGCGACGTCCGCCCGGCAGCTCCACCTGATACGACTCGCCCTGCTGCGACAACACCGTGCCGGCCTTGAAGCCGCCGGATTCCTCAAAAAAAATGTTCATGAAACAGCCATCGATCGCAATAGGCGACATTGTAGCCCGCCGACGTGCGGCGGTTTAGGGCAGAAAGGGAACGCGCGCATCGTCGACGTCACGGGCAGGTTTTGCTGCCGTTCGTCACTGCGGTGAGTCATTATTCCCCGGCAAAAGCGGCGGACGTGCCGATAGACGCCGGCACATCGATGCCCGCGAAACGCAGCACATCGTCCATATAGTCGACAAAATCGGAAATCCCGTGGTCGCTGCCCTCAATCAACGTGAGCTTGGCACCCGGGAATTTCGCGACCATGTCGCGGTAATCGAGCGTCTGATCGCCCGTAGCAGCCACCAGGTAGTAGCGCTCCGGACGGGTGATCTGCGCGACGTCGATCATGCGCAATTCGTCCAGATGGCGCGGCTCCACGACGATGGTGCCGCCGCCGTGCCACATCGGCTGTTCGCCGAGCCACTTGCCGAGGTCTTCATACGGACGCGTGGCCGGATTGAGCAGCACGGCGCGACAGCCGAGCTTCTCGGCCAGATAGGTCGCGTAGTACCCGCCGAGCGAGCTGCCAACGATGGTCAACTCGTCCGGGTCCACGCCGGTGAGCAGACGCTGGGCGTCGACAACCGCCGCGAGCGGTGACGGCGGCAGTTGCGGGCAGGCCCATACATGCCCGAGCCCGAGCTTGTGCATGCGGGCGGCCATCAACTGCGCCTTGAACGAACGCGGCGAGGAACGGAAGCCGTGCAAATAGAGAATCATGTGAGGCTCCGGAAAACTTGTCTGTCGGTGGCGCAAGCAGGCATCAGCGGTGTCATGAAGCCAAGCTTAGGCGCGCGCGGCCAGTGCATCGAGCAATTTCTGATGAATGCCGCCGAAGCCGCCATTGCTCATGACCACCACCTGATCGCCCGGCTGAGCCGCCGCCACCACGGCACGGACGAGCCCGTCGATGTCGCTGAAGGCCTGCCCCCGTGCGCCGAGCGGCGCCAGCGCCTCGGCCAGATTCCACCCCAGCGAGTCCTTGCCGCTCGGGGCGCCATAGCCGAACACGAGATCGGCATCGGCCAGACTCGCGGGCAGTTGCGCCTTCATCACGCCCAGCTTCATCGTATTCGAGCGAGGTTCGAGCACGGCCAGAATGCGGGCGTCGCCAGCACGGCGGCGAAGACCGGCAAGTGTCGTCTGGATGGCGGTGGGGTGGTGCGCAAAGTCGTCGTAGATGGTGACGCCCGCGGCCACGCCGCGCACTTCCATCCGGCGCTTGACGTTTTCAAACTTGGCAAGCGAGGCCGCACCCTGCTCGGGCGGCACACCGACGTGACGCGCCGCAGCAATCGCCGCCAGCGCATTCATCCGGTTGTGTTCGCCCTGAAGCGCCCACTTCACCTCGCCGGCAGCCGGCTGGCCGTGGTGTACCCAGAAGGCTTCCTGCCCCGGGGCCAGCGTTTCGGTCGCTTGGGCGACGTGCCAGCCGTCGGCCACGCCAAAGCGCTCGACTTCACTCCAGCAGCCGCGCGCCAGCACGCGCTCGAGCGCCGGCTCGCGACCGTTGACGATCAGGCGGCCCTGGCCCGGCACGGTACGCACCAGATGATGGAATTGCGTCTCGATTGCCGTCAGATCCGGGAAGATGTCGGCGTGATCGAATTCAAGGTTGTTCAGGATGGCCGTACGCGGGTGGTAGTGAACGAACTTCGAGCGCTTGTCGAAGAAGGCCGTGTCGTACTCGTCGGCCTCGATCACGAAGAAATCGCTCTCGGTCAGGCGCGCCGAAATGCCGAAGTTCATCGGCACGCCGCCCACCAGAAAGCCCGGGTGATAGCCGGCGTCTTCCAGAATCCACGCCAGCATCGATGTGGTGGTGGTCTTGCCGTGTGTGCCGGCCACGGCCAGCACCCATTTGTTCGACAGGACGTGCTCGCCGAGCCACTGCGGACCCGAGGTATAGGGAAGATTCCGGTTCAGGATCTCTTCCATCAGCGGATTGCCGCGCGAAACCACGTTGCCGATCACGAACAAATCGGGCTTGAGGGAAACCTGATCCGCATCGAAACCCTCGATCAGCTTGATACCCTGCGCCTCAAGTTGCGTGCTCATCGGCGGGTAGACATTGGCGTCGCAACCGGTGACGGTGTGACCGGCCTGACGCGCCAGGACTGCCAGACCGCCCATGAACGTGCCGCAGATGCCAAGAATATGAATATGCATGGATGGGGAGCTGATGAGGACGGGCAGTGCCCGTGCGGGAAATGGGAGTGCGGATAACCGAGGGCTACATTGTACCTGCCGCGTGACGCGGGTGGCCCGGGCGCAGTCTCAGATAGGTATCGGATAGGTCCCCAAACGCTTGCCGCGCCCGGCAGGCGGCCGGACACGCCTTTCGGGTATCATCGGCCGCATGACACGTAAATCCTGGACCGATGCCCAACGCCTGCGCGAAGAAATCGCGCTGGCAGCCGCTCGCCTCATCGCCGAGGAGGGGGCCGACTATGCCACCGCCAAGCGCAAGGCGGCGAAACAGGTGACGGGCGAGACTCGCATTGCGGGTGAATTGCTGCCGGATAACGACCAGATCGAAGCGGAAGTGCGCGAGTACGTACAGATTTTCATGTCGGACACGCAACCTGCCGAGCTGGCTCACCTGCGCGAGGCCGCCCTGAACGTCATGGACGAGCTGGCCCGCTACCGCCCCTATATAGCGGGTGCGGTCTATAACGGTACGGCCACGGCGCTATCTGATATCTATTTGCAGGCTTTTTGCGACAACCCCAAAGAAGTCGCCATCGATCTCCTGAACCGGGGGATCGACTACGAGGTCTCCGAATCCCGTCACTTCAATGGCCGGGGCATGGTCGAGACGCTGAGTTTCCTGTGGCGCCAACGCGGTCAGCGGGGTGATCCGGCAGGTGTGCACCTGTCGCTTTACTCGCTAGACGACATGCGCGGTGCGCTCAAGGCGAGCGACGGCAATGGCCGCCCGGCACGCACTGACGCCAACGGCTTGCGCGCCTTGATGGCCGCCGAGGCACAAGCCACGCGGACGCGCGCCGCTGAAGTCACCAGCGCCACCGGCACTCCCGGCACTCCCGGCACTCCCGGCACTCCCGGCACTCCCGGCACTCCCGGCACTCCCGGCACCCCCGGCACCCCCGGCACTCCCGGTCAGGCCCGTGTGGACGAACGAGAACACTGACGCGGCAGGTCACTACATCGCGTCAATATCGCCACACCTTCTCCATATTTGTCAGCCGTTTCCCGGCTATTGTCTACTCAGCGTGATTTTTCCCTTCCCGTCATGACAAAACGCATCGTCATCCTGGTGGTACTGGCGCTCGTGGGGCTCGGGGCCGGCTTCTGGCTCGGCCACCGCAATCAGCAAGCGGCGGACACATCCGACACCGCCGTCGCCCAACTGCTCGCGACCCGGCTGCCCGATCTGACCGGCACCGAACAGCCGGTATCGCAGTGGCGCGGCAAGACGCTCGTCATCAACTTCTGGGCGCCGTGGTGCGGTCCGTGCGTAGAAGAAATGCCGGAATTGGCCGCCCTGTCTCAGGAATATGCGGCGAAGAACGTGCAATTCGTCGGGATCGGCATCGATACGGCGCAGAACATGCTCGCCTTCGAGCAAAAAGTGAAGGTCGATTACCCCCTGCTCGTGGCAGGCTATGCAGGCACCGATCTGGCGCGGGCGCTGGGTAACAAGGCCGGCGCCCTGCCGTTTACCGTGGTGGTCGACGCCCAAGGGCGCATGCACTATCAGAAGCTCGGGCGTATTACCTCCGACGAAGTGCGCGCGGCGCTCAAACCGCTCATCTGACCCCGCTTGTCCGGGCCTCCCGAACGGGCGGCCCTGCGGTGGTCGGGGCGAACACCCCGGAAACCCGCATAATACGGTGCCGATTTTCGCCCCACTGGACAAAATCCACCAACTGGCGTTTAATTGCGCCCAATTTCGTGAAATTTGATTCGCCGATGCCTCACCGCATTCTCGTGCTACACGGTCCTAACCTGAACCTGCTCGGTACTCGCGAGCCGGCGGTGTATGGCCGCACGACGCTGGCCGACATCGACAATGCCCTGCTGGCACAGGCCCAGGCGGCCGGTGCCGAACTGGCGACGTTTCAAAGCAATCACGAAGGCGCACTGGTTGACCGGATTCAGGCAGCGCGCGGTGAATCGATCGACTTCATCGTCATCAACCCCGCGGCCTATACCCACACGAGCGTGGCAATTCGCGACGCGCTGGCGGGCGTTGGCATCCCGTTCGTCGAAGTTCACCTCTCGAACGTCCATGCCCGCGAGGCCTTCCGGCATCACTCGTATTTTTCCGATATTGCGCAAGGTGTGATCTGCGGCCTGGGCTGGCGCGGGTATACCTACGCACTCGAATTTGCCCTGCACCGGCTCACCGGCGGGTAGTCCTCTCATCCCCTATTTCCCATCGCGGGACGCTGTTCCCGCGTCGATACCGAATCAAGGAGCTTCCTTCATGGATTTGCGCAAACTCAAGACGTTGATCGACCTCGTGGCCGAATCGGGTATTTCCGAACTCGAAGTCACCGAAGGCGAAGGCAAGGTCCGCATCGTCAAGGCACCGCCGCAACTGATCGCCGCCCCGATGCAGATGGCCATGCCGGTCGCCCCGCAAATGAGTGCGCAAGGCCCCGCCGCGATCCCGACGGCCCCCGCCGCGCCGGTGGCCCCGGCCGTGCCGCAAGGTCATATCGTGACCTCGCCGATGGTCGGCACGTTCTACCGTGCCCCGTCGCCGGGCGCCGACGCGTTCGCGCAAGTAGGCGACTCGGTCAAGGAAGGCCAGACGCTGTGCATCATCGAAGCGATGAAGCTGCTCAATGAGATCGAGTCGGACAAAGCCGGCGTGATCAAGGAAATCCTCGTCGAGAACGGTCAGGCTGTGGAATACGGTCAGCCGCTGTTCGTGATCGGCTAAAGCCAGTTGCCGGACGCACACGCGTTGTTGCGGACTGCGGCTCCCCCGCACCGCACCGCCGGGTGTCCGGCCCCGCTCCTTACCCCTACGGGCAGGACTGCACAAAATGTTTGAAAAAATCCTCATCGCCAATCGCGGCGAAATTGCTCTGCGCATCCAGCGTGCATGCAAGGAATTGGGCATCAAGACCGTTGTCGTCTATTCCGAAGCCGACAAGGAAGCCAAGTACGTCAAGCTCGCCGACGAAGCCGTGTGTATCGGCCCGGCCCCGTCGCAGTTGAGCTACCTGAACATGCCGGCGCTCATCAGCGCCGCCGAGGTCACCGACGCTCAGGCTATCCACCCGGGTTATGGTTTCCTCTCCGAGAACGCCGACTTCGCCGAGCGCGTCGAGCAATCGGGCTTCACCTTCATCGGCCCGCGCCCCGACACCATTCGCCTGATGGGCGACAAGGTCTCGGCCAAGCAGACCATGATCAAGACCGGCGTGCCCTGCGTGCCGGGTTCGGAAGGCGCATTGCCCGCCGACGATCCGAAGGAAATCGTGCGCATTGCACGCCAGATCGGCTATCCGGTGATCATCAAGGCAGCAGGCGGCGGCGGTGGTCGCGGCATGCGCGTGGTGCACACGGAAGCGGCGCTCGTGAACGCGGTCAACATGACGCGCGAAGAAGCCGGCCGGGCGTTCAACAACCCGGAAGTCTATATGGAGAAGTTCCTCGAGAACCCGCGCCATATTGAAATCCAGGTGCTCGCCGACAAGCACAAGAACGCGATCTGGCTGGGCGAGCGTGACTGCTCCATGCAGCGCCGCCACCAGAAGGTGATCGAAGAAGCCACCGCGCCGCTGATTGCGCGCCGACTGATCGAGCGTATTGGCGATCGTTGCGCCGACGCCTGCAAGAAGATGGGCTATGTCGGTGCCGGCACGTTCGAATTCCTGTTCGAAAACGGTGAGTTCTACTTCATCGAAATGAACACACGCGTGCAGGTCGAACACCCGGTGACCGAAATGATCACGGGCGTGGACATCGTGCAGGAACAGATCCGCATCGCGGCCGGCGAGAAGCTCGCGCTGCGTCAGCGTGACATTCAGTTCCAGGGTCACGCGATCGAATGCCGTATCAACGCCGAAGATCCGTACAAGTTCACGCCGTCGCCGGGCCGCATCACCGCCTGGCACATGCCCGGCGGCCCGGGCATTCGCGTTGACTCGCACGCTTACAACGGTTACTTCGTGCCGTCGAACTACGACTCGATGATCGGCAAGCTGATCGCCTACGGCGCTACGCGCGACCAGGCCATCCGTCGCATGCGTGTGGCGTTGTCGGAAATCGTAATCGAAGGTATCCAGACCAACATTCCGCTGCACCGGGAAATGATGCTCGACGCCAAGTTCGTCGAAGGCGGCACGAGCATTCACTATCTGGAACACAAGCTGGCGCAGAAGTCTGCCGTCGGCGGTAATTAAGCCGTTTTTTAGCCGTTCATCTGTAAGGAAGTACTCGCCCTATGTATCGCGAACTCGTCGTGGAAGTTGCCCGCGCTCAAGCTGAGGCCCTGTCGGACACCCTGATCGACCTGGGTGTCCTGTCGGTCTCCGTGGAAGACGCGGATGCCGACACCCCCGACGAGCAACCGATGTTCGGCGAGCCGGGTCTCACCCCGCCGGACACCGCGTGGCAGCGCTCGCGCGTGGTCGCGCTGGTGGGGGAAGACCAGGACGCCGCCGTGCTGCTCGCGGCGGCCGTCAACGAACTCAACCTGCCCGAATCGCCGGCCTTCACGGTGCGCGACGTCGAAGATCAGGACTGGGTGCGTCTGACGCAATCGCAATTCGAGCCGATGCAGATCGGCGAGCGCATCTGGGTCGTGCCGTCGTGGCACGATGCCCCCGATGCCGACGCCCTCATTCTCGAACTCGATCCGGGCCTCGCGTTCGGCACCGGCAGCCATCCGACCACGCGCTTGTGCATGGAATGGCTGGAGCAACACGTACAAGCCGGGCAGTCGCTGCTCGACTACGGTTGCGGCTCGGGCATTCTGGCCATTCTTGCGCGCAAGTGCGGCGCCGATCCGGTCATCGGCATCGATATCGATCCGCAAGCGGTCGAGTCGGCACGCTATAACAGCGAGCGCAATCACGCGCCGGTCGAATACGGCCTGCCCGACGATCTGCGTGACGGTCAGTTCAATATCGTGGTCGCCAACATCCTGTCGAATCCGCTCAAGCTGCTCGCATCGATGCTCACCTCGCGTGTGGCACCCGGCGGCCGGCTCGCGCTCTCGGGCGTGCTGGAGCGGCAAGCCGATGAGGTGATCGCCGCTTACGCGCCCTATATGAAGATGTCGGTCTGGCGCGCACACGACGGCTGGGTCTGCCTGCACGGGCAGGCCGCCGGTTAAAGCGCTCACAACGCGCCGAGTCCCATGACCCTATCCCCGCGCGTTCTGGCTACCCGCTGCCCTCACTGTCACACCGTCTTTCGCGTCGTCGCCGACCAGCTCAAGCTGCGCGACGGTCTGGTGCGCTGCGGCCACTGCCGCGAAGTGTTCGACGGACGCGCGTATCTCTGTGAACCGCCGCGAGACGACGAGGCACCTCAAGCGGCAACCGAGTCAGTGCCGGAGATGCACACGTCGCCGGTCGCCTCACCGGTCGCATCAGCACCTGCCCCCGTCGTTAGCGAACACGCCGACACCGCGAACCCAAGCCTAAGCGACAGCGACAGCGAAGCCTCGGCAGCGCGCACGACCGTGCCCGAGATGCTGACGCCGACGGCCATCGCGGCACTGCTCGGCACGCCCGACGAGAGCCGTGCGCAGATGCAGCATGGCCCGGGACGCTATATCGACGACGATCCCACCGTATTGCCTGCACCGACGGCGGTACCGGCAAGTGCAAAGCTCGCGGGCGCATCGGCCATCGCACCTACCGAAAAGCCACCGGGTGCCGCCCGCGTCATCTGGCGTGTGCTGATTACGCTGGCCGTCATCGGTCTGCTCGCACAGTGGGCATGGATCGAGCGCGCGGCGCTCGTTGACCGAATCCCTGCGCTGCGCGACGCGTTCGCCACCGTTGGACGTCCGCTGCATATCGCCATCGCACCCGCACGTCAGCCGGACATGCTGCAACTCTCGAGCGTCACGCTGGTGACCGACGACGGCAGCGCCACCGGCACGACGGATAGCAACGCCGCTGCCAGCGCCGCGACAGCGGCAACCATCGCCGCCGCGAGCGACGCCTCGGCAGACGCCGCCGTCCCGGCCGACAGCGTGCCGATGACGCTGACCGTGTTCATGCGCAACGACGCCGGTCACGCGGTGGCGTGGCCATCGCTCGAACTCACACTCTCGGATATCGACGGCAAGCCGGTCGTACGACGCGTTTTTGCTGCGGGCGATTATGTTGCCGACGGCGCGTTGCGCGATGCTGGCCTTGCACCGCACAACGAACGCACGATTCGGTTACGATTGTCGGCGCAAGCAGCGCTTGCCAGTAACTATCGGGTACTCGCGTTTTATCCCTGATAGCGCTGCCGCACTCAACACTAGGAGATATCAATGTCCCAAGTCACCCTCGGGGGCAACCCCATCGAAGTCGACGGCCAGTTCCCGCAAAAAGGGCAAACTGCACCGGCGCTCAAGCTGGTCAATGCCAAATTGCAGGACGTCACGCTCGAGGACTTCGCGGGCAAACGCAAGGTCCTGAACATCGTGCCGAGCCTCGACACGCCGACCTGCGCCACCTCGACCCGCAAGTTCAACGAAGCCGCCGGCAAGCTCGATAACACCGTCGTGCTCGTGATCTCGGCCGACCTGCCGTTCGCCATGAGCCGCTTCTGCGCCACCGAAGGCCTGAACAACGTCGTCACGCTCTCGACCATGCGCGGCCGTGAGTTCCTGAAGGACTACGGCGTGGCCATCACGACTGGCCCGCTCGCCGGCGTGAGCGCCCGCGCCGTGGTGGTGCTCGATGCCGAGAACCGCGTCGTGCACGCCGAACTCGTGCCCGAGATCAAGAACGAACCGAACTACGACGCCGCACTGGCTGCGCTGGCGTAAGCCGGTAGTTCGTCGGCCGTCATCCGTGACGGCCGATTGCATGACTCGTGCCGGCGCCTGCGCCGGCACATTGCCGTCCGGCTACCGTGCCGCCGTGCCCCCTGACTTCTAACTAACAAGGAATCATCTCGTGACTACCGTGATCTGCGGCTCGCTCGCCTACGACAACATCATGACGTTCGAAGGCCGCTTCGGCGAGCACATCCTGCCCGACCAGGTGCACATCCTGAACGTGAGCTTCCTGGTGCCGACCATGCGCCGCAACTTCGGCGGCTGCGCGGGCAACATCGGCTACAGCCTGCATCTGCTTGGCGGCTCGCCCACGGTGATGGCCACGGTCGGCGAAGACGGCGGTGCCTACCTGGAGCGCTTCAGCTCGCTCGGCATGACCACCGAGTTCGTGCGCACGGTGCCCGACACCATGACGGCCAACGCGATGATCACCACCGATCTGGACAACAACCAGATCACGGCCTTCCACCCGGGCGCGATGATGTTCTCGGCACAAAACCACGTGAGCGACGTGAAGGGCGCGACGCTCGGCATCGTGGCCCCCGATGGCCCCGACGCCATGCTTGCGCACGCCGAAGGGTTTGCCGCCGCCGGTGTCCCGTTCGTGTTCGATCCGGGTCAGGGCCTGCCGATTCTGTCGTCTGAGACACTGCGTCGCATCGTGGAACTTGCCACTTATCTGGCGGTCAACGACTACGAAGCCAAGCTCCTCGCCTCCAAGACCGGTTGGTCGCTGGAAGACCTCCAGTCGCGAGTCGAGGCACTGATCGTCACGCGCGGAGAACACGGGGCCCTGATCTTCGCCGGCGGTGAGCAGCACGACATTCCTGCTGTGAAAGCCAAGCGAGTCGTCGACCCGACCGGATGCGGCGATGCGTTCCGTGGCGGGTTGCTCTATGGCATCGAAAAGGGTCTCGACTGGCCGACCACTGGCCGACTGGCCAGTCTGATGGGTTCGCTCAAGATTGCCGAGCAAGGCCCGCAGACCTATGCACCGACGCGCGCCGACATCGACGCGCAATATGAAGAAGCGTTCGGCCACCGCTTCGAATGATTCCAGGATATTAACGATGGCACGACTGACCACACCGCTCGTAGTTCTCACCGTCACGGCATCGCTCATGCTGTCCGCCTGCACGGCGTTCGGCCCGAGCAATTCCGCGAGCGTCTACAACAGCCGCCAGGCACAACGCGAGCAAGTCGTTCGCATGGGCACGGTCGAATCGGTTCGTCCGGTGACGATCGATAGCAGCAACGGCGATCCGGGCGTGCTCGGTGTTGTCGGCGGCGGCGCACTGGGTGCGATCGGTGGCAGCGCCATCGGTGGCGGTCGCGGCTCGATTGCCACAGGCATCATCGGCGGTCTGCTCGGCGCAGTTGCCGGCCAAGCCGTCGAGAACCGCATGAGCAAGAAGGCGGGGCTTGAGATCACCGTGCGACTCGACAACGGTGAGCTGCGTGCCATCACGCAGGATGCCGACGATGCGTTCCAGCCGGGCCAACGCGTACGCCTGCTCTCGAGCGGCGGTGTGACGCGCGTGACGCATTAAGGCATCAGGAAGACGGCAAGACTCGCGAGCGCCACCACGGCGCTCTGCGCGCAATCCAAGCACATGCAGCGGGCGACCACAGGTCGCCCGTTTGCATTTCCGTGCCCATCACACCACTCGCGACACGCACACCGACCTCGCCACTCGCGGGCAACACGACTGCCAGTGTGCGGCGTTGCGACGAGAACCGTTCGCCCATGAAAAAACCCGCTGTGGCGACTAGCGTCACAGCGGGTTTCTGATCGAGTAGGACTACTCGGTCAAAAGACACCTAAGTGTCTTGGTCCCTGCGTCAGCACTCGAATTACGGACGGCTGCCGGTCGGGAACGGCCATGCAGCTGCCGGGTTCAGTGCCGTCTTCGGAGCCGCTGCCGGCGCTGCTGCGGGAGCCGCAGCAGGCTTGGCAACCTTCTTCACGACAGCCTTCTTCACAGCGGGCTTCTTGGCAGCAGCCGGCTTAGCGGCCGGCTTGGCAGCGGGCTTCTTCGCAGCAGCGGCAGGCTTCTTGGCAGCCGGCTTCTTCGCAGCAGCCTTCTTCGCAGCAGGCTTAGCAGCCGGCTTCTTAGCAGCAACCTTCTTCACTGCTGCCTTCTTGGCTGCCGGCTTCTTGGCGGCGACTTTCTTGACGGCTGCTTTCTTAGCGACCGGCTTCTTCGCAGCAACCTTCTTCACTGCGGCTTTCTTAGCCACCGGCTTCTTGGCTGCAACCTTCTTCACCGCTGCCTTCTTGGCCACCGGCTTCTTCGCAGCAACCTTCTTCACTGCGACTTTCTTGGCTGCCGGCTTCTTAGCGGCGACCTTCTTGGCGGCCGGCTTCTTAGCGGCAACAGCCTTCTTAGCGACCGGCTTCTTAGCGGCCACAGCCTTCTTGGCGACAGGCTTCTTGGCAGCAGCAGCCTTCTTCGCTACCGGCTTCTTCGCAACAGCAGCCTTCTTGACTGCGGGTTTTTTCTTAGCAGTAGTAGCCATCACAATGCTCCTTAACGTGAGATATCACTCAAACGAAACTACCTGAGAAGGAAACCCGACCACCGCACGGCGAACCGCCGGCGAGCGGGCTATTCATCGGCGTACGCATCGGACATCGACGGCTTACGCTAATGAATTCGGCGCTGCGCGCATGACGCTTACCATGAGTGGTCACGCGCGCAAAAAAATTGCCGACGACATCGCCGTCAGCAATTCGATTGTCTTGATAGGGGGAGTTCGCCAGATTCTTCGGGGGGTAGCTTGCCTGTCCCGTCATCGGGATGGAGGAGATTGCGATAGCGGATAAGCGATACTGCTTGCTATGCACCAAGGTTTTTACGCTCCGTAACTACCAGCTCTCTGTCGCGGGAGGAAAGCAATGTGCTTTCGTGTGTTCATCGAGACTGCAATTTATTTGAGCGAATAATAATTCTTTTGTGATGCGATGTTAATACTTTGCGCATAAAAAAGCGCACATCAATCGCAACGAAGAAGTCAATCTGTTGTATTTGATGCACATCGCACGCGTGCTTCGATCGCTTCGACGCACTCACGAGCATGCGATGACGAGGGCGATGTGTGTGACTCATGCCTTCTCTTGCGCTTCGCTTTGACTTCTCTTCGCACAAGTCACGCGTGCTTCGCACGCACACACCACCCTCTCAAGAACCGCATGAATGCTGGCTTTGCAGCCAACACCCATTTTCACTACACGCTTAGTCCCAGCTCAACGCACCGCCGGTTTGATAATCGATCACTCGCGTCTCGAAGAAGTTGCGCTCCTTCTTCAAGTCGATCATCTCGCTCATCCACGGGAACGGATTCTCTTCGTTCGGGTAGAGCGCCTCGAGACCGATTTGTGCGCAGCGACGATTCGCGATGAAGCGCAAATAGCTCTTGAACATGCCCGCATTCAGACCAAGCACACCACGCGGCATCGTGTCTTCAGCGTAGCGATACTCCAGCTCGACGGCCTTCTTGAACAGCTCGCGAATCTCGTCGCGGAACTCCGGCGTCCACAGGTTAGGGTTTTCCAGCTTCACCTGGTTGATCAGGTCGATGCCGAAGTTGCAGTGCATCGACTCGTCGCGAAGGATGTACTGATACTGCTCCGCAGCACCGGTCATCTTGTTCTGACGGCCCAGCGCGAGGATCTGCGTGAAGCCGACGTAGAAGAACAGACCTTCCATGATGCAGGCGAACACGATCAGCGAGCGCAGCAGCTTTTGGTCATTCTCCTGCGTGCCGGTCTGGAACGACGGGTCGGCAACGACTTCGATGAACGGCAGCAGGAACTCGTCCTTGTCGCGAATCGACGCGACTTCGTGATACGCGTTGAAGATCTCGCCTTCGTCCAGGCCCAGGCTCTCGACGATGTACTGATAGGCGTGCGTGTGGATCGCTTCTTCAAACGCCTGACGCAGCAGGAACTGACGGCACTCGGGCGCGGTGATGTGGCGATACGTGCCGAGCACGATGTTGTTCGCGGCGAGCGAGTCGGCGGTCACGAAGAAGCCGAGGTTGCGCTTGATGATGCGGCGCTCGTCTTCGGTCAGGCCGTTCGGGTCCTTCCACAGGGCGATGTCGCGCGACATATTCACTTCCTGCGGCATCCAGTGGTTGGCGCAACCGGCCAGATACTTTTCCCACGCCCATTTGTACTTGAACGGCACCAGCTGGTTCACGTCGGTCGTGCCGTTGATCACGCGCTTGTCGGAGGCGCTCACGCGGCGCGTCGACGACGAGGCGATCACGTTCGGGGTATCCCCCTGCGTGCCAAGGATGTTCTCCGCCGGCGAGAAGCTAGCGGCGGGGGCTGCCGGTGCAGCAGGTTTGGCGGTGGTGGTCTCTTCTTCCCAGTTCAACATAGGGTCTCGGTCCGTTCAGGTTGATGCGGTGCACACAACTACGCACACCGCCGAAGTGGCAGATCAGCCGATCACCCGCCTGGGGCGTGTGCGACTCGGCTGATACGAATTAATGGTTACTTAACTTACTGGGTCACGCGCAAAAAGCCATGCGTTCCGGCGGACATCATCGCGCGATTCGCGTGACGGGCGGCGGAAAATCCGCAAGGGTCGATACCGTGTTTCGGGGGCCAGTCAGAGGCGCATTCGCGCACTTTTGAGGAACTTCGCAGACGGGGGAGTTGGTTTGCGTCACTGGCAACATCATGACCTCCCGACGTCGAATTGAATGACTCAAATTTAGCACAATTACGTCGCGTATTCCAGCACCCTCCACTATATATAGTGCCGCACCCCATACAAACCACTATACCTAGTGTTCTGCCGCACCCCTCGTGCCATGGCCGCCAAGGCCCGCGGGACCGGCATGTTGCCACGATTTGCGGGCCGGCGGTAGGGTTTGCGCAGCACCGAATGCGACGTTGACGGCGAGCCACTCGGCACGACGACATCGGGCGTATCCTATGCGTCACGCGTCACCCGTGCAGCGAATCCGGACGACAGATCCGGACGCGCGGCGCGTCAAGACGCGAAGGAGACGAAGGAGATACTGACGATGCATTCCCCTGATGCCGACAACGCGCGCGCCCTCGCAACACATCCCCCGGGCGCGACGCCGCTCACCCTCACCCCGGGCAAGCCGGTCCGGCTCTCGGCCGGGTCGTTGATTGCCGAAGTGCAACCGGGCTGCGGCGGGCGGCTCGCAAGACTGGCGCGGCGCGACACACGCGGCGATCTGTTCGACTACCTCATGCCGCTCGGCAATGAACCCTTTGCGTCGGACGAATGGCCGAAGGCCGGCGCGTTCCCGATGCTGCCCTACACCAATCAGTTGCGCGACGACACGCTCCATTGGCAAGGCCGCACCATCACCGCCCGTGAAGCGGCAGTGGCCTCCAGTTCGCTGCATGGCTGGGGGCTGCGCCGCGCGTGGGAAGTCGTGGACGAGAGCGCGCACTGCTGCGTGCTGCAACTCGACAGCCCCGCGCAACCCGAGTGGCCCTGGCACTATCAGGCCTATCTGTCGATATCGCTCGATGCGCAAGGTGTCGACATGCAGCTCTCGCTCACCAACCTCTCGGCGGGCGAGATGCCGGCCGGGCTCGGCCTGCATCCCTACTTCCGCTGGCCCGCCGGAGCGCGCCTGACGTTCGAAGCGGAATCCATCTGGCGCTCGCCTTCGGAGGACGTCCGGTGGCCGAGCGAGCAGCGCATTCATGTCGGCGCCATCGAGGTGGTGTCGGTCGGCGGCGGGCTCGACAGCAAAGGCCGCTCGACGTGGTTCGCCGAAGTGCCCACCGAGGCCGGCCGGTTCGATGCCCGCATCGACTACGCAGGCGGCCTGCGCTCGGCGACGGTGCGCAGCGACGATGCCTCGTGGCTCGTGGTGCACTCGCCCGCTGGGCGCCCCTACCTGTGTCTGGAGCCGTCGACACATCGCGTAGGTGACTTCGATCACGACCACGTCCGGGTGCCGCATGGCGAGACGCTCAACCTGTCGATGCGGATTGATTTGGCGTGATCTGGTGTGATCTGACCTGAGCGGGAAAGCCCGCAAGAAAAAACCCCGTCGTCCTGAAGGACCGACGGGGTTTTTTCCGAGTGGCCAGTACCGAACCGGCACCGGCGCGAACTCAACTTACTGGCAGGCTTCGCACTCGTCGAAACCGGCATCGCCCGGACGCATCGTGCAGACCGCGCCTTCGGCTTCCGGCATCGGCTGGGCCAACGGCGAGGTCGGCTCGGCCGAGAAGCTGCTCGTCGGCGTCACGCCGCCCGAACTCACCGAGTTCAGCGCACCGTGGTTCACCGTCGACTTCTCGACGTGCGTGGCCGACATCGTACGGAGGTAGTACGTGGTCTTCAGACCGCGCGTCCACGCCAGCTTGTACGTCTCGTCGAGCTTCTTGCCCGAAGCGCCGCCCATATAGATATTGAGCGACTGCGCCTGATCGATCCACTTCTGACGACGCGAAGCTGCTTCGACCAGCCACTTCGGCTCGACTTCGAAGGCCGTGGCGTAGATCTCGCGCAGATCGGCCGGCACGCGGTCGATACGGGAGAGCGAGCCGTCGAAGTACTTCAGGTCGGCGACCATCACTTCGTCCCACAGGCCGCGCGCCTTCAGATCACGCACCAGATACTCGTTCACCACCGTGAATTCGCCCGACAGGTTCGACTTCACGTACAGGTTCTGGAACGTCGGCTCGATACAGGCCGACACGCCGATGATGTTCGAGATCGTTGCGGTCGGTGCGATCGCCACGCAGTTCGAGTTGCGCATGCCGTGCGAAGCGATGTGCTTGCGCAGGCTGTCCCAGTCCAGCGTTGCCGACTGGTCCACTTCGAGGTAACCGCCGCGCTCTTCAGCCAGCAGCTTGATCGAGTCTTGCGGCAGGATGCCACGATCCCACAGCGAGCCCTTGTACGACGAGTACTGACCGCGTTCCTTGGCCAGCTCGCTCGACGCCCAGTAGGCGTAGTAGCAAACGGCTTCCATCGAGCGGTCGGCGAACTCGACGGCATCGTCGGACGCATACGGCGTGCGCAGCAGGTGCAGGCAGTCCTGGAAGCCCATGATGCCCATGCCCACCGGACGGTGATGCAGGTTCGAATTACGCGCCTTCGTCACGGCGTAGTAATTGATGTCGATCACGTTGTCGAGCATGCGCATCGCCACGCGAACCGTGCGTTGCAGCTTCTCGTGATCCAGCTCGTAGCCGTTGGCCGTCTGCTTCAGGTGAGCCACCAGGTTCACCGAGCCGAGGTTACACACGGCAATTTCGGTCTCGCTCGTGTTCAGCGTGATTTCCGTGCAGAGGTTCGACGAGTGCACCACGCCCACGTGTTGCTGCGGCGAACGGATGTTGCACGGGTCCTTGAACGTGATCCACGGGTGACCGGTTTCGAACAGCATGCCCAGCATCTTGCGCCAGAGCGCTTGTGCCGGCACCTTCTTGAAGAGCTTGAGTTCGCCGCGCGCTGCCTTGTCTTCGTAAGCGGTGTACGCCTGCTCGAAGGCCTTGCCGTACTTGTCGTGCAGGTCCGGGCAGGTCGACGGCGAGAACAGCGTCCATTCACCGCCTTCCATCACGCGCTTCATGAACAGATCGGGAATCCAGTTCGCCGTGTTCATGTCGTGCGTACGACGACGGTCGTCGCCGGTGTTCTTACGCAGTTCCAGGAATTCTTCGATATCCAGGTGCCACGTTTCCAGGTACGCGCAGACCGCGCCCTTGCGCTTGCCGCCCTGGTTCACGGCCACGGCCGTGTCGTTGACCACCTTCAGGAACGGCACCACGCCTTGGCTCTTACCGTTCGTGCCCTTGATGTGCGAGCCGAGCGCGCGAACCTGCGTCCAGTCGTTGCCCAGACCGCCGGCAAACTTCGACAGCAGTGCGTTTTCCTTGAGCGCTTCGTAAATGCCTTCCAGATCGTCCGAGACGGTCGTCAGGTAGCACGACGACAGCTGCGAGCGGCGCGTACCCGAGTTGAACAGCGTCGGGGTCGAGCTCATGAAGTCGAAGCTCGAGAGGATCTGATAGAACTCGATCGCACGTGCTTCGCGCTCGACTTCGTTCAGCGCCAGACCCATTGCGACACGCATGTAGAACGCCTGCGGCATTTCGATGCGATGGCTGTCGATGTGCAGGAAGTAGCGGTCGTACAGCGTTTGCAGACCCAGATAGTTGAACTGGAGGTCGCGCGATGCGTCGAGTGCAGCGCCCAGCTTGGCCAGGTCATACGTCAGCAGTTGCTCGTCGAGCAGTTCGGCTTCCACGCCTTGCTTGATGAAGCGCGGGAAGTATTCGACGTAACGGGCTGCCATCTCGCCCTGCGGCACTTCTTCGCCGAGGATTTCGCGGCGGATCGTGTGCATCAGAATACGGGCGGTGACGAGGCTGTACGCCGGCTCTTTCTCGATGAGCGTACGCGAGGCGAGGATCGCCGAGTCGTACACCTGCGACAGCGGCACGCCGTCGTACAGGTTCTTGAGGGTTTCGGTCAGAATCGGCTCGGCGCTGACTTCGTTGCCGAGGTTTTCGCAAGCGGCCTGCACCACGCCACGCAGCACGCCCATGTCGAGCGAGCGCGTCACGCCGTTGTCGGTCACACGCAGCACCGGTGCGTCAGGCGCTGCCGATTCTTGCGTGGTTTCGACCGAGTGAGCACGCTCTTGCGAACGCTTTTCGCGATACAGCACGTAGGCACGTGCGACGTTGTGCTCGCCTTCGCGCATGAGCGCGAGTTCGACCTGATCCTGAATGTCTTCGATGTGGAACGTACCGCCGTTCGGGCGGCTGCGCACCAGCGCACGCACGACGGCTTGCGTCAGTTGCTCCACGAGTTCGCGAACACGCGCCGAAGCCGCACCCTGACCGCCGTTCACGGCGAGGAACGCCTTGGTCACGGCGATGGCGATCTTCGACGGCTCGAAACCCACCACCGCGCCGTTGCGTCGAATCACTTTGAAGTCGGCGTTGGTCGCCGGTGCGAAGGCGCCCGTAGTTTGGGGCGCCGACGCACCCGTGCTGCCGGCATTCGCGGCGGCCGTCGGGTTCGGGCGGGTGAGGTTTTCGTTAGTCTGCATGTAAAAACTCCCGTTCCAATGAGATGGTGCTGTTAGCGCGTCTCTACCAGTTTGACGGCCGGCAAAAATGCGCCCTGGGGGCGCCGATGGAGCGAAGTGCTGAACACCGCACGACCGACGGACGGCCAAGGGTTCGAGGTGTCCGCTGCACGGCTTTGCTGCTGTACCGCCCCACAAAATGCCGCGGGACAAGCACGGTATTGATGGATATTGCTTCCTGCGCCGACCTCATGAAAAACCACTACATATAGTGGTCGGCACCCGAATTGGCACTAAGTATAGTGGAGATGACGCACTCCGCAAACTCAAAAATTTGTGTCGCCGGGAAGGCCCGTGGCGTCGCCGTGTCAAGCAAAACCTATTCCGGCATGGGGGTTAATCCGCCGGCTGAAACGGCAACATCGCGGGGTTCAGGCCCGCCATTCGACGCAACCGCTGCCACTCGAAATGCGGCCCCGGATCCGTCTTCCGACCCGGTGCTATATCGGCATGTCCGGCGACAGCTTGAATCGGATAACGCACCTGCAACGTTTGCGTCAGCGCTGCAAGCGTTGCGTACTGCGCCGCCGTGAACGGCGTCTCGTCGGTGCCTTCCAGCTCCACCCCGATCGAGAAGTCGTTGCAGCGCGCACGCCCTTCGAACGACGATGCACCGGCGTGCCATGCCCGGGCGTCGCACGACACAAACTGTTGCAACGCACCATCACGGCGCACCAGAAAGTGCGACGACACGTGCACGCCGCGAATCTCGTCGAAGAACGGATGCGCATCGTGGTCGAGCCGGTTCTGGAAGAACGCCGGAATCTCGTCGCCCCCGAACTGCCCCGGCGGCAGCGAGATGTTGTGCACCACGAGCAAGTCGGTCGGCAGCCCAGCCGGGCGCGCGTCGAAATTCGGCGACGGCAGTCGCTGCGCTTCGCGCACCCAGCCTTCGGTGTCGAGCGTGAAGACCGGCAGCCGATTCGGTGTGCCTTCGACTTTCGATCGATCCGGTGCGTTCATGCCGCGCCCCGCGACAACATGCGGGATACCGCAGCGCAAGCGCTGACGCGGCGATCCGGCCGGTGGGCAACATTAGGGGACACAAATGACTGGAGCATGACGGGCACAGCGATCTCCCGTAGAGCGAGGGGCGCCATTGTAGCCCACTTGGCGTGACGCCGCCGGCGGGGGGCCCAAAGGGCGCTGCGAGGTGCAATGCGATCCCCGATGTGACGCACGATGGGATGCACAACACCGTCAATGTGCCCTGCCGATGCCCGGAAAAAAATCGGCAGAATCCCCAAAGAAGAAGCCTCTCGCCGCACCAGGCCGAGAGGCTTCCATGGGCGTTGCCACGCCCGGGGGTGGCAACGGACTCGTGTCGTGCAACACGCGTACCACCCCGCACCGCTCACAGGGGCGGCGCCATTGGCCGTTGCCGGCCGGATGAACCCATCGATCACGGAAATGCCGGAATCGCCGCCTCCACCCCTTCCATATGCGCTTCGGGATGGTGTGCTTTCAACATCTCGCGAACCTCGTCGACGCGGCTCTCGCGCACATCGACCATCAGCAGAATCTGGCCTTGCTCCAGCGGCTCACGGAACATCTTGAGCCGCGAGTTCGGCACCGATACGCCGATCATGCTCGACACCCACGCGCCGAACAGCGAACCGAGCGGCGCGGTAATGATCATCAGCTCCCATTGGGGACGTGTGCCCACGATGGGGAAAAACGCCGCGACTGCACCGACTGCCAGCCCACAGAAGCCACCGATCACGAGCCCGGCTTCAGCGCCGTGCACGATATCGGAAGTCTGTAGGAGGTTAGCCTCGTGCAGTCCCTCCAGATCCATTTCGTCACGTGCCATGAAGTGGATGTGACGCTCCTCGATTCGCGCCAGCAGCAGGTCACTCATCGTGCGCTGCGCACTCGCCAAATCGGGAAGAAGGAAATACATCCGTCTGCGCATCAACATATGGCGCCCTCCTGTCGACTGATCCCCGTCCCCGTCTCGTCACGCTCGTTCTTGTTCTGTACGGGGCTGGTTACTGTGTTTTAGTGCATGCGACAGGCATGCGCAAGCCGGCCACCGGGGCAGGCTTGCTAATAGAGAGCGGAAGCGGGATGGAAAGCGCGGAGAATACGCGAGAAATGGGCCCCGACGAATGCGCGGTGAGGCCGCGCTTCGGGGCTCAGGCGCGGCGTTCGCGCGCGAGATAGGCGTCGCGGTGCGCGCCACTGCAAAAATGCGTGCCACCGGCGCCGTGTATGGCGTCGCTCTCGGGCAAATAGGTATCGCACTCCTGGCAGCGCACCATGCGCTCGGCCGGCGGCAGCGACTGTTGCACGGTGGTCTTCGCCCCGTTCGCGGGCGGCGGGCGCATGCGATCGGCATCGCGCTTGCGCTCGTTATGACGCATCCACCAGGTGCCCAGCACCAACAACACCAGTAACAACAAGATATTGCGCATCGCGCTTCAAGTCTCCGTCATGCGATGCAGCACCACCTCTAGCACGAAGCGAGAACCGACATACGCCAGCAACAGCGCCACGAATGACGCCAGAACCCAACGCAGCGCGACCTTACCGCGCCACCCATAAAAATGCCGCCCCAGCAGCACCGCGCCGAACATCAGCCACGACACCACCGCGAACACGGTCTTGTGATCAATGCGCACCGCGCGCCCGAACAACGCCTCGGAGAACATCACGCCGGAAATCAGCGTCAGCGTGAGCAGCACGAAGCCCGCACCGATCAGACGGAACAACAGCTTCTCCATCGTGAGCAGCGGCGGCAGCGTTTCGAGCCAGCGGGCCAGCCAGCCGGTCGGCTCGCTGCCGCGCGACGGATGCAGTTGCCGCTCGGCATAAATCATCAGCAGCGCGTGCAGTGCCGCGAGCGCAAACAAGCCGTATGCCATGTTCGCGATGATGAAGTGCACCTTGAAGATCGGTTCAGCCGCAAAGCCGAGAATTCGCACGTCGGGAAAAACGAGCGGCAGGATGCAGGCCACGGCCGCGATCGGTGTGACCATTAGCCGCAGGCTGTCGAGCGGGAAGAAGAAACTCTCGATCCAGTAGATGCCCACCGAGAGCCACAGCATGGCCGAGAGCATGTACGCGAAACCGAAGTGCATGCTGTCGGCACGGAAGATCGTCTGATGCAGCAACACCCCGTGCAGCGCGAGCGCGACGAACAGCGAAAGCTGCATCGGCCAACGCGAAGGCGTGCCCGTGACCGGCGCAGGCGCGAGCTGCCCGCCCGCCATCGCGAGTGCGGCATCGCGCCGGTAACCTTGCCACGAACAAACCGCCAACCCGGCGTAGAGGATGGCGGTCAGCGCATACAGTAAAATAGTCATGTTTGAAGTTTACACCAGCCCATGACGGGCGCGCTGCCGTGCTGCTCACTCGCCCGGGCACGCCCGCCCACCGGGCCACTGCGGGTCTTACAGGATACGTTTCATGCTCGACAATCTCACTACGCGCCTTGCCAAGGTCGTCAAGACCCTGCGCGGCGAAGCCCGTCTGACCGAGGCCAACACGCAGGAAATGCTGCGCGAAGTGCGCCTTGCCCTGCTTGAGGCCGACGTTGCCCTGCCCGTGGTCCGCGATTTCGTCGCCAAGGTGCGCGAAAAGGCACTCGGCGAAGAAGTCGTCGGCAGCCTCTCGCCGGGTCAGGCGCTCGTGGGCGTGGTCCAGCGCGAACTGACCGCGCTCATGGGCGGCGACTACGAAGGCCGCGCCGCCGAACTCAATCTCGCCACCACCCCGCCCGCCATCATCCTGATGGCCGGTCTGCAAGGCGCCGGCAAGACCACCACCGTCGGTAAGCTCGCCAAGCTGCTGCGCGCGCAGAAGAAGAAAGTCCTCACCGTTTCCGTCGACGTCTACCGCCCTGCCGCTATTGCGCAGTTGCAGACGGTGACCGAACAGGTCGATGCCGATTTCTTCCCGTCGCAACCCGATCAGAAGCCGGTCGACATCGCCCGTGCGGCGGTGGACTGGGCGCGCCGCCATCACCACGACGTGCTGCTCGTCGACACGGCCGGCCGTCTGGGTATCGACGAAGCGATGATGCAGGAAATTACCGCCCTGCATACGGAACTGAAACCGATCGAAACGCTGTTCGTCGTCGACGCCATGCTCGGTCAGGACGCCGTGAACACCGCCCGCGCCTTCAATGAGGCGCTGCCGCTCACCGGCGTGGTGCTCACCAAGCTCGACGGCGACTCGCGTGGCGGTGCCGCGCTGTCGGTGCGTCACATCACCGGCAAGCCGATCAAGTTCGTCGGTGTGGGCGAAAAGCTCGACGGCCTCGAAGTCTTCCACCCGGACCGCATGGCGAACCGGATTCTCGGCATGGGCGACATTCTCGCGCTCGTCGAGGAAGCCCAGCGCGGCGTAGACGTGCAGGCCGCCCAGAAGCTCGCGGAGAAGGTCAAGAAAGGCGGTGACTTCGATCTGAACGACTTCAAGGCGCAGATCGGCCAGATGAAGAAGATGGGCGGCCTTTCCTCGCTGATGGACAAGCTGCCGGCGCAATTCCAGGCCGCCGCCAGCCAGACCAATATGGATCAGGCTGAGAAGCAGGTGCGCCGCATGGAAGGCATCATCAACTCGATGACGCCGACCGAGCGCGCCAAGCCCGAACTGATCAAGGCCAGCCGCAAGCGCCGCATCGCTGCCGGCGCGGGCGTGCAGGTGCAGGAAGTCAACCGCATGCTCAATCAGTACGACCAGATGCGCACGATGATGAAGAAGCTCAAGGGCGGAGGCATGATGAAGATGATGCGCAGCATGAAGGGCATGATGCCGGGCATGCGCTAAGCGCGCAGACGTTCTCTCCCCGGTCGCAGGGTTGCGGCCCGCCAGATTTCGGACAGATCCGGCCAACGCCGGCTATTCCGTATATACTCCGGGCCGCAAATAGCGACATCCCCCGCAACAAGTGATACAGGGTCGCCCCATATGAACCGCGAAGAAGCCCTCGAAGTATTCCGTAATTCCGAAGAAATCGTCTCGTCCGACCAGGTCAACGCCTCGGTCGACCAGATGGCCGGTGCCATCAAGGCCGCCATCGGCGACGAATTCCCGATGGTGCTGTCGGTCATGGGCGGCGCCGCCGTCTTCACCGGCATGCTGCTGCCGCGTCTCGACTTCCCGCTCGAGTTCGACTACATCCACCTCTCGCGCTACAACAACACCACCACCGGCGGTGCCATGCAGTGGCGTGTCGCCCCGCGTGACTCGGTGCGTGACCGCGTGGTGCTCGTGCTCGACGACATCCTCGACGAAGGTGCGACGATGGCCGCCATTCGCGACCGGATTCTCGAGATGGGCGCGTCGAAGTTCTACAGCGCCGTGCTGTGCGAGAAGATTCTCGCCAAGGACAAGCCGTCGCATCCCGACTTCTGCGGCTTCACCGTGCCCGATCGCTACGTCTTCGGCTGCGGCATGGATGCCAAGGGTTACTGGCGCAACCTGCCGACCATTCGCGCACTGACGACGCCGCGCTGATATCGTTTTGACATCAGCCACATCGCCATGAAGAAAGGGCCCCTCGGGGCCCTTTTCTTTTGCTGCCGATTGTCGAGACGTGCGCTCAGAACTGATGCACGAAGACTTTCACGCCCTTGAGGATCATCTCGACCGAGATGGCCACGAGAATCAGCCCCATCAGACGCTCGAACGCCGCCACCACGCGCGACCCAAGCAGGCGCTCGATACGGTCAGCCAGCAGCAACACCACGGCACACACGGCCATCGTCACGCTCAGCGCCGTAATCCATTCGAGCATCCTGCCCGGTTGTTGCGACACCAGCAGCATGACGGTCGCCAGCGCCGACGGCCCGGCAAGCGCGGGAATCGCCAGTGGCACAATCAGCGGCTCACCCGCCGTCGGCAGCGAGCCCTGATCGGGGTGCGGGAAGATCATGCGCAGCGCAATCAGAAACAGCACGATGCCGCCCGCCAACTGCAACGACAGATCGGTCAGGCTCATCATCCGCAGGAAGCGATCGCCCACGAGCATGAACAGCAGCAGAATCGCGAACGCGATCAGCACCTCTCGCACGATCACGCGCGGCCGTCGCGACGCGGGCACGTTACGCAGCGCGTTGACGAAAATCGGGATATTGCCGAACGGATCCGTGATGAGCAGCAGCAGGATCGTGGCCGAAGCGAACGTGTATTCCATACGGAGAATGCTCTGGATATGACAACGGCAGCCGCCAAGGCGACTGCCGTCAGGTAATGCAGTATCCGGCCGACGCAACCTCTACCTCTAAAAGATCGCACGGCTGGCTGGCGGGTGCGGTGTCATCCGTCGTGCAGACCAGATTCGACTCGCCCCCGCCTCACTGACGCTCAGACCGCCTTCGCAGCGCGCACCTTGCCGGTCACGATCTCGGCCACGGTGGCGGCGTCGAGCAACTGGGCTTCCGTCTCGCGACGGCCCTGATACTCGATCTTGCCTTCCTTCAGGCCACGATCGCCGATCACCACGCGGTGCGGCACGCCGATCAGTTCCCAGTCGGCGAACATCACGCCCGGGCGCTCGCCACGGTCATCGAGAATGACGTCGATACCGGCGGCCAGCAGTTCCTCGTAGAGCTTGTCGGCCGCGGCGCGCACAGCGTCGCTACGGTCGTAGCCCATCGGGCACAGCACCACTTCGAACGGGGCGATCGATTCCGGCCAGATGATGCCGCGATCATCGAAATTCTGTTCGATGGCAGCGCCCAGCACGCGAGTGACGCCAATGCCGTAGCAGCCCATTTCCATCGGCGCCGGCTTGCCGTTCTCGTCGAGGAAGGTGGCGCCCATAGCATCCGAGTACTTGGTGCCCAACTGGAACACGTGACCCACTTCGATACCACGGCACAGCGCGATCTCGCCCTTGCCGTCCGGCGAGGCGTCGCCCGGCACGATGTTACGCAGATCGGCCACCACTTCGGCTTCGGGCAGATCGCGGCCCCAGTTCACGCCGGTGATGTGGAAGTCCACCTCGTTGGCGCCGACCACGAAGTCGCTCATCTTGGCCACCGTGCGGTCGACCACCAGCTTGACCGGCTTTTTCGTGCCGATCGGGCCCAGATAGCCCGGCGGCGTGCCGAACCACTCGACGATCTCGGCTTCGGAGGCAAAACGGAAGTCCGTCAGCCCCGGCACCTTGCTCGCCTTGATCTCGTTCAGTTCGTGATCGCCGCGCAGCAGCAGCAACCAGACCGTGGTGCCAGCGTCTTCGCTGTCGGTCGCCAGCACGATCGACTTGACCGTGCGCGCGAGCGGAATCGACAGCAGTTCGGCGACGGCTTCGCACTTGGCCTTGCCCGGCGTGGCGGTCTTGGTCAGGGCTTCGGCCGGGGCGGCACGCTCGCCTTGCGGGGCGACGGCTTCGGCCATTTCGACGTTGGCCGCATAGTCCGACGTCGGGCAGTAGGCGATGGCGTCTTCGCCGGTGTCGGCGATCACGTGGAATTCATGCGAACCCGAGCCGCCGATCGAGCCGTTGTCGGCCACGACTGCGCGGAAGTCCAGCCCCAGACGCGTGAAGATGCGCACATAAGCATCGAACATCTTCTGATACGAGACTTGCAGGCCGGCACGGTCCTTATCGAACGAGTACGCGTCCTTCATCAGGAATTCGCGACCGCGCATCACGCCGAAGCGCGGACGGATCTCGTCGCGGAACTTGTTCTGCACCTGATAGAAGTTCACCGGCAGTTGGCGGTAGCTCTTGATCTCGCGGCGCGCGATGTCCGTCACCACTTCTTCGTGGGTCGGCCCAACCACGAAATCGCGGTCGTTGCGGTCCTTCAGGCGCAGCAGCTCCGGGCCGTACTTTTGCCAGCGGCCCGATTCCTGCCAGAGTTCGGCCGGCTGGACGGCTGGCATGAGCAGTTCGAGCGCGCCGGCGCGGTTCATTTCTTCACGGACGATGGCTTCGACCTTGCGAATCGAGCGCAGGCCGATCGGCAGGTAATCGTAGATACCGCCGGCAACGCGACGGATCATGCCGGCACGCACCATCAGCTTGTGGCTGACGATCTCGGCGTCCGCGGGAGCTTCCTTGAGGGTGCCGATGAAGAAACGAGAGGCTTTCATGCAGATTTCCGGAAAAATTAGGGGTCAACGGCCGGGTTGCTTCGGTCGGGTGCCCGAGCCCCGCCAGCCGCCGCGCCGGTGATTATCTGTTTATAATCGAAGCAATTTTAAAGGATTCAAGGGTGGTTGTATGCTTGACCGTGAAGGCTTTCGCCCGAACGTCGGCATCATCCTCTTAAACGCACGCAATGAAGTGTTCTGGGGCAAGCGGCTGGGCGAACACTCCTGGCAGTTCCCGCAAGGCGGCATCAAGTACGGCGAAACGCCCGAACAGGCCATGTTCCGAGAATTGCACGAAGAAACCGGGCTAAAGCCAGAACACGTCAAAATCATCGGTCGCACGCGCGACTGGCTGCGTTATGAGGTGCCGGACAAGTTCATCAAGCGCGAAGTGCGCGGACATTACCGGGGCCAGAAACAAATCTGGTTCCTGCTGCGCATGGTCGGTCGCGATTGCGATATCTGCCTGCGTGCGACCGATCATCCCGAGTTCGACGCCTGGCGCTGGAACGAATACTGGGTGCCGCTCGAGGCCGTGATCGAGTTCAAACGCGAAGTGTATCAACTCGCGCTCAACGAACTCTCGCGCTATCTGCGGCGCACGACTGCGCGTGCCCAGCACGAACGGCGGCGGTTTCCGCGCGCGGGTGCCCACATCGGCGAACTGCCGCCGGGCGCCACGAGCGGGTCGTACGGCGACGCGATCGACCCCGGCCCGGGCGAGCATCACTCGGGCGAATACACCGACGATTGCGGCGGTGCTTCGGTGGCGGTGGACGATGCCGATGCTGCCGAGCACGCCGGTCATTCGGGCAATGCGGTTAGCCCGGTTAGCCCTGGAAAGGGTTCCGCAGGCGGGGGGCACTGAACCGGGCCGCGACCGCGCTGTCCATCATCCGTACGCGGGCTTCATGCCCGCGTCGTGCTGAATTCCCCGTGTTCGCCGCCGCCGCGTTTGTCTTCGCCGCGTTCGTCGTCGCATTTGTCGTCGCGTTCGTCATCGAACACCCAGAACATGTTGCGCGGCCCCGCCCGCGTTCGCTCATCAGCCGTCTTACTGACCGTCACCTCATGCGCCTGTCTTTCACCCGCCGCACTCCGCGCCTCGCCGTTCTGGCTCCTCTGGCCGCGCTGTCGCTGCTTGCCGCTTGCAGCAGCACGTCGCAGCCCGTTCAAGATCTCGACGAATACTTCGCCCAGCAAGAAGCCGCCAAGGGCAAATGGAAGGAATCCGACTTCACGATGCCGACGACGGCCCCGCAGAACGCCGATCTCGCCACCTTCCCCACCCTGCCGAACTCCTCGCTGACCTACGCGATCGACACCAAGTCCGTGCAAGTGTCCGACGACGGCGTGGTGCGCTACGTGGCCGTCATCACCAGCAAGGAAGGCGCACGCAACGTGTCGTTCGAGGGCATGCACTGCTCGACGTTCGAGACGCGTCTGTACGCCACCGGCCGTCCCGACGGCACGTGGGTTGCCGCACGCAACAGCGAGTGGCGGCAGATTCGTCCGTACGGCTCGACGGCCTACCAGGGCATCCTGTACCGCGACTACCTGTGCCGCGAAAAGACGCCGCTGGGCAAGCCGAAGGAAATCGTGCAAAACCTGCGCTTCCCGGTGGGCAACCCCGACTACAAGTGATGGCATTGCGGGCGATGCTCGCCCGCACCGAAACTTCGATGCCATAAAAAAAACGCCGGCCACGGTTATCGTGCCGGCGTTTTTGTCTCTGCGTCTGTGTTGAGAATCGCGCCCCGGAAAACTCGGTAGCGCATCTCGTTCAGCGCAGAATCAGGTTATCGCGATGAATCAGTTCGGGTTCATTGGCGAAGCCCAGCACCTGCTCGATATCGCTACTCGGGTGGCGGCGAATGAGCCGGGCCTCCGAGGCGCTGTAGTTCGACAAGCCGCGCGCGACCTCGTGACCGGCTTCATCCAGACACGCAATAACCTCACCGCGCGCAAACGTGCCTTCCACGTCGATCACTCCGATCGGCAGCAGGCTCTTGCCCTCTTCGATCAGCTTCTTGCACGCGCCCGCATCGATCACAACGCGCCCGCGCACCTGCAAATGGTCGGCCATCCACTGCTTGCGCGCCGTCAGTACGGCCGTGCGCGCCACCAGTTGCGTGCCGATCGCCTCGCCGCCCGCGAGCCGCACCAGTACGTCAGCCTCGCGGCCCGACGCGATCACCGTGTGCGCACCGCTCGTCGCGGCCCGCTTGGCCGCCAGAATCTTGGTCAGCATGCCGCCACGGCCGATACTCGAACCGGCACCGCCCGCCATCGCTTCGAGACGCTCGTCGCCCGCTTCCGCTTCGTGCACGAACTCGGCGTCCGGGTTCTTGCGCGGGTCGGCGGTATAGAGCCCCGACTGATCGGTGAGGATGACCAGCGCATCGCCGTCGATCAGGTTGGTCACGAGCGCGCCCAGCGTGTCGTTGTCGCCGAACTTGATTTCGTCGGTCACGACCGTGTCGTTCTCGTTGATGATCGGCACCACGCCCAGGCGCAGCAAGGTCAGCAGTGTGGTCCGGGCATTCAGATAGCGCTCGCGGTCGGCCAGATCGGCGTGCGTGAGCAGAATCTGCGCGGTGCGCACGCCGTGCTCGGCGAAACGGGTCTCGTAGACCTGCGCGAGCCCCATCTGCCCCACGGCGGCCGCCGCCTGAAGCTCGTCGATGGCTTTCGGACGACGTGTCCAGCCCAGACGCTGCATGCCTTCGGCAATGGCGCCCGAACTCACGAGCACCACCTGCTTTGGCGCACGCCCGTCACCACCGTGCCGCAGGGCGGCAATCTGCTGCGCCCAACGCGCAATCGCAACATCGTCCAACCCGCGACCATCGTTGGTCACAAGGCTGGAACCCACTTTCACCACGAGCCGCCTGGCATCGGCAATGACCGAACGCATGGGACTGGTTTCTCCTGCGGATGTATTGGGGAAGGCTGGTTCGCTGGCACCGTCGGACGACTGCGGCGGAGGCGCTGAACGCGATAATCGCAATAACCGCAATAAACGCGTTGATACGCCCCGTCAGATCTGCACCGCTCACGGCCAGCGTGGCCGGACCACCGGCGGCAGCGTCATTGCGACGACACCGCCCGTGTCTTGAGTGATGTGGAGTTTACGCCTTTGGCGTATCGTCCGGGGGCGTTTGTGGTGCCGGTTCGCTGGCAGCGGGTGCGGCCTCGGGGGTCGTACTGCCGGCGCGGAACCGCGGATCGAGCGCAGCATCTTCCAGGGCTTCTTCGACGGCACCGCGTTGCTGATACAGATACTCCTGCACCGAAAGGCACAGGTGTTCGCAGCCTTCGCCGGTCAGCGCCGAGATCTGGAAGGTCGGGCCGTCCCACTCATAACGCTTGAGGAAGTCGGCTACGCGCTCGGCGCGCTCGTCTTCCGGGATCATGTCGACCTTGTTGAGCACCAGCCAACGCGGCTTCTCGAACAGCATCTGATCGTACTTCTGCAATTCGAGCACGATGGCCTTCGCGTCCGCCACCGGATCGACGCCCTCGTCGAACGGGGCGATGTCCACGATATGCAGCAACAGGCCCGTACGCTGCAAATGGCGCAGGAACTGGTGACCCAGGCCGGCACCTTCGGCGGCGCCTTCGATCAGGCCGGGAATATCGGCGATCACGAAGCTCTTGCCCGGTGCAGTGCGCACGACACCGAGGTTCGGGTGGAGCGTGGTGAACGGATAATCGGCGATCTTCGGACGCGCGTTCGACACCGACGCGATGAAGGTCGATTTGCCCGCATTGGGCATGCCGAGCAGGCCGACGTCCGCGAGCACTTTGAGCTCAAGCTGGAGCATGCGGCGCTCGCCGGGCTTGCCGTCGGTCTTCTGACGGGGCGCACGGTTCGTGCTCGACTTGAAATGGAGGTTACCCAGACCGCCTGCACCGCCTTGCGCGAGGACCACTTCCTGACCGTGTTCGGTCAGATCGGCGATGACTTCGCCGGTGTCCATGTCGCTGATGATGGTGCCCACCGGCATACGCAGATGGATGTCGTCGCCGCCCTTGCCGTAGCAATCCGAGCCGCGGCCGGTTTCACCGTTGCGCGCCAGATGCTTCTTCGAGTAACGGTAATCGATCAGGGTATTGATGTTGCGATCCGCCACGGCATACACGCTGCCGCCACGACCGCCGTCGCCGCCGTCGGGTCCGCCGAACGGCACGAACTTCTCACGGCGCATCGATGCCGAGCCATTGCCGCCGTCCCCGGCGATCACCTCGATACGCGCTGCGTCAATGAATTTCATGGTTCCGTTCCGCCTTATCGACCGTCCGCAGACGATACTGAATTCTGTACAACGCCCCGTGAGCCTCGCGATATTTCGCGGAGATGGCGACGGGACAAACAAAAAAGGCTCCGCATGAGAGCGGAGCCTTTTGGTGGCAAAAGGCTTAGCTTACGCTGCCGGCACCACGCTAACCACTTGCTTCTTCGCTGCGCCCTTGATGGCGAATTGCACGTGGCCATCGGCCAGTGCAAACAGCGTGTGGTCCTTACCAATACCGACGTTTTCGCCGGCATGCATACGAGTACCGCGTTGGCGAACGATGATGCCGCCAGCCAGGATTGCCTGACCGCCGTACACCTTCACGCCGAGGCGCTTCGACTCGGAATCGCGGCCGTTACGGGACGATCCGCCTGCTTTTTTGTGTGCCATGACTTAACTCCTTACCTAGCTCTATCGATTAGCCGTTGATGCTGTCGATACGCAGCTCGGTGTAGTTTTGGCGATGGCCTTGACGCTTTTGGTAGTGCTTGCGACGGCGCATCTTGAAAATCTTCACCTTGGGGTGACGACCCTGGGCGATAACGGTAGCCTTGACGGAAGCCCCACTAACCAGCGGTGCACCGAACTTAATCGATTCACCCTCGCCGACGGCGAGAATCTGGTCGATGGTGATTTCAGCGCCAATGTCAGCCGGTATCTGTTCTACTTTAAGTTTTTCGCCAGCAGCAACCTTATATTGCTTGCCGCCGGTTTTTATGACCGCGTACATTGTTGAACCTCACTCATAAACAAGAGATATTTTTCTTTCCGTGCAGGCCGAGGGTCCCGATCCCCAAAAGGACAACTTATAGGGACACTTTGGACGCTGCTTACCGGCCCAACACCACCCGCGCAGCCCGTCATACTGAAGTATTTTCGGACTTGTCGCGAAGAATGCGCGCACGAAAACCGGGGATTATACAGACTTTATCCTTTTGAGTCAAAGACTTCCGTGAAGCCAGTCATTCCGCGGGGCTGGTGCCCGAAAGTGGCCCTGCGCACTATATAATTTGGGGCGAATTTTTCCTCACCCGAGCCTTGTCTTGACTGCTTCGACTTCTCCCCAGAACGTACTGGCCGCCATCGCCGACGACATGCGTGCCGTCGACCAGCTTATCCGCCACCGGCTGGCCTCCGAGGTGGTCCTGATCAATCAGATCTCGGAGTACATCATCAATTCGGGCGGCAAACGCCTGCGTCCGGCCTTGTTGCTGCTCGTCGCGAATGCGCTTGGCGTCACCTCGCCGGCTCGTTTCGAACTGGCCGCCGTCATCGAGTTCATCCACACCTCGACGCTGCTGCACGACGATGTGGTCGATGAATCCGACCTGCGTCGCGGCCGCCAGACGGCCAATGCCCTGTTCGGCAATGCGGCGTCGGTGCTCGTCGGCGACTTCCTGTACTCCCGCTCGTTCGAGATGATGGTGAGCGTGGACAACATGCGCGTCATGCAGATTCTCGCGCGCGCCACGAACGTCATTGCGGAAGGCGAAGTCCTTCAGCTGCTGAACATGCACGACCCGGACGTCGACGAAGCGCGCTATCTCCAGGTCATCAAGTACAAGACGGCAACCCTCTTCGAAGCGGCCACGCAACTCGCCGCCGTGTTGGCGAATGCCGATGCCCAGACGGAAGCCGCAGTACTGGAATATGGCGGCCGCCTCGGCACCGCATTCCAATTGATGGATGATTGGCTCGATTACGCGGGCGACACCGACGCGATGGGCAAGAACGCCGGCGACGATCTGCGCGAGGGCAAACCGACGCTGCCGCTGATTCATGTGCTGCAACACGGCACCGAAGCCGAGCGCGCGCTCGTGCGGGAGGCCATCGAAAATGGCGGCACCGACAAGTTCGAACCGATCCTCGCCGCGATCACGCGCACGGGGGCGCTCGACTACACGCTGGCACGTGCGCAAGAAGAAGCCGATGCCGCCGCACAAATTATTTCTACACTCCCCTCTTCACAATACAAAAATAGCCTGCTAGAATTGTGTTCTTACTCGATAACGCGACGCACTTAACAAGCGGAGCGACAAAATCGAAAGCGGGGTGTAGCTTAGCCTGGTAGAGCGCTACGTTCGGGACGTAGAGGCCGGAGGTTCGAATCCTCTCACCCCGACCAAGATTCACTTTGCTCTCATGCAAAGCAAAAAAACCGCCGGATTCGTCCGGCGGTTTTTTTATTTCTGCGTCATCCCCGTCCCGCGCAAATGCCTTGCACTCCGTTGCATTCGCGGCCTTCGCGGACAACCGCGCCACGCTGGCGGAACGACGGGTCCCCTCTGCTATAGTGGCAACTCATTGCCACCCCCCGCGCCACTGGTGCACACATACGCTTGGAAGCCTTGCCCTTATGGGCGCAAATTTGCGCCGTCGCCCTGCTGATCGTCTGCTCGGGCTTCTTCTCCATCTCAGAGACAAGCATGATGGCGCTCAACCGCCATCGCCTGAAACATCTCGTGCGCCTCAACGTCCGAGGCGCGAAAGACACTCAGGGCCTGCTCTCCCGCACCGAAGACCTGCTGTCGACGATTCTCGTCGGCAATAACGTCATCAACACCGTAGTCCCGGTACTCACCACATCCATTGCCGTGCGTTACTTCGGCAACGATGCGGTCACCTTGACCGTTGCCACAGCGCTGATTGCGTTGCTCATCATCGTGTTCGCCGAGATTGGTCCGAAAATCGTCGGCGCGACTTACCCCGAGCGCATTGCACTGCCCACCAGCGCGCTGCTCAAACCCATCGTCACCCTCGCGACACCACTCGTCTGGGTACTCAACGGTTTTGTGCGCGGCATTCTCGGCGTGCTCGGCATCAATACGCGCCGCGACGCCAGCGAAACACGCCTCACCACCGAAGAACTGCGCACCATCGTGCTCGAGGCCGGCAACTACATGCCGACCAAGCCGCGCAGTGTGTTGCTCAACCTGCTCGATCTGGAAAACATCGCGGTGGACGACGTGATGGTGCCGCGCGCGCGCATCGAAGCGCTCGATATTTCAGCACCGCTCGAAACAATCCTCTCGCAGCTCGAGACCTGCTATCACAACAAGCTGCCGGTGTACGACGGCGATATCGATCGCATCGTCGGTATCCTGCCCGTGCGCCGCACGCTCTCCGCGCTGCGCCACCCGGACGACCTCACGGTCGACACCTTGCGCGCGCTGCTCGTCGAGCCCTACTTCATTCCGAGCGATACGCCTGCGCTGCGCCAGTTGCAGTACTTCCAGGAAAACCATCGGCGCGTAGGTCTCGTCGTCAACGAATACGGCGAAGTCGAAGGGCTTGTGACGACCGAAGACATCATCGAGGAACTGATCGGTGAGTTCACCACGAGCACCCATGGCTCGGGCGGCAGCCGCTCGGGCTGGAGCAAAGATGCCGATTGCCTGGTCAGTGGCGGCGTCGGGCTTCGCGACCTGAATCGCCGGCTGGGCCTGCATCTCCCCACGGACGGCCCCAAGACACTCAACGGCCTGATCCTCGAAGTGCTGCGCGAGATTCCGGAAGCGTCGGTAAGTATGGAGATCAGCGGCGTGCGCATGGAGATCGTGCAGATCGACAATCAGGCGATCAAGACCGTGCGATTGTTCAAGCCGGCGGACCACCATCAATCCGCCCACTGACGACGGCCGCGCAGGTGACGCAAACGAGCAGGTTTAGCAGGTTGACATCTGCTCGCGCACTGCACGTAACATCACCCCATTTTTCGGGCAATTCCGATTGAGATCTCCCTGGGTTTTGACGAGACTGAAGCTTCAAGTCGCTCTCGTCACTCCCTGTCATGTCATCGCCAATCGTCTCGACGCCATCTCGTCACACGCCCGTTGAATCGCGCAGTGTCGAAGCGCCGGTTGCTGCGTCATTTTCCTCTTCCGCACTCGAAGCCAACTCGCCCCTCCAGTATCTGGAACAGATGCTCGGCGAAGCGGTGCGCGCCGGCGCTTCCGATATTCACTTCGAGCCGATGGCGCGACGGTTTCGCATCCGCTTGCGTGTGGATGGCGAACTGCACGAGCACGCCGAAGTGCCAGTCGCGTGGCGCGACATGCTGGTTGCCCGATTGAAGGTGCTGGCCCATCTGGATATCTCGGAAAAGCGTCTGCCGCAGGATGGCCGGATGTTGTGGCGTGAGGCGGGCGAACCTGTCGAGTGCCGCGTCAGCACGCTGCCCACGCTCTACGGTGAGAAGTTGGTGGTGCGGCTGCTCGATGGCGCCAAGGTCCCGCTCTCGCTCGAATCGCTCGGTTATACGCCCATGCAATACCAGGCGCTCGCGCGGGCCATTGGGCGCCCGCACGGCATGATTCTGCTCACGGGGCCGACGGGGAGCGGCAAGACGGTATCGCTCTACAGTTGTCTGCGACGGCTCAACGACACCACCCGCAATATCGTGACGATCGAAGACCCGGTCGAAATTCGGCTGCCGGGCGTCACGCAGGTCAATCTCAACGAGCGAGCCGGTCTCGACTTCTCGACCGCCTTGCGCGCCTTCCTTCGACAAGATCCCGATGTGCTTGTCATCGGAGAAATCCGCGACGCACAGACCGCCTCGATTGCCGTGCAGGCCGCACAAACGGGGCATCTGGTCTTCGCCACGGTGCACGCTAACGATGCATCGAGCACCGTAGCCCGATTATTGGATCTCGGCGTCGCCCCGTTCAATCTTTCGTCGGCACTCCTGCTAGTCAGCGCACAACGCCTCGTCAGGCGCCGTTGTCCGGCGGGGTGTGATGTTGCGACTCCCCGCGGCGATTCATCGGCTAACGCTACGTCGGTTGATCGCCGCATCGGCCGAAGTGATTTCGCCGGGAGCGCCGACGCATCGAAGGAGACGCCGTCGGGCTCGCGCGAGATTGCCGAGCATGGAGCGTGTGGAGAGGACCGCGACGAACCGCAGCGCCGCCACACCTGCATGCGCTGTCACGGCACTGGATTTGCGGGCCGCATTGGGGTGTTTCAGGTGATGCCGATCAGCGCGACGCAAGCGGTCAACATCGCGCAATCGCGCAGCCCTCACGAACTGGCAGCACAGGCGGCGAGCGAAGGCGTGATGACATTACGCGAAGCCGGTTTGTGGCACGCCGCCGTGGGCACGATCTGTCAGGAGGATGTCGATGCAACAACACCTGCCTGACGTGGGGCGAGACGAGGTGCGAGACGACGTTCGTCGCTCCGATCGCGCCCCTCTCGCCAATGGCGCGAATAAGACCCGACACGCGCCCATCGCCCAACCCCGTCGCTGGCACTGGCAGGGGCACGACGCCGATGGCCGTGCCCGGCAAGGTGAACTGATCGCGACTGGCGAAGCGATCGCACGTCTCGAACTGCGTCGACAACATGTGCGCGTAACGCATCTGAGCGCCGGGCGCCGCCACACCGCCACCATTCGCGTGAAAGCCATCGATGCCGCCAACCTTATGCGGCGCCTCGCCACACTGCTGGCAGCCGGTGTGCCATTGAGCGCCGCGCTCGACATTCTCGCGCGTGGTGCGCACGCCCGTGGTCTCAAGCGTCTCGCACGCGAAATCGGGCACGACGTCAGGCAAGGCTTTCCGCTGGCACAGGCGATGGCGCGGGCGACGCATCATTTCAACGCCGTCGATTGTCAGCTGGTCGCCGCCGGCGAGTTGGGCGCACAACTGGCGCCGACGCTCGCACGGCTCAGCGCCCAGCGCGATCACACGCGCGCACTCCGCGAAAAACTCCAGCGGGCGCTCTCCTATCCACTGACCGTGCTGGGCGTAGCCATCGCTATCGTGATCGCACTGCTTCGCTGGGTCATCCCCGAGTTCGAACGACTCTTCGCCAACGCTGCCGGCGGTGGCGTACCGTTGCCACCACTCACCCGGTGGCTTATCGACGTGTCCCGCGCGGCGCTCGACGACGGGCCGTGGCTGCTTGCCGCCGCCAGCGCCGCAGGCGTTGCCATCAGCGTGACGCTCAGGCGCAGTTCACGCGCGCGACGATGGCGTGATCGCCTGATTCTGCACCTGCCCGGCATCGGGCAGATTCTGCGCATGACAAGCACCGCGCGCTGGGCCCGCACGCTCGGCACACTGCTAGACGCGGGCATTGCGCTGCCCGACGCAATGGACGCCGCGGCCAACGCCTGTGGCAACCTCCTCATCCGACAGTCAGCGCATGTCGTGCACGTGTCGGTCGCCCGCGGTGCACGGCTGGCCACGGCACTTGAGGCCGATACGCACTGGCCGCTGGTCATCGCGCAACTCGCCGTCGTGGGGGAGGAATCGGGTACACTCGGGCGCATGCTCAACCAGGCGGCCGATCTGCTGGACGAAGAAGCCGCACATACGCTGGTGAGCGCCTGCGCGACGCTAGAACCCATGATGATTACGTTGCTCGGACTGCTGATCGGAGGCATGGTGCTCGCCATGTATCTGCCGATGTTCCAACTCGGATACGGTGTCGCATGAACGGCTACGCAGAGCCTCTGCTCATCGACTTTCTCGCCCAACTGGCGCCGCACTGGCGCTTTGCGCTCTTTGCTGCCGTCGGCGTCGTCGCGGGCCTCTTCCTCGATATCGCCATACGCCGCGTGCCGGTCGCCGTCGAGCTTGCATGGCTGGCGGAGTCGGCCACTGCGGCGAACGCATTCACTTCCTCCACCTCGATCACCACGAGTGCGTCCGCCGCGTCCACCGACCATGGCGATACGGATATCCCTTTGGCATCGATCACCGCGCTATCCGCAGAGCGTTTCCAAGCGGTGCCGCTTCCCGACGCTGCCCCGACACGCCGCTGGCAGTTGTCGCTGCTCACTGCGCTGCTGAGCGTGGCCGTGGCCTGGCGCTTCGGCCCGACCTGGCAGAGCGTAGGCGCTCTTGGTCTCGTGTGGACGCTGATTACGCTCGCCTATATCGATTTCGACACGCAGTTGCTGCCCGACATCCTCACCTTGCCGCTGCTGTGGGCGGGCCTGCTCTGTAATCTGGGCCACTGGTTCGCCACGCTCCCTGCTGCGGTGATCGGCGCAGCGGCGGGCTATCTGAGTCTCTGGCTGTTGTACTGGGTCTATTGGCTGCTGCGGCGCCGCGAGGGCATGGGTTTTGGCGACTTCAAACTCTACGCCGCACTCGGCGCATGGCTCGGATGGGCCTCGCTGTTGCAGATCATGACGCTGGCGTGTTTGCTCGCCATCGTGGTGGCCGGCAGCGCCTGGATCGCGGGCCGGCTGCGCCACGACCAGATGTTTCCGTTCGGCGCGTTTCTCGCGGCGGGGGGTATTGTCACGCTGTTCGGTGGCAACGAATTGATGATGTGGATCGGAGGCACCCCATGACTTACGCCATCGGACTGACCGGCGGCATCGGCAGTGGCAAGACCACTGTCGCCAACCTGTTCGCCACGCACGGCATCGCCATTATCGACACCGATGCGATCGCCCATGGCATTACCGCACCGGGCGGTGCCGCCATGCCGGCCATCCGCCGCACGTTCGGTGATGATTTCGTGGCCCCCGACGGCTCGCTCGACCGGGCGCGCATGCGCGAACTCGTCTTCGCCGATGACGATGCAAAAGCACGTTTGGAGGCCATTACCCATCCGCTGATCCGCACCGAGTGCGAGCGCGCGGCGGCGCAAGCCGAAGGGCCCTATCTGATTTTCGTGGTCCCGCTGCTGGTCGAGTCCGGTACGTGGCGCGAACGTGTGCAACGCATACTCGTCGTCGACTGTCCGGAAGAAACGCAGATCGCCCGCGTGATGGCGCGCAATCATTTCTCGCGCGATCAGGTGCTCGCGATCATGGCGCGACAGGCCACACGAGCACAGCGGCTCGCGCTCGCCGACGATGTCGTCGACAACGACACGCAGCACGCCGCACTCACCTCGCGCGTGGATCGCCTGCACGCGGAATATCTCAAACTCGCGGCGCAATCCAGTGCACACTGAGTCATTCGACAGTCACAGGAGCATCGCAATGCAGCGCTCGCTGACAACGCACACGGCAATTGCGCGCCATGGAACGCCGACGCGCGTTGCTTCTCTTTGGATTCCCGCATTAGAATGTCGCCATTACGCTGAAAAGCGCCAACTTTTGGGCCAACGCGCTTGATCCTGTACGAATATCCGCTCAACGAACGCATTCGCACGCTGCTTCGGCTAGAAGAGCTGTTCGGGCGCTTTGCCTTTTTCGTCGGACAGGATCAGCCGCTCGATCATCACGCGGCGCTGATCACGATGTTCGAAATCGCGGATATCGCGGGGCGCTCCGACCTGAAGAACGATCTGGTCAAAGAACTGGATCGGCAGCGGCTGACGCTTCAGACCTATCGCGGCAATCCCGACATCGCGTCGGATGCCCTCGAACAGTTCATCGACGAAGTCGAGCGCGCGATTGCCAATCTCAATCAGATTCCCGGCAAACCTGGCCAACACCTGAACGACAACGAATGGCTGTCGAGCATTCGCAGCCGCTCGGTGATCCCGGGGGGCACGTGCCGCTTCGATCTGCCGTCGTACTACGCGTGGCGGCACAACGATACCGAGCAGCGCCGCCAGGATATCGACAAGTGGATTGGTCCGCTGATGCCGCTGCGTGATGCCATCGGCATCGTGCTCGGGCTGGCGCGCGAGTCCGGTCACGCCAGCAAGGCGATGGCGCAGCAAGGCAGCTATCAGCAGATGCTCACGGGCCGCGTCTACCAGCTCATGCAGGTGCGCGTGGCCGCCGATCTGCGCGTGATCCCGGAAGCCAGCGCCAACAAGTACATGCTTTGGGTGCGTTTCACCACGCAGGACGGCGATCTGAAGCCCCGTCCGGTCGACAGCGACGTGCCTTTCCTGCTGACACTCTGCAATCTGTAAGACCATGACAACCGTCGTCAATTGTCCGACCTGCGGCAAGAAAGTCGTTTGGGGCCCTGAAGCCAAGTTTCGTCCGTTCTGCTCGGAGCGCTGCAAGCAGATCGACATCGGCGCATGGGCCGCAGAGAAGTACACCATTCCCGCAGAAGCCGCTGACGATCCCTCGCAGGACTCGCCGCTCGATCCGACGGAGCGCTGATCCAGTCGCTGAATCCAGTCGCTGAAGTTAGTCGCTAAAAGACGAAAGGCACCCTAGGGTGCCTTTTTGTTTTTCAGACCTGCCGTTACCGCATCACTTGCCTGCCATTTCCTCAGCAAGCCACGCGAGCGGCGGCTCGGCCGCTGGCAGCAACGGGGTCACGCCCACCGGGGGCCGTTCCCACGCCAATGCCTGCCCTTCCTTGCCATGCGGCTCGCCGTCCCATGCTGTGACCTTGCAGAAGTGCAGACGGACATACGCATGCGGATAGTCATGCTCCAACACGCGCCACGGTGCGCATCGCACGACCGTCACGCCCAACTCTTCGTGCAGTTCGCGGGCCAGCGCCGCCGCGACCGACTCGCCCGCTTCAAGCTTGCCGCCCGGAAACTCCCAGTAGCCGGCATACGGCTTGCCTGCCGGGCGTTGGCCGAGCAGCACCGTGCCGTCGGGGCGCACCATCACGCCGACCGCCACTTCCGTAATGGCACGCCCATCGGGCGCGTATCGCTTCGATTCAGTCATAAGTCTGCGGTTCTCTTGGCCGGGCGCGCCATCGCTGCACACGCCCCGGCTTTTTGCGGGTCTGTTTATCGGTCTTGAAAAAGCGTCAGGACGCCGCGGCACCACTCAGCTTGCCCGCCCAATCGCGCGCAAACTGGAACGCCACACGCCCTGAGCGCGAACCGCGCTCCAGCGCCCAGATCAGTGCCTCATGGCGCGCTTTCTCAAGCTGATCGGCCGGCACACCGAAGTGTTGCAGCCAGTGACCGACGATGCTCAGGTAGTCGTCCTGCTTGAACGGATAGAAGCTCACCCACAGGCCGAATCGCTCAGACAGGGAAATTTTCTCTTCGATCACTTCGCCCGGATGAATCTCACCGTCATCGGTGTGGCGATAGGTCTCGTTGTCCTTCATGTACTCGGGCAACAGATGGCGACGGTTCGACGTGGCGTAGATGAGCACATTGTCCGATTGCGCGGCGATGGAGCCGTCGAGCGCAACCTTCAGCGCCTTGTAGCCCGACTCGCCGTCCTCGAACGACAGGTCATCGCAAAACACCACGAAGCGCTCCGGACGCGCCGAAATCAGATCGACGATGTCGCCCAGATCGACCAGATCGTCCTTGTCGACTTCGATCAGACGCAGGCCCTCGCTCGCATACTGATTCAGGCAAGCCTTGATCAGCGACGACTTGCCCGTGCCGCGTGCGCCCGTGAGCAACACGTTGTTGGCCGGCTCGCCGCGTACGAACTGGCGCGTGTTCTGTTCGATCAAGCCTTTCTGGCGCTCGATGTTCTGCAAATCGCCCAGCGTGATCTCCGAGACGTGCGCGACCGGTTGCAGGAACCCGCGTCCCTGCTTCTTGCGCCAGCGAAACGCCACTGCCGCATTCCAGTCGATCTCGGGCGTGGCCGGCGGCAACATCGCCTCCAGTCGGGCCAGCACGCCTTCGGCGCGCGTGAGGAACTGCTCCAGCTTGTCCATGCTTCGAATCCTTGCGCTGGCGAGAAACCGCCAGTCGATGTCTCGTCGTTCGGTGTTGTCGTTTCCCTTCGCTATCGGCCCCGATGCTCGTGCCATCGGTGACCTGCCTGCCAGCCCGTGTTGCCGGCACCTCGAACGGTGCATCGCCCGCGCCGGTCAGGCACGCATCGATGTCACCGACAGCGCTCGTCTCCGGTGGAAGACGAGCGCCGTCCCGTCGGGGCTCAGGAGCGGTAGTCCGCGTTGATGCTCACGTAGTCGTGCGACAGATCGCAGGTCCACAGCGTTGCTGCCGCGTCGCCGCGGCCCAGCACCACGCGCACCGTGATCTCGCTTTGCTTCATCACGCGCTGACCGTCTTCTTCGCGATAGTCGGCGTTACGGCCACCGGCGCGGGCGACCAGCACGTCGTCCAGATACAGGTCGATCTTGCTGACGTCCAGATCGTTGACGCCGGCATAGCCGATGGCGGCCAGAATGCGGCCCAGATTGGGGTCCGACGCGAAGAACGCCGTCTTCACCAGCGGCGAGTGGCCGATCGCATAAGCGATCTGGCGGCACTCAGCCACGTCGCGGCCGCCTTCGACGGTCACGGTGATGAACTTGGTGGCGCCTTCACCATCGCGCACGATCAGTTGCGCCAGTTCCTGCGAGATCGACAGCAGTGCGTCGCGCAGGGCAGCAAACGCCGGCGTGTCGGTGCTGCTGATTTCCGGCAATTCGGTCTGGCCCGTGGCGGCCACGATGAACGAGTCGTTCGTCGAGGTATCGCCGTCGATGGTGATCGCGTTGAACGAGCGGTCGGCCACGTACTTCACCAGCGCGTCGAGCACCGGCTGCGCCACACGGGCGTTGGTGCCGACGAAGCCGAGCATGGTCGCCATGTTCGGCTTGATCATGCCGGCGCCCTTGCTGATGCCTGTCATGACGATGGTCTGGCCGTCGATCACGACTTCACGCGAGGCGGCCTTCGGCAGCGTGTCGGTGGTCATGATCGATTGGGCGGCTTCGTACCAGTGCGCCGGTGCGAGATTGGCAATCGCTTGCGGCAACCCTGCGACCAGACGGTCGACCGGCAGCGGTTCGAGAATCACGCCCGTGGAGAACGGCAGAATCTGGTTCGGCGAAACCGACAGCAGCTTGGCCAGTGCGTCGCACGTAGCGCGCGTCGCGGCCATGCCCGGCTCGCCGGTACCGGCGTTGGCGTTGCCGGTGTTCACCACCAGCGCGCGAATGCCCGCGTGTGCGGCCAGATGCTCCTTGCAGACGGTCACCGGTGCCGCGCAGAAACGGTTCGTGGTGAACACGCCCGACACAGTGCTACCGGCGGCCAGTCGCATGACCAGCACGTCCTTGCGGTTCGGCTTACGGATATTGGCTTCGGCCCAACCCAGTTCGACGCCGGGCACGGCGCGCAATTGGGAGGCTTCGATCGAGGGGAAATTGACGGCCATGAGGGTTCGCCCGCGAGAGGTAAGGGTTGCATCTCCCGCCCTGGCGACGTCGGCACGACAGTCCGCCCGGGCGGCGGTTGATCGGTGCGGCCGGAGACTGCGAGTACCGGCGCCACAAACGACTCGGCGCCGATTTTTGGTCGGCGCCGCGTCGCTCGGTTCACATCTTAAGACAGTTTGCCGTGGCAGTGCTTGAATTTCTTGCCGCTGCCGCACGGGCACGGATCGTTGCGGCCAACCTTCGGCAGCAGATCGTCGCCACCGGCCACCGCAGCAGCGGCCGAGGCGATCGCCGCGACCACCGGACGCCCGGCGTCCTCGTCGACTTCGCCCTCACCGCCCACGGTCTCGAGTTCGTCATGCTTGAACTCGATGTTGACCAGCCCACCCGCGTTGTCTTCGAGCGATTCGGTCGCCTGCTCCAGCTCTTCCTGCGACTGAATCCGCACATTCATGATCACGCGCGTGACTTCCAGCTTGATGGTTTCCAGCAACTGGGAGAACAGTTCGAACGCTTCGCGCTTGTATTCCTGCTTCGGGTTCTTCTGTGCGTAACCGCGCAGATGGATACCCTGACGCAAGTGGTCAAGGGCGGCCAGGTGTTCGCGCCAGTTCGAGTCCACACTTTGCAGCATGACCGAGCGCTCGAAGCCCGAGAACGACTCGCGGCCCACCTGATCGATCTTGGCGCTGTAGGCGGCTTCGGCGGCGTCGAGCACTTCCTTGAGGATGTCTTCGTCGTCGATCTCGTCGGCGCCTTCGATGCGCGATTGCAGCGGCAGGTCGAGCTGCCACTCTTCGCGCAGCGTCGTCTCGAGACCCTTGAGGTCCCACTGCTCTTCCACCGTACCGGCCGGCACGTAGGCACGCACGATATCTTCGAACACGCTCTGGCGCATGCCGGCGATGGTCTCGGAGACGTCTTGCGTTTCGAGCAGTTCGTTACGTTGCTGATAGATCACCTTGCGCTGATCGTTGGCGACGTCGTCGTACTCGAGCAGTTGCTTACGCACGTCGAAGTTACGCGCTTCGACCTTGCGTTGTGCCGATTCGATCGAGCGCGAGACGATGCCGGCTTCGATGGCTTCGCCTTCGGGCATCTTCAGGCGATCCATGATCGCGCGCACGCGGTCACCCGCGAAAATGCGCAGCAGCGGATCTTCCAGCGACAGATAGAAACGCGACGAACCCGGGTCGCCCTGACGGCCCGAACGGCCGCGCAACTGGTTGTCGATACGGCGCGACTCGTGGCGCTCGGTGCCGATGATGTGCAGACCGCCCGCGGTCTTCACTTGCTCGTGCAGCCCTTGCCACTCGTCCTGCAATTGCTTGATGCGGCTTTGCTTGTCGGCTTCCGACACGCTCTCGTCGGCTTCGATGAACGCCGATTGCTTCTCGACGTTGCCGCCGAGCACGATGTCGGTACCGCGACCGGCCATGTTGGTCGCGATGGTGATCACGCCCGGACGGCCCGCCTGCGCCACGATCTCGGCTTCACGCTGGTGCTGCTTGGCGTTAAGCACCTGATGCGGCAGCTTTTCGCGCGTGAGCAGTTGCGAGAGGTACTCCGAGGTTTCGATCGAGGTCGTGCCCACCAGCACCGGCTGGCCACGCTCGACGCAATCGCGAATGTCCTTGATGACCGCGTCGTACTTCTCTTTCGAGGTCTTGTAGATCTGATCCTGACGGTCGATCCGCTTGGGCGGACGGTTGGTCGGGATCACCACCGTCTCGAGACGGTAGATTTCGTTGAATTCGAACGCTTCGGTATCCGCCGTCCCCGTCATGCCCGAGAGCTTGGCGTACATGCGGAAGTAGTTCTGGAACGTGATCGAGGCGAGCGTCTGGTTCTCGTGCTGGATCGTGACGTGTTCCTTCGCTTCCACGGCCTGATGCAGACCTTCGGACCAGCGACGGCCCGACATCAGACGGCCCGTGAATTCGTCGACGATGACGATCTCGTCGTTCTGCACCACGTAGTGCTGATCTTTGTGGAACAGCGTGTGGCCGCGCAGGGCGGCGTACACGTGGTGCATCAGCGTGATGTTTTGCGGTGCGTAGAGGCTGTCGCCCTCGGCGATCATGCCCCACTCGGCGAGCAGTTGCTCGGCCTTCTCGTGGCCGCGCTCGGTCAGGAACACCTGACGTGCCTTCTCGTCGAGCGTGTAGTCGCCCGGCACTTCAACGCCTGTGCCATCGGCCTTCTCTTCACCGATCTGACGCTCGAGCATCGCCGGCAGGCGATCCATCTTGACGTACAACTCGGTGTGATCTTCGGCTTGGCCCGAAATGATGAGCGGCGTACGGGCCTCGTCGATCAGGATCGAGTCCACTTCGTCGACGATGGCGTAGTTCAGGGCCCGCTGCACGCGCTGCTCGGTCTCGTAGACCATGTTGTCGCGCAGGTAGTCGAAGCCGAACTCGTTGTTCGTGCCGTACGTGATGTCAGCGGCGTAAGCGGCCTGCTTCTGATCGTGCGGCATCTGCGACAGGTTGATACCCACCGACAGACCGAGGAAGTTGTACAGACGCGCCATCCATTCGGCGTCGCGCTGGGCCAGGTAGTCGTTGACCGTCACGACGTGCACGCCCTTGCCCGAGAGTGCATTCAGATAGGCCGGCAGCGTGGCGACGAGCGTCTTGCCCTCACCCGTGCGCATTTCGCCGATCTTGCCGAAGTGCAGCACCATACCGCCGATCAGCTGCACGTCGAAGTGACGCATCTTCAGCACGCGCTTGCCCGCTTCACGGCAGACGGCGAAGGCTTCGACGAGCAGCGAGTCGACGCTCGCCCCTTGGGCGATACGTTGCTTGAATTCCTCAGTCTTGCCACGCAGTTGCTCGTCGCTCAGTTGTGCGATCTGCGGCTCGAGCGCGTTGATCGCCGCGACGGTTTTCTGGTACTGCTTGATGAGCCGCTGGTTGCGGCTGCCAAATACTTTTTTGAGAAGACCGGGAATCATCGGATCACTGGTAAGGGCGGCAAATGTCGTTCGCAAGCGTGCGGACGGTCGAAGGAACAAGGCCCGAGCGCCACGAAAATCCCCCCGTGACATCCGGACCGCCCGACGCGCCTGCGCACTGCGGGTCACCAGCATTTGGCAGAGTTGCCACGTGCCGGTTCGATACCTGTTCTAAAAAAAGGATTCTAGCATGCTGCGGTGATACGCCCGGGCGCCTTGGCATCTCGGACAGCCTTGGTTTCTCGCCGCCCGCCGGGTCCACGCCCGATCGCGGGGTAGAATATGAGGCATTCTCTGTCTCACCATATGAAACGACGCAAAGCACCCCGTGTTGCCCGCCCGCTGAACGCCCTGCTATCCGCGTCTTTATCGACTTCTGACGGCGCAGGATCGCTGCTGGCCGCCGCCGAACAGCTCGGCCGCTTGGAGCGCGATGTGCATGCGTTGTTGCCTGCGCCACTCACCGCGAGCGTGCGGGTCTCGCCGCCACGCGATGGGGCGCTCGTCTTTCTCGTCGCCAACAATGCACTGGCCGCGCGCCTGCGCCAGCAGACCCCCTCGTTGATCGAAGGCCTCGCCAAGCGCGGCTGGCTGATTCGTACGATTCGTATTCGCGTGAGCATCACGGCGCCAGAACCGCCCAAACCACCCAAAGAAGCGCGCCTGCCGCGACAAGGTCTGGTAAGTCTGCGCGATCTGCGCGATTCGCTGGAGCCGTCGCCGCTTCGCGACGCACTGGCCCGGCTGGTGGCACGGCACTCTTACGGCGGCACCCGCAAGCCCTGAGCTTTGCGGCAATCAGACGCGACCGAATCTTGTTGCGCGTCAAATAAAAAAGCGCCGGAAAACCGGCGCTTTCGTTTTGTTACATTCGCACCGGTAAGCGGTGCGGCGCAACATCCGCGTCATCCGCGTCATCCGCGCGTGACGTGCGCGACTTATGCGAATTGCGTTTGCGGTTCGAACTGGAAACCACGCGGTGCGTCTTCGGCACGCTCGAACGTCACCACTTCGAAGGCTTCCTGTGCGAGAAGCTCACGCAGCAGTTGGTTGTTCAGACCGTGGCCCGACTTGTAGGCCGTGTACGACGCCAGCAGCGGGTGACCGATCACATACAGGTCGCCGATCGCATCGAGCATCTTGTGTTTCACGAACTCGTCGTCGTAGCGCAGGCCGTCGTTATTCAGAATGCGGTACTCGTCGAGCACGATCGCGTTGTCCATGCTGCCGCCACGGGCCAGGCCCAGTTCGCGCAGCATTTCGACTTCATGCGCGAAACCGAACGTGCGGGCGCGGGCGATTTCCTTCGCGTAGGACGTTTCAGCGAAATCGACTTCAAGCGCCTGACCGGTGCGGTCCACCGCCGGGTGACGGAAATCGATCGTGAACTTGAGCTTGAAGCCCTCAAACGGATCGAGGCGGGCGAACTTGTCGCCTTCGCGAATCTCGACCGGCTTGGTCACACGGATGAATTTCTTCGCGGCGGGCTGCTCTTCGATGCCGGCCGACTGGATCAGGAAGACGAACGTTGCAGCGCTGCCGTCCATGATCGGAATTTCTTCGGCGGTCACATCGACGTACAAATTGTCGATGCCCAGCCCGGCGCATGCCGACATCAAGTGTTCCACGGTGGAAACACGCGCACCATCCTTCTGCAACACCGACGCGAGACGCGTGTCGCCGATCGCCATCGCCGACGCCGGGATCTCCACGGGGGGATTCAGATCGGTACGACAAAAGACGATGCCGGTGTTCGGCGGCGCCGGACGCAGCGACAACTCGACCTTGCGACCGGAGTGCAAGCCGATGCCGACTGTCTTGGCGATGGATTTGAGAGTGCGCTGCTTGAGCATGCTATTTATTAAAACTATCAGACGCTAATGACCATAGATCGAATTATATCAGATCGGCGCCTTCATCGCTGTGCCACAAACACAACGATTCGTTACTAAACATTTTGGATTGTGCCTCACGGATACACATTCCGAATATCCCGTCATACGAAACAAGCCATTTCGCTTTCCGGCGACGGCCATTACCTCTCGGGGGCCCCTCGCGCCCTTCAACGTTCATCGTAGAACATCGACGCGCTGGTGCAGGGCACCCCGTCCACCACAACGGAGGCATGCCGCGGTGGACGGGGGACAGACTCGCGAGACCGGGTCAGGGATGGCGGACGCTTACCCGTAACGTCCGTCATCTGTCGCGCGTTGACCTCTCATGCGACTCTGGTTGTCGCAACGACGAGACATCAACCCACGCAACAACCTTGCCGTATCGCCTTTCAGACTCGTACTGCGGCGCGCCTTCCCCACACCGAAAGGTATGGTTCATAGGGCGGCGACGAGTCCTCACGACGACCTGCGTAGGTCTCGCGATTCCCAAGGTGCGGCGGCGCCAGGCACTGGTACCCGGCCCGCGCGCAACCCTGTCAGTCGGCTTGCTTGCGCAGGAAGGCCGGAATGTCGTACGTGTCGACACCCTTCTCCTGCAATGCGGCAACGTGCGAGGCTGCGGTCTCGCGCGTGCTGCGCCACACGGCCGGCGTATCGAGCGCGCCGTAGTCCGTACCGCTGGCCTGACCCACGTTCGGCACATGGCCGGTCGCGATCGGCATATTGTCGGTACCGGTCTTGAGCAGCGTCATCGGTGCAGCAGCCTTCTTTGCTACCGCACGGCCCAGGCCCGTTGCGACCACGGTCACGCGCAGTGCATCACCCATCTTGTCGTCGTAGACGGTACCGAAAATCACGGTCGCGTCTTCGGCGGCGTAGCTCTTGATGGTGTTCATCACTTCACGCGTTTCCGACAGACGCAGCGAACGCGAGGCCGTGATGTTGACCAGCACGCCACGCGCACCCGACAGGTCCACGCCTTCCAGCAGCGGGCTTGCCACGGCTTGCTCTGCGGCCAGACGCGCACGATCGACACCGGCAACCGTCGCCGTGCCCATCATGGCCTTGCCCTGCTCGCCCATCACCGTCTTCACGTCTTCAAAGTCGACGTTCACCAAACCGTCGACGTTGATGATTTCGGCGATACCGGCCACGGCGTTATGCAGCACGTCATCGGCGCATTGGAAGCACTTGTCCATCTCGGCATCGTCGCCCATGACTTCGAACAGCTTGTCATTGAGCACCACGATGAGCGAGTCGACGTTGTCTTCCAGCTCTTGCGCGCCGGTCTCGGCCACGCGCATGCGCTTGCCACCTTCGAACTCGAACGGCTTCGAGACCACACCCACCGTCAGGATGCCCATCTCTTTGGCGATCTGCGCGACCACCGGTGCCGCGCCCGTGCCCGTACCGCCACCCATACCGGCGGTGATGAACACCATGTGCGCACCGCGCAGAGCATCGGCCACGCGCTCACGCGCTTCGTCCGCTGCGGCACGGCCCATCTCCGGCTTCGCGCCAGCGCCCAGACCGGTCTTGCCGAGCTGGATGTTGACCGAGGCCTGCGAGCGGCCCAGTGCCTGCGCGTCCGTGTTCATGGCGATAAATTCCACGCCTTGCACACCGCGGTTGATCATGTGCTGGACGGCATTGCCGCCAGCGCCACCAACACCCACCACCTTGATGATGGTGCCGTTGGTTTCCGTTTCCAACATTTCGAAGTTCATAGCGCCTCCAGTGAATTAAAAACAGATCCGGCACTGCCTGATCACGCGCCGCTCGGGTAAGCCGCCCGTGGGTTCAACACCGAATCCACACCCCTCAAACAACTCAATAAAACGACTTAAAAATTGCTGAAGAACCAGTCGCGCATGCGCGTCCATACCTGGTTCGCTTGTCCCGATTGCACGGCGACCTTGCGGCCGCGCATGCGTTGCGAGCGCCCTTCGAGCAGCAGACCCATCGCGGTCGCGTAGCGCGGGCTGCGCACCACGTCGGCCAAGCCGCCTGCATACTCCGGCACGCCGATACGCACGGGCTTGAGGAAGATGTCCTCGCCCAGCTCGACCATGCCCGGCATCATCGCTGCGCCGCCCGTGAGCACGATGCCCGAGGACAGCAGTTCTTCGTATCCCGACTCGCGCACGACCTGCTGCACCAGCGAGAACAGTTCTTCCACGCGCGGCTCGATCACGGCCGCCAGTGCCTGACGCGAGAGCGTGCGCGGACCGCGCTCGCCAAGGCCCGGCACTTCGATCATTTCGTCCGGATCGGCCAGCGACTGCTTGGCGATACCGTGCTGAATCTTGATGTCTTCCGCGTCGGGCGTCGGCGTGCGCACGGCCATCGCGATGTCGCTCGTGATCTGGTCACCGGCGATCGGAATGACGGCGGTATGGCGAATCGCGCCTTCGCTGAAAATCGCGATATCGGTCGTGCCGCCACCAATATCGATGAGCACCACGCCCAGTTCTTTCTCGTCTTCCGTCAGCACCGAAATGCTCGACGCCAGCGGTTGCAGAATCAGGTCGTTCACTTCGAGGCCGCAGCGGCGCACGCACTTCACGATGTTCTGTGCGGCCGACACGGCGCCGGTCACGATGTGCACCTTCACTTCGAGACGGATACCGCTCATGCCGATCGGCTCGCGCACGTCTTCCTGACCGTCGATGATGAATTCCTGCGTGAGGATATGCAGCACCTGCTGATCGGTCGGAATGTTGATCGCCTTGGCCGTCTCGATGACGCGTGCCACGTCGGCCTGCGTCACTTCCTTGTCCTTGATCGCCACCATGCCGCTCGAATTGAAGCTGCGGATGTGGCTGCCGGCAATGCCCGTGAACACGTTGGTGATCTTGCAGTCGGCCATCAGCTCGGCTTCTTCAAGCGCGCGCTGAATGGACTGCACAGTGGCCTCGATGTTCACCACGACGCCCTTCTTCAGGCCCCGCGATTCACTCTGGCCAAGACCGATCACTTCATAACGGCCTTCAGGGCGCAGCTCGGCCACCACCGCCACGACTTTCGACGTGCCGATATCAAGGGCGACCAACAGATCTTTGTAATCTTTGCTCATAGCGTGTGTAAGTCCTGAAGTCTCACTGGCTTCGCTTCACCGGGGCGGCAGGCTTCTTCGCTGCCGGCTTTTGCGAATCCCGCTTCTGTGGCGGTGCTGCGGCGAGTTTCTTGGCTTGCTCTTCGCTCAAGAAACGCATTCCCGCAGCCCGTACCGCAAAACCGTTCGGGTAACGCAGATCGGCATACTCGATCTGATTGCCCCAGCGCGCCGCTACCTGCGGATACGCCTGCACAAAACGTCGACTGCGTGTGACGAGGGTCTCGGGCGTACGCTCGCGTCCCAACGCCAGTTGCAGCCCCCCTGCCAACCGCACGCCCCAGGCGTAGCGGTTCGACAGCGTGATCGCTTCGGGTTTCATATTCAGCGGCGCGAACCACTTCACGAAGTCGTAGTACCGCGCCGTCACATCTTTCTCGCTGCCCGGCGGACCGGCGAATTCCGGCAACTTGCCGTCGTCCTCCGCTTCGGCCAGATTTGCCGCAAACAGTTCGCCGTCCACACTCACCAGACGGCCGTCGTTCCACGTCGCCAGCGGCTTGTATTCCTCGATCGACACCGCGAGCTGGTTCGGCCACACGCGACGCACGCTCGCATGACGCACCCAAGGCACCGCTTCGAACGCCGCGCGCGTGGCATCCAGATCGATCGTGAAGAAGTTGCCCTTCAACCGCGACACCGCATTCGCACGCAAGGTCGGCCCGTTGATATGCGACACATCCCCGTCGATCTGAATCGCCTTGAGCGTGAAGATCGGTCGCTGAATCAGCCAATGGCCGCCCGCCGCGAGCGCCGCCAGCACGACGAGTGCGACGAGCGCACTCGCGATGGCGTTGAGCAGGCGTACGTTTTGCCACATGGCGATTCGCTTTCCGTATCAGGGCGTTCTTCAACGCGTTATTCAAGATGTCACTCAGGTTTCCACTGCGCGTTCGGATGCAGATCGAGCGTCGCAGTTGCCAGAATTTCAACCACCAGGTCTTCATACGACAAGCCCGCCGCCCGCGCCGAAATCGGCACCAGCGAGTGGCCGGTCATCCCCGGCGACGTATTGATCTCCAACAGATACGGCTTGTTGTCGCGCTTGCGCAGCATCACGTCCGCGCGCGCCCAGCCACGGCAACCCAGCACCAAGTACGCGCGCAACACGATGCGCTGCACTTCTTCCTGCAACGAGACCGACAACGGCGGCGGGCACTCGTAGCGGGTGTCGTCCTTGAAATACTTGTTCTGGTAGTCGTAGTTCGCATCCGGCGCAACGATGCGGATCACCGGCAGCGCACGCGCCGCGGCGGCACCCTTGGTGCCCACACCGAGCACCGGCACGGTCAACTCGTCGCCATCGATGAACTCTTCGGCGAGCACGTCCGGGTCGAGCGCGACGGCCTTCTCGAACGCCGCCTTCAGTTGCGATGCCTCGGTGACCTTCGTCAGACCGATGGTCGAACCTTCGCGCGACGGCTTCACGATCAGCGGCAGGCCGAGATCGCGCGCCACGGCGTCGAAATCGCTGTCGGCGTTGAGCATCGTGAAGCGCGGCGTCGGCAGCCCTTCGTTGATCCACACGCGCTTGGTCATTTCCTTGTCCATCGCCAGCGCAGACGCCAACACGCCGCTGCCGGTGTACGGAATGCCCAGATGTTCGAGCGCGCCCTGCAACGTACCGTCTTCACCGTAGCGGCCGTGCAGCGCGATGAACACGCGGTCGAACTTCTGGGCGGCCAGCGCGGCCAGGTCATGCATGCCGGTATCGAAACCGTGGGCATCCACCCCGCGCGAGCGCAGGGCTTCGAGCACGCCATTGCCCGAAATCAGCGAGATCTGACGCTCGGCCGAGCGTCCGCCCATCAGGACGCCAACTTTGCCAAAACGTTTCGGATCGAAAGCACTCACGTCAAACTCCTTGCTGAACTTGCAACTTCGCGGGCACCGCGCCGATCGAGCCGGCACCCATAGTGATGACAACGTCGCCCGCGCGGGCGACCTGCGAAATGGCGTCGGGCAACAGCGCGACGTCTTCCACAAAAACCGGTTCTACCTTGCCCGCAACCCGCAACGCGCGCGCGAGTGCGCGGCCATCGGCGGCCACGATGGGCGCTTCGCCCGCCGAATAAACTTCGCCCAGTACCACGGCATCGGCTTCGGACAACACTTTCACGAAATCTTCGAAGCAGTCGCGTGTGCGCGTATAGCGATGCGGCTGGAATGCCAGCACGATGCGACGGCCCGGAAACGCCCCACGGGCGGCCGCCAGCGTCGCGGCCATCTCGACCGGGTGATGACCATAGTCGTCAATCAGCGTGAACGAGCCGCCACCATTCGCTTGCGGCAGGGCGATTTCGCCGTAGCGCTGGAAACGACGGCCTACGCCGTTGAATTCGGCCAACGCCTGTTGAATCGCAGCGTCGGGCACTTCGAGTTCGGTCGCAATCGCAATTGCGGCCAGCGCGTTGCGCACGTTGTGCTCGCCCGGCAGATTCAGCGTGATATCCAGCGGCGGCGCACCGTCGCCAAACGTGCGAAGCACGGTGAAGCACATGCGTCCTGCATCGGCGCGCACGTTAATAGCGCGCACCTGCGCGTCTTCCGACAAGCCATAGCGCACGATCGGCTTCGAGACGAACGGCAGAATTTCGCGCACGTTCGGGTCGTCCACACACAGCACCGCGATTCCATAGAACGGCAGACGCTGCGTGAAGGCCACGAACGACTGCTTCAGCCGCGCGAAGTCGTGCCCATACGTATCCATGTGATCCGCATCGATGTTCGTGATGACTTCGATGACCGGATTCAGATTCAGGAACGAGGCGTCCGATTCGTCGGCCTCGACCACAATGAAGTCGCCCGTGCCGAGCTTGGCATTGGCACCCGCGCTGTTCAGGCGGCCGCCGATCACGAAGGTCGGATCGAGCCCGCCTTGTCCCAGCACGCTGGCCACCAGACTCGTTGTCGTGGTCTTGCCGTGCGTGCCGGCGATGGCGATGCCCTGCTTCAGACGCATGAGTTCCGCGAGCATCAGCGCACGCGGCACGATCGGAATCTGACGAGCACGGCCCGCGAGCACTTCGGGGTTGTCTGCCGTGATGGCGGTCGACACCACGATGGCATCCGCGCCGTCGATATTCTCGGCCGCATGGCCACGGGCGACGCGTGCGCCAAGCGCCACAAGGCGCTGCGTCACGGCGTTGTCGCCGAGATCGGAGCCGCTGACCTGATACCCCAGGTTAAGCAGCACCTCGGCAATGCCGCTCATACCCGAGCCGCCGATGCCGACAAAGTGAATGTGTTTGACGATGTGTTTCATTTCAATCCTTGGCCAGGGACGCGCACACGCGCGCCACTTGTTCGGTGGCGTCCGGCTTGGCGAGCGCCCTGGCTTTCTCTCCCATCGCGAGCAGCGAATCGCGCGTCTGACGGCGCAACCACTCGGCCAGGGTCTCGACCGACAGCTCGCGCTGATCGATCAGCGTTGCCGCGCCCTTATCGGCGAGGAAACGTGCATTGGTCGTCTGGTGATCGTCGACCGCGTGCGGGAACGGCACAAACAGCGCGGCCACCCCGGCGGCAGCCACTTCGGCCACCGTCATCGCGCCCGCCCGGCAGATCACCAGATCTGCTGCGGCGTAGGCCTCGACCATGTTGTCGATGAACGGCAGCGCTTCGACCGTCACCCCCGCTGCGGCGTAATTCGCCTGCAACGTCTGAATATGTTTGACACCCGCCTGATGCGTGACCTGCGGACGCGTCTCGCGCGGCAGTTTGGCCAGCGCCTTCGGCACGATCTCGTTGAGCACCGTCGCGCCCAGACTGCCGCCCACGACCAGAATGCGCAGCGGGCCGGTACGGGCACCGTAACGCTCTGCCGGCGGGGCCATGTCGTCGAAATCGGCGCGAATCGGGTTACCGACCCACTCACCGTGTTCGATCGTGCCGGGGAACGCCAGCAGCACCTTGTCCGCCACGCGTGCGAGCACCTTGTTCGCCAGCCCCGCCACCGAGTTCTGTTCGTGCAGCACCAGCGGGCGGCCCAGCAGCGACGCCATCATGCCCGCCGGGAAGGTGATGTAACCGCCCATGCCGAGTACCACGTTCGGCTTGGCGCGACGCACCGCCGCGAAGCTTTGCCCGAACGCACGCAGCAGATTCAGCGGCAGCAGCAGCTTGGTCATCAGACCTTTGCCGCGCAGCCCGCCGAACTTCACGAATTCCATCGGAATGTCGTACTTCGGCACGAGCGTCGCTTCCATGCCGTTCGGATTGCCGAGCCACACCACGCGCCAGCCCTGCACGCGCAAGAAATTGGCAACCGCGAGGCCCGGAAAGACGTGACCGCCCGTGCCGCCGGCCATGACCAGCAGCGTGCGTGTCTTCGTCTCCGGAGCCGGCATCGCGGTAGCGCGCTCGGTCATACTTTTCCTCCCCGCATCAGCACGCGGTTCTCGTAATCCACCCGCAGCAAAATCGCCACGGCCACACAGTTGAGCAAGATGCCCGAGCCGCCGTAACTGACCAGCGGCAGCGTGAGCCCCTTGGTCGGCAGCAGGCCCAGATTCACGCCCATGTTGATAAAGGTCTGCGCACCCAGCCACACGCCCACGCCCTTGGCCAGCAAGCCGGCGAACGTGCGTTCGAGGGCCAGTGCCTGACGGCCGATTTCGAACGCGCGGCGCACCAGCCAGTAAAAGAGCAGGATCACCACCAGCACGCCCACGAAGCCGAATTCCTCACCGATCACGGCGAGGATGAAGTCGGTATGCGCTTCGGGCAGGTAGTGCAGTTTTTCGATGCTGCCGCCCAACCCCACGCCGGTCCATTCGCCGCGACCGAACGCGATGAGCGAGTGCGTCAGCTGATAGGCCTTGCCAAGCGCGTAGTCTTCGCGCCACGGGTCGAGGTACGCGAAGATCCGCTCGCGACGCCATGGCGAGAGCCAGATCAGCATGGCAAACGTGCCGACGGCCGTGAGCGCCAGACCGCCGAACAGGCGGCCGTTCACGCCACCGAGGAACAGGATGCCCATGGCGATGGCGGCCACCACCATGAACGCGCCCATGTCCGGTTCGAGCAGCAACAACAGGCCCACGAACACCACGGCAATGCCCATCGGCAAGAAGCCCTTGCCGAAGCTCTGCATGAATTCCTGCTTGCGCACGGTGTAGTTCGCGGCGTATAGCGTCACCGCGAGCTTCATGATTTCCGACGGCTGGAGGTTCAACACACCAAACGGAATCCAGCGCTTCGAGCCGTTCACGCCCTTACCCACGTGCGGAATCAACACGATGATGAGCAGCAGCAGCGCGAGCAGAAAGACCTTGGGCGCGAGCTTGTCGAGTGTCTTGACCGGAATGCGGAAGGTAATGACGGCCGCCGTCAGCCCGATCGTGAGCGACACGATGTGGCGGCCGAGGAAGTGATACGTCGAGTAGCCGTTGTACTTGGGCGAATCGGGCAACGCGACCGACGCCGAGTACACCATCACCAGACCGAGCGAGAGCAGCGTAATCACCACCCACACGAGTGCGTGATCGTATTCGAGCATGCGCGAGCGCGTGGGCTTGATGCTGCCCAGCGTGCGGCTCGCCGCCGTGGTTGCCGCGCCCGGTGCCGTGGCCGTACCCGCGCCGGCAAACCCCGCCTGACGCTTCTTGCTGAAGAACGACTTGAGACGATTCATAGCATCACCCCCGCGTCGGCGGCCAGATCAATGACGGTGTCGCGAAATACCTGCGCACGATGCTCGTAGTTGCGGAACATGTCGAAGCTCGCGCACGCGGGCGAGAGCACTACCGCGTCGCCCGGCTGGGCCAGCTTGGCGGCTTCGCGCGTGGCGTCTTCGAGCGTCGGCGCGTCGATCAGATCGACGCCCGTGTCGGTCAGCGCTGCGCGCAGCAAACCGGCGTCGCGGCCGATCAGGAACACGGCGCGCGCATGGTGCGCGACCGGGTTGGCCAGCGGCGAGAAGTCCTGCCCCTTGCCTTCGCCACCCAGAATCAGCACCAGCTTCTTTTCCAGACCGGTGATCGCGGCGACCGTGGCACCGACGTTGGTGCCCTTGCTGTCGTCGTAGTACTCGACTTCGTTGATGCTGGCCACGAGTTGCACGCGATGCGGCTCACCCGGGTACTCGCGCAGGCCATGCAGCAGCTTGGCCATCGGCAGGTCGATCGCGCGGGCGAGTGCCAGCGCCGCCAACGCGTTCGACGCGTTGTGCTGGCCGCGAATGCGCAGCGCATCGGCCGGCATCAGCCGCTTGCCGAACACTTCCACGACGGCCTGCTCGGCGTTGGCCTTGCGGCGCTTCGGCGCGGGCGGCGCATCGTCGCGCGTGATGCCTTCGACCAGCCACCACATGCCGCCTTCCATCTCGAGACCGAAGTCACCTGCGGCGTCGGGCGCCGACGTGCCGAACGTCACGACATTCGCTTCGGGCGATGCCATAGCGATCACACGCGAATCATCACGATTGAGCACGCGAACGGTCTGCGGCCCAAAAATGCGGGCCTTGGCGGCAACGTACGAATCCATGTCGCCGTGCCAGTCCAGATGGTCTTGCGTGATATTGAGAATCGTCGCCGCGTCCGGGGCAAGCGAGTGCGTGGTCTCGAGCTGGAAGCTGGAGAGTTCGAGCACCCAGACGTCGGGCAGCGTGGCGTCGGCGATGCACTCGGTCAGACGATCGAGCGCCGACGGGCTGATGTTGCCCGCCACGGCCGTGCGCTTGCCGGCGCGACGGCACAGCAAACCGGTCAGACTCGTCGTCGTGGTCTTGCCGTTCGTGCCGGTGATCGCGAGCAGCTTCGGTGCGTAGCCGCTGGTCGCCTGCATATGGCGCAGCGCCTGCGCGAAGAACTCGATTTCGCCCCACACGGGAATGCCGCGCTCGGCGGCCTCGGCCAGCAGTGCGGTCACATCGGACGCGAGCGGCGAGAGGCCGGGGCTGATGCCGATCAGTTCGATGTCGTCGAGCAACGGGTCGATGCGATCGGCAAATGCGCCGCCGACAAACTCGGCTTGCGGGGCTTCGGCGTGCAGGGTGGCGACGTTCGGCGCGCTCGGCGGCAACGCGCGCGTGTCTGCCGCACGGACGCGGCAGCCGTAACGCGCGCACCAACGTGCCATCGCCAGGCCGGACTCTCCCAGACCCAGGATCAGGACACGCGGTTGCCAGGATTCACCAAACTTCTCGCCAAACACGTCGCTCTTCCTTTTATCGATTCAAACAACCTACGAATGCATCGCTTCTTTGCCGCCGATCTCCCACTATCGGCGTGAGCGGTCCTACCTTTAGCGCTTTACGACTTTTTGCGGTTTGATACCGCGTTAGCGCAGCTTCAGCGTCGACAAGCCGATCAGTACGAGCATCAGCGTGATGATCCAGAAGCGCACTACGACCTGCGTTTCTTTCCAGCCCGACAGTTCGAAGTGATGGTGCAACGGCGCCATCTTGAAGATGCGCCGCCCTTCGCCGAACCGTCGTTTCGTGTACTTGAACCACGTGACTTGCAGCATCACCGACAGCGTTTCCGCCACGAACACACCGCCCATCACGAACAGCACGACTTCCTGACGCACGATCACAGCCACGGTGCCGAGAGCGCCGCCGAGTGCCAGCGCGCCCACGTCGCCCATGAAGACCTGCGCCGGGTGGGTGTTGAACCATAGGAACGCGAGCCCGGCCCCCGACATCGCGGAACAGAACACGAGCAACTCGCCCGCGCCCGGAATATGGGGGAACAGCAGGTACTTCGAGTAGACGACGTTGCCCATCACATAGGCGAACACGCCGAGCGCCGCACCGACCAGCACCACCGGCATGATCACCAGACCATCGAGACCGTCGGTGAGGTTAACGGCGTTGGACGAGCCGACGATGACAAAGTACGTGAGCGCAATAAATCCGAACACGCCCAGCGGGTAGCTCATCGTCTTGAAGAACGGCACGATGAAGTCAGCCTTCGGCGGCAAATCGAGCGGGAAGCCGTTACGCACCCAACTGATGAACAGCTCGAAAACCTTCAGGTTGCTCGTCTCGGACACCGAGAACGCCAGATAAATGGCGGCGAACAAACCGATGATCGATTGCCAGAAATACTTCTCGCGCGACGACATGCCGCGCGGGTCCTTGAACACCACCTTCCGGTAATCGTCGATCCAGCCGATGATGCCGAAGCCCAGCGTGACCATCAGCACGATCCAGATGAAACGGTTGCTCAGATCCGCCCAGAGCAGCGTGGCGACGGTGATGCCGATCAGAATCAGCACCCCGCCCATCGTGGGCGTACCCGACTTGATCAGGTGAGTCTGCGGGCCATCGGTACGCACGGCCTGACCCACCTTCATTTCGGCGAGCTTGCGGATGACCATCGGCCCGAACGAAAGCCCGATCACCAGCGCCGTGAGGCTTGCCATCACGGCCCGAAACGTCAGGTAGTTGAACACGCGCAAATAGCTCGCATCCGCTTGCAGCCATTGCGCCAACGTCAGCAACATTCCATCAATCCTTTTTTACTTAGCCGGGGCGTCGCCGCCCCCGGTTTCACTCGTAGCGCGCAGTGTTTCCAGCACGCGCTCCATCCGCATGAAGCGGGATCCTTTCACCAACACCGTCGCCGGCGCACTCAGCGTCGCGTTCAGTGCCGCCACCAGCGGTGCGACGTCCGCGAAATGCTCGCCGCCGTCGCCGAATGCCGTGACCGTGTCCTGCGTTTGTTCACCCAGCGTCATCAGCACATCGATGCCGCGTTGTGCCGCGTATTCACCCACTTCCCGATGAAACTCGGGACCGTTGTCGCCAACTTCGCCCATATCGCCGAGCACCAGTACACGCGGCGCGGGGGTTTGAGCGAGTACGTCAATGGCGGCCCGAACCGAATCGGGGTTCGCATTATAGGTGTCGTCGATCAGCGTGACGCCGGCAAGCGGCCCCTTGGAGAGCGTCGACACGTTAAGCCGGCCTTTGACGGCAGAAAACGCTTCGAGTGCCCGCACGATCGAACCAATATCGACATGCGCGCCGAGCGCGCAGGCAATCGCGGCCAGCGCGTTGCGGGCGTTGTGCTCGCCGAGCAGCGGCAACTTCACCGTAAATTCGCCGGCGGACGACGTCACGCGCAGCACGCGAGTGGCCACGTCGTAGCGACCGGACACTGCGGCACGCGCATCGAGTGCGAAGTCGAGCACGCGGCGCTTGGTGCCAGGTGCGTCCGCAATCTCCCGCCACATCGGTGCGAATTCGCTTTCCGCCGGGAAGACGGCAACGCCATCGACCGGCAGCGCCGCCAGCACGGCCGAGTGCTCTTCGGCCACGGCGGCCACGCTCACCATGAATTCCTGATGCTCGCGCTGTGCGTTGTTGATGACGGCCACCGTCGGCTGCGCAATGCGCGCCAGATAGGCCGTCTCGCCCGGGTGATTCATGCCCAGTTCAAGCACGGCGAGCTTGTCGCTGTCTTTGAGGCGGAACAGCGTGAGCGGCAAACCGATGTCGTTGTTGAAGTTGCCCGCTGTCGCGAGGCGAGCTTCGACACCGACCGCCTCAGCGAAGATCGCCGAGATCATTTCCTTGACCGTCGTCTTGCCGTTGCTGCCCGTCACCGCGACCACCGGAATCGCGAAGCGCCGGCGCCATGCGGCCGCCAGTTCGCCCAGCGCGATACGCGTGTCGGGTACGAGCAATGCCGGCGTCTCGAAACCGTCCGGTACGCGCGATGCCACTACAACGGATGCGCCAGCGCGCACCACGTCGGCGAGGAAGTCGTGCGCATCGAAACGCTCACCCTTGAGCGCCACGAACAAATCGCCCGGCTGTACCGAGCGGCTGTCGGTCACGATGCGGGCAAATGCCGTCGCCGCCGAACCCAGCACTTGGGCATCGGTCACGGCGGCCTGCGCATCGCTCAGTTTCCACATGCTCATTCGCCACCTCCGCGCACGGTCGTTGCACGCGCTGCAAGTGCCAGACGCGCGTGCTCCTGATCGGAGAACGGCTTTTTCTTGCCCATGATTTCCTGTGTACTTTCGTGCCCTTTGCCCGCGATCAACACCACGTCGGCGGCCTGCGCGCCGCGCACGGCTTGCAAAATCGCGCTGGCGCGGTCTTCGATGCGGCGCGCGGCGTCGGGCTGCGCGAGACCGGCAGCAATCTGCGCCATGATCTCGGCAGGCACTTCGCTGCGCGGGTTGTCACTCGTGAGGACGATCGCATCGGCCAGACGCTCGGCCACCGCGCCCATCTGCGGACGCTTGCCCGCGTCGCGATCGCCACCGCAGCCGAACACGCAAACGAGCTTGCCGCCACGGGCATCCGCCACCGGACGCAGCGCGGCGAGCGTCTTGTCGAGCGCGTCGGGCGTGTGTGCGTAGTCGATCACCACAAGCGGCTGACCGGGTTGACCGATCTGTTCCATGCGTCCGGACACCGGCGTCAGCGATGCGAGTGCGGCGATCGCAGCATCCTGCGGCACACCCGCGGCGAGCGCGGCGCCCAGCACGGCCAGCGCGTTGCTGATATTGAATTCACCGATCAGCGGCACCGTGATCTGCTGGCTATGACCGTCGATATGCAGCGTGAAGCGCGTACCGATGGTCGTCGCGCGGATGTCTTCGGCGCGCAGCACGGTATTGCCGTGCGCCGACGACGCCTCACCATGCAGACCGTATTCGTAGACCAGCGTCTTGCCTTTCAGACGTGCGAGCAGGCGCTGGCCCATCGCATCGTCGCGATTGATCACCGCAGACTTCAGACCCGGCCAGTCGAACAGGCGCGTTTTGGCCGCTTCGTACTCGGCCATCGTCCCGTGATAGTCCAGATGGTCTTGCGTCAGATTGGTGAACACAGCGACGTCGAAGGCCACGCCGTTCACGCGCCCCTGATAGAGGCCGTGCGACGAGACTTCCATCGCAAGCGCCGCCGCGCCTTGCGCGCGCAGATCGGCAAGACTGCGCTGCAACTGCACGGCGTCGGGTGTGGTGAAGCCAGTCACCGTCAGATGACCGGGGAAGCCACTACCCAGCGTGCCGATGACTGCACTGCGCGTGCCCGCTTTCGTGAGCAGCTGCGCGAGCCATTGGCTGCACGACGTCTTGCCGTTGGTGCCCGTCACGCCCAGCGTCGTCATGCCGACACTCGGTTCGCCGTACCACAGCGCTGCCAGCGGGCCAGCCAGCCAGTCGAGTCGCGGCACGCCGAACTGCGGCACATTCCCGAGATTGGCAACGCCTGACGGCCACGTGAAGTCGTCGCTCTGCCACAGCACGGCCGCAGCGCCACGTTCCACCGCGTCGGCGATGAAACCACGGCTGTCGGCCCCCTTGACCGCATAGGCGACAAACACATCGCCCGGCCCGACGCGACGGCTGTCGGCATGCAAGATAGCACCGGCCGGCACCGTACGGCGCAGCCAATCCCAAGCCTGCGCCAGCGTGGCGCGCTCGGTGGCGTTGGCGATCATCGCCAGCGTGACGGGGGTGGCGGGGGTGGGGTTTACGGTGCCCATGGCTCGCTCTCCTCCACTGCGTCGCTCACCACGAGCTTCGTTACCGGGGAATCCGGCACCACATTGAGCGAGCGCAGCGTGCCACCCACGATCGCGGCAAACGCCGGACCGGCGGCCACGCCGCCGTAGTGAGCACCACGGCCCGGCTCGTCAAGCGTCACGGCCACGATGATGCGCGGCTCGGACATCGGCGCCATGCCGACGAACGATGCGCGGTATTTACTCTTGTCGTAACCCTTGCCCGATTGCTTGTAGGCCGTACCCGTCTTGCCACCCACGCGGTAGCCGATGACCTGCGCGCGCGTGGCGGTACCGCCCGGCGACGTCACCATTTCAAGCATCTTGCGAACTTCGCGGGCCGTGGCGGGCGAGATCACCGGCGTGCCCTTGACCGTGCTGCCGTCAGTCTTGTAGATCGAGATCGGCAGCAATTCGCCATCGTGCGCGAACACGGTGTAGGCACGCGCGAGCTGAATCAGCGAGGCGGACAAGCCGTAGCCGTAGCCCATCGTCGCCTGCTCGATCGGGCGCCAGCTCTTGGCCGGACGCAGACGTCCCGCCACCGCACCGGGGAAGCCGATCTTCGGCGCCTGACCGAGACCCACACTAGTAAACATGTCCCACATTTCCTGCGACTTCATTTGCAGGGCGATTTTCGCGGTGCCGATATTGCTCGAATGCTGGATCACGCCCTGCACGGTGAGCAGCCCGTAGTCGCGCGTGTCCGTGATCGTCGCGCCGAAGAAGTTGGCGCGGCCGGTGGTCATCACCGTCGTCATCGGCTTCACATAGCCGTTCTCGATGGCCGCCGCCACGGTGATCGGCTTCATGATCGAGCCCGGCTCGAACGTGTCGGTGATCACGCGGTTGCGCAACTGGGCGCCGGTCAGGTTCGTGCGGTTGTTCGGGTTGTACGTCGGCAGGTTGACCAGCGCGAGCACTTCGCCCGTGCGCACATCGAGCACGACCGCACTGCCGGCCTTGGCGCCGGTGCGCTCGATGGCATCCTTTAACTCGCTGTACGCTAGAAACTGGATTTTGCTGTCGATCGAAAGCGTGATGTCGTGGCCGTCGCGCGGCTGCGCGAGGATGTCGAGATCCTCGACCACGCGGCCCAGCCGGTCCTTGATCACGCGGCGGCTGCCCGGCGTGGCGGCGAGGTCCTTCTGCATCGACAGCTCGACGCCTTCCTGCCCGACGTCTTCCACGTTGGTGAAGCCGACGATATGCGCCGCGATTTCGCCTTCCGGATAGAAGCGCTTGTATTCCTTGCGCTGATAGATCCCCGGAATGTCCAAATCGGACACTTGCTTGGCGACGTCAGGCAGCACCTGGCGCTTCACGTAGACGAAGCTCTTTTCCTGATTGAGCTTGCGGCGCAGATCGGGCTCGCCCATCTCCAGCAGACGCGCGAGCTTGCGCACCTGGTCGGTGGAGACATCTTCGGGCACGTCTTCGGGAATGGCCCAGATGGCCTTGACCGGCAAGCTGGTCGCGAGCACCTGCCCGTTACGGTCGAACACTTTGCCGCGCGTGGCGGACATCTCCAGTGTGCGTTCGTAACGGCTCTCGCCCTGACGTTGATAGAAGGCGTTGCCGGGGCCCTGAATCCAGAAGGCGCGTGCAGCCAATGCGGCAAACGCGCCGAAGATCACGAAGACGAGCATCTTCGAGCGCCACATCGGCAGACGCACGGACAGCACCGGGCTGGCAGAGAACTGCACATCCTTCGTCTTGGCCTTGGCGTCTTTGCGGCGGATCATCGCTTGCCTCCGCTGGCAGGGGCCGACGCGGCACTCGCGGTCGGCACCGGGACATCGACCATCGCACCCGTGCTGCCGGCCGGGGCCGACAGATATTGCGTGCGGCCCGGGGAGACGGCCTGCATCTTCAGGTCGCTGCGCGCCACGTTCTCGATGCGCGCGCTCTTGCTCTGCGCGCTCTGTTCATATTGGAGGCGGTCCCAGTCCTGCAACAGCTGATGCTCGAGCGCCTGCTCGCGGTTCAGTTCGACGAACGTCCCGCGCGCACGATATTGCGCATTGATCAGCGACAGCGCGCAGCCGATGAGCAGCGCGAGCAGGAGGATGTTGAGCCGGCTCATGTCGACACCCGCTCCATGACCCGCATGATCGCCGAGCGCGCACGCGGGTTCGCTTCCACCTCGGCGGCGGAAGGTTTGCTCTTGCGATGAGCTTTGAACGGCGGCTCGGGAATTTCGTGGGCGCGCAAAGGCACGCGGCGATCCACCACCGGCGCGCTCGTGCGCGCTTGCATGAAGCGCTTCACGATGCGGTCTTCCAGCGAATGAAAGCTGATCACCACGAGTCTGCCTCCGGTTTCGAGGACGTCGGCCGCCGCTTCAAGTGCTATCTCGAGATCCGCAAGCTCTTGATTGACGTGAATCCGTATAGCCTGAAAGGTGCGTGTTGCCGGGTCCTTGCCTTTCTCACGGGTCTTGACGGCGCCAGCCACGATCTCGGCAAGCTCGCGAGTGCTGACGAGTGGACCGAGGTGATCGGCGTTTGCCCGGCGAGCAACAAGCGCCTTTGCAATCTGAAAAGCAAACCGTTCTTCCCCATAGTCCTTGATGACCTCCGTCATTTCTTCCAGCGTTGCCCGGGCCAGCCACTCGGCGGCCGACTCGCCGCGCGTGGTGTCCATGCGCATGTCGAGCGGCCCGTCGAACCGAAAGCTGAAGCCGCGCGCAGGGTCGTCGAACTGCGGCGACGACACGCCGAGGTCCAGCAATACGCCCGACACCTTGTCGACGCCCCGACGGGCGAGCCCGTCACGCAGCGTCGCAAAGCTGTCGTGCTCAATCGAAAATCGCGGATCGGCAATCTTTGCCGCCTCCGCGATCGCTTGGGGATCCTTGTCGAATGCGATCAGCCTCCCCTGGGCCCCCAGCCGCTCGAGAACTCTGCGACTGTGCCCGCCCCGCCCGAACGTTCCGTCGACGTATACGCCTTCGTCGCGCCACAGCAGGGCGTCCACGGCCTCATCCAGCAGGACCGTGCGGTGCTGCATTACCGTTTCCACCGCGTGCGCCATGCTCGTCGGACCACCTGATCAATCAAAAAGTGAAGTTTTTCAGTGCTTCCGGCATACCTTGCGCCATCGCTGCCTGTTCCTTGGCGGCGTAAGTCGCGGCATCCCAGAGTTCAAAGTGACTGCCCATGCCCAGCAGCATGACTTCCTTGTCCATGCCTGCGGCGGCACGCAATTCCGGCGCTACCAGGACACGCCCCGCCGAATCCATCTCGACGTCAGCGGCGTTGCCCAGGAAAATACGGCGCCACCAGTGCGCATCCATCGGCAGTGCGGCGATCTTGCCGCGGAAGATCTCCCATTCGGGACGCGGAAACAGCAGCAGACAACCATCGGGGTGCTTCGTGATCGTGACCTTGCCTTCGGCCTCGCCTTGCAGCACGTCACGATGCCGGGCCGGAATCGACATCCGTCCCTTTGCATCCAGTGAAAGTGCCGAGGCTCCCTGAAACACGTGCGCTCCCGTGAGGTTTCGACCGCCTGTCCGTCATGCCGAGAGAGAAAGATTTCGTGCCTAACACCACACAAAAATACACTTTCTCACACTATTTCCCACTTTAGAGGAGAGTGTTTGGCCGGTCAAGCGTTTCGCCGGTTTTTCGAAGGGGATTTGTTAGGCAGAACAATGACTTAGCGCACTTTCCTCAAGCAGCCAAACGAATTTTTGTCAGAAAAATTAATGACATAACTGCGATAGTGAAAGTGGAACCTCAAACTCAAGGCCCGGCCTCGCGCGAGGCCCGCCAACGCTATCGATACCGGGGAGTGCGCGCTCACGCCATTTGGCGGCCTGCCAAATGGCACATGACACGGGCTACGCGAGGGGAGATCGACACGAGAAGAGAGGCTGTGCCTGCCGCGATCGCAGTGCGCTGACGAAGTACGTTTTCGAGTGCTCTATATATAGTAGGCCGTCGTCGTCATGACTTTGGCGGCAGCACGCATGACGCGCTGCACCGGCACCGGCAACTCAATACCACCGGCATCCCGCGCCGCCTGGCCGTGTTCGATCTCATCGAGGCGCATCTGATCGACGATGGCCCGCGAACGCAGATCGTGCAGCGGCAACTCGTCCAGATGGGTATCGAGATGATGTTCGACCTGACGTTCGGTCTCGGACATGAAACCGAGACTGACGTTGTCACCGCACTTGCCGGCAACGAAGCCGATCGCGAATGCACCGGCATACCAGAGCGGGTTGAGCAGACTGGGGCGGGAGCCCAGTTCGGACAGCCGGTGTGCCGTCCATGCGAGGTGATCCTCTTCCTCTTTACCGGCATGCTCGAAGGCCTTGCGCAATTCGGGCCGCTTGGTCGCCAGCTTCTGTGCCTGATAGAGCGCCTGCGCACAAACCTCACCCACATGATTCACACGCATGAGACCTGCGACATGACGACGCTCCTGCGGGCTCAACGCGTCGTCGGCGCCTTCCGGGGAAGAAGCTGACGCACCACCGGTCGCGCCAGCTGCCTCAGCGACTTGGGTCGACTGGGCAGTCACTTTTGCGGGGACGGGAGTCGGCCGGGAGGCTTGCGTGACACCCACGATCGCTCGCAGGCCACGGTCAAGTTCGGAGATCAGGCTGTCAGAGAACATCTTGCTTTCAACTCACTTCAATCTTTCACAATGTGGAATTCAGGACGATTCCACCGCGCCTGCCGGGGATCATACGCCCCTTTGCCAGACGTGCCTTGCGCGGGAGCAAACGCGCGTAACCCGCGCCAGAAGCCGGTTTCCGGGCTGTTGCGTAAACGAAACAAAGGTCGCCGCAAACCCGCGCAAAACCGGCCTTTTCCTTTGCCGCCCACATTGAATTTGTTACATTACGTCCAACTTCTCGCGAAGTTGATTAGCAAGGACGTTATCACTAGTGACCTTGTTAAACAAATCTCACAATCCTTTGGAGATCACTCAATGAAAAAGTCGCTTCTCGCTCTGGGTGTGCTCGGCGCATTCGCTGGCGCTGCTCACGCACAAAGCAGCGTGACCCTGTACGGTATCATCGACGCTGGCGTTCAGTACGTCAGCAAGACTGGCGGCAACCTGGCTGGCACGGGCACGACGTCGAAGAACTTCCAGTTCGCCAACGGCAACCTGCAAGGTTCGCGTTGGGGCCTGAAGGGCGCTGAGGACCTCGGTGGTGGCCTGAAGGCTATCTTCGTGTTGGAAAACGGCTTCAACCTGGGCAACGGTACGCTGGGCCAAGGCAGCCGTGAATTCGGCCGTCAAGCTTACGTCGGTCTGAGCAGCGCAACGGCTGGTACGTTGACCATCGGTCGTCAGTACGACTCCGTGGTGGACTTCGTTGGTCCGTTCGCAGTCGGTAGCCAGTGGGGCACGTTCGCGGGCGCCCACCCGTTCGATAACGACAACTTGAACAACTCGTTCCGCGTGAACAACACTGTCAAGTACACGTCGATCAACTACGCTGGCTTCAGCGCAGGCGGTATGTACGGCTTCTCGAACTCGGCCAACAACGGTACGGCTGGTTCGGGCTTCGCTAACAACCGCGCATATTCGTTCGGTGCTGGTTACGCTAACGGCCCGCTGTCGTTCGGCGCTGGCTACTTGTACATCGCTTCGCCGGGCACGAACACCAGCGGTGTTCTGACCGCCGGTGACGTGAACACGCCGATGAACCTGGGCGGTGCTGCTGTCAGCGACAAGGCATGGATCGGCGCAGCCGGTCTGTCGTATGCCTTCGGTCCGGCAACGGTCGGTCTGGTGTATGGCCACAGCTCGTACACGTACGTTGGTGGCGGCAGCTGGAAGTTCGACAACATCGAACTGAACGGCAAGTACATGCTGACCCCGGCTCTGCAACTGGGCGCTGCTGTGACGTACACGTGGTCGACGCTGAACAACGCCGGCACGAACGTGTCGCCGAAGTACACGCAAGCCACCATCGGCACGGACTACTTCCTGTCGAAGCGTACCGACCTGTACCTGGTTGGTCTGTACCAGCACGCCAACAACGACGCTCCTGGCGGCGCGTCGATGAACGGCCTGGGCTTCTCGAACGGCACGAACCAGTTCGCTGTCACGAGCGGCATCCGTCACAAGTTCTAAGCTGACAATTTTCGTCACTTAGTCTTTGTTTGACGAAAGGGCACCTTCGGGTGCCCTTTTTTTATTGCACGCGCGTTGTTTCCAGACCAACGCCCCACGGAATCCCGGCTTGACCCGACATTTATTTCAAACCTAAAATTTCCATATTGTAAATTTCACTGCGCCTCCCATGAGCCTCGCCGATTCCGACTCTCTCGATCTCGAAACGCGAGCCAATGATCGCGAGCACGACGCCTTGCGTCTTTGGCTGCGGCTGCTCACCTGCGCCAACATGATCGAAACCGACATCCGGTCGCGTCTGCGCCAGGATTTCGATTGCACCCTGCCGCGCTTCGATCTGCTGGCACAGCTCGATCGCCATCCCGAGGGACTGAAGATGGGAGAGCTCAGCAAGCGCATGATGGTGACTGGCGGCAACGTCACCGGCATCACCGATCAATTGGAAAAAGAGGGCTGGGTGACGCGCGAGACCGTCGTCAACGACCGCCGCGCCTTCCTGATCAAGCTCACGCCGCGTGGCAAGAAGGCGTTTTCGAACATGGCACGCGCGCACGAGGAATGGATCGAGCAACGGCTGGGGCGACTGCCTGAGGACAGGCAGCGTCAGCTGTACGCGTTGCTTGGGGATTTGAAGGCGGTGATTGCCTGACGCCTAGGCCGACACCCCGACAGACGTCAGACAGTGGTTTTTAATGCCCGGCCCAGGGGACGTCGCGAGGACATCGGAAATTGCCCTGTTCGGCGTGAGGCCTCCTGCCGCGGTACATCGAACATGGCGCAGACCACCGCCAAATCCAATCACTTCCGTTACTTGGCCGCGTGTTCTCGAGCATTCAAGGTCGCCCGCGCGGCGGCCGCCGCCGGTGTTTCATCCAGTGCGGCAAGCACTGCGTCACGGTCGGACGCTTTGCGCTTCGACAGCGCTTTCACTGCCGCATAGAACCTGGGCAAATCGTTGCCCTCTTGCGCGAGCAAGGCCATGAACGCCGGCACCCACTGGTTATACGTGGCGAACGATCCGATCTTCGCGTTATTCAGATCACTCGCGAACCAGAGATCGAACCCCTTGTATCCGCCCCAAGACACTTTGAGCGCCGCGTAATCGGCGCGCATGCGGGTGAACAGAATGTCCTTCTGAGCCGCTTTCTGCTCATCACTATCCGCCCCGTTGTAGAGCGTTTCCAACTGCTTCCGGTACCCTTCGACCAGATCGCGGAACTGCCGCCGATACGCGTCGTACCGCTCATACTCGATCGCCGCATCCGGATGCGCCGTCAGCCATCGCTGCACCCCGACCGTTTCGACCGTCACCGCAAACGATTCATTGAACGTCGTATCGCCACGGACAAACAGGATCTGATGCGCCAGCTCGTGGAAGATCATGCGAGCGACTTCGGCGCGCGGCAGGTAGATGAAGGTGCTGAGCAGCGGGTCATCGAAGTAACCCAGCGTCGAATACGCTGGAATGCCGGCCACGAAGGTTTCCCATCCGTCGCGATGTAATTCGGCCGCATAAGCCTCAGCCGACTCCCGGGAGTAATACCCGCGATATTCGACACATCCGACGACCAGCAAACACGATTCGTGCAGTTTCAGTGAGAGTGCCGGCGCGGCGAACACGTTATAGACGACGAACGGCCGCTTGATGTCGGCATAGCTGCGATAGCTGCCGTTATCGGGTTCGCCCAACGCCGTTACGGCGTAGCTGCGGATCTGCTCGGCCTCGGCGAGACGCACCCGCAGGCGAGGGTCCAACGAGGGGTCTGCCAGCAAATCATTCACCGGCTGTGCCTCGTGCAGCATCGTGAAATGCCCATTGATCGACTGCGCATAGTAGCCGACCTGACTGCACCCGCAGACAGCAAGCAACATCGCCCACGCCGTCAGTGCCTTGAGACACCGAAACCCGATCAGGTAAGGCTTCGCAGACAAGGTCGACATGAGAAGCTCCATGAGCAAGGATGTTCACCGGAGCGCGGAAAGGCTCCCAGGCTCCCGGGCACCAGAGTCGGCTGTCGGCTGGCAGTCGCGGGCAACTGGTGGCCTCTCGTCGTCGGCACCGGCTTCCGGCTCGCGGTCGTCGGTACTTCAGTCCGATATTTCCGTCCGCTCAGGCCGGGGCGACGTCGACAAGGCAGTCATAGAAGGTCGGTGCGCGGCCGAGATCCGTGAGTTGCTGACTCGTGACTTCGTTAGCGTTCTTGCCATCCGGGGCCAGCTTCTTCCACCAGATGGATAGCCCGACAACCACGCCCTCGCGGGCTTTTTCCGTCACCCGCGCTTTGGCGTTCAGGGTGCCGCGATCGTTGAAGATACGCACGCCGGCACCATCCGCAATCCCGCGCGGCGCGGCGTCTGCCGGGTGAATATCGAGTGTCGGCTCGCCGACGGACGAACGCAGGCTATCCACGTTGACGAAACTCGAGTTGAGGAAGTTACGCGCAGGTGGCGAAATCATCGCCAGCGGGTAGCGCGCCGCCAACTTCGGATTACTCGCGACAGATTCGTAAGGCGGCACCCAATCCGGCAGCGGATCGAACCCTTCCTGCACCATGCGTTCGGAATAGAACTCGCATTTGCCGGACGGCGTAAAGAACCCGCCATTGGCAAACGGCGCCTCGGGCAAGTCGTAACGCACCCAGCCGTCGCGCTTCAGTGTCTCCCAATCGGTGCCGGCCATGCGCGGGTCGGCCCATCGAATCGACTGCTCCGCAAGTTGATCGTCCGAATCCAAGAAGCACGGCTCCTGCCATCCCATCCGTTGTGCGAGCACACGGAATATCTCGGAATTCGGCTTCGTTTCGCCCAAGGGCGCAATCGCGGGATTGTTCGCGAGCAAATAGGTGTGCCCGTATGCCTTGTGAATATCCAGATGTTCAAGCTGCGTCGTCGCCGGCAGAACGAAGTCCGCATAGTCGGCGGTGTCGGTCTGGAAGTGCTCCAGCACCACAGTGAACAGATCCTCTCGACCAAAACCCGACGCCACCTTGCTCGACTCGGGGGCCACGGCCACCGGATTGCTGTTATAGACCACGAGCGCTTCGATCTTCGGACCGAACGACGCGTCACCCGGGTGGCACAGCGCGTCGCCGATGGCGCTCATGTTCACCAGACGCGGTACTTTGTCAGGCACTGGCCGCAAGTCCGGGCGGGTTTGGGCGAGCCCATCGACCGGGGCAAAACCCGACGTCGACATCAGCATGCCGCCGGCCGGGTCACGCCACGCACCGATGAGCGCCGGGAGGCAAGCCACAGCGCGCGTTGCTTGACCGCCACCTTTGGCGCGCTGCATCCCGTAGTTCAGTCGAATTGAAGCAGGCTTGGCGCTGGCATACTCCCGCGCCAATGTAATAACCGTCTCTTCACTAATGCCGCAAATCTCGGCGACGCGCGCGGGTGTATAGCGCTGCGCCCGTTCCTTCAATTGGGCGTAACCGACCGTGTGCTGCGCAATGTATTCGTGGTCAACGAGATCCTCGGCGATCAGCACATGCATCATGCCAAGCGCCAGCGCGGCATCCGTGCCGGGCAGCAGCGCAATGTGCTGATGACATTTCTCTGCGGTGAGCGAGCGATACGGATCGATCGCGATCAACTTCGCGCCGCGCCGCTTGGCCTCCTGTGCGATCGCCCAGAAGTGCACACTCGACGTAATCGGGTTGCTTCCCCAGATCAGAATCAGCTTGCTGTCGACAAAATGTTCGACGTGCATCCCGACGCCCGCGCCGTAGGTGTAACGCAGACCGGCGGCACCCGCACTCGCACAGATCGTGCGATCGAGGTCGGACGCACCGAGCTTGTTGAAGAAGCGGGCCGCCATGGTCTCGCCCTGCACAAACCCCATCGTTCCTGCGTAGCTGTACGGCAGAATCGCTTCGGGGTCGCGCGCGGCAATTTCCGTCAGGCGAGCCGCGATCTCATCAAGCGCCTGATCCCAGCTCACCTGCACAAACTTGCCGGCGCCCTTCGGCCCCACGCGTTTCAGCGGATGCAACAGGCGGTCGGGGTGATAGGTACGCTCTGTATAGCGAGAGACTTTCGTGCAAAGCACGCCCTTGGTTGTCGGATGGTCCGGATCGCCTTGGACCTTGATCGCGACGCCATTCTCCACCGTCACGTGAAGTGCGCACGTATCGGGGCAGTCATGCGGGCAAGCGGCCCGAACGACGTGAACATTGGACGTCATGAAACTACTCCTCTCTCTACCGAAATGCTGCGTCTAGCTGGGGTGCGACGCTGACGACATTGTATTACGTTCACCGGCGCTTCGCCCCGTCTGGCGCGGCAGAGCCGCATTTTCCGGACACGTCTGTGCTGCCGTTCGGGCGATTCCTATCGAGATGCCAGACCCTGCCTTTAGGGGTAAGATGAGCCATTGCGTACGCAGGAAATCCCCGTCATGAAGCTTATTCCCGAAATCGATGCCGCTCGCGGCGAAATTCAGACCATTCGACGTGACATTCACGCGCATCCGGAGCTGTGTTTTGAAGAAAAACGCACCTCCGACGTCGTGGCCGATACATTGACGAAGTGGGGCATCCCCATTCATCGCGGACTCGGGACCACGGGTCTTGTCGGCGTCATCAAGAACGGCAGCAGCGACCGTGCGATCGGTCTGCGCGCCGACATGGATGCCCTGCCGATCAAAGAAGCCAACACCTTCGAACATGCGTCGAAGCACGAGGGCAAGATGCACGCCTGCGGCCACGACGGCCACACGGCTATGTTGCTCGCGGCGGCGCAGTATCTTCAAAAACATCGCAACTTCGACGGCACGGTGTACCTGATCTTCCAACCCGCAGAAGAAGGCGGCGGCGGTGCTCGCGAGATGATCAAGGACGGGCTGTTCGAACGCTTCCCGATGCAGGCTGTGTTCGGTATGCACAACTGGCCGGGGGTACCGACGGGAACGTTCGCTGTCACGCCGGGGCCGATGATGGCGTCGAGCAACGAATTCAAGATCACGCTGCGCGGCAAGGGTACGCATGCGGGTATCCCGAACGCCGGCATCGATCCGGTCATTGCCGCGGTGCAAGTTGCCCAGGCGCTCCAGAGCATCATCACGCGCAACAAGCGCCCGATCGACGCCTCTGTGCTCTCGATTACGCAGATTCACGCGGGTGACACCACGAATGTCGTGCCGGACACGGCATGGCTGGGCGGTACGATCCGCACGTTCTCGCTGGAAGTTCTGGACCTTATCGAATCGCGTTTGCGCGAGATTTCGGAATTTGTGGCCAAAGGAATGGGCTGCTCGGCCGAGATCGAATTCCAGCGCAATTACCCGCCGACCATCAACGATCCGGCCATGGCCGCCTTGTGTGCCGATGTGATGCGTCAGGTAGTGGGCAACGAAAACGTGAACGATAAAGTCGAGCCGACGATGGGTGCGGAAGACTTCTCGTTCATGCTGCTGGAAAAGCCGGGCGCCTATGTCTTTATCGGCAATGGCGACGGTACGCACCGTGACACCGGTCACGGCCTTGGCCCCTGCAATCTGCACAACGCCAGCTACGATTTCAACGACGATTTGCTGCCGCTAGGCGGTACTTACTGGGTGAAGTTGGTCGAAACCTACTTCGGGCGCGATCAGTAATCATCATCACGTTGTAGCGTTACTCAACAAAAAAGCCGGCAATTGCCGGCTTTTTTGTGTCGATTGGAGCTACTTGGCAGCAGTGGTGGTAGGAATACCATCCGTATCCAATCGAATATCGCCATACCACGCGGTAAATTTCGATTGCGTATTGTCGCCGTCACTCATGATCGCGATGCCGATCAAGCGGCCCGGTGGTTCGCCGAATGCCTTCTCGTAATCTTTTGCGATATCACGCGAATACGATTGCCACTGACCGAGCCCATCTGTCCCCCGCTGAACCACGATCGCGCGAATACGCGCGGTGTAGGGGTTTCGAACGACTTCATCCGAGGCGAACTTCCCGTCGCCCCACGTGTACATCAGCGTTGCGTAGGGCAACTCGCGTCCGCTCACCAGACGAGCCAGCTCGCGATGCAAATGGTCTTGTACGGTGAGTTTCGCCGGGTCACCGTCGAAAGCAAGTGCGATCCGAACCGGCGCATCATCGTATCGCTTTGTCCGGATATCGGCGGAAGCCGGCATGTCATCTGCGCGCCATCGCCAATTCAACTTGGCCCCAGGGTAGATGGGAATATCGAGCTTCTGAGCAATTCCCGACGCTGAATCATCCACCTTCGCACGAATTACCGCAATGCCGTTCGCATCGAGCGTCTGTTCGTAATTCGTACGACGCTTGTTGTGCGTAACGAGATAGGTCTCCCAATGAGGCGGAAGTCCATCGGCATTCACCGCAGCGGAAAGGGGGGCGATATCGTCACTTCGAGCAGGTACGGTCGCAGCGACCGTATCGCTGGCTGTTTGATACGTAGCGCATCCAGCGATCATGAGTGCAATGCCCACTGCGCCGCCAACCAAAGTCCATCCACGCCACGTTGCATGGCGCTTACGTCGATCATCATCTACCACTGGTTTCACTCCCCGAACCACAACTAACCCCGTGGTCGAATCCTAAGCGAGAAACCGATGTCGATCCATCCGAAGTTTCACTTCACGACACTGATGCAACACATTTTGGACGTGAAGAGACGCGACGCTATCGAATTCCGAACGCGCAAAGCAAAAACCCCTTGCTACGCGTTGTAGCAAGGGGTCTTTAGGGGAGCCTGACGATTACCTACTTTCACACGGGTATCCGCACTATCATCGGCGTGGAGTCGTTTCACGGTCCTGTTCGGGATGGGAAGGGGTGGTTCCAACTCGCTATGGTCATCAGGCATAACTTGTATGTTCTGCTGCACTGCGTGCAACAAAACCAATTCAGAAGAAGCGTAGTACTACATGTAGTTGGGTTGTGAGCGTATCAGCCTCGTTATGGGCACACGCAACTCACACCAGCACAAAACACACTGGTTATAGGATCAAGCCTTACGGGCAATTAGTATCAGTTAGCTTAACGCATTACTGCGCTTCCACACCTGACCTATCAACGTCCTGGTCTTGAACGACCCTTCAAAGGAATCGAGTTCCTAGGGAAGTCTCATCTTAAGGCGAGTTTCCCGCTTAGATGCTTTCAGCGGTTATCTCTTCCGAACATAGCTACCCGGCGATGCCACTGGCGTGACAACCGGTACACCAGAGGTTCGTCCACTCCGGTCCTCTCGTACTAGGAGCAGCCCCCTTCAAACTTCCAACGCCCACGGCAGATAGGGACCAAACTGTCTCACGACGTTTTAAACCCAGCTCACGTACCTCTTTAAATGGCGAACAGCCATACCCTTGGGACCGGCTACAGCCCCAGGATGAGATGAGCCGACATCGAGGTGCCAAACACCGCCGTCGATATGAACTCTTGGGCGGTATCAGCCTGTTATCCCCAGAGTACCTTTTATCCGTTGAGCGATGGCCCTTCCATACAGAACCACCGGATCACTATGACCTGCTTTCGCACCTGCTCGACTTGTCAGTCTCGCAGTTAAGCACGCTTTTGCCATTGCACTATCAGCACGATTTCCGACCGTACCTAGCGTACCTTCGTACTCCTCCGTTACACTTTGGGAGGAGACCGCCCCAGTCAAACTGCCTACCATGCACTGTCCCCGATCCGGATTACGGACCTAGGTTAGAACCTCAAACAAACCAGGGTGGTATTTCAAGGATGGCTCCACAGAAACTAGCGTTCCTGCTTCAAAGCCTCCCACCTATCCTACACAGACCGGTTCAAAGTCCAATGCAAAGCTACAGTAAAGGTTCATGGGGTCTTTCCGTCTAGCCGCGGGTAGATTGCATCATCACAAACACTTCAACTTCGCTGAGTCTCGGGAGGAGACAGTGTGGCCATCGTTACGCCATTCGTGCAGGTCGGAACTTACCCGACAAGGAATTTCGCTACCTTAGGACCGTTATAGTTACGGCCGCCGTTTACCGGGACTTCAATCAAGAGCTTGCACCCCATCATTTAATCTTCCGGCACCGGGCAGGCGTCACACCCTATACGTCCACTTTCGTGTTTGCAGAGTGCTGTGTTTTTATTAAACAGTCGCAGCCACCAGTTTATTGCAACCCTTTCACCCTCCTGGCGCAGGCCAGTCAAGCTACAAGGGCGTACCTTATCCCGAAGTTACGGTACCAATTTGCCGAGTTCCTTCTCCCGAGTTCTCTCAAGCGCCTTAGAATACTCATCTCGCCCACCTGTGTCGGTTTGCGGTACGGTCTCGTATGACTGAAGCTTAGAGGCTTTTCTTGGAACCACTTCCAATTGCTTCGTGAACAAGTTCACTCGCCCCATATCCTTGAATTCCGCGCCCGGATTTGCCTAAGCGCCTTCTCCAATACAGGGACCGGGACTTCCAACACCCGGACAACCTTCCGCGATCCGTCCCCCCATCGCATCATACGACGGTGCAGGAATATTAACCTGCTTCCCATCAGCTACGCATCTCTGCCTCGCCTTAGGGGCCGACTCACCCTACGCCGATGAACGTTGCGTAGGAAACCTTGGGCTTACGGCGAGGGGGCCTTTCACCCCCTTTATCGCTACTCATGTCAGCATTCGCACTTCTGATACCTCCAGCATCCTTCACAAGACACCTTCACAGGCTTACAGAACGCTCTCCTACCATGCGAGCAAGCTCGCATCCGCAGCTTCGGTATATTGCTTAGCCCCGTTACATCTTCCGCGCAGGACGACTCGATCAGTGAGCTATTACGCTTTCTTTAAAGGGTGGCTGCTTCTAAGCCAACCTCCTGACTGTTTTAGCCTTCCCACTTCGTTTCCCACTTAGCAATATTTAGGGACCTTAGCTGGCGGTCTGGGTTGTTTCCCTCTTGACACCGGACGTTAGCACCCGATGTCTGTCTCCCGTGATTGCACTCTTCGGTATTCGGAGTTTGCTATGGCGAAGTAATCCGCAATGGACCCTTCAACCATGACAGTGCTCTACCCCCGAAGGTGATACACGAGGCACTACCTAAATAGTTTTCGGAGAGAACCAGCTATTTCCAAGTTTGTTTAGCCTTTCACCCCTATCCACAGCTCATCCCCTAATTTTTCAACATTAGTGGGTTCGGACCTCCAGTACGTGTTACCGCACCTTCATCCTGGCCATGGATAGATCACTTGGTTTCGGGTCTACACCCAGCGACTGAACGCCCTATTCGGACTCGCTTTCGCTACGCCTTCCCTATTCGGTTAAGCTTGCCACTGAATGTAAGTCGCTGACCCATTATACAAAAGGTACGCCGTCACCCCTTACGAGGCTCCGACTGTTTGTATGCATGCGGTTTCAGGATCTATTTCACTCCCCTCCCGGGGTTCTTTTCGCCTTTCCCTCACGGTACTGGTTCACTATCGGTCGATTACGAGTATTTAGCCTTGGAGGATGGTCCCCCCATCTTCAGACAGGATTTCACGTGTCCCGCCCTACTTTTCTCAAGCTTAGTTCCACACCAGGGTTTTCTCATACGGGGCTATCACCCACTATGGCCGGACTTTCCATTCCGTTTTGATAACACCGGTGCTAAATCTTGAAGGCTGGTCCCATTTCGCTCGCCACTACTTTGGGAATCTCGGTTGATTTCTTTTCCTGCAGCTACTTAGATGTTTCAGTTCGCCGCGTTCGCTTCGCTAGACCTATGTATTCAGTCTAGGATGACCCATTCGGGCCGGGTTTCCCCATTCGGACATTTGTGGATCAAAGCTTATTTGCCAGCTCCCCACAACTTTTCGCAGGCTATCGCGTCCTTCATCGCCTGTAATCGCCAAGGCATCCACCACATGCACTTATTCGCTTGACCCTATAACGAGAATGTCTCGTTACAGGTTGAGTTTTAGCGTTGTGCCGTATTCCAAGTCATCTTTCGATCACTTAAATACTAGTTGATACAATCACAACCCGTACAATTTCCACGCGCCATCTCTAACGCGTTTCCGTTGTACTACTACTTCTTCTAAATTGTTAAAGAACAAATAACTGCATGACATTGCTGTCATTCAAAAACATTCACATTCGTTGGGATTTACCGCAGACGTAAAAGCTTTTGACTGACATCGATGTGTGATCTAAGGAATTGGTGGAGGCAGACGGGATCGAACCGACGACCCCCTGCTTGCAAAGCAGGTGCTCTCCCAGCTGAGCTATGCCCCCATTTCAAGCCAGTTTCCACCGACTTGGTCAGGCGGTGGTTAGCTTGGTGGGTCTGGAAGGACTTGAACCTTCGACCCCCGCCTTATCAAGACGGTGCTCTAACCACCTGAGCTACAGACCCGACTTAGATCTACGCAGTCAACAACCGATAAGCGTGAACACTCAACTTCCAGTGCATGCTCTAGAAAGGAGGTGATCCAGCCGCAGGTTCCCCTACGGCTACCTTGTTACGACTTCACCCCAGTCATGAATCCTGCCGTGGTAAGCGCCCTCCTTACGGTTAGGCTACCTACTTCTGGCAAAACCCACTCCCATGGTGTGACGGGCGGTGTGTACAAGACCCGGGAACGTATTCACCGCGACATGCTGATCCGCGATTACTAGCGATTCCAACTTCACGCAGTCGAGTTGCAGACTGCGATCCGGACTACGATCGGTTTTCTGGGGTTAGCTCCATCTCGCGATTTGGCAGCCCTCTGTACCGACCATTGTATGACGTGTGAAGCCCTACCCATAAGGGCCATGAGGACTTGACGTCATCCCCACCTTCCTCCGGTTTGTCACCGGCAGTCTCCTTAGAGTGCTCTTGCGTAGCAACTAAGGACAAGGGTTGCGCTCGTTGCGGGACTTAACCCAACATCTCACGACACGAGCTGACGACAGCCATGCAGCACCTGTGTTACGGCTCTCTTTCGAGCACTCTCACCTTTCAGCAAGATTCCGTACATGTCAAGGGTAGGTAAGGTTTTTCGCGTTGCATCGAATTAATCCACATCATCCACCGCTTGTGCGGGTCCCCGTCAATTCCTTTGAGTTTTAATCTTGCGACCGTACTCCCCAGGCGGTCAACTTCACGCGTTAGCTTCGTTACTAAGGAAATGAATCCCCAACAACTAGTTGACATCGTTTAGGGCGTGGACTACCAGGGTATCTAATCCTGTTTGCTCCCCACGCTTTCGTGCATGAGCGTCAGTATTGGCCCAGGGGGCTGCCTTCGCCATCGGTATTCCTCCACATCTCTACGCATTTCACTGCTACACGTGGAATTCTACCCCCCTCTGCCATACTCTAGCCTTGCAGTCACGAATGCAGTTCCCAGGTTAAGCCCGGGGATTTCACATCCGTCTTACAAAACCGCCTGCGCACGCTTTACGCCCAGTAATTCCGATTAACGCTTGCACCCTACGTATTACCGCGGCTGCTGGCACGTAGTTAGCCGGTGCTTATTCTTCCGGTACCGTCATCCCCCCGAGGTATTAACCCAAAGGATTTCTTTCCGGACAAAAGTGCTTTACAACCCGAAGGCCTTCTTCACACACGCGGCATTGCTGGATCAGGCTTTCGCCCATTGTCCAAAATTCCCCACTGCTGCCTCCCGTAGGAGTCTGGGCCGTGTCTCAGTCCCAGTGTGGCTGGTCGTCCTCTCAGACCAGCTACAGATCGTCGCCTTGGTGAGCTTTTACCTCACCAACAAGCTAATCTGACATCGGCTGCTCTTGTAGCACGAGGCCCGAAGGTCCCCCGCTTTCCTCCTCAGAGCGTATGCGGTATTAATCCGGCTTTCGCCGAGCTATCCCCCACTACAAGGTACATTCCGATGTATTACTCACCCGTTCGCCACTCGCCACCAGGTGCAAGCACCCGTGCTGCCGTTCGACTTGCATGTGTAAGGCATGCCGCCAGCGTTCAATCTGAGCCAGGATCAAACTCTTCAGTTTAAACCTGTTACTGTTTTCGGTTTTTCGTGATAAATCACTTGAACCGGTCGCTCTCAAAGTATGCTGACAAGTTAATTACTTAACTTACCTATTACTATGTGAGCCTCAATAAATTTAAAGCTTATCTGCCGAAGCAGACGCACTTTTCATCGAGTGCCCACACTTATCGGTTGTTCAATTTTTAAAGATCAATCGCTTCGAACTTCGCTTCGTCGCATCATTACCGCGCCGTCGCTTCGTTTTCTGCGTCGCTGCATCAGCAGCAGAGAAGTGAGATTATGTCGCAGCTTCTCGTCGTCGTCAACAGTTTTTTTCGCTTCTTTTCGTTCGCCGCCGTAGCGACTCACAAGCTCCAAAACCACTAACCACCGGGCTTTCCAGCCCGTCGCTTCCTTCTGCTTCGCTGCTTTCGCTGCGTCGCTGTCGTTGCGAGAGACGGAATATTAGTGAAAACCCCGAACCATGGCAAGCACTTTGTGAAAATAATTTGAAAAGGCATGAAAAAGCCCCGTCGCGACGGGGCTTTTTCCTTATTCCGGACACCTAAGCCGTTACTTCTTGCCGAAGTAGCGCTGATAAATGGTGTCGTACGTGCCGTCAGCCTTGATCGCTTCGATCCCTTTGTTGATCTTCGCGAGCAACTCGGCATCGCCCTTGCGCACGGCAATCCCGTAATACTCCTTCGGGAAGTTGCTGTCCGCCACGGTGCGCAGGCTGGCATTGGGATTGTTCGCGATGAAGTTCACCACGACGCCGTTATCAGCCACCACCGCATCGACACCCCCCGCTTCCAGTTCCTTCATGGCGAGCGGCGTGCCCTCGAAGCGTTTGACCGCCGGGTTGTTCTTGCCCATCAGCTTCTGCACGACTTCATCCCCCGTCGTGGCCGTCTGCACGCCCACCTTGAGCGACTTCAGATCGTCAAAGCTCTTCACGCTGGAGCTGGCCGGCACGGCAATCAATTGCGACGCTTCGAAATAAGGCGTCGAGAAGTCCATTTGCTTGCGGCGCTCATCGGTAATCGTGATCGCCGAGATCAGGATGTCGCGATCGCCCTGCACCAGTGAATTGAAAATGCCCTCGAACGGCGTGTTGATGAACCGCACCGCAATGCCCGCCTTGTCAGCGACGGCCTTCATCACATCGATATCGAAGCCGGCGATCTGCCGGGTGTCGGTCTCATATTCGAACGGCGCATAGGCTGCGTCCGAACCCACGACGTAGACAGGCTGGGAACCATCCGGCCCGACCGAGCGGCCGGCAGCCGTTTCTTCTTTCTTCCCGCAGGCACCCAACAACAGCCCGGAAGACACCACCAGGGCCAGCGCAAATGCACGTCGCTTCATCGACATCGTCTCGTCCTTGCTGAAAAAACCGGCAGACTAACATACGACGGCCTCCAAAAAGGAGGCCGTCACAGTTTCTCACTCAGTTTCAGCGATGCTTGAAAACCGGCTTACGTTTTTCAACAAACGCCGCCATGCCTTCCTTCTGATCTTCAAGCGCAAACAAAGAATGGAACAGACGGCGCTCGAATTGCACGCCTTCATCCAGCGTCGATTCGAAAGCGCGATTCACGGCTTCCTTGGCTGCCATCACCACCGGCAGCGAGTATTCGCAAATCGTATTGGCCGCGCCCAGCGCTTCATCGAGCAACGTCGCGACCGGCACCACGCGCGACACCAACCCAGCGCGCTCCGCTTCGGCAGCGTCCATGAATCGCGCCGTCAGGCACATATCCATCGCCTTCGCCTTCGACACCGCGCGCGTCAGGCGTTGCGTGCCGCCTGCGCCCGGGATCACGCCGAGCTTGATTTCCGGCTGACCGAACTTGGCGTTGTCCGCGGCAATGATGAAGTCGCACATCATGGCCAGTTCGCACCCGCCGCCCAGCGCAAAACCCGAGACCGCCGCGATCACCGGCTTACGGATACGACGCACCGTCTCCCAGTTGCGCGTGATGTAGTCGCCCTTGAAGACATCGGCGAAGGTGTACTTCGACATCATGCCGATGTCGGCGCCCGCCGCGAATGCCTTCTCGCTGCCCGTGATCACCATGCAGCCGATCGCCTCGTCGGCGTCGAACGCCGTCAGCGCGGCGCCCAGTTCGTCCATCAGCGCATCATTCAGCGCGTTGAGGGCCTTCGGGCGGTTCAGCGTGATCAGACCGACGCGGCCACGCGTCTCCACCAGAATGTTCTCGTACGTCGTCATCCTCTTGTTCCTCCAGTCAAAGTCTCGTCTTGTGATTCAGGGGCTGGCATCTGCGCGACGTTTATGACAGCAGCGTCGGCGCAGTCACCGGAAACAGCCATAAGGCATAAGGCGATGGGCACGCTGCCGGCTCACGGGAGCATGGCAGCACGGCGGCGCGGGCGGCAGACCATGGATTGCGGCCGGCCGGGCGTCGACTGTAGTGGATAGGCATGATGCCATCGTTCCCCCGCCCACGCACCTCCCGTTCCGCCATGCAAACGGCCCGCCGGACACCGCCCCGCCGCCCCTTCGCACCACTGAAAAATTCGGGGAAAACCCGGCGTCATGACCTGCCACGCCCGAAAGATTTGATGCTATATTAACAAACCAACCGGTCGGTCAATTAATGTTGATGACGACCGAATGACAGCATGCCGTCTCCGCCGCCCGCAAGTCCTCGCTCGCGAGGGGGTGCGGGCAGACAGCGAACCCGCCAGCCGCACTCCGATACGGATAGACCCGCCACCATGACCCATCCCCTCTTCGCCAAACACCAAGAGACCCTTGAGCGCGCCCTTCAGGCCATCGCCACGCGTGGATACTGGAGCCCGTTTACCGAGATGCCGAGCCCGCGCGCCTATGGCGAGACGGCCGCCGCCGACGGTGAAGCCGCCTTCAAGCAGTATCTGAACGCCGCCTTCCCGCTCGAACAGCGCGGCAGCACCGGTAGCGCCGGTCAGGAAGCCTCGCCGTTCGGCTTCGCGCTCGGCACGACCTACCCCGGCTTCGAAATCGACACCCTGCTCGCCCGCGTGAGCGAAGCGCACAAGACGTACCGCGCCGCCACCCCGGACGCCTGGGTCGGTGTGTCGCTCGAAATTCTCAAGCGCCTGAATGCGCGCAGCTTCGAAATGGCCAACGCCGTGATGCACACGACCGGCCAGGCCTTCATGATGGCGTTTCAAGCCGGCGGCCCGCACGCGCAAGACCGTGGCCTCGAAGCCGTGGCCTACGCCTGGGACGAACTGCGCCGCATCCCCGCCGACGCCTACTGGGAAAAGCCGCAAGGCAAGAACCCGCCGCTCGCGATGGAAAAGCGCTACACCGTCGTGCCGCGTGGCGTCGCGCTGGTCCTCGGCTGCTGCACGTTCCCGACGTGGAACGGCTACCCCGGCTTGTTTGCCAGCCTCGCCACCGGCAACGCCGTGATCGTCAAGCCGCACCCGGGCGCAATTCTGCCGCTCGCCATTACCGTGAAGATCGCCCGTGAAGTGCTGGCCGAAGCCGGCTTCGATCCGGACGTGGTGACGCTTGCCGCGACCAACCCAAATGACGGCGAAATCGTCCAGCAACTGGCCAAGCGCGGCGAAGTGCGCGTGATCGACTTCACCGGCAGCACGGCCAACGGCGACTGGCTCGAAACCAACGCCCGTCAGGCGCAGGTCTTCACCGAGAAGGCCGGTGTGAACCAGATCGTGATCGACTCGGCCGACGACCTCAAGGGCGTGGCACGCAACATCGGCTTCTCGCTCGCCCTGTACTCGGGCCAGATGTGCACGGCACCGCAGAACATCTACATCCCGCGCGACGGCATCCAGACGGCGGAAGGCAAGGTGTCGTTCGACGACGTCGTCGCCGCCATTGCCGGCAGCGTGCAAAAGACATGCAGCGACCCCGCCAAGGCCGTCGAACTGCTCGGCGCCATTCAGAACGAAGGCGTGCTCGCCCGTATCGACGAAGCCCGCAAGGTCGGCCGCGTCGTGCTCGACAGCCAGACGCTGCAACACCCGGCCTTCGCCGATGCCCGCGTGCGCACGCCGCTGATCGTGGCGCTCGATGTGGCCGACGAAGCCGTCTACACCCGTGAATGGTTCGGCCCGATCGCCTTCGTGATCGCCGTGGACAGCGCCAAGCAAGCCTTCGAACTGGCCGGCCGTATTGCCGCCGAACATGGCGCACTGACGCTGTCGGCTTACACGACGTCCGCCGAAGGGGAAGCTCAGGCACTCGACGCCGCCATCGAAGGCCGCGTGGCTCTGTCGTTGAATCTGACCGGCGGTGTGTTCGTGAACCAGTCGGCGGCGTACTCGGACTACCACGGCACGGGCGGCAACCCGGCCGCCAACGCCAGCCTCGCCGACGCGGCCTTCGTCGCCAATCGCTTCCGTGTCGTGCAGAGCCGCCACCACGTGCCGGCCAAGTCCGACGCGGGCGCAGCTTAAGACAGCCAGACGACACCCGAGCGACACAGCACCCTTCTATATATAGAGCGCGAGCGCGCGCACCGGCAGCGGGAAGTCACTACCATAGTGACTCCTCGCGGCACGGTGATACCGGTGACATCCGAGGCGATCTCCGCCCGACGCCACTGCCCTGCGCGAACCCCGCCTTCCAAGACAGGAACGAGACATCATGACCGAAGCCTTTATCTGCGACGCGATCCGCACCCCCATCGGCCGTTACGGCGGTGCCCTGAAGGACGTTCGCGCCGACAACCTCGGTGCCATCCCCCTCAAGGCGCTCATGGCGCGCAATCCGAACGTAGACTGGCGCGCGATCGATGACGTGATCTACGGCTGCGCGAATCAGGCAGGTGAAGACAACCGCAACGTCGCACGCATGGCCGCCCTGCTGGCCGAATTGCCGATCGACGTGCCGGGCGCCACGCTCAACCGTCTGTGCGGCTCGGGTATGGACGCCATCGGCAGCGCCGCGCGCGCGATCAAGGCAGGCGAAGCCGGCCTGATGATCGCGGGTGGTGTCGAGTCGATGACCCGCGCGCCGTTCGTGATGGGCAAGGCCGACAGCGCGTTTGCGCGTCAGGCCGCCATCTTCGACACGACCATCGGCTGGCGTTTCATCAACCCGCTGATGAAGGCGCAATACGGTGTGGACTCGATGCCGGAGACGGCCGAGAACGTCGCCGACGACTTCAAGATCAGCCGCGCCGATCAGGATCTGTTCGCCCTGCGCAGCCAAGAGAAGGCCGCTCGTGCGCAAGCCGACGGCACGCTGGCACAAGAAATCACGCCGGTCTCGATCGCCCAGAAGAAGGGGGATCCGATCGTTGTCGAACACGACGAGCATCCGCGCGCGACCAGCCTCGAATCGCTGGCCAAGCTCAAGGGCGTCGTACGCCCGGACGGCACCGTGACCGCCGGCAATGCCTCGGGCGTGAACGACGGCGCATGCGCCCTGCTGCTGGCCAGCGAAAGCGCCGCCAAGCTGCATGGCCTGACGCCGCGCGCTCGCGTGCTGGGGATGGCGACGGCCGGCGTGGCACCGCGCATCATGGGCATCGGCCCGGCGCCGGCGACCGTCAAGCTGCTCAAGCAACTCGGCATGACGCTCGACCAGTTCGACGTGATCGAACTGAACGAAGCCTTCGCGAGCCAAGGGCTGGCGGTGCTGCGTCAACTCGGCATTGCCGACGACGACGCCCGCGTGAACCCGAACGGCGGCGCCATTGCACTGGGCCACCCGCTCGGCGCTTCGGGTGCCCGTCTCGTGACGACCGCGATGTATCAACTGCACCGCACCGGTGGCCGCTACGCCCTGTGCACGATGTGCATCGGCGTGGGTCAGGGTATCGCCATCGCCATTGAGCGTGTCTGATCGCACTTGAGTCCATTGGCGCGCGTGGCCATAACGATTTGACCACGCGCCTGCACGAGACACCCGGAGGAAGCCCCCGATGACTGCCACGATTCAACTGACGCTGGAAGCCAACGTCGCCACGATCACGCTCAACCGCCCGGAGAAGCTCAACAGCTTCACGCGGCAGATGCACGCCGAACTTCGCGAGGCCCTCGACGCCGCACAGGCACAGGGCGCACGCGCCATTGTGCTGACCGGCGCCGGACGCGGTTTCTGCGCGGGACAGGATCTGGCGGATCTCGACTTCACGCCGGGCGCCTCGACCGATTTGGGCGCGCTGATCGACGAGAACTTCAACCCGCTGGTACGCAAACTGCGCGCGATGCCGATGCCGGTGATTGCTGCCGTGAACGGCATTGCCGCGGGCGCGGGCGCCAATCTGGCGCTGGCTTGCGACATCGTGCTCGCCGCCAGTTCGGCGAACTTCCTGCAAGCGTTCGTGAAGATCGGCCTGCTGCCGGACACGGGCGGTACGTGGTTCCTGCCGCAACGTATCGGCATGGCACGGGCGATGGCGTTGGCGATGCTCGGCGACAAGCTCTCGGCCGAACAAGCTGCCGAGTGGGGCCTGATCTGGCGCTGCGTCGACGACGACGCGCTGACGGCCGAAGCCAACAAGCTCGCCACGCATCTCGCGACGCAACCGACGCGCGCGCTCGCCACCATCAAGGAAGCGCTGTATGCGTCGGCCACCAACACGCTCGATCAGCAACTCGATCTCGAGCGCGACGGCCAGCGTGCGCTGGGCGCGTCATATGACTACGCCGAAGGCGTGAACGCGTTCCTCGAAAAGCGCGCACCGAAGTTCGAAGGCCGCTGATTTTTCAGCACCGAAATAGCATTCGAAGAAAAAGCAGCGACGCACACGAACCGCCAAAACCACACGCGCCGCGCGAGAGACCAGACCACAAGAAGACTTAACAAGACTCACGAGACGAGAGACACCATGAGCCTGACCGCCCCCGCAGGAAACGCCGCATCCCCGGAAACCCTGTCGCCCGAAGCCCTGGCCCGTGCCACCGGCGAGGCGATGTACAGCACCGACCGCGCCAGCCAGTGGCTCGGCATGGAGTTGCAGGAAGTGCGCCCGGGCTACGCGCGCATGACAATGCGCGTGCGCGACGAATTTCTCAACGGTCATGCGATCTGCCACGGTGGCCTCATGTTCACGCTGGCCGACTCGACCTTCGCGTTCGCCTGCAACAGCTACAACATCAACACGGTCGCGGCCGGTTGCAGCATCGAATTCCTGAAGCCGGTCTTCGGCGGCGACACGCTCACGGCCGAAGCGCAGGAACAACTGCTGTCGGGCCGTCACGGCATCTACGACATTCGCGTGACCAACTCGGCAGGCGAAGTGGTGGCGATGTTCCGGGGCAAGTCCGCCCAGATCAAGGGCAGCGTCATCTGACGCCGTCTGGCAGTGCGCGAGCCCGCGCTCGCGAGCAAAACCAACAGTATGTGTAAGACGTAAGCCCCAAGGAGACAGACATGACCACCGCCTTGCCGCTCGATCCGATCGAGAAAGCGAGCCTCGACGAACTGCGCGCCCTCCAGCTCCAACGGCTGAAGACCACGCTGCGGCATGCCTATGAGAACTCGCCGGTGTACCGGCGCAAGTTCGACGAGGCCGGCGTCCATCCGGATGATCTGAACACACTGGCCGATCTGGCCAAGTTCCCGTTCACGACCAAGAAGGATCTGCGCGACAGCTATCCGTTCGGCATGTTTGCCGTGCCGATGGAACAGGTCTCGCGCATTCACGCCTCGTCGGGCACGACGGGCAAGCCGACGGTGGTCGGTTACACAGCCAACGACATCAGCACGTGGGCCGATCTGGTGGCCCGCTCGATTCGCGCTTCGGGCGCACGTCGCGGCGACAAAGTGCACGTGAGCTACGGCTATGGCCTGTTCACGGGCGGTCTCGGTGCCCACTACGGTGCCGAGCGCGCCGGCCTGACGGTGATTCCGTTCGGCGGCGGCCAGACCGAGAAGCAGGTGCAACTGATTCAGGACTTCAAGCCCGACATCATCATGGTCACGCCGAGCTACATGCTCGCGATTGCCGACGAGCTTGAGCGTCAGGGCATGGCAGCCTCTGAGTCGTCGCTGCGCATCGGTATCTTCGGCGCCGAGCCGTGGACCAACGACATGCGTCTGGCGATCGAGAAGCGCATGGGCATCGACGCGGTCGACATCTACGGCTTGTCGGAAGTGATGGGCCCGGGTGTGGCGTGCGAATGCGCCGAGACCAAGGACGGCCCGACGATCTGGGAAGATCATTTCTTCCCGGAAATCATCGATCCGGAAACGGGCGAAGTGGTGCCCGATGGCGAATTCGGCGAACTGGTGTTCACGTCGCTCACGAAGGAAGCGCTGCCAATCATCCGTTACCGCACGCGCGATCTGACGCGTCTGCTGCCGGGTACGGCACGCACGATGCGCCGCATGGAGAAGATCACCGGCCGCTCGGACGACATGATGATCATCCGTGGCGTGAACGTCTTCCCGTCACAGATCGAAGAGTTGCTGCTGCGCCAGCCGGTGCTCTCGCCGCACTATCAGATCGTGCTGGACAAGGAAGGCCCGATGGACACGATGGAAGTGGACGTCGAAGCCGCCGTGGGTTGCCATGACGACGCGGCACTGAAGTCGGCGGGCAGCGAGCTCAAGCGCGACATCAAGACGCTGATCGGTGTGTCGTGCGCGGTGCGTGTGCGTCCAGTGGGCGGCATCGAGCGCTCGGTCGGCAAGGCACGCCGGGTGGTGGATAAGCGTCCGCGTTGAGCGGCGCGTTTCTCGCTAATCGCCCATAAGAAAAAAGCCCGCGAAACTCGCGGGCTTTTTTCATTGGGCTTCTTTCATTGATTCGGCAGAAACACCCACATGCGGCCACTCTGCCGCATGCGGCCGGCCAGATCGCCGGCGTCGTCGCCCAACCCCCAGAAGAAGTCGGCACGCACGCCGCCCTTGATGGCGCTGCCAGTGTCCTGCGCGAACATCAGGCGATTGATCGGCGCGTTGGCCTGAGGCCCGAACGGCGGACGCGTGGTCGAGAGAAACACCGGGCTGCCCAGCGGAATCGACGCGGGGTCAACGGCAATCGAGCGCTCGGCGGTCAGCGGCACGCCCAAGGCACCCACCGGCCCTTCGATCCCGCCCACGCCATGATTCGGCATTTCGCGGAAAAACACGAAGCGCGGGTTCACGTCGAGCAACGCATCGACACGCGACGGATTGGCGCGCGCCCACGCACGAATGCCCTGCATCGTCGCCTGCGCCGCAGTGATCTCGCCACGATCGATGAGCCAGCGGCCGATCGACTTGTACGGCTGGTCGTTGTTGCCGCCGTAGCCCACGCGCATCACCGTACCGTCATCGAGCAGCACCTGACCGGAGCCCTGCACTTGCAGGAAGAACGCCTCGATGGGGTCGTCCACATAGACCAGCTCGTTGCCGCGCAGGATACCGCTGCGGTTAAGCTCGGCGCGCGCGGGCAGCGAGCCCACCTTGCGTCCGGCTGGCCAGCGGTAGAGCGGCGTCTGATAGATACCGTTACGCACGCGCGAACCATGCAACAGCGGTTCGTAATAGCCGGTGATCAGGCCCGACTGCGTGCCATCGGAGTTGGCAATACGAAACGGCGTAAAGTATTGCTCGAAGAACTGGCGTACCGACGCCGGGTCGAGATCGTCGAGATGCTCAGACGCACGACAGGCCGGCTGCCATGTGCTCTGCCGGCCCAGCTTGACGCAGGTTTGCGCGAGCGCGAGCCGTGCGCCGATGAGTGAATCGTCCTGCCAGCCGTCGACTTGCGACCACGACACGGCTTGCATGCGGCCAGCCCCGGTTGGTGGCGAAGGCACGTTCGACGGCGGTGTGCCTGGACGATAGGCGTCTTTCGGCGGCACACTCGAACATCCGTACAGCAATGCGGCAAACGCGGCGAGCGCCAGGCCCCGGCCGGCACGCCACCGCCCGAACACATTCAGGGAAAGCATCATGGGTAATTTGTTCGATGAATATCCGGCCTTGCTGGTCTTGCCGGAAGTCTTGCTGGCGATCGTGATCGTCGCCGCGATTGTTGTGATGCGTCGCAGGCCCTCGCCCACGCGCCGGGTGCGCCAGATGCGGGAAGCGCCGGCGCGTCCGGTCAGACCGATGCCGAGCGATACGGTCGACGGCATCGATGCCGGTGACCCGGCGGACCGCGCGTCGACCAAGCCGTTGGACGACCCGCTCAAACGCGAAGACTGGTCCGACGACCGCCGCTGATCTGCCTGCTCCGCCTTCCCTGCGTTCCCCGCCTCGCTCATGCCGCCCCTCACCCTCAATGCAGGGTGCGCGGCATGGTAAGCGCAAATTCGGCGATCGGCGCTTCAAAGCGCGTGCCGTCCTCGGCTACGCAGAAATATTCGCCGCGCATGGTGCCGACCGGCGTGCCGACCATGGCCCAGCTCGTGTATTCGAACTGTTCGCCCGGTTGCAGGAACGGTTGATGCCCGACCACGCCCAGGCCGTTGACTTCCTGCACCTTGTTGTCGCCGTCGGTGATGACCCAATGGCGCGAGATCAATTGCGCAGGCACTTCCCCGCTGTTGCGAATCGTGATCGTGTAGGCAAAGGCAAATTGCCGGCGATCCGGTTCCGACTGCTCGGGCAAGTATTGCGGGCGCACCGTGACGGTAAATTCATACTGGCTCATCGGGTGTTCCTATTGCGCATACGTGCGGTATTTGGGTCTGTCTGGTCACGCTGGCCGGGCCGATACCCTCGATTCGGGCACCTGCTGCGCGCCCAGCGCGTGTCGTCTTGATTTGCAAGGCATTCTGCGGCAAGTCGCCGCAGGGGGCAACCGGCTTTCAGACAGGCGTCAGGCGAAAGCTTTAAAATAGCGCTTTTGACGCTCCAGCCCCATCACGCCATGACGCAATTCTGCATCGCCCCCAGCATCCTGTCCGCCGACTTTGCCCGGCTGGGCGAAGAAGTCCGTAACGTCGTGGCCGCCGGTGCCGACTGGATTCACTTCGACGTGATGGACAACCATTACGTTCCCAACCTGACCATCGGCCCGCTGGTCTGCGAAGCGATTCGCCCCCACGTGGACGTGCCTATCGACGTGCACCTGATGGTACGCCCGGTTGACCGTATCGTGCCCGACTTTGCCAAGGCCGGCGCCAATCTGATCACGTTCCACCCGGAAGCCTCGGAACACATCGACCGTACGCTGGGCCTGATTCGCGACAACGGCTGCAAGGCCGGCCTCGTGTTCAACCCGGGCACGCCGCTGAATTACCTCGATCACGTGATGGACCGCCTCGACATGATTCTGATCATGTCGGTCAATCCGGGCTTCGGCGGTCAGTCGTTCATTCCCGAAGCGCTCAACAAGCTGCGCGCGGTGCGTGCCCGTATCGACGCCTACACCGCCGAGACCGGCCGTGAAATCCGTCTGGAAATCGACGGCGGCGTGAAGGTCGACAACATTGCCGAGATCGCCGCGGCCGGTGCCGACACGTTCGTCGCCGGTTCGGCCATTTTCGGCAAACCCGACTATAAGGCGGTAATCGACCAGATGCGCACAGAGCTGGCCAGCGTCGCGAACGCTGCGAAAGCCACCCCCGCCACGAAGTAAGGCCGAGACCATGTCCCTCCCCCCGAACGAGATTCATCTGGACGGCATCCGCGCGGTGCTGATCGACCTCGACGGCACGCTCGTCGACACCGCCGGCGACTTCGGCGTTGCACTGAACGCCATGCTGGCCGACTTGGGGGCTGCCCCTGTGCCGGTCGAGCGCCTGATGACGTTCGTGGGCAAGGGCACGGCCAATCTGGTGCGCAAGACGCTCGCGGAGCGCTTCTCCGAGCCCGAGATCGACGCCCACTTCAGCCGCGCCCAAGACAAGTACGAAGCCGCCTACACGTCGATCAACGGCGAGAACACGGCGCTCTACCCGGAAGTGCGCGAGGGCCTCGCGGCATTGCGCGCCGCCGGGTTGCCGGTGGCCTGCATCACCAACAAGCAGCATCGCTTCGCCATCGGCCTGCTCGAGCACTACGGGCTGCTCGATCAGTTCGACCTCGTGTACGGCGGCGATTCGTGGCCCAAGCGCAAACCCGACCCGATGCCGCTCGTGAAAGCGTGCGAAGCGTTCGGGGTGGCACCGGCACAGGCGGTGCTCGTCGGCGACTCGGGCAACGACGCTCAGGCGGCACGTGCAGCGGGCTGCCGGTCGCTCACGGTGCCGTATGGCTACAACCATGGCGAATCTATACAAACGATTGACACCGATGGTATAGTCGGCTCAATTCTGGGCGCTGCCCGGGCCATCGTGCCCAAGGCGACGCCCTCACTGGCTGGCTGAAACCCTTCAGCGCATTGCCAACTTTCACAGTGCATTCAAACGCATGTTCCTGAACAAGAAACGGAGTCTGAGCGTGATCGACCGGGGGGCCTGGCCCTGGCGACGCTGGTCCTGCTAAACCCTTCTCACAGGGTGGCCGGGACCGCTGGAGCTCGTCTTCAGCAACCCGTTTCTTGCATCGTTGTTGTTCCCAAGATTTATTGCACTCACGCGCCGTTTTGCACGGCGCGCGTCTTCGTCAAGACACGATTCTGTCGTCGCACCGCCGTACGCTTGCGCGTATTGACGGTGCGTGCGCGGACCGGCAGCCGGCGAGGGGTGCACGAGCGATGCAGTTCGACCGCAGGTCGGCCTCCCCGAAATACCTTTCAGGTTTTCTTAACGCCAATCCACGCCGAATCTGCGGGACCACCCGCCGGCAAACTTGCAGGCAGAGTGCACCATGACCGAACTCGAATTCAAATCGCTGGCCAACGAAGGCTATAACCGCATTCCCCTGATCGCCGAAGCCTTCGCCGATCTCGACACGCCGCTCTCGCTCTATCTCAAGCTGGCCTTGGGCGACCGGCGCGGTGCAAACACCTTCCTGCTCGAATCGGTCGTCGGCGGCGAACGCTTCGGCCGCTACTCGTTCATCGGTCTGTCGGCCCACACGCTGCTGCGCAGCTTCGGCCCCAAGACCGAAGTCGTGCGCGACGGCGTCGTCGTCGAGACACACGAAGGCGACCCGCTCGAGTTCATCACCCAATTTCAGGCCCGCTTCAAAGTCGCGCTGCGCCCGGGCATGCCGCGCTTTGCCGGTGGCCTCGCCGGTTACTTCGGCTACGACGCCGTGCGCTACATCGAGAAGAAGCTCGCCCACACCACGCCGCGCGACGACCTGAACCTGCCCGACATCCAATTGCTGCTCACGGAAGAACTCGCCGTGATCGACAACCTGACCGGCAAGCTCTACCTCATCATCTACGCCGACCCGACGCAGCCCGAAGCCTATTCGAAGGCGCGCCTGCGACTGCGCGATCTGCGCGCTCGCCTGAAGGCGCCGGTCGACGCGCCGGTCACCTCCGGCAGCGTGCGTACCGAAACCTTCCGCGAATTCGCCAAGCCCGACTATCTGGCCGCCGTCGCGAAGGCCAAGGAAGCCATCGCTGCCGGTGAACTGATGCAGGTACAGGTCGGCCAGCGCCTGATCAAGCCGTATCGCGACTCGCCGCTCTCGCTGTATCGCGCCCTGCGCTCGCTCAACCCGTCGCCGTATATGTACTTCTACAATTTCGGCGACTTTCAGGTGGTCGGCGCGTCGCCCGAGATCCTCGTGCGTCAGGAGCGTCGCCAAACGCCAGATGGCGTGCATGAAATCGTGACGATCCGCCCGCTCGCCGGCACCCGCCCGCGCGGCGCCACGCCCGAACGCGATGCAGAACTCGCTACCGAATTGCTTGGCGATCCGAAGGAAATTGCCGAACACGTCATGCTCATCGATCTGGCACGTAACGACGTGGGCCGTATCGCGCAAACCGGCACGGTCGAAGTCACCGACAAGATGATCATCGAGAAGTACTCGCACGTTCAGCACATCGTGAGCTCGGTCGAAGGCCGCCTGCAAGACGGCTTGTCGAACATCGACGTGCTTCGCGCGACGTTCCCGGCAGGCACGCTCACCGGCGCACCGAAGGTTCGCGCCATGGAGTTGATCGACGAACTCGAACCTGTCAAGCGTGGCCTGTACGGCGGCGCCGTGGGTTACCTGTCGTTCGGCGGCGAGATGGACGTGGCGATCGCCATTCGCACGGGCATCGTGAAGGACGGCAACCTCTATGTGCAAGCCGCTGCCGGTATCGTGGCCGACTCGGTCCCCGAATCGGAATGGCAAGAGACGGAGAACAAGGCACGCGCCGTGTTGCGCGCTGCCGAGCAGGTGCAGGACGGACTCGACGCCGAGTACTGATCTGCACAACGGTGCAACGCTGCCATGAACGCGTTGCACCAAAGTGAAGCCGGTTGCTGTTTGAAACGCGAGCGCTTTACTTATATTGCATACGAATAAGCAGGGCTCCGAATCGATCCTCTACTCGATTCGGGGCCCTTGTTGATTTAGCACAACCGTTCGCTTTTTTTCGGCCACTTTGGTATACGCCGATTGACGTCACCGAGCTATAGTTGGCAGGTCCTTCGGGAGGCCGAAACATCTATGGCGAAACCATGCAATTCACGTATGCGTTCGGGCGTTGCGAATACCCTCGCACTGTCTGCTAAAGCCGCACTGATCGTCACTGCACTCAGCACATTGAGCGCGTGTATTTCGATGGCGCCCACTTACGAGCGCCCCGCTGCGCCGATCGCAGGCACCTGGGCGTCTGACGCGCCCACGGCACCCACAGCATCCACTTCCGCCACATCGCAGCCCGCCGCCACGCTGAGTTGGGGCGAGTACTTTGCCGATCCGCAGTTACGCAGTCTCATCGAGACCGCGCTGGCCAACAACCGCGACTTGCGCGTGGCGCTCTCGCGCGTCGAGCAGGCACGTGCGGTGTATGGCATTCAACGCGCCGATCTGTTTCCGTCACTGGGCGTAGGCGCGAGCGAAACCCGTCAGCGCCTGCCTGGCGATCTGAGCCTCACCGGCAACCCGTATATCAGCAGTCAATATCAGGTTGGGCTGGGCCTCGCCTCATGGGAACTGGACTTCTGGGGCCGCATTCGCAATCTGAAAGATGCCGCGCTGGACGACTATCTGGCATCCGACGCCTCGCGCCGCGCACTCGAACTGAGCCTGATCTCACAAGTGGCCCAGACCTGGCTGAGTCTGCGCGAATACGACGAGCGCCTCACGCTGGCGCAGCAAACCGTCGATAGCCGCGCCGAGTCGCTGCGCATCTTCACTCGCCGCGAGCAAGTCGGTTCTACGTCGAAGCTCGATCTGACGGAAGTCACCACGCTGTGGCAACAGGCCCGCGCACTCGTCACGCAGCTTGAACAGCAGCGCGCCGTGCAGGCGCATGCCTTGCAGGTACTCGTAGGCGCGCCCATCGATACCTCACCGCGCGCCCTCGACCGTACGGTCGACGACGACGCGCTGATGCGCGATCTCGAACCCGGCCTGCCTTCGGCGTTGCTCGAAGACCGCCCGGACATCATTGCCGCCGAGTACCAACTGCGCGCCGCGCACGCAAACATCGGCGCCGCGCGTGCCGCGTTCTTCCCGCAGATCACGCTCACCGGGTCGGTGGGCACGGCCAGCAGCGCCCTCGACGGTCTATTCAAGGCCGGCAGTGCCGCGTGGGCGTTCACGCCGAGCATCAACATCCCGATCTTTCAGGGCGGGCGTCTCGTGAACAATCTCGATCTGGCCGAAGCGCGACGTGTGGAGTCGGTCGCGAACTATGAGAAGACGATTCAGGGCGCATTTCGCGATGTGGCCGACGCATTGAGTGCACGTCACTGGCTCGCCCAGCAGGTCACGATTCTGCAAGCGACGCAGGACGCGCAAGCTGAGCGCGCTCGCTTGGCCAAATTGCGTTACGACCACGGCGCCGCAGCCTTCCTCGAAGTGCTCGACGCCCAGCGCGATTTACTCGCTATCGAACAACAGACGGTGCAGACGCGCCGCGCGCTGCTCTCGGCGCGCGTCTCGCTCTACTCAGCGCTTGGCGGCGGCAGCCGCCTGATGCCCGCGGCCGACGCGCCCGGCGGCCCGTTCGCACGCACGCCGCGTGTGATCGTGCCCTCGACGCAAAGCGTTGACGGTACGACAGGCACGGCAGGCACAGCAGCCACGGCAACCGCAGCGCCCGCGCAGCCCGTCCAATAATCAAGAGGTCAACGAACATGACGCTTCCGAACGCCAAGAAACTGGTTCCCGCACTGATCGTACTGGTCGTCGTCGGTCTGGGTTGGTACGGATGGAAGACCTACAGCCACACCGGCCCGGGTGCGGGCTTTGCCAGCGGCAACGGACGCATTGAGGCCACCGAAGTCGACGTCGCGACCAAGCTCGGCGGCCGCGTGCTGGATATCTACGTGAAGGAAGGCGACTTCGTCAAAGCGGGGCAAGTGCTCGCCAAGATGCAGATCGACACCCTCAACGCGCAGCGTGACGAAGCGCGTGCGCAGTATCAGCAGGCCGTCACCAACGTCGCGGCGATTCAGGCACAAGCAGCGGCAAGGGTGTCGGACAAGGCCACGGCAGAAGCCAACGCCGCCGCACGCGAAGCCGAACTCGATGCCGCACAACGCCGTCTCGCCCGCTCGGAAACTCTCTCGAAAGAAGGCGCGTCGTCGGTGCAGGAACTCGATGACGACCGCGCGCGCGTGCGCAGTTCGCGCGCTGCCGTGAACGCGGCCCGCGCACAGATCGCCGCCGCGCAATCGGCAGTGGAAGCGGCCAACGCACAGGTCACCGGTGCCAAGTCGACGGTCGAAGCTGCGCAAGCCACCGTCAACCGCATCGAAGCCGACATCGCTGACAGCGACCTGAAGGCCCCGCGCGACGGGCGCGTGCAATACCGCGTGGCGCAACCCGGCGAAGTCCTGGCGGCCGGTGGCAAGGTGCTGAATCTGGTCGATCTGTCGGACGTGTACATGACGTTCTTCCTGCCCGAGACCGTGGCCGGGCGTCTCGCCATGGGTGCCGAAGCGCGCATCGTTCTCGACGCCGCGCCGCAGTACGTCATTCCCGCGAGCATCTCGTTCGTCTCGAGCACCGCGCAGTTCACACCGAAGACGGTGGAAACCGAGAGCGAGCGCCAGAAGCTGATGTTCCGCGTGCGCGCGCAAATTTCGCCCGAACTTCTGCAACAGCATCTGAAACTCGTGAAGACCGGCCTGCCGGGCGTCGCGTGGGTGAAGACCGATAGTCAGGAAGCGTGGCCGGCCCAGTTGCAGACCAAGCTCCCGCAGTGAGCGCCGCATCATGACGGCGCCCCTCCCTCCTCCTGCCGGCGGCATCGACAGCAACAGCGCAGTGCCCGTCGTGCATGTTGCGGGCGTGACCTTGCGCTACGGCCGCAAGACGCTCGCGCTCGACGACGTCTCGATCGACATCCCAGCGAACCGCATGGTCGGTCTGATCGGCCCGGACGGCGTGGGCAAGTCCACGCTGCTCTCGCTGATTGCGGGCGCGCGCGCGGTACAAACGGGCACCGTGGAAGCGCTCGGCGGCGACATGGCCAGCAAGGTGCATCGTGACCTCGTGTGCCCGCGCATCGCCTACATGCCGCAGGGGCTCGGCAAGAACCTGTATCCCACGCTCTCCGTCGAAGAGAACCTGCAATTCTTCGCGCGCCTGTTCGGGCACGACGCGGCCGAGCGTCGCCGCCGTATCGACGACCTGACGCGCAGCACCGGGCTGCAACCGGTCCTCGCGCGGCCGGCGGGCAAGCTCTCGGGCGGTATGAAGCAAAAGCTCGGCCTGTGCTGCGCGCTGATTCACGACCCCGACCTGCTGATTCTCGATGAGCCGACGACCGGCGTCGATCCGCTCGCCCGCGCACAGTTCTGGGATCTGATTGCGCGCATTCGCCGCGAGCGGCCGACCATGAGCGTGATCGTCGCCACGGCCTATATGGACGAGGCACAGCGCTTCGACTGGCTGGTGGCGATGGACGCAGGCAAGGTGCTCGCGACCGGCACACCCGCCGAACTGCTCGCCCGCACGCATCGCGACAATCTCGAAGCGGCATTCATCGACCTACTGCCCGACGACAAGAAACTCGGCTACGAGCCCGTCGTCATTCCACCGCTTCACATCGACGAACACACCGAGATCGCCATCGAAGCCAAGGGCTTGACGATGCGCTTCGGCGATTTCGTGGCGGTCGATCACGTGGATTTCCGCATTCAGCGCGGTGAGATTTTCGGCTTTCTCGGCTCGAACGGCTGCGGTAAATCGACCACGATGAAAATGCTCACCGGCCTGCTGGAAGCCAGTGAGGGGCAAGCGTGGCTATTCGGTCGCGAGGTCAATCCGAAAGACATCGATACCCGCCGTCGCGTGGGTTACATGTCGCAGGCGTTCTCGCTCTATACCGAGCTGACCGTGCATCAGAATCTGGTGCTGCACGCACGCCTGTTTCACGTTCCCGAGGCGGAGGTGAGCACCCGGGTGGACGAGATGGTGCTGCGCTTCGGTCTGGCCGACGTGCTCGACGCCCTGCCCGACAGCATTCCGCTCGGCATGCGTCAGCGCCTGTCGCTCGCGGTCGCGATGGTGCATCAGCCCGAGTTGCTGATTCTTGACGAACCGACGTCCGGCGTCGATCCGGTAGCGCGCGACAATTTCTGGCGCCTGTTGGTGGAGCTGTCGCGGCGCGACCGCGTGACGATCTTCATCTCCACGCACTTCATGAACGAGGCCGACCGCTGCGACCGCATTTCGCTGATGCACGCGGGACGTGTGCTGGTCTCCGATCCCCCCGCCAAGATTACGAAAGACAAGGGCGCCGCGACGCTGGAGCAGGCGTTCATCGAATATCTCGTGGAAGCGGGCGGCGGCACGCCTGAAGCGCCTGAATCACCCGAATCGCCGAAGACCGAACCGGCTGCCGCAGCGCCCACTGAAACCGCACACACGAAGCACAAAGCGTTTTCGTTCGGCCGCATGATCAGCTACCTGTGGCGCGAAACACTGGAGTTGCAGCGCGACCCCGTGCGCGCCACGTTGGCACTCGTCGGCTCGCTGGTGTTGATGCTGGTGATGGGCTACGGCATCAGCATGGATGTGGAAGACCTGCGCTACGCCGTGCTTGATCGTGACCAGACCACGCTCAGCCAGAACTACGCGCTCAATATTGCAGGCTCGCGCTACTTCATCGAGCAGCCGCCGATTGTCGATTACGACGATATGGACCGACGCCTGCGTGACGGCGAACTGGCACTGGCCATCGAGATTCCGCCGGGTTTTGCCCGCGACGTATCGCGTGGCAAGAACGTGCAGATCGGCGCGTGGATCGACGGCGCGATGCCGATGCGCGCCGAGACCGTGCAAGGCTACGTGCAGGGCATGCATCAGAACTGGCTGGCCGATCAGTCATTGCGACGCCTCGGCGTGCGCGCGACCGCCTCGCTCGACATCGAGACACGCTATCGCTACAACCCCGACGTGAAGAGTCTGCCGGCCATGGTGCCCGCCGTCATTCCGCTGTTGCTGCTGATGCTGCCGGCGATGCTCACGGCGCTGTCCGTCGTGCGAGAAAAGGAACTCGGGTCAATCCTGAACCTGTATGTCACGCCGGTCACCCGCACCGAATTTCTCATTGGCAAACAGATTCCGTACGTGGCGCTCGCCATGCTGAATTTCCTGCTCATGGCGCTGATCGCCGTGACGCTCTTCGGCGTACCGATCAAGGGCAGCTTCTTCACGCTGCTGACGGCCATCTTCATCTTCAACGTGGTTGCCACAGGCATCGGCCTGCTCGCGTCCACCTTCACCCGCAGCCAGATCGCGGCCCTGTTCTTCACGATGATCGGCACCATGATCCCGGCGATTCAGTTCTCGGGCATGCTCACGCCGGTGCCATCGATGGAGGGCTCAGGCCGGTTCATCGGCGAGATCTACCCGGCGACCTACATGCTGATCATCAGCCGGGGCGTCTTCAACAAGGCGCTCGGGTTTGCTGACCTCGGCAATGCCTTCTGGCCGATGCTCGTCGCCGTGCCCGTGATTCTGGGCGCCACGATCCTGCTGCTCAAGAAACAGGACAAATGATGGCGAGCCCCTCGACCCCGCAATCGCCAACGCCAACGCCGCCGGCATCTTCGACGCCCCCCGTCGCGCCCGCGCGAACCCCGGCAAGCGCTGACAAGCCGCGCAACCCCCACGCGTGGCGGCGGCATCTGGCCAACATCTACCGGCTTGGCGTGAAAGAGCTGTGGAGTCTAGTGCGCGACCCGATGATGCTCGTGCTCATCATCTACACGTTCACGGCCTCGGTGTATTCGTCGGCCACGGCGCAGCCCGACACGCTGCATCTCGCGCCGATCGCCATCGTCGACGAAGACGCGTCACCGCTGTCCGCACGCATCGTCTCCGCGTTCTACCCGCCGCAGTTCGCGCAGCCGCGCATGATCAGCGCCGACGCCGTGGACCGGGGCATGGACGAAGGCGCCTACACCTTCGCGCTGAACATTCCGCCCAACTTTCAGGCCGACGTGCTCGCGGGCCGTCATGCGGAAGTGCAGTTGAACGTGGACGCCACGCGCATGAGTCAGGCGTTCTCGGGCAGCGGCTACGTGCAGCAGATCGTGTCGGCGGAAGTGCGGGAATTCGTCCAGCGATACCGATCAAATGCGGAGCTGCCGGTGGAGCTGGCGTTGCGCGTGCGTTTCAACCCGACGCTGGAGCGGGCGTGGTTCGGCGCGCTCATGCAGATCATCAACAACATCACGATGCTGTCGATCATCCTCACGGGGGCCGCCCTGATTCGTGAGCGAGAGCACGGCACCATCGAGCATTTGCTCGTCATGCCGGTGACACCGACCGAGATCATGCTGGCGAAAGTCTGGTCGATGGGCATGGTGGTGCTGATCGCCGCCGCCATGTCGCTCTGGCTGATCGTGAGCGGCGCGCTGAATGTGCCGATCGGCGGGTCGGTGGCACTGTTCCTGCTGGGCGCCACGCTGCACCTGTTTGCGACCACGTCGATGGGCATCTTTCTGGCGACGCTGGCCCGCTCGATGCCGCAGTTCGGCATGTTGCTGATTCTGGTACTGCTGCCGTTGCAAATGCTATCGGGCGGGAACACGCCGCGCGAAAGCATGCCGAAGGTGGTGCAGGACATCATGCTCGCAGCACCCACGACGCACTTCGTCGAGCTGGGGCAGGCGATCCTGTTCCGAGGCGCCGGGATCGGCGTCGTGTGGGTGCAGTTCGTGGCGCTGGCCGTGATTGGCGCCGTGTTCTTCGCCATCTCGCTGCGACGTTTTCGCCGCACGCTCAGTTCGATGGCTTGATGTTGTTAACAAGGGGCGCGCGGGTATCGCCGGGTTCTCGGGTGACGCCTGCGCTTTCACAGCATCCGCCAAGCCCTGTCATGCCGGATTTGCGAGGTCATTGCCATGCCTGCCAAGTCGTCTGCCGCACTCCAACGCCAAACGTCCCGCGCGACGTCTTCCACTTCCACCTCACGGTCTGACACGCCATGGCTTGCCGCCAATCCGTGGCTCGACAATATGCCGTGGATGGCCGCCGCTGCCGAGTATGCCGTCGACGCGTGGCAGCGCAGCGTGCTCTTCGCAGACGTGATGCGTCAGCGCGGCAATCAGTATCAGGAACATTTGGCCGAGTCGGCACCGAATGTGCTCGACTTCCCGTCGGAAGTGATTCTCGATGGGCACGACCTGCCGCGCCCGTGCAACTACTGCCTGATGCGGATTCAGCCCCCTGACGATGCGCCCACGCTGCCCAACGCGCGCCCGTTCGTCGTGGTCGATCCGCGTGCGGGGCACGGCCCGGGCATCGGCGGGTTCAAGCCCGATAGTGAAATCGGTGCTGCCTTGCGGGCCGGTCATCCGTGCTATTTCGTCGGCTTTCTGCCCGACCCGGTACCGGGCCAGACGGTCGAAGACGTGATGCATGCGGAAGCGGCGTTCCTTGAGAAAGTCATCTCGATGCACCCCGAGGGTGCGGGCAAGCCGGCCGTGATCGGTAATTGTCAGGCCGGCTGGCAGGTGCTGATGACGGCGGCCATGCGCCCCGAGCTGTTCGGCCCGATCATCGTGGCCGGTGCGCCGCTCTCGTACTGGGCAGGCTGGCGCGGACGCAACCCCATGCGCTATTCCGGCGGCCTGCTGGGCGGCAGTTGGCTCACGGCGCTCACGAGTGACCTTGGCGATGGCCGCTTCGACGGGGCATGGCTCGTCCAGAATTTCGAGAATCTCGACCCGGCCAACACGCTGTGGCGCAAGAAATACCACCTGTACGCCAACGTCGATACGGAAGCGCCGCGCTATCTCGGTTTTGAGAAGTACTGGGGCGGGCACGTGTTCCTCAACGCGGTGGAGATGCAGTACATCGTCGACAACCTGTTTGTCGGCAACCGGCTCACCAGCGCGGAACTGATCACGAGCGACGGCATCCGGCTCGACCTGCGCAATATCCGCTCGCCGATCGTGGTGTTTTGCTCGTACGGCGACAACATCACGCCGCCGCCGCAGGCACTCGGCTTTATCACCGACATGTATCGCGACGACGCGGAAGTGTTCAGCCACGACCAGACCATCGTGTACGCCACACACGACAGCATCGGCCATCTGGGCATCTTCGTGTCGAGCAGCACCGGGAGAAAGGAGCACCGCAAGTTCGTCAACAACATCGATCTGATCGACGTGCTGCCGGCGGGTATCTATCAGGCGCAGATTGCCGAAAAAACCGCCGATACGCCGCATCGGGAGCTGATCGATGGCGACTATGTGATGTCGATCCAGCGGCGCAGCATCGAGGACGTGCGCGCCATCGTGCAGCCGGACACCGAGAGCGACCGGCGCTTTGCGGCGGTGGCGCATCTGTCGGATATCAATCTCGGCCTGTACCGGAGCCTCGTGCAACCGTGGGTGCGGGCGATGGTTACGCCGAACTCGGCGTACTGGATGCGCATGCTGCATCCGTTGCGCGTGAGTTACGAAATGTGGTCGGATCGCAATCCGTTTGCCGCACCGTTTGCCGAGAAAGCCGAGCGCATTCGCGAGACCCGGCAGCCGGTGTCGCCGGACAACCCGTTCCTCGCGTTTCAGACCGCCATGTCGACGGCCATCGAGCAGTCGCTCAACTTCTATCGCGATATCCGCGATGACGGCTACGAGAAGGCTTTCGAGCTGATCTACGGTCAGCCGTGGGTACAGGCGCTTGCGGGGCTGCACGGCAGCGACGGGGCGGCGGTGCGCGTGCATCCGGGCACATCGCCGGAGCACATTGCGTTCGTGAAAGAAGCACTGGCCAATCGTCAGCACGAACTGCATCACGGCGGCGCACTGGAGGCAGGGATTCGTGCGCTGCTGTGGGTGCATCGTCTGCATGGTGAAGCCGATGAGCGTCAGTTCAATCTGGCGCGGTCGTTGCCGCGCAGCGAACGGGACATTCCCATCGAAAGTTTCCGCGAGATGATCCGCCGGCAGGCGGGCTTGCTGCGAATGTCGCCGGACGCCGCCATGAACGCCATTCCGGGCATGCTGGCGCACGCCTCGCCCGAACACATCCGTCTGGTAGCGAAGGCGGTGAAGGATCTCAGCTTCGCGGTGCCGATCGACGGCGACGAGCAAAGTGATCTGGAACGGGTTCTGGCGGTATTCGAAGACGCCGCCTTGAAGCAGGAACCCAAGCAGGCACAGAAGCAGGCAACAAAGCGGACACCCGCTGCTGCGCCCCGCAAACGCACGACGGCGGTCAAGAAAAGCGCCCCAGTGGCGACGAAAGCCGCGACGAAACCTGCGACAAAAGCCACAACGGTCCGGAAGTCGAAAAAGGGCGCCTGAGCGTCGCATTCTGCCCTCTGATCGGGGGGCAGAATCGTCGAATGACGGGCCCTGTCGCGCGCACATTCTTGCGAGAAATGGCCCGATCACGCGAGAAATTCGCTGTTTGACCGCTTTTTGCGACACCCCGCCCACGAGCAACGGTGGTTACTGCTACAATCGCCGTCACTATGAAGTCGATTCAGTCTTCCTCCCTCCTCTGGTCGTCCCTGACCGTCGCCCTGCGCTGGTGGCGGTAACCCGCCACGTCTATCTCATCCCCATAGCGCCCTCCCCCGCGGACCGCGAAGTCAATGTGGGGGCACGCTCAGGGGAAATTCGCAAATCTCACGCGTTCGACATTTCAATGTCACCAGACGAACAGGGACCATCATGCTGCTGATGATCGACAACTACGACTCGTTTACCTACAACATCGTCCAGTACTTCGGTGAATTAGGCGAAGACGTGCGCGTCTTCCGTAACGACGAGATCACACTCGACGCCATCGCCGAGCTCTCCCCCGATCGCATTTGCCTCTCGCCCGGCCCTAGCTGCCCGGCCAACGCAGGCATCACGCTCGACGTGCTCAAGCGCTTTGCGGGCGAAATTCCGATTCTTGGCGTCTGCCTCGGCCATCAGGCCATCGGCGAAGCCTTCGGCGGCAAGGTCATCCGCGCCCAGCAGATCATGCACGGCAAGGTGAGCGAGATCGAAACCACGCAACAAGGCGTGTTTGCCGATCTGCCCAAGCGCTTTACCGTCACCCGCTATCACTCGCTGGCCATCGAGCGCGCATCGCTGCCCGATTGCCTCGAAGTGACCGCCTGGACCGACGACGGTGAAATCATGGGCGTGCGCCACAAGACGCTCGACGTCGAAGGCGTGCAGTTCCACCCGGAGTCGATCCTCTCGGAACACGGCCATGCCGTGCTGCGCAATTTCCTGCAAGCCGCGCCGCGTGTGGCGCAGGCCGCCTGAATTCGGCGCAGCGCTGCACCCCAAGCGATTTCGAATGACATGAGCAGGTTGCCCGGCATCGATGCCGGCACCTGACGGACAAGACAGCGGATCGCCGCGACAACCACGCGGCCGACCCGGCAGAGGAGAGAAGTCTTCCATGATTACCCCGCAAGAAGCCCTGCAGCGCACGATCGAACACCGCGAAATCTTTCACGACGAGATGCTCCATCTGATGCGTCTCATCATGAAAGGCGAGATCTCGCCGGTCATGTCGGCCGCCATCATCACCGGCCTGCGCGTGAAGAAGGAAACCATCGGCGAGATCGCCGCGGCCGCGCAAGTGATGCGTGAGTTCGCCAATCACGTCGACGCCCCGGCCGACGAGCATTTCGTCGATATCGTCGGCACCGGCGGCGATGTGTCGCACACGTTCAACATCTCGACGGCGTCGATGTTTGTCGCCGCAGGCGCGGGTGCGAAGGTCGCGAAGCACGGCAATCGCGGCGTCAGCTCGAAGTCGGGCAGCGCCGACGTGCTCGAAGCGCTGGGCGTGAACATCATGCTCTCGCCCGAGCAAGTCGCCGAGTGCCTGCGTGAAGTCGGCATCGGCTTCATGTTCGCGCCGAACCATCATCCGGCAATGAAGAACGTGGCCGCCATCCGCAAGGAAATGGGCGTGCGAACGATCTTCAACATCCTCGGCCCGCTGACCAACCCGGCCGGTGCACCGAATCAGTTGATGGGCGTGTTCCACCCCGATCTGGTCGGTATTCAGGTGCGCGTGATGCAGCGTCTGGGCGCGGAACACGTGCTTGTCGTCTACGGCAAGGACGGCATGGATGAAGTGTCGCTGGGCGCCTCCACGGTCGTGGGTGAGCTCAAGGACGGCAAGGTCACCGAATACGAAATTCATCCGGAAGACTTCGGTTTGCAGATGGTGAGCAACCGCAGCCTGAAAGTGGGCAGCGCCGAAGAGTCGAAGACGATGCTGCTCGAAGCGCTCGACGACAAGGCGGGCACTGCACGCGAAATCGTGGCACTCAACGCGGGCACGGCGCTGTATGCCGCCAATCGCGCCGCGTCCATCGGCGACGGGATCCGCATGGCACGCGAGTCCATCACGAGCGGTGCCGCGCGCGCAAAACTCGACGAGTTCGTGACGTTCACGCAACGATTCAAATCGTAATCTGATGGTCAGATGCCGAACGTGTCACGTCGACGTCTGACCCACTATTGAAGCCCGAAATACTGATCGCTATGTCTACCGTTCTCGACAAGATCCTGGCCGTGAAGGCCGAAGAAGTTGCCGCCACCAAGCGCGCCCGCGACCTGATCAGCCTGCGCCGCGATGCCGAAGCCACCGTCGGCGACAGCGAATTACGCACGCGCGATTTCGTGGGTTCGCTGCGCACGAAGATCGAAGGCGGGCTGTCCGGCGTGATTGCCGAAATCAAGAAAGCGAGTCCGTCGAAGGGCGTGATTCGCGAGAACTTCGTGCCGCCGGCCATCGCCGAGTCGTATCAGCGTGGCGGTGCCGCGTGTCTGTCGGTACTGACGGATGAGCAGTTCTTCCAAGGCAAGACCGAGTATCTGAAAGCCGCACGCGCCGCGTGCGATCTGCCGGTGCTTCGCAAAGACTTCATGATCGACGCCTATCAGGTGTATGAAGCCCGCGAGATGGGAGCGGACTGCATTCTGCTGATCGCCGCTGCACTGGAACTGGCACACATGCGCGATCTGGAAGCGCAGGCGCACGAGCTGGGCATGGCGGTGCTGGTGGAAGTGCACAACGGCCGCGAGCTCGATGCAGGTCTTGAGTTGAGCACGCCGTTGCTGGGCATCAACAATCGAAACCTGCACAACTTCGAAGTCACGCTGGACACCACGCTGGGCCTGCTCAAGCACATTCCGCAGGATCGTCTGGTGGTGACGGAGTCGGGCATCCTGTCGCGTGACGACGTGACCCGCATGCGCGCGGCCAACGTCAATGCCTTTCTCGTCGGCGAAGCCTTCATGCGCGCGCCCGAGCCGGGCGATGCCCTCGCCACGCTGTTCGACATGCCGCGCTGATACAGGAGCGGTCAATGGCCATCGAACGCGAACTCAAACTTGCCCTGCCGGGCGACCTCCCCGCTGCACGTGCCGACGCCCTCATCGCGCATCTCGATCACCTGCCCGGTGCCGAGGCGCGAGGCGAACGCCATCTCGTGAACCGCTATTTCGATACGCCATCGCTCGCGCTGTCGCGTGCCAAGGCGGCCTTGCGTCTGCGCTTCGTCGCGCGCGACGGTCATCCGGGACAGTGGCTGCAAACATTGAAATCAGTCGGTGAAGCGCGCGACGGTTTGCATGTGCGCCACGAGTGGGAACAGCCGGTCAAGGGTGAGGCGCTGGAACTTGATGCGCTGATCGCCGCGTGCGACGTCCCCGCGACGGCGGCGATGCTGCGCGCCGAGGGGGCGAGCGTGGTTGCCCAGTTCGAGACGAACTTCGTGCGGCGGTTGTGGCGCTACGTTGCCGGTGACGGGACAGCAGTGGAGATTGCCTTCGATCGTGGCGAAGTCGCCGTCGAAGCCAACGGCCAGCGCCACACGGCACCGCTGCTGGAAGTCGAACTGGAATTGCTCGAAGCGCCCGATGACGACCGCAACGCACAGGGCGAGCGCATTCTCTTCGCGCTGTCGCAGGACTTGCGGCAAGTGCTGCCCGAGTTGCACAGCGACGACGTGAGCAAGGCGCAACGTGGCTATCGTCTGCGACAGAAGGTGCTCGGCGGTTGAGGCCGATGAGCGAGCACAACCGTGACGACGCGCTGATGGGGTCATCGCCCGACCGGCGTCGCCTGCCTTCCGAATTCACGTATTTCCAAAGACCTACCGCATGACATCACGCGCACGAGCGAAAGCCAACGACGAGCATCAGCGCTCCCTGTTCGACGATCCCGCACCGGCCACCGAGACTGCCGACGCCAATACGGCGGTTGAAACAGGTTCGGCTGCGAGGGTGAGTGGCGCGAGTGAGGCCGTGGCAGCCCCTGCTGTCGCGGGGCCGCTGCAAGGCCGTGTCGAAGATCAGTTCGATGCGCTGCCTGCCGCATGGAAGGCACTGACCGCACCGTTCGTCGCCAGCGACGCGTACGCACCGTTGTGCCGGTATGTCGACGCGGAAGTGGCGGCAGGCAAGACGGTCTATCCGGCCGACATTTTCCACGCGCTGCGCATGACGTCGCCGCAGGACGTCAAAGTCGTGATTCTTGGACAAGACCCGTATCACGGCGACGACCATGGCATCGCACAAGCGCACGGCATGGCGTTTTCGGTGCAACGCGGGGTGCGCGTGCCGCCATCGTTGCGCAACATCTACAAGGAAATCGAGCGCGATCTCGGGATATCACCGCCGTCGCACGGCAATCTCGATGCGTGGGCCAAGCAAGGCGTATTGCTGCTCAACACGACGCTGACGGTCGAAGCAGGCAATGCGGCAAGTCACGCGAAGCCTTTCAAGAAAGGCGGCTGGCAAGCGTGCACGGACACGCTGCTGGGTGGTCTCGCGGCACAGCAAGGCCCGCTGGTATTCCTGCTCTGGGGCAGCCATGCGCAGGCAAAAGCGCCTTTGCTTGCGGGACACGGGCATCTGCTGCTCGAAGCCCCGCACCCATCGCCGCTCTCGGCGCATCGGGGCTTCCTCGGCTGCGGCCATTTCAGCGCCGCCAACGACTTCCTCGAACAGCACGGCAAGACACCCATCGACTGGCGTTTGCCGGATTGAGACTGCCGATGATCGCTTTGGCGATCATTTTCAAAACTTGGTGCCATTTTGATAGTTATCGCTATCAAAAAGCCGGACCGTGCCGGTTCAACGTCATTACGGTTTTACCCACCGAAATATACGAACGCATAGATCATTTCAAACGTTTACACGCTTTCTTGAACATATTAAACTTCCGGCCGTAATGAGAATTCGTCTCATTATCAACTGATAAGAATCGTGCGTTGCCCGGCCCGTCAGGCGTCCGACGGTGACGCCATAGCCGGAACACACGTATGTCTACCGCTTTCCAGACGCGCCAGCGTCTGCTCGTGACCGCCTGCGCCCTGCTCGTTGCCGGTGGCGCCCTCGCCCTCCCCGCTGCCGCACAGACCACCCAGCCCGCTCCGTCCGGTAATACGGACCCGGCCGGTGCCAGCGCCGCCCCTGCCAGCGCCAACGCCAGCGCCAACGCCGTCACCCTGCCGACCACGCAAGTGAACGACAGCGCAGTGCCGTCGGCCATGCAGACCAAGACGTTGCCCTCGTACAAGTTCGTCGACCCGTTGCGCGATACGCCGCGCTCGGTCACGGTCATTCCCGAAGAGCTGATCAAGCAGACAAACGCCACCACGTTCGCCGACGCACTCAAGACGGTGCCCGGCATCACGTTCCTCGGTGGCGACGCCGCCGCGAACCCGTCGGCCGACCGCCCGGTCATTCGCGGCTTTGAATCGCGCAACTCGATCTTCGTCGACGGCATGCGCGACTCCGGTGTGCAGAACCGCGAGACGTTCGCCATCGAGAACATCAGCGTCATCAAGGGCCCGGATTCGGTCTACGCCGGACGCGGCGCCGTGGGCGGCAGCATCGACATCACGACGAAAACGCCGCGACTGGAAGACTTCACCAACGCCAGCCTCGGCTTCGGCACCGACAGCTACAAGCGCCTGACGCTGGACGTTAACCGCCAGCTCAACGATCAGACCGCCGTGCGCCTGAATGCCATGGGCTTCGACGCCGATCAGGCCGGCCGCACGAACGTCTACAGCAAGCGCTGGGGTATTGCGCCGTCGGTGGCCTTCGGCCTGAACAGCCCGACCACCGTCACGTTCAGCTACTACCACCTGAATTCGTACGACATGCCGGACTTCAGCGCGCCGTTCCGCTCGGCAGGCGGCACGCCCGACGGCGGCTTCCAGCGCAACCAGTTCTACGGCCTGAACAACCGCGATTACCGTCGCGGCCAGACCGACACCGGCGAAATCAAGATCGAGCACCGCCTCAACGACACGTGGAAAGTGAAGAACACCACGATGGTCGGCCGCTCGACGCTCGACTACGTGGCGACGAACCCGCAGTTCCAGTCGGGCAACCCGAACATCATTTCGCTGCAAGCCAAGAGCGGCAAGTACGCCACCAACAGCATCGCCAACCAGACCGAACTCACCGGCAAGGCCACGTTGTTCGGCTTCGAGCACACGCTTACGGGCGGTGTCGAATTCAGCAACGAACAAAGCCGCTACGAGGGGTATCTCGTCGCAGACAGCGCCGGCAACAACATCCGCTCGGGCGGCCCCTGCTCGGTGGCCTACAACTGCACGACCATCGGCGGCTGGAATCCGGACAACCCGTGGACGGGCAGCCTCGTCCTCAACGGCGACAAGGCCTTCCCGGGTGCCGCAACGAACACGCGCACCGATGTGGCCTCGGCCTACCTGTTCGACAGCGTGAAGCTCTCCGAGCGCTGGCTGCTCAACGGCGGCATGCGCGTCGATCGCTTCGACGTTCACGCCGTGCAAGCCGGTGCGCCGGACCTGAAGAACATCTCAACCCTGTTCAGCTTCCAGTTGGGCGTGGTGTACAAGGTGCTGCCGACACTGAGCCTGTACGCGTCGTACGGCACGTCGGCGAACCCGCCGGGCGCAAACAGCGGTCTGGGCGGCGGTACGGACCAGATTACGACGGGCAACTCGAACCTCTCGCCCGAGCGTAGCCGCAACATCGAAATCGGTGCGAAATGGGATGTGCTTGAGCAACGCCTGTCGCTCACCGCAGCGCTGTTCCAGACCGACAAGACCAATGCTCGCGTGAGCGATGGTCTGGGCGGCACGATCAACGCCGGCAGCCAGCGCGTGCGCGGTGCCGAACTTGGCTGGGCCGGTAACCTGACGCAGCACTGGCGTGTGTTCGGCGGCTACTCGTATCTGGATGCGATCACGACCGATGCAGGTCCGAGCGCACCGGGTGCGTCGGGTCTGCCGATGGTGATGGTGCCCAAGCACAACGTCACGCTGTGGACCGACTACGAAGTGCTGCCCAAGATCACGCTCGGCGCCGGTATGACGCTATCGAGCCTCACCTACGCGTCGGTGTCGGCCACCACGCGCAAGTGGACGCCGGGCTACGCGCGCTTCGACGCCATGGCGACATATCGCGTCTCGCGCAGCGTCGATCTGCAACTGAACGTGCAGAACATCTTCGACAAGAAGTACTACGCCAGCGCCTACCCGATCTACGCCACGTGGGCCCCGGGTCGCAGCGCCATGCTGACGCTGAACTTCCATCAGTGATGCATGACGTGCCGCAGTGCCGTAGTGCCGTTGCTGCAACGTGACGCGGTGACGTAGTGCGCTGAAGTCATACGGCAACGTAAAAAAGGGGGATTCGGTCGCAATGGCCGAATCCCCCTTCTGCATTCATTGGGCACTGACTTCCGTCACGCCATATCAAAGCGTGCCCATCGAGCCTTGCTGGTAAAGCCGCATGAGGTTGATGAGATCGCCCTCGTCGCGCGCCGCGAAGTTGCCGCGAAAGACCACCGGCTCATCGAGTGGCGTACCGCCGACGAGCAGCAGGCGTGCGCCAGCGCGCCCCGCCATCTGCCATTCGCCCGGTGGTAGCGACAACGCCTCTACGTCGCCGCCATCGGCACGCAACGCATGACCCGCCAGCGCCGCCTCGCCCTGCGCGATCAGCGCAATCCAACGGCGGCCGTCGCACGGAACGGTGAACGTACGCACATCGTCGTCGCGCCAGTCGAGTCGTAACAACGTCGTGGGTTTCTCTTCACTTGAAGGGGCACCACCGCTTTGAGGCGTCTCGTCACGGCTAATGCGATCAGCGCGATCGACTTGCCGATCACCCCACTCGCCACACACGAGTGTCAGATCGAGCCCGCCCGCTTGCCACTGCGGCATCGCTGTCGCGCGAACCACCGTCTGATCGGGGGCGCCATGCGCATGGCGTCCGGCACGATTGACGACCAGACGCACGCCGCGCACGGTCTTGCAAAGGTCGTCCGGGACGTCGTCGTGCACGGTGCCGCAATTCGCTTCCAGCCAGAGCAAATCGCCCGGTTGCAGCGTGTCGTCACCGCCTTGCGCGTTTCGACAGCGCATCGACGTCGTGGATTCGGGAAACAGATAGGTCGCCACGGCACACCCCGCATGCGGATGCGGTGGAATGCACGCGCCGTGACGGCGGAATACATCGACCGAGAGAAACGGATCGGTCTCGTCAGTCTGATCGAAAACACCCGCCCCCGCGGCCGCGGCACAGCGACCGGGCCGGGAGACAGGAAGCACGCGCGGAATGACCGGCGCGTCGGCATGGGCGGCCGGGCGCTTCTTGACACGGGTCCGTAGCGATACGAGAGATACGGGACCCGATGCGAGACCCGGGACGGAATTCGGGTTGGTCATTGGGGGTTCCTGCGCGTGCGGGACAACTAGCAATAAGAAACGCGACGCGCCCGCTCGCCGGGAGGGTCCGGCGAGTCGGGCTACGTTCGCAGCCCGACCGGGCGCGCCGCTTCAGTACGCTGAATTACAGCGCTGCGATGGCGTCGCGGGCGTTCTTGAAGCCGGCAGCGGCCGATTCCGGGCCACGTGCCAGACCTTCGGCGAAGATGAACGTCACGTCCGTCATACCGAGGAAGCCCAGAATGGCCTTCAGGTACGGGGTCTGGCTGTCGGCAGGCGTGTCCTTGTAGTTGCCGCCGCGAGCAAACGCCACGAGCACCTTCTTGCCTTGGATCAGGCCTTCCACGGTGCCGTCTTCACGGTAACGGAACGTCACGCGGGCACGGGCGATCCAGTCGAAGTAGGCCTTCAACTGCGACGGCACTTGGAAGTTGTACAGCGGCACGCCGAACACGACATAGTCGGCGGCCTGAATTTCTGCGATCAGTGCATCGCTGCGCGCGATGATGGCGTTCTGCTCCGGCGAGCGTTGGTCTTCCGGCGTGAAGAACGCGCCGATCACGGCTTCGTCCAGATGGGGCACGCCGTCGGCCAGCAGATCGCGCACGACCACCTTGGCACCGGGGTTCTTCGCGACCAGTTGCGTCACCGTTTCGTTGGCGAGCGTGGTCGAGTTGGCACCCTGCGAGCGGGCGGCAGAATTGATTTGCAGAATCGTGGTCATTGCTGTGGCTCCTGAGCCTGGGTTCGGAAAATCCGTCCACGCAGGCCCCCTTCACCGGGGATGCCGTCAATTGCGTGTCGGCTTAGGGTGAATTCTAGTTACCCACAAAAATGAAACAAGCCGCTAAAATCGAATTGTTTGTTCCTATTTTGGAACAATGAATTCGTCCCTTCCGGGTAGCGGTTTCACGGGCGGCTCATGGGCGATTCAACGGTTTTGGCCAGACGCCACAAGGCGTCACAAGGAGCGCAGTGCGATGATTGACGATCTGAACGACATGCTGATCTTCGCCGAAGTGGTGCGCTCCGGCAGCATCACCCGAGCGGGTGAGCGGCTCGATTTGCCGAAGGCGACGGTCAGCCGGCGTCTGTCCCGGCTGGAGACGCGACTCGGCACCCGGCTGCTGCACAAGACCACCCGGCGCCTTGAACTCACGGAAGTGGGTGAGGCGTATTACGAGCGCTGTCTGCCGATTCTCGAAGAGGTGGAAGAGACACGCGACTTCGCTTCGCAGCTCTCGAACAAGCCGCGTGGCCGTTTGCGAATCACGGCACCCGCCGACTTTGCGACGCAATGGCTGGCGCTTCCGCTCGCCACGTTCTGTGCGGCGTATCCCGAAATCACCGTCGATGTCGATCTCAGCTCGCGGCAGGTCGACCTGATCGCCGAGCGCGTCGACGTGGCCATTCGCGCGGGGCAGCTCTCGGACTCCACGCTGGTGGCGCGTCCGTTGCTGATGCTCACGCGCAGCCTCTACGCCAGTCCGCTCTATCTCAGCGCTACGGGCCTGCCCGGTGAGCCGGAAGAACTTGCCGGCCACCGGTACGTGATCCTGCAAGGCGCCCGACGGCTCTTCAATACCGACACGCTGCACAAAGGGCGGCAACGCGTCGACATCACGATGCACGGCGCGATTCAGGTCAACAGCATGGGGATGGTCAAGGAGATGGCGCTGGCGGGTAGCGGCATTGCCGCGCTGACCGACATTCTGGCCGAAGATGCATTGCGCACTGGCCGTCTGGTCAAAGTGCTGCCCGAGTGGTCGCTACCGGCCAGCCCGGTGCATCTGGTCACGCCCTCGCGCCGCTTTTTGCCGAGAAAGACGCAGGTCTTCATCGAACATATGCTGGCGGTCGCGCGGACGTGCCCCGAAGAAAACCGCGACCCGACGGTGCCGGGTCCGGCACCTGTCGAGGCCAAGCGGTAATCAGGCGCAAATCAAAGACGATTCAAAGGCGATTCAAACACCCATCAAAGACTGATCGAACGCCGGTCAGGCACTCAGCCACTTCTCGCGGCGTTGCGCGGCGGCCCGATCGCGCGTCGCGGTGATGCGGTATTGCGTCACTTCCGGGGCATCGAGCGTGAGCGCGGTTTCGCGCAATTCGTCGCGGCGGAACGCGTGCACGCGCACCTGATCGCCTGCGCGATAGCGTTCGAGCAACTTGTCGAGATTACCCGTCGTCACGCGCAGACCGTCGATGGCGACGAGCGTATCGCCTGCCGACAGACCCGCCGCTTGCGCAGCGCCACCGTCGAGCACTTGCGCGAGCGCGAGGTCGTCACCGCGCTTCGCTGTCTTCGCTCCGAGTGACGGACGGCCATGTTCCGGCGTCACTGGCGCCAGCGTCAGGCCGACACGCTCCAGCAACGATGCGAGCGGCAAGTCGCGCGTGCCGTTGATGGCCGTCGCAAAGAACTCCGACAGGTCGATACCCGAGACTTCTTCAAACAACGGCTGAACCGCATCTTCATCGATGCCGACCGGTGCCCCGCGATAGAAATCGCGCCCGTAACGCTGCCACAGCGCGCGCATGATGTCGTCAAGCGACTTCTGGCCACGCGTCTGCGTGCGAATGGTCAGATCAAGTGCCAGCGCGATCAGCGAACCCTTCGTGTAGTAGCTCACGATGGCGTTCGGCGCGTTCTCGTCCTGACGGTAGTACTTGGTCCACGCGTCGAACGAACTCTCGGCAACGGTCTGCTTGAGGCGGCCGCTGCCGCGCAGCACGTTGGCCACCGTCTCCGCGACCAGATCGTAATAAGCGGGCGCGTCGATCACGCCGCTACGCACGAGCATCAGATCGTCGTAATACGACGTAAAGCCTTCGAACAACCACAGCAGGCGTGTGTAGTTTTCCTGATCGAGTGTGTAAGGCGCGAAAGCCGCAGGCTTGATGCGTTTGACGTTCCACGTGTGGAAGTACTCGTGGCTCACCAGACCGAGGAAGCCGCGATACGCGTCGCTCATCTTCGCCTGCCCCTGCACCGGCAGGTCATTACGACCGGCCAGCAGCGCCGTGGACGCGCGATGCTCCAGCCCGCCGTAACCGTCCCCCACCGTCATCAGCAGGAAGACATAACGCGACATGGGCACACGCGAACGCGCGCTGGCACCCGGTTCGAACAACCGGATCTGCGATTCGCAGATCTTCTTCATGTCGCGCAGCAAACGGTCGAGATCGAGCTTCGGCACGGGGCCGGTGATGGCCACCTCATGCGTCACACCGCACGCCTTGAAGGTGCCGTGCACGAAGGTGCCCAGTTCCACCGGCGAATCGATCAGTTCGTCGTAATCGGCGGCGATATAGCGGCCGAAGTCGAGCGCCGCCGTCCCCTGCGCAGGTTCCAGCGCCGTCGCCACACGCCATGCCTTGTAGGCAGCACCGCGCGGGCGCAGGATGTCGACCTCGCACGGCGAGTTCTCCTGCCCGTGCACGCGCAGAAACACGCTGGTGCCGTTGAAGAAGCCATGCGTGTCGTCCAGATGCGCGGCGCGCACCGAAAGATCCCATGCATAGACCTCGTACGTCACGATCAGCGTGCCCTTGCAGGGCGCCGCCTGCCACGTGTGCTTGTCGAGCTTGTCGAGCGCCACCTTGCGGCCACGGCACGTCGCGCCGATGGTCACGATGTTGCGCGCGAACTCGCGCACCATGTAGCTGCCCGGAATCCACGCCGGCAACGTGAAACGCTGGCCTTCAGGCGCAGGGCTGGAGACCGTGACGCTCACTTCGAACAAGTGAGCGGCGGGCGACTTCGGGACGATGGCGTACCGAATGGAAGGCGTAGCTTTCATGACGTGGGCGGCGCGGGCGGGCGCTTCTTATGTGAGAGGGCTTACTTGACGGTGGCGAGGGCTTTTTCGAGCTCGTCGGCAGGCACGGCGCCCGGCAGGCGGCGGCCGTCCGACAGAATGATCGTCGGCGTGCCCGTCACGTTGTAGCTGTGTCCCAGCGCCACGTTCTGCTTGACCGGACCGTCGTCGCACTTGGCCGTGGGCGTGGCCGGTGCCTTCTTGTCGAGCATCCAGTCGTGCCATGCCTTGAGGCGATCGGTCGAGCACCAGATGGCCTTCGACTTGGCGTCCGAATCCGGGCCGAGCACCGGATACAGGAAGGTATAGACGGTGATGTTGTCGATGTTCGACTTCAGGGTCTCTTCAAAGCGCTTGCAGTACGGGCAATTCGGATCGGAGAAGACGGCGATCTTGCGGCTGCCGTTGCCCTTCACGAACTTGATGGCGCGATCGAGCGGGAGCTTCGAGAAGTCGACCTTGTTCAGCTCGGATTGACGCGCTTCCGTGAGGTTCTGACGCGTCTTGGTGTCGATCAGGTTGCCGCCGAGAATGACGTACTGTGCCTTTTCGTCGGCGTAGATGATCTCGCCGCCGACCGCCACTTCATAGAGCCCCGGCACCGGCGTGCGCGACACCGACTTCACGGGGGCATCCGAACCGAGCGTCTTTTGCACGGCGCTCTTCACGCGGTCGAGCGTCGCGTCCGGCTTGTTCTGCGCGACGGCCAGCGTGGTGACACCGGCGGCGCAAACCGCTGCGATAGCAAGCGCCGCGGCGCGATAACGTTGCAACATCGAATTTCTCCAGAAGTAGTGTCGTGCTTGATGGTGCGTATGGGGATGCGAGGGCGTGCGCAGATACTTGCACTGTCCCGCGCGTCGCTTCGCCGGTTGCGAATCGACGCCGTAGACGAATGCCTTAACCCAGCGCGCGGCCGATCAGGAATTTCTTCACGAAGGGCAGCATGTTCACGCCGTCGAGTCCGGCGTTGCGTGCGAACTTCGCGAGCGGGCTGCTGGTCGAGAACAGCTTGTGCAGCCCATCGGTCGTGAACGCCATGCTGCCGATATCTTCCTTGCGCGCACGCTCGTAGCGACGCAGCACGGTGGCGTCGCCACAGTCGCGGAACGATTCCCGCGCAGCCACGGCGTCGCCCAGTGCTGCGACATCGCGTAGCCCAAGGTTCATGCCCTGCCCCGCCAGCGGATGCACCACATGCGCCGCGTCGCCGATCAGCGCAACGCGTTGAGCGATCAGACGCTTCGCTTGAGCGAGCACCAGCGGGAACCCCTGTGCGCGGGCTGAGACCGGCGTGAGCTGGCCAAGTTCACCTTTCGAGAACGTGCCGATGCGCTCGGCAAGGTCTTTGGGATCGAGCGCAAGCAACTGGCTGGCGTGCCCTTCGGCGGCCGACCAGACGAGCGAGACGTGCTGATCCGGCAATGGCAGCAGCGCGATGATCTCGCCGTCGTGAAACCATTGAAACGCCGTATCGCGGTGCGATCGCTCCGCGCGGAAGTTGCACACCACACCTAGTTGTTCGTACGGACGCACCGTGCCATCGAGGCCCGCCGTGCCGCGTACCCATGAGTGCGCGCCGTCGGCCCCGACCACCAGCGATGCGCGCAGCACCTTGCCGTCGGACAGACGCACCGAGGCGGCATCCGCGTCGACTTCGAGCGCATCGGCGCGGGCGTCGACCCAATGGACTTGCGGAGAGAAGCGCAGCGCGGCGTCGAGGGCGCGTTCGAGATTCGACGATTCGGCGATCCATGCCAGTTGCGGCACGGCGGCCTGATAGGCCGAGAAGTGCAGGCTGCCGCGTTCGTCGCCGAACACTTCCATGTCGTAGACGGGATTCACGCGCGCGGGATCGACTGCCTGCCAGACACGCATGCGCTCGAAGAGGGCTTGCGAGCTGGACGAGAGCGAGTAGATGCGGGCGTCCCAGGGGTCACCGCCGGGCGCCGTGGCCGTGGCGGGCTGGGCGAGCAGTGCGACCGACAGGCGCGCTTGCGAAAGCAGCAAGGCGGCGGCCTTGCCGATCAGACCGCCACCGACGACGATGACGTCGTGCGTCTGGCTGGAAGTTTGGGATTGGGCCATGCGGCGAATGCAGCGCCCGCGCCATGACTGCGCGAGCCGACTGGTTCAGAAAACGAGATGGCGTATTGTCGCACGCCTGCCGCCGGGGTGATGCCCGGCCGCGCGGTGCCCGGCTGCGACCGAGCGTCGCGCCGTCGACGCCCGGCGCTATACTTCCGCGCAGGTAACGGGCATCCATGCAGGGGAGATTCAAAATGCGTCTCGACGACGAACAGGAAAGTCAGAACGTAGAAGACCGCCGGGGCAGTGGCGGCGGCTTCGGAGGACGCACGACCATCGGGATCGGCACGATCGTGGTGGCGCTGGCGGCCTCGTACTTCTTCGGCATCGACCCGCGCGTAATCATCGAAGGCTCGCAGATGATTCAGGGGCAGACGCAGTCGCAGCCCCAGCGGGCACCGGCCAACACGGCACCCGCCAACGACCCCAAGATCGTCTTCACGCGCAAGGTGCTCGGCAACATCGAGCACACGTGGGCGAGCGTTTTCCCGGCGCAGCTGAACCGTCAGTACGTAGCGCCGAAGCTGGTGGTGTTCTCCGGGGCGACGGCCACGGCGTGCGGGACGGGGCAAACGGCCATGGGGCCGTTTTACTGTCCGGGCGACCAGAAGGTCTATATCGACCTCGAGTTTTACGACGAATTGCAGCGCAAGTTCGGCGCCGGGGGGGACTTCGCGCAGGCTTACGTGATTGCGCACGAGGTGGGCCATCACGTGCAGAACCTGCTGGGCATTTCCGATCAGTTCGACGCGGCGCGCCGGCGCGTGAGCGAGGCGCAGGCCAATGCGCTGTCGGTACGGCTGGAGTTGCAGGCGGACTGCTTTGCCGGGGTCTGGGCCAACAATGCGGCGAAGGCGAACCAGCAGTTGTTCGAGCCGGGTGACATTGAGCAGGGGCTGAAGGCGGCGGCCGCCATTGGCGACGACCGGTTGCAGCAGCAATCGCAGGGGCGCGTGGTGCCGGAGTCGTTCACGCACGGCACGAGTGCGCAGCGGGTGTATTGGCTGCGTCAGGGGTTGCAGTCGGGCGATGTGCGCAAGTGCGACACGTTCTCGGCCAAGCAACTGAGCTGAGCGCCTGCGGCCCCCGAGGCCCCGGGGGTGGCAGAGCGGGTGGTTCGGGCACGAACGGGTACAATAGCGGACTTTCCGCGACGCAATACCGGATTTCACAGGATTTAGCATGAGCCTCAAATGCGGCATCGTCGGCTTGCCCAACGTCGGCAAATCGACCCTTTTCAATGCGCTGACCAAGGCGGGCATCGCTGCCGAGAACTACCCGTTCTGTACGATCGAGCCGAACGTCGGCGTGGTCGAGGTGCCGGACCCGCGACTGGGCAAGCTGGCCGAGATCGTCAAACCCGAGCGGATCATGCCGGCAACGGTCGAATTCGTGGATATCGCCGGTCTGGTGGCGGGCGCGTCCAAGGGTGAAGGGCTGGGCAACCAGTTCCTCGCCAACATTCGCGAAACGGATGCGATCACGCACGTCGTGCGTTGCTTCGAGGATGAGAACGTCATCCACGTGGCCGGCAAGGTCAACCCGATCTCCGACATCGAAGTGATCAACACCGAACTCGCGCTGGCCGATCTGGCCACCGTCGAGAAGTCGTTGCAGCGTTACACGAAGGCGGCCAAGTCGGGCAACGACAAGGAAGCGGCCAAGCTGGTGGCGGTGCTCGAGAAGATTGCGCCGGTGCTCAACGAAGCACGTCCGGTGCGCTCGCTGAAGCTTTCGGAAGACGAACAGGCGTTGATCAAGCCGTTCTGCCTGATCACGGCCAAGCCGACGATGTATGTGGCGAACGTGAAGGACGACGGTTTCGAGAACAACCCGCATCTGGATGCGGTGCGTAAGTACGCTGAAGCGGAAAATGCGCCGGTCGTGGCGGTATGCGCGGCGATCGAGGCGGAAATCGGCGATATGGAAGATGCCGACAAGGCTGAGTTTTTGGCCGACATGGGCATGGACGAGCCGGGTCTGGACCGCGTGATTCGTGCGGGCTTCAAGCTGCTGGGCTTGCAGACGTACTTCACGGCCGGCGTGAAGGAAGTGCGCGCGTGGACGATCCACGTGGGCGACACGGCACCGCAAGCGGCTGGCGTGATCCACACGGACTTCGAGCGCGGCTTCATCCGCGCGCAGACGATTGCGTTCGACGACTACATCCAGTTCAAGGGCGAGCAAGGCGCGAAAGAAGCCGGCAAGATGCGCGCCGAAGGCAAGGAATACGTCGTGCACGACGGCGACGTGATGAACTTCTTGTTTAACGTGTAACGACTCAGTCGACTGGATAAATTCGGGGGCCCCAGATGCTTCCGGAGTCTCCACAAAAAACCCGCGCTCTCGCGGGTTTTTTGTTTTCAAGGCGACTTGGGGCAGTTCCGAATCTTCGATCCAAGCATCGAATTGCGCCGCCATCCGCTTGTCCCGGCGATGCGATCCCCATATGCTTTCGTTCGTCTCGCAGCTAGGCGTAATCTGCGCGATGACGATTGAGCAGCATCTCGCTGAAAGTCGTCGCCACTGCATTCAAGCGAACGTTCCCACCGATCCGCCGTCGTTACACGCCCGCGTCCATATATTCGGCGATCGTTCGCGCCAATCGTCAACACCCGTCCCCGTCACCACCCAAGCAGCAGTCACTCGCTCAACCGTCAGTTGATGACCCTTCGCAATCGTCTAAACAACTTCTTCTCGTTTGTTTTTGATACTATATTTTGATACTATTTGATGAAAACAAAATCGAGAAAGACGCTTGAATTGATTTTTTCTCGCCCCACCCCAGCGGGAGCGCGTTGGCGCGACGTGGCATCGCTGTTTCTTGATCTTGGTGCAGAGTTGATTGAACGCGAGGGGTCCCGAGTCGCGGTCTATTTGTTTGGCCACATCAGAATATTTCATCGCCCCCACCCTTCGCCGGACCTCGACAAGGGGGCTATTGCAACGATTCGGAAGTGGCTCGAAGAGAACGGAGTGAAACCATGAATAACGTCATGATCATCAATGGGCACAAGGCCGTCATCTGCTATGACCCCGAGATTGAAATGTTCAGAGGCGAGTTTGTCGGCTTGAACGGGGGTGCAGATTTTTATGCCGGTGATGTCGGCGGACTGCATCGCGAAGGCGAACTGTCTTTGAAGGTCTTTCTCGAAGAATGCGCGCGCCGTGGTTTGGAACCCCAAAAGCAGTTTTCGGGGAAGTTTGTGATTCGCCTGGATCCCAAAGCCCATGAAGCTGCCGCTATTGCCGCCGCAGCGCACGGACAAAGTCTGAACCAGTGGGCAGCCGAGACACTTGAGCTCGCGGCGTGCGCGTGACGCTTCTTTCAACGCAATTGAGATCACTCGCCTAGACGGGGCGACCTATTGCGACAACAACTGAAGAAATCGTTGTTATCTAACAAGATGCGGCCCTCTTCCTGCGAAGGCGATCCACTACGTTGCGGATCGTGAGAAGGTTTCCGTCGAGAACGTCTTGTTCACTCAGGAAAAGCAACTTCAGTAGCGCTGACTGTTCGCGAAGGCTTTCATACAAAGTGTCGCAATGTGGCGAGTCAACATCGCCATCACGCCTCCTCGTTGGTCGAACTCGCTTCGCGTATCCGTGCAGCACCTTCCATCTCCGTTTTGAACTCTCGCAGTCAGTCATTCGCTGCTGACAGGGGAGTGTGAACGATCGCAACCGTCAACAACGCAAAGCCTCGACAGGTGGATGTCGGCAGACTTCGCAGATCCTTGTGATGTGGGCGTCTCCGGCAGAGTCAATTTCTGATGCCCGCCGTACTTATCGGAGAGCGCTCAATGCGCTTCGGTCGTCAGCGTCGCGGTCACCATATCCTCGTAATCCCCCTCCTCCGACGTCCCCGCCCCAGTCACAGCAAAACCGTGACGCAAGTAGAACGCCTTCGCTCGCGAGTTCTTCACCAGACATTTGAGTCGGTATCCGCGTGATGGCCAATCCGGGAGCGCTTTCAACAACGCCGCCCCCACACCTGCGCCTTGCGAGGTCTCACGCACGTAGAGCATGTGAATGAAGTTATCCGCTGGCCAGACGGAGATGAATCCGAGGATCTCGTCGTTGACACCCCTCGCTACCTGAATCGTCTCGCCCGCGGCATCCGACGCGAAGTCTTCATACCGGAACCGGTCGGACGACAACCACGTCATCGTCTGCCGCCTGACACCGAGGTAGAGCTGCGCAAGCGCAGGCAAGTCCGCCGGTCTTGCCGCTTCAATATCAAAGGCAATTCCGTTCGTGTCGACGTAGCTCACGCGTCCCAACCCTCTCGAATGATTTGTGCGATCCGTTCACCGGTTTCCCGGTTATGCGCCTGCACCAATGCCACAGCCCCTGCATCGTCACCGGCCGCACAAAGACGCAGTAACTCGCGATGTTCCTCGTGCGAGCGCTGCGCGTTCCCCTGCGTGCGCCACGCCAGAAACAAATACCGCCCGAGGTTCAGTCGCGCCGTCGCCACCGCACGCTGAAAGTACGGACGTTCCGCCTTCGCGTACAGCATCGCGTGAAACGCCGCGTTGCGTGCCACCACATCCGCAAGATCCGTTGCCGCTTCCAGCGCATCGAGCGACGCCTCGGCCCGCGCCAGATCGGCGCGCGACAAGTTCGGCATCGCCAACGCCATCAATCGCCCCTCCAGCAACGCGCGGTAGTCGGCCAACTCCAGCGCGTCGCTCTCAGTGAGCGACGCCACCACCGTGCCGCGATTCACACGACTGAGCGCCAACCCGTCCGCCGCCAGCATGGTCAACGCTTCACGCACCGGCACATGGCTCACGCCCAGCGCCGCCGCCAGATGGTCCTGCCGCAGCGCTTCGCCCGGCTTCAATTCGCCACGGCCAATCTGCTCGCGCAACGCTTCATAGGCCCGCTCCGTGGCGGTCCCAGCCTGCGGCTCCGATCCCGCGTCCAATCCGGCATCTTTCGCCATTCGTCGACTCTCCCGGCAAATTATATATAATCACGAAAATTATATATTATCCGGAGTCGCCATGTCACAAACCAGTCCGACACCTACCGCTGGCAGCGCGGTCGCCCCCGTCCCCGGCGACGCCTTCGCGCCCGGGCGACGCTGGCGGCACGGCTTGCTTGTGGGACTCAGCGCCTTAGTCGGCTTCGCGCTGTACTCGGCAGGGTTGCGTGGCGACACGCTCACGGTGGCCGTCATCGTCACGCTCTGTCTCGGCTACTGGGCCACCGGCTGGCTGCCCGACTTCCTCGTGTCGTTGCTGCTGATGTTCCTGCTGGTTGCCGCTACATCGCTTGGCGCTGGCGTGGTCTTCTCGGGCTTCACATCCGGGGCCTTCTGGCTGGTGTTCAGCGGGGCCGTCATCGGCATGGCGCTTGCCGTCACCGGACTCGGCGAGCGCGTCGCGCGCCGCCTCGCCGCCCACTGCGGACACGCTTACGGGCTCGCCCTCACCGGGTTCGTCGCCATCGCCTTCGTGCTGTCGCTGGTCATGCCTTCCACGCTGGGACGCATCGCCATTCTGGTCCCGATCGTGCTGAGCTTTTGCGACCGCGTCGGCTTCGTCGCCGGTCGTCCCGGGCGCACCGGGCTTCTGCTCGCCACCGCGCTCGCCAGTTGCGAGTTGTCGACGGCGATTCTTCCCGCCAATTTGCCGAATCTAGTGATGGCAGGCAGCGCGGAAACGGTGCTGGGCATCCGACTCGGCTATGCCGAATACGCCAGCGCACTCGTCCCGGCGCTGGCCGTCGTGCGCGGCGCGCTGCTGGTCGTCGTCGCGATATGGATGTTTCCGGATCGTCTCGTTGCAGCAGACCTCGCGTCTTCATCCCCCTCGCCCACAACCGCATCCATGGGCCCCGCCGAACGTCGCCTGCTCGGCGCGCTGACGCTGATGCTGGGGCTCTGGTTCACCGAACCTTGGCACCACGTCTCCGCCGGTTGGGTCGGGCTTGGCGTAGCGCTGTTGTGCCTCGGCCCGCTGCGCCTCGTGAATCCGGAAGCGTTTCTCAAGCAGGTGAAGCTCGCACCGTTGTGGTTTGTCGCAGCGATCATCGGACTGACGGCAGCGGTCGATCACGCAGGTCTCGCCGACGCGCTGCGCCCCGCACTTTCGCGCCTCGACCTCGCGCAAATGTCGGCAACGCCCGCCTATCTCGTGCTGGTCGTACTTTCCGTCGTGCTGATGTTTGCCGTCACCTCGAACGCCGCGCCCGCGTTGTTCACCCCGTTAGTCCCCGCCCTCGCACAAGGCGCGCCGCTCAGCATGAAAGCCGTGTTGCTCACGCAGGCTGTCGGTATCTCGACGATCGTCCTGCCGTATCAAGCGCCGCCGCTGATTCTGGCCATGGCGCTCGCCGGCATCGGACTGCGTGACGCCACCCGGTTTTGCGTTGCCACCGCCTTGCTGTCGCTCGTCACGGTGCTGCCGGCCAATGCGCTTTGGTGGCACGTCATCGGCCTGATGTGACGCGATGTGACGTGCTGCAACGCGAAGTGGCGTTTTACGTGGCCATCCGAATCAACATTTCAAACGCCGGTTTGCCACAGTCACCCGATAGACGTGATCCTTTCGGAGACCGTCTCGTCTAATATCAAAGCGTGGCCCTGCCATCTCGGGAATGCCCTGCTTGAGCTTGGCGTGCCCGCGCAGTGACAATCGTGACAACGACAAAGTAAAAAACGGGAGCGACACCACGAATAAGACGCGTCGATCATGTCGCGTCGATTCGCGTCAATACGCATCGCCCCGTCGGCCGACTCACCGCAATCTCGCCATACCCAAACAGCAGCGCAATCGAGCATCGCAGTCTTCATGCAGCCAGGGGGATGTTGGCATGACATCGAAGCCGTCCGAAGTGATTGACGTAGCAGCGCCCTCGCGCCCGCACTGGAGCGATGATCGCGATCGCATTCGCCTGTATGCCGGCGCCGGCCTGCTTTGCGTGCTCGGCGTGATCGTCTTCTGGTGCAAACAGCACTTTTTCACGGAAAACCCTACGATCGGCCCCTTCGGTCTCGACTTCCTGCCGTTCTGGGGCGCATCGCATTTCGTACTGCAAGGGCATCCGCTCGATGCTTACAACATCGAGATCATGAATCAAGCGCAAATCGCTGCGGAACCCTGGACAACCAAGTTGGGCGGCTACATGCCGTGGCTCTACCCGCCCATCATGATGGTGTTCCTCGCCCCCGTGGCGTTGCTGCCTTTCATGTTCGCCTACACCGTGTATGCCAGCATCGGCTTCGCGCTGTTCTATGCGACCCTGCGGCGCACGGCACCTTGGGCGGACGCGCGCCTGCCGATCATCGGATTTCCCGGCGTGCTGGTCGTTGTCGTTGCCGGTCAGATTGCCCTCTACACCACCGCCATCGCCGGCATCTCGCTGGTGTTGCTGCGCAAACGTCCCGTGTGGGCAGGTATCTTCGCAGGCCTGCTCTTCATCAAGCCGCACATCGCGCTGCTCTTCCCGCTGGCATTCCTTTGCGCCCGGCAATGGCGCGCCCTCGCCGCATGCATCGTCACCGTCATTGTCACGACGTTGCTCGCCGCAGCGGTGTTCGGTATCGATGCCTATACCGCCTTCCTTCACGCCAATGAATATGCGCGCCAGGGTGTCGCCAACGGCACGGCTCAGGTCGCACGCATTCCCACGTTCTTTATCACCGCCCGCATGTTCGGTGCGCCGGTGCTCGTGGCACTCGTCATCCATGGCGTGATTGCACTGGGCGCCGTCGCGGTGGTGATCGACTTCTGGCGTCGCCCCGGCCCGTTTGCACTGCGCGCTGCCACGCTGATTTGTGCGACCACGCTGGTGAGTCCGTACCTCTATGACTACGACCTCGCCCTGCTCGCGCTGGTGATCGCGTGGTACGTGCGCGATGGCGTGGCACGCGGCTGGCTGCGCGGCGAGCGTGAATGGCTCGTGGTGTTGTGGATCACGCCGTTGTTCGGCCTGTTCATCGTGCTTTTCACCAACGTCCAGTTCATGCCGCTCATTACGCTGGCGACACTCGGCATGCTCTGGCGCCGACGTCGCAAGCTTGCGCATGTACCCGATCTGCCCGATGCCTTCGATCGGCGAATCGATACCGCCGACCGCCGTGCCCCCGGCATGGCTCATGTGTTCACGAGGTGACCCGATGCCACGCGCTGCCGACACCCGCCACACACCCGACACCACCCGCGCACCGCTCGTCTCGCTCGTGGTGCCCTGCCACAACGAAGCCCCGGCGCTCGACGCCTTCTTCCGGGCCGTCGTCCCCATCCTCGACAGCGTGGCCGGCGTTCGCTTCGAAATCGTCTGCGTGAACGACGGCAGCACCGACGACACGCTCAACGCGTTGCTCGCGTTACGCCGTCACGACGCCCGCATTCGTGTCGTGGACTTCACACGCAACTTCGGCAAGGAAGCCGCACTCAGCGCCGGCATCGACGAAGCCGTCGGCGACGCCGTGATCCCCATCGACGCCGACCTGCAAGACCCGCCCGCCCTCATCCCCGTGATGATCGAGCGCTGGCGCAACGGCGCCGAAGTCGTGCTCGCCAAGCGCACCAACCGTGCAAGCGACAGCTTCGCCAAACGCGTCGCCGCCGGGTTGTACTACCGCGTACACAACCGGCTCTCCGAAGTGAAGCTGCCCGAGAACGTCGGCGACTTCCGGCTGATCGACCGGCGCGTGGTCACGGCGCTCAAGCAGTTGCCCGAGCGCCGCCGCTTCATGAAGGGTCTGTTCGCGTGGGTCGGCTTTCATACGGAAATCGTGGAGTACGTGCGCGAGCCGCGCAGCGCCGGTGAGTCGAAGTTCTCCGGCTGGCGGCTGTGGAATTTTGCGTTGGAAGGCATCACCAGCTTCAGCACCGTGCCGCTGCGCTGCTGGACTTACATCGGCGTGTCGCTGGCGTTCGTCTCATTCGCCTATGGCTGCTTTATCGCGCTGCGCACGATCATCCACGGCATCGATGTGCCCGGCTACGCGTCGCTGCTCGTCGGCATTCTGTTCCTCGGCGGCATCCAGTTGGTGGGGATTGGCGTGATCGGCGAATACGTCGGACGCATCTATTACGAATCGAAGGGGCGTCCGCTCTATCTCGTGCGCCGGCGCTACCAGACGAGCGACAAGGTCAGCCATCTGCCTGCCCGCGTGGGCGGGCGCACACCGCGCCATCTGCACGAAAGCCTCGCGCTCACGCGTCGCGATACGTCCAGAGCCGATGCAGCAAAAACGTCGCGGGCGGCACGATCAGCACGACAGCGATGATGCCCAGCCAGTGATTGCCGCCCAAGCGCTCGACGGCCCCGGCAATCATCGTCGTGAGCCATAACCCGAACAGCGACACGCCCACAAAACGCAGCAGACTCGTGCGGTGCAGCCGCGCGGAAAAACTCCAGAGCGTATTGAGCAGATAGGAACACGGCGTCGCGACGCAGAACGCCGTCGCATTCGCCAGTACCGGCCCCACGTCAAAGCCGTCGATGAGCGTGATCGCCACGATCACATGCACCGCCGTCGAGATCACCCCCGTCACACCAAATCGCCATAGCGGCACGAGCAACGTGCGCGCATGCCGCGACGCACGCCAGCGTTGCAGACGCGATGCCGGTGGCGGTGACGACGGCGGACGGGGTTCGTGCATCAGCGGCGTTGTAAGTAAAGACGCGGGCGAGTAAGAGAATCCGGAAGCGCAAGGTGTAAGAAAAACACCCGTGGCGGATCGAGTATAGGGATTTCTTCCACCTCGCGGAATATGGGTTGCAAGTCGCCAGGATCTGCATAGGATTGCTGGGTACTTCGCAAGAACAATACCCCCAAAGAAGACAGGAGGAAGACAATGCAACGCCCCAATGCCACATATGCCATCCACGCCATCGGCGCACTGGCCTGTGCCTTCGCCACGTGGAGCGCGTCTGTGCACGCTGCCGACACCACCCCCTCGGCCGCGCCCCCCGCCTCCGAAACACTCACGGTCGCCGGTCTCTCGCAGCCGGCCGATATCCTGATCGATCGCAACGGCGTGCCGCACATCTTTGCGGCGAACGAGCGCGACGGCTTCTTCGTGCAAGGCTTCAATGCCGCGCGCGACCGCCTGTTCCAGATCGATCTCTGGCGACGCCGTGGTCTCGGCGAATTGTCGGAAGTCTTTGGCCGCGCCTACGTCGCACAGGATGATGCCGCCCGCCGCTTCGTCTATCGCGGCGACATGGCGACCGAATGGCGACGCTACGGCCCCGATGCCAAGCCCGCTGCCGAAGCCTTCGCTGCCGGCGTGAACGCTTATATCGAATGGCTCGCCGCCCACCCAGACCAGATGCCGTACGAATTCCGCACGGTCGGGTATTGGCCAGCGAAATGGACCGCCGACGACATCGTGCGCATTCGCAGCCATGGCCTCACCCGCAACCTCAAGAGCGAAGTCGCGCGCGCCAAGGTCGTGTGCAAAGCCTCGCTCGACGCCGACAGCGTGCGCGTCGGCCTGCAACCGGCATGGAAGACGCAAGTGCCCGCCGGGCTCGATCCGTGCCTGCCCGACGACCTGCTCAAGGTCTTCGATCTCGCCACACAAGGCGTGAAGATCACCAAGGAATCACTGCAACGCGCCGACGCCGACATCATTCAGGTGGCCGAAGCCGGCCCGTACGACGTATCGACCGAATCGGCGGAAGGCAGCAACAACTGGGTCATCTCGCCGCAGAAGTCGGCCACCGGCCGCGCCATCATGGCCAACGACCCGCACCGCGCCTATGCCGCGCCGAGCCTGCGCTACATCGTGCAGGTGAGCACGCCCACGCTCAATCTGATCGGCGCCGGCGAGCCGGCCATTCCGGGCGTGGCGATCGGCCATAACGGCACCATCGCGTTCGGCCTCACGATCTTCAACATCGATCAGGAAGATCTGTACGTCTACGAGCTGAACCCGGCCAACCCGGACCAGTACCGCTATCGCGGCAAGTGGGTGTCGATGCGCACCGCCCACGAGACGATCAACGTGCGCGACGGCGCGCCCGTCGAGACCGATCTCAAGTTCACCCGCCACGGCCCGGTGATCTACGTCGATAAGGACAAGCACCGCGCGTACGCCGTGCGCACGGCGTGGCTCGAACCGGGCATGTCGCCATACTTCGACGCCATGCGCTACATGCGCGCGAAAAACTACGCGCAGTTCCAGAAGGCACTCGATACGTGGGGTGCGCCGACCGTCAATCAGGTCTATGCGGATACGGCGGGCAATATCGGCTGGGTGCCGAGCGGCATGGCGCCGATTCGCCCGAACTGGGACGGCCTGATGCCCGTGCCCGGCGATGGTCGCTACGAGTGGGCCGGTTTCTGGCGCCGCGATCAGTTGCCCTCGGCGTACAACCCGGCGACCGGCTACTTCACCACGTCCAACGAGATGAACATGCCGGCCGGCTATCCGTACGATCAGCGCAAGCTCGGCTTCGAATGGACCAACGGCTCGCGTCATGCACGCATCGACGAAGTGCTGAAGGCGAAGGACAAGGTGTCGATCGAAGATTCGGAGCGCTTGCAGAACGACATCGTGTCGATTCCGGCCCGCCGCTTGATGGCGCTCCTCGCGCCGCTCGCCAGCGACGATCCGCAAACGGCTGCCGCCCTCAAACTGCTCAAGGGCTGGGACGCCCACATGGGAGCCGACTCGGCACAGGCCGCGCTGGAAGAAGTCTGGTTCAGCCGTCATCTGGGCCGCGCCTACAAGAACGCCGTGCTGCCGAAGGCTGCTGCGGACAGCTTCGGTGCACCCGATCCGGCACCGATGCTCGACGCGCTTGAGCAACCCGCCGCCCGCTTTGGCGAGAACGCCAACGCCAAACGCGACGCGGTGCTGCTGAGCAGCCTTGGCGAAGCGTGGGGCGAGATGGTCAAGCTGCAAGGGGCCGACCCCGGCGCGTGGCAGTGGGGCAAGCTTCAGACCAACCTGAATGCGCACCCGCTCGCCGACGCCGTCGCCCCGGCCATGCGCGCGAAGCTCAACGTCGGTCCGTTGCCCAAAGGCGGCAGTGCCTTTACGCCGAACCAGTCGACGTACCGCGTGAGCGACTTCCGCCAGACCAACGGGCCGTCGTTCCGGATCGTGGTCGATGTGGGCAACTGGGACAACACGCGCGCCATGAACCTGCCGGGTGAATCGGGCAATCCGGACAGCCCGCATTACCGTGACCTCGCCCAGAAGTGGCTCGACGGCGAGTACTTCAAGCTGCCGTACACCCGTGCGGCGGTCGAAGCCGAGACGGAGTCGCGCCTGCATCTGGTGCCGGAGGCATCGCGTTGAACTGATGTGATGGATCAAGCTGCTTGAATAGAAAACGGCCGGTCGGGTTTTACCCCGTACCGGCCGTTTTCATTGGCGTGCCTGCATGCCAATCGCGATCTGACGATCAATGCCCGCCGGGCACAAACTCCGGCTTGTCGCGCTTCACGCCACGCGCGCTGTCGACGGCGTTGGTCGGCACGAGCAGCAGCAGAATGACCACGCCCACCGAAATCGCGAGAATCGACAGGAACGTCAGGTGCAGCGAGTGTTGCAACACCGCGCGAATCGCCTGATCGGCCACCGTCGCCACGCCACGATCTTCCAGCACGTGACGCAACTGGTCGGAGCTGACGGTGCCCAGACCACTCGAATGCGTCAGTCCATAGTTGAGCACCGCACCGAACAACATCGCACCCAGCGTGCTGCCCAAATTCCGCGAGAAGATGTTCGATGCCGTGGCACTGCCGCGCTGCGACGGCGTGACAAGCTCCTGAATCAGCACCAGCGCGCTCACGCTGCCGGTACCCATCGAGAAGCCCATCAGCAACGAGCCGAACCCTGCCAGCACCGGCGAACTGTTCGGGCCGAGCAACGCAAACACGATGCCGCCCATCGGCATCAGCAGGCTGCCCAGCACCAGCACGCGGCGCAAACCGAATCGGGTGAACGTCTTGGCCGCGAGCGTGGCACCAATCGGCCAGCCCACCATGATCATCGTGAGGGCCATACCGGCGACCACCGGCGTCTGCTTGAGCACACCCTGCGCGTACATCGGCAGGAACGTCGTCAGCCCCATGAGCACCATGCCTGAGAGCATCGTCGCGGCGTTGGCCGCCGCAATCGGACGGCGGCTCCACAGCGCGAACGAGATCATCGGGTCCTTCGCGCGGCGCTCTTGCCACACGAACAGCATCGAGGCGATGGCGCATACCAGCACGCCCGACCACACATGCGTATCGGTGAAGGCATTCGCATCGGTGAGCGCAATCATCAGCGCCGCCACGGCGATGGTGAAGAACACGGCGCCGAGGAAGTCGATGCTCGGCTTCTGGCGCGGGGCCTCTTCATGCAGATAGGCGATGAAGCCTGCCGCGGCCAGCAAGCCGATGGGGATGTTGATCCAGAAGATCCACGCCCACGACAGATCGCGGATGATGATGCCGCCGAGCATCGGTCCGAGCACGGCCGAAATCGCCCACACACTCGCCAGATAGCCCTGCACCTTGCCGCGCTCGCTGATCGGGTAGTAGTCGGCAATGATGGTCAGACTCACCGGCTGGATGCACGCCGCGCCCACGCCCTGCAACAGGCGGAAGACGATCATCGCGGGCATCGACCACGCGAGCCCGCCGCCGAGCGAGGCAATCAGGAAGATCACGATGCCCGCGAGCACCACCGGCTTGCGCCCGTAAAGATCGGCGAGCTTGCCGAACACCACGGTCATGGCGGTCTGCGTGAGCAGGAACGCGGAGAACACCCAGCTATACAGATTCAGGCCGCCGAGCTGGGCGACGATTTGCGGCATGGCGGTGGAAATGATCGTGGCTTCGATGGCGACCATGGAGGTCGCAGCCATGACGGATGCCACGATGAAAGGCCGCACGGAATTGCGGTTAGCAGTCATTGTTTTTTTGAAGTGGGGGCGACGCGTTTGAGACGGCGGAAGACGGGGATCGAACGTGGCGGGGGTACCGCGCGCGTAGTCAAGACGACTCGGGCCAGAGGATGGCGACAAGCATAGCCGAACACCAGCAAACGCGTATGACGTGAGCAAGCGACCGGCATGGCTTCCCGGAAAGCCTTATGCCACGGGGCTTACGGGCCGAGAAAACCCTGACCGGAAGCGGGTTTTGGAAGGTTTGGCGCAGCCAAAACCTCGCCATGAGCGATCAACGCTCGATTTTTCCGCGATCACACGCCGGTGGTGTTGCTTTTGGCGCGAAACCGCCGGGCAGCGATGCGGCCTATCGTCGCACCAGGCGCAACAGGGCGAGCAGCACAATCGCGCCGATGGTGGCCGTGATGATGCGCCCGAGGGTGCCGTGTCCGATGGCGATGCCCAGATGCTGAAGCAACCAGGCGCCGATGAACGCGCCGATCACCCCGACGACAATGTCGCCGATCAGCCCAAAGCTGCCGCCGACGACCAGTCCGGCAAGCCAGCCGGCCACCAGCCCGACCAGCAGGAGAATGAGAATGCTCATGATCGTTCTCCGGACGCGGGCGTCAGGCGGTGCCGCGGCTGCGCTTGATGGCGCCGTAAATCACCAGCAGGACGATCGCGCCGATGATCGAGGCGATCCAGCCGGCCGATTGGCCTTCGGTGTAGAGATGGAGGAACTGTCCGACATACCGGGCGAGCAACGCGCCGGCAATGCCGAGGATGATGGTCATGATGATGCCCATGCTGTCCCGGCCGGGATGCAGGGCGCGTGCGATGAGACCGACGATCAGACCGACGACGATGGTGCCGATAATGCCCATGACGTGTCTCCAAGGACGGGAACCCGAACGCAGTATATCGCCTATTTCCGGCATGTCGACGACCGCGTCATCGGCGCCACAGCGGCATTTATTGCTCAATATTTCAGCACTTCGTCCCGAAATCCGGCCCAAAATGCCCGCGCACCTGACCCCGCCTATGTTCGGTATAAGGGATCGCTATTTGTCAAAAGGGCGTCACTGCGCGATGATGGCAAGCACTGTCCCGGTGCGAAGGGCGCGGGTTGGCCTGAAACGGGCATCGCGTCGACGCGCTATAATCAGGGGCTATTAAATCCCCCACACCATGCAACTGCTCGCTCTCGGCCTGAACCACCACACGGCGCCCGTCTCGCTGAGAGAACGGGTGGCGTTTCCGTTCGAGCGGATCGAGCCGGCGCTGGCAGGCCTGAAGAGTTTGTGGAACGACCGGTCGAGCGCCCCCGAGGCCGCCATCCTGTCGACGTGCAATCGCACCGAAATCTACTGCGTCACCGACGATGCCGCCGCCCGCGAGCGAGCCGTGCACTGGCTGTCGCAGTTCCATAACATTCCGGCCAGCGACCTCGCCCCCCATCTGTATGCCCTGCCCCAGTCCGACGCCGTGCGGCACGCGTTTCGCGTGGCGAGCGGTCTCGACTCGATGGTGCTCGGCGAAACCCAGATTCTCGGCCAGTTGAAAGATGCCGTGCGCACCGCAGCCGAAGCCGGCGCGCTGGGCACGTATCTGAATCAGTTGTTCCAGCGCACGTTCGCGGTGGCCAAGGAAGTGCGTGGCCAGACCGAGATCGGCGCGCATTCGGTGTCGATGGCCGCTGCGGCGGTGCGTCTGGCCCAGCGCATTTTCGAAAGCATCAGCACGCAGAAAGTGCTGTTCATCGGCGCGGGCGAAATGATCGACCTCTGCGCGACGCACTTCGCCGCACAGAACCCGAAAGCCCTCTATATCGCGAACCGTACCGCCGAGCGCGGCGAAAAACTCGCCGAGCGGCTGGGCGGCAACGCCATCCGTCTGTCCGAGCTGCCGCAGCGCCTGCATGAGTTCGACATCGTCGTCTCGTGCACGGCCAGTACGTTGCCGCTGATCGGTCTCGGTGCGGTCGAGCGCGCCATCAAGGCGCGCAAGCACAAGCCGATGTTCATGGTCGATCTGGCCGTGCCGCGCGACATCGAGCCCGAAGTGGGCCGGTTGACCGACGTCTTCCTGTACACGGTCGACGACCTCGGCGCCGTCGTGCGCGAAGGCAACGCGCTGCGTCAGGCGGCAGTTGCGCAGGCCGAAGCGATCATCGAGACGCGTGTCCAACACTTCATGCAATGGCTCGACGCGCGCAGCGTCGTGCCGGTCATTCGCGACATTCACGGCACAGCCGAAGCGATGCGCGTGGCCGAACTCGAGCGTGCGCAACGCATGCTTGCACGCGGCGACGACCCTGCCGCCGTGCTCGAAGCCCTGTCCCAGTCCCTCACCAAGAAATTCCTGCATGGCCCGACGCACGCGCTGAACACGGCGCGCGGCGATTCGCGCGAGCAAATCATTCACCTCATTCCCGAACTGTTCCGCACCTCGGGATCTTCCGACAAATAGATGAAAGCGAGCATGCAAGCCAAGCTCGACCAGTTGACGCAACGTCTGGTCGAGCTTGATGGCCTATTGAGCCAGGGCGACGTCACGCGCGATCTGGACAACTACCGCAAGCTCACCCGCGAACACGCCGAGCTGGCGCCGGTTGTCGCGCAGTACCAGCAGTACCGCCAGGCGCACAACGATGTGACGGCGGCGCAGGAGATGGCGTCCGACCCGGAAATGCGTGACTTTGCCGAAGCCGAAGCGGCCGACGCCCGCACGCGCATGGACGACATGGAAGCCTCGCTGCAACGCATGCTGCTGCCGCGCGACCCCAACGACGAGCGCAACATCTATCTGGAAATTCGCGCGGGCACGGGCGGCGACGAGTCGGCGCTCTTCGCGGGCGACCTGCTGCGCATGTACACGCGCTATGCCGAACGTCAGCGCTGGCAGGTGGAAATCATGTCGGCCAGCGAGTCGGATCTGGGCGGCTACAAGGAAGTGATCGTGCGCCTGATCGGTCAGGGTGCCTATTCGCGCCTGAAATTCGAGTCGGGCGGCCATCGCGTGCAGCGCGTGCCCGCGACCGAAACGCAGGGCCGTATCCACACGTCGGCGTGCACCGTGGCCGTGATGCCCGAAGCCGACGACGTGGCCGACGTCGAGATCAACCCGGCCGATATCCGTATCGACACGTTCCGCGCATCGGGTGCGGGCGGGCAGCACGTCAACAAGACCGACTCGGCCGTGCGTATCACGCACATGCCCACGGGCATCGTCGTGGAATGTCAGGACGACCGCTCGCAGCATCGCAACAAAGACAAGGCGCTCAAAGTGCTCGCCGCGCGCATCAAGGATGCCCAGATGCGCGCCCAGCAAGCCAAGGAAGCCGCCACGCGCAAGAGCCTGATCGGCTCGGGCGACCGTTCGGAGCGCATTCGCACCTACAACTTCCCGCAAGGGCGAATGACCGATCACCGTATCAACCTCACGCTCTACAAGCTTGAGTACATCATGGACGGCGATCTGGACGATCTCGTCAACGCGCTCGTGACCGAACATCAGGCCGAGTTGCTGGCATCGCTGGGCGAGGCCGCCTGATGTCGCAGGGGCAGGACAGCACGACTTCGCCTGACGCGTCTAACGCGTCTAACGCGTCTGCTACGCCGGGCACCGGGTTGGCGGCCGGGTCCACATCCGGCGCCAGCACCGTCGAGACGTTGCTGCGCGAGCCCGGGCTGCCGCCGTCGGAGTCGCGCATTCTGCTCTCGCACGTGCTCGGCTGGTCGCGCACGCAGTTGATCACGCGCGATCGCGAACCCCTTGCCCCCGACGCCGTGGCCGCCTATCGCGGTCTGCACGCCCGGCGTGTCGCGGGCGAACCGATTGCCTATCTCACCGGTACCCGGGAATTCTTCGGGCTGACGTTCGCCGTCAGTCCGTCGGTCCTGATTCCCCGGCCGGAAACCGAACTGCTGGTAGAACTGGCACTGGCGCGCCTCGAAGGCTGCACCGCACCGCGCGTACTCGATCTCGGCACCGGCAGCGGCGCGATTGCACTGGCCATCGCGCACAGCCGTCCCGATGCCCAACTCACCGCACTGGACCGCTCGACGGACGCCCTGCGCGTCGCCACCGGCAACGCGCAGCAACTCGGACTGGCAGCGCCGCGTGTGCGCTTTCTGGAAAGCGACTGGTATGGCGCGTTGGCGGCTGGCGAAGCGCCGTTCGACATGATCGTCTCGAACCCGCCGTACATCGTGGCGGGTGACGAACACCTCTCGCAAGGCGACCTTCGGTTTGAACCGGCCGATGCGCTGACTGATCATGCCGACGGTCTGGCCGCCCTGCGCGTCATCGTCGCAGGCGCGGTGTCGCGGCTCAAACCCGGTGGCTGGCTGCTGTGTGAACACGGCTACCATCAGGCCGCCGACGTCCGCGCACTGTGCGATGCGGCCGGTTTCCTCGACGTTTTCTCCGAGCGGGATCTCGCGGGTATCGAGCGCACCACGGGCGGCCGCCGCGCCTGACGAGGGCAGCCCGGGCCACCCGCAAAGGACACCCGGAGGGCACGCACCAACGAGCGCGGCGGAAAACCGCTAAAATGGCGGACACGCCGATTTTCCGGCATCCCCACGGGCTTTCCACCATGACTACCCAGCAACGTATTCAGCAAATCGTCACCGACCATCCCGTCGTGCTCTTCATGAAGGGCAATGCGCAGTTCCCGATGTGCGGCTTCTCGGGCCGCGCCGTGCAGATCCTGAAAGCCTGCGGCGTGGACAACCTGTTCACGGTCGACGTGCTGCAAGACGAAGAAATCCGTCAGGGCGTGAAGGAATTCGCCAACTGGCCGACCATTCCGCAGCTCTACATCAACGGCGAATTCATCGGCGGCTCGGACATCATGATGGAGATGTACCAAAGCGGCGAACTCAAGCAGATCATCGCTGAGCTTGCCTGATCGTCGTCTGATCTCCGCTTGATCCCGGCCTGATGACCGTCTCGACGGGCGCCCCGCGCCCAGCGCGCATGATCGTCGCCATCACTGGCGCGACCGGTGCCGTCTATGGGGTGCGCCTGCTTGAGCGCCTGCGGGCGCTCGGCGGCGTCGAGACCCATCTGCTCGTGTCGAGCGCCGGTTGGCTGACGTTACGTCACGAACTGGGGCTCGAACGATCGGACGTGCAGGCACTCGCCGACCAGTACCACAGCGTGCGTGAAGTCGGCGCCAACATTGCCAGCGGCTCCTTCGCCACGACCGGCATGGTCATCGCACCGTGCTCGATGAAAACGCTCGCGAGCGTCGCCCACGGCCTGTCGGACAACCTGATTGCCCGCGCCGCCGACGTCACGCTCAAAGAACGCCGCCGCCTCGTCATGATGGTGCGCGAAACGCCGTTCAATCTGGCGCATCTGCGCAATATGACCGCTGTCACGGAAATGGGCGGCATCGTCTACCCGCCGCTGCCGGCTTTCTACAACCGCCCCGAATCGCTCGACGCCATGGTCGACGACACTGTCGGGCGCGTACTCGACCTCTTCGGTCTGGCACCGCAGGTCTCTACCAGTTGGTCCGGACTCGGCAAGGACGCCGAAGCATAAGCGCCTGATCGGCTAAGCGGCTATGCGACTGAACCAGCGAGTCAGCGCACTACCTCACGCCATCCAGCCAGCGCTGCAACGTATCGAGCGCCCCTTGCGGCTGCCCTGCTGCCGATTCCGGCGTCGCCACACATAATTCCAGCATGACCTCGTTCGGATCGAGCAGATAGAGATGCTCGCCGTCGCCGTGACGCTCGACCACAAACGCCACATCGTGCGCCGTCAGACGCGATTTCCAGCGCTCAAGGGCGTCGAGATCGCGCACGCGTAGCGCCACGTGATGGATCTGGTTCGCGGGGGTATCGGGATGGGAGACGGGCGCCAACCCGTCGCAATTGAAGAAGGCCACCGCTTCGCCGGGGGCGATCTGATAGCTCACGAGCAGGTACGGCTTACCCCAGAGGCGACTCATGCCGGTTTGCGCACCCGCGAGCCTGAAGCCCATGACGTCGACGTAGAAACTGTGTGTGAGCGCCGCGTCGTAACTGGGATACGCGACGTGATCGATCGCCACAGGCGTGACGGGTGCCGACGAGGTGACGGCAGTGCTGGGCTCGAGAACGGCCTGACTGGTGGACGGACTCATCGCGTACCTCCCGGGCATTGAGGTGGCGAGTGTGTCGCCAACGTTGCCTGCGCAGACCGGTTGGACGGCCTGCGGGGAACTGCGTCTGTAGTGTAGTCTTGCAACCCGCGTCCCGACAACCGAGTGTCAGCCGCAGCCGCATGGACTATAGTAAAAACGCCACACTTTGCGTGCCAAGGCGCGTCCCCCGTGGTGTGACACTTTCGCGAACGGAGTTTGATATGGAGACCGCATTCTCGCCTGTTGTCCTGTACGCCGTGTTGACGCTGGTATTCGTGATGCTCGTGCTTGTCGTGCCTGTGGGTGCCCGTTGGCGCCAGGTGGCATGGCCGGCCTCGATGCCACCGCTCTCGCCGCACCGTCCGGGCGATCTGCTCGGCGCCCCGCGCACGCCCTACTGGCGCTCGCCGAACGACACACGAGATTTACGCCGCCCCTCGTACTTCAGCACGTCGGAACAACGCGGACGACGCCCGCCGGGCTTTCTCGCACCGCGCGATCACGACTGGCGATAGCCGTCGATCGCGAGTCGCGCCCAACGCCCCACCGATGTTGTCGTGAATAGCGGCCGATAAGATTTTCGGCCGCTATCGCAGGTTTCCTTACGCCTTGTTACATCTGTAGTCCTGCGGTTGCACCGCCGTGGGACCACGTTCCTTAAAATTGGACGTGATGAAACAAGGAGATCAGATGCAACATCAACACTGGATCGCTGCCGCAGGGATGGCGGCCGCGCTCGTCTCGGGCAGCGCACTCGCACGCACCGATGTCTCGGTGAATATCGGCATTCCGGGGCCGGCCATCGTGGCCCCTGCCCCCGTCTACGTCGCACCGCCGGTCTATGCTGCGCCCGCACCGATGATGGTCGCGCCGCCCCCGCCGGTGATCTACGGACCGCGTCCGCATTACTGGCGCGGACCGCCCCCGCGCCATTGGCATCACGACCGTGACTGGGATCGCCGCGATTGGCATCGCCACGACGGCTATCGCCGCTGATCTCGCAAGCCGGCACCGCAACCACCACCTTTAATTTGACGGTGAATGCCCGATAAATTGACGGTGAATTGGCGATGAATTGCCAACAAAAAGCCCCGCATGTTTTGCTTGCGGGGCTTTTTATTTTTCACGGCGAACAATTCTCGGCCAATGAGAAATTCAAATGAAACAGGCGTGATTCATATCGCGCCCGTCTCATCATCAACCGATGAATAAGCATTAATTGATCGCGTGTAATTTCGATGGGTTGAATTTCGCGTTTTGTCGCGTTTTGGCTCCCCAATTAAATCCCGAACGACGTTCTCTATTTCGTCAGTCGAATCAATAACGATAGCAGCACGGGTGTCCGTAGTAACCCCCGTAATACGGCCGGGCCGGAACAACAACGCATCCGGCAAGCGTGACGGCAAGCAGTGCGGCAACAAGCAACTTCATGATCTGACTCCTGATGATAAGGAACGAGGGGAACGCGAGTCCGTTCGATTCCTTTATATCTTTGGCCCGATACGAAGCCCATCACGCGTCTGTAAGCCGTGTAAGCGAAGGTTGCCAAACGGGGGAAGTGTCGCACTTTGTTACGTTACATGCGGCGTCCAACGCCGTAACATCACCGCCCCCGGCCAGCGACGCTTTCATGACAACCCAATAACGACGCGGGTTTGCGCTTGTCGCAGCCGCTGGCACGGCGATTGCATAGTAATGTGTGCCGCCCTCTCAATTGCCCCGAAGAGAGCGGCTTTGGATGTCAGCCCCTTCCCGCGTCTGACGCGGGAGGGGGTCTTTTTTCCGACAGGCTGCTCAGCCACTTCAATTGCACCGTCTGCGTGCAAAACCCCTCGTATTGCCATTTCATCTGCGCGTTTGAAATGTATTGACGCTATAACAGCGTCGACTTTGCGCCCGTTTCATTTATCTTTAAATCTTTATTCGGCGCGGCTTACCGGGTGATTTTGCCATTCAAGGCAAAAACAACATGCGGGTAGCCACCAATCTCAAGTTGACTTTCCAACTGTCGTAATCGCGTCTATAGAGGAGTGCGCGTCAACTCCTGGGCGACGCAAAAAATCCTTTTCGTGACGGCCGCACGACACGCGCCGGGGCAAGCGTATCAGGGAGAAGGTCATGGAAATCGCCACGCCTGAATTCCAGATGGAACAACAGGAACTACAGGCCATCAGCGCCGCACTTAACCGCGTTCAGGCGGTTATCGAGTTCGATCTGCAAGGCCGCGTCATGCACGCGAACGATAATTTCCTTCAGACACTCGGTTATCGGCTCGACGAAATTCAGGGCCAGCACCACCGTATGTTCTGCGAGCCGGACTACGCCGCGTCAGAGGCGTACCGCGACTTCTGGGCGAAGCTTGGGCGCGGGGAATTCGACTCGGGCGAATACAAGCGTGTCGCCAAGGGCGGCCGCGAGGTCTGGATCCGCGCCTCGTACAACCCGGTGTTCGACGCCAACGGCGTGCCCTACAAGGTCATCAAGTTCGCGACCGACGTCACCGCCGACCGGGCGCGCCAAGCGGAATTTGAGAGCAAGGTGCGCGCCATCGGCGTATCGCAGGCTGTGATCGAATTCCAGCTCGATGGCACCGTGCTCACCGCTAACGACAACTTTCTGCAAGCCCTCGGCTACTCGCTCGACGAGATCAAGGGCCAGCATCACCGCATGTTCTGCGAGCCGGAGTACGCCAACTCGGCGGCTTACCGCGACTTCTGGGCCCGCCTGAATCGCGGCGAGTTTGACACCGGCGAGTACAAGCGCATCGGCAAAGGCGGCCGCGAGATCTGGATTCACGCCTCCTACAACCCCGTATTCGATGCCAGCGGGCGCCCGTACAAGGTCGTCAAGTTCGCCTCGGACGTGACCGCCCAGCGTCGTCAGACGGCCGAGTTCGAAGGCAAGGTGCGCGCGATGGATCTGGCGCAGGCCGTGATCGAGTTCAACCTCGACGGCACGGTGATCACCGCCAACGACAACTTTCTCAAGACACTCGGCTACGCGTTCGACGACATCAAGGGCAAGCATCACCGCATGTTCTGCGAGCCGGAATACGCCGCGTCCGACACGTATCGCGAGTTCTGGGCGAAGCTCAATCGCGGCGAATTCGACTCCGGCCGCTACAAGCGCATCGGCCGTGGCGGGCGCGAAGTCTGGATTCAGGCGACGTACAACCCGATTCTCGACATGAACGGCCGCCCCTACAAGGTGGTGAAGTTCGCAACCGACATTACGCAGCAAGTCGAACTCGAAGCCAGCGTGAAGCGCCGCGCCGAAGACGATCAACGCAAGGTGGCCGCGTTGCTGAACACAGTCAATCGTGCGGCTGCCGGCGACCTGACCGGCGACATCGCCGTGAACGGCACCGACCCGATCGATCAACTGGCCGAAGGCATTCGCCACATGATGGACGACCTGCGCGGCGTGATCGGCAAGGTCGTGAACTCGGCCGGCGAATTCTCGGGCGCATCGCGCGACATCGCAGACCGCGCCAATACGGTCGCGACCGGTGCTCAGGCGCTCGGTGCCACCGTCGAAGAGATGAATGCCTCGATCGAAGAACTGACCGCATCGATCAACTCGATTGCCGACAACACCAAGGGCGCCGATCAGCTTGCCAAGGCCACACAGCAGGAAGCGGAGACCGGCGCGCGCGCCATCGCCCGCTCGGTCGAGGCGATGGAGTTGATCAACAAGTCCTCGGAAGACATCGGCGAGATCGTCAAGGTGATCGGCGAGATTGCCGGGCAGACCAATCTGCTGGCCTTCAACGCGGCCATCGAGGCTGCGCGTGCTGGCGAGCACGGTCTGGGCTTCTCGGTCGTGGCCGACGAAGTGCGCAAGCTGGCCGAGCGCTCGTCGCAGGCGACCAAGGAAATCTCGAAACTCATCAACGAGTCGACCAAGCGCGTGGCACAGGGCAGCGAGGTGTCGAAGCAGGCGGGCGACGCGTTCGAGAAGATTGTCGGCGGCGTGTCGCGCACCACGCAGGCGATCTCCGAGATTTCTTGTGCCGCAGAAGAGCAACTGGTCGCCGCCCGCGAAGTGAGCCTTGCGATTCAGCACGTGGCCGAAGAGACCGAGAAGTCGGCGGGTGCGTGCGAGACCATCGCGCAGGCCACCGCCGGGCTCACCAGTGAGGCCGAGGAACTCGACCGCACGGTCTCCCGTTTCAAAGTCTGATGCCGCACCCCGTTCCTTCGATCTGTCACGACTGACGCGTCCGTATCTCCGGAGAGCACGACATGGAAATCGAAGCCGACGCCGACCCCGGTACCCAGCTCGCCCTTTTGCGCGCCGTGCACCGGCACACCGGCATCTCGATGAACGAAAAGAAGTGGACGATGTTGCAGGGGCGGCTACGCCCGCGCCTGCGCACGCTCTCACTGCGTTGCTATCGCGACTATCTGGCGCTACTGGAAAACACGCCGGACGAAGTGCGCAACTTCGTGAATCTGGTCACGACCAACGAGACCACGTTCTTTCGCACGCCGCGCGTGTGGGACTACTTCGCGCAGCACTTTCTACCGCGCTGGCAGGAGGGCAAGCCCGGCCGCCCGTTCCGTATGTGGTCGGCGGCAGCCTCCAGCGGCGAAGAGGCCTACTCGACGGCGATGATCTGCGAGGAATTCCGCGTGCGGCATCCGGACTTCCAGTATCAGATTCACGCGACCGACATCTCGAGTCAGGTGCTGGCCGTGGCGATGGCGGGCAACTACGGCGGACGCAGCATCGACGGCCTGAAGCAGCAACGCCCGGGTCTGCTTGCCAAGTATTTCCGCCCGAGTGTGGGCGGACACACCGTGGTGCCCGAACTGCGCGCGCACATCACCTTTGCCGAGCACAACCTGTATCAGCGCATGGCGCGCCGCGAGGCGTTCGATCTGATCATGTTGCGCAACGTGCTGATCTACTTCGAAGCCCCCGATCAGGAGCGGGTGCTCGAGAATGTGCGCCGCACGCTCGCTCCCGAAGGCGTGCTCATCGTGGGCGAGTCGGAATCGCTCTCGCGGCTGTCGACCGGCTACCGGTTCGAACAACCGCTCATCTACCGAAATCAGGGAGCGCCGAATGGGGTCATCGCATGATATTCAGGTGTTGATGGGCGAAGTGCGCATCGGGCGCGGCGAAGACGTGTTGCGCGCGACACTTGGTTCCTGTGTCGGCATCGCGCTGATGTGGCGCTCGCGTGGCCTGTATGGTCTCGCGCACTGCCTGTTGCCCGAAGCCCCGGCGCCCACGCTCGCCATCGGCGCGAAGTACGTGACGCAAGCCGTGCCGTCGCTGCTGGCGCTCATGAAAGCCGACGGGGCGCGGCGCAGCGAAATCGAAGCCGTCATCGCGGGCGGCGGCAACATGATGCCGCACCAGCCGCCCGCCCGGCACGGGCTGATCGGCGTGGCCAACGCCAAGATGGCGCAGGCACTCATCGCCGAGACCGGCATTCCGATCGTGCACGTGGAAGTGGGTGGCGAAGTCGGACGGCAAATCACCATCGATTGCGCCCATCACTCGTATTTCGTGCGCGTGATCGGATCGAACGGTGCCACCGAGGTACCGCGCCGCCCGGCGCTTCGACTCGTGGGACGGGGCACATGAACGCACGCACTCCCGGATTTCCGTTTCTGCATCAAGATGCGCTGGCCGGCACGACCGTGCTGCCGCCGACGGTGTCGCCCTTTCAGGGCTATGCCGGTCGCAACGCCTATGGCTACGGTGCTGGCGCGGCCGTGACGACGCATATCGCGAGTGAATCACCGCAGCGTCGTGGCAATGATGCCGAGGCGATCAATGTCGACGGTATCGATGGCATCGAGGATTTAAGTGGCGTGAGTGGCGTGAGTGGCGTGAGTGGCGTGAGTGGCGTGAAGAGCGCCGCTCCGGAGACGGCAGCCCCTGCCGTGGCGTCCGCCGCGGCGCCCGCCCCGACACCTGCGCGGCGCGCCGTCACGGTCGACGACGTCGAAGTCTTCGGCTCGTTTCATCTGGGCGATGTGGAGTTCGCGCTGCCCATCGCTGCGTTGCAGGAAGTGGTGAATTATCCGTCTCGCATTACGCCGGTGCCACTCTCGCCGCCGTTCCTGCTAGGCCTGTTCAATCTGCGCGGCACGCTGATTCCGATTGTCGATCTCAAGCCGTTGTTGTCGATGTCTTCGGGTGTCGGCACAGGCACGGCCGGCGCGCTGGCACGGGTGACAGAAAAGATTGCCATCGTCGATGTCGACGGCGTGCGCGTCGGGCTGCTGTTCGATACCACGGGCGAGATTCTGCGTGTGCGCGCCTCGCAGCGCACCGGCTTCGAATACGATGCCGGACACACCGCACCGCCGGTGGTTTCCGGCGCCATCAAGCTCGACGGCGGCGATCGGATTCTGCAAATTCTTGCGCCGGGTGCGCTCGTGCATATCGAGAATATGCCGCAGTTGCTGGCGCGCCAGTCGCTGAGTGCACCGCAGCGCCGCCAGCAACGCCAGCGGCTGCAATGCGTGTCGTTCACGGTGGAGCAATCGCGTCTCGCACTGCCGATGAGCGCGATTCGCGAGATCATCCGCATTCCCGAGTTGCAGAACTCGGCACTCGCCAGCGTGTTCTGCGTTGGCATGCTGAACCTGCGCGGCACCGTGGTGCCGGTCATCGACTTCGCTCACTTTCTCGGCTTGCACGCGTGCCGGCCGGATGCCGACGTGGCAGGCACCGCTGCCGATCCGCGCCGCATTCTGATCGTCAAGCAAGAGGACGTGCATTTCGGTTTGCTGGTCGACGCCGTGGACAGCATCGTGACGTACTACGCCGACGAGTTGCTGGCGATGCCGTCGTTCAGCACGACGCATGCGCAACTCTTCGCGGGCTGCATCACCCGCGAAGATGCCAGCGACATCGTGCTGCTCAATGCCGAAGAGTTCTTTACACACTCGCAAGTGCTCGAACTCACGCGCGGCCATCGCGAGTTGTATCGCGAAGGCGACGGTGCCGCCCACAACAAGGCCGGTAGCTCGGCGCGCTTCGCAGCGGGCGCCGCAGGCAAGGCATCACGCGGTACTCGCCATGCTTACGTGTCGTTCCGTCTGCAACACATGCTGGCCGTCCGGCTCGACCAGTTGCGCGAGATCATTCACGACTCGCCCGATGTCATGCCCGCACCCGGCGCACCGTCGTTCGTGCGCGGGATGCTCAACCTGCGCCGTGAACTGGTGACGATTGTCGATCTGCGTGCGCTCTACGGCATGCCTGCGCAGGAGGACACGCAGGCGCGCAAGATTCTGGTGATCGAACACGGCAAGGACAAGTTCGGGCTGCTCGTCGATGCCATCGAGAACATCGTGACGCTGGACGAGGCCGACAAGCTGCCGGTGCCCGCGATGTTGCTCGGACGGGCCACACATGAGATGCGCAACGACATGCGCGACGCGGTGGAATTGCCGGCGTCGGACGGCACGGCACGTACGGCCATGTTGCTGGATCTCCAGCCGCTCAAGATGAGGCTGGAGACAGCACTCGCGTTGTAGACGGGGGTTTGACGCAGGGCCCTGCGGCGTGTCGGGGGGCGCGCCGCAGGGGTAGTTCGCGAGACGGTAGGCGCTCGCCGGACTTCCTTTGCGTTTGATGTTCGACGTTCGATCTTCGGCGCTCAGTGCGTAGGCCCAAGGCTCAAGCGAGGCCCAACTCGCGGCGCACCTGCGTCAGAAACGCGCGCATGACATCGGTCCGCTCTCGTCCGATGCGCTGTCCTGCTGCGGTGCTCAGCCCGTCGGTCAGATGCAGTAACTTCCGCTCGAAATGGTCGATGGCGTACGTCGCGTCATCCAGCTCTCGATGCTGCGCAAACGGATCGACCGGATCATACAGGCGACTGCCGAGACGCCCCGCCACATAAAACACGCGGGCGATGCCGACGGCACCCAACGCGTCGAGCCGGTCGGCATCGCGCAGAATCCGCGCCTCATCCGTCGTCGGCGTAATGCCCGCCGAGAAGCTGTGTGCCGCGATGGCATGCGCCACCAACTCGACGCGCGACGCCGGCCACTCCATCCGAACCAACAACTGGCGAGCGACATCAGCCGCCAGCGTCGACGCGCGTGCACGGTCCGGCGAATTCTTCTCGACACTCACGCAATCGTGCAACAACGTGGCGACAGCCAACGCCTCCAGATCGACACCGGGCACGTCGGCGGCGATTTCTTTCGCCAGGCACCAGACACGCGCGAGATGGGACACGTCGTGCGCGCCATCATCGGTCGCATGGCCGCCATCGTAGTGACGCAACACGTCGGCGACCGTGGCCGAGCAGGGAGAAAACAGGTCAGGCAGAGACAAATTCGATTCCGTTGAAAATGACGTCGCAGGCGACGTCAGATGACTTCGTGGCGATGCACGTCATGCGTGACAAAGCCCGAGGTATCGCTCGGCATGGCCAGCCACTCGGGATGCGCAAGGGTGCGGCGCATGTCGTCGAGCCCGCTGGTCCAGTGATCGAGCATGGTCGAGAGGCCGAACTGATAGTCCTTGTAATGGCCCTCGTATTCCTTGTTGCGATAGATAAGCTGGACGACGTTGTACCGCTTACTGCACGCGATCTCCTGCGCCGCATGGCACCACGGGTCGCGCGCGCGCACGTCGGCGGGCACGCGCTCCAGCACTTCGCGCAACACGCGGCGATAGTGCTGCGCGCGTTGCAGGTTATCGGTGACGAATCGCGTCCGGCTGGAAAACTGAATGTCTTTCTGCCGGTCGGCGACATCGTTCAGGTTGTCAGGCAACGGCCCGCGCGCACTCCACAAGTCCACCTGAAACGCGAGCGTGTCGCGGCGCGGCGATGTACCAAGCACTTCCGACAGCGGCGTGTTCGAGACCAGCCCGCCGTCCCAGAAATACTGGCCGTCGATCTCGACCGCAGGAAAGCCCGGCGGCAACGCGCCGGACGCCATGAAGTGCTCGGGCCGCAGCACTTCGCGCGTGTTGTCGAAGTAGACGAAATTGCCCGTATGCACATTCACCGCACCGACCGAGACGCGCGTCTCGCGCGAGTTGATGCGATCGAAGTCGACAAAGCGCTCAAGCGTGCCGCGCAGCGCCGTCGTGTCGTAATAGCTCGCGTGCGCCGGGTCACCCATTGCGGTCGGCAAGGGCTGCGGCCAACGCGGCGTGAAGAAGCCCTTCTGACCTTCGACCAGTGCGCGCCAGGCCTGCCACGCGCTGTAGGCCACGCGCCCCGACTCCGGGCCGTTGAGAATGGCTGCTTCGAACGGGGCCGGCAGCGGCGGAAATACCGCTGGCTCGCAGATCGTGCGCCAGAACGCTTCGAGTTGCGCCACACGCTTCTCGGGAGGATTGCCAGCGATGACGGCCGTATTCAGGGCCCCGATGGAGATGCCCGCGATCCAGTTCGGATGGATGCCGGACTCGTACAGCCCGGCGTACACGCCCGCCTGATAAGCGCCGAGCGCACCGCCGCCCTGCAAGACAAGCGCCACTGTCTCGTACGGCGGCAGATCGATGGCGCGTTTGGGGACCTTCGGCGGGTTGGCCGTCATGACCGTTCTCCTGAAGCAATGGCGTGATGCCACGCAGTACTGCAAAGGTAAGGCACTGGCCATCCGGCTTTTGCGACAGGCGGATGGCCAGCAAACCGACTTCCGGTTATTGCATGAACCAGCCGTGGCTCACCACGAACGACTGTCCGGTGAACGCAGCCGTCGGGAAAGTGGCGAGGAACAGCGCCGTTTGTGCGACGTCATCCACCGTGGTGAAAATGCCGTCGACGGTGCCGCCGAGCATGACCTTCTTGATGACCTCGTCTTCCGAGATACCCAACTCCTTCGCCTGCTCGGGAATCTGCTTGTCGACGAGCGGCGTGCGCACGAAGCCCGGGCAGATCACGTGCGAGCGCACGTTGTGCTTGGCGCCTTCTTTGGCGAGCACGCGCGCCAGACCCAGCAACGCGTGTTTGGCCGCGACGTAAGCCGACTTCAGCGGCGAGGCCTCATGCGAGTGCACCGAGCCCATGTAGATCACGATGCCGCCGCGATCGTCCTTGTACATGTGCTTGAGCGCCGCCTTGGTCGTAAGAAACGCGCCGTCGACGTGAATCGCCTGCATCTTCTTCCAGTCGGAGAACGCGTAGTTCTCGATCGGGTTCACGATCTGGATGCCGGCGTTGGAGATCAGGATGTCGATGGACCCGAACGTCTGCGCCACCTTGTCGATGCCGCTGTTGACGGCTTCTTCATTGGTCACGTCCATCGCTACGCCCAGGGCCTTTCCGCCCGCCGCCTTGATTTCCTCGGCGACCGCGTCGGCGCCCTGCTGGTTCAGATCGGCGATGGCCACCGCTGCGCCCGCTTTGGCGAGCGTCAACGCAATTTCCTTGCCGATACCGCTGGCGGCGCCCGTCACCACGGCGACTTTTCCATTCAACTGATTCACTGACTGGCTCATTTGCACACTCCTGATTCGTCAAAATGGCGCGTCGTGCGGCGCTTCGCGCGCGCACGGCACGTCGGGGGTCTTGCGTTACGACTTCAGCAATTACGTCAGATCAAACAGAAAAGGCGCCTTGCGGCGCCTTTTCCTGCGTTACCGCGCGATCGGCTTGTAGCGGATTCGCTTCGGTTTCGCGCCCTCCTCGCCGAGGCGTTTCTTCTTGTCCGCCTCATACTCCTGATAGTTGCCCGGGAAGAACTCGACGTGCGAGTCGCCTTCGAACGCCAGAATATGGGTGGCGATACGATCGAGGAACCAGCGATCGTGAGAGATCACCATCACGCAGCCGGCGAACTCGAGCAGCGCGTCCTCGAGTGCACGCAGGGTTTCGACGTCCAGATCGTTCGACGGTTCATCGAGCAGCAACACATTGCCGCCCGAAATCAGCGTCTTGGCCATGTGCAGTCGGCCGCGCTCACCACCCGAGAGCGAACCCACCTGCTTCTGCTGGTCGGAGCCCTTGAAGTTGAAGCGGCCGATATAGGCACGCGACGGCGTTTCGTAGCGGCCCACGGTCAGCACGTCGGCGCCGCCCGAAATTTCTTCGAACACGGTCTTCGTGCCATCCAGCGCATCGCGGCTCTGGTCGACATAGGCCATCTTGACCGTCTGACCGATCTTGATTTCGCCGCTGTCCGGTTGTTCACGGCCGGTGAGCATCTTGAAGAACGTCGATTTACCGGCACCGTTCGGGCCGATGATGCCGACGATCGCGCCCGGCGGCACGTTGAAGCTCAGGTCGTCGATCAGCAGGCGGTCGCCGAAGGCCTTCGACACGTTCTTGAATTCAACGACTTCATTACCCAGACGCTCACCCACGGGGATGAAGATTTCCTGAGTTTCGTTGCGCTTCTGATATTCCTGGCTGTTCAGTTCGTCGAAGCGGGCAAGACGCGCCTTCGACTTGGCCTGACGGCCCTTCGGGTTCTGGCGCACCCACTCCAGTTCCTTCTTCAACGCCTTCTGACGCGCCGATTCGCTCGATTCTTCCTGCTCCAGGCGCTGTTCCTTCTGGTCGAGCCACGAGCTGTAGTTGCCCTTCCACGGAATGCCATGACCCCGGTCGAGTTCGAGAATCCACTCGGCCGCGTTGTCGAGGAAGTAGCGATCGTGGGTAACGGCCACCACGGTACCCGGGAAGCGCGTGAGGAACTGTTCCAGCCAGTCGACCGATTCCGCGTCCAAGTGGTTGGTCGGTTCGTCGAGCAGCAGCATGTCCGGCTTCGAGAGCAGCAGACGCGCGAGCGCGACGCGGCGCTTTTCACCGCCCGAGAGCACGCCGATCTTGGCGTCCCACGGCGGCAGACGCAGGGCGTCGGCGGCGACTTCGAGCGCTTGTTCGATGTTGTTGCCGTCGCTCGCGGCCAGAATTGCTTCGTACTTGGCTTGCTCGGCGGCGAGTGCGTCGAAGTCGGCGTCCGGCTCGGCGTAGGCGGCGTAGATCTCTTCGAGCTTGGTACGTGCCTCAAAGATTTCGCCCATGCCGCTTTCGACGGATTCGCGCACGGTCTGCTCGGGATCGAGCTGCGGCTCTTGCGGCAGATAACCGATGTTCAGGTTCGCCATCGGGATGGCCTCACCCTCGATCTCCTTGTCCACCCCGGCCATGATTCTGAGCACGGTCGACTTGCCCGAACCGTTCAGACCCAGCACGCCGATTTTGGCGCCGGGGAAGAACGACAGGGAGATGTCCTTGAGGATGTGACGCTTGGGCGGCACGATCTTGCCCACGCGGTTCATGCTGAATACGTACTGTGCCATTCGGCTTTCCTGATACTGAAACGGTTATGCCGCTCTCGTCGAGCGACAGACATCGGCAAGTTTAACAAAGCGCAGCGTCGGGCGCGTCGATGGTGAGGTCGGCACGCGCGTAACTACAGCACGGCAGCAGCCAGCCCTCAGCTTTCTCGTCGCGCGACAAGCCCGGCCATTCGATGCGGTAGGCCACTGACGCCGGGGCTGGGTCGCCCGCGCTTTGCACTCGGCACAGGCACGCACGGCAGGTGCCGTTGCGGCACAGGCTCGGCAACTTGATGCCGGCGGCCTGTGCGGCGAGCAGCAGCGGCACGTCAGCCGGGGCTTCGAACTGCCAGCCTGAGGGCAGCAGCGTGACGCGATGGCGGCGTGGTTCGGCGGGTTCATCGTTAGCCGGTGGCTCGGAGGTAAAGCTGTCCACGGTGTGAAGGTTGGTGATCGAAAGTAAGGATGTCGGGTGTTGATTCGCGATTCACGAGGCGTGGCGGCAACTGATGGCAACTGACGATGAGCGCCGACGGCCATGTGCAGGCGCTTCCCGGGGTGCAGCGCGCGTCTGGCATCAACGCGCTACCATAACCCGTTCCTGCGGCTTTTTGTCGCGAGTACGATGCCGATGGCATCCCGGACGATGTCGATCGCCAGCATCTTGGCCCCCGTCAGTCATTCGGCTCGCGCCATTGCGCCATTGCGCTTTTTGCTGCCGCCCCAATATCGAACAGAATCGAAGTTTCGCAGACGCTCTGCGATGGCGGCGGCTCGACCTCCCGCCCACTTATTCAACCTTATTCAGTGTTATTCAGCCGTCCATGAGCCAAGCGCCCTCGTCCCCGGATTCGCCTGCCGATGTTGCATCGTCCGATGTCAACGGACATGCCCGTCTGATCGACACCCGGGGGCTCGAAGGCGCGCTGCATGCCTTTGCCGACGCGCGTGACTGGCATCGGCATCACACGCCGAAGAACCTTGCGATGGCGTTGTCCGTCGAAGTGGCAGAGCTGGTCGAAATTTTCCAGTGGCATACCGACGCCGAGGCCAGTGCGGTCATGGCGAGCAGCGAGGCACGCCATGTGGAGCAGGAACTCGCCGACATCGCCATGTATCTCGTGCGCCTGTCGTCGGTGCTGGGCGTGGATTTGAACCGCGCCGTGACCGAGAAGCTCGTCATGAATGCCCAGAAGTACCCGGCACCGCCGGCGTAGTCTCTCCCCCAATTTCGTTACAGACACCGATATGTCGCAAACCTCACAAGCGTCTCGTGCCCCGTCAGGGGCGACCGACGGCCCGGCTCACCGCCACGGCAAGTCGTCGCACCGCACGCTGCCTGCGCGTCCGCGCTGGCTGATGCTCGCCATCATCGCGCTGCTGCATACCTATATCGGCTGGCGGCTGCTCACGCCGCTGCCCGTCGGCATGGGCTGGAAGGTGGCCGGCGCGTTGTGGCTCATCGCCTCCACCGTATTGATTCCGCTCGGCTTGATGAGCCGGGCGCTCCAGCGCGAGCCGCTCGCCACCTTGCTGAACTGGTCCGGCATGATGGCGGTCGGCATTTTCTCGTCGCTGTTCGTGCTCACGTTGCTACGCGACATCGTGCTCGGCGTGGCGATGGCGTTCTCGGTGCTCGATGCGCAACTCGTGACGCGCTCCGCCGTCATCGTGTTGCTGCTGACTGCCGCCTCGACGGTGCTGGGTTTCTACAACGCGCGGCGGCTCGCGCGCGTGGTCGACGTGGATATTCCGATCGCCAATCTGCCGCCGGAGCTCAAGGGGTTCACGATCGTGCAGTTGAGCGACATTCACGTGAGCTCGACGATCCGCCGCCGCTACATCGACGCCATCGTCGACGCGACCAACGAATTGAAGCCCGATCTCGTGGCCATCACCGGCGATCTGGTCGATGGCAGCGTGCCCGCGTTGCGCGACCACATTGCGCCGCTGGGCCGGCTCACGTCGCGCCACGGCACCTATGTGTGCACGGGCAATCACGAGTACTACTCGGGGGCGCCGGCATGGGTGGAGGAACTGCGGCGTATCGGCCTCACCGTGCTTGAAAATCAGCACGTCGTGCTGGAGCACGAGGGTGCCGCGCTGACGGTGGCGGGTGTCACCGATTTCGGTGCACATCATTTCGATCCGGAGAAGCGCAGCGACCCGCAAGCGGCTGTCGCGGGGTCACCGGAAGATGTGCCGCGTGTACTGCTCGCGCATCAGCCGCGCAGCGCACCGGCGGCCGCCGAAGCGGGCATCGATCTGCAACTCTCGGGCCACACGCATGGCGGTCAGTTCTGGCCGTGGATGTACTTCGTGCCGCTCCAGCAGCCGTTCGTGCATGGATTGCACCGGTTGGGACGTCTGGCGATCTACGTGAGCCGGGGCACTGGCTACTGGGGTCCGCCCAAGCGCTTTGGGGCACCGTCCGAAATTACGCGCATCCGGCTGGTGCCGGGGAAGGTCTGAGTGGGGGCTGAGTTGGGGGCTGAGTGTGGTCTGAGTGGGATTTGCGCGGAGTTTGGCGGTCGCAGTCACGCGATAAGGCTACAATCGCCCTCCTCCGCCGCGTTCCGCTAGCGCGCCCCGCGTTCTTTTTCGCGATTCAATCTCCGTACCTGTCTTTGCTGCCATGAAGTCACTGCCTCCCGCCTCCGCGCTTGAAACCGTTGCCGTGCGCCTGCGCGGCAAGATCCAGGGCGTCGGGTACCGCCATGCTGCGGTGCGCGAGGGCCATCTGATCGGCGTTCGCGGCTGGGTGCAGGCGTTGCCGGAGGGCGACATCATCGCGGTGGTGCAGGGCACACCCGAGCAGGTCGACAAGATGCTCGAATGGATGCGTCGCGGCCCGCCCGCCGCACGCGTGATCGACTTCGAGAGCGAAGTGGAATACACCGGCCGTCGCTTTGACCGTTTCGAACAGCTCTGAGAAAGTGGGAAGTACTGGGGGGGGTGCAGGGAAGGCTGGGGGACGCTGCGGAAGCTGCGAAGCTGAGAGTGCGCACCAGCAGGACGCAGGTACGAAACGTGAACGAAACACGTGAGCGTCGGGCGCGCGCTAACGGCGGCCGCACACACAGGGTTCAACGCGTGGGGATTTGAGAGCTTCGAAGTGACGAGCAGCGACCATCGAGTCGCTGCGCATCGCTTCTATGCGCGCCATGACTAGCCCGGGACGGGCAGCGCGTGGCGCGCCGGTCAGACTTGAGCGCTGACCTTAATTCTTGTGACGGTAATTGATGCGGCCCTTCGTCAAATCGTAGGGCGACATTTCCAGCGTCACGCGGTCACCCGCGAGAATACGGATGCGGTTCTTTTGCATACGGCCACTCGCGTAGGCAATCACGCCCACGCCATTTTCAAGCGTGACGCGAAAGCGATTGTCCGGCAATACTTCTTCGACTTTTCCGCCGAATTCGATCAATTCTTCCTTGGCCAATATCGTGTCCTCTTGTAGGCGCCGCTCGCGATGAGCGCAGCACCGGTGTTACTGAAGGTTCGTTCGCCAATACCGTCGCCACGCCCTGTGGGTTGCAGGGCATCCATCGAAGCCAAACGAGCCTACCCGGCGGACCTGCCATGACTGTCATGGCGGCGCACCGAAACGCGGCGAGAGTTCGAAGGAGCAAGGCACATTGCGGCAGTGCCACAATGACGAGCAGTGCGTGTCGGGAGGGCGGAGACCGGTCGGTCTGCGCCATCGGCACAGCGAGTGATTCGGCTCGCAGGACAAGGCTGTCAGCGGCGCCGATAAAGCATTTCGCGATCGTCAGGCGATGATCGGCGAATTTTCGCCGATCCCGCTAGGATACGCCTATCTGCGTTGCTCGTGGGGAAAAGTTGTCCGGATTGTGCCATTTTGGAGGCTTTTGTCATCAATTTGTGGCGCAATGCATCATTCGAGACATTCAGCGCCCCCCCCCGCTCCCAGCCCGCTTCCCCGGGATTCTCCTTGATTCATGAAGCATACCCGCGAGTCGCCCCTCCGGGACAATGCGAGCGTGACGCGCAACGTGGCCTCAACTATCCTGTAAGTACCCGTACCCTGCAGGAGGATGACCATGAAAACAGTCGCTCAGATCCTGAAGTCCAAGTCGGCAGACACCGTGTACAAAGTGCGTCCGTCCGATTCGGTACTCGATGCGTTGACGTTGATGGCAGAAGCGCGCATCGGCGCGGTGCTGGTCAGCGAGGATGATCGCACGATCATCGGCATCTTCACGGAGCGCGACTACGCGCGAAAGGTGGCGCTCATGGGCCGGACATCCGTCACTACCCCTGTACGCGACGTGATGACCTCCGCCGTGCGCTACGTGAGCCCGGAACAGACCAACGAAGAGTGCATGTCGCTCATGACCGAGCACCGCATCCGCCACCTGCCGGTCATGAAAGACGGCGAACTGGTCGGCCTGCTGTCGATCGGCGATCTGGTCAAGGCGATCATCTCCGAGCAACAGTTCACCATCGATCAGCTCGAAAACTACATCATGGGCGGCGGCGCCGCACTCACCACCCGGACACCTCGCCCCAACTGATGACGCACATGGGCCGGTAGCCACCCCTTGAGAGCGGGTCTGACGAACCTTCACGCCCCACCGCAACATCACGGCGCTTCAACAGAAGCGCCGTTTTCATTTCATCTCGAACACCCTGCACTGCGATCCGACACCCGGCTGTGCCAGAATGCACTTCCCTGACGGCCTCCTAGCGTCGCGACGCCTGACCTTGCCGCCCCTCTCTTCCTTCGCGCCCGCCATCGCCCCCTCCCTCGCCGCCCCGACATTCGCAACCTTTGCACCCCGCGTGGGCGAAATCGATCGTGCGCGCTTGCGCCGTCGTATGGGTTGGATGGCGTTTGCCGTGCTGGTCGTCCACGGGCTCGCGGGGGTGGCACTGCGTGAATGGCTGCCTGACTTGCCGGATCTTCGCGACGACACGCAACGGCCTTCGATGCAGGTGACATGGGTAACGACACCGGCGCCTGTGACGCCGCCTGCCAGTGCGAAAGCCGTTCAACCGGCGGAATCCATGACCTCACCCGCCGTTCGTTCGTCGAGAACACCGCCGGTACCGGCCACACCCGCCGTTCAGCCCAAACCGATCACACCTGAACCTACTTCACCCCTCGCCATCACGCCGCCTGCGCCAACGACTCCGCCGCCCGACTGGCGCGCCGACATCGCACGGGGTGTCGGTCAGTTACCGCCCGCGCGGGCATCGGCACCGGCGGCGTCCGCCGAGCGTGTGATTACCGACCAGTCGCAACGTCCTGCCGGGGCCGGAGACGATGCCAACGCACCCGGATCAGCCGCGCAGCGTGCGTTCGACAACGCATTGGGTAGCGGGCGCTCGTCCGTCAGCGGCCCATCGGCGACGCGCGAAGGCGGCAACCCACTGGGCACCCGGGAATGTATCGAGATGAATGGCAAGAAGCGCTGTGCGCGCTACCGCAACCAGGCCGCAGACATCGACCCGTTCATGAAGCGAGAACGATTGTTCTCGCCGGACATGCGTTGAGATATCAGAAAACGTCGCAGAAAACTCACCGTGGGCGAGCGGCAAGACCACCGCTGCGCCCACTCGACTGACGCGACAGGCGAATCAGAAGTCTTCCGCGTCGACGTCGTAATTCGACGGTTCCCAGCGAATCGCCAGCAGCGCGAGCAGCCCGATGGCCGGCGCAATCGCGATCACCCAGAAGACCTTGGTCGCCAGCGCCGCCGCGAGCACCGGGAACAGGAAGAGCGACACCGTGGAACTCGAACGCATCAGCGTCTGATTGAAGCCCACGCCCACGCCACGCAGTGATGTCGGGTAGCTCAGCGACGCAAACGTCATCGAGTGCGCGCCCGGACCGAAGCCCTGCCCCAGCAGGAACAGCGCGAGAAAGCCCAGCGCCCACGCCACTTGCACGCCGGTCGCGGGCTTGCCGACCAGCGCCAGCCCGACGAGTGCCGTCAACTGGAAGGCGTAACCGATGACGGTCAACTTCCACGCGCCGACCTTCGGCACGAGCCGCACGCCGAGCAAACCACCCGTGAACGCAAACAGCAGGTTGAGCGCCAGCGACATCAGAATCGTCGTGAGCATCGACTGCGCGAGAAAACTCGCGATGATCACCGGCAAACCGAATGCCACCGCGTTATACGCAAACGACGAGGCCACCGCGATGATGGTCGCGAGCGTCGTGCGGCGCAGATACACACCGCGCAACAACGCACCGTAATTGCTCCACGCCGCAGGCCGTTTGGCCGTCACACGCTCGGCGTCGGCAGCCACCACGGCATCGATGCCATACGAGCGCTTGAGAATCTTCGCGGCCCCTTCCAGATCGCCCTGATTCGCGGCCCACACCGGCGACTCGCTCATGTAACGGCTGCGCACGGCGATGATGGCCAGTGCCGGAATCGCGCCGAAGCCGAGAATGATCCGCCAAAGCAGTGCGCTATGCGACGACGGCAGCACCGAGTAGCACAGCAGCACGAGCAGATACGACGCACAGATCGCCGCGTACCACGTTGGACACCACATCGCCACGCGCGCCGCCTTGTTGCCACGTCCCTTCAACTTCGAGAACTCGGCAAGGAACGCCATCGCCACCGGCAAATCGATACCGACACCCAGCCCCATCACGAAGCGCGCACCGGCGAGCACGTACTCGTTCGGCGCGAACGCGCAGGCGATGGCCGCGATGACGAAGCACAGCATGTCGGCCATGAACACGCGGTAGCGGCCAATGCGGTCGGTGAAGTAGCCACCGAGAAACGCACCGACGATGGCGCCGAACGTGATCGCCGACGCGACCATGCCGGTGCCAGCAGGCGTGAGATTGAACTCGCGGGCCACGTCTTTCAGACCGAACGCAAGTGCGCCCAAGTCGTAAGCGTCGAGGAACACACCGCCAAGGGCGATGGCCACGATCCAGCGGGCATTCGAGACACGCGCGCCGCCTTCGTTGACGAGTTGCGCAACGTCGCTCGCCGAGCGGATAACAGCGGGGCCCGAAGGGCGGGCAGCCGTAGATGCCGCAGTGGCTGCGGGTGCAGACGCGGCAGGAGACAGGGAAACGTCGACAGACATGATGCGGAATCGGAAAAGCAGGGACGAAAGGTCGCGATGTTACCGCTTGGTACCGTGTCAACCAAGTGCTTTCTGGTTATATGCTTAGACGATTCCCTCGCCAATCGGCATATTTTGCGAACTTATCGGCAACATCACCCACTTCTCACCCATCTATATAGTGACTTCCCCTCACCCTGCTCGCATTGACAGGGCATGACCCCACATCCCACCGGGTGGGAATATGATCGAGGCATGCTTCAAAAGCGGCGGGGTCCGCGCAAACCCGCGCCACGCCGGGCGTGACGCCATTACAAATGCTTACCGTTTCTTACAGCACGAATGTCTGCGGAACCCTACATTCCGCGTCGTGGTCGCAAGATATGTGGCACATAGTGCGCGAAGTCACCGCCCTCCATGGTGACGGCGCATTTACCTCACGCTCACGAGGAACGACTGAAAATGAAGATCAAAGCACTTACGGGAATCAGCGCGGCACTGGCCGCAGTCCTGCTCGCCGGTTGCGTCGCACCGGGCCAGCAATACGGTGGCGGTTACCAACAGGGTTATCAGCAACCGGGTTACCAACAGCCGGGCTACCAGCAGGGCTATCAGCAACCGCCGCAGCAGGCGCCGCAGGGCGCGCTGTATGGCCGGGTCGAATCGATCGAGCAGATGAACGGCGCGAATAACAGCCCGAACATTCTCGGTACGGTGCTGGGTGGTGCGGCCGGTGGTTTGCTCGGCAACACGATCGGCGGCGGACGCGGACGCACGGCCACCACCATCGGTGGTGCCGTGGTCGGTGCCATCGCGGGTAACCGCATCGAAAACGGCATGGGCCAGCCGAACGTGCTGTACCGCATTACCGTGCGTCTGGACGATGGCCGCGTCGCCACCGTGACGCAAGCGCCGCCGCTGCGCGTGCAGCAGGGCCAACGTGCTGCCGTCTCCAACGACACGGTGTATCCGTACTAAGCAAAGCACGAAATATCGGAAGGCCCGCACGGGGCCAAGTCCGATTCGCTACAGTGAAACGCCCGCCGGTTTTGCCCGGCGGGCGTTTTATTTTTCAGGCGTGTCAAACGCGACACAGTCGCGTCGATCGAGGGGTCAGGCGCCATACGCAAAGACTATTTGGCCTGATAAGATACGCGCGACCATCGGAGGGCTGTGCGCCGTTCCGGAACTTTGTCGAATCCGTCAGTTACCGCAACCCTTCGCATCCGTCATGTCGACCCAGACGACTTATCACCATCGGCTTTTCATGGCGGTGGTCGGCGGCATTAGTGCAGTACTCAATGCCGGCGCCTTCTTTGCTGTCTTGCTATTCAACGGACAGAATCCCTATACCCCGTACGGCCTGACGCTTGTCAGCGCGTTGGGTGTGGCAGCCTTTATCGTCTTTGCCCGCTTCCATCTGCTGGCCAGCGCCCGCGATGCCAAATGGATGCTCGGGCGCGGCGCCATGCGCTGGTGCCGGGTGTTGCTCACGATGATCGTGCTGTTGTTCCTGACCTATGACCGTCCGGAAGACGTGCGCGTCATGCTCGCCGAATGGGCGGGGCTCGCGCTGCCGTTGCAGATGCTGGGCCTGGCTGCGTTGCGCGGTGCGGCCCACAGCATCAACAACGCCCCGGGCAACCAGCGTCGCGCCGCGTTCTTCGGCTTCGGCCCCGAGGCGCGCAAGCTGAATCTGCGCCTGCGCCGCTCGCCGATTCTCGGCATTCAGGTCGCCGGTTACTACAACGACGCCCCTGTCGCGCCGGAAGACGGTGAAGTATTGCCGCCCTACCTTGGCCGCTATGCCGACGCCGCCGCGCATATCCAAGCCAGCAGCTACGAAATCGTCTTCATCGCCATCGGGCAACAGGACAACAAGGAACTCACCGCCGACATCGTCAACCGCTTGTACGATTCGACGGCGGCTATCTATCTGCTGCCCGAGTTCCGCTTCCCGGGCGATCTGCCGCTGACCGGCACCGATCTGGCCGGTGTGCCGTTGCTGGCGTTGCACGACATCACCGTGCAGGGCTTCCTGCGCATGATCAAGCGCGGCATGGACATCGCGGGGGCCTCGCTGCTGCTGTTTTTCCTGTGGCCGGTCATGATCGGCATTGCGATCGCCGTTCGGCTCGATTCACCGGGTCCGATCCTGTTCCGGCAGCGGCGTTATGGCGAACGCGGCCAGCCGATCATCGTGCGCAAATTCCGCTCGATGCGCGTCGTCCAGCCCGAGGATGCGGCGGCCGCCGCGACCGGTGGACTGCGTCAAGCGCACGCGGGCGACAGTCGCATCACGACACTGGGCCGGCATCTGCGCCGGACGTCGCTCGACGAGTTGCCGCAACTGCTGGATGTGCTGGGGGGTGCGATGAGTCTCGTCGGCCCGCGTCCGCATGCAGAGGAGCACAACGAGATGTACCGGCGTCTGATTCCGGGTTACATGCTGCGTCACAGCGTGAAGCCCGGCATTACGGGATGGGCGCAGATCAACGGCTTGCGCGGTGAGACCGAGACACCCGACAAGATGCAGCGCCGCGTCGAGTACGACCGCTACTACATCACCCACTGGTCGCTGTGGCTCGACATCAAGATTCTGCTCAAGACCATTCCGGTCATGATCACGGGACACAACGCGCTGTAAGTCCTGCGTGCGGACCTAGCGCCCGTTACGCGCCATGCTGCGCCACTGACGCCAGCAGATGCCGACAAAGCGCCGGTCGTCGACCAAATAGCGCCGCCACATCCTGCCCGGGTCCTGCAAGATGCGCCAGATCCACTCGGAGCCCGTGCGTTGCATCCATTTCGGTGCACGCCGCTGCATCCCGGCAGCGAACTCAATCGCCGCGCCCACACACAGCATCAGTCCACCCGGCATATTGCCTGCGTTGGCCATCGCCCAACGCTCCTGTTTCGGCATGCCTACGCATACGAAAATCAGATCGGGCGCCAACGCGCGAACACGCTCGGCAATCGCATCGCCTTCGGGCCCGGTCGGATCGAAGCGCATCGACGGCACGATCAACGTGAAATCCAGCCCCGGGAAGCGCGCGGCGAGCCCTTCGCGAATCCGGGCTTCGAATTCGGGATGACCGCCCACGAAGACCGCCTTACCGCCGGTCGCACTCGCGCGGTCGCAAAGCGCAGGAAGCAAATCTGCACCAGTCACGCGTCCGGGCAGCGGCGTGCCGAACAGCCGGCTGGCCCAGATGATCGGCATGCCATCGGCAAACAGATAGTCGGCCGTAGCATAAGCGCGCTTGAACTCGGGTTGTGTGTCGAGCCGCACGATGTGATCGACGTTCGGTGTCACGACAATTCGCGCGCGCCCGTCGCGCTGCACACTGGCATGTGCGAGCACGTCGACGGCAGTGTCGAAAGGCACCGCAGCGAGATTCAGCCCGAACAGGGCAACGCTGGGTTCGAAGACGTCGCGCGAGCGCGTGACGGGTGCGGCGTTCAGATCCGTGTCACTGGTCATGACCTATCGTATTCCTGTCGTCCGGCGAAGCCGGATCCGTTCGGGTGGCAGGCACGATAGTATCAGCGGGCCTATGACGCCAGTGACACTTTTCACCACACGCGCGCGCACTTGTTGCGGAAAGTCGTCGTCTTGACGTCGTGGATCAGCTACCATCGCAGCGGCTGTCCGTCCTGCCCCTTCCCTAACTGCTGTAAGCACGCCGCGAGTTGCCGCAGACGATGATTCTCGACGCCCACGACATTCCTTCCGGAACCTGCCTGCAAGCCGATCTGTGCATTGCCGGTGCAGGTGCCGCCGGCATCACCCTTGCGCTGGCGCTCGAAGCCAGCGGACTCGACGTCATCCTGCTCGAGAGCGGCAGCGACACCCCCGAGCCCGCCACGCAAGCGCTCTACGACGGCACGGTCGCCGACACGCGCCTTCATCCCCCCACGGAAAGCTACCGCGTACGCCGCTTCGGCGGCTCGACCACGCTCTGGGGCGGACGCTGCATGCCGCTCGATGCCATCGATTTCGAAGCGCGCGACTACATGCCGCACAGCGGCTGGCCGATCACTCTCGACGACTTGATGCCGTGGTACGCACAGGCCAATACCCTGTGCGAAGCCGGTGAATTCGCCTACACCGCCGAGCGCGCATTCACGAAGCCGTCGCCGCCGATGATCGGCAACTTCGAGAGCGATCTGTTCACCACGAACACGCTGGAACGATTCAGTTGTCCGACCGATTTCGGCGGCCGCTACCGGGCCCGTCTGGCCCGAGGACGCGTGCGCGTCGTGCAGCACGCCAATCTGTGCCGTCTGCCCCAGCGCGACGACACGGCACGTCTGGTCGGCCCGGCCGAAGTGCGCACGCTCGATGGCAAGGTCTTCACTGTGGCCGCGCGTGCGTACGTGCTCGCCACCGGTGGTCTGGAAGTCCCGCGCCTGCTGCTCGATAGCCCGGGTGCCAGCAGCCTTGGCCTCGGCAATGCGCACGACGTCGTGGGCCGCTATTACATGTGCCACATCGCCGGCACCATCGGCACAATGGACCTCGCCGCAGCGGCGTCGGTGCACCACGGTTATGAAGTCTCGGACGAAGGCATTTACTGCCGTCGCCGCTTTGCATTGCGCCCGCAAGCCCAGCACGACCTTCGGGTGGGCAACTTCATCGCCCGGCTGCATCACCCGCGCATTCCCGAAGCGGGACACGGCAGCGGCATTCTGTCGTCGCTGTATCTCGCGCGCCCCATCGTTCCTTACGAATACGCCAAGCGCCTCTATGGCGATTCGCCCGACAATTCGCTCGCGAACTGGCTGGCGCACCTGCGTAACGTCATCGTCGACGCGCCGAACACCGTTCGGTTCCTGACGCACTGGACACTCAAGCGCACGTTGGCGGCCCGCAAATTCCCGTCGATCATCGTGCGCCCGGCCAACCTGCGCTTCAGCCTCGACTTCCATGCCGAGCAAGCGCCGAACCCGGCAAGCCGCGTGATGCTCGGCGACGCCGTCGATACGCTGGGCCAGCGCCGCATTCACATTGACTGGCGCTACTGCGATGAAGACGTCGCGACCGTGACCCGGACACTCGCCGCGCTCGCGCAGGAAGTCGAGCGCACGGGCGTCGGCCGTTTCTCGTACGATCCCGCCGAAGTGGAAGCCGAAATGACGCGCTACGGCGCCTACGGCGGCCACCATATCGGCACCGCGCGCATGGGCCTCGACCCGAAGACCAGCGTAGTCAACGCCGATTGCCGCTTGCACGAGACCGACAACGTCTTTATCGCGAGCGCTGCGGTCTTCCCGACCTCAGGGCAGGCCAATCCCACACTGAGCATCGTGGCGATGGCGCTGCGCCTTGCCGATCATCTCCGGCAGCAGGGGAACGTCTCCGACTTGCCTATGCCGCCGTCAGCCAACCCATCCACTTCTTCGTGAGTTCGTGCGCCACATGAAAGCCCGCATCCTTGTTACCGGCGCGACCGGCTTTATCGGCCGCCACGTCGTTCAGGCACTTGCCGCCAGTGATTGGGCCGAACCGGTCGCCGCCTCGCGCCGCGCCGGCCCGGGTCTACGCGTCGTCGACGCCCTCTCCTCCGCCTCGCTCGGTGCGGCCCTCGAAGACGTCGACGGGCTCGTCAATTGTGTGGCGGGCTCGCCGGAAACCATCGTGGCCAATGCGCACGCGTTGCGCGACGCCCTGAACGCGCGCACCACGCCGGTGCCTGTGGTGTATTTCAGCTCGATGGCGGTGTATGGCGGCGTCGAAGGCCATATCGACGAGACGGCAACGCTCGCGGGTGAGAGCGCCTATGGCATCGCCAAGGTGGAAGCGGAAAAAGCGCTCGCAGGCCTGTCGAGCGTCGCGCTGTTGCGCCCGGGCTGTGTCTACGGAGGCGGCAGCCCGCAGTGGTCCGCCCGTATCGCGGAGTTGCTGCGCGCAGGCCGTCTCGGCGACCTCGGCGTCGCGGGCGATGCGCACAGCAATCTGGTGCACGTGGACGATGTCGTGAGCGCGGCACTGAGTGCACTGCGTACGCCGGGCGCGGGTGGGCGCGCGTATAACCTCGCCATGGCAGAGGCCCCGCGCTGGAATGAATATTTCACCGCTTACGCATTGGCGCTGGGCGCCACGCCGGTCAAGCGCATCGGGGCGAAGCAACTGAAGCTCGAAACGAAGCTCTTGGGCCCTGCCCTCAAGATCGCCGAGATCGCGGGCCGCAAGGTCGGTTTGAAAAACTTGCCGCCGCCGATTCCGCCGTCGCTCGCCCGGCTCTGGCAGCAAGACATTTGCCTCGATGCTCAGTTGGCCGAACAAACTTTTGGCCTCCAATGGACGCCTTGGCGCGATGCCGTCAAGGCGGAAGCCTCGCGGGCGTAACTAGCTGCGGGCCTTCCGGGCGAGAAGGCCCACCACCCATCGCCGCAGAGCAGCGAGTGGTGACACCCCAAGCAGACGATGCGCGGCCCACGTCGCGGCCGCGCCGTTCACCGCAATCGCCAGCGATGCGGCGGCCGAAGCGCCAACGCTGCCGCCTGACGGTGCCAGCAACGCCAACCCGGCCAGCAGCACCACCACCGACACAGCGTTGATCCGCATGAGCGCCCGCGTGTGCGCCGTCATCCCGAGCAGTTCCGGCATGGCGGTAAAGCACGCAGCGGCAATCTGCCCCAGCGCCAACACACGCAAGGCCGTCGCACCATCGTCATAGCCATGCCCGAACAGGCCCAGCAGGTGCTGCGGAATGACGAGCATCGCTACGGTGACCGGCAGCGCCAGACAAAGCACCAAGCCGATCGCTTGCGCCGCGCTACGCTCCAGCCCCGGCGTGTCGTGACGGGCATACAGACTTGCGAAGCGCGGTGCGGCCATGCCTGTCACGCCGCTGATCAGCAGATTGACGACGAGCGCCAGGCGCCACGCAAGCGCAAACAACCCGGTCTCACGGGACGACGCGACGATGCCCAGCACGATGGCGGGCGCCGAGGTGATCAGCAACTTGGTGAGTTCCAGCGAGAACAGCGACAATCCCGTTTTGAGCAGCCCCTTGGCAGCAGGGTGCGATACCGCCGGCGCCGCGGCGTTCGTCATGGTTCGCTTCGGCACATCGCGCAGAAACCGACGGAGCAGCACCGCGCCGACAATCGCCGTGAGCGTGAAGCTCGCGGCAATCAGTATCAAGGCATTGATCACCGTCAGGTGGCCCGTGACAACCAGCGGGATGACGGCTACGCAGAAGATGGCAGGCCAGAGCCACGAATAAATCATCTGGCTGAAACCCACGCGTTGCAACCCAGCGAGCGCACCGGCCACGGCAGCACCGAGGTTCTGCGGAACGAATGAGAGCGCCCCCAGCATGAGCGGCAGAGCGAGTCCCGGCTTGCGCAGAATATCGTCGGCAAACAGCGCAGCACCTGCGGCGAGCAGCATCGACACGGCGACCGAAGTGAGCACCACCAGCCAGAGCGCGCGGCGGATCGTCGGGCGCACAGCACCGAATTGCCCCGATGCCACGTCCATGGCGAGTTGCCGCGTCAGCGCCTGATCGACGCCAAGGCGCCCAAACCCGGCAAGCGCCACCATCGTGCTGAATACGATGTAGAAATTACCGGTCTCGACCACGCCGAGCGCCGCAGCGATCAGCAGGTGAAAACCGTAGCGGCTGGGCAGATCGAGCAGGCGTACGCCGAGGCTGATCACGCTGCCGCGAATCATCGAAGCCCCGGTCTTGGCGGGCGGCGGGCGCGTGTCGGTCATATCAATTCACTGACTTCGAGGTTGGCTTGCCTGCGGGCTTCAACGCAGGCTGCGCCGTGCCTCGCAACACCAGCAGCTTGATGCTTTGCGGCGGCAAATCGACGCGCAGCGCACCGTCCGTGGCCGTGACGTCGGGGGCGCGCGTCAGTTCGTTGTTCACCAACTGCCAGACTTCGCCCGTACCGCTGACGGCAAAATTGGCCAGCGAAATCGTAGTCTGCGCGGGGCGATCGAGTTGCTTGTTGATGACCACCACGGTCATCGCGCCGTCATCGCGCAAGGCGGCGAACGCCGAGACCGTATCCGGGTCGGGAGCGGTCGCCGCCACACTGGTCGAACCGAACGCACCGCCGTGTCCATCGTAGTTCCGGTAAAGCTTGATCGCCTTGTAGACCGGCATCGACGGATCGAGCGTGCCCCAGCGCGTGGCCATGTCCAGCTTTTCGCGGCCGAAAATGCCCAGCACATCCGCTTGGGCCGTCGCCCCGTTCATGCGCGTGTCAGCGCCCCAGTTGTATTCGGTAATGGCAATCGGCGTGCCGGGGTAGTAATACGTGTCGACCCACTGACGCATCATCGGAATCAGCGCGACCACGCTGTTGATCCACGTCGGGTCCTTGTAATTCGGGTCCCACAGATTGCGCGTGGAGCGGTTGCGCATCAGGGCAATCGTGGACGAATTACCGGTGGGGGCTTCCTCGTACTCGCCGCTCTGCGGGTAGAAGTGCAGGCTGAAGACGTCGACCGGCCGGCCCGCTTTCTTCCACTGCGCCAGCAACCACGGCACGTAAGCCATGCCACCGGTCTCGCGTTGGCGGTCGGGCGCCTGCGCATAGCCATGCTTGATGGAATGCTGCTGGTCGAAGCCGCTGTACTGATAGCCGTTCCAGCCCCACTCTTCGGGCGCGATCACCTGCGCGCCCGGGTCTGCCGCCTTCACCGCGCGCGAGTAGGCGATCACCTTGGCTGCGATCTCACTGGCGTGCGCGCCTGTCGGGTGCACGTCGTTGTGAATCAGTTGCCAGAGGCTCGGCTCGTTATCCATCGCGTAATAGCGCACGCCACCCGCACGCGCCGGGCCGAACTGCTGCACCAGCGCCGCCACACGCGCCTGCTGGCTGGCGGGGTCGTCGGGCACCGTGGCGTCGTTCGGATCGTTCACGACCGGCGTGCCGTCGCGCAGGATGCCGTTGCCCGCGTCGGTCAGACCGTCCACGTCGTGATTCTGTTGCAGGCCGTATTTGGCAATCGAGAAACTGGGCAAACGCTCACGGGCACGCGACAGCGTGGCCACACGCCCCAGCATCGAGATCGTCACGATGGGAGTCGCACCGCCCGCCTGCGTGAGCGCGACAAACCGGTCACCGAACTGATCGTTGATATCGGCGGGATTGACCGGCAGGCTTTCGTAGTACCAGTCGCGCCCGGCGTTGCGCGCGTCGAGCCGCCAGTTGTAGGCCGAGGCGCTGTTACCGCCCGAGCGATTGAGCGGCACACGCAGGTCCTGCAACATCGCCGTCGTGCCGAAATTGATGCCGTAGATGTACGGGTTGATCGGGTGACGGTTTGCCGCCGCATCCACCGCGATGGTGACGGGCAACAGCTCGCCGGGGGCGGCTTTGGTGCATGCTGCGGCGGATAGCAGCAGCGCCACCCCGACCAGTTGAATCAAACGGGAGCGGGGGCTACGGTGCCGCAAAACGCGCATGGAAACTCCGGGGATCGGCCCGCCGATCAAAGCCGCCCGCGCGCCAGACGTAGGCAAAAATCGCCAGAATGACGGCAGTTTCGCCCGGCGCAAGCGTCGGCGGGTAGAAGAACGAGGCCAGCAGAACAAACTTCAGATAGTCGAACAGAGCGCCGAGGAAATCGTCTTCGACCTCCGCGCGCAGGCGCCGGTAGAAGAAGAGTCCGCGCAGTTGCAGGCCCAGGATGATGAGCGCCCCGATCAGACCAAACTCGAACACGATCCCCAGCCAGGTGATGTCCGCCAGGAAGAAGAAGTGGTGGAAATAACTTGTCAGGCTGTCGCCGCTCGCGGGGCTGATGGTGCCCACGCCGAACAGCCAGCGCATCGGCTCGTTACCGAGAAAGCGCGTCGCCAGTTGTGCCGAAATGCGGCGCGTATCGAAGCCAGTCTCGGCGCCCGCACTGAAAATGGTCGCCAGATAGCCCATCGAGAACACCGATGCCAGCACCACGGGCACCACGAGCAGAAGCCCGATCCGGGCACGCGGACGGGCCCACACGAACGTGTTGATGACCAGCACCGCCACGATGCCGATAGCCAGTGCGCGCGACTTCACGATCAGCAGCGCCACCGCCAGGCCGACGAGGACACCGACGAAATACCCGAAACTCCGCTCGAAATAGGCGCGGCGGTAGCAGAAGAACAGCAGGATGAACGGGAAATACATCGACATCCGAATACGGTGGCCCCGGCTGTCGGCGGTGAAGAACGGTGCCTGACCGAAGACGTAGGTCTCCTTGTACCAACTGGCCGGCACCACCAGCCACATCAGGATCAGCGTGCCGACGACGACCGCCCCGAGAATCACGAAGCTGCGCCCCAACTCGCCCAGCGTCGGCTTGAGCATGAGCAGCAGCGCCAGGAACGAGAAGAAATACAGGATCGGCAGCAGTTTGACCTGCGCCGTAATACTGACGAAGAAACTCTCGTTGAAATAAATAACGGCGGCGAAGCTCGGGACGATCAGCAGCCACGCGAAGCTCAGCAGCACCTGCCGCGTCATCGGGAAGCGCGGCTGACTCCCCAGACGCAGCACCAGCGGCAGCGTGAGCACCGGAAACGCTTTCGACAGGGCCCACAACGGATACAGCGCCGTAATGTAGTGAAAGGTCTGACCGAACATCGGCAGCACCAGCACCAGGCACCAGACCACAAACGGGCGCGCCGCCGTGTCGGCAAAGACCGGCGGCAGTGCACCCACCGGCGCGTCGGCGCGGTGGGGTGTCATTTCGAGGGAGTGCGACCCGGCTGTCACGAAGCAGTTGAATTCAGTGAGTAGACTTGGGGCTCCCGCCGGGCGGAGATCGCCTGCGGGAGCCGGTCATGAACGATCAGAAGGAACGTGCGCCGTTGATGTCGTAGTTCACGTTCTTGTTGAACGGCAGGGCCTTGTTGATGTACTGGTCGACCCAGAGATCGACTTCGGCGATCGACGATTTTGGCACGAAGATCGTGTCGTTGGACGTCAGCACGATGTCCTGCGCCGGGTCGCCCTGCTGCGTCAGCGCCTTCACGTCGATGGTGCGCAACATCGGACGGCCGTCCGGGCTGCGGCGAATCAGCACGATCTCGCCGGTGCGGGCGGTGTCGAGCAGGCCCTGTGCGGTAATGATCGCCTGCATGACGCTCATGCCCGGCGTGAGTGCCAGTTCGCCCGGCTTGCCGACTTCGCCGCCCACAAAGATGTGCGCAGCCGTCTGGGTGACGGCGATCTGGGCACGCGCATTTGCGATCATGCCGCCGGTCGCCAGCGCTCGGTCCACGGTCTCGCCGAACTGCGCGAGCGTCTTGCCGGCGGCGGGCAGGTTGCCGGCAAACGGCATCGCGATCGTACCGTCAGGCGCGACGCGGCCCTTGTAGTTGAGCTCGATGTTGAACGGCAGGACGACGGAAATATCGTCCCCCGGCAGCAGGCGGTAGGGGGACGGCGCGGCGTCGACCCACGTCGCAAAACTGGCCGGTTGCTGGTATTTCGTGTCAACCCAGGTATGGGAACAGGCTGTCAGCGTCATCAGTGCCAGAACGCAGGCCGGGCGGAAAATGTTCATCGGTAATGATGGCAGGAAGCCGGGATTGGTCGGTTTGGACCGTACTCTAGTGCACTTGAGCGTTCTCGCCAAGCGCGAAGAATGTTTGTCGGATTTAGGGGAAAAAAGTGCTTATTGGGAGACTTTAGGGGGACGATCTTCCGTAAGATATGCGCCTTGAAACCACACTTGATGGCCCGGCAACGCTACCGCTACTCGCACCCTTATGGCAATTACGACCAGAACAAGGCCTGACCGGCACGCCGCTGTCGTCGATTTGACGATCCGGGACTATCTCAATACCTTCTTCTATTACCGAAAGATTGCGACGGCAGTATTTCTGGGGATCGTCGCCCTCGGTATTCTGATCGCGCTCTTCGTGCCCATCCCGTACCGGGCACAAGCAACACTGCTGGTGCTCAACGCCGGCTACTACGACCAGACCAACAACGCCAACGTGGGCGTGGCGCTTCAGCCGCCGGTCGGCCAGTTGAACGGTGTAGAAGCGCAAATTCTCTCCAGCCCGGAGCTGCACCGCGATGTCGTCCTGTCCAAGCTCGGACCGGCCGCCACCGAACGTGACATCGACCGCGAGTTGCAGAGCTTCGAGCGCAAGCTGCACATCGAACAAAACGACCTCGCCAACACCATCACGCTGACCTATTCGGATACCGATCCAAAGGTCGCGGCCGATGCACTGGCCCGTCTGCTCGACAAATACTTCCGTCAGCGCGCCTCGATCTTCACGTCGGGCCGCGTCAGCATGCTGGTGAGCCAGCGCGACGACGTGGGCAAGCAACTCGACAAGGCCGACGCCGACCTGCTCGCATTCCAGAAGAAGCATGGCATCGTCAAGATCGACGACCAGACCTCGCGCGCGGTGCAACTGGAAAGCCAGTTGGTGCAGCGCAAGCTGGAAACCGACGCCAAGCTGTTGCAGGACCGGGGCGAACTCCAGTCGATGCAGGCCTCGACGAAGGACGTGCGCTCGACCATCCCGATCTATACCGACGACTCGGAAGCCAGCCGTGCGCTGAACGGCATGCAGGTCACGTTGTCGGAGCTCGAGACCAAACGCGCCGATTTCGCCTCGCGCTATCTGCCCACCTCGCCGTTCGTGCAAAACATCGACAAGCAGATTGCCGATATGCGCGCGAATATCGCGAGCCAGAAGCAGCAGATGATGACCGCGACGCGTCTGGGTCATAACAATTACTACGACGTGGTGCAGGAGCGTCTGTCTGTCCTGAATGCCAGCATCGCCGGCGGTCTGGCGCAACAGAAGGCGCTCGACGAGCAGATCAAGGACACGCGCAACAAGCTGCAAGGCCTGAGCGACGTGTCGAGCCAGTTGAGCCAGTTGCAGGCGCGCCGCGACATCCTCGCCGACAGCTTCAAGGAGCGCTCGCGTCAGGTCGAACTGGCCCGCGTGCAGCAAGGTCAGGCCAGTCAGATCAACGGCACGAACGTGCGCGTGATTCAGGCGCCGTTCCCGCCGTCGCAGCGTAGCGTTGCCGCCAGTCTGGTGATCGCTGCCGCCATCGCGGCCGGTCTGCTGATCTCGGCACTGACGGTGTTGATCCTCGCCAGCCTGCGCGAAACGTTCCTGAGCCCGGAGCAAGTCGAACGTGCGCTGTTGCTGCCGGTGGTGAATGCGCCGGTCATGCTTGGCGCAGAACGACGTGCAGGCGCGGCGGGTGCGGCAGGCGTTGCAGCGGCGGCAGGCGCGGGAAGCCCTGCGGCGGCCGCGGCCGCGGCCGCCGAGCCAACGCTGAGTCGCCCGGCCTATATGGCCTATGGCCGCATGATCGCGGCGATCAACAGCAGCACCGACGCCCACGCCAAGGTCGTCATGGTGCTGGCGGCGAGCCAGAACGACGGTCAGGCGGCCGTGATTCAGGGGCTCTCCGTCGAACTCGAACACCGTTCGGCCAAGCCGATCGTCATTCTCGACATCGCCTCGACCTCTGGTGCGCCGCTGTACGGTAAGCCCAACGCGCAAGGGCTGCTGCCATGGCCGGGTAACGGCGGCAGCGGGACGGCCAGCGCCGACGCGATCGTCAGCACCGGCACGCTCGAGACACTGGCATTTACCCGTGTCGATGGTCACAATATCGTGGTGGCGCAACCGAGCAGCGGGGCCATTCCGTCCTCGTGGCAGCAGGTCACCCAGTTGTTCGATGCACTGCGCCAGTCGCACGACTACATCGTCGTGCATGCACCGCCCTCAAGCCAATCCTTCACCGGCATCGAAAACGCATCGCTGGCCGACGCAACGGTCCTCGTGGTGCGCGCCGAATCGACCCGCAAGCCGGTGATCGCCGGCCTCAAGTCGCAGGTCGAAGACGCAGGCGGACACTTGATCGGCGTGGCACTCACGCACCGTCGCGGGTACATCCCCGCGGCGATTTACCGCTTCTTCTAGCCGCCGGCCCAGACTCGGATTCGGCCTCAGATACTGACGACCATGCAACAAATCAGCGCGATCCTGCCGATCAAGACCCGGGGACGACACTACGCCGACAACATCGGCCGCTGTGACATCCTCTTCTCGTCGCTGCGTCACTTCACGACGCCGGATCTGTTTCATCGGTTCGTCATCATCGTGCCGCACGACGAGGTCGACGAGGTCAAGGGCTACGCCAAGGCGTGGTCGGATTTCCCCATCGAGGTCATCGACGAGTCGCTGTACATGGGCGCGTTCGCGGAGTTCTCGCAGCGTCACCAGATTCGCAACTGGCACCGCCAGCAGATCATCAAGATCAACGCACCGGAGTGGATCGAAACCGAGTACTTCCTGATCTTCGATCCGGATTGTTTCGCCACCCATGCGTTCGACGTGAATTCGCTCATCGTCGACGGCCGAGCGGTCACGCACCTCCAGCCGCGCAATGTCGAGCCCTACTACTGGGAAGCCTCGTCCAAGCTGCTCGACGTCGAGCCGCACCTGGAGCGCGACGGCGTCTGGTGGACGCCTGCCACGCTCTCGCGATCGCTCTGCCTGTCGTTGCAGCAGCGTCTCGAAGCGGTCCACGGCACCGACTGGAAGCGCGTACTGCTCGCGAACTATGCCGTCGACTGGACGGAATACACCCTGTACTGGCTCAATGCCGAGCATGAAGGGCTGCTGGAGCGTTATCACACGCAGGCCGTGCCGCCGCAGCGCACGCTGCACGCGACCGAGAGCGTGTGGTTTGCCGAAAAGATGCAGGAGTGGGACGCCGCACATTACTTCGCGCCGGACAGCGACGGCCTCTTCGCGGTCGTGCAAAGCAACACGCAAATTCCGCTCGATCAGGTGGTCGCCAAGCTCTCGCCTTATTTCCCGATTACCATTCAGCCTTACGAGCGCCATATTGACCCGGTGCTCAAGGGCGCCGAGCTTTACTCCGCTGTGGTGCGGCGCGGACTCAAGATGTTGAAAAAGCTGCGAGGCTGAGGTTGATGAGCAGTAGCCAGAACAAGCTGGTCGGTATCGAGATTCTGAGATTTGTCAGCGCATTCGCGGTACTCATCTGGCACTACCAGCACTTTTTCTTTCAACCTGCGACGGCTTCGATCGACGTGGTGCGCAGCACCGAGCCGCTCTACGGGCTGCTGCACCCGTTCTATGACTTCGGCTGGCTCGGCGTCAACGTCTTCTGGACGATCTCCGGCTTCATCTTCTTCAATCGCTACCTCGGCAGAATCGCCGAGCGCGGCGTGTCCGGCGGCCTGTTCTTCCTGAACCGCTTCTCCCGGCTGTATCCCCTGCACATCGTCACCCTGATCGCCGTTGCGGCGCTTCAGGCGTACTACGTGCGCGAGCATCACGCGTACTTCGTGTATCCGTACAACACGCCGTACGACTTCTTCGTGAATGTGATCTTCGCCTCCGGCTGGCTCACCCCCTACACCGACTCGTTCAACGGGCCGGTCTGGAGCGTGTCGACGGAGATCGTCATCTACGTCGCCTTCTTCCTGCTCGCGCGGTTTTGCCGCATCGGCCTGCTCTCGACGCTTCTGCTCATGGGCCTGTCAGCGGCCGCGGGTGGCTGGCTGATTCACCAGCAGATCAAGGGCAGCGAGTCGAACATCGTCTACTGCGCCTTCTATTTCTTCATGGGTGGCGCCGTTCACCTGATCTACCAGCGCTTGCGCACGGTGATCGAGCAACATCGTCTCGCGACGGTTGCGCTATGTTGCGCCGCCTATGCCGGGCTGTTCTGGTTTTGCGCCGTTTTCGGCGGCACGAAGTATCTTGCGGCGACGGTCATCGCGCCGGTGTCGATTGTGCTGTTGCAGGTGATCGAACCGTGGATTCCCGACCGGCTGGCGGCGCCCATCGTGCATCTGGGCAACACGACCTATTCGAGCTATCTGATCCACTTCCCGCTGCAACTGACGACCGTGATCGTGTTGCAGCAGTGGGGCATCGCCAGCGCCTCAGTGGCGACGAACGCGGGGTTCCTCGCGGCCTACCTGATCGTGGTGTTCGTGCTGGCGCATCTGGTCTACCGGGGCTTCGAAGCCCCGGCACAGACGCTGATCCGGCGCCGCATGGCTTGGCTGGGCAAGCGCTCGGCGGTCAAACCGGTGAACTGAGTGGACTGAGTGGGCTGAGTGGACTGAGGGGACGCATCGGGGACGCCTGACAGGCACGATGCGTATTGTGCGTTCGCGTCGCTCAATGATGGTGGTGATGCGACCACAGCGGGTCCATCGAGTCGACAAACGACGCCACCGCCGCCTTGTCGCCGGTGGCATGGCGCATCAACTGACCGCACTTGCACCAACCCTGATACGGCGTGATGTGTGAGCACGCAGACGTCTTCTGCAAATACAGCGTGACGGGTTTGGCGCACTTCGTGCACTTGAACTTGAGAGTGAGGGCGAGTTTGCTCATGATGAATTCGCGACAGCACGCACGGCCTGACGCCACGCGTAAAAGCGCTATTGTACCGGTAGTGTCCGCTCACTCGCCGATGCGCCGCCGCCTTCTGCAAGCCGCCGCGCTGGCGGCCTGCCTGCCGCTCGCCGCCTGCACACCGCCGCCCGAACTCGGCGGCAGCTTCGTCCAGCTTTGGCGCAGCCATCTGGAATGGACGCCCCAGCAATGGCGCGAGCGCCTCACCGCCACGCACGCACTCGGCTGCAAGGAGATCTTCGTGCAGTGGACCGGTATCGACGGCGAACCGGATAACACGTGGATGGCCCCCGATCCCCTGATCCGCACGCTCCTCGACGAAAGCGCCGCGCTCGGCATGGGCGTGCATCTGGGGGTGCCCTACGACGAGCGCTGGTGGACCGCCATCGGCACCCCAGACGACGCCCCGGACGCCCCGCTCGCCACCTTCCTGCAACGCACCGGCAACAACGCTGCACGCTATATGCAGCAGGCCGCGTGGCCGAAACATGCCGCCTTTCGCGGCTGGTATCTGCCTTACGAACTGGAACAGTACGATTGGGCCGTCCCCGCGCGACTGGACAGGCTCGCCACCTGGCTCGGCGGCATGTCCACCGTTGCGAAGGCGACCAGCGGCCAGCCCCCGGCGATTTCTACCTATTTCAGCCGGCTGCCGACGACCGGCACGCTCGCCGGCATGTGGAGCACATTGCTGGACCGCGTCGCGCTGCACCCAATGATTCAGGACGGCGTAGGCGTCGCCGGCATGTCGAACTACACCGCGCTGGCGCCGCTGCACGACATGCTTCTCGCCAGAGGCGCGCCGTTCGATCTGGTCATCGAATTATTCGAAGAACTGCCGTCTGAGAAAGACGACGGGACTACCTTCAACGCGAAGGCGGCCGATTTCTCCCGCGTGAAACGGCAATGGGAAATCGCACGGCACTACGGCGCGACCCGGCTGGTCGCGTTCGCCATCGATCCTTGGGTGCTCGACGACACCCCCGGCTCGAAGGCGCTGCTGCGCGAATGGCAGGCGGCATTGTCCTGACCGGTCTCAGCGCTGATACGGATCCGTCGCACTCAACTGTCCGCGCAGCACCGGCGCGCCGGGCGTGCCCACCAGAAACAAGCTGTAGTGATCGCCCGGGGCCAACGCGGGCAGCGCCAGCGTTTTCGACGAGACCGCGCCGCACGCGGACACCAGCGTCGCTTTCACCGGATTGATGCCGCGCGCCACCGATGCGCCCTGCCCCACGTTGTCGAACAGCGTCGGGCCTGACGGACTGACGCTGAGTTGCCCACCCGCACATTGCGCGCTCAGGTTGTAGAAGCGCAACTCGGCCTTGAGCCCATCTTCGGTGCCGCCCGCGTCGGTCAGGACCGTGAACGTAAGCTTGCCGCCTTCACGGCGCGGCACCAGCGTGTTGAACGTGTCAGGCGCGACCTGAAGCGTGCCCGCGGGCTTCCCGTCGATGATGATCGGAAACGCGTCGTTGCCCTTGACGATGGCATACGTGCTTGCCACCTTCTCGCCCGAGAGGGTCTGAACAGGCCCCTTGGCAACCTGTGCGCGCATCGGCGCGCTGCCCGGGTTGACCACACGGACGAACGACGAACCGGCGGGCGGCCGGGCAGCGTAGAGCCGGGCAAAAATTCCCTCTGCGCTGGCTACCCCTGTACCGGCAGCCGTCATCGCACACACAAGTGCCATCGTTCGCAACATCTTCATTCTTACGACTCCGTATTCGCGGGATTGCCGGGGCGCATGCGCGCCGCCAGATACATCCGTTCCAATTGTTTTCGATCGGCCTTGTCGCTGCTCGTCGTCGGAAAGCCATGACAGACGAGCAACTCCGTGGGGATCATGTACGGCGGCAGACGCTGGCTCAGCAGGGCCTTCCAGTCGGCCAGCGCTTCCGGGACCGGATGCAGGCCCGCCGGGCCGCTCGTCTCCGGCTCCACGAAGCCGATCATGCGAACGATCACGCCGTCCGGGCGGCGCAACGCGACCGCAGCCCCCGCGCGAATGCCGGGCAGCGTGGCGAGCGACGCATCGACCTCCGCCAGCTCGATCCGATACCCGTGCATCTTGATCTGATCGTCGCGGCGACCGCGAAAGGTCACGAGCCCCTGCGCATCGATCTCACCAAGATCGCCACTGCGGTAGGCCCGTTTGCCGTGATGCAGGAACAGGCGCGTCTCGTTGAGATCGGGTCGATTCAGATAACCGCGCATGACGTGATCGCCTGCCATGCAGATCTCGCCGTCATCGATGAAGACCTCGGCATAGGGCTTGGCCCGCCCGATCGGGAACGGCAACGGTGCCGCCGCCCGCAGCGCCGGGTCGATCTCCACCCAGGTGGTGGAGCAAGTGGCTTCCGTCGGCCCGTACGAATTGACGATGCGGACCTCGGGAAAGCGTTGCCAAAGCGCTTCGGCAACGGTGGGCGTGAGCGACTCGGCACCGAAGACGAACATCCGCAGGTCCGGCAGATGCGCATGGTCGAACTCGGGATTGAGCAACTGCTGGCGCACGAACGACGGCGTCGACGCCCACACGTTCACGTGCGTCGTCGCGAGATAGCGCGCAAACGCTGCCCGGTCGGCGATGACCTCGCGTGGGCACAAAACGCAGCAGCCCCCGGTAGCCAGCGCACCGACCCAGTTGAACAGCGAGAAATCGAAGCTGAACAGCATCTGGTCCATGAAGGCAGGCGCGGGGCCCGGCTTCACGTCGTCGCGAATCCATCCCGCGAACAGCGCAACGCTTTCGCGCCCGATCTGCACACCCTTCGGGTCGCCCGTGCTGCCCGAGGTGAACATGATGTAGGCGAGTCCGCGCTCCGCAAGCGCCGCCCCGGGCTGCCCGGTCGGTACAAACTCGCTGGACTGCGCATCGAAGCGCAACGGCGCTTGTACCAGCTCACCGATGCGCGCGATGCGCGACGCCGGATTGATGACGTCCACCGGGACGAACGGCACGCCCAGACACAGGCATCCCAGCATCGCCACGAGAAAGGCCGATTCCTTGTGGCCCGAAATCACCATCGGCACATCGGGCAGCGCACCGGCTGCCGCGGCCTGCGTCATCCATTGTTCGGTTGCGCCCTGCAATTGCGCCCAAGTGAGCGCGCCTTGCAGATCCGTTACCGCCGGCGCATCGGGCGCGTGTGCGGTGTCGGCGAATGCCAGCCGTTCGAAATCGAAATACATGGTCTAACCCTCCGGCGAGGCGGCCGGCGCTCAGGCGCCTTTCTGTTCGGCAATGAATGCCGCAAGCGTCTGTACCGACTGCAGATACACGTCGATCTCCGACGGCGGCACTTTCACGCCGAATTCGCGCTCGACCGCCAGCACCACGTCCACGGCCGAGAGCGAATCGACCAGCCCCGAATCGATCAGCAGCGTGTCGGGTTCGACCTGCGTGAGCACGATGTTGCCGACGATGTCGGCGAGTTTGCTTTCGATGTCATTGATGTTCATGAAACGACTCCCGCGAATGACGCGAAATCAGAATTGAAAATAAAGGAAACGCGTTTCCTTATGGAGATTCACCAGGCAAAGAAACAGCAGCGCGAGCGTGACCGACAGCCAAGCCGGGTTGGGTTGCCAGCGCATGAAGCGGCGTGCCGCTTCCTGAACCTTGAACAAGGCGGGTGAATATCGCCCCAGAATCTGGTGCGCATTCGGTGTGAACCAGACAATGCCGAGCAGCGCGACCACATAGGCCAGTTGCAGGTGATGCCCGATCAGCAGACGCCACGCGTCGCCGAAGCTCGCACCGTCGAGATAGGTCAGCGACGGCCAGGCTTCGAAACCCCGCAGCCCGGTCATGCCGCTCAGCAACGACAGGGCGTCATGGACGCCGTTTGCGCGGAAAAACGCCTGCGCGACCAGTACCGCGACGAACGTCAATGCCACCGACGCGACATGCGCCGGCCAGCGAGTGACATGCGACTTAGGACGACGGCCGACGACAAAAATTCGCCAGCCGTGATTGACCGACAGATAGGCGGCATGCAGCAGACCGAACACCAGAAACTGGAAGCCCGCACCGTGCCACACCCCGGCCAGTCCCATCGTGAAAAGCGTCGGCACGACGATGGTGCTCGCAAAGCCCGCCGGTGTGCGCGCGCCTTCCGAGCCCACCGGCAGACCGCGCGCACTGCGATATCGCGAGATGGCCATCGCCGCCGGGTAATACAGGTAAGACGTGAGGTAGCGCGTGAGCGTGATGTGCCACCGCGCCCAAAAGTCGATCACGCTCGTCGCCTTGTACGGCGAATTGAAGTTCAGCGGAAACCGGATGCCGAACATCTTTGCCAGCCCCAACGCCATGTCGGAATAGCCGGAGAAGTCGAAGTACACCTGTAACGCGTAGCAGAGACTGGTGCCCCACGCCGCCCAGAACTGCAAGTCGCCGGGCGACGCAAAACCCGCATCGGCATAGGGCGCAATCGCATCGGCCAGCAGCACTTTCTTGGCCAGGCCAATCACGAACAGCATGCCGCCGATGGACAGATTTTCGGCCTTGAAGCGGTAATTCTCCCGCTGCGCAAACTGCGGCATCATCTCCTTGTGATGCAGGATCGGCCCCGCGATCAGGTGCGGGAAGAACGTCACGAACAGCACGTAGCTGAGCAAGCTGCGCTCCTTGACGAGCCCCGCACGGCAATCGAGCAGATAACCGATCTGCGTGAACGTGAAGAACGAAATCCCCAGCGGCAGCACCAGCGTATCGACGCTGGAATGCGTGAGACCGAGATCGTGCAGAAAGCCGAACAGCGCCGCGAAGTACTTGTAGTGAAACAGCACGATCAGGTCGACACCCACGCCGACGGTGACAATGACGTTCTGTACGCGCGCACGCCCCACGTTGCGCAACACGCCCTGACTCACGACGTAGTTGAACGCGATCGAGAGGGCCAGCAGCGCCACGAACTGCGGGTTCCACCAGCCGTAGAACACGAACGACGTCAGGCAGAGCCAGAACGCTGCGAGACGCAGGTTGATGGCACCGCTGAGGTAGTGTCCCGCCAGCGCTACCGGCAGAAACAGCAACAGGAACAGGTAAGAGTTGAACAGCATCGGGTATCGCGCTTGATATCGGTTGGTATCGGTTGGTTTCGTGTCGTGTCGTATCGTCAGACGTCGCCCGTCAGGGCAAACGGGCCAGCACGGATTTCTCGTCGTCGCTGAGCGGCAGCGACAACGCGTTCTCCGAGAACTCCCAGATCACCAGCTTCAGGCTCTTGGGCCACTGCGCGCGCTGCTTGAGCGCCACGGTCAGTGCCCCGGCAAAATCACCGCCGTCCATACTCATATTCCAGACCTCGCGCCCCAGATCGACGCCCAGCCATTCGGCAAAATTGCTTCGCCGCCCATGCGAACTGCCGGCGAGCATCACTTCGACCGGTGGCGTCTCATCAAGCAGGCCGCCGCTGCGCACCGGCGCAATGTGCTGCGCCGATGCCTGATCGGGACGCGGCCGCCAACCGTCGTGTGCATGTTCAAGACCTGAGAGCGACAGCAGATCGCCCACGCGCGGTTGTGCGGGCGCGGGGGTACCGACATCGAACGCTTGTGCGCCCTTGCCCGGCAGCAAGGCCAGACCGGCTTGCGCAACGGTGGCCGCAGCGGCCTTCGCGCCCTCGGCATTCATGTGGACGTCGGTGCGGAAGAACATCGGCCGGTCGCGTTCGGCGAGCGTCGGGCGCAGATCGACGAACGGCACGCCATCGCGATGCAAGGCCGTCTTCACGATGTCCATGCGAGCGAGCATCGCCGCCGACACGGGCTGGCCGCACAAATGCGACGACTCGATGCGCGCCTTGTCGGGCACCGCCACCACCAGCACGTTGATGCCTTGCGCGCGCACCTGTCCGAGCCAGTAATGCATGAGACGCAGACGATCCTCGAACACGGCATCCGTCGTGCCGGGCTTGGGTCGCATGCCGTCGCGATAGAACATCCACTGCGGGCACCCCATCGCGACCTGCTCGCCCACGTCGCCCAGCACCCGGTAGCGCACGGCCGCGTTCCACGTCTCGACCGTCTCCTGCGCCGGCAAACGCAACGACTTGTTGAGCGCATGGCCCGCGGTCCCGTCGAGCCACGCGGACAAATTCAGTGGATCGCCATCGAGTTGCGCGTGCGCGAGTGTCCACACGCCCCACGCGAGACCGGCGGTAAGCAGTGCGGCCATCACGACCGCGTTCAAGCGGTGCGATGGCACTGACGATGGTGACGACGACGAAGGGGGGTTGATGTCCGGCACGTGCTCAATTCCCCAGTGCGGCCTTCAGACGCTTGCGCCAGACGTCGGGCGTCATGATCGAGGCGTTGTCCCACAGACCGGCGGCATCCGGCCCCTGCGAATACGCGGGCTCGAAAATCTGCCAGACGAGCACTTGCGGCTTGGTCTGTTTGAAGGCCGGCGACTCGACGTATTCGAGCAGCATGACCCATTGCCCGACGTTCCCCGGCTTCCAGTTCACCGAGACGGGACGATCGAGCACGTTCGAGAGCTTCTGCGGAAAGCCGAAGTACGGCTGCATCATGCTGTGGCCGGTGATGTGCACCGGTGCTGGCGCATCGTCGAGCAGATTCTGGCCGTCGGATGGACGCCGCACGGTGAACACCTCGCGCCCGATCTTCTTGCGATCTTCCGGCGTCAAAAACAGTTCGGCCAGATCGCCATAGCGACGGTCGTTGACCATGCCGCCGAGCGGCATGCCGGTGCCCGGCTTGCCCGACAATTCCGGCACATCCTTGCGAATCATGTCCGCCGTCGCCTGCGCCGTCGCATCGGCAGCGACCTGCGTCCAGTGCTGATCCGTGCGGTAGTAGACATCCTGACCGCCGTCCTTGATGCGGCGCAGAATCACCTCGTCGTCGAACGTCGAAATACCGGCGGCTTTCAGCTTGCCCAGAATTGTCGTGTAGCGCGCCTTGACCTCGGGGCTCATGACTTTGCCGTCGGGCAGCTTGTCCTGATAGAACAGCGACTTGTCCGGCAGCAGCAACACTTCGAGCTTGATGTTGTGTGCCGCGAGCGCGTCGCGCGCCTCGATCACCAGCGCCGTGTTCGCGTCGATACCGCGCGTGTCGACTTGCGTGAGGCTGCCCCAGCCGGGAAACAGCCAGTTGTCCTTGCCGCGCAAGATGAGCGTCGACGCGTCTTGCGCCTGCGCAGCCCCCAAGGCAAACGTCAGCACACACGCGCTCAGGCTACGGACTAGGCCTGCGCAAAAGTGTCGCGATACCCGTCGCGAAGCGCGAGGTTCGAAAGCGTACGACGTCATGTTGCAACTCCTCGAAATCGATTGAAAGCTGTCACACATCAGTACGACAGCGTGAAGGTCATGAACAGGCCCTTCGCCCGATCCGCCTGCCCGCCGCCGATGTTGAAGCGATACTGCGTAGCGAAGTCGACATACGACCTCGCCGTGTTGTAGTGGTCCGAGCGGAAGTAGTACCGGACGTTGAAACCGACGCCCGCCCCCAGCGACCACGAACTGCTGTTGCCGAGCAGTTCATAGTCGTCTACGCCGTTGATCGGCAGGCCCTCGACCCGGTCGGCATTCTTCAGCCAGTCGCCCCCGAGCACGACGTACGGATACAGCACGAGATGCTCATCGATCTGATCCATTCGGAAGCTCTGCCCTGCTCGCACTTCGAAAGCAGCGAAGTATTGGCGCCGCTTGACCTTGCCGGACGTGCGCGCGTCGGTGGCGCCGGTATCGTTGTTCGTGAGCCAGAGGTCGGAGGGCAGGTCTTGCCACGAGTAACCGGCCTGCACATAGCTCTCCAGCGTGAACCAGCTCGGCCGGTCCATGCGCAGCTCACTGCCGATGTAGTGGCCATACGTGGCGTACGCCTGCCAGCCGCCGTTGCCTGCATTCGAGTGGTAGTTCGCGGTCTGGTTACGCTGATTGAGCGCGCACTGAAGATCTTGTCGCAGCGGCTGGAAAGTGCCCGAGCGTGTCGCCGATCCGAGCAGGAACTGGCGCTCCAGACCGAACGTCAGGCCGAGATCGGTGGACGGCGTGAAGCGCATGCCGAGAATGCCCACCGTCGTCGGAAACCCGGAGCTGCCCCGATTCGACGTCGGGTCGATGTTGATGGGTGCCTGACTGCAAGGATCGAGGCCCGTCTGCGCGATCGTGTTGCCGCCCGCGTCGTACAGCGTGTTCGACAACTGCCCATAAACTTCGAAGGCGTGATTGTTCGCGTTCAACCAGCCACGCGGGCGCCAGAACACTTCTGCCGTACTGAACACGGCATTGCCCGGCACCGAGATCGCCGCGCCGCCCAAACTGCCCCCGGCCGGGCGCGCACCGCGATACCCCACGGAGACCGTCGCGCCCCACTGGCGCGACACATCGGCGATGGCGCTGCGCGTGTCCAGCAGTTGCTCGGGCGTGAGCGATAACCGTTTGGCGTCGTAATCGTCGATGGCCTGACGGAAGGTGGTCTCGGCTTCGGCCTTTTGACCGGCGGCCGACAGCGCATAGCCCTCGGCGAGCACGACATCCGGCGAGGCTTTGCCGGTTGCTCGCGCCGCCCGAAAATCGTCGACGGCCAGCGCCGGTTCGTTGATGCGCTGGCGAAGGTAGCCGCGCTGAATCAGCAAATCCGGGTCGCCCGGCTTCTCCGCCAGCGCCTTCTCAATGCGCTCGCCCGCTTCTTTCGTCTGCGATGAGTCGCCGGCAGCGAGCGCTGTCGTCAGCAGGCTCTGGTAGATCGGACTCTTCGGATCAAGCTCGACCGCACGGCGTGCTTGCTTGATCGCTTCCTGATAGTCCTCGCGGTCGTACGCCGCATAGGCTTGCGCCGACGGCCCGCCGTAGCCGACCGTGTCGTAGGGCAGCAACTCGTAGACCGTGCCGTAGGGGGTTTCGCGTGGGTCCTGAATCGGTGCCGGGAAATTGATCTGCGTGAGTGCCTTAGGCGCACGCGCACCGGAACGCGCAAGCTTCAGACGCTTCTTGACGGCGTCGTCCTTCTCGTCGAGCGGCGCCACGAGCGCAATGGCACGCGTATGATCGCCCGCCGCCAGTGCAGCATCGGCGGCAATCAGCCGAACGTTGCGCACCTGTCCCTCGTCGAGCCAGTCCTGTTTGATGGCCTCGTCGAAGTCGGCGTCAGCCAGCGCTTTCTTGCCCTGAAGTTGTCGCAGATAGCCACGCATCTCGAGTGCGACCGTGTTCTCGTCGTTCTGAGTGAGCGCGTTGCTCGCCGCGTCTTCCGCCTCGGGCAACTGATTGTCGAGCATGAACGCGGAAATCAGCAGCAGGCGATAGCTGTCGTCCTCGGGGGCCAGACGCACGGCTTCCTGTGCAAACGGAATGGCGTCCTTCGGCTTGTTGTCGATGATGGCCTGATAGCCGGCGCTCGCCGGGTCCACGGCCATGCGCGCCCGCAGCACCTGAATACGCGCTTTCAGATCCGACGTATTCGGTGCGCCCAGCGACATTGCGGTTTCGGCGGCACTCACGCCAGCGTCGAACTTCTCCTGTGACTCCAGTCCGGCGATCCAGAGCAAAGCCCATTCGCCGCGCGACGGATCGATACGAAACGCTTGTTCGGCATGGGTCGACGCCTCCACGTATTGCTGCGCGTTGTATTCCGAGTACGCCTGCGTGGCAATCGGAAAAGCGCGTCGATAAGCCTCGGTCGGCGGCGGCCCGCCCGCCTGTGCGCCACTCAGATTCGTATTCGCATCGCGCAATGCGGGCGTATCGAATCCGTACTTGAGCGCGCTGTCGACCGCCTTGTGCGCGTCGTCGATCTTGCCCGCGCGTTGCAGCGAATAGACGAGCAGCATGCGAAGGCGCAACACATCGGGGCGCAAGCGCACGGCGGCGGCCGCTGCCGACGCGGCCTGCTCGAACCGTCCCGCCTGATAGTGCTTGTAGGCCTGATCGGCAAACTTCCACGCCTGCCCGGACAACGGCGCTTCGCCAGACGGTTTGGCGGCGTGTGCCGTCGCCTGCGCCATGGCGGGCGAGGCCGGCCAGCAGCAGGCCATGGCCGTGACGAGAAGAAGCGTTCGGAAAGGCGGCATCATGTTGCGGCGGTGGGAACGTCGTTGGGCGGCAGCGACGGCGCGATCACGCCCTGCTGGAACGAGATGGCTTCATGCAACGTGGCTTCGTCGAGCCAGCCCAGTTGCATGAGAATTTCGCCGAGCGGACGTTTCTCGCGCGCCTGTGTCTCCAGTGCGAATGCCAGCTTGGTTTCGTCGATGGCCTGCCACGACAGCAGCAACTCACCGAGACGCTGACGCTGCTGGGTGATCTGATCGGTCGACGGGAAGTCGTGCATCGTCTTGTCCCACACGAGACGTTTGCCTGTGATGAGATGCACGATGAACAATCGCCACGCGCGTGCCGCCGCCATCGCGTTGATGAAGTTGCCGATCACCATGCGAGGTGCGGCCAAGAGCGCGTGTTCCCAGCCGTACATGTGATACACGAAGAAGCTGCGCTGACACACGCGCAACGCGAGCGCCACGGCGTTCACGCTCATGAGCGTCATGACCCAGCCGCCCGGCGGAAAGATCGACGGGTAGTAGATCGTCCACCAGCCCATGCGGTCGGCCAGCAGGAACAGCGCGAAGTTGATCAGCAACACGTAGGCCATGATCGCGATAAACGACGTCGCCAGCCCCTTGCGGTCACGGAACAGCAGATATTTCGTCGCGAGCGAACCTGCCCAGCCGACCTGCACCCAGCCTTGCAGCCCAATGCCCAGCGTCCAGCGTGCCTTCTGCCGGTACGCGGTTCTGAACGTGTTGGGGAAGTACTCGCGAATGCCGAGTGGCATGCGGATCGTCGAGACCTTCTCCTTGCCGAAGCCGAACATCCGCCGCCGCTTGATCACATACTCGACCGGGAACTTGCCGAAGATCTGCTTCATGCCGCGTCGCGCCAGACGGGCGCCGATGTCGTAATCCTCGGTCAGCGTGTCAGTGTTGAACGGCTGGTTGTCGGTCTCGGCAGCGAGTTCTTCAAGGGCGCGGCGCGAAAAGCAGGTCCCCACCCCCGCCGACGGCACCATCTTCGACAGGCTCTCGCGCACCACCAGATCCTTGGTATGCCATTCGGCGAACTCGTCCATGTACGTGCCCGCGACGAGTTCGTACCACTCGCGCTCGAGCGACGTCACAGGCAGTTGGATAAAGTCGATGCGCGGCAGCAGATAGTTGTAGTACTTGAGTTCCAGCGGGTGGAGCACGTCTTCGCTGTCGTGCAGAATCACGCCCGCGAACGGCTCTGGCTGTTGCTGGTTCTGCTTGAAAATCGCCTGCACGATCCAGTTCAGGCAGTCCGCCTTGCAGGTCGGTCCGTCGTGCGGCACTTCCACGCGCACCAGTTGCCGATAGCGGCGGCGCATGCGCTCGACTTCCGTTTTGGTCCGCTCGTCGTTTTGATAAGTGCCGACGAAAATCATGTAGTTCTTGTATTCGAGCGTGCCCACCATGCTCTCGAGCATGGCGGCGATCACGTCGAATTCGAGCCACGCGGGCACCATGATCGCGAGCGGCTGTTCTCGCACATCGCGCAACTGCGCCGCTTGCAACGGCGTGTAGCGTCGCTTGATGAACAGTGAGCGGTAGACCTGGCGCACCCAGTACCAGGCATCGACGAACAGATCGTCGATGCTCGATAGCAGGATGAGAATACCGACCACCGCGCTGGCAATTTCCAGCGCGTGGTAGTAGTCGGCGACCAGATACGGCCAATAGAGCGAGGAGATCACGGCGGCGCGTCTCTACCGGTCAATGGCTGTCTTGTTTCTTGCGACCGGCGCGCAGCGCCAGCACGAGAATCAGCAGCAGCACCAACAGGGCGATGGCGACGGCCGGCACGCCCCACGAGACATAGCGGCGCCACTCGTAAAACGCACTCTCTCCGGCGCCCGGCGGCAGGCTCGCGTCGGGGTTGCTGCTGTCGATCCACGCGACCGGCCCTGCCGGTCCGATGATCGCGAGATTGCCGCGGTTGAGCAGGAACGGCTCGCCCACTTCGACCTGCGGCGCGCCGACGGCGTACCACAACAAGCCGTCTTCACCGCCGCCGCGCACCACCTCCGCGGTCGACAGGTTCTCCAGGCCAGTGATGTCCAGCCACTTGGCATCCTTGCCGCCGATTTCCAGACGCTTGCCATCCGACACGCTCACTGTCGGCTTCGCGCCATCGATCGGCACTTCCATCGCGACGAACGGTTTGCCCGGCTTCACGCTCTTGCCCGCAGCGGCAACCGTCAGTTCGGTGCGCGACGGGGCGAGCCCGCTGGCAGACGCAATACCGATCACGCGGCGGATATTGGCCGGGGCGTCTTCGAGATAGCGCGCGGGGACGATCAGTTGCGGGTTGCCGGCCATGAGCGGCAGCAAGCCCACGAACGTGCCATCCGGTTCGGCCTTGCCCGGGCGGATGTAGCTCGCCGAAGGCAGCACATTGACCGGATAGGCCTGCGGAATTTCATCGCAGTTCGCCGAATACGGCTGACGTTGCACCGACACGCGAAGGTTATTGTTCACGCCGAGGACGTAACCCGGCACACGCGCCTTGAGTTGCTCGGGGCGGCCATTGGCGTCGAGTTGCTTCGCGGCCAGCAGAATGCCGTTCCAGAACACCGTCGCCACCGGCTTTGACGCCGCAGGTCCCGGCGCAGCGGCGAGATACAGCGAAATCTCGCCCGGCATGCGGCCGTCGGACGCCACCGCGCCCAGCGGGAAACTCACGGTCCAGTCGCCGCGGGCGAGCACGTCGAAACTGTCCGATGAGCCCCCCAGACTCGACAAGCGCACGACCTGCTTGTCTGCGATGTCCGGCGTGCGAGCGACCGGCACGGTGACATTGTTCGAGAGCAACAGACGGCGCAGCGAGTTGTCGAAGAGGCCCGCTGCCTGCGCGCCTGCGTCGCCCGCGATGGCAATCACCGACTGACTGCCCATGGACAGCAGGCGGATCTGCTTCGCACCCAGCGCGTCATTCGCCAGCGGCGCACGCTGATCACGCCATGCCTTGAAGGCCGCAGCGGCGTCGCTATCCGAGGCGAGCTGACCTTGCAGCGCGTCGAACGCAGCGGCTAGACGCGCACGCATCGTCGCGTCGGCCACCACCACGTCACCGCTGACCGACGACGCATTCATTGCCAGCAACGCGCCCAGTTCGGCATCGTTGGCCAGCTTGTGTGTCGCGCTGCTGTCGCGCAGCGCGGCAAAGGCCGGTACACCGGCGAGCGCTGCCGGCACGTTGACGCCACGCGTGTCGACGACGTCGCCCACGGCGGGCAGCGCCCTTACCTGCACGCGCTTGCCGCTGCGCTCAAGGGCGACACCGATACGCCACGCACTGTCGAAGGCTTCCTGACCCAGCGTCTTCGATGCGACGAGCAGTGCCGGAGCACCGGGCAACGTGCCCCACGCGTCATCGAGACTCGACACCGATTTCTGATCGATGCGATAGGTCAGCCGCGTCTGCGGCGTGATCGTGACCGAGTTCGCAATCGAGCGATCGGGCTCGCAGCGATAGGTACCCGTGCGAGCGTGCCAGTTCACCGAGAAGCGCACGAAGCCGGTGTCGCGAGGACGCGCCGACACCGCGAGATTACGTTGCAGCGGCCCGTCGCCCTCTGGCACCGACTGCGACGTCATCGGCTGCCCGTCGATGGAAAGCACGACCGACGCCGCGCCGGGTTCCCCCTTCAGATAGCGGCCGTCGAACGTGATCGACGCATCGGCAAGCGGCAAGCCCTTGGGCACCGGCAGATAGAAGTCCTGACTCGCATCGCCCGACAGCACGATAGGCGCCGTGATGCCCAAATCGGCCAGTGCGATGCTGCGTTGCAGATTCACGCCCGAGCCAAGGGCACGCACGCCGTCGCCCAGTGCGCTTGCGTGCGACGCGAGCGGTGCGCACATGCCAAGCACGGCAAGCACGCCCGCCGTCGTCGCACACACGCGGCGCAAAGGCGTACGGGGTGCAGGCGTCGCACGCGATACCGAAGATAACGAAGATACCGAACGGGAAAGGTCGCGGGTCATTCGGCGACGTGCAGTCAATGTGTTGAGCAACGGCATGGAATATCCGTAGTGGGGCGCACGGTCCGCGCGGGCGGGCGATGCGGGGTTGGACGGAACAGGTGGCAGCGCAGGTGTCGGCAGTGCAGTCATCGCGTGAGTCCCCCGCCTGTCAGGACACGCGGCCGATGGCCGGCGCGTCCGGATCGAACTCGCTTACCGTGCGCCCGCAAAGGGCCGCCACGATGCGTTGCGAGGCGTGTCCGTCGCCGTAGGGATTCACGCGCCGCGAGAACGACACGTGATACGCGATGTCGTCGAGCAAACGGGTCACGGCCTCGACGATGCGATCACGGTTGGCGCCGACCAGTGCGACCGTGCCTGCCGCCACGGCCTCCGGACGTTCGGTCACATCGCGCATGACCAGTACTGGTTTGCCCAGATACGGCGCTTCTTCCTGCACGCCGCCCGAGTCGGTAAGGATCACGTACGCACGCTGCATGAACCAGACGAAGTCGACGTAATCGAGCGGATCGATCAGATGCACATTGTCGAATCCCGCGAGCGCCGTCATCACGACCTCGCGAACGGCCGGATTCAGGTGCACGGGATAGACGATCTGCACGTCGTCGCGCTTGGCGATATCGGCGAGCGCCGCGCAAATATTGCGAAAGCCATCACCGAAGCTCTCTCGGCGATGCCCCGTGACGAGCAGCAAACGACGTGAACTGTCGAGCCACGGGTAACGCGCGGCGACCTCCTTGGCCAGCGGCGAATCGTCGCGCAGCCGCTCCATGAGTGTCGCGAGCGCATCGATCACGGTGTTGCCGGTCACGACGATCCGGCCCTGAAGGTTCTCGCCCAGCAGGTTCGCCCGGGACGTTGCCGTCGGTGCGAACAGCCAGTTGCCGACCGCATCGACCACGCGGCGGTTCATTTCCTCGGGGAACGGTTTGGCCAGATCGCCGGTGCGCAGCCCCGCTTCCACGTGCCCGATGGGAATACGCCGGTGAAAGGCGGCGAGTGCACACGCGCACGCCGTACTCGTGTCGCCATGCACCAGCACGTAATCCGGCGCTTCCGCCTCCAGCACAGCGTCTACCCGGGCAATGGCGCGCGAGAACAGACCGTTGAGCGTCTGATTAGGCACCATGACTTCAAGGTCGTACTTGGCCGAGAGATTGAAAATCGACATCACCTGATCGAGCATCTGGCGATGCTGCCCCGTCACGCAAACCACGCTATCTATGCCGGGCTCGCGATCGAGCGCCGTCACGAGCGGTGCCATCTTGATGGCTTCGGGACGTGTACCGAAGATCGACAGGACTTTCATCGTTATATGTTCCGGTCATCGCCTGCTGGCGCCATACGGTATAAGGCATACGGCGTGCAGACGTTATCTCGCCCCGGGGACTTCGGACATGGGGCTCTCAGACATGAGGTCGGAATGGTGGTGGCGACGCTATGACACTTACTTCGTTGTCCGATACATCAGTATCGGCTGCCTGCGCGGCGAAGACCAACAGACGACGCCAGCCGTGCGGCCAGTGTCGCAATACCTCCTCCTGCCACTTGTTTCGCACCGGATTCAGCGGCTTGTTTTTTCTACAGTGCGAACTTGATTGGCCGGATGGTATCGATCAACCGTCCCCATACAGTCCCCCCATTTGCGATGCGCCTCTCGCTGTCGCGCATGAGCAACAGGGTTTTTCGCAGGGAAATCAAGGGTTGACGGGCGTCAAAACAAACGAAAAAGCCCCGTGCAATAGCCGCAAAAGCGGTATCGCACGGGGCGAACATCGGTACGACAGGGGCTGATCGGTGGCCCGAATTACCGGGTCACCGTCTTATGCGTTTCATCACGCTTGCCGCTGCAACCGCACCACGTTGTCTTGCGAACCCGGTTGAATGCCGGCACGCAGGAGCAGGATCTTCAGGTGATCGCCGATACGCTCGATACGATCGTTGAAGTGATTGAGGAACACGAGCACGAACAACGCCGTCGAGATACCCAGTGCGGTCGCATACAGCGCCGTCCCGATACCGGCCGACACGCCCTTGGCATCCGAGATCCCCGACGCGGCGAGCGACGAGAACGTATCGATAATGCCGAGAATCGTACCGAGCAGGCCGATCAGCGGTGCCGCCGTCACGATCGTGTCGAGCATCCACAGACGCTGCTTGAGCTTGGACTTCATCGCGAGATACAGCGCAGCGGAGAGCTGCTCCATGTCTTCACGCGAATGAGCGTCGGCACGCGCCTTGGCCAGTGCACGCAGCGCATCGGCCGGCACACTGTCATTGCTCTCGAGATGTTGCGTGAGATCGTCGAGCGTACGGCCTTCGCCGAGCAGCATCGCGTCAAGCTCACGAGCGTGTTTGTTCGTGTAGCGATAGAAAATCAGACGTTCGATGCTGATGAACAACGCCACGACCAGGCACGCGTACATCAGGAAAAACGACAGATCATGTAGCACCTGAGTGTTCATACGAAGGTTCCTCTTTCAAATTCGTGAGTGCGAAAGCAGCGGCTCGCCTCACTGGAAGTCGGCAGACAGCGACACAGACAGCAGTCGCGGTGCGCCCAGGTAGTAATAAACCGTGCCACTGCCGCCGCCGACTTGCACGCTCGACGGGTTGCGATACTGGCGATTGAACAGGTTGCTGACGTTCACGCGCACGGTGGGGTTCTTGAAGAAAAACGTGTTGTTGAACCGGTAGCCCGCATCCAGATCCACGGTGGTGTACGACGGTGCGACTTCGTCGTTCATGAGCGTGGCGTACTGACGCGCCGTGAACTTCGTTTGTGCACGCACGTACCACTTCGGCTGGGCGTACTGAATCGACAGACCCAGCAGCCACGACGGATCGAGCGGGTAATCCTTGCCCGACGTCTGCATCGTGGTCGTCGCCGACGTCTGAAGGTTGTCGAGCTGGCGGCTATGGTTGTTCGTGATCGAGGCGTACGCCGACCAGCCGTGGAACGGCACCGTGCCGAATTCGAGCTGGAAGCCGTAATTACGCACGCGACCGGCATTCGTGTAGACCGAGTTGTTCAGATTCGGGTCGTACGCGGTGGCCTGACGGTTCTTGTAGTCGACGTAGAACAGCGAGCCCGAGAACACACCCAGACCGCTTTCGTTGCGATAGCCGATGTCATACACATTCGACGTTTCGGCCTTCACGTTGCCCGTCACGGTCGCCTGACCGTTCACGAACGTCACGTTGCCGTTGGTCGGCGAGAACGCGAAGTTGGGTGGTGCGCGGAAGTTCATCGCGTAGCTGGCGTAGACCTGATTCGCGTCGTCGATCGAATAACGCACGCCGGCCTGCGGCAGGAACGCGTTGTAGTCCTTGACCACGTTGTACGACGTGCCCGAGTTGCTGCCCTCGTTAGCGAAGTTCGTGAAGTCACGGCGCACGTGCGGCGTACGGAAACCGGCCGTCACGTTGAGCTTGTCGGCGAGCATCGAGATCGAGTCGGCGGCGAAGAACTGCCACGACGTCGACACCGTCTTCCAGTTGCGCGACTCATACGGCTGTCCCGTCGGGCCGGTGATCTGGTTGTCTTGCAGCCAGATGTCGCTGGCAGTGCCGTCGGCATTCACGAGCACGGCCGGGCCAGTCTGACGGTGCACCGCACGCTCGAACCACACACCGGCCTGAATCTGGTGGTTGCCGAGCTGTTGCGTCACGGTCGTGGTGATACCCGGGCGGTCGGTACGCGTCACGCTGCTGTTCGCCACGATGATCTTGTCGAGCGTGTCGCCGTCGCCGTTCAGATCGCGGCCCAGACCCGCCTTGCCGGTGGCCGGGTTCAGGAAGCCGGTTTCCGAAAGCACGTATTGCTGCGTGCCGCCGGTGCCGAAGCCATACCAGTAGTACGGCTGAATCTTCACCTGCGTGGTCGGCGTCAGGCGGAACACGCCGGTGACCGATGCGATCACGTTTTCAAACGGGTTCTGCGACAGCTTGTAGTACGCCGGGCTTTGCGAAGCTTCGTTCTGCGCGGTGCCCTTGACCGGGGGCAGGTGACCGACAAACTGCGAAGCGTAGTCGCCGTAGTAGCCGTTCTGGTTGAGCTGCGCGAGCGACGGGTTGTAGATGTTGTTGTTGATCGCACGGTTGTAGTTCAACGTACCCGTGACGTAATTTTCCTTGTTGAGATCCAGACGGAAGCCAAAGTCGACGTGATCGCGCTTGGCCTTGCCTTCTCCCTTCCACTTGTCGATTTCGGCGTGCGAGTACGACACGAAGATCTTCGCCATGTCGTTGGCGAAGCGGCCCGAGTCCAGACGCACGAACGAGTTCGTGAGGTTCAGGCCACCGACCGTTTGCGACACGCGCACGCGCTTCTCGTTTTCCGGTTCGCACGTGACGATGCTGACGTTACCGCCGGTCGAGCCGACGTGCGGGGCGTCGAGATCGGTCGCGCCCTGCGTCACCGACATACCGCAGGTGTTCGAGTTGTCGAGGAATTCCTGCGGATACACGGCGAAGCTGCCCGAGTCGTTGACCGGCACGCCGTTGATCGTGAAGCCGATCTGGTCGGAGTTGAAGCCGCGAATCGACAGACCGCCACCGAACAGGCCCGACGCGTCGTAGCTGTACGTCGACACGCCCGGCAGCAGGCCGATCGACTGGAACACGTTGCCGGTGGCACGTTCCTTTTCGATTTCGGCGCGCGTGACCGTGCTACGGGTTTTCGGTTCGTCTTCGCGAACCATGAGGCCGGTGCCGAGGTTGTCGCCGTCGCCGGTGATGGTCACCGTGCCGATGTTCGACGTGCCCGAAGCACTGGGGGAAGCCGTGGCGGCGGCGGGTGCTGCATTGGTATCGGCGCTCTGCGCGTGTGCGACGCCAGCCTGAAGCAGCAGCACGTGAACAGCGATCATGGACAGACGCAATGCGGGACGCTTGAACGGCTTGCCGGCCGTTGTATGTAGATCGTTCATCTCGGTCTATTCGTTATGGTTACGGGTGCCTGGATTGCTGCGGCAAAGCGCCGCCGCGGTTTTTTTCACGTGGCGCAGGGCCGCGTGGTCAGCGTGAGTGCAACGGGACTGCTGTGTTGCCTGGGTCGCTCCTCAGCTATTGCTCGGGAGCTGGTAATCGAGCTTCATGCAGAACCTGTGCTGCGCCTGGCCTGCAAAATGGGTGTCCTGAAATGCCGGGTATGTGGTGCCCTCGACGAGTCGCGTGGCCGTGTTGTCGAGCAGCAGCGAGCCCGAGCCGTTGGTCAGGTTCACGTCCTTCACCTTGCCGCTGCGATCGAGCATCACGCACAACTCGACCGTCCCCGTGGGCTTCTCGGTCATCGCCTGACGGCTCGTCGGATACTTCTTTCGCGACTCCACCAGCGCGCGCAACGACCGTTCGTACTCACGGTCGGGGTCGCCCTTGCTCGGCGCGGCGGCCTTCTGCACGGGCTTCGATTCGGCGGTCGGCGTCGACGGTGCGGTGTTGGTCGCGGTGTTCGCTGTCGGCGTCGCGTTCGACGTCGCCGGTGCGCTGTCGGCGACCGGTTGCGGTGTCGGCGTGGGCGTCGGTGTGGGTTGCGGCGCCGGTTGAGGACGCGGTTGCGGCTGAGGTTGCGGCTTCGGCTCGGGCTTCGGTTCGGGCTTGGGCTCAGGCTTCGGCTGAGGCTTCGGTTCCGGCTTGGGCTGAGGCAACGGCTCCGCCTTCGGCTGCGGTTGCGGCTCGGGCGGCGGCGGCGCGAGATCGATTTCGGTGAGCACTTCTGCCTGCTTCTCGCCTGGCGGCGGCGTCAGCGCACGCAGGCTCGGACCGACCGTGGCCGCGAGTGCGAGCAACAGCGTCAACCCGCCCGCCACCCAGTCGCGGCGGCGATAGATCGGCGTGGGCATCCAGAAAGCTGGGGTGGCGTTCGTCGCAGTCATTACGATTTCGCTCGCGTAGCGATCGAGATTTTGCTCACCGACGCTGCCTTCAACGCATCCATGACGTCGATCACACGCTGCATCAGCGTGCCTTCATCGGTCTTGAGCGTGACTTGCGCCTTCTCGACGTCGCCGGCCTTTTCCTTCACGCGTGCGCCGAGCGCTTCGAGCGTGGTGTCGGCACCGTCGACCTGCAACGCACCATCGCGCGTGATGGTCACGACGACGGGCTTCTCGGGATTGACCTGTGCTGCGCTCGACGACTGCGGCAACGTGGTCGACAGGCCGCGCGACGGGATCACGTTGATGCTGAGCAACACGAAGAACACGAGCAGGAACATCATCACGTCGATCATCGGAATGATCTCGATGCGCGCGTGCCGTTTGGGGGGATCTTCGAAGTGAATCATGGCGACGTCCGGAAAAAAGAAACCGGATTATTTTGGACGTCGATGAAATTTCCGTGACGAATCGACACAAATGCGATGCGAATTCCGTCAGACGTTGCGTTTACCCCGTAACCGCAAAATATATTTCCTACGTGTAATAAAGTTTAACAATTGACGAATATCCTGCCGTGTAAACCACAGGAAACCAATGCGCTACGCGAGCGTAAAACCCCTTGAAACAAGGCGTTTTTGCGATGCGACGCAGGCAGTTTTCGAAGGCACATATGTCAATGCATATGTTAGATATACGATGCCATCGCAGAACTGTCACACAAGAATTTCCGTGCGAAAGCTTTGCTCCACACACGAACACGACACGTCATTTGAGGAAGTCATGCGTCACACGTTTGCCGCGCTCACGCTAGCGCTGAGCAGCATCGCTCCGCTATGCGCTGCGCCCGCACCCTTCACCATTCCCGGCTTTGAACTCGTGCACACCGCGCCCGTTGGCGCCGGTGCCGACAGCGACGATCTGCGCGATTCCGTCACCGTCTGGACCGACATGTTCGATCACGCGAAGACGTCGATCGACTTCGGTCAGTTCTACGTGTCGGGTGAGCGTGGCAGCCGCATGGATACGGTGCTCGATCATCTCGAAGCCGCGGGCAAGCGCGGTGTGAAGATTCGTTTTCTGATGGAAGCCAAGGGCGAGCGCATGTCCGACGAAGCGACGCTCGCGCGCGTCAAACAGATTCCCAATCTCGAGTTCCGCATGCTGGATTTCTCGAAGGTGGGCGGCGGCATCATTCACGCAAAGTACTTCATCGTCGATCGACGCGATGGCTTTGTCGGCAGCCAGAACTTCGACTGGCGTGCGCTGGAACACATCGACGAGACCGGCGTGCGCGTGAGCGACGCGAAAATCGTCGCGCAGATGCAGGGCATCTTCGAGCAGGACTGGCAGGCGCAGGCCGCGCTGGCGAGTGGCGGGCAACCGGCGGTGCGCAATCGCGACGTCGTGCCCGCCGATCTCGCGCAGTCGTCGTTCCTCGTCGCCAGCCCGAATGCGTACAACCCGCCGGGCGTCGGCGATTCGCAGACTACCCTGCCCGCGCTCATCGGACAGGCGAAACAGAGCGTGCAGATTCAGTTGATGGATTACGCACCGCTCTCGTTCGGCGAGAAGGGCAAGCGCCCGTACTACGGTGTGATCGACACGGCGTTGCGCACGGCGGCGGCACGCGGCGTGAAGGTGCAGATGCTGATCTCGAACTGGAACCTGAAGCGCCCCGATGTCGCGTATCTGAAGAGCCTTGCGCTGGTGCCCAACGTCGAGCTGCGTGTGGTGACTGTGCCGCCTGCCTCAAGTGGGTTCATCCCCTATGCGCGCGTGGTGCACAGCAAGACGATGGTCATCGACGGCGAGCTGGCTTGGGTTGGCACAAGCAACTGGACCGGCGGCTACTTCGACAACTCGCGCAATCTCGAGGTGGTGATGCGCGACGCAAAGATGGCGCAGCGTATCGCCCAATTGCAGCGCACGTGGTGGAATTCGCCGCATACGGCCCCCATCGACGTGTCGCGCGATTACCCTGTGCCGCATCCGGGCACGCCGTGAGCCACGTCTCATGAAGTCGACAGATATTGCGTCGCCCGATCGCGCACGCCGCACGCTGCTCAAGGGCGCGGGTGCCCTCGTCGCCGTGCCGCTGCTTGGTCCGTTCTCGCGGGCGCTCGCCGCTAATTCAGGCGATCCGTTCACGTTGGGTGTGGCCTCTGGCGACCCAGTGTCCGATGGCTTCGTGCTGTGGACGCGTCTCGCGCCCTCGCCCATTTCGCCCGACGGTCAGGGCGGTATGGCCGGCATGCCTGCGCAGGTGCCCGTGCAGTGGGAGATCGCCAGCGATGAGTCGATGCGTGACGTCGTGCGTCGTGGCGTTGCCTATGCGCCAGCGATGTTCGCCTACAGCGTACACGTCGAGGTGAGCGGCCTCGCGCCGCATCGGCCGTACTGGTATCGCTTTACGGCACTCGGCGCACAAAGCCCCGTAGGACGCGCCGTCACCGCGCCGCTCGCTAACGCGCCGGTGGATCGTCTGCGCTTTTCGTTTGCGTCGTGCTCGCACTGGGAATTAGGGTATTTCAGCGCCTATCGTCACATGGCGCAGGAGAACCCCGATCTCGTCATCTTCCTCGGCGACTACATCTACGACTATACGAACGATCAGAAGAAGAAGGATGCCAAGCCGATCGTGCGCGCGCACGACGGCCCGGATGCGAAGGATCTCGTCGGGTATCGCAACCGCTACGCGTTGTACCGCACCGACCCCGATCTGCAAATGCTGCACGCCGCTGCGCCGAGTCTGATGACGTGGGACGACCACGAAGTCGAAAACGACTATGCCAACGCGTGGTCGCAGAAGGTCGACGTCTCGGCCACGGACTTTCTGAGGCGTCGCGCAGCCGCCTATCAGGCGTACTACGAGCATATGCCGCTACGTGCCATGTCGATGCCGCGCGGGCCCGATATGCGCGTGTACGACCGTATCGGGTACGGCGCACTCGTCGACTTCCACGTACTCGACGGACGCCAGTACCGCACGCCACAACCTTGCGCATTGCCGAACAATCGCGGTGGCCATGTCACGCCCGACAGTTGCACCGAGCGCACCGAGGCGCGCCGCACCATGCTCGGCTTCGAGCAGGAAGCGTGGCTGGCCGATGGGTTTCGGCAATCGCGCGCGCAATGGAATGTGATCGCACAGGATCTGCTGTTCGTACCGCTCACGCAAAAGGATCGCAAGACCGGTGTCGTCGGCCATTGGACTGATGGCTGGGACGGTTATCCGGCCACCCGGGATCGCATGTTGCAGGCGATGACGCAGTCGCGCCCGAACAATCCTGTGCTCATCGGTGGCGATATCCACTCGTACTGGACGAACGACGTGCATGCGAACGAGCGTCCCGATTCGCCGGTGATTGCGACGGAGTTCGTCGGCACGTCGATCACGGCGAATCCGCCGCCGTACGAGGCATTTGCGAAGATGCTGCCGGAGAATCCGCACGTGAAATACTTCGAGAGCCGGCATCGCGGCTATGTGTCCGTCGATCTGACGCCGCAGCAGATGCAGACGCGCTTTCAGGTGATCTCGGACCGGGCCGACAAGCAGGCGACGGTCTCGACGTTGAAGCAGTTTGTGGTGGAATCGGGCGACCCCGGCGCGAAGGTGGTTTGACGTTGCCCGTGTCGCCACATTGATGCGTTAACGCAAAAGGCCGGATGTCGTTGAAGACATCCGGCCTTTGTTCATGCGATTCGTCGAATCTGACGCCGACGCGGTATCGATGTGTTGCTGCCACATCGACGCCGTTAGATGGCGTCCCCTAGGGGATTCGAACCCCTGTACTCACCGTGAAAGGGTGATGTCCTAGGCCTCTAGACGAAGGGGACAAAAACAGTCATTCGTTTGGTGGAGGTAAGCGGGATCGAACCGCTGACCTCTTGCATGCCATGCAAGCGCTCTCCCAGCTGAGCTATACCCCAGCGCGAAGAGGCGTGACTATAGCGTGTTTGACGGCGTCGGGCAACTGGTTTTGACCGGCTAGCGCAATAAGCCGAACCGCTTCAGCTTCCGGTACAGCGTGTTGCGGCTCACACCGAGCTTGCGCGCCGCCGCGCTCACCTGCCCCTGACAGGCATCGAGCGTCTCGCGCAACGCCTGCCGCTCCGCCGCTTCGAGCGGGGCCTCGCGGGGGGTATCTCCATCGACGGCCTGCGCCTGCCGCACGTCCGCAGGCAGATCCTCTGGCGTGATGACACCATCGTCGCTCAGCGCCACCAGCGTACGGATCACGCTGCGCATCTGCCGCACGTTGCCGGGCCAGTCGAAGGCACATAGGGCTTCGCGCGCGGCGTCAGTCACGACGACGCTACTGTCTGCCTGTGCCTGTTTCAGCAGCCGCTGGATCAGGTCGAGTTTGTCGTCGCGCTCCCGCACCGGCGGCACCACGACGGCCAGCCCACTGAGTCGATAGAACAGGTCTTCCCGGAATTGCCGCTCAACGATGCGCGCCTCCAGATCCTGATGCGTCGCGCTCAGCACGCGGATATCGAGCGCCACCGGTTCTCCGCCGCCTAACGGCAGCACCTCACGCTCCTCCAGCACGCGCAACAGCCGCGTCTGCATCGCGAACGGCATGTCGCCGATTTCGTCGAGGAACAGCGTGCCGCCGTTGGCTTGCCAGAGCTTGCCGCTCATGCCCTCTTTGCGCGCTCCCGTGAAGCTGCCGCCCACGTAGCCGAACAATTCACTCTCGATCAGCGCTTCGGGAATGGCCGCACAGTTCAGCGCGACAAACGGGCCGTTCGCGCGCGCACTGGCCGCATGCACGGCGCGGGCGAAGACTTCTTTCCCGCTGCCGGTTTCGCCGCGAATCAGCACCGGTACGTCGTGCGCGAAAACACGACAGGCACGCGAGAATTCGCGTACCAGATGCGCGTCGGTGAAGGGCGCGACGTTTGTGTCCTGACGCGGTGCAGGTTGCGCCGGAATGCGTGGCGTTGGCCTCGCGGCCCGTTCGGGGGCGCGCAACATCGCCAGCAATGCTTCACCCGCATGCGTGCGAACCGGCCAGCAAGTCTGCGGTTGCGGGTGCGCACGCGCCATCAGCGCATCGAGCGATTGGGCAAACCACTGGTCAACCCGCGTGCCGATGATGTCGTCGCGCGTGGCACCCAGACGATTCAAGGCGCTCTGATTCGCGGCGAGCACGCGGCCGCTGTCGTCAAAAGCCAGCAACGCCTGCGCGAAACCGCCCAGATGGTCGGCTTGCTCCTGCAATTGCAGCAGCCATTCGTCGCGATAGTGCAGAAAGAAGTATTCGCTCTCGACCACCTTCGCACTGAGATTGACGAGCGCGAGTGTGTGGAACTGGCTTTGCCTTGTGACGTCGGCACTGGTCGACGACACGTCGATCACGGCGAGCAATTCGCCGTGCGGCGCAAAGACCGGACTGGCCGTGCAGGTGAGCGGCGTATGCAGCGCGCGAAAGTGGTCCTGCTGGCAGATGATCACCGGCGCCCGTTCGACCACGCATGTGCCGATCCCGTTGGTGCCCTCGCAGGATTCACTCCAGTCCGCGCCGGGACGCAGGCCGGCACGCAGGAAGTCGTCGCGCGTGCCGTCGTGCAACTGACAGTCGACGATCACACCTTCCGGGTCGGTCAGTAGCACCGCCTGTCGCGGATTCATCAACTGGCGTTGCAGACGATCCAGCACGTGCGCCGATACGTGGCGCAGTTGCTCCATCGCGTTGCGCCGCTCGGTCAGTTGTGACGATCCGATGACATGCGGCGCCATGCGCGCACCCGGGTCGAGATCGTGCGTGTCGAGACAGCGGCGCCAGGAGCTGGCGATACTCGGGTCGGTCGCTGCCGCGACGGCAGGCAGGTGACCTTGTACAACATTCAGCACACGGCGCGCGTGTGCTGATTCTGTATTCGCTGGCATTGGTTGTCTCCCCGTGCCGGATGACCTTGAGTCGTCCCCGAAGCATGTCGCAAGCCGCAGGTGATTGCAATGAGGTATGTCAGCCATGCCCGTGGCCGGTTCGCGACCCCGCCTATCGGCAGCGTGATGCCATTAGCCATTAGTGTCGCGGCGGTCTCGCGCCCGGTGTCCCGCCTGCGAGACAGGGGGTGACACACGTGTCTCGGTTTCGGCGCATCGGCGAGCGCGGCTCGCTCGCGTGGTGCCCGTCAGGCAACGATCTGCCGGGCTGGCCCGCGACTTGCTTACCGACGTGCGTGGCCTCGACGCCACCGACACGACAATATCCGGAGACACAACATGCGTTATGCCCCGCCCGGCACCCCCGGTGCCCTGCTGACCTTGCAGCCGCGTTACGAAAACTACATCGGCGGCAAGTTCGTCCCGCCCGTCGAAGGACGCTACTTCACCAACACGTCGCCGGTGACCGGGGGAGTCATCGGTGAGTTTCCGCGCTCCGGTGGCGCCGACATCGAACTGGCGCTCGACGCGGCCCACGCCGCCGCGGCGAAATGGGGCAAAACGTCGGTTCAGGCGCGCTCGCGCATTCTGCTGCAAATTGCCGACCGGCTCGAAGCCAATCTTGAGAAATTCGCCGTCGCCGAGACGTGGGACAACGGCAAACCCGTGCGCGAGACGCTCGCCGCCGACATGCCGCTGGCCGTCGATCATTTCCGGTATTTCGCCGGTTGCATTCGCGCGCAGGAAGGCACGAGCGCCGAGATCGACGAGCACACCGCCGCATATCACTTTCATGAACCGCTGGGCGTCGTCGGTCAGATCATTCCGTGGAATTTTCCGCTGCTGATGGCCGCGTGGAAGCTTGCGCCTGCCCTCGCCGCGGGCAATTGCGTGGTGCTCAAACCTGCCGAGCAGACGCCGCTGACGATCACGCTGTTCGCCGAGCTGATCGGCGACCTGCTGCCGCCGGGCGTGCTCAACATCGTGCAGGGTTTCGGGCGCGAAGCGGGTGAAGCACTGGCGTCGAGCCGTCGCATTGCCAAGATCGCCTTTACCGGGTCGACGCCGGTCGGCGGACACATTCTGTCGCGCGCGGCCGCCAACCTGATTCCGAGCACGGTCGAGCTAGGCGGCAAGTCGCCAAACATCTTCTTCGACGACATCATGCGTGGCGAGCCGGAGTTCATCGAGAAGGCCGCTGAAGGGCTCGTGCTGGGCTTTCTGAATCAGGGTGAGGTCTGCACCTGCCCGTCGCGCGCGCTGGTGCAGGAATCGATCTATGAGCCGTTCATGGAAGTGGTGATGGCCAAGGTCGCCCGCATCAAGCGCGGCGATCCGCTCGATACCGATACGGCGGTCGGCGCGCAGGCGTCGGAGCAGCAGTTCGACAAAATCCTGACGTATCTGGATCTCGCCCGCAAGGAGGGCGCTCAGGTGCTGACGGGCGGCGGTATCGAGATGCTCGACGGGCCGCTGGCATCAGGCTTCTACATTCAGCCGACGCTGCTCAAGGGCGAGAACCGCATGCGCGTGTTTCAAGAGGAAATCTTCGGCCCCGTGGTCGGCATCACCACGTTCAAGGACGAAGCCGAAGCGCTTGCGATTGCCAACGACACCGAGTTCGGTCTGGGCGCGGGCGTGTGGACGCGAGACATCAACCGCGCCTATCGCATGGGCCGCGCGATTCAGGCTGGGCGCGTGTGGACGAATTGCTACCACCTGTATCCCGCGCACGCCGCGTTTGGTGGCTATAAGAAGTCGGGCATCGGACGCGAGACCCACAAGATGATGCTCGATCACTACCAGCAAACCAAGAATCTGCTGGTGAGCTACGACATCCATCCGCTGGGCTTCTTCTAACCATTTTTAAGCCCGATTTGTAGAGTCCTTCGACGCTTTCTGTATTTGCGTCCCTGTTTGCCGCAGATCAAAGACGCGGCCCGCCGATAGGCGGAAGCTGTCTTTAATGCCTGCGAGAAGATCCCGCATACCCCCTGCGACGACGCGACCGGCAGTGTTGAACTTGCCGGCCGCGTGGTCGTGGTGCGCCCCCTCACAGAACAGATATAAGGAGCATCACCATGAGCACGACCTTCTTCATTCCCGCCGTCAACATGATGGGCATCGGCAGTCTCGACGAAGCGATTGCCGCCTTGCCGCAATACCATTTCCGCCGTGCGTTGATTGTGACCGATGCCGGTCTCGCCAAGGCCGGTGTTGCCGAGAAAGTGGCGAAGCTGCTCACGCAACAGGACATTCAGGCAGTGGTCTTCGACGGCGCCAAACCCAACCCGACGGTGTCGAACGTAGAAGCCGGTCTCGCAATGCTCAAACAGAATCACTGCGACTTCGTCATCTCGCTGGGCGGCGGCTCGCCGCACGACTGCGCGAAGGGAATTGCGCTGTGCGCGTCCAACGGCGGCAAGATTGCCGATTACGAGGGCGTGGACCGGTCGGCAAAGCCGCAGTTGCCGCTGATCGCGATCAACACCACGGCAGGCACCGCGAGCGAAATGACGCGGTTCTGCATCATCACGGACGAGGCACGACATGTGAAGATGGCGATTGTCGATCGCAACGTCACGCCGCTACTGTCGGTCAATGATCCGGCACTGATGGCAGCGATGCCTAAGGGGCTCACCGCCGCGACCGGCATGGACGCGCTCACGCATGCCACCGAGGCCTATGTCTCGACGGCGGCCACGCCGATTACCGATGCGTGCGCACTCAAGGCTGTCACGCTGATTTCAGAAAATCTGCGTCGTGCGGTGTCGCACGGCGACGACATGACGGCACGCGAAAACATGGCGTATGCGCAGTTCCTCGCAGGGATGGCATTCAACAATGCGTCGCTGGGCTACGTGCATGCGATGGCGCATCAGTTGGGCGGCTTCTATGACCTGCCGCACGGTGTGTGCAACGCGATACTTCTGCCGCACGTGGAAGAGTTCAATGCGAGCGTCAGCGCTGCGCGCCTGAAGGATATCGCGCAAGCCATGGGCGAGAAGGTCGACGGGCTGAGCGATGCGGAAGGCGCGAAGGTGGCGATTGCTGCGATCCGGCGGCTCTCGAAAGACATCGGTATCCCGGCCGGTCTGACGGAGTTGGGTGCGAAGAAAGAAGATATCCCGACGCTGGCCGCGAATGCGATGCAGGATGCCTGCGGATTTACGAATCCGCGTCGTGCCGAGCAAGCGGAGATTGAGGAAATTTTCGCGCGGGCGTTTTAAGGGCTCGGCGGCGTTATCCGCCGTTGAAGTAACGCAGTAACGCCCAAAGGTCCCTGCCCCAGACGTCATCCACGGCGTCGAATATCTGCTCCTGCAATGCAGCCGGCGGGTGCGGCGCCAGCGCCGCCGCACCTGCGTTGCCGACCTCCAATGTCAAATCTGCGCCGATCGCCGTGGCCTCTGCCTGCGCCAGCCCATGTTGCACCAGTGTCTGCAAGGCCGTGGCCTGTTGGTCTCTGAATTGCAGGAATTCCGCACTGAATGTGTCACCTTGCCTTGCCCAGAGAACACCCGGCCCATAGTGCTGGATGAGCTGGAGGACATTCATCGGGCCCGGCGGCGCGGCGATCACCGGGCGAGCGCCCTGAACAGCCTCAGGTTGCACGCGCGATGCCGTTGTCGATACCGTCGAAGCCGTTGCCGGCGATTCGCGCGACGATGTGCCCGATGATTGGGGCCTCGTCAGTGGAACCCGTTGCCGATCCATCTCGCCCGCTGCCGCTGTGATTGGGCGCAATGCCTCGGGGCGCCCGCGAAGCGCCTCGTTCACGGCACGTACCAACGAGCCGTTCCGGTGCTCGACCAGCACTCTCAACTCGCCGGACACCCGGTCCCTCAACGGCGGCTGGAGTTTCTCCGCAACCGCCCGGAAGCCTTGGCCGCCCTCCCCCTGAAGGCTCGGAAAACGCCCCTCGGCCTGAATTTGCCGGACCGCCTCGTCAATGGGTGCGTACGGATGCCCGGTGCTCCCGTCCACCGTCACGCTGCCCGGTTCGTCAGTGCCCTGGGGCGCCCGCAATTCCGAATCGGCGGCCAGTATCGACTCGACCGGCGTCTTCACGGTGGACCCTGCGCGGTTACGGCCGCCGGTGGAGGCGTCCAGCCGTCCACCGCCTCCGGTGAGACGTGCCAGACGCTCGACCAGTTGCTGCTTGTTGGCCGCGCCCCGCCCCGCTGGAAATAACTGACCCTGTTGGTCGCCGCCAAGCCTGCCGAACGCGCCGAGTTCGATCGAAATCGTCGCATGCTGGGCCAACGCAGACGTGGCGGAAATCGCGAAACGTCCGTGATCCGGCGCGCCTTCGGTCAATTGCCGAGCATGTTGCCGCAGTAGTGCGGTTGGCCGCCAGTCGTTCGTTGTACTTGGCGATCCCGACGTGAACATGCTGGTAGGAAAGCGACTTATCGCGCCGCGAAGCTGGCTGGCTAAGGTGGTATTCAAGGCGGCAAATGCGAACGGCGGCGTGCGGAATTCGACTTGCGCGGTCACTCGGTCGCCCTCCTGCCCGGGGACAATTGGCTTGATGTCGTCGAGCAAGACTTCAAGCAACGCCCGAGGCCGCGGCGGCTCGCCCCGCCGTGCTGAAGGCTCGACGACAACGTACTCCGCGAGCGTGCGATTCAAAAGGCGTTCGAGCGTTGGCCGTGCGCTTTCCGGAAATCGGTAGACCTCCCCCAGTTCGATCTCGAAACCCACGCGGGTCGACGCTTCCGGTCGAATCTGGCTCGCGAGGTCGGGGGCCGGTTGACTCGATGACTCGGCTGTCGAGCGATCAGGCAAGACGGGCTCACGTTCGTTGCCCTGTGGCACCAGATCGGTTGCCACGACTTCATCATCGTGATCAATTCTGCCGGGATCGCCGGGAGGCTCATCCTGCGTCGTCACATGACTGGGAACGATCTGGCCGCGAGGATCCGGCTGCGACGTTGAAATGGGTTCTCTGGGTTCGCCTGAGTCGCCGCTGCGTCTTGCGGCGGGTTCTTCGGAGGGCGGAGTTGGTGGTGTGACGCCACCCAACGTGTTCAATATCGCTGCCACGGCAGCGCGAGCATCCGCAAACCGTCGAGACGACGGATCTCGTATCCAAGCGCGGAAGGTGGCAACGATCTGCGCGGCCTGTGCGGGCGCGACGGCTTGGGCAATCTGCGCGACCTCGCCGACTTGTGGCGCCGTGGATCCCAGCGGCCGTGTGGAGGCGCCGATGAAAACAAGGCGCTGCACGACACGCTGGCCGCCCGGCATGACTCGATGCGCTTGCGGCTCGGCGAGCACATCGCGGCTGACAGCCCGCTGCTGTGCCTGAAATTGCAGTGCGCGCCGCCCGCGCTCTGTCATTTCACGGAGTTGGGCATGCGCCTGCGCGGCAGGCCGCTTGTCTTCGATCACCGATGTCGCTCGCGCCGTGGCGTGAGTCTCATCGATGCTTCGCGCCTGTTCGGCCTGCTTCGGCACAGGGTCTTTCATCGCAAGTCACCTTTCCAAGGAGGTCCGAGACAATGAAGCGCGATTCACGTGGTGATCAGATGTGCCCTGCTGCCCTAGGCAAATAAGCCCATATAGGCATACGCACGCTAAGTACTAACGCTAATACACCAAGCCATAACACGCATATAGTATGGTCGTTATGGTGGCAGGCAAACCTGATACGACAGGCGAGCAAGCATACCCGATTCCCCTGAGCAGGATTGGCTCCGCAGTGCAGTGCCGGCGTGATGCATATTCGACCGGCCGCACGCCCCCAGGAGCGCGCAGTCGGCCGGCTCTGCGGGTAACGCTTCACGAGAAGACAAGAACCCGGCGTTACGACGGCGCAAGACCGTCGGGCTCGCCCCGGAATTCGCGCTTAAGGAGACATCATGCGGTCCTCTGGCCACTCGCCCTGAGCCTTCTCACTATCCCCCGTATTCGTTCGCCGACGCGCTGCATGCGCTTGCCGGTTGCGCTCGTCCGCAAGGCCGTGGCGCGCCCTCGCACATCAGACGCACGGCGTTGGCATTCGCGACAGGTTGCATCATCCATGAGTGAGGAGAGTCATGTCAGACGCGCAACAAACCACGGGTAAGTCGTTCGGTTCGATGGATTCGATCGCAGGAGCAGGCGAACAGGGAGGCGGGAGCGGGTTGCGCCGCCGGGATTTCCTGATGCGTACGCTGGCCATCGGCGGCAGTGGCCTCATGCTGGCCACGATGAAAGCATGGGGGGTGGATCTCGCCTCGGTGCGCACGTCACCCCCGCGACTGTCGGGCAGCGGGCGCGGCAAGCGCGTGGTCATTCTCGGCGCCGGCCTTGCTGGCATGACCGCCGCGTACGAGCTCTCGAAGCTCGGCTATCAGTGCGAGATCATCGAAGCCCGTGGCTTTGCCGGCGGACGCTGTCAGTCTGCACGCCGGGGCTTCGAGCTGACCGAACTCGGCGGCGAGCGCCAGGTCTGCAATTTCGACGAAGGCCAGTACATCAATCACGGCCCGTGGCGCATTCCGTTTTGCCAGCAGTCCACGCTGCACTACACGCGCGAATTCGGCGTGGCGCTCGAACTCTTCAACAATGACAACGACGCGGCCTACGTCTACAAGGAAAACATCGACGGCCCGCTCGCAGGCAAACGCCTGCGCCAGTTCGAGATCAAGGCGGACATGCGCGGCTATACCGATGAGCTCTTCGCCAAGACGCTGCGTGCGGGCAAGCTCAACGACCAGATCAGCGAAGGCGACAAGGCGCTGCTGCTCGACTACCTCGTGCACGAGGGCTATCTGAACAAGAAGGACCTCGACTACAAGGGCACGTCGGCCCGCGGCTACAAGACGTACCCCGGGGTGCAGGCCGGCGTGCTGACCGATCCGCTCCAGTTCGGCGATCTGCTCAAGTCGAAGCTCGGCAACATCTACCGCTCGGCCAACGACATCGAACAGCAAAAGACGATGTTGCAGGCGGTGGGCGGTATGGACCACGTGGCCAAGGCGTTCGAGGCCCGCACGAAGAAGATGATTCGCTACAACACCGAAGTCGTGAACTTGCGCAATACGGACAGCGGGGTGGTCTTGCAGTGCAAAGACACACGCACCGGCGCCGCACGCACGGTCAAGGGCGACTTCTGCCTGTGCACAATCCCGCTGTCGGTGCTCAAGCAGATCGATACCGACTTCTCCGACGACTTCAAAGACGCCATGCAAGTCGCCTACGAGCCGGTCGGAAAACTGGGCGTGCAGATGAAGCGCCGCTTCTGGGAAGAGGATCACTTCATCTACGGTGGCCACATTCAGACGGACATCAAGGGCGCCACGCTGATTTCGCTGCCGTCGACCAACTGGCAGGGCAAGAAGGGCACGCTGCTGTCGTATTACAACTTCGGGGCAACCGCCGCGCAGATCAGCGCGATGTCGCTGAAGGAGCGCACGGACTTCGGTCTGGCGGCGGGCGAGAAAGTGTTTCCGGGGCAGTATCGCGACTCGGCCGAATCGTCGTTCTCGGTGGCGTGGCACCGCGTGAAGTACAACCTCGGCGGCTGGGCCGACTGGAGCGAAGCCGGACGCCGCACCGCGTATCCCCGTCTGCTCAAGGGCGAAGGCCGCACGCTGCTCGCTGGCGAACACCTGAGCCATCTGAATGGCTGGCAGGCCGGCGCCATCGAATCGGCCTGGTATCAGATCGAGCAGTTGCATGCACGTCTGAGTGCATGAGCTTGATGCAGCAGCAATAACGCTTCAGTAGCAACGTCAGTAGCAGTCAGAAGAAAAGGACAGGAGTGAAGCAATGAAAAAGTTGTGGTCGATCGCGTTGTTTGGTCTGGTGGCGGGTCAGGTGGCCGGTGTTTCCCACGCGCAGACGCCGTCGGGCAAGACTCTCTTCGGTAACAACTGCGCAGCTTGTCATCAGGCGGGCGGGCAAGGCATTCCCGGCGCGTTTCCCGCCCTCAAGGGCGACAAGTTCGTGCTGGGCGATCCTTCCAAGGTCGTCGAGACCGTGATCGGCGGACGTGGCGGCATGCCGACGTTCAATTCGTCGCTCAACGATGGGCAGATCGCCGCGGTCGTGAGCTTCATTCGCGGCGAATGGGGCAATAACGCGGCCCCGGTGTCGGTCGAGCAGGTCGCAGCCGTGCGCAAGACCGTAGCGGCGAAAGAAGCGGAAGGCGGCACCAAGGGCAACTGAGACCCCCGACGTGCTGCGCGATGGTGCGGCGCGTCGCATTCAGAACGCAGAAGCAGAACGCAGAAACGACAGTCACGCGTCGGAAATTCCGGCGCGCGTGGGCTCGCGCGCGCTATCGATTCAACAATCTTCAGGAACCAATATGACGATGTCAGCGAAAGGATGGTGGAAAGTCGCGGCGCTAGGCGCTGCCATGTGGTGGGCCCATGCGGCCGGTGCGCAGGAAGTCGTACGCCACCTGCCGAAGACCCCCGGGCCGCTCGCGCTTGCGGTCGAGGTACCGGCCAGTGCCACCACCGTGTATCTGAGCGGTCAGGTGCCCGAAAAACTCGAAGGTGGCGGTTACGGCAATACCGAGCAGCAGACGGTGAGTGTGCTCAAGCGGATTCAGGCACTGCTCGCGACCATGAATCTCGGCATGAAGGACGTGGTCAAGATGCAGGTCTTCCTAGTGGGCGATCCCGCCAAGAACAATGTCATGGACTTCGGCGGCTTCATGAACGGCTACTACCAGTTCTTCGACAAGAACGGCCCGAACCTGCCAGCGCGCTCCGTGCTGCAAGCGGCACGTCTGGTCGATCCGGGCTGGATGGTGGAAATCGAAGTGATTGCTGTGAAGCCGGCCGGTGCGAAGTGACCGGGCGCTAGCGGCATAGATGTTCGGAAAAATGCGACGCTCCGTGCAGGGAGCGTCGCGCCTCCGGACCACTTAAACGGCGTGTGCAACGCTTGCCATTCGGGAGGGTAATACAACGAAAAGCATACATTAAAATAATTAGGTATACAAATTTATTGTCGCGGCATGGGAGACCGTCGGCGCCGTATGCGCCGGATGGTTCTGGAATCATCACTGTCCGGAAATAACGTCGCCATCGCTTTGGAGGCAGGCGACGAACAGGCGCATATTCAGGTACATGACAATTAATTAGTTATACGAAATATATTGCCATTATCTGTGCGATTCGGCGACAGTGGCGACGCCGCGGCGGTGCTATCATGGCCGGCCGCTGCAGGGCGGTTGGCGCATTGGGGAAGGCATTAAATGAAAACATGGGCGTTTCCTCTAGCCGCCGGGGCGCTGATCGCCTCGCCGGCGTTCGCGCAATCGAGCGTCACGATGTTCGGCGTAGCAGACGCGAGTCTTCGCTATCTGTCGGGCGCTACCAGTGACAACAAGAGCAGTTTCGCGCTCACCGACGGCGCCATTTCGCAAAGCCGTTGGGGCATCTACGGAAAGGAAGATTTGGGTCAGGGCATGAAGGCGCTCTTCATGCTCGAGGGCGGTTATCACCTGAACAACGGCACGTCGCAGCGCAGCGGCAAGATCTTCAACCGCAAGGCGTACGTCGGCCTCGAAGGCGACTACGGCAAGCTCACCATCGGTACGCAGGACAACCCGCTCTGGGAGCTCCTGATCGAAGGCTGGGACCCACTCACCGTCGGCAACTACGACCAGAACGAGTGGATGCCGGTTGTATTTGGCACGAACGGCCCGAACGGCGGCAATAACGCGGTCAAATACACCAAGCGATATCAGGACATCCAAGTGGGTCTGGAGTACATCGTCGGCGGCGTGGCAGGCAGTACAGCACGCAATTCCGGCTACGTCCTCTCGGTGGCGTACATGGGCAAGCCGTTCGGCATTGCCGCAAACGTGTTGCAGAACCGGGACATTCAGGCCAACACGCAGATGATCTACAACCTGGATCTCAAGTACGAATGGGGTCCGGCGACGCTCACGCTCGGCTACTACAACAGTAACGACAAGACCGGCTTCGTCGACGGCTTCCTCTCGGGCCGTGGCGTGACGGGCGGTCCGAACCCGCGCAAGGACAATGCATTCTTTGCGGGCGTGGCGTATCAGGTATCGAAGCCGCTGACGCTCTCCGCCGCCGTCTACTACGACCGTGCCACCAACGTGAACGGTGTAACGGGAGACGCAGGCGACGGATCGCGGGAAACCTATGTGTTGCTGGCGGAATACGGCTTCTCGCGCCGCACCACGCTGTACGGCACGGTGGACTACAGCGTCGGTCACGGCGCGCAGCGCGCCGAGTTTCCGAATGGCCACGACCAGACCGGCGTAGGCGTCGGTTTGCGGCACCGGTTTTGATCAACGTCCACAGAAGGCTTCACACGCCTTACCTTCATTGCTGATTCATTGACCGTTGACCCTTCACCACCGCGACTGTTGCGGTGGTTTTTTTACGCGCGAGAGGTCTATGCAATGCGAGCGCAAAAGAATACGCGCCGTCGCCCGAAGGCAGACGGCGCGTCGTGGACGGTGATGCCGGCGGTCGGGTTACTCGAAGTTACGGCGGCGGACTTGTGCGGCGACCAGCGCGTACATCACACCGGCGATCGCCGTACAGGCGCAGAAGGTCGTGATGATGGCGTACCCCATGGCCATCGGCCCGGTGAAGAACAGATGCGAGATCATGGCGGCGACCGTCGGCCCCAAGGCAAGGCCTAGCAAGTTCTGCACGAGGAAGAAGAGCGAAGAGAGCTTGCCCATCATTCGCCCCGGCGTGATCTGCGCCATCGTGGCACCGGCCGACGACGGAATCGGGCTGGCAAAGAACGTATGGCACACGTACAGCACAACCGCGAGCGCGTGGTTGTCGGTGAAGGCGAGGAAGAGCGTGGCGAGACAGGAGATGAACGTCGAGACCATCGCCACTTCGAGGGGCGCAGCGCGGCGCCCGCGGCGCGACAATCTGTCCATGACCGCGCCGAGCAGCACCAGCCCTGCGGGCACCGAGATCATCATCAGCGGCCCAAGCATGCGGCCGATGCTCGGCAACGGCAATTGCCAGACGCGCGAGATAACAGTGGGCAGCCACGCGTTAAACCCCGAGATCGCCATCGCGTAGAGCGTGGCGGCCGTCCACAGCGGCACGTAGAGACGCCACTCGCTGCGAACGAAGCGCAGCGCGTCGCGGTAGCCCGGTGCGTCGCTGGACTGCTGCTTCGCCGCGCGCTTGGGTTCGCGCAGCGTCAGCATCAGCAGCGCGAGCGGAATGCCGACCAGCCCCGGCACAACGATCACAAATTGCCACGGCCGCAGCGACCCGAGAATCGGCCAGTGCGCAACGTCGCCGCTCTGCGACAAGCTAAGCAGCGTGCCGCCGACAAATAGCGAGAAGCCCACACCGAGCATCGGCCCCATGTGATAGATGCCAAACGCGCGTCCGCGCCGGTCCGGCGGGAAGGTATCCCGAATCATCGAATAAGCGGCAGGCTGTAGCGCTCCTTCGCCGATGCCGATACCAGTGCGTCCGAGAAAGAGCTGGACGTAGTTCGACGCGAAGCCGCACAGCACCGTCATCGACGACCAGACGAACACCGCCCAACCGACGATGCCGCGACGGCTGAACCGGTCGGCCAGATACCCGGCGGGAATACTGAACGTGCTGTAGAGCACCACGAACGAGAGCCCGAGCAGCAGGCTCATCTGGAAGTCGCTCACCCCCAGTTCCTGTTTGAGCGGCCCAACCACAAGCGAAAGCGACGAGCGGTCGACGAACGACAGCACGAAGATGGCCGTGAGCACGATCAGCATGTACCAGTCGCGCCAACCAACACGGCGAGTGTCACTGCCGGATGGCTGTGCCGCGGGTGCGGAAGATGGTGTGGCAGGCGCAGGATCGTGCGGGGGCGCGTTCGCCGGGCTGGCGTCCATCGCGGATTGGGTCATGTCTGCCTCCAGTATCGTTATCGTAGTGAGTGCTGTGCGCGACTTGTGGCTCATGAACGGGTGCTTGCCCGCAATTCGGCGCAGCCTAACACGCATACTATATGCCTGTTATGAGCAGTGTCAAACACGACGAAAAAAACCCTGCGGGCCGTTGACAACCCAAATACAACCCGCCTATTCTTTGCCAAAACACGCATACAGTAATACACATTAAGCGTGATTGGCATCGCACTTTTCCTGTGCGTGCCGCCATAAAAGGAGACACACATGAGGCAAGCAAGTGTCGTTCGCCGGCGTGAGGCGCCGGTGCCATTTCGCGAGGCACACTGATGGCACGCATCGTTTTCGCGATGGGGTGTTCGCACGGGCCGATGCTCGCGACGCCGCCTGAGATGTGGCATTTGCGCGCCGGGGCCGATCGCAAGAATGCACAACACTGGTTCCGGGGCGAGGCGATGCCATACGACGCGCTGCTGATCGCCCGCGCCGCTGAGTCGCCGCAGTTTGCCGACGCCATCACGCCCGACGCGAAGCAAATGCGCTTCGACGCCTGTCAGCGCGCGCTCGACACGCTCGCCGACCGATTCGCCGTTGCGCGGCCTGATGTGGTGATTCTGCTGGGCAACGATCAGCGCGAAGTCTTCAAAGACGATCTGACGCCATCGATCACAGTCTATGCGGGCGAGCGCATCGAAAACATTCCGCTGACCGAAGCGCAAGTGGATCGCTTGCCGCCGGGTGTCGCCGTGGCCGAAGCGGGGCACTGCCCGCCGCAAGGCGCCACGTATCCCGGATCGCCCGGCGTGGCCGATGCACTGATCCGGTCGCTGTGCGATGCGCACTTCGATGTCGCGCGATCGGTGCGCCTGCCCGGTGGAGAGGATCGTCAGCACGGCATTCCCCATGCCTTCGGATTTCTCTACCGGCGCATCATGCGCGACGTACCTCCGCCGAGTGTGCCGATTTTCCTGAACGTGGGCGTGGCGCCGAACCAGCCGCGCGCGGCGCGGTGTCTGGCGCTCGGTCATGCGCTGCGCGCCGCCATCGAGCGTTTGCCCAGCGACATGCGCGTGGCGGTGCTCGCCTCCGGTGGCATGACGCATTTCGTCATCGACGAAGCGCTCGACAAGCGCGTGCTGAATGCTTTTGCTGCGCGAGACGAGACCGCGCTGGCCGAGATTCCCGAGTCGTACTTCAACGGCAACACCGCAGAGATCAAGAGTTGGTACCCGCTGGCTGCCGCGATGCACGACATCGACTGGCACATGACGCTCGTCGACTACGTGCCGTGCTATCGCACCGAAGCAGGCACGGGCAACGCGATGGCGTTCGCTTACTGGGCACCGGCATGACACACGCTGCGCGACTTTCTACCCCTAACACAATCTGGCAAGGACACGTCATGAACGCGACTTCAGACACCGTCTCACGACTGCGCAAACTCGATGCTTGCGCAGTCTCGGACGCCCTAGACAAGCTCGGGCTGCCCAGCACCGTCAGCCACCTGCCGCAACGCTCGGGCGCGCGCCGCATCGCCGGGCGTGCCGTCACCGTGAAACTCATTGCCGCTACCGATGCCCCCGCCGCCACCGGCGTGCCGCGTCATCTCGGTACCACCGCCGTCATGCTGGCGGGGCCCGACGACGTGATCGTCGTCGAACAACGCACTGGGCTCGACGCAGGCAGTTGGGGCGGCATCCTCTCGCTCGCTGCCGTCCAGCGCGGCATCGCGGGTGTCGTTGCCGATGGCCCCGTGCGCGATATCGACGAAGCCCGCGACTACGACCTGCCGGTGTTCTGCCGCGAGCTCACGGCACGCACCGCTCGCTCGCGAGTTGCTGAAGCCGGGACCAACATTCCCATCAATGTGGACGGTTTCAACGTCGCCGCTGGCGACTATGTGATCGCCGACAACAGCGCTGTGGTCTTCGTGAGCGCGGCGAACATCGATCGCGTGCTCGCCGCCGCAGAACAAATTGCCGCGCGTGAGGCGGCCATGGCCAAGGCACTGCTGGCCGGCCACCCCGTCACCGAAGTGATGGGCGCGAACTACGAACACATGCTGCACGACACCGCCGCGCAAGCCACCGCATAAGCCGCCGCATAAGCCGCCGGCCAGTCGCCGCAGCCGACACCTATTCAGGAGACACAACATGACACAACCGCAAGACACCAACGTCGCACGCGCGGCGGCACTCGACACGGCAACACTGAGCGATGCGCTCGACCGGCTCGGCATCGCTGGCCAATGTCATCAGATCAAGGCACGCGACAGCCGCTATCGCATGGCCGGTCGCGCCTACACATTGCAGTACGGTCCGGCCAGCACGCCGCCGGGCACCGTCGGCGACTACATCGACGATATCCCGGCAGGCACAGTGCTCGTGCTCGACAACGGCGGACGCGAGGACTGCACCGTGTGGGGCGACATCCTCACGGAAATCGCCCATCGGCGCGGCATCGCGGGCACGGTGATCGACGGTATCTGCCGGGATGTCTCGCTGGCGTTCGAACTCGGCTATCCGATCTTCAGCCGGGGCAACTGGATGCGCACCGGCAAGGATCGCGTGCAGGTCGAAGCGGTGGGCATCCCGGTCAATATCGGCAACGCCCGTGTCAATCCCGGGGACATCCTGCGCGGCGATGCCGACGGCGTGATCGTGATCCCGCAAGCGCATGAAGCGGCCGTACTCGATGCGGCAGAAGCGATCGACGCAGCCGAACGCCACATTCGCGAGGCGGTGCGTGGCGGCAAGCGTCTGGACGATGCCCGTAAGGATCTGGGCTATCACCAGTTGCAAACGCGCCAACGTTAAGGAGACGACGCATGGACACCACTTCGTGCGGGACGCCGCTCACGTCGCAATTTCCGTTCGCCCGTCTGCCGACGGTCAATCTCGATTTCGCGCGGCCGGACCCGGCGCTCCTGGCGCGTGTCGCCGCGCTGCCGGTCGCCACGCTTCACGAGGCGGCGGGCAAGATTGGCGCCCTGCCCGCCGCGATCAAACCGATGGCCCCAACGTTTCGGGTGTGCGGCCCGGCACTGACCGTGGATGCCCCTCCCGCCGACAACCTCTGGCTGCATCGTGCGCTGGCCTTGGCCAGCCCCGGCGATGTGCTGGTAGTGCGTGTCGCCGGACATTACGACGCCGGCTATTGGGGTGAAGTGATGTCGACCATGGGCCGCGCACGCAAGCTCGGCGGACTCGTGATCGACGGGTGCGTGCGCGATGGCGCGATTCTGGAGCGCTTCGGCTTCCCTGTGTTTGCACGAGGCTTGTGCATACGCGGCACGGGCAAGGACTTCGAAGCGCGGGGGTGGATCGGTTACCCGGTGCGCATCGAGGACATCGTCATTGCGCCGGGCGACGTCGTCGTGGGCGATGCCGACGGTGTCGTCGCGTTGCCGCAGGGCTCGCTTGAAGCAGTGGTGAGCCATGCCCATGAACGCGAGGCGAAGGAGGCGGACATCATTCGCCGGCTAGAGGCCGGTGAGGCGTCGCTGGACATCTACGGCTGGAATCGCTGATGCCGCTGACGCAGCCGATGCAGTAGTGAAGGCAGCAGGCAGCAGCCAGTACTCGACGGCTGCCGCGCTCGCTATCAGGCAGCGCTGGTCCGCTTGGGGGTGGGCCGGCTTTTTGCAAACCGCGTCGGGGGACGCGGTTTCTTTTTGCCCGCGCCGCGCGGAATTTCAGCGCTTGGCAGCAGCCTTGGTGGCTGCATCGCGCGCGGCGAGATACTTCTCGCGCAGCACCGTGAGGTTTTGCGAGACGACCTGACGGGCGGCCTCATCGTTGCGCGCGCGAATCGCATTGAGCAGCTCGCGGTGGCGCTTGATCACGCCTTTGGCGACGGTCTCGGTGGTGTACGGCGTGAGCGAGCGGTACAGCACGTGCACGATCGCCTGCATCATCGCTTCGAGAAAGTGGTTGTGCGACGCATGCGCCACCGCGTTACGAAACGCCATCGATGCCTGCGTGAACTCGTGTTGCGTGCCCACCAGCGCCTGCGCATTCTCCAGTGCCAACTCCAGCGCTTCGATGTCCTCTGCCGTCGCCGCCTGAGCGGCCAGTGCGGCGACCGCGACCTCTATCGTGAACTGCGCATCGAAGATCTCTTCGGCCGACATACCCACGAGCTTGAGCTGAATCGCCAGTGCTTCGGAGAAGAGCGACGGATTGCCTTGCGCGATACGCGCGCCGCCACCGGCCCCCGTGCGGATATCGACGACACCCAGCGCCTGCAAGCGGCCCAGTGCTTCGCGAATCGGCAGACGGCTCACGCCGAACTGCGTGGCGAGGTCGTTTTCGGAGCCGAGGAAATCACCCGGAGCGAAGTGCCCGTCGAGCAATGCCTCCTTGATCTGACGTTCGACGCGCATGGCGGTCGATTCGGCGCGGCCGAGTTTCCAGACGGGTGTTTCTGCTTTTTCGCGTGGCATGGGATTCCTGGTCGTTTTGTCGGCAACAAGATACTACATTGCGCATAGCCTATGTCGGTACGCGCTGCGCTTCGGTCAGGTGCGCCAGCAGGGCCTCGCGCGGCACGTTGCGCATGATGAAGACGAAGCGTGAGCGTTGTTCGGTATTGGCAGCACCCTCGGCACGCCGGGGCCACGCCGGAAGGATCTCGGGAGGATGCAGACAGTGCTGCACACCGTGTACGACGACGGGGCCGGCTTCGCCCGCCACGTCGACCAATCCCTTCAAACGCAGCAGTTCATTGCCGTGATGAAAAGCGACGGCCCCGAGCCAACTGCTCAGCACGTCCCAATCGAGGGGCGTCTCCAGCGTGATGCAATGGGCGGTGACGTCGGCGCGATGCGGGGTATCGTCGCCGGGCAGCAACCTGCGCGGCACGCAGTCGGTGCACGCGGTGGTGCCGTGGGTGTTACACACGGATCGATAGCGCGGCGAATGTGTCTGCGCAGGGGTGTCGTGCCAGCGCAGTGTCACGTCCGCGACGTTGCCCGCCGCATGCATGCCGAGGCCAAGCACGTCCGACGGTGCGATGCGGCCGTGCTCACACAAATGCTGGGATGCGGCCGGATTTTGCTGGGCCAGCGCCCCGCGGAGCGTGTCGAGCGCATCGTCGTCGACAAGGTCTGCCTTGGTGATGAGCAACCGGTCGGCGAGCAACACCTGACGCAGCGCCTCCGGTTGTTGTGCAAGCTGCGACATCGAATGCGCGGCGTCCACGGTGACGATGACCGCATCGAGCACGAAGCGTCGCGACAGCGCCGGGTCACGCACCAGTGCCGCCACCACCGCGCTCGGATCGGCCAGACCGCTGGTCTCGATCACGACCCGCGAAAACGGGGTGATCTCGCCACCGAGCAACTGCGTATGCAGCGACAGCAACGTCTCGCTCAGATCATCGCGAACGGCACAGCACACGCAGCCACTATCCAACAGCACCGTATGCGCATCGAGCGTCTCGACGAGCAGATGGTCCAGCCCCACTTCCCCGAACTCGTTGACGATCACGGCCGTGTCGCTCATGCCAGGGTGCGCGAGTAACGCACGCAACAGGGTGGTCTTGCCGCTGCCGAGAAAACCCGTGAGGAGCGTGACCGGCAAGCGGGCGGCGGTGGCTGACATGGTCGATTCGATGGGTGGAGGTGAGGACGGATCGGGCAGAAAATCGGCGGTTCGGAACATGGTCGTCGCAGCGTAGAGTACGTCCCGCCGAGAGACCTTGACGCTGATCAAGCGGTGTACGCATCGAAGTATAATGCGCATACAGTATGTTTGTAATCATATCCCGTCAATAGGCGAAACCGCCTAAATTCGCGGGTTTCCACGGCATTGGCGGGAAACCGCAGGGAAACGGCGAGGAAACGGCGGGGAAACGGCGGGGCGATTGCACGGACATCGAAGACCGCCAAGGGATGGCAAATCGCACGACAAAGGGCGTTGACACGTCAAATAAACACGCATACAGTATGCGCCAATGCACTGTTGAAAGCGGTGCGCATCCCACAAAAAACGGACGGAGACATCCATGCTCAGCGAGGCAAAAAACCAGTTGTTGACGCAGGTCGGGCCCGGCACGCCGATGGGCGATTTGCTGCGGCGTTACTGGCATCCGATTGGGGCAGAGAGCGAGTTCGACGAGATTTCAGTGCGGCCGGCGCGTCTGTTCGGTGAAGACCTCGTGCTCTATAAGGATCTTTCGGGCAACTACGGACTGGTGGATCGTCAATGCCCTCACCGTCGCGCCGATCTGGCCTATGGATTCGTGGAGAAGTGCGGTCTGCGCTGCAACTATCACGGCTGGCTGTACGACGAGACAGGCCAGTGCACTGAGCAGCCGTATGAAGACATTGCCAATCCGCAGGTGCGCCTGAAAGACCGCATCAAAATCAAGTCGTATCCGGTGCAGGTCAAGGCCGGCATGATCTGGGCCTACATGGGGCCGCTGCCGGCGCCGCTCGTGCCGACGTGGGAGCCGTTCACGTGGGCGAACGGTTTCCGTCAGGTCGTCATTTCGGAAGTGCCTTGCAACTGGTTCCAGTGCCAGGAGAACTCCATCGACCCCGTGCACTTCGAGTGGATGCATTCGAACTGGAGCGTCCGGTTGCGCGGCGATACCGGCCCCTACTCCCCGACGCACACGAAGCTCGGCTTCGAGGAATTCGAGTACGGCCTGATCTACAAGCGCGTTCGCGAAGACACCGACGAGAAGCACCCGTTGTGGGCGGTGGGCCGTCTGGCGCTGTGGCCGAACGTGTTCTGTCTGGGCGATCACTTCGAATGGCGGGTGCCCATCGACGACGAGAACACGCTGTCGATCACCTGGGCTTTCAACCGCGTGCCGCGCGAGCGCGAGCCGTACGTGCAAGAGAAAATCCCGGCGTGGTACGGCCCGGTCAAGGACGAAGCTACCGGGCAGTGGATCTCCAGCCACGTGATGAATCAAGACTTCGTCGCGTGGGTCGGACAGGGACGCATCGCAGATCGAACGCAGGAGAATCTCGGGGCGAGCGACCGGGGTATCGCGATGTTGCGCCGACACTTTTTCGACGAGCTCGACGCCGTTGCGCAGGGCCGTGATCCGAAAGGGCTGGTGCGCGACGACGCCAAGAACGCGTGCATCGAACTGCCGGTCGCCGCGCGCCGTCTGTTTGTCGATGGGCTGACGCGCGACGAGCTCAAGGCGCATCCAATCATCGGCAAACACCTCAAGGAATACGCCTTTCAGGCCGGACAGCCTGAAGCCATCAAGCGCGCGTTCCACGACGCGATGGGCGTACGCGTAGACGCGCAGGGCAACGTGGTCGATGCCGACCTGACAGGCGAATCCAGTCAGACCCACATTTCACGTGAGCCCGGCCGGCAGTCGTACCCGATCCATCCGATTCGGGACGAGCGCCATGACTAAGATCGTGCTGGCCATGGGGACGTCTCATGGGCCGATGCTCTCCACGCCACCCGCCGACTGGGATCTGCGCGTGCGCGCCGACCGTGCCGAGTCAGCGCATCCGTTTCGCGGGCAGACCCATAGCTTCGACGCACTGATGACGCTGCGGGCGAGCGAAGGCCTCGAAGCCCAAGTCACGCTCCCGGCGCGCGAGGCGCATGCGGCACGCTGTGCCGTGGCACTCGAAGTCCTCTCGCAGGCATTAGAAGACGCGGCCCCCGACATCGTCGTGATCGTCGGTAACGATCAGCGTGAAGTCTTCGGACCGGCAATCACGCCCGCATTGTGGCTCTACGGCGGTGAGTCGGTTTTCGACGAACCGGTGAGCGAGGCGCGTCTGGCGAAGATGCCGCCCGGCATCTCGATCTCCTCGGCGGCCATCAAGCCGGGGGCACGCACCGAGTATCCGGCGCATGCCCCGCTCGCACGGCATCTTGCGACGGCATTTACCGACCGGGGGCACGACATCACGCTCTCGACCGAAGTCCCGCAGCGCGGCAACGACGGTCCGACCGGCATGCCGCACGCCTTTGGCTTCGTCTATCAACGGGTCATGCAGGGCCGCGTGCCACCGCATGTGCCGATCATGCTCAACACCTTCTATCCGCCCAACCAGCCGCGCGCCACACGTTGCGTTGACCTCGGACTGGCACTGCGCGATGCGCTGAACGCATGGCCGCACGACGTGCGCGTTGCATTGATTGCCTCCGGCGGGTTGAGCCACTTCGTCATCGATGAAGCGTTCGACCGCGCCTTGCTCGACGCGATGGTGCGGGGCGACAACGCGTATCTGCGCGGGATCGACGAGACGTTGCTTCAGTCGGGCACCTCGGAAGTGAAGAACTGGCTGCCGGTCATTGCAGCGGCCAATGCCGAAGCGATGACGATGCAACTGGTCGATTACGTACCGTGCTACCGCTCGGCGGCCGGCACGGGCAACGCCATGGGCTTCGTGCTCTGGCATCCGGCCGACTGAGGCCAGCCGCCGCGCACACCCCGCAGAGGGTGACGCGCCGGCCCCACCTGCAAGGAGGCAGGCATGCTTTCCACGCAAGACAACGAAACTCTCACCCGAGTGGGACCCGGTACGCCCATGGGCGAACTGTTCCGCCGCTTCTGGCTGCCCGCGCTGCTCTCTGCGGAGATCGGCGAGCGTGACGGCGCCCCCGTGCGTTTGCGCTTGCTGTGCGAAGACCTCGTCGCGTTCCGCGATACCGAAGGCCGTGTGGGCATTGTGGATGCCTACTGCGCGCACCGCCGCGCGGGTCTCTTCTTCGGCCGCAACGAAGACTGCGGCTTGCGTTGCGTCTATCACGGCTGGAAGTTCGACGTGAACGGGCAGTGCGTGGAGATGCCGTCCGAGCCACACGAGAACCCGCAAACGCACAACGTTCGCATCAAGGCGTATCTCACTGCCGAGCGCAATGGGGTGGTGTGGGTGTACATGGGACCGCGCGAATCGGTGCCCGCGTTGCCGGACTTCGAATGGTCGCGGCTGCCCGAACGTCAACACACGGCGACCAAGCGTCTGCAATCGTGCAACTGGGCGCAGGCCGTCGAAGGCGGTATCGATTCGAGCCACATTTCGTTTCTGCACAGCCGCACCGAATCGGCGGCAGGCGCGCCGAGCAATCGCTACCACGCAACCGACCGTCACCCGGTCTTCGAAGTGAGCGACGCCGGGCACGGGCTCGTCATCGCGGCACGCCGGCACGCCGAACCCGGCACGTACTACTGGCGAGTCACGCAATTCCTGCTGCCTTGCTACACGATGATTCCGCCCGTGGGCAACTTTGCCGAATCGAGCCAAGAGCCGTATGACGGTCACGCGTGGGTACCCATCGACGACGAAACCACATGGACGTGGTCTTTCAGCGCAAGCCCCGCGCGTGCTTATCGCGACGAGGAGATTGCGTTTCGCGGCGGTCGCGAGGGCTTCTGGGGACCGGTCGACGAAGGCTATCAACCGTTGCTGCATCGGGACAACGACTACCGCATCGACCGGGCACGCCAGCGCACGTCCAACTTCACCGGCATCGAAGGTATTCCGAATCAGGATGCCGCCGTGCAGGAAAGCATGGGGCCCATCGTAGACCGGTCGCAGGAGCGTCTAGGGGCATCCGATCGGGGCATCGTGCGCTTTCGCCGGTTGATGCTGGGTCTCGCACGCGATCTCGCACAAGGGCAGGTGCCCGCCTGCGCGAACGACGGGGCGCGCTACAACGTTCGACCCGTGTCGATGCTGCTGCCGCAAGACGTTCCGGTACTCGACGGCGCGGCGGCACTGCTGCGCGGAGCACCGGCGAAGGCGTCATGACCGCGCACTGCACAACGCCCTGCTTTTTCCCTCTCTGTTCCCTCGCAACCCAGTCTCAACCCTGACACCGGAGTTCAGCATGATCATCGATTGCCACGCACACGTAAGCGCACCGACCGAATTGTGGGCCTACAAGGCCAGTCTGCTGGCGAGCCGCGGCTCGCATGGACGCGGACGCATCAACGTCTCCGACGACGAGATCCGCGCCGCGGCCAATCGTGCGGAGACGTGGCCGAAGGGTCACCTCGACTACATCCGCGATCACGGCACCGACCTGCAATTGGTCTCGCCGCGTCCGTTCCAACTGATGCAGTCAGAGAAACCCTCGAAGCTGGTGCATTGGTTCACCGAAGAGTGCAACAACATCATCTATCGCCAGACGCAACTGTTCCCGCAGACCTTCGCCGGCGTGGCGGGGCTGCCGCAAACGGCCGGCGATCCCATCGAACAGGCGCTGCCCGAGCTGGAACGTTGCATCAACGAACTGGGCTTTGCGGGCTGTCTGCTCAACCCCGATCCGTTTGAGAACGGTGTCGCCGAAGCGCCGCCGCTGGGTGATCGCTACTGGTATCCGTTGTATGAAAAGTTGTGCGAGCTGGATGTGCCTGCGCACATCCACGGCACCGGATCGCGCTCCGAGCGCGTGCCGTACTCGCTGCACTTCATCAACGAAGAGACGATCGCCGTCTTCGGTCTCGTGAACTCAGACGTCTTCAAGGACTTCCCTAACCTGAAGATCGTGGTGAGCCACGGCGGTGGTGCGGTGCCGTACCAGATCGGCCGCTTCGATGCACCGACGCTGCGCCGCCCGAACGGCCAGCGGTTTTCGGAGCGTTTGCGCAATCTGTACTTCGACACCGTGCTGTACACCGAAGAGGCGCTGTCGCTGCTGATCAAAACAGTGGGCGTCGATCGCTGTCTGTTCGGCACGGAATGCCCGGGCGTCGGTTCGGCCGTCAATCCCGCCACCGGCCGCTCGATGGACGACGTGCGCTCGCTCATCGACAAGCTCGACTGGCTGAGTGCGGACGACCGTCGCAAGATTTATGAAGACAACGCGCGTCACGTCTTCCGTCTGCCCGCCAAGGCCGCGGCATAACCGGCTGCGCACGACGCCATGAACATGTCCGACTTCACCGACACGCTGATCGTCAACGTCGTGCGACGCGCGCAGGAGACGGCCGCCGTTGCCGTCTTCGAACTGCGCACACCTGACGACAGTGCGCTGCCACCGTTCACCGCCGGGGCGCATATCGAGTTGTTCCTGCGCGACGGACTGTCGCGATGCTATTCGCTGCTCAACGATCCGGGAGAACGGCATCGCTATGTCATCGGCGTGAACCGTGATGCGGCGAGCCGTGGCGGCTCCGCCTTCGTGCACGAGCATCTGCACGAAGGCGCGGCGCTCAGGATCAGTGCACCGCGCAACCACTTTCCGCTCGACGAGACGGCGGCACACAGCGGGCACACCGTGCTCGTGGCGGGCGGCATCGGCGTCACGCCGTTGTTGTCGATGGCCGCCCGTCTCGAAGCGATGCAGCGCCCCTGGACGCTGCATTACTGTGCACGCTCCCGGGAGACGGCAGCGTTCGCAGAGCATCTGGAAGGCAGCGCTTTCGCCCATGGGTGCGTTGAATGGCACTTCGATCGCGCACCGGGACAAGGCTCGCTTGATCTCGGCCGGCTCATCGATGAAGCGCCTGCGGGCACGCACTTGTACTGCTGCGGACCGTCACCGATGTTGAAGGCGTTCGAGGCTGAAGTGGCACGCCGCGCAGATTGCCACGGACATGTGGAGTATTTCGCAGGCGCTGGTGCACCTGAAGTACTTGAAGGTTCCGCTGACCAATACGACGTGGTGCTCGCGAAAAGCGGGAAGATCGTCGTGGTCAAGCCGGGACAAACGATGCTCGATGCGTTGCTCGACGCCGGCGTGGACGCCCCGTATTCTTGTCGCGAAGGCGTTTGCGGGACGTGCGAAGTCGCAGTACTCGAAGGCACGCCCGAGCATCGTGACCTCGTGTTGAGTCAGGACGAACGGGCCAGCGGCCGCACCGTCATGATCTGCTGCTCCGGTTGCCGAGGCGACCGGCTGGTGCTCGATCTGTAGCAACGCCTATCACTATCAATGCGTCCGGCACAGGACGCTGGAGGAGACGACATGCAAAGCGGTTTCACTCATACCATCGACGGTCGCGGCGAATCGAGCGACGCCTCGTTCGACGTCATCAATCCCGGGACTGGCGCGCCGTTCGCCGCGTGTCCCGACGCATCTCGCGATCAACTTGATCGCGCGGTGGCTGCTGCGCGCCGTGCGTTCAGCAGCTGGCGAGGGACGACCCCGGCCGAGCGCCGCGACATGCTGCGCGGTTTTGCCGAGGCATTGCGTGCGCGCACCAACGAAATCGCCACGCTGCTCACCCGCGAGCAAGGCAAGCCGTTCGCCCGTGCGCAGGACGAACTGGGTCGCGCATTCGCCAATCTGGAAGGCCTGCTGGCCATCGACCTGAAGCCGGAGTTGTTGCGCGACAACGAACGCGGTCACGTTGAGTTGCAGTACCACCCGCTCGGTGTGGTCGGTGCGATCACCCCGTGGAATGTGCCCGTGCTGCTTGCGCTGCCGAAGATCACGCAGTCGCTCTACACGGGCAACACGATCGTGCTCAAGCCGTCGCCGTACACGCCGCTCACGACGCTGCTCATCGGCGAGATCGCGCGCGAGCATTTCCCGCCCGGCGTGGTGAACGTCATCGCCGGGGGCAACGATCTGGGCGCATGGATGACCGAACATCCCGGCATCGACAAAATCTCCTTCACCGGGTCGGTCGCGACCGGCAAGCGGGTCATGGCGAGTGCGGCAAACACGCTCAAGCGCGTGACGTTGGAGCTTGGCGGCAATGATGCGGCCATCGTGCTCGACGACGTCGATGTGAAGGCACTCGCACCACGCCTGTTCTGGGCATCGTTCGGCAACAGCGGCCAGATATGCATGGCCATCAAACGCCTGTATGTGCACGAGAAGGTGTACGACGCCATGTGCGACGCGCTCGCGGAGATCGCTCGCCGCGTGAAAGTCGGTGAAGGTTTCGAAGAGGGGGTGCTGATGGGCCCGGTGCAGAACCGCATGCAGTACGAGCGCGTGCTGGCGTTGATCGAGGACACGCGTCGCCAGAATGCGCGCATCTTGTGCGGCGGCGAAGCGTTGCCGCGGCCCGGCTATTTCATCGCACCGACCATCGTTGCCGATATTGCCGAAGGCACACGGCTGGTCGACGAGGAGCCTTTCGGGCCGGTGTTGCCGGTGATTCGGTTCAGCGACGTGGATGACGTCGTGCGCCGTGCCAACAACACGCGGTTCGGTTTGTCGGGCTCGGTCTGGAGTGCGGATCCCGAGCGGGCGCGAGCGATTGCGCAACGGCTCGAAGTGGGCACGGCGTGGATCAATCACCATGTAGGGGTGGAATACGACGTGCCGTTTGGCGGCACCAAGGAGTCGGGCATCGGTCGCGAGTACGGTGCGCAGGGCCTGAAAAACTACACCGAAACGCGGGCGGTGAGCGTTCCTGTTCTGCCGCCCATGCCGCCCATGCCGCCCGTTGCGTCGAAAGCGCCGCAGCGCTGAGCCCGTCAACGAATCGTTCAGGAGAGACGACATGTCCACCACGAATGCGCCGGGACACACCGGTATGAATCTGTCAGCGCGCGCCGATGCGCTGGAACATCGGATGATCGAGGAGCTCGACTGCAAGATCGTCCGCTCGGTATTGTTCACCTCGGGCGATCGCGATCCGACAGCACCGATCATGCCGCCCCCCGGCGGAAAGCCCGATCCCCGGCATTTCCTGATGGGCGACGATCCGCGCCTTCAGCCAATGCCGGAGCGGCCCACATTGCTCGACTTCTTCCGTCACCGCTTTGCACCTGCAAACCACTTGCTGCAAAGCGCAACGCACGCGCTCAAGGCCGGACACGACGAGAAGACGATTCTCGCGTGTCTGCTGCACGACATCAGCGTGTCGGGTTTCATTCGCGCCGATCACGGGTACTGGGGTGCGCAGTTGCTTGCGCCTTACGTCGATGAGGAAGTGAGTTGGGCCATCCGCTACCACCAGGCGCTTCGCTTCTTCCCGGATGCGTCGGTGGGTTACGACTACCCTGAGGCGTACATCCGGTACTTTGGCGGGGATTATGCGCCGGAGGACTACGTCAAAGCCGACTGGGAGTACGCCCGCAATCACAAGTGGTACATGACGAGCCGGCTGATCACGTTGAACGACATCTATTCGTTCGACCCGAACGCGCAGGTGAGCTGGGATCCGTTCATCGACATCATCGGCCGGCATTTCAAGCAGCCGAAGGAAGGACTGGGCTTCGATGGATCGGCGTCCGCTCATATGTGGCGGACTATTATCTGGCCGACGAAGTTTTTGTGATGACTCGCGGGGGCGGTGCGTTCGTAAATACGTTGCCGCCCGCCACCGGTTCAGAAAGCAAAAAGGGGATGCGTGAACATCGCATCCCCTTTTTTTCATCATGCGTCGGATGGTTGATCAACCGGCATGACCCGCCTGCATTACCAGCTCAGACGCACCCCGGCATTGCCTTCCGCCGTGCTCCGGTGCGAGCCGCCCAGATTGAACCAGTAGCCGCCCGTCAGATAGAGACTGACGCGTTGATTCAGCTTCGCGTAGACGCCAGCGCCCACGTGCCCTTGCGTCGACCCGACCGACGAATCGATCTTGGTGGAGTCGGAGAAGTTCACGGTGTCGGTGCCGCCGAAGTAGCGCAACACGTCCAGACGCAGATATGGTTTCCAGTTGATGCCGTTCGCCTGAAACTGCGTCTGAAGTCGCAAACCGAGTCGCCCGATCAGTTCGTTCGCGCTCTTGAACGACACGGTCGCCGCCGGATCGGTCAGATCGTTGATGTGCGTGTACTGATAGATCAACTGGGCTTGCGGTTCAAGTGATAAACCGTACGGCAGCGGCAACGGCACCCCGCCTTCCAGCGATGCCGTGAACGCATTGGCCCGCGTCGTCGCGGTATTGCCTTGCAGCGACGACGGATTCACCGACATGGTCGAGCCCATCAACACGGTATCGACATACCAGCCGCTCGGTGCGATGCGCGTCCAATAGGCGCCAAGGCTGTACGAGTTGATGGCGAGGCTGCCGGCGGCCAGATCCTGCGTGGCCAATGCGAACCCCTTCACGTCGCCACTGCCTCGGGCGAAGCCGAAGAATAGACCGGCGTGATCGCGGTAGCCGCTATCGGTCGTGTTCGAATAGACGTCCTGCCCGACTTGCAACCCGAAGATCGTGCCGCTGAACGACTGATTTACCGTACCCGTGTGATCCTGCGACATGTGATCGCCCCACACGCGGCCCCAGCCACCGCCCCACTTGCCGTTTTCATCGAGCAGGTCTTGCCCGCCCATGCGATCGTGGAACGTGCCGATCTGCTGCACGGCGATCTCGCGCGCCAATGCCGAAATCTGCGAGTAGACCGGGACTTCGGTTCGATACAGCGGCGTTTCGGGATCGACGGGCGGGACGGGCACGATCGGGTCGATCGGCGGACGGGTCGGGTCGAGCGTGGTCGAGCGCAGGTACCAGTTGTCTTGCGTGCCGGGGGTAATGCCACCGCGGTATAGGTAGTAGGTATAAGCCCCTGCATTCGCCGTGCCGCCGGTAAATGCCGAGCCCGCCGTTGACGCCCCGTTCACCGTCTGCACGACCTGAATACCGTCACCGGTCGTTTGCCCGCCCTTGCCACCCGCGTTGGCGATCTTCAGCGTGGTGCTGCCGGTCGCCGTTCCGCCATTGATGATGATCTTGTCGGTCGGCGAATTGTCGGTGCCAAGTTGCGTGCGAAGCGATGCCGTCGCTTGCTGGCCGACGTAGTTACCTGCGACGGTCAGCGTGTTGCCGACGCCCGGGCCTGCCAACTGAAGCAGCGCGGCGTTGGTGAACGTGCCGTTGACCGTCAGGTTGCCCGTGGCACCGGAGGCAAAACCCGGCGTGGCGTTGGCGACCGCGACGGTGCCGTTGTTCTGCACGGAACCGGTAACGCTGCCGTAGCCACCCAGCGTTGCACCACTGGCCACCGTGACCGCGCCGCCACCGGACAGCGCCGCCCCTGAGGACGTGGGATCGCCCACGGCCAGTACCCCGGCATTAATGCTCGTCCCCCCGGTGTAGGTGCTGTTGCCGTTGAGCACGAGCGACCCGGCGCCGATCTTGGTCAGTGCCCCGGTACCGGTGATGCCCTGCGTGATCGTCGAGTTGAACCCGTTGGTATCGATCGTGCCGCCCGCGGTATCGAGTGCGACCGCACGACCCGCAGCGAGATTGAAACTGGCGCCGAGTTGCAACGTGCCGCCGTTGAACGTCAGCGCGCCACCGGGGGCACCAAGGCTGCTGTCTTGGCTGACGACCAGCGTCCCGGCGTAGAGCGTCCACGGCGTGAGTGCGGTGGTACTGCCGGTGAGTGTCCAGACACTGGTGCCCGTCTTATGGAAGGCAGAGAAACCTTGATATTGGGCTGTCGGACCAATCAGCGACGTGTTGAAACTGCTGTTGGCATTCCCGCCAAGGATGAACGTGTTGGTGCCGACATTCGCGTCGACGGTGCCGGTGATGGCAGATCCGGCGCGCAGTTCGAGCGAGTTAGTGCCGGCACTGAATTGAATGGCGTCGGCGACGGTGCCATTCGCACCGGTGCCACCGGTGATGGTGCCGCTATTGATCACCGCGACGTTCTGGCCCTGTACACCGACCCCACCCGCGCCTGATGCACCTGCGGTACCGCCAGTCCCGCCCGCACCGCCTGCGCCGCCGCTGATCGAGCCCGTGTTCGTGATGGTGCCGCCGTTGTTGGTCACCAATACCCCGGCGCCACCGGCACCGCCCGCACCGCCGACACTACTGGTGCCGCCGCCACCGCCCCGGTTGCCGACACCGCCGGTAATCGTGCCGGCGTTGTTCATGGAGCCGCCTGCGGTGACTACCACCCCGGCACCGCCGCCACCGCCCGCGCCGCCCGCCGACGTGGCGTTTCCGCCGCCGCCGCCGGTACCGCCATCGCCACCGGTAATCTTGCCGGTGCTGGCGTTGGTCACCGTCCCGGTCCCGGCGACGCGCACCCCCGCACCGCCCACGTCGCCATGGCCGCCGGTCGTGTTGGCGCCGTTACCGCCGTTGCCGCCGTCGCCACCGGTGACGACACCGGAATTGCTGACAGTTCCATTGCCGCTGAGGGAAATGCCGTCGCCGCCCACGCCCCCGCCACCGCCGCCGCCTGCGCTGTCGTCGCCGCCTTGACCGCCCTTGATGACACCGGTCGACGCGTTGGTGACCGTTCCGGCGCCCACGAGGCTGACCCCGTTACCGCCAGCCGCCGCTTCACCACCCACACCGGTCCCGGTACTGTTGCCAGCGCCGCCGCCGCGGTTGCCCACGCCACCGAGGATGGTGCCGGCGTTCGTCACGACGCCACCGCCGTTGAGCCGGACACCGTCGCCGCCCTGCCCGCCGTCGGCGCCGACACCACCGGTAACGGTGCCGGTGCCAGTGCCGCCGACGAAGGTCTGGCTTTGTGCGCTGCCGCCGCCGCCCGTACCGCCGTTACCGCCGACAATCGTGCCGGTCGTCTGGTTGTTGAGTCTGCCGCTGCCGTCGATGAGCACGCCGACACCGCCCGCGCCACCGAGCCCGCCGTTGCCGGAAACCGCAAGGGCGCCTGCGGCGAGTGCAGAGCCGCCGTTTTCGCCGTTGCCACCGTTACCGCCGGTGATCATGCCGCTATTCGTTACGGTACTGCCGCCGGAAAGGGTTGCCCCATTGCCGCCCACGCCCGCGTCGCCACCACGTCCGCCATAGGGGACGACTGCGCCGCTGGCACTGACTGAACCGCTGCCGCCACCGTTGCCGCCAGCACCGCCAGTGACAACGCCTGAGGTGCCGTTCACGAAGGTACCGCCTTGTGCCGAGACGACGGCGTCGCCGCCTGAGCCGCCTGCGCCGCCGTTCCCTGCGATGAAGTTGGTGCCGTTGCCGGTGCCCGCAGAGGTCGTGTTGCCAAAGCTGCCGCCACCGCCGCCGTTACCGCCCTGGCCACCGACGACGGTACCGGTGTTGGTGGACTGTTGGCTGGTAGTGAGTTGCACCCCGACGCCGCCTGCACCGCCGCCGCCGCCATTGCCGCCGCCACCGGTACCCGTGCTGTCGGTGCCACCGCCGCCGCCACCGTTACCGCCTTTTCCGCCCGCGATCGCGCCGCTATTGGTTTGTCCGCCGGGGAGTTCGATACCGACCCCACCCGCGCCGCCACCGCCGCCGCCTGCACCATTGCCGAGTGCGCCGGTGACGTTTGTCGCGCCGCCGGTGCCACCGGTACCGCCGGTACCACCCGAAAGCCCCGGGACACCCGAGCCTGCGAGGCCTGCATCACCATTGCCACCACCGCCACCGCCGGTGCCACCTGCGCCGCCATTGCCGCCACTGCCTGCGGCGCCCGTGCCATCCACGCTGCCGCCGCCGCCGCCGTTGCCGCCGGTGCCATTGGTATTGCTCGCATCCGTCCCGGCGCCACCGTTCGGTGCGCCGGCGGTACCGCCTGCACAGGTAACACCTGGCGCAGCGGTGCAACCACCGGTGCCGCCGGCGGCGAACGCTTGTGACATCGGGAATGTGACTAGCGCAGCGGCGCTAAGCGCGGCCGCCATTGCGGTGCGTACGGGAGATGCTGAAGAGGGGGATTGATGCGAGAGGTTCTGACTGGGTGCCACACTCATCCGCATTCGGACCGCGCGAGCGATAGCGGTGGGGGAATCTTTACGTTCGTTGCGGTCAATGCGATACGACATATCGGTTCGGCCTCCAACGTAGTTTGGATGAAAAAGTCTACCAAATTTCATTCCATTACCGATACGTCATTTCATTCATATACAAACACTCTGGTGTAGTCCGAATTTGTTTTTTCCTTTGCGTGATTTTCTTAAGATTCCATTGATGGAAAGGCATTAATTCCGCTAAATAGAGGCAAAAGCGAGCGCCGAGATTCGTTGCAAATCATCAGGGCATTGAGGCAACAACGGGCCTTGTAGGAGGATACCTACATGGAACCCCCTCTCAGAATTGGCGGGTTGTCAGGCGTCATGCTCTGTAGTCCGAACGTTTATTCACATCAACAATATCGAATGATGTTCGGATTTAATTTTTGAAGGGAGTAATGCGGATGAGACTCCTACATCATTCGATGAAGGCGGAATATGTAGGTTAGATGTAGGGAGTGACGACCATTGCGGCACACCTGATATTTGATTTAATCGAGGCTTAATTAGTGTGAGAACCGACGTTCTATTTTTGAGGGCCACAAAAGCAAAAGGCCCACATGCGAACATGTGGGCCTTGCTTGTTTGGTGCCGGCTGCAGGAATTGAGCAAATCCGCAAAAGTCTTGTCTCGCGGGGCCCAGCGAAAACATTCGCTCTTTACGTGCCCCCAAAAGTGCCCCCCCCCGCAGAGAGGGCACAGCCCGACGTGGGCGCCGAACCGCAACTCCGGCCGAACGGCCTGCGTTGCCCTTCGGGTGTGGACCGTCTTTACAGCCGGTCGGCTAGGCCTCGCCGGCCCCTTCATTCTCACGCCCGGTAACTTCTTGCGACGAGTCCACCTCCAAACTAAGCGGCCAAGCAACTAAAAGCGGTGATGCAATGCTGTTTGGGCAAGCGGCTTAAGCAATTCGTCGGAGAGTGACGTGTCGTCGAGATTGACACGAAAACGAACCGCGGAAATAGGGCTCCCCTCTGGAATCAAAACCACCGGCACCTTGGAAGCCGCAATGACTCTGAGATTTGCCTCCGCGAACGTCTCATCAAACCGCATTTCCGACGCCTCAGATACCGCACTTCCCAGAGCGCTGAACACATTCCGGACAACCTTCGTTCGCATTTCGGGACTCAGGAAACCTTGAAGGATTTCCACCAAATCGGAAATCGACTGACCGCTCTGTACGCGCCGCAGACGTAGCGAAGCAATCGTTATTTGACGCTCGCTTCGGCGTAGTTGTTCGTACGAGAATTCATGGTTCCGCCCCTCCTTCTCAGTCGCCTTGACTTCGACTAAATGATCTCGGTACGCGAAATCGAAACGGTCTGTTGCATCTTCGTGCCAGGCGGCCACCGCAGCCCGAGGGTCGTCCGCGACGGTCATCAACCATAGCTCGGCCCACAGACCGGCAACGGCTCGCGAAGATGGGAGCGAGAGGGAGCTCATCAACTCCACGAACTGGCGAACAACACGCTCGATATCAGATGCCGACGGCGTTCTTGGCAACGCAGCAATCAATGATTCAATCGCCGTACAAAACGGCTCTACGAGCATCTGGTCACCACCGCGTAGCGACACAACAACGAAGTGGCCGTCCTCCTCGTTCGATGAAGTGCGCACACGAAAGCGGATATGGAGCCGCGAAAGTCTCGCGGAGCAGCTTGTTGAGGTGGTAGAGAAAATACTGAGGTTTCGCACCCGCTTCAGTGCTTAGCGCGGCGGATAACGCCGCCGCGCTGGCGAATCGAACGAAGATTTCGATGTTTTCATTGCCCGAACCGGCGAATCGTTCTACAAAGGGATGCACGAGTGACACGTCGACCTGAACGTAGCGTGTCCGACCACCATCGGTTGTCGGTTGAGTTGCGTCCCCGACTCGAAGCCAGTCGGTCACCGCCGGGTCTGTATTTGCCTTGATTGTCAGTTTCCAGGTGGTGTTCGCAACACGAACCTCCACGGCTCGCTCAAACCCTGAGGTCGACGGCACTCCAATCTTGGGAGGGACGGGAGGCGGTGCGGCTGGATTTCGCTCCTCCTCGTCTAGCACAGGAGCGAGTTCCCGCTCGACAACATCTCCCACGCTGTTGGTCGCTTTTTCCGCTGTCTCAGCCAAGGAGCGATTATGACGCTGCCTAGCCCGATAGCCCTCCGCCTGGTCAAGCAGGTCTAGGGGAGACCGCTTGAGTTCTTCTTCCAGTAATTCGAGAAAGAGTTCCTCGTGCTCTTCCCAGCGAAAACCATCCTTCGTGTGGCTTACATCGAAGCCAGAAAGGTGCAACTCACAGGCAGAGGTTTCTCGAAATGCTGCGCGAGAGCGTAGAGGTCAAACTGTCGCAATATCGACTGCTTAGCCTTCAGGTCGGCTAACGCTGCGTTCACATAGGCCTTGGCTTTCAATTCGAGATAGTCTTCGATCTCGGCATGAGCTAGCAAACGAAAAGCAGCAATCCTGTCCAGGTCGGCAGGGTCCGGAGGAAACTTTTGCTGCTTGCTAACTTCCCTTGCCAGGAACTTGGCTCGCAGCAACTTCAGTCGTGCTTCCATATGCTGGAAGTGCTGACTCGTCACCTTGGGCGCCATTTTTTCACCTAATGATCGCCATACCAGCGTCAAATTGTTTCCCTACCACAACCGAGAGCGTACTTCCCCATGCTTGAATTCGGTACTGCGTTGACGCAATGCTCTTCGTCGTTCGTTCAATGGATTCCATGAATTTCGGGTCCGTGCACTGTTGCTTGAATGCTGCAACGACATCGTCCTTCCTCTGCTCAGCAATCCTGGCAACATCTTCGTCGGCAAAGAAGCGAGTAATGCAATCAAATACCGCCCGATTCATTCGGCGCTCATACTTGTCGCCTAACCACTTCTTGAATGCTGAGTCCCCAAACACCGCATGGGCGCACGTAAGGGCGACATCGAGTCGAACCAAGTGATGTTCGAGTGTTGATGTGCACCAAGAACTGACCCTTTGAGGGGTGTAGTTTTCATCGAAAATTGACCCACGTGATTCAATGTCCTGCTCAACCTTTGAGCAGGAGATACCAAGGTGATCACGGTGGGCATGCTAGCCAAGATCAGGCGGATGTATTTCCGCGAGAAGGTACCGCTGCGAGAGATTGCGCGACGCACGGGCCTGTCCCGAAACACGATTCGCAGCTGGCTGCGCCAGACCGATGCGGTCGAACCCCATTACCCCAAGCGAATCAGCCCCAGCGTCATCGATGAGTGGGCGGAGCAATTGAGCTGCTGGTTACGCACCGACAGCCATCGGCCAAAGCGTGATCGCCGTACCGCTCGCTTCATGTTTGAGGCAATCCATGCACAGGGCTACGCCGGCAGCTACGCACGAGTGAGCGCCTTCGTGCGGCACTGGCACGAGACGCAATCCCAGGCACCACGCACCAAAGCTTACGTGCCGTTGGCTTTCGATCCGGGTGAGGCGTTCCAGTTTGATTGGAGCTGCGAGTATGCCTTCGTGGGAGGCTTGCGCCGGCGGCTCGAGGTCGCCCACGTCAAACTCAACGCCAGTCGCGCATTCTGGTTGGTTGCCTATCCCACGCAGAGCCATGAGATGCTATTCGACGCACATGCTCGAGCTTTTGCAGCATTTGGTGGCGTGCCTCGGCGAGGGATTTACGACAACATGAAGACTGCGGTCGACAAGGTCGGCCGAGGCAAAGAGCGAGCGATCAACGCCCGCTTCGAGGCGATGTGTGGCCACTACCTCTTTGAGCCCGAATTCTGCAATCGCGCTGCCGGTTGGGAGAAAGGTATCGTCGAGAAGAACGTGCAAGATCGGCGACGACAGATTTGGCATGAAGCGGCCGAGCATCGATGGGAAACACTTGCGACGCTCAACGAGTGGGTTGCCGACCAATGCCTATGCGCGTGGCAAGGCAAACACCCGCAGTGGCCTGAGCTCACCATTGCTGACGCGTTGCAAGATGAGCGCACGAAGTTGATGCCCAACCCTAAGCCATTTGATGGATATGTTGAGCAGACGCTACGCGTCTCCTCAACGAGCCTGATTCACTTCCAACGCAATCGCTACAGCGTGCCATCGAATCTGACCAATCAGGTCGTTAGCGTGCGCTGCTACCCGACATATCTGAGCATCGTTTCCGAAGGGCAAGAAGTCGCCCGACATGAGCGTAGCTTTGATCGATACCTCACTTTTTACGATTGGCGCCACTACATCGACTTGGTGGAGCGAAAACCCGGTGCACTGCGCAACGGAGCACCGTTTGCGACGATGCCGGTGCCGCTGCAGCGCTTACAGCATTACTTGCTCAAGCATCCCGGTGGCGACCGGGTTATGACGCAAGTACTAGCGGCAGTACGTGACCACGGTTTAGACGCTGTGCTGACTGCCGTAAAAATGTCATTGGAGTCAGGTCGGCCGAGTGCCGAGCATGTCATCAATGTGCTGGGCCGGCTCAAAACGCCAGTCGGGCCGTTACTGCCCGCACCAACCAAACTGCACCTGACCGAAGAGCCCTCAGCGGATGTCGATCGCTATGAGAGCCTAAGGCCCAATGCCCCGGAGAATCGCCATGTCTAATGACATTACAGCTCAGCTCAAGGGTTTGAAGTTGCACGGCATGGCAAGCAGTTGGCCGGAGCTGCTCGCACAATCCAGGCACACGGAGTTTGATCCGGAGCGTTTCATGAAGCAACTGCTGATGGCTGAGACGGCAGAGCGCCAAGTCCGATCTATTGCCTATCAAATGACTGCGGCTCGTTTCCCGGCACATCGCGATCTCACCGGATTCGATTTCGACCAAGCGCACGTAGATGAAATGCTGGTGCGAGAACTACATGACCTGGCGTTTCTCTCCAGCGCACACAACGTGGTGTTTATCGGCGGGCCCGGTACCGGCAAGACGCATTTGGCGACTGCGATAGGCATCCAAGCGGTGCAGCGCCAAGGCAAGCGAGTTAGGTACTTTTCGACAGTGGAACTGACGAACGCGCTGGAGCAAGAGAAGGCTATCGGCAAGCAAGGCCAAATAGCGCACAAGCTGATGTACGTGGATATGGTGATCCTCGATGAGCTGGGCTACCTGCCATTCAGCCAGACGGGCGGTGCACTGCTATTTCATCTGCTCTCGAAGCTGTACGAGCACACCAGCGTGGCGATAACGACGAATCTGAGCTTTAGCGAATGGGCCAGCGTATTCGGGGACGCAAAGATGACAACTGCGCTGCTCGACCGGGTGACGCATCACTGCCACATCGTAGAAACGGGCAACGATTCCTGGCGTTTCAAGACCAGTTCGGCCAAGTCTCGGGTATCGCGGAAAAAGGCCCCCAAGGGCACGGAAAATGACGACTTATCCACACAGAAGTAGATGTACTAGGCTGATTGGGGTGGGTTAAATTTCGATGAAAATCCCGGGTCAAGATTTGGTGAAAATCAACACTACGGGAGCTTAGCCCGCGAGATTGGTTATGCCGATATCGACGATAGCAGGACAATCCGGAGGTGTATCGAGCGACTCTGGACCGTGTCAGTCATCGCCGAGGCTAATGGCATTCGTCAAGGATTCAGATTGCTGTCGGGACTTGTAATTGACGAGCGACGCGGGAAACTTGCCGTAGCGCTAAACCCCCACTTGACGCGGGCTATCTTGGGGGAGGGTCAATACACCCAAATCGACATGCAGGAAATTCGGGCACTGAGAAGCGATGTCGCCAGATTAGTCCATCAGAGACTGTGCGCGGTTATAAACGCAGGCAGCAAACGTGTTGTGGCGATCGACACGCTTTGTTCATATGCGTGGCCAGAACAGGCGAACACAAACACCATGCATAAGCGCCGGCAGCGACTCGCTACTGCGATACAGGAACTCAGGGAAATAAACTGGAACGCCGAGGAGCGTTTGCGTGGAAAGTTTCACATTCAGCGGCCGCGAAAGTGACGAGCGCGCGCAATTGAGAACCCCGTTTATCTGTACAAAAACCCCCGTTTATCTGTACCAGAATCCCCGTTTATCTGTACAACCGGAAACCCTCGAAGTCCTTATGGGAAAAGGGTTTCCGTTCAACCAGGAGATTTCACCTAAGATTATCTAAGATAATCTACTAGGCGCAGGGCTTCGCACCACATGCGCAGCCCATTGCCGAGTCTCACATGCAATACAGCCGGCTCGGCACGAACACCCTGACTCCGCGCCGTCAGATTTTAGCGGCTAAAGTTTCGACAAACATTCCGATCGGAGTCAGCCCGTCGCATTCCATTGCACCTCCCTGCCGATAATCATACGGGGTGGAACGCAGACCCAATGTGTGGGCTACTTCAAGCCATCGCTCATAGACGATCAAGCTTAGCCACCAGATCCTCCGCTCGAAGGTGCGTATATCGCTTGAGCATTTGCATTGATTTGTGGCCACTAATCGAAGCCACCTCCTGATCGCTCAGACCTGCTTCCACGAGCCGACTAACCGCCTCATGACGCAGATCGTGAAAGTGCAAATCAGCGAGCCCAACCTTTTCGGTGATAGCGCTCCAAAGCTTCTGGAACACATATGCACGCCTGACACCGTCCCGCCCAGGCTCGCCGAAAAATACGAGTGCCGTGTCGCTAGGTCTCGTTGGATTTTCCAACGCCAACTTGAGAATCTCAGAAGCCGCGCGGGTCAGGGGAACAGATCGAGCGGAGCCATTCTTCGTGTCAAGCAGCCTTATGACTCGCTTTGCAAGATCAACGTCTGAGCAACGCATTCCTACGATCTCGGACGAACGCATCCCAGTCTCAACTGCCAGCCGAACGACCCAACCCAGCATCGGATTGCTGTGCGCGTCCGCAGCAGCAAACAATGCCTCCTGCTCATCAACACTCAATCGACGATTGCGCCCCGCTCCGGGGCTCGGCTTGCGTACATTGGCGACGGGATTAAACGTAAGACCCAGCCCCCACTCCTGAATGGCCACGCGGAACAAGTGTCCCAGCAACGCCAGCTCAATTCGTACGGTGTTGTTCGCCTTCGCGCAGTCGAAGACCGGCAGTGTTGTGGTTATCGAAGTGACCGGCGAGCTGAAGAAGCTCGTTGACGCCTTGCTGGCATGGCGAGGAAGCGAGGTAGACGTCTCGCCGTACCTGCTGCGCGACGAGAAAGGGCACCCGCTTACGCGCGGCCAACTGCGCTCGCGGTTCGACAACGCGCGCGACAAGGCCAAGATTGACAAGGCGGATTTTCAGTTCCGGGACTTGCGCGCGCGAAGCGTGACGCGCAAAGCGATCGAATCAGGCTTGGAGGAAGCACAGCGTCTCGCGGGCCACACAACACCGGGGATGACCGCCCACTATTCGCGCGGTGCACGCCCTGTAAAGCCGTCTCGATGAGGGAATTGCGAACGCGGAGGGGGGATTGCGAACGTCGGGCCTTTGCTGAAACTGGCCGCAAAGGCCCGACTGTATTGGTGCCGGCTGCAGGACTCGAACCCGCCACCTGATGATTACAAATCAACTGCTCTACCAGATGAGCTAAGCCGGCGAAGTCGCACATTGTAACCGATTCATTGGCTATTGCGACTACCTGTCAGTGCAAAATTCCTCACAACCGCGCCCGTTTGGGGAACCGCTCAAAGAGCACCTCCCCATCCGCACACTGTGCCGTGAATTACTTCACCACTTTCAGGTGTCCGCGCGGGGCATTGCTGCCAGCCGCGCCGTTACCGCCAGGACGCGGCGGTTCCGGATCGTCTTCGTCAGACTCCGGCGACGACGGTACCGATTCCAACTCCGGCCCCGCATCCGCCTGTGCCTGTTTGTCGACCGGGAAGGCCATTCCCTGACCATTCTCGCGGGCATAAATCGCCAGCACGTTCGGCACCTGCACCTCAACCTTCTGCGAGATGCCGCCGAAGCGGGCGCTGAATTCAATCCAGTCGTTGCCCATCTGGAGCCCGCTCGTGGCATCGAAGCTGATGTTCAGCACGATCTCGCCATCTTTCACAAACTCGCGCGGAACTCGCGTCTTGGCATCGACATGCACGGCCAGATACGGCGTGTACCCGTTATCGGTACACCACTCGTACAGCGCGCGCAGTAAATAGGGCTTGGTAGACGTTTCAGGAGGCATAAGACATTTCGTCCCCCTTGGCCAGCCAGCCCGCCAACTTCGGCAGGCCGGCCCGCGCCAGCGGGGTATCGACGCATTCGCGACGTAATAACGCCGTATTAACGACGCATGACCTTTTCGGACGGCGTCAGCGCTTCAATGTACGCCGGACGGCTGAAAATACGCTCGGCATACTTCATCAACGGGGCAGCATTCTTCGACAACTCAATGCCGTAGTGGTCCAGACGCCACAGCAGCGGCGCAATCGCCACGTCGAGCATCGAGAACTCTTCGCCCAGCATGTACTTGTTCTTCAAGAAGATCGGTGCAAGCTGCGTCAGACGATCGCGAATCGATTGGCGAGCGGCCTGATGGGCCTTCTCGGCCGCACGGCCCTTGTCGTTCTCAAGCGTGCTCACGTGCACGAACAACTCTTTCTCGAAGTTGAACAGGAACAGGCGCGCACGCGCACGCTGCACCGGGTCCGCCGGCATCAGCTGCGGATGCGGGAAACGCTCGTCAATGTACTCATTGATGATGTTCGATTCGTACAGAATCAGGTCGCGCTCAACAAGAATCGGCACCTGACCGTACGGGTTCATCACCGCAATGTCTTCCGGCTTGTTGAACAGATCGACGTCACGGATCTCAAAATCCATGCCTTTTTCGAACAGAACCAGCCGGCAACGCTGGGAGAAGGGGCAGGTCGTGCCCGAGTACAAAACCATCATAGCGCGTCTTCCTTAAAAACCAACGGGGCCGGGGTGGGAAACCGACGCTTCCCTGACCCTGGCCCCGTCGTACAGACGTTATTTTACTTCACGTCCTTCCAATAGGCCGCATTCAGGCGCCAGGCAAGCACCGTAAAGAGTCCCAAGAACAACAAAACCCAGACGCCAAGCTGCCTGCGCGTACGCTGCGCCGGCTCCGACATCCAATCCAGATAAGATACCAGATCAGCCATGGCAGAATCGAATTCCACCGGTTTCATCGTTCCTTGAGTGATCTGCACGAACTGTGCCGGGCCATGCTCCGCGCCCTCCACATGCTTCAATCCACGCTGTCCCTGCAACTGCCAGAACGGGTTCGGCATGCCCACATTCGGGAACGCCACGTTGTTCCAGCCCGTCGGACGCGCATCGTCACGGTAGAACGTGCGCAGGTACGTATACAGCCAGTCCGTCCCCCGCGCACGCGCCTCCACCGATAAATCCGGCGGCGCCGAACCAAACCAGTCCTTCGCATCCGCCGCACGCATCGCCACGGTCATCGTCTCGCCAATCTTGTCGGTCGTGAAAAGCAGATTGTTCTTGATCTCTGCTTCCGACAGCCCAAGGTCCTTGAGACGCGAATACCGCATCGATGCCGCCGAGTGGCAATTCAGACAGTAATTCACGAAAAGCTTGGCCCCGCGTTGCAGCGACGCCAGGTCGTCCACGCGGTTGGGCGCCGTATCGAGCGGCCCGCCCTCTTCCGCCATGGCCGGCGCCACAAAACCGCTGAGGAGCGCCAGGATGAGCAACAGTTTTTTCATCTTGATATCCCTAGTCGACTTGAGTGCGCTCAATGCGCCGCGAAGGTTACGCGCTCGGGCACCGGCTTGAACGTGCCGCGTTTGCTCCAGATCGGCATCAGCCAGAAGAATCCGAAGTAATACAGCGCGCCGATTTGCGAGACCGCAGTCTTCACGGGCGTCGGCTCCTGGATACCCAGGTAACCCAGCACAGCAAAGATGACGACGAGGATACCCAACAACACCTTATGAAATCCCGGACGGTACCGGATCGACTTCACCGGGCTCTGGTCCAGCCACGGCAGGAAGAACAGCGTCACCACCGCGCCGCCCATCACCACCACGCCCCAGAACTTGGCTTCGATCAGGAACATCGCCAACAACAGCAACACCACACCGCCAGAACCCGCCACCTTGGTGGTGGCCGCCGCGCGACCCTTGATCCACCACACGGCCGCGACGATCACCGTCAACGCCATCAGCACGTGCTTGAAGTCATCGGTCGTGGCCCGCAGCATCGAGTAGAACGGCGTGAAGTACCAGACCGGTGCGATGTGCGGCGGCGTCTTGAGCGAGTCGGACGGGATGAAGTTGTTCGCTTCGAGGAAGTACCCGCCCATCGTCGGCGCAAAGAACACGATCGCCGAGAACACCATCAGGAACACACCCACACCCATGATGTCGTGCACGGTGTAGTACGGATGGAACGGAATGCCGTCGAGCGGCCGGCCGTTGGCGTCCTTCTTGTCCTTGATCTCGATGCCGTCGGGGTTGTTCGAACCCACTTCGTGCAACGCAATGATGTGCGCCACGATCAGGCCAATCAGCACCAGCGGAATCGCAATCACGTGGAAGGCGAAGAAGCGGTTGAGCGTCGCGTCCGACACCACGTAGTCGCCACGAATCCACAGCGACAGATCCGGGCCGATGAACGGAATTGCCGAGAAGAGGTTCACGATCACCTGTGCGCCCCAATACGACATCTGACCCCACGGCAGCAGATACCCGAAGAACGCCTCGGCCATCAGGCACAGAAAGATCAGACACCCGAACACCCACACCAGCTCACGCGGCTTGCGGTACGAACCGTACAACAGCCCCCGGAACATATGCAGATACACGACCACGAAGAACATCGACGCGCCCGTGGAATGCATGTAGCGGATGAGCCATCCCCACGGCACCTCGCGCATGATGTATTCGACCGACGCAAACGCAAGGTTGGCGTCCGGCTTGTAGTTCATCACCAGGAAAATGCCGGTGACGATCTGAATCACCAGCACCAGCATCGCCAGCGATCCGAAGAAATACCAGAAGTTGAAGTTTTTAGGGGCGTAGTACTCGGAAGCGTGATCTTTCCAAAGCTGTGTCAGCGGGAAGCGACGATCGATCCAGCCCAGCAAGCCCGTCGTGTCGACCTGTTTGTCGGCGGCCATGGTTACGCTTCTCCTTTTTCGTCTTTACCGATCACGAGCCGAGTGTCGTTCACGAACATGAAACGAGGAACGTCGAGATTCTTCGGTGCCGGCTTGTTCTTGAACACGCGGCCCGACATGTCGTACGTAGAACCATGGCACGGGCACAGGAAGCCCGGATCGTGCCCCAAAGCAGGGATGGTATTGGCGTCGTAAGGACCCGATGGAATGCACCCCAGATGGGTACAGATGCCGACCACAACGAGCAGATCCTTATGCTCGGCACGCGCCCGAAACGCGTTCTTGCAATAGTCGGGCATCGGGTAGGAGAAAGTCTCCTTGGAGTCCGGATCAGCGAGTTCGCCCGTCACTTTGGACAGCGAATCCATTTCCGCCGGCGTGCGGCGCACGATCCACACCGGCAGACCACGCCACGCCACGGTCATCTTTTCGCCGGGCTTGAGATTACTGATATCGGCCTCGACCGGCGCACCGCCCGCCTTGGCTCGCTCAGAGGGTTCCAGAGAACTGACGAAAGGAACAAGTGTTGCAACGCCGCCCACGCCTCCAGCTACGGACGTTGCAATCAGCAGATTCCGGCGGCTACTGTCGACGGCCTTTTCTTGATTGTCACTCATCACAAGCCCCACACGGTTGATTTGGTATTTCCGTCAACCTTAAATCATACGCGAGCGTAAATGCCTGAAACAACGGCTAAACGCCCCAGTCTCCTAGTGGTTTTCGCGTATTTTCAAAGGATTAACGTACCCTGCGGGCGGCTGATGCTCACCCGGGGTTTCGCTTCTGGGATGCTGCACGAGAGTCGCTATGATCGCCGCTTTCGTTGACGCGTGCACGACATTTAGTCATCATTTTCCCTGTCTCACCCCGGTGACAGCTACTGTGCGCGCCCCCGGCCCTCATTAAAACAGCGGAGGAATGGCATGAGCTTCATGTCGGAATTCAAGGAATTTGCCGTCAAAGGCAATGTGGTCGATCTGGCCGTCGGTGTGATCATCGGCGCGGCATTCGGCAAGATCGTCGACTCGGTCGTCAAAGACCTCATCATGCCGATTGTCGGCGCCATCTTCGGTGGCCTCGACTTCTCGAGCAAATTCATTCTGCTCGGCGCCATCCCGCCCGACTTCAAAGGCAACCCCACGTCGTACGCCGATCTGACCAAGGCCGGCGTTGCCGTCTTCGGTTACGGCAACTTCATCACCGTCGCCATCAACTTCATCATTCTGGCGTTCATCATCTTCATCATGGTCAAGCAGATCAACCGCTTGAAGCGCCCGGCCCCGGAAGCCCCGGCGGCACCGGCCCCCACGCCGGAAGACATCGTTCTGCTGCGCGAAATCCGCGACAGCCTCAAGAAGCAGAACGGCTGAGCTTTCTGGCCTGTCTGCCAGCCACCCGCGTTGCGCGGTGGCTGGCCCTCGCACCTGCCCGCATCCGCTCCCGGCTCAAACCGGCTCAGACCGGCTCAGACCGGATTAGGCATGTCGAAGAATTTGTGTTCGAGGCCGAAGCGTTCGGCGACATGTTCGCCAACGGCTCTCGCCCCGCCGCGCTCCGTGGCGTGGTGCCCCGCGGCCAGATAGCCGACGCCGCTCTCGTGCGCGAGGTGAGTGGTCGGTTCGGACACTTCACCGCTGATGTAGACGTCCGCCCCCGTGGCGATGGCCGCCTCGAAGAAGCCCTGCGCGCCACCCGTGCACCATGCGACGCGTCGGACCACGCGATCGGGTTCGCCCAGCATGAGCGGCGTGCGGCCCAGTGTCGCTTCGACATGGGCGGCGAGTTCGGCCAAGGTCGTGGGCTGCGCGGGCCTGCCGAGCCATCCGAGCTGATCGGGGCCGAAACGCCCGCCATCGTCGGCGAATCCCAGCAGTTTGCCCAGTTGCGCGTTGTTGCCCAACTCGGGGTGCGCGTCGAGCGGCAGGTGGAAGGCGAACAGGTTGATGTCGTTGCCGATCAGTAAGCCAAGGCGTCGGCGTTTCATCCCCACAACACGGGCATCTTCGTTCTTCCAGAAGTAGCCGTGATGGACGATGACCGCGTCGGCGCCCCAGTCACGCGCCGCTACAAGAAACGCCAGGCTGGCGGTCACGCCGCTGGCGATTTTGCGGATCTCATCGCGCCCTTCAACCTGTAGGCCGTTGGGGCAGTAATCGCGAAATTGCGCGATTTGCAGGGTATCGTTCAGATACAATTCGAGTTCAACACGATTCATATAAGGTCTCGCTCTTTCATGCTCAGACGCTTCTGGCTACTGTTCGCGCAAGCGGTCACCGTGCTGCTTGCGTTGCTCTTCATCATTGCCACGCTCAAGCCGCAGTGGTTGCAACGCCAGGGTTCGTTCGGCAAACAGTTGGCCAACCCGATCATCGCCCTTCAGGAAGTCGCCCCCAGCCTGTCGGACAAGCCGGCTACCGGCTCTTACGCCGACGGCGCGCAAAAGGCCATGCCCGCGGTCGTCAGCATTTTTTCCAGCAAGGAACAAAAGCAGAATCGCGACCCGCGCCTTGATGATCCGCTGTTCCGTTACTTCTTCGGCGACGGCGGCGGCACGGTGCGGCAAGACCCGGTCTCGAGCCTCGGCTCGGGCGTGATCGTCAGCAGTGAGGGCTATATTCTCACGAATCATCACGTGGTGGACGGCGCCGACGAGATCGAAGTCGCCCTCGCCGATGGCCGCAAAGCCCGCGCGAAACTCGTCGGCAGCGACCCCGAGACCGACCTCGCCGTGCTCAAGATCACGCTGGACAACCTGCCCGCCATCACGCTCGGCCGCATGGATCAGGTGCGCGTCGGCGATGTGGTGCTGGCCATCGGGAACCCGTTCGGCGTCGGCCAGACGGTGACGATGGGCATCATCAGCGCGCTCGGCCGGAACCACCTCGACATCAGCACCTTCGAGAACTTCATCCAGACAGATGCGGCGATCAACCCCGGCAACTCGGGTGGCGCGCTGGTCGACGTGAACGGCAATCTGCTCGGCATCAACACGGCGATCTACTCACGCAGCGGCGGCAACATGGGGATCGGCTTCGCCATTCCGGTGTCAACGGCGCGCACGGTGCTCGAGAGCATCATCACCAGCGGTACGGTCACGCGTGGCTGGGTCGGTGTGGAACCGCAGGACATCACGTCCGATATCGCTGAATCGTTTGGCTTGCAGCAGGACTCGGGCGTGATCATCGCCGGTGTCGTGCAAGGCGGGCCAGCGGACAAGGCTGGCGTGCAACCGGGCGACATACTGACCAAGGTCAACGACGAGTCGATCCGCGACACGACCGAACTGCTCAACGTGATCGCGCAGATCAAGCCGGGTACGCAGGCGAAGATCCACGTCACGCGCAAGAAGAAGGATATGGACCTGACCGTGACCATCGGCAAGCGTCCGCCGCCGCCCAAGCGCCCTGCGCAGGACGACGACGACAGCAACGACGAGAACGGCGCCGACTGACGGCAAGCTGGGGCTCACGCTCCGGTGTCGGAACTACAAAACGGCTGCGCTTCGGCGCGGCCGTTTTTGTTTCGCCGACGCGTTTGGCCGACGCGTCTGTCCGCCGCGTTTTGCATCGCCACGGGCTTCGCACCGGATTGCCATGGGCAATAAAAAAGCACGGGACGCAGCCCGTGCTTTCTTTATTACTCGTGGTGACTCACAACTTCGTCACGTCGTTATGTCGTTATGTCGTTATGTCGCTACGCCGTCACGTCGTTACGGCGTCGCCTGCCCGTTCTCTTTCTCTTCGTTCGTGTGTCCTTGCTTGACGAAGATCCGTGCCGCAATCAGGCCGAGTTCGTAGAGGATACAGAGCGGAATGGCAAGCATCAGCTGCGAGAGCATGTCCGGCGGCGTCACTACGGCGGCGAGCACGAAGGCACCGACGATCACGTACGGGCGAATCTGCTTGAGCTTCTCGATGCTCACGACACCCATGCGCGCGAGCACCACCACGACCACCGGCACTTCGAAGGTCACCCCGAAGCATAGGAACATGGTCAGGACAAAACTCACGTAATTGTCGATATCGGTATTCATCTCCGCGCCCAGCGGCGCGTTGTAATGCGCCATGAAGTGGAACACGGTCGGGAACACCAGGAAGTACGCGAACGCCATGCCGATCAGGAACAGCGAGTAACTGCTCACTACCAGCGGAAATACCAGCTTCTTCTCGTGCTGATACAGCCCCGGCGCAACGAATGCCCAGGCCTGATACAGCACGATGGGGAGCGCAATCACGAACGCGACCATCATCGTGACTTTCATCGGCACGAAGAACGATCCGGTGATGTCCGTGACAATCATCTTGCCGCCGGCGGGCAGCGATTGCGTCAACGGGCGCGAGAGCAGACGGAAGATATCCGGCGCCCAATAGACCAGCGAGAGGAACACCACGATCACCGCCGCGCCCGCGCGAATGATGCGGTTGCGCAGCTCGATCAGGTGCGAGATGAAAGTCTCTTCGGTGCCCCCGTCAGGGGTTTGCTTGTCGTCGCTCACGTCGACTTATCCAGGAATGAGGCCGGTACGGCGCAAGGTGGCGGAAATAAGGTGCGCACGCGCCTCAGAAGAACTTGACGGGACGGCGCAGCTTGGCCGGCGTATGCCGCGCGACCCGCGCCGCACCTGACTGCACTTTCGTGCGCGTGGCGCTGGCCTGCTTGAACCACACCGGCGTTGCATTGCGGCGCACGCGCCAGTTGCGGCGCTTGGTCGACGCACGAATGCCGGACGTGACGACCGGCTCGGCGAGGTAGCTGTCGGAGTAGCCGGTCGCGGCATCGGTGCCACCTCCGGCAATCTCGCTGCTCGACGTGCCCGTGGCGCTTGCCCAGGCCTCGTTGAGCGAGGACTCCTGCTCATTCAGATGTTTCTGAACCGTGCTCTGGGCGCTGCGTGCCGCGTTCTCGAACTCGCTTCGCATGTTGCGAAGTTCGTCGAGCTCCATCTCGCGGCCCACCTCGGCCTTCACATCGTTGATGTAACGCTGGGCGCGGCCAAACAGCGCGCCCGCCGTGCGTGCCACCTTCGGCAGACGCTCGGGACCGATCACGACCAGCGCCACAACGCCGATCAACATCAGTTTGGAAAGGCCGAGATCGATCATGTCGACGCCGACTTAGCCTTGCTTGTTGTTGCTCGCGTCCTTGGCCTGCACGTCGATGGTCGTCGAGTCGCGCAGTTCCTTGGCCGTCATCGGGTCTTCCTTGGCGGCCGGGGCGCTTTCGCCTTCCTTCATGCCGTCCTTGAAGCCCTTGACTGCACCGCCCAGATCGCTGCCCATGTTACGCAGCTTCTTGGTGCCAAAAACCATCATCACGATCACCAGCACGATCAGCCAGTGCCAAATACTCAACGAACCCATGACCACTCTCCTTGCGTGATTCGCCCCGGCCGACTTGCGGCGAGGGTCTTATCGGACAACCCCGTCCGATGCATTGTATTTGCCCGTGTGAGCGCCGCAATGTGCCCCATTGTGGCACATCGGGCGTCACGTCCAGCATCGTAACCGTGTCGGACGCCGGGTAGAAATAAATGTTTCGTGAAACCTTTCCCGATGCGGCACTAGCGCACCGTGAACCGGCGACCTGCGGCAATCTTCCGCATCCCGCCGATGCTTCACGTCATTTGCCTCACATGCGCTTCCACGGCCGCGGGCCCGCCAGAATATGCATGTGAAGATGATAAACCTCTTGTCCGCCGCCCGGGCCGTTGTTCACGACCACCCGGAAGCCGTTGCCGTCGACGTTCTCAGGGTCGCCGTCGTAGGCGTAACCCTGCTCGGCAGCGAGCTTCGGCGCGAGCAGCAGCATCTTGCCGAGCAATGCCTGATCTTCCGGCTGCGCATCCTGCAACGTAGCGATGTGCTTGCGCGGCACCATGAGCAAGTGCAGGTCGGCGGCCGGATTGATGTCCTTGAACACAATCACGTCGTCATCGGCATACACCTGTGTGCTCGGAATTTGCCCGGCGACGATTTTGCAGAAGATACAGTTGTCGTGCGTCATGCGGATGTCTTCCTCTCCAATGTCTCAAAGGGAGTAACCCAAAGGGAGTGACCCAAATCGACGGCCTCGATCAAACGGGGCCGCCTGCGTCAGCGATCAGGTGCGCGCCGCGTACATGGGCTTGTTGTCGTTCAGGTACAGCCAGCCCTTCACGATCCGGTACAGCGTCCAGATGCCGAGCACCCAGAGAATCGCGAAACCGACCATCACCACCGCCAACGCCACGCCCAACACGCCCCACAGCACCGACCACCAGAAGGTGCGGATCTGCCACGTGAAGTGCGACGCGTAGAGCGTGCCGACAGCATCGTCACGCTTGATGTAGTTGATGATGATCGCCACGATGGCCGTCACGCCGCCGGTGAGCCAAAACAGGGCGTACAGGGCGTAGAGCACGTGCGTGAGCTTGCGCAGCGCGCGCTCTTGCTCGGTCGTGGGCGGATTGACGACGTAAGGGTTGCCGGGGTTGCCGGTGCTGCCGGAAGGGTTGGTCGTACCGGGGGTCTGCGGATCGTTCATGGATGGTCTCCCTCGCGTCTGCCGGCGTGATGCGCCGGCATGTCGAATCGGTACAGTGTGTGCGGCGCTCGGTGCAGGTGTGCCGGCGTGCAGGCAGTCGATGCCGGCGCGCCAGACGGCCCCATATCAGTCGGCGTGTTCGCCGCGCGTGCCCCGCTGGGCCTTTTCCGTCAGCCCCGAGAGGCCTTCACGGCGTGCCAGCTCGGCGAGTACTTCGTCCGGGCTCAGGTCGTGGTGCGCGAGCAGCACCATGCAGTGGAACCACAGGTCGGCGGTCTCGTTGACCAGCTTCTGGCGCAGATTGTCTGCGCCGCCGATGCGGATGTCCTTGGCGGCGAGCACCACTTCGGTGGCTTCTTCGCCGATCTTCTTGCAAATCGCGTCGTCACCCTTGTGGAACAGGCGCGCAACGTACGATTTATCCGGATCGCCGCCACGACGCGAGGCGATCACTTCGGCAACACGCGCAAGCGTATCGTTCATGGTGCTCACTTATAGATCTTGTGCGGGTCTTTGAGCACCGGCTCGACGGTGGCCCATTGGCCGTCGTCGACAGTGCCCTCGAACTTCTGGAAGAAACAGGAATGGCGGCCGGTATGGCACGCAATGCCGTCGATCTGCTCGACCTTGAGCAGCACCACGTCTTCGTCGCAGTCGAGGCGAATCTCGTGCACTTTCTGCACGTGGCCCGACTCTTCGCCCTTGTGCCACAGGCGTTTGCGCGAGCGCGAGTAGTAGACGGCCTCGCGGGTCTCGACCGTGCGCGCGAGCGCTTCACGATTCATCCACGCGAACATCAGCACGTCGTTACTGCCGACTTCCTGCGCGATCACGGGCACGAGGCCCTGAGCGTCCCAACTTACCTTGTCCAGCCAGTCTTGCGTCATGATCCGTTGATTCCCGTTCAGAGCCGCACCGAAATGCCCTTGTCGGCCATGAAGCGCTTGGCTTCGCCGACGGTGTGCTCGCCGTAATGGAAGATGCTGGCGGCGAGGACGGCATCGGCATGGCCTTGCGTCACGCCGTTGGCCAGATCGGCCAGCGAACCCACGCCGCCCGAGGCGATCACGGGGATGCTCACGGCGTCCGACACGGCGCGCGTGAGCGCCAGATCGAAGCCGCTCTTGGTGCCGTCGCGGTCCATGCTGGTGAGCAGGATCTCGCCCGCGCCCAGCTCGGCGATCTTCTTCGCCCAGGCCACGACATCGAGGCCGGTGGCTTTGCGGCCGCCATGCGTGAAGACTTCCCAGCGCGGCGTTTCGCCGTCCGCCGAGACGCGCTTGGCGTCGATCGCCACAACGATGCACTGCGCACCGTGCTTGGCCGACGCATCGGCGATCAGTTGCGGATTCGCCACAGCCGACGAATTCATGCTGACCTTGTCGGCGCCGGCGTTGAGCAGCCGGCGCACGTCGGCGACTTCGCGCACGCCGCCACCCACCGTCAACGGAATGAACACCTGCGCCGCCACCGATTCGATGATCGGCAGAATCAGGTCGCGCCCGTCGGAGGTGGCCGTGATGTCGAGAAACGTCAGTTCGTCGGCACCCTGCTCGTCATAGCGGCGGGCAATTTCGACGGGGTCGCCCGCGTCGCGCAGTTCGACAAAATTGACACCCTTGACCACTCGGCCAGCCGTCACGTCCAGGCACGGGATGATGCGTTTAGCGAGAGCCATGATGTTGGCACACGAGACGGCCGCAGCCGTGAGCTCGCTTATGCCGCTCCTTGGGAAAGCTCGTCTGCACGCGTTTGCGCCGACGAGAAATTCAGGTCGCCCGAGTAGATCGCGCGACCGCAGATGACGCCTTCGACGCCCTCGTTCTGCACGTCGCACAGCGCGTCGATGTCACCCAGGTTGGACAGACCGCCGCTGGCGATCACCGGCACCGTCACGGCCTGCGCGAGGCGCACGGTCGCTTCGATGTTGATGCCTTGCAGCATGCCGTCACGGCCGATGTCGGTGTAGATGATCGACTCGATGCCGTAGTCTTCGAACTTGCGCGCGAGATCCACGACTTCGTGACCGCTCAGCTTGCTCCATCCATCGGTCGCCACTTTGCCGTCCTTGGCATCGAGACCCACGATGATGTGCCCGCCGAAGGCGCTGCAAGCGTCCTTCAGGAAGCCGGGGTCCTTCACCGCCGCCGTGCCGATGATCACGTACGACAGACCGTCGTCGAGATAGCGCTCGATGGTGTTGAGGTCGCGAATACCGCCGCCCAGCTGCACGGGGATGTCTGCGCCCACTTCCTGAATGATGGAGCGGATGGCAGCCTCGTTACGCGGCTTGCCAACGAATGCGCCGTTCAAGTCCACCAGATGGAGGCGGCGTGCACCCTGCTCGACCCAATGTCGGGCCATGGCAGCGGGGTCCTCCGAGAAAACAGTGGCTTGATCCATGTCGCCTTGTTTAAGGCGTACACATTGACCGTCTTTAAGGTCGATGGCCGGGATGAGCAGCATAGGCAATCGTGAAACGTCGCTAGTGGGAAGTAAAAGGAATTCGCGTAAAACGCGGACAACGCAAAACCGATCCCTGCCCTGCAAGGCGCCGGCACGTCGGGATCGGATTATTCAACATGACACAGTATAAGCTGGCTCAGCCGGCAGGCCCGGGCACCGAAGCGCCGCACGGGTCCCGCTCAGGCGGGTTAAGGTTTCCACTGTGCAAAATTGCGGTAAAGCGCAAGCCCTGCGTGGGCGCTCTTTTCCGGGTGGAACTGGGTGGCAAAGATATTATCTTGGGCCACTGCACAGGTAAAGGGCACCCCATAGACCGTCTCGCCCGCCGTCAGTTCGGCGCTGGCGGGGACGACGTAGTAACTGTGCACGAAATAAAAGTAGCTGTCGTCGGGCACACCGGCCCAGATCGGGTGAGCCCGTGACTGACGCACGCGGTTCCAGCCCATCTGCGGCACCTTGAAGCGCGAACCGTCGTCTTGCAACTGGCCTTCCAGATCGAAGCGCACCACACGGCCCGGCAGCAGGCCGAGCGCGGGCGTGTTGCCCTCGTCGGAAATGTCGAACAGCATCTGCTCGCCCACGCACACGCCGAACATCGGCTTGGTGGCGGCGGCCTCGACAACGGCTTCACGCAGGCCCGACTCGTTCAGGCAGCCCATGCAGTCGCGCATGGCGCCCTGACCCGGCAGCACCACGCGGTCGGCGGCGCGAATCTCGGCGGCGTCGCTGCTGATGCTCACGTCGGCCTCCGGCGCAGCAGCACGCAGCGCCTGATAGACCGAGCGCAGGTTGCCCATTCCGTAGTCGACAATCGCAATCTTATTCATCTCAAACCCGGCAGCAGTATTTTCAAACCATCGATAATGAATTCCACGGCCAGCGCCGAGAGGATCAACCCCATCAGGCGCGTGCCGATGTTGATACCCGTGCGGCCCAGCCAGCCCTCGATCCGCCCGGCACTGCGCAACGCCACCCAGCACACCGCGCCCACACCCACGCCAATCGCCATGAGCGCCAGAATCTGCGTCCACCCGGCAGCACGGCCCGAGTAAATGATCACGGTACTGATCGTGCCCGGCCCCGTGAGCAACGGAATGGCCAGCGGCACCACGGCGATATTCGGCCGCTCTTCCGCTTCATGACGCTCTTCGGCGGTTGCGCGCGTGTTGCCGGTCTGCGCGTTGATCATGTTCACTGCCATGAGCAGCATGATCACCCCGCCGCCGACTTCGAGCGACGCAATCGAAATGCCGAAAAAGCGGATGATGTGCTCGCCGAACAGGCCCGAGCCCGCCACCACCAGCGCCACCGCAATCGCCGCCACATTGATCGTATGGCGTTTCTCTTCGCGCGTCTGCGTGGACGTGAGGCTGATGAACAGCGGGATCGCCCCCAACGGGTTGATCAGGGCCAGCAGCGAAATAAAGAACTTGAAGGCGTCGAGCGTCATCGTGGGCACGCGGCGCCGGCATTCCGCCGGGGCAAAGAATCGTCGCAGGGGCCGCCAGCCATCCGGGCCGGCGGGCTATCTCGCTGGCTCGCTTACAGGCTGCCCTTCGTGGACGGCACGACACCCGCCGCACGCGGATCGATCTCGACCGCCATGCGCAGCGCGCGTCCGAACGCCTTGAACACCGTTTCGCACTGGTGGTGGGCGTTGATGCCGCGCAGGTTGTCGATATGCAGCGTCACGCCGGCATGATTGACAAAGCCACGGAAGAATTCGATGGTCAGGTCGACGTCGAAGCTACCCACGCGCGCACGCGTGAATGGCACATGAAATTCGAGACCCGGACGTCCGGAGAAGTCGATCACCACGCGCGAGAGCGCTTCGTCGAGGGGCACATAGCTGTGGCCGTAGCGCACGAGGCCCTTCTTGTCGCCCACGGCCTTGGCCACGGCCATGCCCAGCGTGATGCCGACGTCTTCCACCGTGTGGTGGTCGTCGATGAACGTGTCGCCCTTGGCCTCGACTTCCATGTCGATGAGGCCATGACGCGCGATCTGGTCGAGCATGTGGTCCAGAAACGGTACGCCGGTGTCGAGCGTCTTCCGGCCGGTGCCGTCCAGATCGATCTTGACGCGTATTTGCGTTTCGCTGGTATCGCGAACGACTTCCGCAATGCGCATGATGGTGAGTTCTCGTCTTGTAGCTTGTTAGAGTGATGCGGCCAAGGCTTCGACCATCGCCGCATTCTCCGTGGGGGTGCCGACCGTCAAGCGCAGGCAATTGGCCAGCAATACGTGCATTTTACCCACGTTTTTGATCAACACCTTGCGTGCGAGCAGGCCCGCGAAGGATTTGTCGGCATCCGGCACCCGCACGAGCAGAAAATTCGCGTCGCTCGGGTACACCGTCACCCCGGGCAGCGCCGCCACGGCAGCCGCCAGCCGGCTGCGTTCGGCCCGCAATTCGGCCGCCTGCGCATCGAGCACGTCGAGGTGATCGAGCATGAATTCGGCGCACGCCTGCGTGAGCACATTCACGTTGTACGGCGGACGCACTTTATCGAACTGGTCGAGCCATTCCGCACTCCCCGCCAGATACCCCAGCCGGATCCCGGCCAGCCCCAGCTTCGAAACCGTGCGCATGACCACGACGTTCGGGAAATCCGCCAGACGCGGCATCCACGTCTTGCCCGCAAACGGCTGGTAAGCCTCGTCGATGACCACGAGGCCACCGCTGGCGGCGCGCACCAGCGTCTCGATCTCGTCGTCGGCAAACAGGTTGCCGGTCGGGTTGTTCGGGTAAGCCAGATACACCACCGCGCCCGGATGCGCCGCAATGGCGTTCAGCATGGCCGGCATGTCGAGCGAGAAGTCGGCCTTCAGCGGCACGCCCACGAACTCGATGCCCGCAAAACGCGACGACATCTCGTACATCACGAAACCCGGCATCGGCGCGATCACTGCTGCGCCCGGCCGGGCTGTGGCCGCCGCGATCATGCTGATGATTTCGTCCGATCCGTTGCCCAGCAACAGCTTCGCCCCTGCTGGCACGCCCATCGCATGCGAGAGCTTGGCGAGCAGCGCTGCGGGGCGCGGCGCCGGATAGCGATTGAGCGCCACCTCGGCCAGACGATGACCCAGCGCGGTGCGCAGGGCTTCGGGCAGGCCGTAGGGGTTCTCCATCGCGTCGAGCTTCAGCAGGCCGCTGGCATCGGGTACGGGATAAGTGCTCATGGCGAGCACTTCGGGGCGAATCACTTGATCGACAGACATGAGGGTCGGACCACCTGAATGGATAACGCGCGAATCGGTTTGAAGGTCTGAAGCGGGTGAATCTACGAAGTCTACGAGCGCTACAAAGCCGGCAGCGGCAAATCAGTTGAAAGCGAACGTCAGCAGTCCGGCATCGGCCCCGTCGATCTTGACGGTGCAGCGGCGCCCGGTCTCCACGCTGCCGAGCGCATCGGTGATGCGCTGCACGCGCACGCCGGTTTGCCACGACAGCGCCTGCGCCACGGCCGGGCTCACGCGCGCAGGCGATTCCTCGGCTTCGCAACGCATGGCCACCAGCCGGTTGCCCACGCGGCCGAACACACCGTGCGCGACTTCGTCGTCGGTGCCGCGCAGGGCCGTCTTGCCATCCAGACGCAGCACGTAGACGTCGTTATCGAACGCCTGCCGGCGCACGCAGACGGTCATACGCTCGACGGACGCGCCTTCGAACGTGGCGTGCTGGCAATAATTACCGGCAGCATGCGCCGCTGAACTTGCCGCAGCACCCAGCGCAAACAGCGCGGCAACACGCACAACAAAGCGCATGACGAAACGCACGGCGGCACGCCGCCCGGCCAGCACGGGGCGGGCAGGCAGCATGACTGACGATAAAGGGGATTGGGCGAGCGATGCGCGAGCCCGACGCCGGGACGTAGCCGGCGCCGAAGCGATTTGCGCGGCGGGCCACAGGGCGTCGTCGCGCATGTCAGGACTCGTGATGCAGACGGAATTCGGCGCTGCGAGCGTGCGCTTGCAAGCCCTCGCCGTAGGCCAGTTCGGCAGCGATTTCGCCGAGCATGCGGGCACCGCCTTCGCTCACTTCGATCAGGCTCGAGCGCTTGATGAAATCGTACACACCCAGCGGCGACGAGAAGCGTGCCGTGCGCGAGGTCGGCAGGACGTGGTTCGGGCCGGCGCAGTAATCGCCCAGGCTTTCGCTCGTGAACTTGCCGAGGAAAATCGCACCGGCGTGGCGAATCTTGTCGCCCCACTGCTGCGCGTTTTCCGTCGAGATCTCAAGGTGTTCCGGCGCGATCACGTTGGCGATCTCGCAGGCTTCGTTCATGTCACGCACCTTGACCAGTGCACCACGGCCTTGCAGCGACGCCGCAATCACGTCACGGCGCGGCATCTCGTCGATCTGACGCTCCATCGACTGGTGCACGCGGGCAAGATACGCCGCATCCGGGCACAGCAGAATCGACTGCGCGAGTTCGTCGTGCTCGGCTTGCGAGAACAGGTCCATCGCCACCCAGTCCGGGTCGGTCGTGCCGTCGCAGATCACGAGGATTTCCGACGGGCCGGCGATCATGTCGATGCCGACGGTGCCGAACACGCGACGCTTGGCCGCGGCCACGAACGCGTTGCCCGGACCGACGATCTTATCGACCGCCGGCACGGTCTCGGTGCCATACGCCAGTGCGCCGACGGCTTGCGCGCCGCCGATGGTGAACACGCGGTCCACGCCAGCGATATGCGCAGCGGCCAGCACCAGCGGGTTCTGCACGCCATCGGGCGTGGGCACCACCATGATGATTTCCTTCACGCCAGCCACACGTGCGGGAATCGCGTTCATCAGCACCGACGACGGATACGCCGCCTTGCCGCCCGGCACGTAGATGCCCACGCGATCGAGCGGCGTGACCTTCTGGCCGAGCACCGTGCCGTCCGACTCGGTGTACTGCCAGCTATGGCTGCCGCATTCGATGCGTTGCTTCTCGTGATAGGCGCGCACGCGCGCAGCGGCCGCTTCGAGCGCCGCGCGACGCTTGGGCTCCAGACTCTCCAGCGCGGCTTCGAGTGCCGTGGCCGGCAGCTCCAGCGCGCTCATGCCGGAAGCGCTCAGGCGGTCGAACTTGTTGGTGTATTCAATGACGGCTGCATCGCCGCGCGTCTTCACGTCGGCGAGGATCTCGGCAGCCGCGCGGTCGATGGCGGCGTCTTCGCTCGCCTCGAACGCCAGCACGTCGCGAAGCTGCTTCGCGAAGCCGTCGGCAGAGGAATCGAGTTTGCGAATATCGAGTTTCATGCTGTTTGGCGGGAGGCCTGCTCGAAGGCATCCAGAATAGGCTGCAACGACTCGCGCTTCAACTTGAGCGCAGCCTGGTTGATCACGAGGCGGGACGAGATCTCCATGATCTCCTCCACTTCCACCAGATTGTTGGCCCGCAGCGTGCCGCCGGTGCTCACCAGATCGACAATCGCGTCGGCCAGGCCCACCAGCGGGCCCAGTTCCATCGAACCGTACAGCTTGATCAGGTCGACGTGCACGCCCTTGGCCGCAAAGTGCTCGCGTGCGGTCTGCACGTACTTGGTGGCCACCCGCAGGCGGGCGCCCTGACGCACGGCGTTCGCGTAATCGAAGCCCTTCGGTACAGCAACAGACATGCGGCAACGGGCAATGTTCAAATCGATCGGCTGATACAGGCCGCCACCGCCGTGCTCGATCAGCACATCCTTACCGGCCACGCCGAAGTCGGCGGCACCGTATTGCACATACGTCGGCACGTCGGTCGCGCGCACGATGATCACGCGCAGGTTCGGGTCCGTGGTCGGCAGAATCAGCTTGCGCGAGGTCTCCGGATCTTCCGTGACTTCGATACCGGCAGCAGCGAGCAGCGGCAGCGTTTCCGTAAAGATACGCCCTTTCGAAAGCGCCAGCGTCAGCGGTTGGCTGAGCGGCTGGGCAGACTTGGCGGAACTCATGCAATCTCTCCCTGGCGTGCTTGCACACGACGGATTCGCGCGCCCACGGCGCACAACTTGGCCTCGATACGATGATAGCCGCGATCGAGGTGATGAATACGGTCGACGAGCGTGCGGCCATCGGCCGTCAGGCCCGCCACGATCAGGCTGGCGGAGGCGCGCAGGTCGGTTGCCATCACATGCGCGCCCGACAGACGTTCCACGCCCGCAATGCGCGCGGTATTGCCTTCGATGCCAATATTCGCGCCCAGACGCAGCAATTCCTGCACGTGCATGAAGCGGTTCTCGAAGATCGTCTCGACGACCTGCGACGCGCCTTCTGCGATGCAGTTCAGCGCCATGAACTGCGCCTGCATGTCGGTCGGGAACGCCGGATACTCCGACGTCTCAAAACTCACGGCCTGCGCGCGTCGATCCATCGACACACGCAACCAATCCGCACCGGCGCTCACATTCGCGCCGGTCTCGCGCAACTTCGCAATCACGGCGTCCAGCGTGCCCGGCACCACGCGACGCAGCGTGATGTCGCCGCGCGTGGCCACTGCCGCGCACAGGAATGTGCCCGCTTCGATGCGATCGGGCACGACGTCGTGCGTTGCACCATGCAAGCGCGCCACGCCGGTCACGACCAGACGCTCGGTGCCGATGCCTTCGATCTTCGCGCCCATCTTCACGAGCAGGTTCGCCAGATCGGTCACTTCCGGCTCACGCGCGGCATTGGCCAGCACGGTCACGCCGTCGGCCAGCGTGGCCGCCATGAGCAGGTTCTCGGTGCCGGTCACGGTGATCATGTCGGTCACCAGCGTCTCGCCGCGCAGACGCGCCGCTTTCGCCACGATGTCGCCATGCGTGAGCGTGATCTCGGCGCCCATCTTTTGCAGGCCCTTGATGTGCTGATCGACCGGACGCGCCCCAATAGCGCACCCGCCCGGCAGCGACACACGCGCCTCGCCGCAGCGCGCGAGCAACGGCCCGAGCACGAGAATCGACGCCCGCATGGTCTTCACCAGTTCGTACGGGGCGGCCGCCTCGGTGATCTGCGACGCGTCGAGCGTCACCGACTCACCCTCGCGCTCGACCTTCACGCCCATACGAGCGAGCAGCGTCAGCATGGTGCGCACGTCGTGCAGATCGGGGACGTTGCCAAGCACCAGCGGCTCGGCGCTCAGCAGGCTTGCACACAGAATCGGCAGCGCGGCATTCTTCGCGCCAGATACGGTAATTTCTCCCGCCAGCCGCTCGCCACCTTCGATTTCCAGGTGGTCTGCGGCCACACGCTCGCCGGCGGCGGACTCGCCGTTGCCGGCTGCGCCGGCGCTTTCTTGCGTAATCCTCATTGCGCCTGATACTCCGCCGGCGTCAGGGTCTTCATCGACAACGCGTGAATTTCTGCCTTCATGCGATCGCCCAGGGCGGCGTACACCAGTTGATGGCGCGCGATGAGGCGCTTGCCTTCGAACTGCGCGCTCACGATGGTCGCGTAGAAGTGCTGGCCATCGCCTTCAACGGCGACGTGCTCACAAGCCAGTCCGGCTTCGATGTACTGTTTGATTTGTTCTGGGGTGGGCAGCATTTTGCCGATCCTAAGAAAGTTCAGTGACGCAGTTTGTAGCCGCGGCGCAGCAGATTCAGCGCCACGGTTGCGAGTATCAGGAACGTCGCGCCGACGACCGCCAGGCTCGTGGCCGGCGAGACATCGGAGACGCCGAAGAAGCCGTAGCGGAACCCGTCGATCATGTAGAAGAACGGGTTGAAGTGCGACACGGCTTGCCACAGCGGCGGCAACGAATGAATCGAATAGAACACGCCCGCGAGGAACGTCGCCGGCATGATCAGGAAGTTCTGGAAGGCCGCGAGCTGATCGAATTTCTCGGCCCAGATGCCCGCAATCAGCCCGAGCGTGCCGAGAATCGCTGCGCCCAGGAACGCGAAGCCGAGAATCCACAGCGGCGCGGCAAACGTCAGATGCGTGAACGTCACGGTCACGAGGAATACGCCGAAGCCGACGCACAACCCGCGCACCACGGCAGCAAGCACGTACGCACCGAACATCTCCCAGTGCGAGAGCGGCGGCAGCAGCACGAACACCAGATTGCCGGTGATCTTCGACTGAATAAGCGACGAGGAACTGTTCGCGAACGCGTTCTGCAACACGCTCATCATCACCAGACCCGGCACCAGAAACGACGTGTAGGTGATCTGGTCGTAGACCTTCACACGGTCTTCGAGCACGTGGCCGAAGATCATCAGATACAGCAGCGCGGTGAGCACCGGTGCCGCCACGGTCTGGAAGCTCACCTTCCAGAAGCGCAGCACTTCCTTATAAAACAACGTACGAAAACCGATCATGCCGCCACCTCCTGCGCGCGCGCACCGGACATGATCTGCACGAAAACGTCTTCGAGATCTGCCTTCTGAATTTCAATGTCTTCGACGATCCCGCCGGCCGCACGGCAGGTAGCGAGAATCGACTCGACTTCGTCGCAGCCCGCCAGACGCAGCGCGAACTGACGCCCGCCGGTGTCTTGTCCGTCCACGAGGAGCGGACGCAGCGAATCGGGCAGCGTGCCCTGACGGAAGCGCAGTACCAGCCGCGTGCCCGCAAAACGCTGCAACAGCGATGCCGTACGTTCCAGTGCGACGACTTCGCCGCGCTTGAGCATGGCAATGCGGTCGCACAGCGCCTCGGCTTCTTCGAGATAGTGCGTGGTGAGGACGATGGTGTGGCCTTCGCGGTTCAGGCGCGAGATGAACTTCCAGAGCGTCTGACGCAATTCGACGTCGACCCCGGCGGTGGGCTCGTCGAGGACGATCACCGGCGGACGATGCACGAGCGCCTGCGCCACCAGCACGCGGCGCTTCATGCCGCCCGAGAGCTGGCGCATGTTCGCGTCGGCCTTGTCGGTCAGATCGAGATTGGCCATCACTTCGTCGATCCAGTCGTCGTTGCGCGTGAGGCCGAAGTAGCCCGACTGAATGCGCAACGTCTCACGCACCGAAAAGAACGGGTCGAAGACGAGCTCCTGCGGCACCACGCCGAGCTTGCGGCGGGCGTTGCGGTAGTCGCGCACGACGTCGTGACCGAGCACGCTGATGCTGCCAGCGTCGGCACGGGCCAGACCTGCGAGGATACTGATGAGCGTCGTCTTGCCGGCGCCGTTGGGGCCGAGCAGACCGAAAAATTCACCTTCTTCGATCGAGAAGCTGACGCCCTTGAGCGCCTGCAACGCCTGATAGCGTTTTTTGACGTTACGGATTTCGATGGCGGCCATGGGCTGCACGCGCCCGTCTTGGCGGACGCGCCATTTTTTGTAACTCCGGACACGGCGCGCCGAGCGCGCAAACCGGGGAGGATGGCGGCAATGACGGCGTCGGTGCCCCGAATGAGGGGGTTACCGCTCAATAGACGGCGGAAAACCCCTGATTATAAAGGAAGCGGGAGTCCGCCGTGGTTTTGGCCGACTGGCCAGCCCGCAAGGCCCCGCCCTGCTGGATTCGACAGGCCTCGGCGCCCCCTGCCGGGGCAATCACCGGAACAAAAAAAGCGCCGTCGTGGGACGGCGCTTTTTCTGGATTCTGCGGGCTTCGTGCACTGGCCACCCCGCCGACAGGGCACCGGCCGATCAGCTCGATAGCAGATGGTCGACGCCGTACACCAGCGCGAGACTGGCCAATCCGGTCGGCAAGTTAGTGAACGCCAACGTCAACCCACGTCGGCCGGCATGGCGGCGCAAGGCCAGCAGCACAGCGAGTGCCGACGAGTCGAAGCGCGTGAGCCCCGCGCAATCGACGTGGGTTTCCCCCGCGTCGATGCGATCGATGGCCTGCGCGAGCACCTCGCCGGCGGTGTCGTGCGTGAGATCGGTTTGCAAAGCGAGCATGCGCTTACTTGCCGCCCGAGAGCTGCTGGTTGCGCGTCTTCAGGAACTGGATCAGACCATCGATTCCGCTCTTGTTGATCTGCTCGGCAAACTGGCTGCGGTACGTCTGGATCAGCCACGAGCCGAACACGCTCATGTCATACAGTTTCCATTCGCCACTCGCCGTCTTGTACAGGCGGTAGTCGAGCTCGAACGGCTGGCCATTGTTGAGCACGCTGGTGTTGACCGCGACATCGGTATCGCCCGGTTGCGCGCGGAACGGCTTGTACTCGACCTGTTGATCACGAATCGATGCGATAGCACCGGCGTACGTGTACAGCAGCAACTTCCGGAACTCGGTCGTGAGCTGATCGCGTTGCGCCGGCGTGGCCGTCGCCCATGCACGGCCAGTGGCCAGTTGCGTGGTCTTCGCGAAATCCGCGTGCGGCATGATCTTGGTTTCGATCAGCTTGGTAATGCTGTTCAGGTCACCGCGTTGAATGTTCGGATCGGTCTTGGCAGCGGCCATGACCTCGGACACCGTCTGCTTGACCAGCGCGTCAGGCGCCTGGGCCTGTGCCATCGCCGAGCCCGCAGCGGTAAGCGTCATGAATGCCATGACGGGAATGAGCCAGAACTTCTTCATTGTGGACTTCCTCTTTCGAGTGACGAGTGTTGCGGGTTTTGATACCCGCGTTACGTGTTGAGTTCGCAAATTCCCGCCGGCGCGTTGTAACAAACTGTTGCCTGGTGGGCCTGACGGACACATCCCGCATGTCGGGACGCAACGAGGTGTTGGTACGACAGGACGCGCGCGAACGCGCGTCCCTCATGAGATCAACGACGGAACGGCAGACCACCCGGCACCATCGTGCCCGGCAGCGGCGAGCCTTGCGGCGAACCCGATTCCGGCTCGGCTGATGCGCCCGACGCCGGCGCCGGCATCGGCTGCGCGCCCGCGCCAGCCGCCGCGCCTGCGGCACCCGCACCGGCAGCGCCGTCTTCCTCTTCGTAGTTCGGCAGCGGGGCACTGCCCGATGCACCGCCGCTGATCAGGTACTTGCGGCGTGCCAGATAGGCGTCACGCGTGAACGAATACGGATCGAGCGCTGCGGCTTCGAGCAGGTTCGAAGCGTCGAGCAGGTTAGCCCGCGTGTTCACCAGACGCACGCCGTACAGCGAGTAGCTCACCCAATCCGGCTTGATATAGGACGTCGGATCAAGATACAGATTGGCCGCCATCCCGGCCGTATCGCGCACCGTGCTCGGGCCGAGCAGCGGCAACACCAGATACGGGCCGTCAGGCACGCCCCACTTGCCGAGCGTCACGCCGAAGTCCTGGCTGTGCTTGGGCAAGCCGGCCGGCGTTGCAAAGTCGAACAGACCCCCCACGCCCCAGAGCGTGTTGATCGTCAGGCGCATCAGATCCTGTACCGCCGCCGTGATTTGCAATTGCAGCAGGTTGTTGGCGAAGTTGTACACGTCGCCCACGTTCGAGAAGAAGTTCGTGACCATGTCGCGCCCGGGCTGCGGCACGATAAATTGGTAGCCCTTGGCCACCGGGGTCATGACAGCCTTGTCGAGCTTGTCGTTGAACGTGAACATCGAACGGTTGAACCCTTCGATGGGGTCGGTCGGCGTGGGGTTCGTCACAGTGGCGCAACCGGCCAGCGTCAAGGCGCCGACGGCCAGCACTGCCGAAGTACGGAAGCGGGTCATTTCTTTTATTTTCCTTGGTTAGCCGTTGCCCCTTGTCCCGGCGCGGCAGCCGGTGCAGGCGCTGCCGACGCGCCGCCCGGTTGGGCTCCGCCAGCATCCGCCGCCTTGTTATACAGGAACTGGCCGATCAGGTTTTCCAACACAATTGCGGACTGCGTGAGCGTGATCGTATCACCGGCTTTCAACATTTGATCGTCACCCCCGGGTTCGAGCCCGATGTACTGCTCACCGAGCAGGCCGGAGGTCAGGATCTTCGCCGACGAATCTTTCGGGAACTGGTACTGCGAATCGATGTTGAGCGTGACGCTGGCCAGATAGCGTTTATCGTCGAACTGAATCGACGACACGCGTCCGACCACCACGCCCGCGCTCTTGACGGCGGCGCGCGGCTTGAGCCCGCCGATATTGTCAAAGCGCACGGTGACCGGGTACGTACTCGAGAACGACAGCGAACTCATGTTACCCGCCTTGAGTGCGAGAAACAGCAGTGCCGCGAAGCCGAGAACCACGAACAAGCCGACCCAGAAGTCGAGAGGGTGTTTTTTCATTGTGTCAGTGTGCGCAATCTGTCTGTAATTGTCTTAGGCGGGATCGCCTGACGGTTAGCTGAACATCAGGGCCGTGAGCAGGAAATCGAGCGCCAGCACGGCCAGCGACGCCTGCACCACCGTGCGTGTCGTCGCGCGCGAGACACCCTCGGGCGTCGGCTGAGCTTCAAACCCCTGATACAGCGCAATAAAAGTCACGGCAATGCCGAACACAACGCTCTTGATCACGCCGTTGGCGACATCCGCCCAGACGTCGACGCCGCCCTGCATCTGCGACCAGAACGCACCGCTGTCGACACCGATCATCTGCACGCCGACCAGATAGCCGCCGAAGATACCGACCGCCGAGAAGATCGCGGCAAGAATCGGCATCGCGATCACGCCCGCCCAGAAACGCGGCGCAACGACGCGCGCGATCGGGTCGATCGCCATCATCTCCATCGCCGTCAGTTGTTCGCCAGCTTTCATCAGGCCAATCTCCGCCGTGAGCGACGTCCCCGCCCGCCCGGCAAACAGCAGCGCCGTGACGACCGGACCGAGCTCACGCACGAGCGACAGCGCGACGAGCAGGCCGAGCGCCTGTTCCGAACCGTACTTGTTGAGCGTGTAATAGCCTTGCAGGCCCAGCACGAAGCCGACAAACAGGCCCGAGACCGCAATGATCACGAACGAGTAGTTGCCGACGAAGTGAATTTGATCGGTCACCAGACGCGGGCGGCGCAGCAGCGCACCGCTCGACCTCAACATGCGCAGGAACAAGCGCGCGCCGTAGCCCAGGCGCTCGACATGCCCGCGGACAAAACCGCCGATCGCCGTGATCATGCGCGGCCTCCGATGCCGAAATCTTCCGCAAGCGGCAACGCGGGGTACTGAAACTTCACCGGGCCGTCCGGCTGCGCGTCGATAAACTGGCGCACGGTCGGGTCCTGCGAGGCCCGCAGGTCCTCCGGCGTCCCCTCGGCACCGATCCGGCCTTCGGTAATGAAATAAATGTAGTCGGCGATGGCGAAAGTCTCGGAAACATCGTGCGACACGATGATCGACGTGGCGCCCAACGCATCGTTGAGCTTGCGAATCAGGTTCGCCGTGATGCCCATCGAGATCGGGTCGAGACCGGTGAACGGCTCGTCGTACATGACGAGATCCGGATCGAGCGCGATCGTGCGCGCCAGCGCCACGCGTCGCGCCATGCCGCCCGAAATCTCGGCCGGCTTCATGTCGCGCGCCCCGCGCAGGCCCACGGCGTTGAGCTTCATAAGCACCAGATCGCGAATCATCTCTTCGTCGAGACGCGTATGTTCACGCAGCGGAAACGCCACATTGTCGAACACCGTCATGTCAGTAAAGAGCGCGCCAAACTGGAACAACATGCCCATGCGGCGGCGCAACTTGTACCAGCCATCACGGTCCAGCGACGACACATCGGTGCCATCGAAATCGACGACGCCACGGCTGGCATGCACCAGACCGCCGATCAGGCGCAGGACCGTAGTCTTCCCACAGCCGGAACCGCCCATGACCGCAATCACCTTGCCGCGCGGAAACCGCATGTTCAGCCCGGAAAGGACGAGACGTTCGCCATAACCGAAGCTAACGTCGCGCAATTCGAGCAGATTTTCCGTATTCGGGATAGGCACGTTTCGGGTCTTATAGTGCGGCGCAAAACGCCAATTATAGGGGGGAATGCCGATCGATGCCGTCCACGGGGAGGCTGTGACAGGCAGTACTGGCAGTTGCCCGCGGGATTTTACAGGCGGGCGGCCGACACCGCAGAACCCCGTTCCGATGCGCGTAACGGGGAAAAACGTAACCCCGGCAAGGACTTAGGAAGGGTTTGATCGGCGCGGCTGTTGCGCCGTTGCTACAATATGCCGATTTGGGCAATAAACCATTGATTGTTATGAAGTCTTCTCCGGCCGGGCCTGACGCTGGCGCGCCTGTTCCCTCCACTCGATTTCAGACGCGTCCGATGCGCCCTGCCGACCTTCCTCAAGTGTTGGTGGTACAGGCTCAGGCCTATGGCGACGTGATGCTGGAATCGGAAGCCACGCTGGGTTCGCGGCTGGCGCTGTCCCCCGCCACCTGCTGGGTGGCCGTGGATGAGACCGCCGTGGTGGCCGGGTATCTGTTCACGCATCCGTGGCAACTCGCCGCCCCGCCACCGCTCGACATGGTACTCGACGCTCTGCCCGACGCCCCCGACTGCTGGTACGTCCACGATATGGCACTCGCCCCGCGCACGCGAGGCGCGGGTGTGGCGGCCCGCCTGTATGACGCCGCGTTGACCTCGGCACAGGCACTTGGCCTTGCCGCATCCGCACTCGTTGCAGTGCAGCAATCACAAGGTTTCTGGGCGCGTTTCGGCTACAAGGCTGCCACCGATGTCTCACCGTTGATTGCGGCGAAGCTGGCTGGCTACGGTGACGGCGCGGTGTTCATGACACGCACGCTGTAATTCAGAAGGCAGTGCACGGCGCATCGTCGCGACCCTCACTGCCCGCATTTCCTCCCGCCCCCGGCGTCACGCCCGCTTCGCAAATTCCGCTTGCATGCCCTTGACGGCAGTCGCCACGTCGGCCGCCTCCGTCACGGCACGCACCACAGCCGTACACCCCACGCCAGTCTCAAGCACCTGCGGCAAGTTCTGCGCGTCGATGCCGCCGATGGCAACGAGCGGATAGTGCGGCGAAATCAGCTTCACGTACCGCGCGAGCTTGGCCAGCCCTTGCGGCGCGGTGGCGATGACCTTGGTCGTCGTCGGGAACACGGCCCCCACGGCGAGATAGCTCGGGCGGAAGTGGTGAGCGGCAAGAATCTCGTAATAGCCGTGCGTGCTGATGCCTAGCCGCATGCCGCTCGCGTGCAGCGATTCGACTTCGGCGGCGGAAAGCGCCGCCATGTCCTCCTGCCCCAGATGCACGCCGTAAGCGTTTGCCTGCGCCGCTTCGCGCCAATGGTCATTGATGAACCATGCGCTGTCGTGCGTCACGCGCTTGCCGGCGGCAACCGTGCGCGCGATCTCCGACGTCAGTGCGGGATGGGCCGGGTCCTTGACGCGAAGCTGCACAGTGCCGACCTGAAGATCAGCCATGCGCTCGCACCAGCCGGCATCGGGGAGCACGGGGTACAGCCCCAGCCGCGCCGGACATGCGGGAAATTCGCCGGGGCTCGGCACCTGGCCGACCACTTCAGGGAACGTCTCCAACACCGTCGGCCAGTCACCCAGCGCATCGGCATCTTCCGCCCGCGCATGGCGGCCGTCGGTGCGCCACGCGCGGCCAAGCACGAGCGCATCGTGCGGTGCAAAGCCGCAGTCGAGAAACGCGGCGAATGCGGGGAAAAATGCGGGATCGTCCACGCCGGCCACGCGATAGATTTCGCCGTCCGCATACAACGTGTCTTCGACACCGCCACGCGGTAACGCACGCGAGCACAGCACAACGGCACCCGCCGCACGCCACACGTCGATTTGCACCGAGGTGCCGGTATCCAGTGCGCCTTGCGGCGTCAGCGGCCACCAGAACACGTCACCTTTGGCAAAACCGCCCGGCGGTACCTGCGCGTGCAGGCGCCATTGCGCAGTCGTGCTGGCGTCCGGCCACGGCGCGAGACGGGCGCGGATCGCGCCGGCCGCCTGTTGCCACGCCAACGCGAGCGGCGCGTCGGCCGGCAGGCACGTCACATGAGACAAAGGATCAGTCTGCCCCGAATCGCTGGACACCGGTGCAGCCGCGCGGGCAGACATCGTCATGAATAATCCTTGCTGTGCCAGAACGGCACGCCGACCACCGGCGTGCTGGCTTCGGCGCTCTCGCGCTCGGCCATCGGCCCGGCGAGCCATGCGCTACGACCGGCCTTGATGGCAGAAGCAAACGCGCCAGCCATTTCCACCGGCTGTGCCGCCAGCGCCACGGCGGTGTTCAGCAGCACGCCGTCGAAGCCCCATTCCATCACCTGACAGGCATGCGACGGCAGACCGAGACCTGCATCGACGATGAGCGGCGTGTCGGGCAGGCGATCGCGCAGCAAGCGCAGGCCATACGGATTGATCACGCCCTTGCCGGTGCCGATCGGCGCGCCCCACGGCATCAGCGCCTGACAACCCACGTCCAGCAAACGGCGGCACAGCACCAGATCTTCAGTGCAGTACGGCAGCACCTTGAAGCCGTCGCGAATCAGTTGTTCCGCGGCCGTGACGAGACCGAACGGGTCGGGCTGCAAGGTGTAGTCGTCACCGATGAGTTCGAGCTTGATCCAGTCGGTCTCGAACACTTCGCGTGCCATTTGTGCGGTGGTCACCGCTTCCTGCACGGAATGGCAGCCGGCTGTGTTTGGCAGCACGGGCACGGCGAGACGTCGCAGCGTGTCCCAGAAATGGCTTTCGGACACTTGCGCGCCGGTGCCCGAGAGTTGACGGCGCAGCGCCACGGTCACCATGCCGGGACGGGCGGTATCGATGGAATCGTTCAGCGCCTGCAACGACGGGTAGCGCGCAGTGCCGAGCAAAAAGCGGCTGCCGAAGCGAGTGTCATAGAGGGTCAGCGCGTCGCGCGTGCTGCCTGCGGCCACGTTGGCCGATTCGGTAATTGCGTTCATTTCAGCCTCCGGCGACCGGTTGCACGACATCGACTTTGTCGCCCTGCACGAGTTGGCGCGCGGCGTATTGCGTCTTGGGCACGAACTGTCCGTTCACGGCGGCCGCAAAAGGCGGCTTAGCGCCGTAAGCGGCGAGTGCTTCGGCGAGCGTTGCCGCATCGGCCACGCTCAGCGTCTGTTGATTGATCTGGATATCCATTGCGTACTGTTCCCTCTCAAGCCCGGCGGAACAGGTCCGGCCAAGGCCGGCTTGCTCGCCACGTCTCCCAATCGAGCGCGTCTCCCACTGCTGTTGGCGCGCCCTTCGTTTGCATCAATGCCTGCGCCAGTGCGCACGCTTCGCCGGTCACCGCCGGCGCCAGCAGATAGCCGTGCCGGTAGAGACCGTTCACGCGCAACAACCGCGCGCCGTCCCACTGCACTCGCGGCAGGTGATCGGGTAGCGCCGGGCGGCAGTTGACGTTCAACTCGACGATGCGCGCCTCGCCGAACGCAGGGTTCAGCGAATGCGCTGCCGATAGCAATTCGAGCGCCGAGCGCACCGTCATCGGCGACATGTCTTCGGATTCAAGCTCGGTCGCGCCGATCACATAGAGATCGTTCTCTTTAGGCGCGATGTAGATCGGATAACGCGGATGCAGCAATCGCACCGGACGGCGCAGGCCGATCCCCGGTGCGTGAATACGCACCACTTCACCGCGCACGCCGCGAAGCTGCGTGAGCGCCGCGCGCGCGCCCAGACCGCGACAGTCGATGACGAGACCCGCGTCGGGGTAGTCCCCTTCGGTAATTTCCGTGTTCCAGTGCAGGTCGGCACCGGCTTTTGCCAGCCCTGCGGCGAGTGCACGCAGCAACTGGCGGTTATCGAGCTGGCCCTCGTTGGGCAGCAGCCAGCCTTCCTGAAAGCGGCCGGCGAGCGCGGGTTCGACATCGGCAAGCGATTTCGCCCCTTGACCGCCAAGACGTTCGACACCACCGCGCAGCAGTTCAGGCGGGGCGTTAGCGCGCATGCGACGGTCGAACATGACGGCTTCGGCGCGGTCAGGCTGGTGCCACACGACGAGCGTGCCGTTGCGTTGGAAGAACACGTGTTCGGGAAGTCCGTCGATCAGCCCGGGCCAGCGCTCCAGCCCGACGGCGCCCATTTCGACGATGCTCGGCTCGGCCACGGCCGCTTCGGCCAGCGGCGCGAGCATGGCGGCGGCCACCCAACCGGCTGCGGACGAGCCGTCGGCATCGCCGCGCTCATAGAGCGCGACACGCGCGCCGGTGCGAATCAGTTGCCACGCGACGAGGCGCCCGGACAGGCCTCCGCCGAGCACGGCAACGTCGGGACGTGAAGTCGAGGCGCTCATACGCGCACGCCCGCACAGGCCATCACGGCGTGCAGGCACTCAGGGCAATGCGAAGGAATTTGCGGAAGGTAACGCATGGGGTCCTTTCCTCATGAAAGCAAAAGGACGAAACGGTGCCAGGCACCTTACCCCACTGGAGGAGTCGGAAACTTCCCACGCCGGTATTACCCGGGTCGGGTGCAAAGGGTCTCTCTCAGCCCCGCGATCGTCACGCATGGTCTACACCCGCGTTCGATACGGAGCACCCCTGTTTCGCCCGCAGCCATTACAACATAGATGCCGACGCCCGTGCAAGCTGGCTTCCCGGGTGGGTAGACGCTCGACGCGTCTCGTTTTTTGACGTTTTTCCCGGGCGTTGTAACAGCGCGTAAACTGAATTTCGGCGTGACGCGAGCCCTGGGCCGGGAATCGTGCAACACACTGAGGAAGACGACGGTCAAACGAACCGTTGGGTACCGGTGAAGCCGTCGGGGCGTCGTCGGGCACTCGATCCGGAACACGCGCGGCCGCGCGCCGCCGGGCACTCCTCATAAAACGTTGCACCACTGCGGCAACGCCGCCAGACGATCATGGCCCACACGCCGACGCCACCCACGCCCCCAGCCTCGCCGGAGGTTCCGCCGCCGGGCGCCTCCGATCCGGCGAAGCCCGCGCCAACACCCCCGAAATCACCCACGGCATGGCAACTGATCCGGCCGTACTGGGTCTCCGAAAAGCGCTGGGAGGGACGCCGGCTGCTGCTGCTCGTGATCGCGCTGAATCTCGCAGTGGTGTTTATCAACGTGCGCCTGAACGCATGGAACGCGCGCTTTTACGATGCCCTCGACAAGCGCAACTGGCCGGTCTTCACCTCGTCGCTGATGGAGTTCGCCGTGCTGGCGTTCAGCTTCATCATCATCGCGACGTTTCGCACGTACTTCCGGCAGATGCTGGAAATCAAGTGGCGGCAGTGGGTCACGGATACGAACCTGACGAAGTGGTTCACGCGTCAGGCCTATTACCGCATCGAGCGCGATCATCTCGCAGACAACCCCGACCAGCGTATTTCCGAAGACATTCGTACGCTCGTGAATTCCTCGCTGGCGCTCTCGCTGGATCTGCTGACCACGCTCGTCTCGCTGTTCTCGTTCGTCACGATTCTCTGGACGATTTCGGGGGCCGTCTCGTTTGCGCTCGGCACGATGAACGTGACGGTGCCCGGGTACATGGTTTGGGTGGCGGCTCTCTATGCGGTGGTCGGCTCGTTCTTCATCTTCAAGGTCGGCCGCCCGCTCGTCGGACTCAGCTATCGCCAGCAACAAGTGGAAGCCGATTTCCGTTTTCTGCTGGTGCGCCTGCGCGAAAGCTCGGAACAAATCGCGCTGTATCGCGGCGAAGGCGCCGAGCTCTCGCGCCTGAAATCGGCCTTTGGCGCGGTGCGCGACAACTGGTGGCAGATCATGGTCGTCACCAAGCGGCTGATTTTCGCGAACTCGATTTACGGCCAGATCGCCATCGTGTTTCCGATCATGGCAGCAGCGCCCCGGTACTTCGCGGGCGCCTTCACGCTCGGCGTGTTGATGCGCATCATCGATGCCTTCGGACAGGTCAGTGACGGTTTCTCCTGGTTCGTGAACAGCTTCACGACGCTGGCCGACTGGAAAGCCACGATCAACCGGTTACGGGAATTTACACGCGTGATCGACGAACCGCCGCGCGCCGGTGGCATTGCTGTCGTCCCCGCGCAGGCCGGAGCAGCACCCGCGTTTGCCGCCACCGATCTGCAACTCGCACTGCCGAACGGCGCACCGCTCGCGAACGTCGGCTCGTTTGCCTTTGCACGCGGCTCACGCTGGCTGGTACGCGGGCGCTCGGGCTGCGGCAAGAGCACGATGTTGCGAGCGCTGGCCGGTCTGTGGCCATTCGGCAGCGGACAAGTCAACGTGCCCGCCAATGCGCGCGTCCTGTTCCTGTCGCAACAGAGCTATCTGCCGATCGATACGCTGGCGGCTGCGCTTGCCTTCCCGTCGCCGCCGCAAACCTTTACCGATGCGCAGTACCGCGATGCGCTGGCTGCGGTGAGCCTCGGACAATACGGCGGCGATCTGCAAACCGTTGCGCATTGGGCGCGGCGTCTGTCGGGCGGCGAACAGCAACGACTCGCGGCTGCCCGTGCATTGCTTCAGAAACCCGACTTCCTCTTTCTCGATGAAGCGACCAGCGCGCTCGATGTCGAAACCGAGGAAGCCGTGTACGACGCCCTGCACGCCAATCTTCCCGATACGACGATGGTCAGTGTTGCGCATCGCGAGACACTCGGCCGATTCCATCAGCACACCATGACGCTGCATCCTGTCGAGGAGGTTGCGCCACCGCGCGCGGTCGGGGCGGCATAGTGATTTGCGCCCCATTTTTTCACCCAGTTTCACCGCTGCTTTCGGCATTCGCACAACGGTATTGGCCGCGACTTTGTTCACTTCCTAATTAATATTGACGCGGCTATTCCACGCCTCCCTCCGTTTGGCATAATCACACGCACCCTCCGCTTTATCCGGGCTCACCGTGATTACCCCTACTTCTTCGTCTGGCGACCACGCCCGACGCACTATCGTCGTGACCGGTGCCGCCTCAGGTATCGGTGCCGCCATCGCACGACACCTCGCCTCACCTGACACGCAGCTACTGCTGCACACACGCGGCAGTTCCCCTGAGAGCCAACAACGACTCGCCGATGTTCGCACCACGTGCGAATCGCTCGGCGCGAATTGCGCTGTGTGGCTGGGCGATCTCTCGGACGTGTCTGCCGCCGCGCGACTGATCGACGCCGCCCGCGACGCCTTCGGCCCCGTCGACCAGATCGTCAGCAATGCGGGTTTCGCGACGCGCCAGAGTCTCGCCGACATCGACGACGAGGCCTTTGCCCACGCACTGGCAGCCATGCCCGGCACCTTCGCCGCGCTGCTGCGCTGTGCCCTGCCCGACTTGCAACGCTCGTCGCGCGCGAGCATCGTCGCGATCAGCTCGTTCGTCGCGCATCGTATCGCCGCGAACACGACCGGGTTTCCGGCGACAGCCGCCGCGAAAGCCGCCATCGAAGCGCTCGCGAAAAGCGCCGCCGCCGAGTACGCGCGCGCCGGTATTACGGTGAACTGCGTGGCACCGGGCTACACCCGCAAGGACGGCGGGCACTCGGCGATGGACCCGGCGGCATGGCAACGCGCTGCCGACGCCACCCCGACCGGCCGCCTCTGCGAACCCGATGACATTGCAGCACTCGCCGCCTTCCTGCTCGGCCCGCACGCCCGGCAGATCACCGGTCAGGTGATTCACGTCGACGGCGGCCTGACGATTTAACGCCGCGCCAAAACAAAAACACCGTGCGACGGCACAGGTGACTGGCGCAGGCAGCACAGGTGGCACACGCACACATAACGACAAATACACGATTCACCGAGGAGTCTTCATGGCATTTTTTTCCTGGTTCAACGAACTCAACACGAAGGAACGCAAGGCCCTGTATGCGGGCTTTGGCGGTTACGCCGTCGACGCGTTCGACTTCATGATCTATTCGTTTCTGATCCCGACGCTGATCGCCGCATGGGGCATGACGAAGGGTGAAGCCGGGATGATCGCGACCAGCTCGCTGATCTCATCAGCGGTCGGCGGATGGCTCGCAGGGATTCTCGCGGACCGCTACGGCCGCGTTCGCGTTCTGCAATGGACGATCGCCACGTTCTGCCTCTTCACATTCCTCTCGGGCTTCACCAACTCGTTCTGGCAACTGCTCATCACACGCACGTTGCAAGGCATCGGCTTCGGCGGCGAATGGACGGTGGTCACGATGATGATGGGCGAAATGATTCGCTCGCCCCAACACCGCGCGAAGGCGGTCGGTACGGTGCAAAGCAGCTGGTCCGTGGGTTGGGCTGCCGCGGCGTTGCTCTACTGGTTCTTCTTCGCCGTGCTCGATGAAGGTACGGCATGGCGCGCCTGCTTCTGGATCGGCATTCTGCCCGCCGTGTGGATCACCTACGTGCGCCGCAACGTGTCGGACCCGGAGATCTTCACGCAAACGCGCAAGAAGATTGCGGAGGGCAAACTGCAAGGCAACTTCACGCAGATTTTCGCGCCCGAGCATCTGAAGACGACGATTCTCGGCAGCCTGCTCTGCACCGGCATGCTCGGTGGCTATTACGCGATCACGACGTGGCTGCCGACGTATCTGAAGACGGTGCGCGGCCTGTCGGTGTTCAATACGAGTGCGTATCTGATCGTGCTGATCGTCGGCTCGTTCGTGGGCTATATCGTGGGCGCCATTCTCTCGGACAAACTCGGCCGTCGCGGCGCGTTCATCTTCTTCGCCATCGCCTCGTTTGTGCTCGGCATGGTCTACACGATGCTGCCGATCACCGACAGCGCGATGCTGTGGCTGGGCTTCCCGCTGGGGATTGTGGTGCAAGGCATTTTTGCCGGCATTGGCGCGTATCTCACCGAGTTGTATCCGAACCATATTCGCGGTTCGGGTCAGGGCTTTTGCTACAACCTCGGGCGCGGCATCGGTTCGTTCTTCCCCATCGCCGTGGGCATGCTCGCGCAAACAGGCTCGCTGGTGAAAGCCATCGGCTTCGTTGCCGGCGGCGGCTATCTGCTGGTGGTCGTCTGCGCGCTGCTGTTGCCGGAGACGCGCGGCAAAGTGCTCACGACGCCGGACCTGACGCACTGATTACGCACTGTTTACGCACTGATTACGCACTGACCAAGCACTGACTAAGCACTGACTAAGCACTGATCACGCACAGAAATGGCAAAACGGGATGCCGGATCGCGAACGACGTTCGATCCGGCATCCCGCTGCCTCACCGGGCGTTCGCCTGAACTACCGCGAGCGCGCCGGACAACTACCGCGGTGCGCGCCGCTTGTGCGCGGCGTCGCGACCGTCATACCCCCGCCTACACACCGGCTACCGGCCCAACATTCAACACGCCCGCATAGGGCGTTTCCGGCAAACCCTGGACGCCGCATCGCACGGCAAACACGTGACCATCGTGCTCGTTGGCATTCGCCCCCGGGCGGATGGACGTGACAAACAACGTATCGTACTCTCGCCCGCCAAACGCGCACATCGACGGTTTGGACACCGGCAACACGATCTCGCGATCCAGTGCACCGGCAGGCGTAAAGCGCAGCAACCGGCTGCCGTCGTTCGCACATGTCCAGTAACAACCGTCCGCATCGACCGCCGCGCCATCGGGGCGGCCCGGGTACTGGTTCATATCCACGAACAGGCGTTGCCCGCTGATCGCACCGCTGTCGATATCGAAGTCGAATGCCCACACGAGACGCCGCGTCGGGTGCGAATCACTCAGATACATCGTGCGGCCGTCCGGCGAGAAACCCAGACCGTTTTGCGTCACCAGTGCGTCGACCAACGGTGCCGACAACTCACCCGCGGCGTCGAATCGGAACAACGCACCCGCGTCGCTCGCCAACGACATGTCCTGCACCATCGTGCCCGCCCAGAAGCGGCCCTGCCGATCGCAACGTCCGTCGTTGAAACGCATGCCGGGCGCCGGAAAAGCGGGGGCAGCGAGACGATGGAATTGCGCCGTGTCGACGACGTCCGACTTAGCGAGATCAGCGAGATCATCGCGATGCACCGCGAACAGCCCGGTCTCGGCACCGGCGAGCAACGTGCCCACGGCGTCGAACGTGAAGCACGCGACCTGCTCGGGGAAAGTCCACTGGCGATGCGCGCCATCGGCCGGCGTCAGCCGATGCAGTTGCTTCGCAGGGATATCCACCCAGTAGAGCGCCTGTTCGTCATCGCGCCAGAGCGGGCTTTCTCCAACTGCGTGCGGCGTCGAACGCGTAGGCGCCAGTCGCTCGATGCGTTCGATGCGTTCGATCGACAGACTCATGCTTTGGGCTCCATCGGCCCCATCAGCACGAACGGACCGCCTTGATAGCGTTGGGTCCAGTCATCCATTTGCGTATCGGGCGCCTTCGCCGGGAACAGCCCTGCGAATTCGGCCGAACTGTCTTGCGGACGGTAGCCGAGGAACGACGCCTTGGTGTTGTCGACCCACAGCGTCGGGTTGTCCGACACGCCGTAGACGATGGCATGGCCCACGCGATTGGTGAACAGCGAGCAACGCACGAGTTCTGCCAGATCGCGAAAGCTCAGATACGTGACCATCATGCGCGGATTCTTCGGCTGCTCGAACGATGAGCCGATGCGCAGGCACACGGTCTCGAGGCCAAAGCGATCGAAGTAGTAACGCGACAGATCTTCGCCAAAACACTTCGACAGTCCGTACATGCCATCGGGACGGTGCGGGACGTCGGTATCGAGCACTTCGGTGACTTCGTGAAAGCCCACCGCGTGGTTGGAACTGGCGTACACAATGCGCTTCACACCCTGCTTCTGCGCGGCGCTGTAGACGTTGTACAGCCCCAGAATGTTCGCTTGCAGAATGTCGTCGAACGGCGCTTCGACGGAAATGCCGCCCAGATGCACGAGCGCATCCACGCCTTCGAGTAACGCGTGCACGGCGGCGCGATCTGCGAGATCGACCTGCATCGCTTCTTCATGCGGTGCGTCTGCGGTGACCGGCACGATGTCGCTCACGCGAACGATGTCCGCCCATTCGGCAAGCTTGCCGCGCAATTGTTTGCCGAGGTTGCCCGCTGCGCCGGTCAACAGCAGACGGCGGAAGGGTTTGCCGGAAGTCTGGCTCATGTCACTCCTTGTTCATCGGTAGATCGCCATGCATGCGTCGATGCATCGCTACAACGAAATCGACACTGCGCCACACACCGGTCAAGGTGCGCAGCGCAGTGTTCGTCAAACTTACTGTTCAGACTTAAGTTCAGGTTCGGGCGCAAGCTCAAGCATTCGCCGTGCGCCCCACATCCACACGCTGCGCCGGTGCCGGGGTCGCCGTGCCGGTGATATGCGGCTTGACCACCGTCCACAGAATCACCGCACCGATCAGGTCACCCAGACCGAGTGCCACGAAGAACGGGGCATAACCGACGGCCGTCACGAACGCACCGATCACCAGCGTGAACAACAGGTTACCGATACCGGCCGAGAGACCCGCCAGCCCGGTGACCGTGGCCACTTCATTACGCGGAAACAGGTCGGCCGACATGGAGATCACGCTGATCGAAAGCGTCTGGTGCGCGAAGCCGCCGAGACACAGCAGGAAAATCGCCATCATCGGGTCTTTGACGAAGCCCACGCCGCACATCGCCGTCATGACGAATGCACCGATGGTGAACACCACGCGTTTGCCGTTGAAGATGGTGATCTTGAAATGCTTGTTGAGCCATACGGAAATGGTGCCGCCCATCAGACAGCCGATGTCGGCCGCCACGAACGGCAGCCATGCCGTCGCCGCGATGGTCTTCAGATCGAAGCCACGCGCCTGACTCAGGTACAACGGCATCCAGAACACGATGGTGCCCCACACCGGATCGGCGAAGAAACGCGGCAGGGCGATGCCCCAGAAATTACGCTGACGCAGGATCGAACGCAGGTTCGGCTTGCGCGCGTCGGCCGCGGCATCGACGACGTTGCCTTCGTTGATGTAGTCGGACTCGGCTTGCGTCAGTGCCGGGTGGTCCGTCGGATGACGATAGAACGCGAACCACAGCGCCCCCCACACCAGCCCCAACGCACCGGCGATCACAAACGCGGTTTCCCAGTTGTAGCGCAGGATCGACCAAGCGATCAGCGGCGGCGCAAGAATGGCGCCGATGGACGTGCCAATGTTGAAGATGCCCGCTGCGAACGCGCGCTCTTTCGACGGAAACCAGAAGGCTGCGGCACGCATGCCGGCCGGAATGAACGACGCTTCGGCCAACCCCAGCAAACCGCGCAGGACGAACAGCCCGACCCAGCCGTCTGCCAGACCGTGCAGCATGCACACGATCGACCACATCACGCCGCACAGCAGGAAGCCGAGACGCAGGCCGATGCGGTCCATCAGGTAGCCCGTCAACGGGGCGCCGATCGGGTACAGCACGAGGAATGCACCCGTGATCCAGCCGTACTGCTGGGTGGTAATGTGGAGATCCTTCATTACCGTGGGGGCGGCAACGGCAAGCGAGCTGCGCGCGAGGTAGTTCATGACCGTGCCGAGTGGCAGCAGTCCGATCATCCACCAGCGCAGGCCTTTGATCTTCAGTGCCATGATGGTTGTCTCTCTGTTGTGGATTTTTTTGTTGCGAGTGCATGGCTCGCATGGAGAGGCATCCTACGTGAGACGATGTACGATGACAATGGCTGTTTGTGGCGTTTACGGATAATCCCTAGTGTTTTGATTTACCCCGGCGCAACACGTCATATACCTTATAGGCATTGATGTTTGCACATGTTGGGAAGGATTTCCCACATGTCATCGCATCGAAAAGATGTCTTGTTGTATGACATCTTATATTTAGCGATTTACTGAATTTCCAGCTTGGCGGGCGTTGCACCCGACAGCACCTGCGCAAGACGAACAGGCAAGAAAAAACCGCCCGAACGTTGCCGTTCGGACGGTTTCTCCACAGCGACGCAGCTGCCTACGGCTGCGCCCCCTCCTCTCAAACTCAACAACCACCCCGTATTTGTGGTTTTGGCAGGCAAATTTGCTTAGCGCGGCAGTTCCGAATGGCCCATCAGGAACTCGTCGACCGCGCGTGCGCACTGACGGCCTTCGCGAATCGCCCACACCACCAGCGACTGACCGCGACGCACGTCACCGGCAGCAAACACCTTCGGCAGATTCGTCGTGTAGGCGCGCTCGCCTTCGGTCGAGGCACGCACGTTGCCGCGCGCATCCTTGTCCACGCCGAACGCGTCGAGCACGGTCTGCACCGGCGAGACGAAGCCCATGGCCAGCAGCACCAGATCGGCCTTCAACTCGAACTCCGAACCGGCCACTTCCTGCATCTTGCCGTCCTTCCATTCGAGGCGCACGGCGATCAGCTTTTCCACCTTGCCGTTCTTGCCTTCGAAGCGCTTCGTCGCGACCGACCAGTCACGCTCGCAACCTTCGTCATGGCTCGACGACGTGCGCAGCTTGGTCGGCCAGTACGGCCACACCATTGGCTTGTTTTCCTGCTCCGGCGGCTGCGGCAGCAGCTCGAACTGCATCACGTGCTTCGCACCATGACGGTTCGACGTGCCCACGCAATCCGAACCCGTATCGCCGCCACCGATCACGATCACGCTCTTGCCCGTCGCCAGCATCTGGTTCGCCAGCTTGTCGCCCGCGTTGACCTTGTTCTGCTGCGGCAGGAATTCCATCGCGAAATGCACGCCTTCGAGCTCACGCCCCGGCACCGGCAGATCGCGCGGCTGTTCCGCACCACCCGCGATGACCACGGCGTCGAACTGCGCTTGCAGTTGTTCCGGCGAAATCGTCTCTTTCGAGAAGTTGTTGATGGTGGCATCCGGCGCATCTTTGCCGATGTACACACCGGTGCGGAACGTCACGCCCTCGGCTTCCATCTGACGCATGCGGCGATCGATCAGCCACTTTTCGAGCTTGAAGTCGGGAATGCCGTAACGCAGCAGGCCGCCCACGCGATCGTTCTTTTCGAACACGGTCACGTCGTGACCGGCGCGTGCCAGTTGTTGTGCGACTGCCAGACCCGCCGGGCCCGAACCGACCACGGCAACCGTTTTGCCGGTCTTGTGCTTGGCGGGCTGCGGCTCAACCCAGCCTTCGCTCCACGCCTTGTCGATGATCGCGTGTTCGATCGACTTGATGCCCACGGCGTCGCTGTTGATGTTCAGCGTGCACGCGGCTTCACACGGTGCCGGGCAGATGCGGCCCGTGAACTCCGGGAAGTTGTTTGTCGAGTGCAACACCGCAATCGCCGACTTCCAGTCCTGGCGATACACCAGATCGTTGAAGTCGGGAATGATGTTGTTGACCGGGCAACCGTTGTTACAGAACGGGATGCCGCAATCCATGCAGCGTGCGCCCTGTACTTTTGCCTGATCGTCGGAGAGCGCGAGCACGAACTCCTTGTAATGCTTGACCCGTGCCAGCGGTGCTTCGTACGACTCGCTCTGGCGCTCGAATTCGAGAAAACCTGTGACCTTGCCCATGTTTCTTCAGTCGGAAAGTTTTGTGGTTACCGTGCCTCACCCGCGCGCGGCACGCCGACAGGGCCCTCACCCTGTGACGTGACCGCGCATTCGGTATCAGGCCGCCAGTGCTTGTTTGTCGTTGGCTTTGGCCATTTCGCCCAAAGCGCGTTTGTATTCGTTCGGGAACACCTTCACGAACTTGCGGCGGGCGCTGTCCCAGTCCTCAAGCAACGCCTTCGCGCGCATCGAACCGGTGTACTGGAAGTGACGCTCGATCAGCTCGCGCAGCAACGCTTCGTCGGTCTGGCCGCGATGCCACAGGCCCTGACTCACCGTACGCTCCTGCTCGCCGTGCGGCAGCACCGGATCCAGCGCGACCATCGCCGTGTTGCACTTGGCGCCGAAGGTACCGTCGGCGTCGTAGATGTACGCCACGCCACCCGACATGCCCGCAGCAAAGTTGCGGCCCGTCTCGCCCAGCACGACCACCGTGCCGCCGGTCATGTATTCGCAACCGTGATCGCCCGTGCCTTCCACGACGGCCGTGGCCCCCGAGTTACGCACGCAGAAGCGCTCGCCGGCCACGCCGTTGAAGAACGCTTCGCCTTCGATCGCACCGATCATCACGGTGTTGCCCACGATGATGTTGTTCTCGGCGTCGCCGCGGAAGTCGTTGGTCGGACGCACGATGATGCGGCCACCCGACAAGCCCTTGCCGACGTAGTCGTTACCGTCGCCCACGAGATCGAGCGTGATACCGCGCGCCAGGAAGGCACCGAAGCTCTGACCCGCCGTGCCCTTGAGTTGCACGTGGATCGTGTCGTCCGGCAGACCTTCGTGACCGTAGCGCTTGGCGACTTCGCCCGAGAGCATCGCGCCGACCGTGCGGTTACGGTTGCGCACCGGCTGGATGAACGAGACGTGCTCGCCCTTTTCCAGCGCCGGCAGCGCCTTCTCGATCAGCGCGTGATCGAGTGCCTGCACCAGACCGTGATCTTGCGACTCGACATGCAGACGCGGCACCGAGGCTTCGACCTCCGGCAGGTAGAAGATGCGCGAGAAATCGAGACCCTTCGCCTTCCAGTGCTCCACGCCCGACTTGGTGTTGAGCAGGTCGGCACGGCCGATCAGGTCATCGAACTTCGCGATGCCCAGTTGCGCCATGATTTCGCGCACTTCCTCGGCCACAAAGAAGAAGTAATTGACGACGTGTTCCGGCTTGCCTTGGAATTTCTTGCGCAGCACCGGATCTTGCGTCGCCACGCCCACCGGGCAGGTGTTCAGGTGGCACTTGCGCATCATGATGCAGCCTTCGACGACGAGCGGTGCCGTCGCGAAGCCGAATTCGTCAGCGCCGAGCAGCGCACCGATCACCACGTCACGGCCGGTCTTCATCTGACCGTCGGCCTGCACGCGGATACGCCCGCGCAGACGGTTGAGCACCAGCGTTTGCTGCGTCTCAGCCAAGCCCAGTTCCCACGGCGAGCCGGCGTACTTCACCGACGACAGCGGCGAGGCGCCCGTGCCGCCATCATGACCGGCGATCACAACGTGATCGGCCTTGGCCTTGGCAACACCGGCAGCCACCGTGCCCACGCCCACTTCGGACACGAGCTTCACCGAGATCGACGACGAGGCGTTCACGTTCTTCAGATCGTGAATCAGCTGTGCCAGATCTTCAATCGAGTAAATGTCATGGTGCGGCGGCGGCGAGATCAGACCCACGCCCGGCACCGAGTAACGCAGCTTGCCGATGTACTCGGTCACCTTGTGACCCGGCAATTGACCGCCTTCGCCCGGCTTCGCGCCCTGCGCCATCTTGATCTGGATCTGATCGGCCGAGACCAGATAGTCGGCCGTCACACCAAAGCGGCCCGAGGCCACTTGCTTGATGCGCGAGCGCAGCGAGTCGCCGTCTTGCAGCTCGATATCGGCTTCGATGACGTCGTGGCCCACGATCGAGGCAAGCGATTCGCCCTTCTTGATCGGAATACCCTTGAGTTCGTTGCGATAACGGCGCGGATCTTCACCGCCCTCACCCGTGTTCGACTTGCCGCCGATACGGTTCATCGCCACGGCCAGCGTCGCGTGCGCTTCGGTCGAGATCGAACCGAGCGACATGGCACCCGTCGCGAAACGCTTCACGATGTCTTTGGCCGACTCGACTTGATCGAGCGGGATCGCGCGCTGCGGATCGACGCGGAACTCGAACAGACCGCGCAGCGTCATGTGGCGCTTGCTCTGGTCGTTGATGAGGTTCGCGTATTCCTTGTACGTCTGGTACGAGTTGGAACGGGTCGAGTGCTGGAGCTTGGCGATGGCGTCCGGGGTCCACATGTGGTCTTCACCACGAATGCGGAACGCGTATTCGCCACCGGCGTCGAGCATGTTGGCCAGCACCGGATTGTCGCCGAAGGCTTCACGATGCAGACGCACCGCTTCTTCCGCCACTTCGAAGATGCCGATACCGCCGACGTTCGACGCCGTGCCCTGGAAGTACTTGCGGACCAGTTCCTGCGACAGGCCAATGGCTTCGAAGATCTGTGCACCCGTGTACGACATGTACGTCGAGATGCCCATCTTCGACATGACCTTGTGCAGCCCCTTGCCGACGGCCTTCACAAAATGCTTCACGGCCTTCTCGGGCGTCAGGTCGCCGCCTTGCTTGCGGGCGATCTGCGCGAGCGTTTCCATCGCGAGATACGGGTGCACGGCTTCGGCACCGTAGCCGGCCAGCAGCGCGAAGTGATGCACTTCACGGGCCGAACCGGTTTCCACCACGAGACCCGTGCTCGTGCGCAGACCTTGCGCCACCAGATGCTGGTGCACGGCCGACGTGGCGAGCAGCGCCGGCATGGCGACTTGTTCGCGATTCGTCAGACGGTCGGAGACGATCAGGATGTTGTAGCCCGACTTCACCGCGTCGACAGCTTCGGCGCACAGCGATGCGAGGCGGGCTTCGATGCCTTCCTTGCCCCAGGCGACCGGGTAGCAGATGTTCAACTCGTACGAGCGGAATTTGCCGCCGGTGTACTTGTCGATGTGACGGATCTTCGAGATTTCCTTGAAGTCCAGCACCGGCTGCGACACTTCGAGACGCATCGGCGGGTTGATGTTGTTCGTGTCGAGCAGGTTCGGCTTCGGGCCGATGAACGACACCAGCGACATCACCATGTTTTCGCGGATCGGGTCGATCGGCGGGTTCGTCACCTGCGCAAACAGCTGGCGGAAGTAGTGATAGAGCGTCTTGTTCTTGTTGCTCATCACCGCGAGCGGGCTGTCGTTGCCCATTGAGCCCACGGCTTCTTCACCGTTGATCGCCATCGGCGTCATCAACACCTTCACTTCTTCCTGCGTGTAACCGAACGCCTGCTGCAAGTCGATCAGCGGCGTGGCCGTGTCGTGATGCACACCGGCCTCTTCCACCTTCGGCTCGATCTCGTCGAGCTTGATGCGCACGGCGTCGATCCAGCTCTTGTAGGGCTTGGCGTTGGCCAGGTTGTCCTTGAGCTCCTTGTCGTCGATGATGCGGCCCTGTTCCATATCGATCAGGAACATCTTGCCCGGTTGCAGGCGCCACTTCTTGACGATCTTCGACTCGGGAATCGGCAGCACGCCCGATTCCGACGCCAGAATCACCATGTCGTCATCGGTGATGACGTAGCGCGCCGGGCGCAGACCGTTACGGTCGAGCGTCGCGCCGATTTGACGACCGTCGGTGAAGGCGATGGCAGCGGGGCCGTCCCACGGCTCCATCATCGCGGCGTGGTATTCGTAGAACGCGCGGCGGTTCTCGTCCATCAACGTGTGCTGTTCCCAGGCTTCCGGGATCATCATCATCATCGCGTGGGCGAGCGGGTAGCCGGCCATCGTGAGCATTTCGAGGCAGTTGTCGAACGATGCGGTGTCCGACTGGCCCGGATAGATCAGCGGCCACAGCTTTTGCAGATCGCTGCCGAGCACGGCCGACGAGATCGCACCCGTGCGGGCGTTGATCCAGTTGACGTTGCCCTTGACGGTGTTGATTTCGCCGTTGTGCGCCACCATGCGATACGGGTGGGCGAGTTCCCAGGCCGGGAACGTGTTGGTCGAGAAGCGCTGGTGCACGAGGGCGAGCGCGGAGACCGTGCGCGGATCGGCCAGATCGCGGTAGTAGCGGCCGACCTGATCGCACAGCAGCAGACCCTTGTAGACGATGGTGCGTGCCGACATCGACGGCACGAAGTATTCCTTGCCGTGCTTGAGCTTGAGCGCCTGAATGCGGTGGCTTGCGGTCTTGCGGATGACGTACAGCTTACGTTCGAGCGCGTCGGTCACCATGATGTCCTGACCGCGACCGATGAAGATCTGACGGATCACCGGCTCGGTGGCCTTCACGTTCGGCGACATCGGCATGTCGCGATCGATGGCGACATCGCGCCAGCCCAGCACGACCTGACCTTCGGCCTTCACGGTGCGCTCGAGCTCTTGTTCGCAAGCGAGACGCGACGCGTGTTCCTTCGGCAGGAAGATCATGCCCACGCCATACTCGCCGGCCGGCGGCAGCGTGACGCCCTGACGGGCCATCTCTTCGCGGTAGAACTGATCGGGAATCTGGAGCAGGATGCCGGCACCGTCGCCCATCAGCGGGTCGGCGCCCACGGCGCCCCGGTGATCGAGGTTCTCGAGGATCTTCAGACCCTGCTCGACGATGGCGTGACTCTTCACACCCTTGATATGGGCCACGAAGCCGACACCGCAGGCGTCGTGTTCATTGGCCGGGTCGTACATGCCCTGTGCGTCCGGCGCCACGTACGCCTCACCCGGCAGCGCTGCTGCCGTCGCAATCGGTTGCTGTTTCTTTTCCACGAGTTACACCGTCTCTTGGCGAGGCCGCCGCGCGCATGTTCGTCACGGTCGGCCGGGTTAAGTGGGGGTTGGCCGGGCAGGCCAGACTGCGGTGTCGCACGCGTCGAAGATCATTCTCGAGTGTCGCCACAGGTACCGACTCAGTGCGCACGGTTTTGCGCATCGCACCAATCGGCCGAAGTTGGAATATACGCTATGAAATTCACAATGACAAAATATTTTAATGGGGTCAGATTCCAATTAACGACCGCACCAAAAGAAGGCTTATTTTTATTGGGGTCAGATTGTTTTCATCAATTTGATCACCGTCATAAATTTGTTGAATTTCAAGCAGTTGAGGGAGATTGGCGAACCCGGACGGGTTCGCCGATGGGGAGATTCAGCAGGAGATCAGAGCAGATCGGAGGCCAACTTGCGGGGACGGCCACGCGTGAGTGGACTCACTCGACGATTCGCCGCCAGTGACATTCTCGCCAGATATTCGGGGCCGCCAAGCAGCCACCCCTTCTGCGTGGCTGTACGCAGCGCGTCAACCTCGTAGGGCGGCAGCGGAACTGAGAACCCCTCCGCGTAGGTACGTTGACGTTCGAACGGCGTATTACCGAGTGACCAATACAGCGCGTGATCGGTCACGAGGCTATCGACCGTCAGGCCTACGTGATGGTTGTAGCTCGACCACACGTAGTTGCCCGGGGCGTCGGCCAGCCCGGCGCGCACCGGGTTGAGTTCGACATAACGGCTCGCGAGCAGCAGATAGTGCTCGGCTTCGATGACCGTCGCCCGGTAGCGCCCTTCCCACAAGGTGCCGGTGCGCTGGTGCCGCCGGTTGAAGTACAGCACGTAATAGCGGCCGACCGCCTGAAGCGTGGCGGGCAGGCTGCGCTCGTCGGCCGGCGTCGCGACCAGATGGAGATGGTTCGGCATCATGCACCACGCGTGAATCGCCAGCCCGTGCGCTCGCGCAGCTTCGCGCAGACGGTCATGGAATACACGCCGGTCTTCGTCGTCCACGAAGATGGCTTGCCGGTTGTTGCCGCGCAGAATCACATGCTGCGGCTGACGGGGAATAAAGAGTCGCGGTAATCGGGCCATGCGAATTCAAATGTAAAGCTTTAAAGCTCGATATCACGATTCGCGAGGCAGTTTCGACAGCAAAAACCTCTTTAAATACTGATATCTAGCCAATTCCCTTTGATTCGTACAAAAACTCTAGATTCGACGATTGCGCCCAGAGTCCACCAGCGCATAATGCATCGAAAAATAAATAAATAATCTTGGGAGGATAGACAAATGACAACTCGGACCTACCGGTCCGCAGCGTGCTTTTGCGCGCTCGGTATCGGCATATCACTGGCGTCCACCAGCGCCACTGCACAACAAGCCGGCGACAACGTCGTCAACCTCGGGTGGTTTCACATCGCGCCGCAAGACTCCAGCAAGCCGATGACCACCAGCACCAATCAGGACGGTCTCACCCCAACGCTCGTGCCGGCGAACTTTACCTCACCGGGCTCCGGCGCGAAGGTTAGCAATGCCGACACGCTCGGGCTCGTCATCACCCACTTCATCACCGACAACATCGCCTTGCAAACGGTGGCCGGGGTTCCTGCCAAATTCAAGCTCACCGGCCAAGGCGTGATTGCACCCCCGGGTCTTGCCGGCGCGCTCACGAGTATCGACCTCGGCGCACCGCAAAACAACCCGATCGTGCAAAGCGTTCGGCAATGGAGTCCGGCGCTGGTATTCCAGTATTACTTCGGCCAGGCTAATTCGACCTGGCGTCCTTTTCTCGGCGTCGGCGTGAGCTATACGTTCTTTACAAACGTCAGTCTCAATCCGAGTTTCGAATCAGCGCTGAATCAGAATTTCGGTAGCGTGCTCGCTTTTACTTCCGGACATAACGGTCCGACGACGGTAGAAGCGAAATCATCGGCATCGTGGCAACCAGTTGTGAATGCCGGCGTCTCTTATGCGTTCGACAAGCACTGGGTCGCAAGCGCATCGGTTTCCTACATTCCGCTCAAGACCACGGCCAACATCAAGATCAAGGCACAGGACGGTACGGTGCTTGCGTCCTCAGATGCCGAAATCAAGCTGAATCCGATTGTGACCTTCGTCTCGCTCGGCTACAAGTTCTAAAGCCAGCCTGCGGGACGCTAATTGCGTTCGTAATATCGGAGTCCGGAGGTTTTTTCTCAAAGCGTGCCTGACGTATAAGGGCACGCTTTTCTTTCGTCCAGCGCTTTTTTCTAAGGGCATTCCATAAGTCGATGCGTGGAAACAACACCTTTAGAGCGACACCTCCAGTCTCATGCTACCCGCGACTTTCCACGCTCGGCATAATGGCCCTGAATTTCATTTACCGAAATTCTCGACAATAAAGAATCTTGAGCAGGAGACGAATCAAATGAAGTTGAAGCATTTGACCATTGCTGCCGTGGCCATGCTGACGGCGTCGGGGGCCGCTTTCGCACAGAAAGCCGGCGATAACGTTGTCAGCCTCGGCTGGTTCCACCTCTCGCCGCAAGTTTCCAGCGATCCGTTGAAGGTAACGGGATCGAGCGTGCCGGGACTGGCTGCCGGCCTTAACGCCGCGCTTGGGGGCAATACCGGCGCCCAGGTGTCTGACGCCGATACGCTCGGCATCACGTTCGCGCATTTCTTCACCGATAACATCGCCGTCGAAGGCGTGTTCGGTGTTCCGCCGAAATTCCATCTGTACGGCCAAGGCCGCCTGCAACTGCCTGGTAACGGCGCACTGGCGTCGGCCAAGCAGTGGAGCCCGGCCCTGTTGCTGAAGTACTACTTCGGTCAGGCCGACGACAAGTGGCGTCCGTTCGTGGGCATTGGTGCCAGCTACTTCTGGTACTCGAACATCGAGCTCACGGATGGCTTCCAGGCACTGGCCAGCAACTCGCTCGCCCTCGGCCCGGGTGGCTCGACCACGGCAAAGCTGACCAACTCGTGGGCCCCGGTGTTCAACGCGGGTATCAACTACAACATGGACCAGCACTGGACGCTGTCTTTCTCCGTGTCGTACATCCCGGTGAGCACGACGGCCAAGCTGACCACGACGCGCGGTCCGATCACCACGACCAGCGAAGCCAAGGTCAAGCTGAACCCGGTGGTCACGTTCCTGTCGCTCGGCTATCGCTTCTAAGTCACTGCCAGATCACGGCAGCGCGCTTCAAAGCGTCGCACCACGCTTCAGATGGATCAGAAAACGCCGCCTTGTGCGGCGTTTTCGCATTTCCTCGCGGAAATTGGCACCATCGCAATCGATCGATCGGTAAATATCTGCAACTTTCCCTTTTGGCCCGCTGTCTCTCATGGTGTACGCCCGCGAACGGCCACGCCATAATGGCCGCTCGCACCAGGTTTCCATCGGCATGACGCCGGCAAGTCCCCCCCGGACATGGCGCATGTCGCATTTCAATACCACCATCAGGGAGTCAGAAATGGGAATTGCCTCGAAAGCGGAATCAGCACTGAATAACGGCCTCGACGATGCCCGCTATGCGGGACGCCGCACGGCACGCGCAGCACGTCTCGCAACCGGCGACGTTTCAGCACGTGTTCGCGACCTGCTCGACGATCTCGACCACGCCCTCTCCAACGCAAAATCGGCCTCCGACATTGAAGCGCTGCGCGCCGAAATCGGAGACAAGCTTCGTGAAGCACGTAGTGATTTTGGTGACAAAAGCGCCCATCTGCGCCGCCGCGCCAACGAAGTCTGGGAAGAAGCCGACGGCTATGTGCACGAACGCCCCTGGCAGACGCTCGGGACGGTAGCCGCCGTGGCCTTGGTACTCGGGTTTATCGCGGGACGTAGTTAATCGCAGTGCGAGGGGCGGCCTCCCTCGCGGAGGCCGTGACTCACTCAACTGTCCACTAGACTGTCGGCTCGATCGTGAAGAGCCTGCGGTATTCCTTGATCGCGTAGCGGTCGGTCATGCCCGCGACGTAGTGCGCAATCCAGCGCGGTTGATCAGCCTCGTTCTCGGGGCGGTAGTTCGGCGGCAGCAACCGAGGGTCCGAGAGAAACGCGGCAAACAGCTCCTGCACAATGCGCTGGGCTTTGGCCGCCATGCGCATCACCAGATAGTGGCGATACAGGTTCTCGAACAGAAAGCGCTTCAACTGGCCCGCCTGCTCCCGCATCTCGTCGCTGAACGCCACCAGCGGTCCGACACCCCGCACGTCGTCCATCGAGGCCGGTGAGGCATCCGCCACACGGCGGCGCGTCGTGGCGATCAGGTCGACGATCAGCGCGTTGATGATGCGTCGTGTCGTCTCATGCACGAGCCGGCGACCGGATATCTCCGGCCACTCGCGCTGCGCGTCAGCGCAATAGCGCTTCCAGAGCGGCACGGCATCGAGCTGCTCCAACGACAACAACCCGGAGCGCACGCCATCGTCGATATCGTGATTGTTGTAGGCAATCTCGTCGGCGAGATTCGCAATCTGCGCTTCAATGCCCGGCTGGCGCCCCTTGAGAAAACGCTCACCTAGCTCACCCAGCTCTCGCGCATTCGCACGCGAGCAGTGCTTGAGAATGCCCTCGCGCGTCTCGAAGCACAGGTTCAGGCCGTTGAATCCCCCATAGTGCTCTTCGAGTTCATCGACAACGATCAGGCTTTGCAGGTTGTGCTCGAAGCCACCATAGTCGCGCATGCAGGCGTTCAGTGCGTCTTGTCCGGCGTGACCGAACGGTGTGTGGCCGAGGTCATGCGCCAATGCAATGGCTTCGACCAGGTCTTCGTTGACACGGAGGTTGCGGGCGATCGAGCGCCCGATCTGGGCAACTTCGAGGCTATGGGTGAGGCGGGTGCGGAACAGGTCGCCTTCGTGGTTCACGAAGACCTGCGTTTTGTATTCGAGCCGGCGAAACGCCGTTGAATGGATGATGCGGTCGCGGTCGCGCTGAAACTCACTGCGTGTCGCCGGTGCCGCCTCGGCAAACCGACGTCCACGCGAATTCAGCGAACGGGCCGCGTATGGGGCCAGCGACGCTTCGTAATCGACCATCGCCAGCCCTCCCGCTTACACGTTGGCGCGCAGCGTCGCGCGCAGTTCGGCATCGGGCACACGCGTCATGAACGCTTCGCCCAGCCGATTAAGTAGCACGAAGCGGATATCACCGCCCTCGGCCTTCTTGTCGACCCGCATCAGGTCGATATAGCGATCTTCGCCGAGCGCAGGGCCGGTCACCGGCAACTTGGCTGCCGCGACGAGAGCCTTGATGCGCGGCACCAGGGCTTCGTCGATGTAGCCGAGCCGCGCCGACAGATCAGCGCCCATCACCATGCCACAGCCGACTGCTTCGCCGTGCAGCCACTCGCCGTAGCCGAGACCCGCTTCGATGGCGTGTCCGAAGGTATGTCCGAAGTTCAGCGTGGCGCGCAATCCTTGTTCGCGTTCATCGCTGGCAACCACGGCGGCCTTGATCTCGCACGAGCGTTGCACCGCGTAAGACAGCGCCGCCGTATCGCGCGCATTCAACGCGTCGATATTGGCTTCGATCCAGTCGAAATACGCTTCATCGGCGATCGCACCGTGTTTGATGACTTCTGCGAGTCCCGCCGCCAACTCACGTTCCGGCAGCGTCGACAACGTGTCGATGTCAGCCAGCACGGCGCTCGGCTGCCAGAAGGCGCCGATCATGTTCTTGCCCAACGGATGGTTGATGCCCGTCTTGCCGCCCACCGACGAGTCGACTTGCGAGAGCAGCGTCGTCGGCACCTGCACGAACGGGACACCGCGCATGTAGCACGCTGCGGCAAAGCCCGTCATATCGCCCACCACCCCGCCGCCCAGCGCGATCAGTGTCGCCTTACGATCGGCTTGCGCGCCCAGCAGTTCGTCGAAAATCAGATTCAGCGTCTGCCAGTTCTTGTACTTCTCGCCATCCGGCAGCACCGCCGTGACGACGCGTTTGCCGAGCCGCTGGAGGGTTGCGGCGACTTTCTCTGCATACAGCGGCGCCACGGTCGTGTTCGTCACGATGATCGCGTGCGTGCCGCGCACATGCGGCGCGAACAGGGCGTCCTGCGAGAGCAGGTCGGTGCCGATATGAATGGGGTAGGCGCGCTCGCCAAGTTCGAGTTTGAGGGTAATCATGCCGCTGACTGGCTAGTTATCGTGGTCGGCAACATCAGCGTGAGGCCGCGTCAGGTATTGGTGACACGGTCTTTCCCGCTGCGTCGCTGGGTAAGGGTTCGCTTGCGTGCGTGCTCGTGTTCGGCGTGTCAGTCTCGGCCGCCTCGCTGGCGTTCCCGACGCTTCCGGTGCCGGGACTTCCGATGCCTTCGCCGCGGCCTTCATTGTCTTCGCCCTGGGCATCAACAACATCAGCACCATCCACATGTGCATCTGCTTCAAGCTCATGGTGAGGCCCGATCGGCACAATGCCGGCGACCTCCAGTTGCATGAGCACCATGTTGACGAGCGCATTGACGCTTGGCCGGCCCGTCTCGATGACAAAGGTCGCACACTCGCGGTACAGCGCGTCGCGCTCCTGAAACAATTGTTCGAGGCGCGCGCGCGGATCCGCCGTTTGCAGCAACGGGCGGTTTTTGTCGCGACGTGTGCGCAGCCACAAGTCATGCGGCGTGGCGCGCAAATAGACGACAGTACCGCGCGACTTGATGCATTCGCGGTTTTCGGCGCGCAGCACGGCGCCCCCGCCGGTGGCGAGAACGATGCCGCTGCGCTGTGTGAGTTCGTCGATGGTATGCGCTTCGCGCTGGCGAAAGCCGTCTTCGCCCTCGTGCTCGAAGATGACCGGGATTCGCACGCCTGTGCGCGCTTCGATCTCGTGGTCGGAGTCATAGAACTGCCGTCCGAGACGTCGCGCGACGGCGCGTCCGACCGTGGTCTTGCCCGCCCCCATCAATCCGACAAGTATTACGTTTTCCAGCATGAATCGCTGATATTTGGGTTCCAATCCCTGATGATACCGGGATATGCGTCGGGCGTGCGGAACGCGTCGCCTCCAAAGACGCCGCCGTCAGCCTGGCGTGCCCCGCCGGAACGTCATTTGCCGGCGCCTTGGGGCGCGCTGCCGGGTGGTCCGGCTCGCCCCGGAATGCCTTGCGTCCGGGCATCGTCTCGCTACCGCCCGGTAACGGTGCGGACCTGCCGGGGGCGACATTGGCGTCCACGCCACCGGCCTCGGGCACCACGCTGGGCGTGATGAACACAAGCAACTCGGTGCGCCGGTCCTCCTCCGACCGGTTCCGGAATAGCGCACCCAGCAGGGGCACGTCACCTAGCCATGGCACCTGGGCGCGCGAATCGCGCCGTTCCTCCTGATAGATCCCCCCGATGGCCACCGTTCCACCGTCTTCGACCTGCACCTGTGTCTTGACGTGCCGGGTATCCACGGCGAAGCCGTCTGCGACCTCATGCCCGACGCTGTCCTTGCGCACATCCACGTCAAGAATGACCTGTCCGTCGGGCGTAATCAGCGGCGTGACCTCCAGACGCAGCGTGGCTTTGCGGAACTGTAGCGTCGACACGCTTCGCCGCCCGCTACGGGCCTGATAGGGCAATTCGGTTCCCTGCTCGATGACCGCCTCCACCTTGTCTGCCGTCACCACCCTCGGACGCGACACCACACGCCCCCGCCCGCTGGTTTCCAGTGCCGACAGCTCTAGTTGTAGAAACCGCGTTGCAGATCGTCCGAACAGCGTAATGGCCAGACTTGGCGGCGCCACACCGGCGAGTGCCGCCGCAGGCAAGGCGCTGTCGAGTATGTCGACCAATCCCTGAGACCCCGTGCCGGTCGACGAGCCCTGCCTCCCCTTAGCTCCCTGCCCCCCATTAGCCCCATTAGCCCCATTAGCCCCATTAGCCCCATTAGCCCCATTCGCCCCATTAGCCCCATTCGCCCCGTTTGCCGCTTTACCTGCCGCACTGCCACTTCGCTCCGAGGGGGGCCCGCCACCGCGCGAAGGCCCGGCGTTTCCGGCCTTCTGGGCATGGGTCCGCGCGTAATAGCCGGCGAGGTTGACGCCGAGAGACTCGCTGAACCGATCGTCCGCTTCGACGATGCGCGCCTCGATCAGCACCTGCCTGACTGGCACATCGATACGCGCGATAAACGCGCCGAGCGCGTCGAGGCGTTCCGGCAAGTCCGTCACGAAGAGCTGGTTGGTGCGAGGGTCTGCGATCAAACTGCCTCGCGATGACAACAGCCGCTGCGTTTTGCGATCCTTTTCGCCGATGATGATTTCGCGCAATTCCAATGCGCGCGGGTAATTCAGCGTGAAGCGCCGGCTGACGAGTGGTTGCATGGTCTCGCGCTTCGCGGCGGTTTCCAGTTGCGTCTGCTCGTCAGCGAGCAACTCGGCCTTCGGCGCAACCCAGTCCACACCGTGCAGCGATCGCACGCCCAGCCCTGCCGCCCTGATCAGCACTTCGAAGGCCGTCGCCGGGGAGACGTTTGCCATTTCCACCTCAAGCCGCCCCGCGACATGTTCGCCGAGCACTAGATTTCTTCCCGTCAGACGCGCGAACGCCTTCAGTGCAGCCACCGTATCCACGCCATGCAGCGTCACATTGATCTGCGTTTCGAGGTGCGGTCCGGGTGCATGTGTCGGTCCTGCCCAATCCGTGGCCACACCGTTGGCGACACGCCGGAAGGTCACCCGGCGCGCCCCGGCCTGCATCTTGCCAATGGGATCGGCAACATCAACTGCCAAGATGGGCGGCGCCGCCGGGTCTACCGCCATTGCAGCGGCCGCTTGCCCGGGACGCCCCGTCAAGGACGCCCGGAACACGTCGACCATGGCCGGCGGCATCTGCCAAGGTGTCGGCGTCTCTGGCAGCTCGGGCATCGGCACGGTCTCACTCACGACCCCAGCGGCTGACGTGCGATGCCAAACGTAGGTCGCTATCGTCACCTTTAAGGTTGCCTGCCCGTTTCCGTCATGCGCCGCCCCCGCCCCCGCCCCCGCCTCTACCCCCTGCAAATTCAGCCGTTCGATGACAAGATGACGTGGCGCCCGCTCGATCTCGGCAAGCAGGCCGATCAAACCCGCCACAGACCCCGTCACCCGCAACTCCGCTCGCTCGGTGTCGATATCGGCCTTCGTGTCGAATGCCCCCGGACGGGCCGTCTCCAATACCAGCCCAGCGCGCGCGACGAGCGACTCTAAGTCGGCACGCCACATCGGTTCGGACCCTGCGTCCGCGCTATTCGCCCCAACTCGTGGTATCTGCCGCAGTGGTTGCTGCGGCTGTGGTACCTGCCGCCGTGGTACCTGCTGCATACCCTCGGGAAACCCGCCGACCGCCGCTGAAGCGCTATGCACAAGCGCCCCCGGAGGCACCTCCGATGGCGCCACCGGTACCAGTCGCTCCCACGCCACCGTCTCGGCTTGCGCGTTTCGCAGCGTCGTCATCAACTGCGGCAATTGCTTCGCCTGCGACATCGCAAGATTCAGCGCCGTGCGCCCAGCCGCGATGTCGTTACTCAGCGACGTGCGGACCGGTAACCCGATGAGCCACCACATCGACCAACTCAGCATCAGTGCCCCCAGCAGCACCCCAGCCCCAAGGCTCCAACGCACGGGCAACGGCCATTCCTGTGGCGACACGGATGTCCATGCCGCGCAGTGTGTCCGGCAACGCTCGACAAGATCGGCAAGAAGATCGCGGACGTCGGCCGGCGATTGGCGGTCATTTGTCATCGACGCCCTCCTCCTGGTCCCATACGGCGTCACCAGCAAACACCGGTTCAGCAATGGGCCGGGGCACGACACGCACCGCGAAACGTCGTACAGCCGGCAACGACGCAGGGGGATTGGCGCCCATCAATTGCCGCGCCACGCTCTCCGGGATCAGACTCGATTCGACTTCCGCAACTTTCTTGACCCACAGCAGGCTTCGCAAGCGCTTCTGCATCTCTCGCACACGGGACTGTGTTGTCGCGAAGCCACCGACGTTCAGTTGCCGGTCGTCGATATCGAGGCTCGCCAGACGCACGCCGTCGGCACACGCCCGCATGACGTCGAGGAGCCGGCCCGCCATATCCTGCCGGCGCGTGACCAGTGCCAGCACCACCCTCCGGTGTGCCCGAATACCCGCTAACGTGCGCCGCGTTGTGTCGAACGACGCTGTCTCTGCGTCAAGCCGCGATCGTGCCGCGTTCAACGCCAACAACTGCGCTTGCCCTTCTCGACGAGCATGAACGTCCCAAGCGATCGGCAGCAACGCCAGCAAGGCGCCCACCAGCGCGAGAGCCGCCCAGATTTGCCACTGCCGTCGAAAATCGCGCTGACGACGCTGTGCCAGCGTGGGTAGCAAATCGATTGGCGGGAGATAAGGCATCACTGCCATGGCAGCCCCCGCATCGACATGGCGCGCAACGCCAGACCACACGCCACTGCAAGCGACGCACGTTCCGCAAACGTCTGTCGCAGGCGCGCCGGTGCGTTCGCAGCGTCGAGTCGACCGAGCGGATCAAACGGCCGTACGGGGACACGGCACGCCGAGACGAGACCATCGCACATCGCCACGAAAGCGCCCGGCGTCACGCTTTGCGCCGCCACATGCAGCGAACCGGCGGGGACCGGCATTCTGCCGAGTAGCTCACAAACCACACTCGCCAATGCTTCCGGATTCCCATTCACGCCGTCGAAGCGCTCGCGCAGGTCGGCCACGCACGTCTGCGCATCGAATACGGCCAGATCGATGTCGTGGTCGCTAACCTGGAGTAGCGCCATCGGCGATTGTGGTGATTTTGGTGATTGAGTCGAGATCGGCGTCTCATGCGCCGGCTCACCCATCGCTGGCCACGCCCATTGAAACGCCCGACGCCCGGCGGCATGCGCCACATCGACGGCATGGGCACGCAAGCCCGCCATTTCCAAAGCCGCAAGGCGGTCGTCGACCAGCTCGGCCTCACAGGCATACAGCCGTAGGCGGTGACTCCCCGGTTCGGCCCAAGTCACTCCCACGCGCGAGCGCAAACCGGGCCTACCGTCGCCCGGCAACAGTAGCGCCGCATGCCGCTCGCACCAGGCGCGCAGGGCGCGCGCCGGCATATCCGGCGGGTACTCGACGACGTGCGTCTTGAGCAGGTGCGCGGGTAGCGCCAGCACGACGGTGTCGCCTCGCAGGGACTCGGCACTCGTGCCGGCACGTTCGAGCAGCTCACCGAGGCGTCGCGCCGCGGCTTCGGGTTTGGCCAGCACTCCGCCGCGCAACACATCGTCGTCGAGCGCCGCCGTGCCGTAAGCGTCGAGGCGCAGCCGCGAAGGACCGGCCACCCGCGCCAGGCGAACAAATTGCAGGGTTCCTGCGTCAAAGTGAATACCGCACCCACCACCGTCGAGACGCGGCATAAGCGCCGCGAAGGGCCGTGCAAAGGGGGATGTAATGTGGCGCAAGTTGCGCAGGGCCGCTTCGATCATGACGTGCCTCCCATGTGGATCGATGTCGATGCAATCGATCCTAGCCATGGAGGAAGCGGCCTCCAATCGGACGAGTCCGAATCTAGGCGCGGAAATCGCGGTTCGTTTCGCTTTCGGAATCCACGCCGCTTTTTTCTCATCTTTGTCCGAGTCACGACACGCCTGGAATCCCATTTCTGACATCTTCGGCAAAGAGGCACCGGCCGTTCGGGGGTCCTTCGCTAACCGTTCGTTATAATCGGCCCATTGTTTTTTTCGACTCCCCCATGGCAAGCACACCCCAAACAGACACCCCACGCGACAAGCGCCCACCCAAGCCGCGCCGCTCGATCTGGCTGCGCATCGTTTTGTGGTTCGTCGGCCTGATCGCCGCGATGCTCGTCTGTGGCGCGTTGCTGGCGGGGTACATCCTGGTGGTCATGACGCCGCAGTTGCCGTCGCTCGACACCATCGTCGACTATCGGCCGAAGATTCCGCTTCGCATCTATACCGCCGACGAAATTCAGATCGGCGAGTTTGGCGAGGAACGTCGTAACGTCGTGCGCTTTGCCGATATTCCGGATGTGATGAAGAAGGCCGTTCTCGCCATCGAGGACGATCGCTTCTATCAGCACGGCGGCGTCGACTTCATCGGGATCTTCCGGGCTGGCGTGGCCAACGTCGCCCGTGGCGGCTCGTCGCAAGGCGCCAGTACGATCACGATGCAGGTCGCACGCAACTTCTTCCTCTCGAGCGAGAAGACGTATACGCGCAAGATTTACGAAGCCCTGCTCGCCTACAAGATCGAGTCGCGCCTGACGAAGGATCAGATTCTCGAGCTGTACATGAATCAGATCTATCTGGGCGAGCGCGCGTACGGTTTCGCGAGCGCCGCCCGCGTGTATTTCGGCAAGGACATCAAGGACGTCACGCTTGCCGAAGCCGCAATGCTGGCCGGTCTGCCCAAGGCACCGTCGGCCTATAACCCGATCGTCAACTACAAGCGGGCGCGCGTGCGTCAGGAATACATCCTCAAGCGCATGTACGACCTCGGTTACATCTCGAAAGCGGAATACGATCAGGCGATCTCGCAAGAGCTGGTCGTGCGCGGGCTCGGCAGCGAGTTCAGCGTGCATGCCGGTTATGTCGCGGAAATGGTGCGTCAACTGCTTTACGCCCAGTTCAAGGACGAGATCTATACGCGCGGCTTCAACGTCTACACGACGATCAATTCGGCCGATCAGGAAGCAGCCTATGAAGCCCTGCGCGCCGGGGTCATGGCCTACGAACTGCGTCATGGCTACCGTGGGCCGGAAGCCAATATCGATCTGCCGAGCGACCAGGACGACCGAGAACAGTTGATCGACGACACACTCGTCGAGCATCCGGACAGCGGCGACATGGTGGCGGCCGTGGTACTTGCCGCGTCGCCGCAGCAGGTCAAGGCGGTACTGCTCAATGGTGACGACGTGAGCGTGACGGGCGACGGTCTGCGTTTCGCCGCCGCCGGCCTGAGCGCCAAAGCGCAACCCAAGCAGAAGATTCGCCCGGGTTCGGTCATTCGCGTGACGAAGGACGCCAAGGACAACTGGCGCATCGTGCAGATGCCCGACATCGAAGCAGCGTTTGTCTCGCTCGACCCGCAGAACGGCGCAATTCGCTCGCTCGTCGGCGGCTTCGACTTCAATCGCAACAAGTTCAATCACGTCACGCAGGCGTGGCGTCAGCCGGGGTCGAGCTTCAAGCCGTTCATCTACTCGGCTGCGCTGGAAAAGGGCTTCGCGCCGGCGACGATCATCAACGACGGTCCGCTCTACTTCACCGCGGCGCAAACGGGCGGTCAGCCGTGGGAGCCGAAGAATTACGGTGGTGGCTTCGAAGGTCCGATGCCGATGCGTGTCGCGCTGATGCGCTCACGAAACCTTGTATCGATCCGTATTCTGCAAAGCATCACGCCCGGGTACGCCCAGAAGTACATCGCACGCTTCGGGTTCGAAGCCGACAAGCACCCGGCGTATTTGCCGATGGCGCTGGGTGCCGGCATGGTCACCCCGTTGCAAATGGCGAGCGCCTACGCCGTGTTCGCTAACGGCGGCTTCCGCGTGAATCCGTTCATCGTGGCGCGCATCACGGACTCGAAAGGCAACGTGATCATGGAAGAGAAGCCGGCCACGGCGGGCGATGAAACGTTCCGCGCCATTCCGGCCCGCAACGCCTTCATCATGAACTCGATGCTGCACGATGTGGCGACGCGTGGCACGGCCGCCAAGACGAACGTGCTCAAACGAAACGACCTCGCCGGCAAGACCGGCACGACCAACGATTCGCACGACGCCTGGTTTGCGGGATATCAATCGCAACTGGTGGGGGTGGCGTGGATCGGCTTCGATCAGCCGCGCAATCTGGGCGACCGTGAAACCGGTGGCGGTCTGGCACTGCCGATCTGGATCGACTACATGACCAAGGCTTTGCGTGGTGTGCCGGAATCGACGCGCCCGGTGCCCTCGGGAATCATTCAGGCGAACGGCGATTATTTCTACGACGACTATCCGCCGGGTCGCGCGATCAGCACAGTGGGTCTGAGCGCAGACACCGCGCCGGATGGCACGACAACCAGTGCACCGCCGGGGCCGGTCGATACGCAGGAGCGCCAACGCATCCTGGATATGTTTAACAAGCCTTGAGGGGATTTATCCGGGAAAAGTGCTGATGTGCGCGGTGGGAAACACGCACTGACATACAGAAAATCAAGCGGCGCAGCGGTCTCTCACGAGGTGCTGCGCCGTTTTTGCGACTGGACAGTCAATTCCCCGGTGGAATCGAACGGTCGGCCGGACAGGCCGGGCAGCCTCAGTCAGCTTGCAGCGTCACCGTCTCGCCGGCTTGCTGCGACGCGAAACGCGAGAGCGCCTCGAACAGCTCGGCGTCGTCACGGGTGTCGCGCCATTCGTCACCCTTCAGGCGATAGTGGTAGCCGCCCGAGCGCGCCGCCACCCAGATTTCGCTCATCGGCGTTTGCAGATTCACGATGATCTTGCTGCCGTCGTCGAACTCGAGCGTCAGCACGTTGCCCGTGCGCTCGCAATCGATGTCCACGTCGCTGTCTTCGACAGCCGCCTCCACCCGCGCCAGCACAGCCTCGGCGAGCGCCAGGAATTCACTTTCCGTCATGCTAAACTCCACGGTTTGCGTCATCGATTGCATGCCGCACCACGCGGCGATACCCCCATGACAGCACCTATTCGAACCTGCGCGATTGTAGCCTCGATTGCCCTGCTGAGCGTATTAGCCAGCTGCGGCCAAGCCGGGCCCCTTTATTTGCCGGCTCGGCCGATCAAGCCGACTGCGCCGCCGGGTGCACCGCTGCCCCCGCCGCCGCTCGTGCCTGAGCCGCAGCGCGGTCCGTCGGTCGAAGTGCCGCCAGCAGCGTCGCTGCCCGCCGCCAAACCGGAGTAAGCTTGTCGGCACCGTTGTCGGGCACCTGACACCCGACAACGAACCCGACGGCCAGCGCTCCGGATTGCCGGACAAGCGCTTCCTACCTGTTTATATTGCGCGCCACGGCGCGTGCCCTTGCCGATTACCCGAGTTTCCGCGATGTCCAACGCCTTCTTCTCTTACCGCGACGACGTACTCCATGCCGAGGGCGTGGCCCTGCCCGTACTCGCCGAGCGTTTCGGTACGCCTTTGTACGTGTATTCGAAGGCGGCTCTGACGTCCGCCTATCAGGCTTACGCCAAGGCTTGCGAAGGGCGTAACGCGGCAGTTCATTACGCGGCCAAGGCCAACTCGAATCTGGCCGTACTCGGCGTGTTCGCCAAGCTGGGTGCTGGGTTTGACATCGTCTCGGCCGGTGAACTGGCACGCGTGATTGCCGCCGGCGGTGACGCCGGCCGCGTGGTCTTCTCCGGTGTGGGCAAGCACGCCGACGAAATGCGTTATGCGCTCGACAAGGACGTGTTCTGCTTCAACGTCGAATCGCGCCCCGAGCTCGACCGTCTGAACGAAGTGGCCGCCCAGATGAACAAGCGCGCGCGCGTGTCGCTGCGCGTGAATCCGAACGTAGACGCCAAGACGCACCCGTATATTTCTACCGGCCTGCGCGGCAACAAGTTCGGCGTGGCTTACGAAGAAGCGTTCGACGCTTACCGTGCCGCTGCGGCAATGTCGCATCTCGACGTGGTCGGCATCGATTGCCACATCGGCTCGCAAATCACGGAGATTTCGCCGTACCTCGACGCCATCGACAAGCTCCTCGATCTGGTCGAAAAGCTCGATGATGCCGGGATCTCGCTGCATCACATCGATGTGGGCGGCGGCCTCGGCATTCAGTACACAGATGAAACGCCGCCGGACATCACCGCGTTTGCCACCACGGTCATCGACCACATTGCCAAGCGCGGCCATGCGCATCGTCAGGTGCTGTTCGAGCCGGGCCGCTCGCTGGTCGGCAACGCTGGCGTACTGCTCACGCGCGTGGAATTCCTCAAGCACGGTGAGACCAAGAACTTCGCCATCGTCGACGCGGCCATGAACGATCTCGCCCGCCCGGCCATGTACGAGGCTTATCACGGCATCGATCCGGTGACGCGTCATGCAGCCGACGTGGTGACGTACGACGTGGTGGGCCCGGTGTGCGAAAGCGGCGACTGGCTCGGCCGTGACCGCGCGCTGGCCATTGCGCCGGACGATCTGCTGGCGATTCGCTCGGCCGGCGCGTACGGCTTCACGATGAGCTCGAACTACAACACGCGTCCGCGTGCGGCAGAAGTCATGGTCGATGGCGTCGATGTCCACCTCGTGCGCGAGCGCGAAACGGTCGAATCGCTGTTCGCCGGTGAACGTCTGCTGCCGGCCTGAAGTTGCCTCAGCCAGCCTGAGCGGACCGATCCGCCGGTTTGCCAACGCCCACACTTACGGGCCGGCAAACCAAAGCGCCGCCCAATAAAAAAGCCGCCTGCGCACATTGCGCGGCGGCTTTTTTACTTCACGTATCGATCGGCCGTGTACTGCGACTGCTGGCCGTATCGACACGTGGATGACGCGTCAGAGCTGTCCGTAGCTGTGCAGCCCCGACAGGAACATGTTCACACCGAGGAACGCGAACGTCGTGATCAGCAGGCCGGTCAGCGACCACCATGCAGCCACCACGCCACGCAGCCCCTTCATCAGGCGCATGTGCAGCCACGCCGCGTAGTTCAGCCACACGATCAGTGCCCAGGTTTCCTTCGGGTCCCAGCTCCAGTAACCACCCCACGCGTCGGCCGCCCACAGCGCGCCGAGAATCGTGGCAATCGTGAAGAACGCGAAGCCCACGGCAATCGCCTTGTACATCACGTCGTCGAGCAGTTCGAGGGACGGCAGGCGTGACGAGAAGAAACCACTGTCGATCGCCTTGCCCGCGGCAACGTTACGCTTTTGTTCGCCGGACTTGAGCAGATACGCCACCGCCACCATCGCCGCCAGCGCAAACGTGCCGTAGCCGATGAAGTTGGCCGGTACGTGGATCTTCATCCACCAGCTTTGCAGCGCAGGCACGAGCGGCTGAATCTCGTAGGCACTGCGTGCCACGCTGTACCAGAGATTGAAGCCCACTGCGGCGCTGATGACCAACAGCACGAACGGGCCGAGGGCGCGCGTCGCATAGTGTTGCTCGTAGTACAGGTAGAACAGCGACGTGATCAGGCAGAAGAGGACGAACACCTCATACAGGTTCGAGATCGGAATGTGCCCGACGTCGGCCCCCACCAGATACGACTCGTACCAGCGCACCATCATGCCGGTGAACCCGAGCAACACCGCCGCCCAGCACAGTGCCGACCCGACACTCGCGCCGAACGGCGAGCGCGCCAGCAGGCCGCCCCAGTAGAACAGTGTCGCCAGGAAGAACAGCGCGCTCATCCAGAGGATGGCCGACTGGCTCGAGAGGAAATACTTCAGGAAGAACGCCTGATCGGCACGGGCCAGATCGTGGTGATAGAGCCCGATGCCGGAGAGTGCAAGAATCGCGATACCCGCCATCAGCCAGCGCACCGAGCGCCAGTGCCAACCCAATACCGCGAAGGTCGGCACCGAGAGCACCAGAATCGTGTGCTCGTAGTAATCCATAAAATGGCCGTAGCGATTGAGCGCGAAGCCCGCCCCAATCGCCAGCGCCAGTGCGAACAGCCAGTCACCGATACTGCGCCGGCGCAGCCACGAGACGTCTGAATAGCCTTGCGATAACTCCATGTCTCTCACCTTCATCGTTTTGTGACGATCGCGTCCAACTCCGCCTTCGTGCGGGCGAATTCCTTGTCGAAATCCAGCGTACGACGTGTCGTCGACGCTGCCATCATGACCGAGCTGCCGCCGTCGGGGGTGTCTTTCACCCACAGCCAGAGACGTCGTTCACGTACGTAAAACATCGAGAAGATACCGAGTACCAGCAGCAGACTGCCAAGATACACGATCTTCTTGCCGGGCGAGCGCGTGAGCTGGAAGACGCTCGCCTGGATCTGATCGAATGAGTCGAGTTGCAGGAACACCGGCGCGTCGTACAGGAAGTTGTCCGACAGTGCGTTGGTTGCCGTGTGCACAAAACGCTCGTTGTCCGGCGTCGGCGTCGCCGCCGGTTGACCGGCTTGCTCGCGCGCGACCTGCCAGAGTTGCCAGATCGTGCCGTCGAGAATGCGTCGGAACATGTCGGCCGCACTCGATTGCTGCTCCTGCGGCACCTTCTCGCTCACGAACTCGGCAATCGCTTGCAACCCGCCCGTCGCGTGGCCATTCGCGCTGGCCGGAATGGCCCCGGCGAACAGGTCGAGCTCACGCTTGGCGCTTTCCTGCAATTGACCACGCAGCTCAGCAGACGTCTGCGAAGGCAGCGATTGGGCAGCGAAGCGGCGCGCAGCTTCGACCCGGGCCCCGTCATCCTGAAGCGCTGCGCGCAGCAGCATCCATTGTTTGACGGAGCCGTCGTCGTCGGCCGGAATGCGCAAGTACTGGAACGGGCCGTCCGGGGTGTCGCGCACGCCCGTCATGAACACGCGCTGGCCGTCTTCCACCAGAATCGGCAGCATGTAGTTGCGGTATTCCTTCGCCTGCCCGCTGCGATCGCGCACCTTGTACTGCACCGACGGACCGACGTTGCGCAAGTCTTTGTTCAGATCGGTTTTCGCGCCCGAACCCAGTTGTGCACTCAGGTCGTCGCGGAACGATTTACGGGCCACGCCGCGAACATCTTGCTGCCCACTGCCATTGCTGATGTTCTCGACGTTGATCGCGCGGAAATCGCTGAACTCGACCGTGTATTCGTCTTTGGCTGCGGCGGCGCCCTTCAACTGCGTGGAGCCGCCGATGTCGCCCGAAAAGGCGAACGTCTTGTCAGACGCGCCACGCATGGGGTAACCGGTGAGCTTGAGCTTGCTGCCGCCATCTTCGAAGCTCGACTGATAGATCGCGACGCCCTTGTAGATGAACGGCTCATTGACCTTCACCGTGGCATCCATCGACTTGCCGGTCTCCGGGTCGGTCACCACGATGTCGCTCGCGAAGAGCTTGGGCATGCCCGTCGAGTAATAGTCGACGTGGAATTTCTTCAACTCGATGGAGAAGGGCAGGTCCTGCACAACCGAGCCGTCCTGAAAATTCAGAATCGCGGTCGTCGACTTGCCGCCTTCGGGCACGAATGCATAGCCGCGGAACGCGGGGTTGCTCGACGACAGGCGGTGCTCCTCGGGAATCTGTGCGATGACCGCGTTGCCTTGCAGCGGCGACTTGCCGAACAGCGCCATCTGCATGCGCGTGAGCAGATCGCTGTCGACCAGGCCGCCGAGGCAGATGATCACGATGGCACTGTGCGCGAAGATGTAGCCGATCTTGTTGATGGCGCCGGCCTTCGCCGCGACCAGCGTCGCCCCGTCGCGATCTCGCACAACGAAACGGTAGCCGCGACGCCCCAGAAAACCCGTCAATCGCGGCAGCAGCTCGGCGCGTGGCGTCGGGCCGGAGAACTCACCCTTGTGACCGAAGGCGCGCAGGCTGCCTTCACGCACGTGGTCGCGCCAGCTGCGGATGTCCGCGATCATCTTCGGCGCGTTGCGGACGACGCACAGCGTCGTCGATGCCATCAGGAAGAAGAGGATCAGCAGAAACCACCACGAGCTGTAGACCTTATAAAGGCCGAGCGAGCGGAAAACGTCGGCCCAGAACGGGCCGAACTGATTGACGTAGTTGGGGTAGGGGTCGCCTTGCTTGAGCACGGTGCCAACAATGCTGGCGATCGCGAGCACGGTGAGCAGGCTGATGGCAAAACGCATCGAACTGACCAGTTCGACACCGTCGCGCACCCATCGCTGCGCGCTTTTGATCTGCATTCCCGAAGTACTGATGCTCATCCTGTTTCCGGCAACAAAAAAGGGCGGGAGCGCGTTTTTCACGCGCCCGCCACCCTGTGTATGCTAAACCAGTTCTATCCCGTCACCCTGCGGCGACGGAGCTGGTTTCGTTATAAGTCAGCGAATATACCCCGACGTTCACACGATGTCAGAGTAGACCTTACCGATCAGCGCAAACCGGCGATGTAATCCGCGACTGCCTTGATTTCCTTGTCCGACAGTCGCGACGCAACGGCATGCATCGGCGCGTTGTTCAGACGCGTTTCGTCGCGGAAGGCCACGAGTTGTGCAGCGGTGTAATCGGCCCACTGGCCGCCGAGGCGCGGGTATTGCGACGGCATGCCGGCACCGGCCGGACCGTGGCAGGCAGCGCAGGCGGGCACGCCCTTCTCTGCAATACCCCCACGGAAAATCTTTTCGCCCAGCGGCACGGTGTCCTTGTTGCGCGCAGCGCCCGGTTTCTCGGTTTGCGACGCGAAATAAGCGGACACGTTGCGCATATCCTGATCGGACAACGCAGCGACCATACCGGCCATGATGGGATTGTTGCGCGCCGGTGTCTTGCCGGGCTGCGCCTTGAAGTCGGTCAGTTGCTTGTAGAGGTATTCAGCGTGCTGGCCGGCGATTTTCGGATAAGCACCACCGGTGCTGTTACCGTCCGCCGCGTGGCACGATGCGCAGACCTGACTGGCAATCGCCTGTCCCCGGTTCAAGTCTGGTTTGGCAGGCGCCTGAGGCTCGGCGGCTTGTCCTGCGCCGCTCAGTAGAAAGCATGCCAGCGCCAATGGTGTTGCAGCGAGAGACTTCCACACTCCTCGGTTCATTCGCACACCTTATATCTGTTTTGTCGGGAAATCGGTCGTTCGAACTCACCGTCCGGCGCCGTGTTTCTCCTCCAACCTCACGGCGTGCGAGACGTTCGGACAAGCCTTGGCAAGGCCAAGGTTAACTTTCGTATTGTACAATAAAGTCTTTCCCCGACTTTAGGGGATTCCATGTAGAAGGCCGCAGAGCGGGGCTTCCCGGGCTTTGGCCGGCAGCGCCCCAACTCATCGTTCTGCGCCCCCTGCGCCCGCGTTGCCAGCCCATCCCCTGTGGCTGCGGCGCTCCCCGGTTCCTGTCATGTCCCTACTTCATCAAGCCCGCTTCTTTACGACCGTCAATCATCTGCGCGATCTGCCGCCCACGGCAGTGCCCGAGGTCGCCTTCGCGGGTCGCTCGAACGCGGGCAAATCCAGCGCGCTGAACATCCTGTGCAACCAGAAGCGGCTGGCCTTCTCCAGTAAGACGCCGGGCCGCACGCAGCACATCAACTACTTCGAGATTGCCCACCTCGAGCATCTCTACGGCTATCTCGTCGATCTGCCCGGCTACGGCTACGCCGAAGTGGGTGGCGGCGTGAAAGTGCACTGGCAACAACTGCTTGGCGATTATCTGGTGCAACGTCCGCAACTGCGTGGACTAGTGCTGGTGATGGACTCGCGTCGACCGTTCACCGAACTCGATTGCGAACTGATCGACTGGTTCCTGCCGACCGGGCGCCCGATTCACGTGCTGCTGACCAAAGCCGACAAGCTCACCCGTCAGGAAGCCACGGTCGTCCTGCGCGACACCCAGAAGCGTCTGAATGCCCTTCAACGCACCGACGGTCTCCCGGCAGACGATCCCAACACGCTGCCCCAGTTCACCGCGCAGCTGTTCTCATCGCTCAAGCGCACAGGCGTCGAAGCCGCGCAACGCGTGCTCGAAGACTGGCTCGCCATTCCGCCGCGCGAATCCGCGAAGAAATGAGCGTGTCTCAGTAATTTCGCCGTCCAGCACGATTCGACACCCCGCCACCAAAACCCAAAGGTAGATGACGCACGCGCCCGCCGGGCGCGACATATCGTCGCGGTCAACGGCGTGGTCGTTTGGGTCAACGTGAAGAAAATCAGGACGGCGGCCGCTGCCTCAACCGAACGGATGAGGGGCACGTGAAGATATCGGGATTGACCGAAATGCCTGTACGCGCCCGATTTCCGGGGCGTTGGATGCAGTCATTGGTGCGATAAAGCGAGCGCACATAAAAAAACCGCCGTGTAGGCACGGCGGGTTTAAATGAGCCTTATCGTAGAACGACAGGCGCCCGCTCAGGGAGGAGAAGCGGGGGACGCCACACACAGTGCGAACATCCGGTTGGTATGATATACCATGCGTCCGAAAGTTTCCCGGCAAGCGGCCTTTTTTGCGCGCTTTCCTCCTTACGGAATCGTTGAGCCGATCGCAACGGCAACGCCTTTTCGGGACGTCTTCACCCGACGAATCACGGAATTTTCAGACGCGCTATTCCCCGTCCAAAGGACCGATCGCATGAGTTCCTATCCCCTGCTTCGCCCGCGCCGCATGCGACGCGATGACTTCTCACGCCGCCTGATGCGTGAAAACCACCTGACCTGTGACGACCTGATCTATCCGGTGTTCGTGCTCGACGGTCAGAATCGCCGCGAGGCTGTCGACTCGATGCCCGGCGTCGAGCGCGTCTCGGTCGATGAATTGCTGCGTGTGGCCGATACGTGCGTCACGCTCGGCGTGCCCGTCATTGCGCTGTTCCCGAATATCGACGCGTCGTTCAAGACGCCTGACGGCATCGAAGCGACCAACCCCGAAGGTCTGATCCCACGCGCCGTGCGCGAGATCAAACGCAACTTCCCCGATCTCGGCGTGCTCACTGATGTGGCCCTTGATCCGTACACCAGCCACGGTCAGGACGGCGTGCTCGATGAGAACGGCTACGTCATCAACGACGTGACGACCGCGATCCTCGTTAAGCAGGCCCTCACGCAGGCAGAAGCCGGCGTGGACATCGTTGCACCGTCCGACATGATGGACGGCCGCATCGGCGCCATCCGCGAAGCCCTCGAATCCGCCGGATATATTCACACGCGCATCATGGCTTACGCGGCCAAGTACGCGTCGGCGTTCTACGGCCCGTTCCGCGACGCCGTCGGTTCGGCATCGAACCTCGGCAAGGGCAACAAGATGACCTACCAGATGGACCCTGCCAATTCGGATGAAGCGCTGCGTGAAGTGGCCCTCGACATCGAAGAAGGCGCGGACATGGTCATGGTCAAGCCCGGCATGCCGTACCTCGATATCGTGCGCCGCGTGAAGGATGAGTTCCGCTACCCGACGTATGCCTATCAGGTCAGCGGCGAATACGCGATGTTGAAGGCCGCAGCTCAGAACGGCTGGCTAGATCACGACAAGGTAATGATGGAATCGCTGCTCGCCTTCAAGCGCGCAGGGGCCGATGGCATCCTGACCTACTTCGCACTCGATGCCGCACGCCTGATTCGCGCGCAAGCCTGAGTTGAGAAAACTTGAGCAGGCTTGAGGAAACACCGGCCACCGGTTGTGCGCATCCGCTCAAGTTCTCGCAGATGAAACACAAACAGCTAGTCCATCATCGGGCTAGCTGTTTGTTTTTGTAGCGGCGGAACAACCACCTTCGAGGTATTCAACGCAGCAGAGTCAACTTCGCAACCCCACCCCGTAATACCGTCAGGCGGCCGGACCGTACGCCTTATCGAGACTGCGCAGGAATTGATCGGCCGATTGCGCACCAATCACGCGTGAGCCTGCCACCTCAGCACCTTTGCCATCGAAGAAGATGATCCCGGGCGGACCGAACAATGCGAAGCGCTTGAGCAATGCCTGATCGTCGGCATTGTTTGCCGTAACGTCGGCTTGCACGAGCACCATCTGATCAAGGCGCGCCTTCACACGTGGATCGGTAAACACAAACCGCTCCATCTCCTTGCAACTGATGCACCAGTCGGCGTAGAAATCGAACATGACCGGCCGTCCTGCTGCGGCAACGACCTGATCAAGTTCAGCAACACTTCGCACGCGCTGAAATTTCACACCTTCGGCGGCCTGTGCGCCCGCACTGGCACTCCCCGACGCAACCGTCGACAAACCGGCCAGCGGAGCGAGCGGGTCGCGGGCGCCTGCGGCAGCGCCCACCAATGCCACGGCCCCGAGCAGCGCAACAGCAACGCCGAGTCCTTTGAGCAAACGTCGCGCACCGCTCACACCATCGGGCAGGGTATCGAAGACGCGCATGAAGGTCGCAGCCACCAGCAACAACACGCCCCACCCGAGCAGCAAGACTTGCGTCGACAGCAGCGGGCGCACGATCCACAGCGCGACACCCAGCAGCAGGAAACCGAAGAACCGCTTCACGCCATCCATCCATGCCCCGGCGCGCGGCAGCAACGTGCCTCCGCCGCCCGCCAGAATCACGAGCGGCAAGCCCATGCCCAACGACAGGGCGAAGAGCGTGGCGCCACCGAAGACGGCATCTCCGGTCTTGGCGATGAAGGCAAGCGCAGCCGCGAGCGGTGCTGTCACACAAGGGCTAACGATCAGGCCAGACAGAATACCCATCATGGCGGCACCCACCCATTGCCCCGATTTCTGCTTGCGGGCGGCGTCGTCGATTCGCTCACGCAGCGCCGTCGGCAATTGGATCTCGTACATGCCGAACATCGACAGCGACAAAATCACCATCAGCAACGCAAACAGGGCGAGCACCCAAGGTGCCTGGAGAAACGCGATGAGGCCTTGCCCGAGCAATCCCGCCGCCACACCAATCACGGTGTTCACGATGGCCATACCGAGCACGTAGGCGATCGCCAGGCGCACTGCCTTGCCGCGACTGGCCTCCTGACCTGCGACGATCGACAACAGGATAGGTACCATCGGCAAGACACACGGCGTAAAGGCCAGACCCACGCCCAGTGCAAAGAAGATGCCCAACGCCAGCAAGAAACTGCCGCCAGAGAGAATGCGCTCGGCTTCGCTGTAATCGTCACGTGCCGAGAGCCAGCCGCCACCCGAGCCACTGGGAGCGGTCGCAGTTACGTCGGCAGCAACTGTCGCGGGCTTGGCCCCAAGTAGCGCCTGTGTGGCGGGTCCGGCGGCAGATTGCGACGACATCGACGATGCCCCTGCACCGCCAGAGCTACCAACGGCTGACGAGATCTTGAACGGCTTGTCCATCGGCGGGTAGCACAACCCCTTGTCCGCACAGCCCTGCATCGTCACGGTCAGCGTGAACGGAGCTGTAGCGCCCTCGACAGGAATCCGGACGTCGATGGGCTCGTGATAGACCTCCATGTCCTTGCCGAAGGTCTCGTCATGCTTGACCTCACCCTTCGGGAATTCGGGGGTGCCGAGTTTGATGGCCGGGTTATCGGCAGCGAACGCAAAACGTTCGCGATAGAGGTAGTAGCCTTTGGCAACTTCAAAACGCAGCAGCACTGCACCGGGTTGCTCGGACTTTGACACCTTGAATGCCACATCCGGGTCGAGAAAATCGTCTGCGGCGTGGGCGCGTCCGACGCCGATTGTCATCAGTAGCAACGCTGCGCAAAGCCACGCAAAGGCCCAGAACGGGAGCCTCCTTTGGCCGCCGATCATCGATTCAAACATGCAACTTCCCCCGAGTCTCATCCTCAACCCAGCGCGCGTACGCGGGTAACGACGCCGTCGCGGGCCACGCCACGATTTCCGGCACGTCGTAAGGATGGTGTTCCTTGATGAACTGCTCAAGCGCCGTGTAGCGCGCGGCGCTCGTCTTGATCATGAGTGGCACTTCAACACTCGTCTCGCGCTTGCCTTGCCAACGATAACTCGAGCGCACCGGAGCCATCTGCTGCACACAAGCCGCCAACTGCGCAGCCAGCATGCCGTCGATAGCTGCCTCGGCGCTGGCCTCGTCGGGAAACGTCGTCATGACGATAAGAAGGGCATCCATAGTGTGCAATAGACCGGTCAAACGTAGCGATTGTTCACTGTACACCGGCCGCAAGCAAGCTGCGCAGGCGGGCCGTTATTCCGGAGATATCTGCCGCAGGCTTCGGACAACACCTCAAATGAAAAAAGCCAGGTCAATGACCTGGCTTCTCTCTTACGGCTCACGGTACCCGAAGGTCCGTTGCGCAAGTCACTTACTCAGCAACTTCCGGCGCTTCCGTATCAACTTCCGGACGGTCCAGCAGTTCGACGAACGCCATCGGAGCGTTATCGCCAACACGGAAACCCATCTTCAGGATACGCAGGTAGCCACCCGGACGGGTTGCAAAGCGCGGGCCGAGCACGTTGAACAGCTTCGACACCGAGTCACGATCACGCAGGCGGTTGAAAGCCAGGCGGCGGTTAGCCAGCGAGTCCTTCTTACCCAGGGTGATGAGGGGCTCGACGACCTTACGCAGTTCCTTGGCCTTCGGCAGCGTGGTCTTGATCGCTTCGTGTTCGATCAGCGAGTTCGACATGTTACGGAGCATTGCCAGACGGTGGCTGCTCGTACGATTCAGTTTACGCAAACCATGACGGTGACGCATTTCAACTTTCCTTTAAACAGAGTTTTTCGACCAAGCTCTTCTATCGGCGACTATCACCGCGGGCCGGTGTCGTTACAAACGGCCGTATCGGATCGCTCCGACGCACCGCACTTTTGTTGCAACACGGCCGCCCGAAGGCGGCCATGTCTTCACAACTTACTTCTCGAGACCAGCCGGCGGCCAGTTTTCGAGCTTCATACCCAGCGTGAGACCACGCGAGGCCAGCACTTCCTTGATCTCGTTGAGCGACTTGCGACCCAGATTCGGGGTCTTGAGCAATTCGTTCTCGGTACGTTGGATCAGGTCGCCGATGTAGTAGATGTTTTCGGCCTTCAGGCAGTTGGCCGAACGCACCGTCAACTCGAGATCGTCCACCGGACGCAGCAAGATCGGATCGATCTGCGGCGCACGCGACGGCGCTTCGCTGGCGGCTTCCGTGCCTTCCAGCGCAGCGAACACCGACAGCTGGTCGACGAGGATGCGAGCCGATTGACGGATCGCTTCTTCCGGCGACACAACACCGTTGGTTTCGATGTTCATCACGAGCTTGTCCAGGTCGGTACGCTGTTCCACACGGGCCGATTCGACCGCGTAGCTCACACGCTTGACCGGCGAGAACGACGCGTCGAGGACGATACGACCAATCACCTTGGCCGAATCATCGCCATAACGGCGCACGTTACCCGGGACATAACCACGACCCTTTTCAATCTTGATCTGGACGTCGAGCTTACCGCCCTTGGCCAGATGTGCAATCACGTGATCGGGGTTGATCAGTTCGACGTCGTGCGGCAGTTCGATATCCGAAGCACGCACCACACCTTCACCATCCTTGCGCAGCGTAACGGTGACTTCGTCACGGTTATGCAGCTTGAACACAACACCCTTCAGGTTCAGCAGGAAGTTGACAACATCTTCCTGAACGCCGTCGATGGTGGAGTATTCATGCACGACGCCAGCGATCGTCACTTCGGTCGGCGCATAGCCGAGCATCGACGACAACAGCACGCGGCGCAGCGCATTGCCCAAGGTGTGGCCGTAACCACGTTCGAACGGCTCCATCACAACTTTGGCGTGATGCTCACCGACTTCTTCAACCTCGATGATCTTGGGCTTCAATAAACTGTTTTGCATAGGTTTCCTTTTCAATACCCTCGGCTCGTTACACCGATAAGGCTGATGGGTGACAAACCTGCACGGAACGCAAACGCGCCGTGAGGCGCGTCAGCGTTTGGATTAACGCGAATACAATTCGACGATCAGGCTTTCGTTGATGTCGCCCGCGATATCGCTACGTTCCGGCAGTGCCTTGAAAGTGCCTTCCATCTTCTTGGCGTCAACCGAAACCCAGATCGGGAAACCGACTTGTTCTGCCAGCGTCAGCGATTCTTGAATACGCACTTGCTTCTTGGCCTTTTCGCGCACGGTGATCACATCACCCGGCTTGACCTTGATCGACGGGATGTTGGCGACAACACCGTTCAGCACGACGGCCTTGTGGCCAACCAGCTGGCGCGCTTCAGCGCGCGTCGAACCAAAACCCATGCGATAGACGACGTTGTCCAGACGCGACTCGAGCACTTGCAGCAGGTTTTCACCCGTGTTGCCCTTCAGACGATCGGCTTCCGCGAAATAACGACGGAACTGACGCTCGAGCACGCCGTAAATACGCTTGACCTTCTGCTTTTCGCGCAGTTGGTTGCCGTAGTCGGACGTACGAGCACCCGAGGTGCGGCCATGCTGACCCGGCTTGCTATCCAGCTTGCACTTGTCGGCGAGCGAGCGACGTGCGCTCTTCAGGAAGAGGTCAGTACCTTCACGACGGGAGAGTTTGGCCTTCGGGCCGATATAACGTGCCACGGTTGTTCCTTTATCTCAAAATTTGACGCAGCGGCGCCTTGTCCACTACGCAAGTCCGGTACCAATGTACCGGACGGTGGTCTTAGAAATTGCTTCGCGCACGGCCGAGACCGTGCGCGAACCCGCGATTATAGCAGGATTTTCTAAAGCGTCTTAGATACGACGACGCTTCGGCGGGCGGCAGCCGTTGTGCGGGACCGGCGTCACGTCCGAAATGGCCGTGATCTTGATACCCAGCGCATTCAGTGCACGAACCGCGGATTCGCGACCCGGGCCCGGGCCCTTGATGCGAACTTCCAGGTTCTTCACGCCGTATTCCAGTGCCACGCGGCCAGCCGACTCAGCAGCAACCTGGGCAGCAAACGGGGTCGATTTACGCGAACCCTTGAAGCCCTGGCCACCCGAAGTCGCCCATGCCAGTGCGTTGCCCTGACGATCGGTGATCGTGATGATGGTGTTGTTGAACGAAGCGTGGACGTGCACGACGCCTTCAGCAACGCTCTTCTTAACCTTCTTGCGAACGCGCTGTGAAGCGGCGTTGTTCTGTTGCTTAGCCATGAGTTTCCTATCCTCTGGTTACTTCTTCAGCGAGACGCCGGCCTTACGCGGGCCCTTGCGGGTACGCGCATTGGTACGGGTGCGCTGGCCGCGGACCGGCAGGCCCTTGCGGTGACGCAGACCACGATAGCAGCCCAAGTCCATCAGGCGCTTGATGCTCATGGTCACTTCACGGCGCAGGTCGCCTTCAACCGTCAGCTGACCGACTTGGTCACGCAGCTTTTCGAGATCGTTGTCGTCGAGGTCCTTGACCTTCTTCGAGAACGGCACACCAGCGGCTTCGCAAATCTGGCGAGCGCGCGTGCGACCGACACCGTAAATAGCCGTCAGGCCGATTTCCGTGTGCTGGTGGTTCGGGATGTTAACCCCTGCAATACGAGCCATTCGTAATTCCCCAACTAAATAGCGTTAAAGGCCGATTAGCCCTGACGTTGCTTGTGGCGTTGATCCGTGCTGCAAATCACGCGCACTACGCCTTTGCGCTTCACAATCTTGCAATTGCGGCACAGACACTTAACAGATGCCAAAACTTTCATGACAATTCCCTCTCTCTAATCACTTCGCCCGGAAGACGATCCGCGCACGCGACAGATCGTAGGGCGTCAACTCAACCGTCACCTTATCTCCGGGAAGGATGCGGATGTAATGCATCCGCATCTTGCCGGAAATGTGTCCGAGTACTACATGGCCATTTTCCAGTTTCACCCGGAAGGTGGCATTGGGGAGGTTTTCAAGGACCTCACCCTGCATTTGAATAACGTCGTCTTTCGACATGATCCCAGATGATCAGCGAAGCGTCATGTTATTGCCGCCCTTGAAATTCGCCTTACGGAGCAGCGACTCATACTGTTGCGACATCACATACGACTGCACTTGCGCCATGAAATCCATCGTGACCACGACGATGATCAGCAGTGACGTTCCGCCAAAATAAAACGGGACGTTCCAGCGCAACACCAGGAACTCGGGCAGCAGACACACCAGGGTGACATAAGCTGCACCGGCCAGCGTCAGACGCGTCAAGATCTTGTCGATGTACCGTGCCGTCTGGTCGCCCGGACGGATACCCGGCACAAACGCGCCGCTCTTCTTCAGGTTCTCGGCTGTTTCTTTGCTGTTGAACACCAGTGCGGTGTAGAAGAAGCAGAAAAACACGATTGCCAAAGCGTAGAGCATCACGTAGATCGGCTGACCCGGCGACAACTTGGCCGCGATGTCCTTGAGCCAACGCGTATTGTCACCTGCGCCGAACCAGTTCGCGATCGTTGCCGGGAACAGGATGATCGACGACGCAAAGATCGGCGGAATCACACCAGCCATATTCAGCTTGAGCGGCAGGTGCGATGCTTGACCACCGTACACCTTGTTGCCCACCTGACGTTTGGCGTAATTCACCAGAATCTTGCGCTGACCCCGTTCCACAAACACGACGAAGAACGTCACGAGCACAACGAGCGCACAGATCACGATCGCCGAGAACGGACCAATCGAACCCGTACCGACAAGCTCAAACAGGCCGCCCACAGCATTCGGCAAACCGGCCGCGATACCACCAAAGATGATGATCGAAATACCGTTACCGAGGCCGCGTTCAGTGATCTGCTCACCGAGCCACATCAGGAACATCGTGCCGGTTACGAGCGTGATCACCGTCGTCAGGCGGAACATCATGCCTGGATCAACGACGAGTCCCGGCTCGCTTTCCAACGTCACCGCGATTGCAGCTGCCTGGAAGAGCGCAAGCACCACCGTGAAATACCGGGTGTACTGCGTGATCTTGCGTTGGCCGGCTTGGCCTTCCTTACGCAAGGCTTCCAATTGTGGCGAAACCATCGCCAGCAACTGCATGATGATCGACGCCGAGATGTACGGCATGATCCCGAGCGCGAAGATCGTGAAACGCGACAACGCACCGCCCGAGAACATGTTGAACATGCCCAGGATCCCGCCCGACTGGCGCTGGAACAGCTGCGCCAGCTGATCGGGGTCGATGCCCGGCACCGGGATATGCGCACCAATACGGTAGACGATCAACGCCAGCAGCAGGAAAACCAGCCGCCGGCGCAGATCCGCATACTTCGGGCCCTGCGTACCAGGCTTAGCGAGATTAGGAGACTTGGCCAATGATGGCTCCGGGATGTCCTAACTTACTCTGCGACCGAACCGCCAGCCGCCTGAATTGCCGTGAGCGCACCCTTGGTGACGCCCAGACCCTTCACAACGACCTTGCGGGTGATCTCGCCAGCGGCGATGATCTTGGCCGACAACGACAGCTCGCTCACCAGACCGGCCTGCTTCAGAACCAACAGATCGATTTCGTCGACCGGCAGGTTGTTCAGGTCCGACAGGCGAACTTCGCCCACGAAACGACGCGTCAGCGACTTGAAGCCACGCTTCGGCAGACGACGTTGCAGCGGCATTTGACCGCCTTCGAAGCCCACCTTGTGGAAGCCGCCCGAACGCGACTTCTGACCCTTGTGACCACGGCCGGCGGTTTTACCCAGACCCGAACCGATGCCACGGCCAACGCGGCGCTTGGCGTGTTTAGCGCCTTCTGCCGGCTTAATCGAATTCAATTCCATTTTGCCCTCGCTCAGTCGACGATCTTCACAAGGTACGAGACCTTGTTGATCATGCCCCGCACAGCGGGCGTGTCCTGCAACTCATACGTCGAATTGAGGCGACGCAGGCCGAGACCGCGAACGGTTGCACGATGTTCTTCGCGCGTACCGATCAGGCTCTTGACCAGCTTGACTTTCACAGTTTGTTGCTGCGACATATTGATCACCCTTAGCCGAGGATCTCTTCCACCGACTTGCCACGCTTAGCGGCGATGTCAGCAGGAGTCGATTGTTTCTTCAGGCCGTCGAGCGTGGCGCGGACCAGGTTGTACGGGTTCGTCGAGCCAAGGCTCTTCGTCACCACGTTGGTCACGCCCATCACCTCGAACACCGCACGCATCGGGCCACCAGCGATAACGCCGGTACCGTCTTTCGCCGGCGACATCAGGACGCGCGAGGCGCCATGCTGGCCGAGAACGTTATGTTGCAGGGTGCCATTCTTCAGGGCGACCTTGAACATATTGCGGCGGGCTTGTTCCATTGCCTTTTGAACGGCAACCGGGACTTCCTTCGCCTTGCCTTTGCCCATGCCGATGCGGCCATCGCCGTCACCAACCACGGTCAACGCGGCAAAACCGAGAATACGACCACCCTTCACCACTTTCGTGACGCGGTTGACCGAAATCATCTTCTCGCGAAGGCCGTCGTCGCGTTCGTCAGCCTGAACTTTCGCTTGCATCTTTGCCATGACGGATCCTTACTTAGAACTTGAGGCCGGCTTCACGGGCAGCGTCGGCCAAAGCCTTGACGCGACCGTGATAGCGGAAGCCCGAGCGGTCGAAAGAGACGCTTTCGATGCCGGCAGCCTTCGCCTTTTCGGCGATACGACGGCCGATCAGCGCAGCAGCAGCAGCGTTTCCGCCCTTGCCTTCCTTGTCGCCCAGTTCCTTGCGCACTTCGGCTTCCAGCGTCGAAGCGCTGGCCAGCACTTGCGTGCCGTCTTCCGAGAAAACTTGCGCGTAAATGTGCACGTTGGTGCGATGCACGGAAAGGCGATGCACCTTTTGAGCTGCCAGCTTGATACGAGTCTGGCGAGCGCGGCGCACACGTGATTGTTTCTTGTCCATGTTTCGCACCCTTACTTCTTCTTGGTTTCCTTGAGGATCACCACTTCGTCCGCATAGCGGACACCCTTACCCTTGTAGGGCTCGGGCGGACGGTAACCGCGAACTTCCGCAGCCACTTGTCCGATGCGTTGTTTATCAACGCCTTTGATGATGATCTCCGTTTGCGTCGGGGTTTCCGCCTTAACACCTTCCGGCATGGCGTGCACAACATCGTGCGAGAAACCCAGCTCAAGCTTCAGGTTGTTACCTTCAGCCTTGGCGCGATAACCCACGCCAACGAGTTGCAGCTTCTTCTCGAAACCCTTGCTCACACCAGTCACCATATTGTTGACCAGTGCACGTTCCGTACCATACAGCGCATTCGCTTCACGGCTTTCATCGGCCGGGGCGAAGGTGATGGTGGCGTCTTCAATCTTGACGTTCACGAGGGTGTTGATGCCGCGGGTCAACGAACCCAGGGCGCCCTTGATCGTCAGCACATTGCCAGTCAGCGTTGCGTCAACGCCCTTCGGCAGTGCAATAGGACTCTTACCTACGCGAGACATTTAAACTCTCCTCGGTTAGGCGACGTAGCAGATGACTTCGCCGCCCACGCCGGTGGCGCGTGCTTTGCGATCGGTCATCACGCCCTTCGGGGTCGAGACGATTGCAACGCCGAGGCCATTCATGACCTGCGGGATGTCGTTGCGGCTCTTGTACACACGCAGACCCGGACGCGACACGCGCTCGAGGCGCTCAATCACAGGACGGCCAGCGTAGTACTTCAGTGCAATGTTCAGCACCGGCTTGGTTTCTTCTGCCTCAACCGCGAAGTCTTCGATGTAGCCTTCGTCCTTCAGGACTTTGGCGATCGAGACCTTCAGCTTGGACGAGGGCATCTTCACGGATGCCTTCTCAACCATCTGAGCGTTGCGGATGCGGGTCAGCATATCGGCGATAGGATCGCTCATGCTCATGGTGCTTCTCCTATTACCAGCTAGCTTTGGTCACGCCCGGGATTTCGCCACGGAAGGCGATTTCACGGATCTTGTTACGGGCCAGGCCGAATTTGCGGAAGGTTCCGCGCGGACGGCCGGTCAGTTCGCAACGATTGCGTTGACGCGTCGGGTTGGCGTTACGCGGCAGCTGTTGCAGCGCCAGACGTGCTTCATAACGCTCGTCTTCCGACTTGCTGGTGTCTTCGATGATCGCTTTGAGGGCGTCGCGCTTGGCAGAAAATTTCTGCGCCAGACGGGCGCGTTTCTTTTCGCGTTCGATAAGTGCCAGTTTAGCCACGATTACCTCAGTTACGGAACGGGAATTTGAACGCCGACAGAAGAGCCTTGGCTTCTTCGTCAGTCTTCGCGGTGGTGGTGATGCTGATGTTCAGCCCACGCAGCGCGTCGATTTTGTCGTACTCGATTTCGGGGAAGATGATCTGTTCCTTCACACCGATGTTGTAATTGCCACGACCGTCGAACGCACGACCCGAAATACCGCGGAAGTCACGCACGCGCGGCAGAGCCACGGTGATGAAACGATCCAGGAATTCGAACATACGCTCACCGCGCAACGTCACCATCGTACCGATCGGGTAACCTTCGCGGATCTTGAAACCGGCGATAGCCTTGCGAGCCTTCGTCACCACCGGCTTTTGGCCGGCAATTTTCGTCAGATCGCCAACGGCGTGTTCAATGATCTTCTTGTCAGCAACCGCTTGGCCAAGGCCCATGTTCAGGGTGATCTTGGTGATACGCGGCACTTCCATGACAGACTTGTAACCGAACTGAGTCGTCAGAGCGGCAACAACTTTGTCTTTGTAGAACTCTTGCAAACGGGCCATTTTCTATACTCCCTGCGACTTAGGCACCGACGACCGTAGCACCGGTCGTCTTGAGGAAGCGGACCTTCTTGCCGTCTTCGACCTTGATGCCCACACGCGACGGCTTGCCATTGGCATCCACCAGCGCCACGTTCGAAACGTGGATCGGCATCGTCTTGTCGACCACGCCACCTTGCGTGCCCTTCATCGGGTTCGGCTTGACGTGCTTCTTAGCAACGTTCACGCCCTCGACGACCAACTTGTCGCCATCAATGGCCAGGACCGTGCCACGCTTGGCCTTGTCCTTACCCGTCAGCACGATGACCTGGTCACCCTTGCGAATCTTGTTCATGTGTCGGCTCCTTACAGCACTTCCGGGGCCAGCGACACGATCTTCATGAAGCGTTCGGTACGCAGTTCACGCGTAACCGGTCCGAAGATACGGGTGCCGATCGGCTCGAGCTTGGTGTTCAGCAGCACGGCGGCGTTGCCGTCGAATTTGACCAGCGAGCCGTCTTGGCGACGCACGCCCTTGGCGGTACGCACGACCACTGCATTGTAAATTTCGCCCTTCTTGACGCGACCACGCGGCGCAGCGTCTTTCACGCTGACCTTGATGATGTCGCCAATGCCGGCGTAACGACGCTTGGAGCCGCCCAGCACCTTGATGCACATCACTTCGCGCGCACCGGTGTTGTCGGCCACTTCGAGCCGGGTTTCAGTTTGAATCATGGTGTTATCTTCCCAACTTAATCCGACACCAGGGCGTCGGTCAGTCTTGGTCCCCGTCAGCATCAAAGGATGCCGTTTGGGTTGAGTCGTTCAAAAGTGGACAACCTTGCTACCTCAACACGACTCGTAGAGGATACGAATCAGTCTCGGAAGCCATCCACTCCCTTGCGAAACCAAAGACCGGTTTTGGCGAAAGAAGCGGAAAGTCCGGAATTATACATCGATAATTCCGGACTTGCAAGTCAGCCTTCGCTTCAGCGCGCCTTAGATGATGCGGGCGGCTTCCACGAGACGGGAAACCGTCCAGGCCTTGGTCTTCGACAGCGGACGAGTTTCTTGAATCTCGACCGTATCGCCTTCCTTGATCTGGTTGGTTTCATCGTGCGCGTGATACTTCTTCGAACGCACAATGTACTTGCCGTAGAGCGGGTGCTTCATTTGACGCTCGACCAGCACGGTAACCGTCTTGTCCATCTTGTCGCTGACAACCTTACCCACGAGGGTACGCTTCAGCGAGGTCTTAGCGGTATCGTTCATTTCTGGCTCGCCTTCTCAGTCAACACGGTACGCACACGCGCGATGTCCTTGCGCACCTTCTTCAGCTGGCTGGTGTTGCTCAGCTGTTGGGTGGCCGCTTGCATGCGAAGACCGAATTGGGCCTTCAGCAGATCCGACAGCTCGTTGTTCAGAGCGACGGGATCCTTGGCACGAAGTTCGGATGCTTTCATTTCAATCTCTCCAATCAAGCGCCAAGGCGACGGACGAAGAACGTCGTCTGAATCGGCAGCTTAGCGGCAGCCAGGCGGAACGCCTCGCGTGCCAGTGCTTCATCAACACCGTCCATCTCGTACAGCATCTTGCCCGGTTGAATCTCGGCGACGTAGTACTCAGGGTTACCCTTACCGTTACCCATACGCACTTCGGCCGGCTTTTGCGAGATCGGCTTATCCGGGAAAATACGAATCCAGATACGGCCACCACGCTTGATGTGACGGGTCATGGCGCGACGAGCGGCTTCAATCTGACGAGCCGTCAGACGACCGCGACCGACCGCCTTGAGACCGAATTCGCCGAACGACACTTCGTTGCCACGGGTGGCGACGCCAGTGTTACGGCCCTTCTGCTCTTTACGATACTTTCTGCGTTTCGGTTGCAGCATGATTATTCTCCAGTCTTGGCGTCGCCTTCAGGCTTGCCAGCCGGACGGCGTGCACCACCGCGCTTCGCACCGGCCTTATCGCCAGCGTCGTCACGACGGGGGCGACGGTCGCCCGGACGCGCGTTGCGGCGCGGACGCTTTTCTTCGGCCGGCTCTTCAGCCACCGGAGCGTCGTTGCGGCCCAGCGTGTCACCCTTGTACACCCACACCTTGATACCGATGATGCCGTAGGTCGTCTTCGCTTCCGAGGTCGCGTAGTCGATGTCGGCGCGCAGGGTGTGCAGGGGCACACGGCCTTCGCGATACCATTCGGTACGGGCGATTTCGATACCGTTCAGACGGCCAGCGCTCATGATCTTGATGCCTTGGGCACCCAGACGCATCGCGTTCTGCATCGCGCGCTTCATTGCGCGACGGAACATGATACGGCGCTCAAGCTGCTGAGCGATCGAGTCGGCGATCAGTTGAGCATCGGTTTCCGGCTTGCGGATTTCTTCGATGTTCACGTGAACCGGCACGCCCATGCGCTTTTGCAGTTCGGCCTTGAGGATTTCGATGTCCTCGCCCTTCTTACCGATCACAACGCCCGGACGCGAGCTGAAAATCGTAATGCGGGCATTACGGGCCGGACGCTCGATGATGACGCGGCCAACCGAAGCGTTCTTCAGCTTCTTCTTCAGGTAATCGCGAACGCCGATGTCTTCCTGCAACATCTGAGCGAAATTCTGGTTGTTCGCGTACCAACGCGAAGACCAGTTACGACTGACGGCCAAGCGGAAGCCAGTCGGATGAATTTTCTGTCCCATCGTGACCCCTTAGTTACCCAGCGTCACAGTGATGTGACAGGATTGCTTCTCGATGCGGTTACCACGGCCCTTGGCGCGCGCGGTGAAACGCTTGAGCGAGGTCGCCTTGTCAACGAAGATGCCCTTAACGCGCAGCTCGTCGATGTCAGCACCTTCATTGTGCTCGGCGTTGGCGATTGCCGACTCGAGCACCTTCTTGATGATGACAGCGGCCTTCTTCGGCGAGAAGGTCAGGACATTCAGTGCACGTTCGAGCGGCAGGCCACGAATCTGGTCAGCGACCAGACGCGTCTTCTGCGCCGAGATACGAGCACCGCGATGAATTGCTTTCACTTCCATGGTCGGGCCCCTTATTTCTTCGCCTTCTTGTCGGCCGCATGGCCTTTGAAGGTACGGGTGAGTGCGAACTCACCCAGCTTGTGGCCGACCATGTTTTCCGTCACGTACACCGGCACGTGTTGACGGCCGTTATGCACGGCGATCGTCAAACCGATGAAATCGGGCAGAACGGTCGAACGACGCGACCAGGTTTTGATCGGCTTTTTGTCCCGCGATGCAGCAGCCGCTTCCACTTTCTTCAGCAGATGAGCGTCGCAAAACGGACCTTTTTTAACAGAACGAGTCATTTGCTAGCTCCTTAACGCTTCTTGCGACGCTGAACAATCATGCTGTCGGTGCGCTTGGTCGAGCGGGTACGCTTACCCTTGGTATGCTGACCCCACGGGCTGACCGGATGACGACCAGCAGCCGTACGACCTTCACCACCACCGTGCGGGTGATCCACCGGGTTCATCGCCACACCGCGAACGGTCGGGCGAATACCGCGCCAACGCTTTGCACCGGCCTTGCCCAATTGGCGCAGGCTGTGCTCTTCGTTACCGACTTCACCGATGGTGGCGCGGCACTCAATGTGCACGCGACGGATTTCACCCGAACGCAGACGCACCTGAGCGTACACACCTTCACGTGCCAGCAGCATTGCCGAGGTACCTGCAGCACGAGCGATTTGCGCGCCCTTGCCCGGCAGGATTTCGATGCCGTGGATCGTGGTACCGACCGGAATGTTGCGGATCGGCAGTGCATTGCCAGCCTTGATCGGCGCTTCCGAGCCGCTCACCACTTGCTGGCCGACGGTCAGACCGCGCGGAGCAATGATGTAACGACGCTCGCCGTCGGCGTAGCAAAGCAGTGCGATGTTCGCGCTGCGGTTCGGGTCATATTCCAGACGCTCAACCTTCGCCGGAATGCCGTCCTTGTTACGACGGAAATCGACGATACGGTAATGTTGCTTATGACCGCCACCCATGTGACGGGTGGTGATGTGACCGTTGTTGTTACGGCCGGCGGTCTTGCTCTTGGTATCCAGCAGCGGGGCGAACGGCTTGCCCTTATGCAGATCCTTGTTGACGACCTTGACCAGGGCACGGCGGCCCGGCGATGTCGGCTTAGTTTTGACGAGTGCCATGATTACTTGGCCTCCGCTTCAAAATTGATTTCCTGACCCGGCTTCAGGCTGACGTAGGCCTTCTTCTCATGGTCGCGACGACCCATGAAACGGCCAAAGCGCTTTTGCTTGCCCTTGCGGTTCAGGATTTGCACCGACTCGACTTCCACCTTGAAGAGAAGCTCAACAGCAGCCTTCACTTCTTGCTTGTTCGCGTCACGTGCAACTTGGAACACCACTTGCTCGTTCTTGTCGGCCACCAGCGTCGCCTTTTCGGAGATCACCGGCGCGAGCAGGACCTGCATCAGACGATGGTCGTTTTTACGCACGTCGCTCATGACAGCATCTCCTCAATCTTGGCGATCGCGCCCTTCGTCAGCAACACCTTCTTGAAGTAGATGAGCGACAGCGGGTCGGCGAAACGCGGCTCGGTGACAGCGAAGTGAGCCAGATTGCGCGAGGCCAAGAACAGGTTCTCGTCCACGGTATCCGTGATCAGCAGCACCGAATCGAGGCCCATGGCCTTGATCTTTTCAGCGAGCAGTTTGGTCTTCGGTGCATCAATCTTGATGTCGTCGACCACTACCAGACGACCTTCACGGGCGAGCTGCGACAGAATCGAGCACACACCGGCGCGGTACATCTTCTTGTTGATTTTGTGGGTGAAGTTTTCTTCCGGCGAATTCGGGAAGATACGGCCACCGCCGCGCCACAACGGGCTCGACGACATACCGGCACGAGCGCGGCCCGTACCCTTCTGACGCCACGGCTTCTTGGTCGTGTGCTTGACCTGTTCACGGTCTTTTTGCGCACGATTGCCGCTGCGGGCGTTGGCTTGATAAGCCACAACCACTTGGTGGATCAGCGCTTCGTTGTAGTCACGACCGAACACGACGTCCGACGCGTTGACCGCAGCGCCTTCCTGACCTTGCTCATTCAGGAGCTTCAGTTCCATTGTTACGCTCCCTTCGCGAGTTTGGCCTTGACAGCCGTGGTCACGAAAACCTTGCCTTCGTTGGCGCCCGGAACGGCACCCTTCACGAAGAGCAGGCCACGTTCAGCGTCAATGCGCGCGATTTCGAGATTCTGCACCGTCGTCGTCGCGTCACCCATGTGACCCGTCATGCGCTTACCCGGGAACACACGACCCGGATCCTGCGCCATACCGATCGAACCCGGAACGTTGTGCGAACGCGAGTTACCGTGCGAGGCACGGCCCGAAGCGAAGTTGTAACGCTTGATCGTACCGGCGTAACCCTTACCGATCGACACGCCTTGCACGTCGACCTTCTGGCCTACTTGGAACAGATCAACGCCAACGGCTGCGCCCGGCTGCAATTCAGCAGCTTTAGCAGCTTCGACGCGGAATTCCTTCAGGATTTCACCGGCTTCGACACCCGCTTTCGCGTAGTGACCGGCGGCGGCTTTGGTCACGCGCGTGGCGCGACGCTTACCGAAAGTAACTTGAACGGCGGTATAGCCGTCCGTTTCATCCGTCTTGATTTGCGTCACGCGGTTGTTAGACACGTCGAGCACGGTAACGGGAATCGAATCGCCGTCGTCCGTGAAAATACGCGTCATGCCAACCTTGCGACCGACAAGGCCAAGGCTCATGATTTTCTCCATTCCCGACTGCGATTGGCCGGGGCTAAATGACAAAAGGATGGACCACGGATGTGGGCCATCTTTTCAAAACTACACTTGAGCCCGCCATTATAGACGAGCTTTTATCGCTTGACAAGTGTTGCTAAATCGCATAACAAAAGCCCCACCAGATCCAGCATTGGCGGGGCTTTCGAGAGCAAAGTCGCCCGTAAGCCTTACTGCAGCTTGATCTCGACGTCGACACCAGCCGGCAGGTCCAGCTTCATCAGCGCGTCGACGGTCTTGTCCGTCGGATCGACGATGTCCATCAGGCGTTGGTGCGTGCGGATTTCGAGCTGATCGCGCGACGTCTTGTTGACGTGCGGCGAACGCAGGATGTCGAAACGCTCGATGCGCGTCGGCAGGGGCACCGGGCCCTTGACGATAGCGCCCGTGCGCTTGGCGGTTTCGACGATTTCAGCAGCCGACTGGTCGATCAAACGATAGTCGAAGGCCTTCAGGCGGATACGGATTTTTTGGTTCTGCATGGAAATTCTCCAAAGAGCGTGGCAGCCCTCGTTCGGGTGCCGGGTAAATCACAAAGAGCAAACAGACATTCGGTGGCAGGCGCCGGACTCGCCGGCACTTGCCACCTCAAAATCCGCTATTAGGCAACGATCGTAGCAACCACGCCGGCGCCGACGGTACGGCCACCTTCGCGGATTGCGAAACGCAGACCTTCGGTCATGGCGATCGGAGCGATCAGCTTGACCGTGATCGACACGTTGTCGCCCGGCATGACCATTTCCTTACCTTCCGGCAGGCTGATCGAACCGGTCACGTCCGTCGTACGGAAGTAGAACTGCGGACGGTAGTTGTTGAAGAACGGCGTGTGACGACCACCTTCGTCCTTCGACAGAATGTAGACCTCGCCCGTGAAGTCCGTGTGCGGCTTGATCGAGCCCGGCTTGGCCAGAACCTGACCACGCTGGACGTCTTCACGCTTCGTGCCGCGCAGCAGAATACCCACGTTGTCGCCTGCTTGACCTTGGTCGAGCAGCTTGCGGAACATTTCAACGCCCGTGCAAATCGTCTTGACCGTCGGCACGATGCCCACGATTTCGATTTCTTCGCCGACCTTGACCACGCCCGACTCAACGCGACCCGTCACCACCGTGCCACGGCCCGAGATCGAGAACACGTCTTCAACCGGCATCAGGAATGCCTTGTCGATGGCGCGCTCCGGCGTCGGGATGTACGTGTCCAGCGCTTCAGCCAGCGCCAGAATTGCCACTTCACCCAGTTCGCCCTTGTCGCCTTCCAGCGCCAGCTTGGCCGAACCCTTAACGATCGGCAGATCGTCGCCCGGGAATTCGTACTTCGTCAGAAGCTCACGAACTTCCATTTCGACCAGCTCGAGCAGCTCGGCGTCGTCGACCATGTCGCACTTGTTCAGGAACACGATGATGTACGGCACGCCAACTTGGCGGGCCAACAGGATGTGCTCACGCGTTTGCGGCATCGGACCGTCTGCGGCCGAGCAAACCAGGATTGCGCCGTCCATCTGCGCAGCACCGGTAATCATGTTCTTGACGTAGTCGGCGTGGCCCGGGCAGTCAACGTGTGCGTAGTGGCGGTTAGCCGTTTCGTACTCGATGTGCGCGGTGTTAATCGTAATACCGCGTGCCTTTTCTTCCGGCGCTGCGTCGATTTCGTCGTACTTCTTAGCCGTGCCGCCGAACTTCGACGACAGAACCGTTGCGATAGCGGCCGTCAGGGTGGTCTTGCCATGGTCAACGTGACCGATGGTGCCGACGTTCACGTGCGGCTTAGTCCGCTCGAATTTTTCCTTTGCCATTTCCGAATCCTCAGATACTGAATAGACGATTTAAACAGAGTGACGGGCGCTGCATCACATGACGCAGACACCCTTCAAAACGAATTTACTTGCTCTTGGCGCTGATGATGCCTTCGCTCACGTTCTTCGGAGCTTCAGCGTAGTGCTTGAACTCCATCGTGTACGTGGCGCGGCCTTGCGTAGCCGAACGCAGCGACGTCGAATAGCCGAACATTTCCGACAACGGAACTTCAGCGCGCACGATCTTGCCGCCGCCGACCATGTCATCCATGCCCTGGATAATGCCGCGACGCGACGACAAGTCGCCCATCACGTTACCCATGTAGTCTTCCGGCGTTTCGACTTCGACAGCCATCATCGGCTCGAGAATCACCGGGCTGGCGCGACGCATAGCTTCCTTGAAAGCCATCGAGCCGGCCATACGGAACGCGTTTTCGTTCGAGTCCACATCGTGGTACGAACCGAACGTCAGGCGAACCTTCACATCAACCACCGGGAAGCCGGCCAGAACACCGTTCTTGAGGGTGTCTTGAATACCCTTGTCGACCGCCGGGATGTATTCGCGAGGAATGACACCGCCCTTGATCTCGTCGAAGAACTCGTAGCCCTTGCCTTGCTCGTTCGGCTCCAGCGTGATGACCGCGTGACCGAATTGGCCGCGACCACCCGACTGCTTGACGAACTTGCCTTCGACGTCCGTCGCTGCCTTGCGAATGGTTTCGCGGTAAGCAACTTGCGGTGCGCCGATGTTGGCTTCCACGCCGAATTCGCGCTTCATGCGGTCCACCAGAATTTCGAGGTGGAGCTCGCCCATACCCGAAATGATGGTCTGACCCGATTCTTCATCGGTTTGCACGCGGAACGACGGGTCTTCCTGCGCCAGGCGGTTCAGGGCGAGGCCCATCTTTTCCTGGTCGACCTTGGTCTTCGGCTCGACAGCCTGCGAAATCACCGGCTCCGGGAACACCATGCGCTCGAGCACGATCGGGGCGGTCGGGTCGCACAGCGTGTCACCCGTGGTCGCGTCCTTCAAACCGACGGCTGCGGCGATGTCGCCTGCACGCACTTCGTCGATTTCTTCGCGCTGGTTCGCGTGCATCTGCACGATACGGCCCAGACGTTCCTTCTTGCCCTTGACCGAGTTCAGCAGCGTGTCGCCCTTGTTCACGACGCCCGAGTAGACGCGGAAGAAGATCAGCTGGCCAACGAACGGGTCGGTCATGATCTTGAATGCCAGCGACGAGAACTTCTCGTCATCGGCAGCGCGGCGCTCGACCGGCTCTTCCTTGTCGTTCGTGCCCTTGACCGGCGGAATGTCGATCGGCGACGGCAGGAAGTCGATCACGGCGTCCAGCATACGCTGCACACCCTTGTTCTTGAACGCGGTACCGCACAGCATCGGCTGGATTTCGCAAGCGATGGTACGCGTGCGCAGGCCCAGGATGATGTCTTCTTCGGAGAGGTCGCCCTCTTCGAGGTACTTGTTCATGAGCGCTTCGCTCGACTCGGCAGCAGCCTCGACCATGCTTTCACGCCACTTCTTGGCTTCCGCTTGCAGCTCGGCCGGAACGTCGACGTAGTCGAACTTCATGCCTTGCGAAGCTTCGTCCCACAAGATGGCCTTCATCTTGATCAGGTCGACGACGCCCTTGAAGTTTTCTTCAGCACCAATCGGCACCACCACCGGCACCGGGTTGGCCTTCAGGCGGTTCTTCAGTTGGTCATAGACCTTGAAGAAGTTTGCGCCGGTACGGTCCATCTTGTTGACGAACGCCAGACGCGGCACGCCGTACTTGTTGGCCTGACGCCACACGGTTTCCGACTGGGGCTGCACGCCACCCACAGCGCAATACACCATGCACGCGCCGTCAAGAACACGCATCGAGCGCTCGACTTCAATCGTGAAGTCGACGTGACCCGGGGTGTCGATGATGTTGATGCGGTGCTTTTGGTAATTGTTCGCCATGCCGGACCAGAAGCAGGTCGTGGCAGCCGACGTAATCGTGATGCCACGCTCTTGTTCCTGCTCCATCCAGTCCATCGTCGCGGCGCCATCGTGCACTTCACCGATTTTGTGGTTCACACCGGTGTAGAACAAAATGCGCTCGGTCGTCGTGGTTTTACCGGCGTCGATGTGAGCGCTAATACCGATGTTGCGGTAGCGCTCGATAGGGGTTGTACGAGCCACTTTAAGCCTCTTTCAATGTAGCCGCCATTTTTGAGGGGGCTACTAACACAAACGGGCGAGGCGCAATTTCTCATGCGCACCCGCCCCGGTTTCTGCTCTAGGTACTGCCTGCCAGCGTCAGAAGCGGAAGTGCGAGAAGGCCTTGTTGGCTTCAGCCATGCGGTGAACTTCGTCACGCTTCTTCATCGCACCGCCACGGCCTTCCGAGGCTTCGATCAGCTCGCCTGCCAGACGCAGGGCCATCGACTTTTCGCTACGCTTCTTCGCGGCCTCACGCAACCAACGCATCGCCAATGCCATACGACGCGACGGACGCACTTCGACCGGAACTTGATAGTTTGCACCGCCAACACGGCGGCTCTTCACTTCAACCACCGGCTTCACGTTACCGAGAGCCGTGTTGAAGATTTCCAGCGGATCCTTGCCCGCCTTGGTTTGGATCTGCTCGAAAGCACCATAAACGATGCGTTCTGCCACCGACTTCTTGCCGGCAAGCATCAACACGTTCATGAATTTAGCGACATCAACGTTGCCGAACTTCGGATCGGGCAACACTTCGCGCTTGGGGACTTCGCGGCGACGCGGCATAATTTCTTCCTTAATTGTTTCAGTCGGAGCCAGGCTCCAGGCCACCTACTAGCCCTTCTCAGGCCGAGTGACCACTTACTCAGTGACGATTCAACACCATCACCGAACGTATGTCCGTGAGGCTGCTTAGGCCTTCGGACGCTTCGCGCCGTACTTCGAACGGGCTTGCTTACGGTCCTTGACGCCTTGCGTGTCGAGGCTACCGCGCACCATGTGGTAACGCACACCCGGCAAGTCCTTCACACGACCGCCGCGAATCAGCACGACCGAGTGTTCCTGCAGGTTGTGGCCTTCACCGCCGATGTACGAGATGACCTCGAAACCGTTGGTCAGGCGCACCTTGGCAACCTTACGCAGTGCCGAGTTAGGCTTCTTGGGCGTCGTCGTGTACACACGGGTGCACACACCGCGACGCTGCGGGCAGTCCTGCAGGGCCGGGCTCTTGCTCTTGATTTGAGCAGAGGTGCGCGGCTTGCGGACCAATTGGTTAATCGTTGGCATTGTGATTTCCTAAATGTGTCAAAAGCATGACAACCAAGGCGGGCTACCATGCAGATTTACTGCGCACTTCCCGGTAACTCCTGCGGATTACCCGCACCTAACCGCTTGATGCGTAAGCATTTTGGGTTAGGCACGCGCCTACCGCCGGAAAAACCGGAGCCTGCGACTATACATGGGGGATGTGCAAGTGTCAATGCAGCCGCATGCGTTTTCGCTCGGTAAGTCGTTGATTGTTAACGGCTCCGTGGAGTGCCTCCCCCACCGGCGCCAAGTGCCCGTCCATTCGCCGAGACAGGATTCAGGCATTGCGACCGATATGTATGCAGACTAAACTGCATTACGACGCTGCATAGCGAAAAATCTCCATACATTCTACCGACATCCGCCATGGACGCCTCCCACGACACCCTGCGCGCCACCTTCTGGAAGCCCGCGCTGCTAGCCGGCAAAGGCCCGCGTTATCTGCGCCTCGCCAGCTTCATCGAGCAGGCCGTCGCGGATGGCCGGCTGCGTCCCGGCGACCGGTTACCCGCGCAGCGTGAGCTCGCCTCATGGCTCGGCATCGACTTCACCACGGTCACGCGCGCCTACAACCGGGCCCGCGAACGTAACGCCATCGAGGGGCGGGGGCCGCTGGGCACGTTCGTGAGCACACCGCGCGTCACCTTCGAGCAAGTGCTCGATCTGGGCATGAACATTCCCCCCGCGCCGTCCGACCTTTTCCTTGGAGAATTGCTCCAGCAAGGGATCGATGAGGTGCTCACCCACACCGACGCTTCCATGCTCATGGCATACCAGTTGGGCGACGGCGGCATTGCCGACCGGCAGGCTGGCGCACTCTGGCTGGCCCCCATGCTCGGCGAACTCGACGCGTCGCAGGTCTGCGTATGCCCCGGTGCACAGGCCACTTTGGCTGCGCTAATACTCACCGAGACTGCGCGCGACGAAACTATTCTGTGCGAGCCGATCGTGTATCCGGGCATCCGGAGCGCCGCCCGCACACTGGCGCGCAAGCTCGTCGCGGTGGCGACCGACGACGACGGCATGCTGCCCGACGCACTCATCGCCGCCGCCCGTGATCACAAGGCCCACGTCGTCTATCTGAATCCGACGCTGCAAAATCCGACCGCACGCACCATGCCCGAGGCCCGCCGGCGCCAGTTGCTCAATGTCGCCGAGACGCTCGACCTGACGGTGATCGAAGACGACCCTTACTGGCGCCTTGCCCACCGGGCCCCGCCGCCGCTCGCGCGCCTCGCGCCCCACCGCGTGCATTACATTGCGACGCTGTCGAAATGCCTCACACCCGGCTTGCGCACGGCCTACTTGCGCCTCGCCGACGCCCGTCGGCGCGACGCGTTCCTCGGCACACTGAACGCGTTTGCTCTGATGGCGCCGCCGTTGATGACCGGGCTGGCCACCCAGTGGATTCACAACGGCATGGCTGACCGTATTCTGGCCGGCGTGCGTAGCGCCGCCGCGCAACGCCAGGCCATCGCCGCCGAGGTGCTGGGCGACATTGGCGCAGTTTCTGAACAGGGCATCCATCGGTGGCAGTCATTGCCCGCCCCATGGACCGCGCGAGAATTGACGATGGCAGCGCGCGCCGAGGGGCTGGCCGTCACCCCGGCCGACGCGTTCTGCCTGACCCCCGATGCCCCTAACGCCATTCGTATTTCGCTGGGCGGGGTACGAGATCCCGAACGTCTCGCCAGCGCGCTCAAGCGACTGAAATCGCTCCTGAGCGAAGCGCCGCCCAGCGTGCACGCCGCGATTGTTTAGGCCCTTTGCGTCGAGTTGAACAGAAACCCCAACGCATTACGCCGGAACCGACAAACGCAATCTGCGCTAGTGGGAACACTGCGAAGCACCACGGGATAGGCCCGTGGTACTGACCGGGATGACCCCTTATGCACGTTGGAAAATGGCTGACGGCGGCATTAGCCGCCACAACGGGGATGCCGATCAATACGGCCCCCACTTCCGATTTTGCCGATGCGTTTGTCACCGGCGAGCACCCGCCGGCCTCCGACGCGGACCCTCCGGCCACGGCCAGACCTTCTGCAATGCGGCGTGCCAGCGTCCCGGCTTACGCGCCAACCGCGGCGCCTGCCTTCAGGTCGACCTTGGCGCCGACATCGGCCATCACTTCCGCCAACGCCGCCGCCCCGGCTTCGGCATCCCCATCCTCAAGCACGACCGCGACCCCACAACACTTCGACTGGTCGCGTCCACCGATCACGCGCGCGGCGTATTTGGCTGAACAGCTAGCGGATGTCCGGCCGGTCTGCGTCGTCGGCAGCCGGATGGACAGCGGCGATTGCCTGCTCGACATTCCTGCGGGAGAAAGGACCTATGTTCGCGTCAGCGAATTGATGCGACGCGGCTGCGAGAAGGCGCTGCCTCAGCACGTGCAGACAGCGCTGTCCGCCAGCCAGCGCGACGCAGACACCCTTGAAGCAGGCTTCGAAGCCCGCTTCGCCAGCGAATCGCAGGGCCGCTACGCCGCAAAGGCCATCGCGCAGCGCCTGGATGAGCGCATCGCCGGCCTGCCGCCGACGCTACGCGAGGCGCTGGCGGCGGACACCGCGTATATCGAAGTGCCGCGTCTGACCTTTCAGCGCGTCGTACGCGGCACGCAGGAAGCCCAGCGGAACAACCTGTTCCTGCGCATTCCTGACCGCGATGTGCCAGTACCCACCGGCGAGGCGCTGACCGACGAAGCCACGCTGGGGGCGTTCATCCGTATTCCGGGGCAAGGCGGCATCCGCACGTTTGTCGTCTCGCTGGGCACGCAGGCCACAATCGAGCCGGTGCAGCACGACCCCATCACCTACACGGGCCTGCATCTGGATCACCTGTTTGGCGAAGTCCCCGAGTACTACGTCATCAGCCGCATTCACATGCAAAAACTCGCCGTGGGCGACGATCTCGTGCACACCCTGTCGAAACGACTCCACGAGGGTCATCGGCGCTACTGGGACTTCGCGTACGGCAAGACCCGGGAACAGGCCGCCCGCAACTCGCATGCCGACGTTCGGCAACCACCCTGCGAGCCCCGCCCCCGACGGCTGTCGCGCACGCAACTGCTGTTCAGGCGGGTCTCGTTGGGTTGACATCCATGTACTCGGCTCCGGGTAGCACCGCGAAAAAAAGCCATAAAAAAGCGCCACCGGGGCGGCTTTCCCCCTTGATGCGCACCCGCCCTGTCAAATACCGTAGCCGAAGGTGTCGCAAACGGCGTATCCCGTGTCACCCGGCGCGTTTTATTTGATGCCGCGAATTCGTACACTCCGAGACTTCGTCTGTCACGACGCCTCTCCTCCTATTCCTATATCCCATGCAGGCGAGTTTCGAAAAAGACAGCATTCTGGTACTCGACGTCGACGGCACGCTCACGGATTCGGTGCGTATCCACCAGCGCGCACTGCTGGGCGCCATGGAGTCGCTGGCCTTCGAGGCACTGAATACCGACTGGGGCAGCTACCCGCATCACACGGATACGGGAATTCTGATCCATGCACACGCCGAGAATGGCCGCGCACTGCCGCAGCCGCACGATCTCGCACGCTTCGAGCATGAGATCGACGAACGCTTCACGGCGCTGCTCAACGCCCACGGGCTGGCGGAAATCCCCGGCGCACGCGCCTTCGTCGAAGCCGCGCACCGGTCGCGCTGGGGCGTGGTGTTCGCCACCGGCGGCATCCGGCAGGTCAGCCATCGCAAGCTGCGCTCAGTCGCCATCGACTACACCGACGCCATGCTCATCACCGCGTCGGAATACAGTTCACGCGAGCAACTGGTGAGCGAGGCCATCAAGCGTGCGCAGGCAGGTTACGGCATCACGAATCCGCGCGCGATCGTGTCGATCGGCGACGGCATGTGGGATCTGAAGGTGGCGCGCACGCTCGGCATCGACTTCGTCGGCATTGGCTCGAAGCGTCAGCGCTCACCGCTTTACGCCGAGGGCGTGCCGGTCTACGACGATATGTGGGAAGCCATGCACTGGCTCAATCCGGGTGCCGGCCGCGCGTCAGGTATTCGCTTGGCGTCACGCCCATAAGGCGGCGGAACATCGTGGAGAAGGCGCTCGGCGTGTCGTAGCCGACTTCGAGCGCCACCTGCGTGATGGGCCGCCCGGCCCCCAGCAGCGGCAATGCGCCGAGCAGCCGCATGTGTTGCCGCCATTCCCGAAACGGCAAGCCGAACTCCGTCATGAAACGGCGCTCCAGCGTGCGGCTCGACGCGCCGACTTCGGACGCCCAGTCCTGCAAGCTGCGCATGTCGGCCGGCGTGGCCAGATAAGCATCGAAGATCTTGCGCAAGCGAGTATCGACCGGCACCTGCAAGTGCAGCGGCGTGTCGCTCTTCCATTCGATTTCCTGCAACAGCAGGGCGATGACCAGACCGTCCTTGCCGTCGGCCGCCCAGTCCTTGGGTAACGCCATAGCGCGCAGAATCAGCTCGCGCAGCAACGGGGTGACACGGATGGCCACCGGCGTGTCGGGGGCGCTCAGACCGCAGCGCGCCACGTCGACGTACATCGTGCGCATTTCGACTTTGCCCCGCATACGGACTTCATGCGAGACGTTCCCCGGAATCCACAACGCGCGTTGCGGCGGTATTACCCAGAACGACGTATCGGTGCGCACTTCCATGATCCCGGCACGCGCGAACATCAATTGCGCACGCCGGTGGCTATGAGGCGTCACGATAAAACCGTCCGGATAATCTTTCGCCAGCGCGCCGACGGGGCGGTCGTGACCTGGACCATCCAGGGTTACCGCACTTGAGATCGGCATCGGGCCATTTTTCGGCGTTATAGGCGACCACGCCAGCGTAACACCGCCGACACACGCTCACCAAGCCGATTGCCCTCGATTGCCGCCGCCGTTGCCTTACCGCGTCATGGAAGCGGTTTCGATCGGCCCAACCCCGTGCCGCAGCGTCACAGTCCTCAGAAAGGCTTCACGATGACCATGACGACGATGACGGCCATCGACACCAGCGTAATGGGCAGCGCCCGCTGAAAAAGCGATGGCGAGGGTTGCATCACGCCGTCTCGCTCCAGCCTGCGCAGCGTGGCGGACAAACGCCCGTGCAGCGCCGAGATCACCAGCACGAAAACCAGTTTGACCATCAACCACGGCGCGCTCCACCAATTCGCCATCACCGCCAGCGTCGGGCCGCTCAGCCACACGACGATGAGCGCCGGCGACGCCAGCCGATAGTCGGCCTGCCGCGCGATGCGGCGCCAGTCGGGCTGCGCCAGACGTCCACCGAGCGACATCGCCACCAGCCCGGCAATCAACAAAATCACGGCAATCAGATGTACGGCCTTGATCCACAGATAAAGCATCGATGTCTCCTCAGTCGTTTTCGATTATTTCTTAATTGACAAGAGTTGCTTGACGAATGTCGTGTTTATTGTTGAGTCGCGCATCAATAGACTGTAACTGTCGACGATGAATTACACATCGCCCCCTTCAAAAGACAGGAGAAAACATCATGAAGCGCACTCTTATTACCTCGGCTCTGGTTTCCGCAATGCTTGCTGTGTCGGCCGGTTCGGCCTTTGCCAGCGACGCCTTCGACGGCCCTTCGGAGTTCTCGTGGGTCCCGCAAACCAGCGTTCTGACGCGCGCTCAAGTCCGTGAAGAACTGGTCCAGGCCCAGAAGGCCGGCCTCGTGGTTCAGCACGACAGCGTCTACCCGAAGGCAGCGCCGAGCGCCCAACCGGTCTCGAGCAGCGCCCCGGTCACCATGGGTTCGGTCGGTGGCTCGCAACGCGCCGGTTCGACCTACTTCGGTTCATAAGCTAAATTGCCGCGCCGCCCGTCCCCCTCAGGGGACCGCGGCGCGGTGCGCGTTCTGCGCACGACGACGCGTCGGCATCGTCCCGACGTTCAGCGTGTTCTCCGGTCTCGTATGGCGGGCGCTGGAAGTTTCAGCCAGCCCGGCATCACCGCAGGCTCCTGTCGCTGTGCGTAGTGGTTCAACGCACAGGACTTTGCCCGTCGCTCCGGCGACGGGCTTTTTTAGCACAGTCTGCCAATGAAAAGCCCGCCCAGGAATTGGGGCGGGCTTTTTTGTATCGCTATGGCAACGGCCTACTTCGACAGCCACGTCGAGAGGAATGCGAGCGAACGGCCGTGGGCTAGCGCCGCCGACGGCTGATGGTACGAGCCACGCGACCAGCAGTTGAAGCCGTGGTCGGCCTGCGGATACACGAAAACTTCGGTATTCGGGCGCGACTTCACGGCCTCGGTCACGGCCGTGACGATATCCGGCGTGATGTGACTATCGAGCGCGCCATAGTGGAATTGCGTCGGTACGTTGAGGCTGGTGGCTTCGCCGAGATAGTTGTGAATGCCTCCGCCGTAGTACGGCACGGCGGCATCGACCAGACCGCGCGCCGCGGCCAGATACGACACCAGTCCGCCGAAGCAGTAACCGACCGCAGCCACTTTCGCGCCCGCGTCGAGTTTGCCGCGCAGTGCCGTGACGCAGGCGCCGACGTCGGCGACGGCCTTCTCCACGTCGACCGACTTGCGCAATTCCATCGCGCGAGCCATGTCGTCACCCGAATAGCCGAGTTCGACGCGCGGGGCGGCGCGCCAGAAGATGTCCGGCGCGATCACGACGTAGCCATCCGACGCGTACTGGTCGGCCACACCGCGAATGTGTTCGTTTACACCGAAGATTTCTTGCACCAGCACGATGCCCGGTGCGTTAGCCGTCTTGCCCGACGGCGGCAATGCCAGATAGGCATCGAAAGTGCCGTCGACGGTTTCGACGCGGATCCATTGACTGTTCGACACGGGAGTGACTCCTCACGAAAAAGGGGGAAAGCCTGCGCTCGCGACCCGCCGACCGGCCGGTTCACCGGCAGCCGTGGGGAACGGCTACCTCGGGTGGCGGCTGTCGCGCGCAGAAAGGCCGGACCAGTATAGGCATTTTTCGTGATGCGCACCGGGCATGCCCACGCCCGTGGCATAAGGCTCAGCGGGCGACGACGCGTGCCCCGGCGCTCAGCCGGGAGCCATCGCGCCCGATCGCGACGTAGCGACCCTCGCCCGTCGTTTCAGTCGTCGAACCCATGCAGCACCGGCATTGCGCCGGGTCACGCCTTGAGCGCAGCCTCAAGCAGCTTCGCAACACCACCGAAGCCCGCCACTTGTGCGGCATCGATACCGTACAGCGCGCTCAACGCGGGACCGGGGTTCAGGAAATCCACCCGCACCTCATCGGCGGAAGCCGCCCAGACCATCACCTTGAGGGGCAACTCCAGCCCGGCATGCGGGTTGGCCGCCATGACCGGCGTACCGCCTTTCGGGTTACCGAACAACACCAGCCGCGTCGGTCGCAGCGACAGCCCCGCCGATGCTGCGGCAGCACTCTGATCGATGTCTGCAAAGATCGTCATGCCGTGCTGCTTGAGTGTGTCGATCACGCGCGCGAGCGTCGCGTAGAAATCCACCGGGCTGCGCAGCGACGTGACGGCGACCGGGCGAACGAAATCGGAAGTCATGAAGCGCTCCTTCTCAGAGATCCACGGCAGCATGCGGCACGAATTCGCACGCGGCTGCCAACCTGCATCGCTCCACACATTACACCTTACACACGGTTACCACTGACCGGCGCGCAGCACTCCGCGCGATACGCTTGGTGCATGCGTTCGATATCTCAGTGAACGCCTTTGCTATGGAGTCCAAATTATGAAGATCACCATCCGCCATCTCACGGGTGTCGTTGCCATGACGATGGTGTTAGCGGCAACTGCCACGACGGCCGCTCACGCAGCGCCGGCCAATATGTCGAATAGCGCGAATACCTCAGATTTACCACCGCAAATCGTCCTCGCGCAGAACGGCCCGCAAGGCAACGACATGCCGCCTCCCGGTGCCGGACCGCAAGGCCCCGGCGGCCCGCGCGGCCCGGGTCCGATGGGCCCCCGTTCACCGGGCGGTCCAGCGTTCGGCGCCATGCGTACGATCGACGAAATCGCCCACCTGTATCGTGTTGGCGGTCACCCCGAAAACGTATTGCCGTTCTATCGCGAGACGTTGACGCAAACGCGCGATCCGATGCTGCGTCACCATTTGCGCGAAGCCATCGCGCGTGAAGAACTGAAGCCGTCCGATACAAACGCGGCCATCTCGACGCTGCGCGCGCAGTTGAGCGAAGATCTCGCCGCGCTGTCGTCGCCCGACGGCAAGCGCAGATAAGTCACCCGCTTCGATGACGGCGGCGCCGCACGTCAATCATGCGAGGCAGACATGATGCGTTCGTTCCACTGCGGCAACCAGTCGAGCAGAAACTGCGCGAAACCTTCCGCAGCGGGTGACGCGGCACGCGATACCGGCCGATACACGCACACCTGACGAATCGTCTCGGGCGCGACGACACGTTGCATCACCAGACCGAAGGTATTGGCGAGCGCAGCCACGTAGCCGGGCGTCAGCGTGGACGCGAGTCCCTGCGCCGCAATACCGAGCGCCGTCGTCACGTTATCGACGACATCGATAGGCGTGATGCGTGCGTCGGGCGGAGCGCTCGCGCGCATTTGCTCGACGCTGCGCTCGTGGTCGCGCCCGGCGGCCACGAGTGGCGTGTCGCGCAGGTCTTGCCAGCGCAGTCGTTTGCGCTTGGCAAGCGGGTGCGACGGCGCGCACCACAACACCCACGGACTATCGAACGCCGGTGCCCCGGCGACATGCGCGCCGGTCGCACGATTGGGGCCGATGGCAAGATCGAGATCGCCATTGGCGACATGGTCGATGAGCGCGTCGACCGGGGTATCGACCACACGCACGACAACCTTCGGACGCAACGCCGCGTAATCGCGAATCGCTGCGGGCAGCGCCATGCCCGCGAGCACGAGCGGTGCGCCCACGCGCACGATCCCGGCGGCCCGATTGCGCAAATCGTCGGCGGTTTTCTCCGCCGCCTGCACATGACGCAATACCGATTCGGCGGATGCAAGAAAGTCGCGTCCGGCACTGGAAAGCGCGACGCGTCGCGTCGTGCGATCAAAGATGCGGAAGCCGAGCACGGATTCAAGCTCGGCCACGAGTTGGCTCACCGCCGACGACGTGAGACCCAGCCGCTTGCCGGCTTCGGCAAAGCTGTGCAGCTCGGCAATGGCCACCAGTGCTTCGAACTGGCGCAGCGTGACACGGGTCAGGGGCATGGGGTTTCGATTATCAAGTTTCGCTTACGAATCGACCAAAATCGATTGATTGTTCCGTAACGGGCCGTCGCCCACAATCGATTTCAAAAATCCACTGCGATTTCTTTGATCCCTTTGCGTCGAGATTCTGCGACGCCCCCTGCGAGGCCCCATGCAAGGTCCCATGTTTTCTCACGTCGATGCCTACCCCGGCGACCCCATCCTTGGTCTGAACGAAGCGTTTGGTCAGGACCCCCGGCCGCATAAGGTCAACCTGTCGATCGGCATCTATTTCGACGATGCCGGCCGCCTGCCCGTGATGGGTGCCGTGCGCGAAGCGGAAACCGGCGTGCTGGCCGACATTGGTCCGCGCCCGTACCTGCCAATGGCAGGCTCTGCCGCCTACCGCGACGCCGTGCAGGCCCTCGTCTTCGGCGACACCTGCGCCGCCCGCCGCGAGCAGCGCATTGCCACCTTGCAGACCCTCGGTGGCGGTGGCGCGCTGCGCGTGGGCGCCGACTTCCTCAAGCGCTACTTCCCCGACGCCACCGTGTGGATCAGCGACCCCAGCTGGGACAACCATCGCGTCGTGTTCGAGAGCGCCGGGTTCCCCGTGCAGGCGTATCCGTATTACGACGATGCCACCGGCGGCCTGCGTTTCGACGCGATGCTCGATACGATCGCCAAACTGCCGCCGCGCAGCATCGTGCTGCTGCACGCGTGCTGTCATAACCCGACGGGCGTCGATCTCACCCCGGCGCAGTGGCAGACCCTCATACCGGTGCTGCGCGAGCGCGGCCTCATCGCTTTCGTCGACATGGCGTATCAGGGCTTCGGCGATGGACTCGATGCCGACGCCTTCGCCGTGCGCGCACTCACCGAGTCGGGCGTACCGACCGTCGTGGCGAATTCGTTCTCGAAGAACTTCTCGCTGTACGGCGAACGTTGCGGCGCGTTGTCGGTTGTCTGCGCTTCGACGCAGGAGGCGTCACACGTCTTCGGTCAACTCACCGGCACGGTGCGGGCGAATTACAGCAATCCGCCGACCCACGGTGCACGGCTTGTCGCACAGGTGCTCACGACGCCCGCGCTGCGTCAATCGTGGGAAAAGGAACTCGACGGCATGCGTACGCGCATCGCCTCGATGCGCGCAGAAATTCACGCGCAGCTCGCGTCACATGTCAGCGACGAGAAGCGTTCGCGCTATCTCGCGCAGCGCGGCATGTTCACGTACACCGGCTTATCCGCAGCACAGGCAGACGCGCTGCGCGAAACCCACGGCGTCTACATCCTGCGCTCGGGGCGTATGTGTGTGGCGGGGCTCAACACGCGCAATGTCGGCACGGTCGCCAGCGCGATTGCGCAGGTGCTCACAGGCCATTGAGAGGGCACGGGGGCGTTGGCGCCCCCGACAAAGCATCACCAGAAACAATCATCGGAAACACGGAGCGCATGCCTCCGCCAAACGCATGCCGAATCCATAACTACATCACGACATCACGTCGACTGGAGACACCATGACAACAGCCACCGCCGCCGGCGCGCGTTCTGACGCGCACCAAGGCGACCACATTGCCAAGCACCCTTGGCGTGCGGTCATTTCCGCGTCCATCGGTAATGCGCTCGAATGGTTCGATCTGGTGGTGTACGGCTTCTTTGCCGTGACCATTGCGAAGCTGTTCTTCCCGACGCACGACGACACGACGTCGTTGCTGCTCACGCTGGGCACCTTCGGCGTGTCGTTCTTCATGCGTCCGCTGGGTGCAATCGTCATTGGTGTCTATGCCGACAAGCAGGGGCGGCGCGCGGCGCTCACGCTGACCATTCTGATGATGATGGTCGGCACGGCGATCATCGCGTTCATGCCGACGTACGCCTCCATCGGCGTGCTCGCCCCGGTAGGGATCGTGTTGGCGCGGATGATTCAGGGCTTTTCTGCGGGCGGTGAATTCGGCAGCGCGACGGCGTTTCTCGCTGAGCATGCCCCACGGCGTCGCGGCTTCTTCGCGAGCTTTCAGGTCGCGAGTCAGGGCCTGACGACGCTGCTCGCCGCCGGGTTTGGCGCGTTGCTCACCAGCACGCTGTCACCGGAACAAATGCAGAGTTGGGGCTGGCGGGTGCCGTTCCTGTTCGGTCTGTTGATCGGACCGGTGGCGTACTACATTCGCCGGCATGTCGATGAAACGCCGGAGTTCCTGCAAGCGGAGCCGACCGAGACACCACTGCGCGACACGCTGGAGCATCAGAAAATGCGCCTGCTGCTGGCCGTGGGGGCTGTCGTCGTCGCGACAGTGTCGACGTATCTTGTGCTGTACATGCCGACCTACGCGATCAAGCAGTTGGGGCTACCGGCATCGGTCGCGTTTGCCGCGACGGTAGCCACGGGGCTCGTGCAGATGTTTCTGTCGCCGGTGGTGGGTGCATGGTCTGACCGCGCCGGTCGCACGAAGCCGATGATGATTGCGGCGGCCGCGCTGCTGGTCTTGATCTGGCCGATGTTCTGGCTGCTCTCGACGTACCCGAGCTTCGGCATGATGCTCGCGCTGCAAACAGTGCTGGGGGTGCTGATGACGGTGTACTTTGCGCCGCTGCCCGCACTGGCCTCCGAGATATTCCCGGTGAAGACACGCACCACGGGCCTGTCGCTGTCGTACAACCTGTCTGTGACGTTCTTCGGTGGCTTCGCCCCGTTCATCCTCACGTGGCTCATCAACGTGACCGGCAGCAAACTGGCGCCGAGCTTCTACATGATGGCGGCTGCGGCAATCGGGCTGCTCGCCCTGAGCCGGATTTACCGGCATACCGGGGTGCGGTAGGTTGACTTAGAGCTCGTTCAGTCGGTCGAGAAGATCCGGCAACGCGATCTTGATAGTGTCTCAGACCATGTCAAGATTGATTTCGAAGTAGCCGTGAGCGATGCGATTGCGCATGCCGCGCATCGCTCGCCACGGCACTTCTGAGTGCGCTTGGGAGAAGTCAGCGTGGCGGTCCATGATCTTGGTAGCCGCCTCGCCGATGATTATCAGACTCATCACTACAGCTTGTTGCGTGCGCTTGTCCTGAAGAAAGTCTTCCTTTGACAAACCATCGACAAAGTCGCAGGCATCGGTTGCTGCCAGCCGCATATGGTCGAGATAGTCGGGTAGACGTGTTTCACTCATACAGGACGAGCCTCAGCGAGTACCTGTGCCCGAAATTTCAATGGGAGATCTGCTGGCGTCAGCACATCGACGTGCACACCCAGCATCGACTCCAATTCATCCTGCAAGCCGCCGAGATCGAAAAGTGTTGTGCCGGGCAAAGCATCCACCAGAAGATCGAGATCGCTGTCGTCGCGATCCGTTCCGCGCAGCACCGATCCGAACACGCGTGGATTTACGGTGTGATAACGCTCAACCGCCTCGCGGACTGCGGCGCGCTTCAGTTGCAGCACCATGGATGGTCGCATGACGCACCTCGACAAAGATGACTCGACAGCCGTCAATATAACCCATGCCCCGTACTCGACTTCATCACGGCTGCCGCTATCGGATTCGCCGCCCTGAGCCGGATTTACCGGCATACCGGGGTGCGGTAACACGACCCTGATTCGCTAATGCCAACGACCGAGGCCATTTCATACGGAATGGCCTCAGTTTTATCCCGCCCTTGAAGTGACATTTCACAGATCACCGGGTGAATTGATCGTATCTCCATGGTCGCGTCGCAGAGTCGCTTCAGCCCGCGATTCCTCCATCGATTTCGCAGGCTTCCTCGAAACGAACCGGAGATCACGACATGTACGACTCGATTCAAACCGATCAGAGCAAATTTGTGGCTTTGGTCAGAAGATTCTCCCAACTGACCGGCAGGCCTGTTCCTCTTAAAGAAGCAGGACACGGGGCGTACTTCCTCGGAGATGCCGGGATGAAGAATCTGGCTGATATGGTTGACGGTATTCAGTCGTTCCAGAAACTGCACCCGGGCTTCGCTCAGATTATCAACGCACCCAAAACATCTTCTCCGATCAATTCAATGGCGCACGGCCTATTGATCGTCAATCAAATCGACAGCGAGAAGGTTCCGCCCGGGCTCGACAAGGTGGCAGAGGATAAGTGGCGGGAAGCGCAGAAAAATGACCGCCAGGCAGAAATGGATTCGTACATGCATCTGGGCGGGAGCATTACCCTCAAACAGGGACAGACAACCTTCGTCGATAGCAACGATCGAAAGGTGAGTATCGATTATTGGGTCGCGTTCATGCCCGGCCACATGACGATGCGTGTGAGAACAAACTTGCTGGTGGATAACCTGCCGACGCAGCGCAAGGAATATTCCGACGGCGAACTGACTCAATTCAAGGGTATTTCGGACCTTGAAAAGCAGGTATTCACGAACTTCAAGTTTGTCCCGGCCGGGAAGCCCGAGGAAGTCGTCGAACCACTGATGGACGCCGCGCGTAGTTCGCAAGCGCATGACGTGCTGGCAGTGGCGGCTGGTCTGGACGGTCACACGCCGGCCACCGCAAAGCTCGATGCCCTGTTGCAATCGATGGGTGCCTTCACGCCCGAGAACAACGGCGTCGACCAGACCCTCACGCGCGTTACGTCGGCGCCGAAGGCATCGGTGTCGCTCGCCACACCGCATTAACGTCTTTACGGGGGCGCCTCACTTCGATCACCTTGCGTGATCCGCGCTAATTGCGCGGCGTCAACTGTGTAACACATACAACGGACACTCACGGCGGACTCGGCAACGCAGTCCGCCGCGCTCATGCCAGCCAACGTTGTGCAGACCTACTGCGGATATAACCCGCGCACTCGCCCAAACAACCGCGCCAAACCGAGCAACGCATCGATATTCGGCGTCGCCACTGACAGCGTCTGCCCCATCTCGCGCACCACGCTCACCAACGCGTCGAGCTCAATCGGCCGGCCGGCTTCCACATCCTGCAACATCGACGTCTTGAACGCACCGAGCTTCGCCGTTACCGCATGGCGATCCTCCGGTGATTGCTCGATCACGCAACCAATCTTCCCGCCAATCATCGCCGCCTCGGCCATTGCCGCCGAACAGAACGCGCGCACGAGCGGATCGTCGAGCACACGGTCGATGGTCGCCCCCGTGATTGCTGACACCGGGTTCATCGTCAGGTTGCCCCACAGCTTGTACCAAATGTCCTGTCGCACGTTCTCCGACGCTTTCACCTCGAAGCCCGCGCGCTCCAGCAGTCCGGCCAGCTTCTGCACACGGTCACTAGTCCCGCCGCCCGGCTCACCGATGATCAACCCGCGCCCCATCTTGTGATCGACCAACCCCGGCTCCGGCGTGGCCGCGCTCGCATGCACCACACAGCCCAACACGTTCGCCAGCGGAATCGCTGCGCCGATGGCGCCTCCCGGGTCGACACTCGTCAACGGTTCGTCGCCGAACGGCGCCACGCCCTTGCAGAACCACCACGGCACGCCGTTCATCGCCGGCAACACGATCGTGTCCGGCCCGATCAGCGGCCCAATGGATGCTGCCACTTGTGTGAGCGCCGGCCCTTTGACCGCGATCACCACCAGATCCTGCACGCCAAGCTTCTCCGCCTCTTCCAACGGATGCGCTGCCGCCACCGGCGCGGCGGAAAGCGACTCGCCCTGCTTTACCCGCCAGCCGCGCTCACGCAGCGCCGCCAGCGTCGCGCCGCGCGCCAATGCGCTGACCCGCGCTTCGCCCGTCGCCGCCAGCTTCGTGCCGATCAGCCCGCCAATGGCGCCCGCGCCAATGATCGTTACCTTCATTCGTCTGCTCCGTACCAAGAATTGCCGCGACGTGCCGGCATGACCGGGACATCTTCGGATGCCGCCACCGCTTACGTCAACTACGCCTTATTTGCCGCGCGCCGGTAGTTCTCTTTGAAATGCTCCGGTACACGCTCATCGAAGCCCAGCGCAACACGGCGTACTTCCGGGCTATCGGTCGGCGCATGTCCCACGCCGAGCGCCGCCGCACGCGGCGCTTCGATGCCGACGACCCGGCCTGACAGTCGGCCCAGCCCGGTGATCTCGCACTCGACCAGATCGCCCGCATCGACCGAGCGCGAATGGCATGGCGTGCCCATCAGGATCACGTCGCCCGGCATCAGCGTGATGTGACGCGCGATGTCCGCGATCACGTAATGCGGGCCCCAGATCGTCTCGCCGCCGATGTGCGCTTCCTGCACGACCAGTCCGTTGCGATACGTGCGCAATGTCTGCTCGAACAGATTCACGCCGCGCACGATGCCGGGACCGATCGGCAACAGCGTATCCGCGCCCTTCACACGCAGCATCGATCCCTGATCGGTATCGCGAAAGTCCTGCAACCCCATGTCGAGCGCCGGGCAGAAGCCTTCGATGTAATCCCACGCCTCGTCGGGCAATACGTTGCGGCACGTCCGGCTGATCACTACCGCGTACTCGCTCTCGTAGTTCAGATACTTGCAATCGGCAGGCTTGAGAATCTGCCCGCCATGGCCATTGAGCGAAGTCGGCGGCTTGGTGAAATACGTTGGCGTATCGGTCGGCTTCGGCTTGTTGCGCGTCTCCATGCTGCGCGAACGATACGAGATATGCACCGCGATGATCTTCGACGGGTCCACAGGCGGCAGATGCGCCACCGTTTGCGGATCAACGACGCGGCCGTCGTCGAGACGCAACTGACCGCGCAGCGAGCCGTCTTCGATCATCGTGCCCCAGAACGCGCTGCCGCCCAGCAAGATGCGCCGGCGCTCAACACGTGGTCCTCGCATGACTTCGGGGAGTGCTTTCAGCGGAAATTCGAAATCCATCGTGTGACTCCCTCAGGCCTGACGCGCGTTGCTGCTCGCGCTGTCATCGCCATCGAACCAGATATGCACGTTGCCGGTGCCGCGCGCGTTTTCGTAATCGGAGAGCACCACGCCCTTGCTTCGACATGCAGCGCCGCCCAACGCACCGACCATTTGCAGATAGTGCGCGCCGTGGGCTTCCCACGGACGCTTGCGATAGTCGCTGTCCCAGTCCGCCAGAATCTGGTCATGACGTCCCTCGCGAAACGCTTCGATCGCGCGCTTGTCGCTCTCGATGTTCTCCGGGCGCGACACGTTGCTCTCGTGAAAAATGCGCGGATGCGTGGGCTTCCAGTCGATGCCGTTGAACTTGTGACTCAGCGCGCCGGACGCCAGCATCACCACGCGCAAATCGCTGCGGCGAATGGCCTCGCCGATCACTTCCCCCGATTGCAGGAAGTGTTCCGTCTCGCAGTTCTGGCACGAGCTCACGGTCACGATCGGCCACGCATCGAGGCGCATCTGCTTGATGACGTTGATCGTCGGATAGTGACGCGGCAAATCGGGATGCTGCACGGCACGCGCGCGCACGCCCTTCTCGCGCGCTACGGCTTCCACCGCGAGCGCCAGTTCCGGATGACCACGATAGTCATACGGCACGCCGTGCAGATACCACGGCATTTCGTCCGAGACGTACATGCCGGAATAGCGCGCTCCGCCGTCGATCAAGTGATAGCCGGTCGTGAACCAGTGCGAATCGAAGATCAGCACGACATCCGGCTTCGCCGCCGCAATTCGCTCGCGCACTCGCGTGTACCCGGCGATCAAATCCGAATCCGCGCCTGCGCCCTGCAAGACGCGGAATTCCTCGCACTGCATCAGGCCGGGATGGTGCGACACCAATGCCGCGCCGACGATCTGTCCCATGGTGTTCTCCTCAATCTCTCTTGTTTTTTACGGAATGCCGCGATGCCATCAGCGATGATCAGCGATGGCTGAAGCTCGCCTTGAACGGCTGTTTCGGCACGACGACATCCTTCACGTCGCAGAAGAACTCGAAGCTCCATTCGCCGCCTTCGCGGCCTACGCCCGAGCGCTTGATCCCGCCGAACGGCGCCGCGAGATCGCGAATGCCAAAACTGTTGACCCAGATGAAGCCCGTGCGCACGCGTTGCGCGATGGCGATGGCATGCGCCTCGTCGCCATAGCAGACGCCACCCAACCCGAAATCGGTGCCGTTGGCCATGTCAACCACATCGTCGTCGCTGCGGAACGTCTGCAACGTGAGCACCGGCCCGAAGACTTCCTGCTGCACGATCTCGTCGCGTTGACGCAAGTCGGTGAGCAGCGTTGGTGCGAAATACTGCGCGCCGAACGCATGACGCTTGCCACCCCACAGCACGCGCGCGCCGCCAGCGACAGCACGCTCGACAAAACCCTCCACACGCTCAAGCTGACGCGGATGAATGATCGGCCCGACTTCCGTTGCCGCTTCACGCGGATCGCCCACGACGAGGCTTTCGACCAGCGTACGCAGCGTCTCGGTGAAACGTTGCGCGACGTCGGCATGCACGAGCAGTCGTGTGCCCGCGAGACACACCTGCCCCGCGTTGCGATACATCAGCGCGGCCGTGGCGGCGGCAGCGTCAAGATCGGCGTCGGCGAGCACGATGAAGGCCGACTTGCCGCCGAGTTCGAGGCTGCACGGCACCAGATTCGCGGCGGCCGTTTTCGCGATCCACTTCGCCGTCGTCACCGAGCCTGTGAACGAGATCCGTGCGAGCCGCGAATCGCTCACCAGCGCCGCCCCCGTCACCGCACCCGAGCCCTGCAACAGGTTGAATACGCCGGGCGGCAACCCCGCCTCTTCCGCACAGTCGGCCAATAGCGACGACGTGAGCGGTGCCCATTCGGGCGCCTTGAGCACTACGGTGTTGCCGGACGCGAGCGCCGGACCGATCTTCCACGTCGCGAGCATCAGCGGCGAATTCCACGGCGTGATGATGGCCACCACACCGGCCGGGTCGTGCCGCACGAGATGGCGCGCCTGCGGGGTCTCGATCACGCGGTCCTGCAACGTCAGTGCATGCTCGGCAAACCAAGTGATGTTTTGCATCGCGCGCGGCACCACGCCGTGCGCCATGCGCGAGCGCAACACACCCGCATCGTGGCTCTCCAGCGTGGCGAACGCTTCGGCACGACGCCCGATCGCGTCGGCAAAGCGTTGCAGATACGGCTGGCGTGCAGCCGCGCCCAGCGCCGCCCAAGCAGGGAACGCCTGTGCTGCCGAGGTGACGGCGGCGTCCACGTGCGCGAGATTGCCGCTGGCGATATGGCCGAGCAGCGATTGATCGATGGGGGAAACGCATTCGAACGTATCCGGCGACGCCACGCGTCGTCCGTCGATGAAATGATCTGGCGACACCGGAATACCGGCGACGTCAAAACGGGAAGCGCTCATGCGATGCCTCGTTGGGGGAAAGTGGGGAAATTCAATCTGCCGAGTCGGCAAACTTGGCGGCGAGCGCACGGCTCGCATTGGCGAGCAGCGACGTGTCGATGCCGACGGCAATAAACGTCACGCCGAGGTCGAGGTAGTGGCGCGCCAGCGTCTCGTCAACACACAAGATGCCGGCCGGTTTGCCGGCAGCGCGAATGCGCGCGATGCCGTCTTCGATGGCCTTGCGCACGTCCGGATGCGTCGCCTGCCCGAGATAGCCCATCGACGCGGCCAGATCCGCCGGGCCGATGAACACCCCGTCGACGCCGTCGACCGACGCGATGGCATCGACCTGCGCGAGCGCTTCGGCGGTTTCCACCTGCACCAGTAGACACGCCGTGTCGTTCGCTGCATGCAGATAGTCGTCGTAGCGATTCCAACGCGACGAGCGGGCGAGCCCGCTGCCGACACCGCGCGTGCCCTGCGGCGGATAGCGCATGGCGCTGACCAGCGCCGCCGCCATGTCGGCGGATTCGACCATCGGCACGAGCAACGTCGTCGCGCCGATTTCGAGCACCTGCTTGATGAGTACCGCATCGCCCTGCGGCAGACGCACGACCGGATGCGACGGGTAAGGCGCGACCGCCTGAAGGGCCGCGAGCGTCGAGCGCAGATCGTTAGGCGCGTGCTCGCCGTCGATCACGATCCAGTCGAAGCCGCTGCCGGCGCACAGCTCGGCGGCGTACGGTGTGGCGAGTCCCATCCACAGGCCGATCTGGCGCTGCCGGTTGGCGAGCGCCTGCTTGAAGGCATTCGGGGGCGTTTTCATGAGGTCGGTTCCGGAGTTCGGGGAGTCGGTCAGACGAAGCGCACACCGATCGCCCCCAAGGGGCCGTAATCGGCATGAAAGACATCGCCCGCCTTGCAGGCGACCGGTCGCGTGAACGACCCGGCGAGCACGATCTCGCCCGCCTGCAAGCCTTCGTCGAAGGCACCCAACTTGTTAGCAAGCCACGCGACACCGTTGGCCGGGTGATTCAGCACTGCGGCACTCAGGCCCGACTCTTCGATCACGCCATTGCGATAGAGCAACGCCCCCGTCCAGCGCAGATCGATGGCATCCGGTTTGACCGGGCGCCCGCCCAGCACGATGGCGGCATTGGCCGCGTTGTCGGCAATGGTGTCGAACACTTTGCGCGGTGTCTGCGTGTCGCGGTCGAACAGCTCGATGCGGCCGTCGATCAGCTCGAGCGCGGGTGTGACCCATGCCGTGGCGTCCAGCACATCGAACAGCGTGACGCCGGGGCCCTTGAGCGGTTTGGCCAGAATGAACGCTAGCTCCACTTCGAGACGCGGCACGATGAAGCGCCCCGCTTCGAGCGTTGCGCCATCGGCGACGAGCATGTCGTCAAGCAGCGTGCCGTGGTCGGGTTCGGTGATTTGCGCGGCCACCTGCATCGCGCGCGAGGTCAGTCCGATCTTGTGGCCGATCACACGCCGGCCTTCCGCGTATTTCAGCGCGAGCCACGCTTGCTGAATCGCGTAGCTGTCGGCAATGGTGATGTCGGGATAGCGGCGCGAGAACTGCGTCACCGGCGTGCGGCTACGCTCGGCGTCGTGCAACTCGCGGGCAAGGGCTTGATGAATCGACGCATCCAGCATCTTGTATGTCTCCGTAGCGCCGCCGCTCGCTCGGACGCTTGGGGCGCGTAGAGCGCGATGTGGGCAGCGCGGTTCTTGTCTCGATGCGCTCTATTCTTGCGGCTCGGCGCCTGCGGAACAATCAATCGATTTTGGGCGATTAGTAAGCAAAACTGGATAATCGTCGGCCGCCCCTCAGCCCCCTCTCGACTACGCCGTTGCGGCCCGAAAGCCCCTACTGTCGCAATCCAGTCACAGCCTCAACTACCCGTTGAAATTCACGAACGGCATTCGGCATACCCGGCTTCTTCTCGTATTTCTTCGCTTTTATAGCCCTTTTCCGAGCAATGCGTCCGTTTTTGCGTACCGCTATGCGCACCACGCATGGCCACCCGGGAATACCGATTCCCGATCATCAATACCCATTAAAAATGAGAGTGATTTGCATTTATAATCCGCGACGCTTTATTACAACGCATTACCCATAACAACCGACCGCGCCCGGGGGCTCGCCAAGAGCGAAGGCCGCGCTCGCCATACTCACGAAGTCACGAAGGTCAGCAAAGATGAAGATGTCCGAACGTCGCCGCGCGTCAGCGCCGGCCACTTTCAGCGCCGCCGCCATGTTGCCGGCAGCCCGCCTCCCCCGTGCCACCGCCTGTGCCGCCGCGCTGTTGATGGCGACACTCGGCGTCGCCCATGCGCAGCAGGCCAGCGATGCCGCCAACGGCGCCAGCGCCGCCAGCACCACGCGCGCCGCCAATGAAGCGAAGGCCGACGTCGAACTCGGTGCGGTCAACGTCTCGGGCGACTGGCTCGGTACGGGGCTGGATAACAGTGCGAAGACATTCCCGGGTGCACGCACGGTTGTGAAGAAAGACCAGATCGACGCCTCGGGCGCGGCAAGCATCGGCGACGTGCTGCGCCGCGTGCCGGGCGTGCAGGCCACCGACAACTCCAGCTCCGCCGGCAGCGCCATCTCGCTCAATATCGGCGTGCGCGGTCTCGCGGGTCGTTTCAGCCCGCGCTCGACCGTGCTGCTCGACGGCATTCCGCTCGCCGTGGCGCCCTACGGTCAGCCGCAGTTGTCGTTCGCCCCGGTCAGCCTCTTCAACATCGAGAGCATCGACGTCGTGCGTAGCGGCGGTGCCGTGCGCTACGGCCCGCAGAACGTGGGCGGCGTGATCAACTTCAAGACGCGCTCGATTCCGAACACGCCGGGCCTGACCGGCGACGCCACGGTGCGTCAGAACATTTACACCACCGGTGGCGGCGCCAACACGCAATACGGCCTGTTCCTCGGTACGCAGATGGACAACGGGCTGGGCCTCGCGTTGCTCTACTCGGGCATGGTCGGTCGCGACTGGCGCACGGGCAGCAACGAGAACGTGAACGACCTCGCGTTGAAGTGGCGCTACGACATCACGCCGAGCCAGCAGGTCTACGGTAAGGTCTCGTACTACGACGCCAAGTCGATGACACCGGGTGGCCTGACCGCTGCGCAGTACAACGCCGATCCGTTCCAGAACACGCGGCCGAACGACTACTGGAGCGGCAATCGCACCGGGCTCGACTTCGGCTACCTGAACACGATCTCGGAGACGCAGGAATTCGAGCTCCGCACGTTCTTCAACGAGAGCTACCGTCAAAGCTCGCTGACCAACTTGTCGGTGCTGCCGCTCGTGACCATTCACCAGCCGCGCAACTATCAGACGTTCGGCATCGAGCCGCGTTACACGCAGCGCCTGTTCCTCGGTCCGACGGCGCATGACGTCACGGTCGGCTATCGCTTCGTGCGCGAGCGCGGCGACGACAACAACTTCAGCACGACCCTGTCCAACGGCAAGAACTCGGCAACGACCACGTTCTACAACTACACCACGGCGAACGCGGTCTATATCGACGACCGCATGGCGTGGGGCAACTGGCGTCTGACGCCGGGCGTGCGCTACGAAATGATCGCCTCGCAGCGCGTCGACAAGGCCTCGGGCAGCACCTTCCGCACCGACAACAACAAGCCGCTGCCGTCGGTGAACCTGTCGTATCTGGTGAACAGCGCGTGGACGATCTTCGCGGACTACAGCACGTCGTTCGGCCCGGTGCAGAACACGCAGTTGAACTCGATGTCGGCGTCGAACCCGCTTCAGCCGGAAGTGGCGCGCACGTACGAAATCGGCACGCGCTGGACGGACAACCGCTGGCGCGCCGAGTTGACGGCGTTCAAGATGAAGTTCGACAACCAGATTCTGCAAGTGCCGAACGTCAGCCCGGCCACCTTCCAGAACATCGGTGCAACGAATCACGACGGTATCGAAACCGCGCTCGACTACACTTTCGACCGCGACAGCGTGCTGCGCGGCCTGAACCTGTACGCGAACTTCACCTACGTGCGTGCGATCCAGAAGTCGGGCACGACGGCCGGTCTCGACGTGCCGTTCTACTCGCGCTTTACCGACACGCTCGGCGCGCGCTACGCGATCGGCCAGTGGACCCTCAACGTCTCGACCACGCACCAGAGCTCGCAGTACTCGGACTTGGCGAACACCGAAGCGCAATCGGCCGACGGCACCAACGGCAAGGTGCCGGGTTACCGTGTGTGGAATCTGCAAGCGATGTACAAGCTGCCGTTCTACAAGAACGCCGATGTCACCGTGGGCGTGAACAACGTCTTCGATAAGCGCTTCTATACGCGTAACACCGATCAGAACGGCGGCATCATGGTTGGCGCCCCGCGCATGGTCTACGTGCAGGGCCACTTCGGGTTCTAAGCCAGCCCCCAACACCCAAACGGCAGGCAAAAAAAAAACGGCACCCCGCAAAGGGTGCCGTTTTTTACATCAACTTCTGTCGCAACAAAGTCAGAGGTGACAGCGCCGGTTTTCGTCGGCGCCGCCTGCCACCTTACTCTGCCGTCGGCTCTTCCACCGATGCGGGCATCGGGGCAAACGCCTCTTCCAGAGCGATCTGGTCGTGACGCTCGCGATCCGACGTTTCGCGGGCCTTGCGGGCCTTGTGATACGCCAGACCCGTACCTGCCGGGATCAGACGGCCGACGATGACGTTTTCCTTCAGGCCACGCAGGTCGTCCTTCTTGCCCATGATGGCGGCTTCGGTCAACACGCGCGTCGTTTCCTGGAACGATGCCGCCGAGATGAACGAGTCCGTCGACAGCGACGCCTTCGTAATACCCAGCAACACGTTCTCGTACTGCGCCGGACGCTTGTCCAAAGCGTTCATGGCGTCGTTCTCGTCGAGCATGTCCGAGCGTTCGACCTGTTCGCCGGTGATGAAGCGCGTATCGCCCGAATCGACGATCTGCACACGACGCAGCATCTGGCGAACGATCACCTCGATGTGCTTGTCGTTGATCTTCACACCCTGCAAACGGTACACGTCCTGAACTTCGTCGACGATGTAACGTGCCAGTGCCTCAATACCCTGCAAGCGCAGAATGTCGTGCGGATCGGCCGGGCCGTCCACGATCATTTCGCCCTTGTTCACCACCTGACCGTCGTGCACCAGCACCTGCTTTTCCTTCGGAATCAGGAACTCGTGCTGGTTGCCGTCCAGATCGGTAATGACCAGACGCTGCTTGCCCTTGGTGTCCTTACCGAACGACGTCGTACCCGTGACTTCGGCCAAAATGCCGGCGTCCTTCGGTGCACGTGCTTCGAACAGTTCGGCCACACGCGGCAGACCCCCGGTAATGTCGCGAGTCTTTTGCGCTTCGGTCGGGATACGTGCGAGCACTTCACCCACCGGCACTTGCTGACCGTCCTTGATGGTGATCAGTGCGCCCACCTGGAAGCCGATCGTCACAGCGTGATCGGTACCCGGGATCTTCACTTCCACACCATTTTCGTCGAGCAGCTTGACCTGCGGACGCACGTTCTTCGACGCCGGACCACGACGCTTCGGATCGATCACGACCAGCGTGGACAGACCCGTCACATCGTCGATCTGCTTGGCAACCGTGACACCTTCCTCGACATTCTCGAATCGGGCGAAACCGCCGTGTTCGGTAATGATCGGGCGCGTCAGCGGATCCCACGTACCGAGTTGCGTACCGGCCTTGACCTGCGAACCGTCAAGATGCAGCAGCGTTGCGCCGTACGGCACTTTGTGACGCTCGCGCTCGCGACCGTGATCATCCGTGATCAGGATTTCACCCGAACGCGAAATCACGATCTGCTCACCGCGACCATTCGTCACGTAACGCATCGTTGCCGTGAAGCGAACCGTACCGTTCGACTTGGCTTCGATCGACGAGGCCACTGCCGCACGCGATGCCGCACCACCGATGTGGAACGTACGCATCGTCAGCTGCGTGCCCGGTTCACCGATCGACTGTGCTGCGATCACGCCGACGGCTTCGCCGACGTTCACACGCGAACCGCGACCCAGGTCACGGCCATAGCACAGTGCGCACAGACCGTAACGCGTATCGCAGGTCAGCGGCGTGCGCACGCGCACTTCGTCGATACCCAGCGATTCGATCGTTTCGACAACGTCTTCGTCCAGCAGCGTGCCGGCCTCGTACACCGTCTCTTGCGTTTCCGGATTCACAACATCCGACACGGCCACGCGACCCAGAATACGGTCACGCAGGGCTTCGACCACTTCACCGCCCTCGACCAGCGCCTTCATTGCTACGCCGTTGCTCGTGCCGCAATCGTCTTCGACCACGACCAGATCCTGCGTCACGTCCACCAGACGACGCGTCAGGTAACCCGAGTTAGCCGTCTTCAGTGCCGTATCCGCCAGACCCTTACGTGCACCGTGGGTCGAGATGAAGTACTGCAACACGTTCAGGCCTTCGCGGAAGTTCGCGGTAATCGGCGTCTCGATAATCGAGCCGTCCGGCTTGGCCATCAGGCCACGCATACCGGCGAGCTGACGAATCTGAGCGCTCGAACCGCGAGCACCCGAGTCGGCCATCATGTAAATCGAGTTGAACGATTCCTGACGCACGGTCTTGCCATCGCGATCGACCGTTTCTTCCGTCGAGAGCTGTTCCATCATGGCCTTGCCCACGGCGTCGCCGGTCGCACCCCAGATGTCCACGACGTTGTTGTAACGCTCTTGCGCCGTGACCAGACCCGACATGTACTGACGGTCGTATTCCTTGACCTTCTTCGACGCTTCGCCGATCAGCTCTTCCTTCTTCGTCGGGACGAGCATGTCGTCGACGCAGATCGAGATACCGGCACGCGTTGCGAGCTTGAAGCCAGACTGCATCAGCTTGTCGACGAAGATCACCGTCTCGCGCAGACCGCAACGGCGGAACGCCGTGTTGATCAGCTTCGAGATTTCCTTCTTCTTGAGCGACTTGTTCAGCACCGAGAACGGCAGCCCCGGCGGCAGAATTTCGGACAGAATCGCGCGGCCGACAGTCGTCGGGTACAGCGTGATCTTCGGCACGAACTTCGGCGCACCTTCCGAGGTGTCCTCGTTGTGAACCATCTCGGTGATACGCACGTTCACGCGCGAAGCCAGTTCGACTTCCTTGTTGTCGTACGCACGCAGCACTTCCGAGACGTCAGCAAACGAAATGCCTTCGCCGCGGCCGTTGATCTTGTCACGCGTCGCGTAGTACAGACCCAGCACGATATCCTGCGACGGCACGATCGACGGATCGCCGTTAGCCGGGAACAACACGTTGTTCGAGGCCAGCATCAGGGTACGCGCTTCCATCTGCGCTTCGAGCGACAGCGGCACGTGAACGGCCATCTGGTCACCGTCGAAGTCGGCGTTGAACGCCGCGCAAACCAGCGGGTGAAGCTGAATTGCCTTGCCTTCGATCAGCACCGGCTCAAACGCCTGAATACCCAGGCGGTGCAGCGTCGGTGCGCGGTTCAGCATGATCGGATGCTCGCGGATCACCTCTTCCAAGATGTCCCACACCACCGCCGTCTGGTTCTCGACTTCCTTCTTCGCGGCCTTGATCGTCGTGGCCACGCCCATCACTTCCAGCTTGTGGAAAATGAACGGCTTGAAGAGTTCGAGCGCCATCAGCTTCGGCAGGCCGCACTGGTGCAGCTTGAGCGTCGGGCCCACGGTAATCACCGAACGGCCCGAGTAGTCAACGCGCTTACCGAGCAAGTTCTGACGGAAACGACCGCTCTTGCCCTTGATCATGTCGGCCAGCGACTTGAGCGGACGCTTGTTGGCACCCGTCATGGCCTTGCCGCGACGACCGTTATCGAGCAGCGAATCCACCGACTCCTGCAACATGCGCTTTTCGTTGCGCACGATGATGTCCGGTGCCTTCAGCTCGAGCAGACGCTTCAGACGGTTGTTACGGTTGATGACGCGGCGATACAGATCGTTCAGGTCCGAGGTCGCGAAGCGGCCACCGTCGAGCGGCACCAGCGGGCGCAGTTCGGGCGGCAGCACCGGCAGCACTTCGAGCACCATCCACTCGGGCTTGATGCCCGAGCGCTGGAATGCCTCGAGCACTTTCAGGCGCTTGGCGAACTTCTTGATCTTGGCTTCCGAGCCCGTGACTTTGAGCTCCTCGCGCAGACGCTCGACTTCCGAATCGATGTCGATCGCGCGCAGCAGTTCACGCACGCCTTCCGCGCCCATTTCGGCACGGAATTCGTCGCCGTATTCCTCGACCTTGTTGTAGTAATCCTCTTCGGTCATGATCTGCCGCGCTTTGAGCGGCGTCATACCCGCTTCGATCACCACGTAGGCTTCGAAGTACAGCACGCGTTCGATGTCGCGCAGCGTCATGTCGAGCACCATGCCCAGACGCGACGGCAGCGACTTCAGGAACCAGATGTGAGCGACCGGCGAGGCCAGCTCAATGTGGCCCATGCGTTCGCGACGCACCTTTGCCAGCGTGACTTCCACGCCGCACTTCTCGCAGATCACGCCACGGTGCTTCAGACGCTTGTACTTACCGCAAAGGCATTCGTAATCCTTGATCGGACCGAAGATCTTTGCGCAGAACAGACCATCACGCTCGGGCTTGAACGTCCGATAGTTGATCGTTTCCGGCTTCTTGACTTCACCGAACGACCACGAGCGGATCTTGTCCGGCGAAGCCAGACCGATCTTGATCGCGTCGAACTGTTCGTCCTGCTGGACTTGCTTGAATAGATCGAGCAAAGCTTTCATTGCTTTCTCCTATGTACCTGAACGCGATTAACCGCGCTCCAGGTCGATATCGATACCGAGCGAACGGATTTCCTTGACCAGCACGTTGAACGATTCCGGCATGCCGGCATCGATTACGTGATCGCCCTTGACGAGGTTTTCGTACACCTTCGTACGACCGTTCACGTCATCCGACTTCACCGTCAGCATTTCTTGCAGCACGTACGATGCGCCGTAAGCTTCCAGTGCCCACACTTCCATTTCACCGAAACGCTGACCACCGAACTGAGCCTTACCGCCCAACGGCTGCTGCGTCACCAGCGAGTACGGACCGGTCGAACGCGCGTGCATCTTGTCGTCGACCAAGTGGTGCAGCTTCAGCATGTGCATGAAGCCGCAAGTGACCGGACGCTCAAACGCTTCGCCGGTACGGCCGTCGTGCAGCGTGACCTGGTTCTTCGACGGCGTCATGCCGAGGCCCTTCGCAATGTGATCCGGGAAAGCCAGATCCAGCATGCGGCGGATTTCCTCTTCGTGCGCACCATCGAACACCGGCGTTGCGAACGGCACGCCGTTCTGCAAGTTGCGCGCCAGCGACATGATCTCGTCGTCCGACAGGCTGTCGATATCTTCTTGCTGACCGCTCTCGTTGTAGATCTTCGTCAGGAACTTGCGAACTTCCTGGACCTTGGTGTGCGCTTGCAGCATTTCGCCGATACGCCAACCCAGACCCTTCGCTGCCCAGCCGAGGTGCGATTCGAGAATCTGACCCACGTTCATCCGCGACGGCACGCCGAGCGGGTTGAGCACGATGTCTGCCGGACGGCCATCGGCCATGTACGGCATATCTTCGATCGGCACGATCTTCGAGACCACACCCTTGTTACCGTGACGGCCGGCCATCTTGTCGCCAGGCTGGAGACGGCGCTTCACGGCCAGGTACACCTTGACCATCTTCAACACGCCCGGCGGCAGTTCGTCGCCTTGCGTGAGCTTCTTGCGCTTCTCTTCGAAGGCCAGATCGAACTGGTGACGCTTCTGCTCGATCGATTCCTTGATCTGTTCGAGCTGTTGCGCACCTTCGTCTTCGGCCAGACGGATGTCGAACCAGTGGTAGCGGTCCAGATCGGCCAAGTATTCCTTGGTGATCTTGGTGCCCTTGACGAGCTTCTTCGGGCCGCCATTGGCCGACTTGCCCACCAGGAAACGCTCCAGACGCTGGAATGCATCGCCTTCCACGATACGCAGCTGGTCGTTCAGGTCCAGGCGGTAGCCCTTCAGTTCATCGTCGATGATCTGTTGAGCACGCTTGTCGCGCTGGATACCTTCACGCGTGAACACCTGCACGTCGATGACGGTGCCGCTCATGCCCGAGGGCACGCGCAGCGAGGTGTCCTTCACGTCCGAAGCCTTCTCGCCGAAAATCGCACGCAGCAGCTTTTCTTCCGGCGTGAGCTGGGTTTCGCCCTTCGGCGTGACCTTGCCCACCATCACGTCACCGGCTTCGACTTCTGCGCCGATGTACACGATGCCCGACTCGTCCAGACGGCTCAGTTGCACTTCCGCCAGGTTCGAGATGTCGCGCGTGATTTCTTCAGGTCCGAGCTTCGTGTCGCGAGCGACAACGTTCAGCTCTTCGATGTGGATCGACGTGTAACGGTCTTCCGCAACGACTCGCTCCGAGATCAGGATCGAATCCTCGAAGTTGTAGCCGTTCCACGGCATGAACGCGATCAGCATGTTCTGACCCAGCGCCAATTCGCCCAGATCGGTCGACGCGCCGTCGGCGATCACATCGCCGCGCGCCACCTTGTCGCCCACTTCTACGATCGGGCGCTGGTTGATGTTGGTGTTCTGGTTCGAACGCGTGTACTTGATCAGGTTGTAGATGTCGACGCCGACTTCACCGGCCAGTGCTTCGTCATCGTTCGCACGAATCACCACACGGCCTGCGTCGACGTAGTCCACCACGCCGCCACGGAAGGCTTGCACCGTCGTACCCGAGTCCACTGCCACGGTACGTTCGATACCCGTACCCACCACGGCTTTTTCCGGACGCAGGCAAGGCACGGCCTGGCGCTGCATGTTCGAGCCCATCAATGCGCGGTTCGCGTCATCGTGTTCAAGGAACGGAATCAGCGAGGCGGCGACCGAGACGATCTGCGACGGGGCCACGTCCATGTACTGGATGCGGTCCGGCGTGACCATCAGCGTTTCGCCGGCTTCACGCGACGACACGAGTTCGTCGGTGAGCGAGCCGTCGGCGCCGATCGACGCGTTCGCCTGAGCGATCACGTAACGACCTTCTTCAATGGCCGACAGGTAGTCGATCTGGTCGGTGACCTTGCCGTCTTCCACCTTGCGGTACGGCGTCTCCAGGAAGCCGTATTCGTTCAGGCGGGCGTACAGTGCCAGCGAGTTGATCAGACCAATGTTCGGACCTTCCGGCGTTTCAATCGGGCACACGCGACCGTAGTGAGTCGGGTGCACGTCGCGCACTTCGAAGCCGGCACGCTCACGCGTCAGACCGCCCGGGCCCAGTGCGGAAACACGACGCTTGTGCGTGATTTCCGACAGCGGGTTGGTTTGGTCCATAAACTGCGACAGCTGCGACGAACCGAAGAACTCGCGAATGGCCGACGAGATCGGCTTGCTGTTGATCAGGTCGTGCGGCATCAGGTTTTCCGACTCAGCCTGACCCAGACGTTCCTTCACAGCGCGCTCGACACGCACCAGACCGGCGCGGAACTGGTTCTCGGCGAGTTCGCCGACGCAACGCACACGACGGTTACCCAAGTGGTCGATATCGTCCACTTCGCCGCGGCCGTTACGCAGATCCACCAGGATCTTGATCGTCGCGAGGATGTCGTCGTCTTCCAGCGTCATCGGGCCGAGCACGTCATCACGGCCGACACGGCGGTTGAACTTCATACGACCCACCTTCGACAGGTCGTACGCTTCTTCGCTGTAGAACAAACGGTTGAACAGGGCCTCGACCGCATCTTCGGTCGGCGGCTCACCCGGGCGCATCATGCGGTAGATCGCGATACGCGCGGCGGTACGGTCGGCGGTTTCGTCGATACGCAGCGTGGCCGAGATGTACGGACCTTGGTCCAGATCGTTCGTGTAGAGCGTCTGGATATCCGACACACCCGACTCGCGCAGCTTGAGCAGCACGCTTTCGGTGATTTCGTCGTTGGCGTTAGCGATCACTTCGCCGGTATCGGCGTCGATCACGTTCTTCGCCAGCACGCGGCCGAGCAGGTAGTCTTCCGGCACCGAGATGAACTTGGTGTTGGCGTTTTCCAGATCACGGATGTGCTTGGCGTTGACGCGCTTGTCCTTCTGGACAATGACCTTGCCTTCGCGATCGGTGATGTCGAAACGCGCCACTTCACCACGCAGACGCTCCGGCACGAACTCCATCTGCGCGCCTTCCGGCATCAGCTTGAAGTTGTCGAACACGAAGAAGTTCGCGAGGATCTGTTCCGGCGTCAGGCCAATCGCCTTGAGCAGGATCGTGACCGGCATCTTGCGACGGCGGTCAACGCGGAAGTACAGGATGTCCTTCGGATCGAATTCGAAGTCCAGCCACGAGCCGCGGTAGGGGATGATACGTGCAGAGAACAGCAACTTGCCCGAGCTGTGCGTCTTGCCCTTGTCGTGTTCGAAGAACACGCCCGGCGAACGGTGCAGCTGCGAGACGATGACACGCTCCGTGCCATTGATGACGAAGGAACCCGTGGACGTCATGAGCGGAATTTCGCCCATGTACACTTCCTGTTCCTTGACTTCCTTGACGACGGGCTTGTTCGGCGATTCCTTATCCAGGATCACCAGACGAACTTTGGCGCGCAGAGCCGAGCAAAAAGTCAGGCCGCGCTGTTGACATTCCTTGACATCGAACGCGGGAGTACCGAGCAAATAGCTGACGAACTCAAGGCGTGCGAACCCGTTGTGAGAAACGATCGGGAAAATGGAGGAGAAGGCCGCTTGCAGACCCTCCGGTTTCCGCTCCGATGCAAGCGCTTCGGCCTGCAAGAACGATGTGTACGAGGCGAGCTGGGTAGCCAGCAAAAACGGCACCTTGTGCACGTTCGGACGCTTCGCAAAACTCTTGCGAATGCGTTTCTTCTCGGTGAAGGAATAGTGCATTACGATCTCCGAATCACTACGGTGACGACGACGGCAGGCATCGCCAACGGGTGTTCATCGACTGAGACCAGACGTCCTCCACGGCGGGCTTGCCATGGAGCAACGAGCTTGGTGGTTGGCCGCTACCAACCGCTGGCTGACGGCGACGGATGCCTGTGTTGCCCGTCGCCCGACCAAACTTGCCTTCTGCAGTCGCTTCAGAAGACAAAGAGAAGAACCGCCCTAACTTTCACGGCGCGATCTTTTCTTTGGCCTCTCTCAGTGTGTAACGCGCGTTTCAAACGCCACGATTCACACAGCCATCACTAAAACTTGTTTGACTTCAACCACTTGGCGCTTTTCTGCGCCGGCTTTCGAATACCGCACACGGGATGTGGGTTTTGCAACGCCTGAAAGCACAAAAAGGCTGACGACTTTTCGTCGCCAGCCTTCCCTACGCGCGCAGTCGAATTACTTAACTTCGACCTTGGCGCCGGCTTCTTCCAGCTTCTTCTTGGCTTCTTCAGCAGCAGCCTTGTCGACGCCTTCCTTGACAGCCTTCGGAGCACCGTCAACCACATCCTTGGCTTCCTTCAAGCCCAGGCCGGTCAGTTCGCGCACGGCCTTGATGACGCCGACCTTGTTTGCGCCGACTTCCGTCAGGATGACGTTGAATTCGGTTTGCTCTTCAGCAGCAGCAGCAGCACCGCCTGCGCCTGCCGGGCCAGCGACCGACAGAGCAGCTGCCGACACGCCGAACTTTTCTTCGAACGCCTTAACCAGGTCGTTCAGTTCCATAACCGACATCGAGCCAACGGCTTCGATGATGTCTTCTTTAGTGATTGCCATTTGTAAAACTCCTAGATTGTGTTCGGACCGAAGTCAGCGATCGTGTAACCGGGACGAGAATTAAGCAGCTTCCGCTTGCTTCTTCTCGGCCACGGCAGCCAGGACGCGAGCAAAGCCGGAAACCGGCGCTTGCATGACACCCAGCAACTTCGCGAGCAGTTCGTCGCGGCTCGGGATCGACGCCAGCGCTTGCACGCCAGCCTTGTCCATCACCTTGCCGTCGTACGAGCCGGCCTTCAAGATCAACTTGTCGTTGCCCTTCGAAAAGTCGTTCAAGACTTTCGCAGCGGCTACGGGATCCGTCGAGATACCGTAGATCAGAGGACCGGTCATCTGTTCAGCCAGGTCAGCAAACGCCGTGTTTTCCACTGCGCGGCGTGCCAGCGTGTTCTTCAGAACGCGCAGGTAGACGCCTTGCTGACGCGCGGTAGCGCGAAGCTTCGTCAGATCGCCAACCGTGATTCCGCGATATTCAGCCACAACGATGGTCGAAGCGCCGGCGACTTGCGCCGAAACTTCTGCCACGACGGCTTTCTTATCATCAAGATTAAGTGCCACGGTTAACCTCCAAAATTGACATCACCTCATGGTGATGCCGTTCCACTAACGGCTTACCGACATGTCTGGAGTTTCAATCACCGCGCCGGTTGCCCGTGCGCAATGACGTGACTGCATACTTGTTCGGGTTCGCCATCTGCGTTGGCTGGCGTATTAAGGGAGTGTCAGTGAATGCCCATTCCCGCCAACGGTCTTTGATAACCGAAAGCGTTTTCCGAGGAACCCGCTTTCGCCCAAAGTCTTTTGCTGCTGGCTATCGATCTCTAGGATCTAAAGCCATCGCAGGGGACGCCATCACCCTGCGATTGCGATACTTTGCAGTGCCGCTCGCCGCGTCTGGCGCTTAGGCCGACAGCGACGTCTGGTCCACACGCACGCCAACGCCCATCGTGCTCGACAGGGCGATCTTGCGCAGGTAGACACCCTTGCTCGAGGCCGGCTTGGCCTTCGTCAGGGCTTCCAGGAGTGCCGACAGGTTCTGTTGCAGCGAAGCTGCTTCGAACGATGCGCGACCGATCGTGGCGTGGATGATGCCGCCCTTGTCGACGCGGAATTGCACCTGACCTGCCTTGGCGTTCTTCACTGCCGTAGCGACGTCCGGGGTCACCGTGCCAACCTTCGGGTTCGGCATCAGGCCGCGCGGGCCGAGAATCTGACCCAGCGTACCGACAACGCGCATCGTGTCCGGCGAAGCGATCACGATGTCGAAGTCCATCTTGCCGGCCTTGATTTGCTCAGCCAGGTCTTCCATACCGACGATTTCAGCGCCGGCAGCCTTGGCTTGCTCAGCCTTCTCGCCTTGGGCGAAAACGGCCACGCGAACCGACTTACCGGTACCAGCCGGCAGAACGACCGAACCGCGAACCACTTGGTCCGACTTCTTTGCATCCACGCCCAGTTGAACGGCGACGTCGATCGACTCGTCGAACTTGGCGCTTGCGCATTCCTTGACCAGAGCCAGAGCGTCGCCGACCGGGTACAGCTTGTTGCGGTCGACCTTGGCGGCCAATGCTTGTTGACGCTTAGAGATCTTAGCCATTACAGACCCTCCACCGTGATGCCCATCGAACGTGCGCTGCCAGCGATGGTGCGAACCGCAGCGTCCAGATCGGCAGCGGTAAGGTCAGGCATCTTGGTCTTCGCGATTTCTTCCGCTTGTGCGCGGGTGATCTTGCCCACCTTATCGGTGTGCGGCTTGGCCGAGCCCTTGTCGAGCTTGGCAGCCTTCTTGATCAGCACGGTTGCCGGCGGGGTCTTCAGAACGAACGTGAAGCTCTTGTCCGCGAAGGCGGTGATCACCACCGGCGTCGGCAGACCCGGTTCGAGGCCCTGCGTCTGGGCGTTGAACGCCTTGCAGAACTCCATGATGTTCAGGCCGCGTTGACCCAGTGCCGGGCCCACGGGGGGCGACGGGTTGGCTTTACCTGCAGGAATCTGCAGCTTGATAAAGCCGATGATTTTCTTTGCCATGGTTTACTCCGGAACGAATATGTGGCGCATATTCGGGGTTGAGTCATAGCGCGCGTTCACCATAAAACGGGCTACTGACGCTCCTCGGCGACGACTGTCACCAACGCAAAAACGCGCCGGACGTTGTCCGGCGCATCTTATTCTTAGATCTTTTCGACTTGTCCGAACTCCAGTTCTACCGGAGTTGCCCGTCCAAAAATGGTGACGGAAACACGTAGGCGGGACTTTTCGTAGTTCACTTCTTCGACCGAGCCGTTGAAGTCCGTGAAAGGACCATCCTTGACTCGAACAAACTCGCCCACTTCGAACAACGTCTTGGGACGCGGCTTTTCCACCCCGTCCTTGATTTGAGACATGATCTTGTCGACCTCGGCCTGACGAATCGGCGTCGGACGGTTGCCCGTTCCGCCGACGAAGCCGGTGACCTTGGCGGTGTTTTTCACCAAGTGCCACGTCTCATCCGTCATTTCCATCTCGCACAGCACATAGCCGGGGAAGAAACGACGTTCGGTGACCGACTTCTGGCCACCCTTGGTTTCTACAACTTCTTCGGTCGGGACCAGGATCTCGCCGAAATAATCTTCCATCCCTGCGCGCGCAATGCGCTCGCGAAGCGCTTTGGCTACGCTCTTTTCCATGCCGGAATACGCATGAACGACGTACCAGCGCTTCTTACTCGGTGCAGCCCCGGTATCAGACATATCACTTCCAGCCAAGAATTAAAGAGAACACTGCCCATTCAATCGTCTTGTCGCTGATCCAGAGATACAGCGCCATAACGATGACGAACGCGAAGACAATCGCGGTCGTTTGAGCGGCCTCTTTACGGGTCGGCCAAACGACCTTACCCACTTCCCGATACGCATCCTTGGCAAAGGCCATGAAGCCCTTACCGGTTTGCGATGCCAATCCAACACCTGCGGCAATTGCCAGAACGACGACAATGGCAGCAACGCGCACATACAGTGCTTGTTGCTCCAAGGCGTAGAACGCCACGACACCAGCAACAACCAGCAGCGCGGCCAGAGCCAACAGCAGCTTGTCGCCAGTCGTACGTACAGTTTCTACGGGAGAATTCGCCATTTCCAGCTTGCAGACAGTTGTTTGGCAGGGGCAGAGGGAATCGAACCCCCAACCTTCGGTTTTGGAGACCGACGCTCTGCCAGTTGAGCTATACCCCTAAAACAGCAGCGGGGCCAGCCGCCAAAAGCTGACCCCCGTAAGCGCGGACCTTTAAAGGACCGGCTTAGGCAACGATCGTAGCAACCACGCCGGCGCCGACGGTACGGCCACCTTCGCGGATTGCGAAACGCAGACCTTCGGTCATGGCGATCGGAGCGATCAGCTTGACCGTGATCGACACGTTGTCGCCCGGCATGACCATTTCCTTACCTTCCGGCAGGCTGATCGAACCGGTCACGTCCGTCGTACGGAAGTAGAACTGCGGACGGTAGTTGTTGAAGAACGGCGTGTGACGACCACCTTCGTCCTTCGACAGAATGTAGACCTCGCCCGTGAAGTCCGTGTGCGGCTTGATCGAGCCCGGCTTGGCCAGAACCTGACCACGCTGGACGTCTTCACGCTTCGTGCCGCGCAGCAGAATACCCACGTTGTCGCCTGCTTGACCTTGGTCGAGCAGCTTGCGGAACATTTCAACGCCCGTGCAAATCGTCTTGACCGTCGGCACGATGCCCACGATTTCGATTTCTTCGCCGACCTTGACCACGCCCGACTCAACGCGACCCGTCACCACCGTGCCACGGCCCGAGATCGAGAACACGTCTTCAACCGGCATCAGGAATGCCTTGTCGATGGCGCGCTCCGGCGTCGGGATGTACGTGTCCAGCGCTTCAGCCAGCGCCAGAATTGCCACTTCACCCAGTTCGCCCTTGTCGCCTTCCAGCGCCAGCTTGGCCGAACCCTTAACGATCGGCAGATCGTCGCCCGGGAATTCGTACTTCGTCAGAAGCTCACGAACTTCCATTTCGACCAGCTCGAGCAGCTCGGCGTCGTCGACCATGTCGCACTTGTTCAGGAACACGATGATGTACGGCACGCCAACTTGGCGGGCCAACAGGATGTGCTCACGCGTTTGCGGCATCGGACCGTCTGCGGCCGAGCAAACCAGGATTGCGCCGTCCATCTGCGCAGCACCGGTAATCATGTTCTTGACGTAGTCGGCGTGGCCCGGGCAGTCAACGTGTGCGTAGTGGCGGTTAGCCGTTTCGTACTCGATGTGCGCGGTGTTAATCGTAATACCGCGTGCCTTTTCTTCCGGCGCTGCGTCGATTTCGTCGTACTTCTTAGCCGTGCCGCCGAACTTCGACGACAGAACCGTTGCGATAGCGGCCGTCAGGGTGGTCTTGCCATGGTCAACGTGACCGATGGTGCCGACGTTCACGTGCGGCTTAGTCCGCTCGAATTTTTCCTTTGCCATTTCCAACTCCTAACGGGTTATCTATTGCCGAGTTGCTCGGCATGTTGATTGCCGCGCTTCACACTATCTAGTGGTGCCCATGGGCAGGATCGAACTGCCGACCTCTCCCTTACCAAGGGAGTGCTCTACCACTGAGCCACATGGGCGAAACCTTTACTTCTTCTGCGTCTGCGCGTCACCTGGAGCGGGTGAAGGGAATCGAACCCTCGTCATAAGCTTGGAAGGCTTCTGCTCTACCATTGAGCTACACCCGCTTGGATTCCGACTCTCGCTTCCTTGATAATGAGCGCCGGAACTTCCGGCGCTCATTACTTCCGCATTCTGGTGGAGGAGGTTGGATTCGAACCAACGTAGGCGTAAGCCAACAGATTTACAGTCTGCCCCCTTTAGCCACTCGGGCACCCCTCCGCAGAGAATTTGCAATTATGGAGATGTCGCCCTACCTTGTCAACACCTTCCACGCATTAAAAGAGCAGTTTTTGTGCCTGCTGCTGCGATTTTTTTCGATCCGTGCGGCAAGTCTTTGATTTTCTTGGGAATCGAGACGACAAAGCAAAGCCGCAAATTTTCGTCGATAACTCACAAATTTGCGGCGGCGCTCGCCCCGGAAGCAAGCCCAGGTCACCCCGGCGCAGCGAGGCGCGAAGCGCAATTCCTCGCAACACCTCCGCAGACGGTCGCGTTGCGCGTCTGGCGCCGGCGATGTCGCATCAACGGCCCTGCCGCTGGCACTGACAGGGCCTGGAAGCATCGTGATCGTCCGAATATGTGCTGTCTGCATGGCTTAGCATGCCATCAACGAGGGCCAGGGCACATTACCCATGGGCACCGGCGTAGCGGCTCATCCGACTCGCCCAGCCACCCTGCCGGGAAGCCCTCATTCGGCAGGCGTGCCGGCCTCTAGCTCCCAGCCCGGAGAGCATCAGGCCCGCAGGCGGCTCGTAGTCGCTTCGCGTTGGCCTTATAGGCGCGCCTTGTGGGCCTTTGTAGACGCCAGATGCACTGACGTGCTGTGGTTGGTGCCAAGAACTCGATGGACGTCACGGCACGTGCCAGTTGCTCGATCTGAGCTCGGCACGGTGTTTTATGGCAGGATTTGATCCGTCATCACGCGATGCCGCGACGCTATCGAATTCCGAACGCGCAAAGCAAAAACCCCTTGCTACGCGTTGTAGCAAGGGGTCTTTAGGGGAGCCTGACGATTACCTACTTTCACACGGGTATCCGCACTATCATCGGCGTGGAGTCGTTTCACGGTCCTGTTCGGGATGGGAAGGGGTGGTTCCAACTCGCTATGGTCATCAGGCATAACTTGTATGTTCTGCTGCACTAGGTGCAACAAAACCAATTCAGAAGAAGCGTAGTACTACATGTAGTTGGGTTGTGAGCGTATCAGCCTCGTTATGGGCACACGCAAACTCACACCAGCACAAAACACACTGGTTATAGGATCAAGCCTTACGGGCAATTAGTATCAGTTAGCTTAACGCATTACTGCGCTTCCACACCTGACCTATCAACGTCCTGGTCTTGAACGACCCTTCAAAGGAATCAAGTTCCTAGGGAAGTCTCATCTTAAGGCGAGTTTCCCGCTTAGATGCTTTCAGCGGTTATCTCTTCCGAACATAGCTACCCGGCGATGCCACTGGCGTGACAACCGGTACACCAGAGGTTCGTCCACTCCGGTCCTCTCGTACTAGGAGCAGCCCCCTTCAAACTTCCAACGCCCACGGCAGATAGGGACCAAACTGTCTCACGACGTTTTAAACCCAGCTCACGTACCTCTTTAAATGGCGAACAGCCATACCCTTGGGACCGGCTACAGCCCCAGGATGAGATGAGCCGACATCGAGGTGCCAAACACCGCCGTCGATATGAACTCTTGGGCGGTATCAGCCTGTTATCCCCAGAGTACCTTTTATCCGTTGAGCGATGGCCCTTCCATACAGAACCACCGGATCACTATGACCTGCTTTCGCACCTGCTCGACTTGTCAGTCTCGCAGTTAAGCACGCTTTTGCCATTGCACTATCAGCACGATTTCCGACCGTACCTAGCGTACCTTCGTACTCCTCCGTTACACTTTGGGAGGAGACCGCCCCAGTCAAACTGCCTACCATGCACTGTCCCCGATCCGGATTACGGACCTAGGTTAGAACCTCAAACAAACCAGGGTGGTATTTCAAGGATGGCTCCACAGAAACTAGCGTTCCTGCTTCAAAGCCTCCCACCTATCCTACACAGACCGGTTCAAAGTCCAATGCAAAGCTACAGTAAAGGTTCATGGGGTCTTTCCGTCTAGCCGCGGGTAGATTGCATCATCACAAACACTTCAACTTCGCTGAGTCTCGGGAGGAGACAGTGTGGCCATCGTTACGCCATTCGTGCAGGTCGGAACTTACCCGACAAGGAATTTCGCTACCTTAGGACCGTTATAGTTACGGCCGCCGTTTACCGGGACTTCAATCAAGAGCTTGCACCCCATCATTTAATCTTCCGGCACCGGGCAGGCGTCACACCCTATACGTCCACTTTCGTGTTTGCAGAGTGCTGTGTTTTTATTAAACAGTCGCAGCCACCAGTTTATTGCAACCCTTTCACCCTCCTGGCGCAGGCCAGTCAAGCTACAAGGGCGTACCTTATCCCGAAGTTACGGTACCAATTTGCCGAGTTCCTTCTCCCGAGTTCTCTCAAGCGCCTTAGAATACTCATCTCGCCCACCTGTGTCGGTTTGCGGTACGGTCTCGTATGACTGAAGCTTAGAGGCTTTTCTTGGAACCACTTCCAATTGCTTCGTGAACAAGTTCACTCGCCCCATATCCTTGAATTCCGCGCCCGGATTTGCCTAAGCGCCTTCTCCAATACAGGGACCGGGACTTCCAACACCCGGACAACCTTCCGCGATCCGTCCCCCCATCGCATCATACGACGGTGCAGGAATATTAACCTGCTTCCCATCAGCTACGCATCTCTGCCTCGCCTTAGGGGCCGACTCACCCTACGCCGATGAACGTTGCGTAGGAAACCTTGGGCTTACGGCGAGGGGGCCTTTCACCCCCTTTATCGCTACTCATGTCAGCATTCGCACTTCTGATACCTCCAGCATCCTTCACAAGACACCTTCACAGGCTTACAGAACGCTCTCCTACCATGCGAGCAAGCTCGCATCCGCAGCTTCGGTATATTGCTTAGCCCCGTTACATCTTCCGCGCAGGACGACTCGATCAGTGAGCTATTACGCTTTCTTTAAAGGGTGGCTGCTTCTAAGCCAACCTCCTGACTGTTTTAGCCTTCCCACTTCGTTTCCCACTTAGCAATATTTAGGGACCTTAGCTGGCGGTCTGGGTTGTTTCCCTCTTGACACCGGACGTTAGCACCCGATGTCTGTCTCCCGTGATTGCACTCTTCGGTATTCGGAGTTTGCTATGGCGAAGTAATCCGCAATGGACCCTTCAACCATGACAGTGCTCTACCCCCGAAGGTGATACACGAGGCACTACCTAAATAGTTTTCGGAGAGAACCAGCTATTTCCAAGTTTGTTTAGCCTTTCACCCCTATCCACAGCTCATCCCCTAATTTTTCAACATTAGTGGGTTCGGACCTCCAGTACGTGTTACCGCACCTTCATCCTGGCCATGGATAGATCACTTGGTTTCGGGTCTACACCCAGCGACTGAACGCCCTATTCGGACTCGCTTTCGCTACGCCTTCCCTATTCGGTTAAGCTTGCCACTGAATGTAAGTCGCTGACCCATTATACAAAAGGTACGCCGTCACCCCTTACGAGGCTCCGACTGTTTGTATGCATGCGGTTTCAGGATCTATTTCACTCCCCTCCCGGGGTTCTTTTCGCCTTTCCCTCACGGTACTGGTTCACTATCGGTCGATTACGAGTATTTAGCCTTGGAGGATGGTCCCCCCATCTTCAGACAGGATTTCACGTGTCCCGCCCTACTTTTCTCAAGCTTAGTTCCACACCAGGGTTTTCTCATACGGGGCTATCACCCACTATGGCCGGACTTTCCATTCCGTTTTGATAACACCGGTGCTAAATCTTGAAGGCTGGTCCCATTTCGCTCGCCACTACTTTGGGAATCTCGGTTGATTTCTTTTCCTGCAGCTACTTAGATGTTTCAGTTCGCCGCGTTCGCTTCACTAGACCTATGTATTCAGTCTAGGATGACCCATTCGGGCCGGGTTTCCCCATTCGGACATTTGTGGATCAAAGCTTATTTGCCAGCTCCCCACAACTTTTCGCAGGCTATCGCGTCCTTCATCGCCTGTAATCGCCAAGGCATCCACCACATGCACTTATTCGCTTGACCCTATAACGAGAATGTCTCGTTACAGGTTGAGTTTTAGCGTTGTGCCGTATTCCAAGTCATCTTTCGATCACTTAAATACTAGTTGATACAATCACAACCCGTACAATTTCCACGCGCCATCTCTAACGCGTTTCCGTTGTACTACTACTTCTTCTAAATTGTTAAAGAACAAATAACTGCATGACATTGCTGTCATTCAAAAACATTCACATTCGTTGGGATTTACCGCAGACGTAAAAGCTTTTGACTGACATCGATGTGTGATCTAAGGAATTGGTGGAGGCAGACGGGATCGAACCGACGACCCCCTGCTTGCAAAGCAGGTGCTCTCCCAGCTGAGCTATGCCCCCATTTCAAGCCAGTTTCCACCGACTTGGTCAGGCGGTGGTTAGCTTGGTGGGTCTGGAAGGACTTGAACCTTCGACCCCCGCCTTATCAAGACGGTGCTCTAACCACCTGAGCTACAGACCCGACTTAGATCTACGCAGTCAACAACCGATAAGCGTGAACACTCAACTTCCAGTGCATGCTCTAGAAAGGAGGTGATCCAGCCGCAGGTTCCCCTACGGCTACCTTGTTACGACTTCACCCCAGTCATGAATCCTGCCGTGGTAAGCGCCCTCCTTACGGTTAGGCTACCTACTTCTGGCAAAACCCACTCCCATGGTGTGACGGGCGGTGTGTACAAGACCCGGGAACGTATTCACCGCGACATGCTGATCCGCGATTACTAGCGATTCCAACTTCACGCAGTCGAGTTGCAGACTGCGATCCGGACTACGATCGGTTTTCTGGGGTTAGCTCCATCTCGCGATTTGGCAGCCCTCTGTACCGACCATTGTATGACGTGTGAAGCCCTACCCATAAGGGCCATGAGGACTTGACGTCATCCCCACCTTCCTCCGGTTTGTCACCGGCAGTCTCCTTAGAGTGCTCTTGCGTAGCAACTAAGGACAAGGGTTGCGCTCGTTGCGGGACTTAACCCAACATCTCACGACACGAGCTGACGACAGCCATGCAGCACCTGTGTTACGGCTCTCTTTCGAGCACTCTCACCTTTCAGCAAGATTCCGTACATGTCAAGGGTAGGTAAGGTTTTTCGCGTTGCATCGAATTAATCCACATCATCCACCGCTTGTGCGGGTCCCCGTCAATTCCTTTGAGTTTTAATCTTGCGACCGTACTCCCCAGGCGGTCAACTTCACGCGTTAGCTTCGTTACTAAGGAAATGAATCCCCAACAACTAGTTGACATCGTTTAGGGCGTGGACTACCAGGGTATCTAATCCTGTTTGCTCCCCACGCTTTCGTGCATGAGCGTCAGTATTGGCCCAGGGGGCTGCCTTCGCCATCGGTATTCCTCCACATCTCTACGCATTTCACTGCTACACGTGGAATTCTACCCCCCTCTGCCATACTCTAGCCTTGCAGTCACGAATGCAGTTCCCAGGTTAAGCCCGGGGATTTCACATCCGTCTTACAAAACCGCCTGCGCACGCTTTACGCCCAGTAATTCCGATTAACGCTTGCACCCTACGTATTACCGCGGCTGCTGGCACGTAGTTAGCCGGTGCTTATTCTTCCGGTACCGTCATCCCCCCGAGGTATTAACCCAAAGGATTTCTTTCCGGACAAAAGTGCTTTACAACCCGAAGGCCTTCTTCACACACGCGGCATTGCTGGATCAGGCTTTCGCCCATTGTCCAAAATTCCCCACTGCTGCCTCCCGTAGGAGTCTGGGCCGTGTCTCAGTCCCAGTGTGGCTGGTCGTCCTCTCAGACCAGCTACAGATCGTCGCCTTGGTGAGCTTTTACCTCACCAACAAGCTAATCTGACATCGGCTGCTCTTGTAGCACGAGGCCCGAAGGTCCCCCGCTTTCCTCCTCAGAGCGTATGCGGTATTAATCCGGCTTTCGCCGAGCTATCCCCCACTACAAGGTACATTCCGATGTATTACTCACCCGTTCGCCACTCGCCACCAGGTGCAAGCACCCGTGCTGCCGTTCGACTTGCATGTGTAAGGCATGCCGCCAGCGTTCAATCTGAGCCAGGATCAAACTCTTCAGTTTAAACCTGTTACTGTTTTCGGTTTTTCGTGATAAATCACTTGAACCGGTCGCTCTCAAAGTATGCTGACAAGTTAATTACTTAACTTACCTATTACTATGTGAGCCTCAATAAATTTAAAGCTTATCTGCCGAGGCAGACGCACTTTTCATCGAGTGCCCACACTTATCGGTTGTTCAATTTTTAAAGATCAATCGCTTCGAACTTCGCTTCGTCGCATCATTACCGCGCCGTCGCTTCGTTTTCTGCGTCGCTGCATCAGCAGCAGAGAAGTGAGATTATGTCGCAGCTTCTCGTCGTCGTCAACAGTTTTTTTCGCTTCTTTTCGCTCGCCGCCGTAGCGACTCACAAGCTCTAAAACCACTAACCACCGGGCTTTCCAGCCCGTCGCACCTTCCTGCTTCGCCGCATTCGCTGCGTCGCTGTCGTTGCGAGAGACGGAATATTAGTGAAAACCCCGAACCCTGGCAAGCACTTTGTGAAAATAATTTGAAAAGGGCAAAAAAAGGCCCGCGTCGTGAGCGGGCCGAGATCCATGGGACAGGACTTCATGGAGGAGACAGCCCCAATGTATCCGGGCATCCCCCGGCGACGCAACCAACGAAATCGCATATGCTTTTGGCTAAGCTTCCCTATATGGAAAGGCTTCCCCAGCGGCAGCACCACTTCTGGCACCGCTTCTTTCTCCCTATATATAGAGCGTTCGAGATGGTCCTATTGCGCCTCCTCCGGTCGCTCCTCCCGCCCTATCAGGTCGTCACGCCGCGCAATGCGCGCAGGACGCAGACGCCACCCGCCCCTCGACTGTTTTCGCCGTCTCGCCTGGCATGGGTGCTCGCACTCTCGTTCACCGCGGCAGCCTGTACGTCCGTCCGGCCGCCGCCTGAGCCGACGCAGTGGACGTCCCATACGTCCGCCACGGCCCCGGGCGCATTGGCGGATGCCCTCGCCCCGGCTGAGCGGGCGCATCCGGGTGAATCGGGCTTCCAGTTGCTGGCCACCGGTTCCGCCGCATTCACCACGCGCATCGCTCTGGTCCAGTCGGCGCAGCACAGCCTCGACGTGCAGTACTACAGCGCGGGCGAAGACATTACCGGCCGCCTGCTGCTCCAGTCGCTGCTCGACGCCGCCGACCGGGGCGTGCGTGTGCGCATGCTGGTCGACGACATCAACCGTCGCCATACCGATCCGACCTTCGCCGTGCTCGACCAGCACCGCAATATCGAAGTCCGCGTCTTCAATCCGTTTGGCACGCGCGACACCACGCTGCTCCAACGCGCGGGCAACCTCCTGACGCAGTTCGATCAACTCAACCGGCGGATGCACAACAAGGCGCTCGTCGCCGACAACCAGCTCGCCATCGTCGGTGGCCGCAATCTGGGCGACGAGTATTTCGATGCGAACCCCGATCTGTCCTTCCGCGACTTCGACTTGTTATGCGCAGGCCCGGTCGTCGACGCGATCTCCCATAGCTTCGACCATTTCTGGACCAGCCCGCAGTCCTACCCGCTCCGGCAGGTGCAGTCCAAGATCGACAAGCAAACGCTCGACGCCACCCGCGACGCCCTGGCGCAACATTGGCGCGATGCCGAAAACGTGCCGGCCGGACGCGACGCTCTCCACCAACCGCCACTCGCCGCCGGCTTGAGCACTGGCAAGGTGCCTCTTTTCTGGGCACCTGCCGAACTCGCCGCCGACAGCCCCGACAAGCTCGATACCCCCGCGAAGGAAACCACGAGCGCGCCGGGCGACAAACTGCGCGAGCTGGCGGGCCACGCCCAGCGCGAGGTGCTGATCATTTCGCCCTACTTCGTCCCGCTAGATGGCGGCGTGAAATTTCTGTCGGCGCTGACTGCGCGCGGGGTCAGCGTGCGCGTGCTGACGAATTCGCTGGCCGCCACCGATGTCGTGCCGGTCCACGCTGGTTATGCTCGCTACCGCCCGGCGTTGTTGCAGGCGGGGATCGAACTCTATGAATTCAAGCCGATCCGCCCGGAGCCCGAGCAACGGCGTATCACCTTCGGGGGATCTTCACGTGCGAGCCTGCACGGCAAGGTCTACATCATCGACCGGCTGCATGTGGTGCTGGGTTCATTCAATCTCGACCCGCGCTCAGTACGTCTGAACACTGAGCTGGCCATCGTGATCCACAGCGCCGACTTCGCCGAGCGCATGGCGGGGATCTTCGAGCGGGCCGTCGCGCCGCGCTCCAGCTTCCACGTCGAGTTGGTGCCTCCGGGCACAACCCCACCCACGCCCACACCCCCGACGATGCCCGCACTGCGCTGGGTCGGCGAGGAGAACGGCCAGCCGCGCACGTTCGACGTCGAACCCTACGCGCCCTTCTGGCGCAACGCCGTCGCGGGCGCCTTCACGCTGCTGCCCAGCGACGATCTGCTGTAAGCGTGCGGCCAGGCCGCTCATTCTGTGTCCGCTCGACGGCACACCACACGTGGCTGACTGGCGCACTACCGTCGCGGGCGCCTTTACGCTGCTGCCCAGCGACGATCTGCTGTGGGCTTGCGGCCCCGCCGCTCACCCCTATGTATGTCCAGCGTCGCGCCATACCTGTCCTTTGGCCGCAACGCCGTCGCGGGCGCCTTCACGACGGCTCTCGGCGATGAGCTGCTGTGAGCTTGCTGAACAGTCACCCGCCAACATTCCCACCACCAAAATAATAACCGCCGCCCCGATAAGATCGGAGGCGGCGGCCTTTACGAACCCGGTTGCACCTGCCCACCGAACGCTCAACCCTCGCGCAACCCGAGTTCCCCCGGTGCGATCAAAACTCGAACGTCGCCGACAGTGTTGCCGAGCGGGCGTCGCCCACGGCCACGAAGTACTGGCTCGCGCTCGACGGGTAATACGTCTTGTTGAACACGTTCTTCACATTGAACTGGAAGTGCACCGGCTGACGGCCGATCTTCGTGTCGTAGGTGGCGAACACATCCGCCACGAAGTACGCGGGCAGCGTGAAGCTGTTGGCCGAATCCCCCGGGCGCGACCCGATATACCGGCCCACCGCGCCCAAGCGCAAATTGCCGCTGCCGTCGCCCAACACCGGTCCCCAGTCATACACCCCTGCGAGCGACGCCGTATGCCGCGCCACGTTGGCCAGCGTGTTGCCGGTGTAGAGCGGGTCGTCCGTGGTCTTTGCATCGATGAACGCATAGCTGGCAATCACGTTCCAGCGTTGCCCGATACGCCCCGACACGTCGAGCTCCAGCCCGCGCGAGCGCGCCGCGCCCGACGTACGCCAGTCGATCAGCTTGGTCGCATCGTTGAACTGCGAGACCAGCACGTTGCGCTTGTTGATGTTGAACAGCGCCACCGTCCCGGTCAGCCCGTTCGGCATGTCGAGCTTTGCGCCGACTTCAAACGACTTGGCATGCTCCGGCGCCACGTTCGAGTCGATCACCACGCCACTAGAGAGCGGTGCGATCGTCGACGTCGGCTTGAGCGACTCCGAGTAACTGCCATACAACGACAAATAGTTGGTCGCCTTATAGACGGCACCCGCGCGCGGCAGCCACTTCGAGTCGGAGATATTCGTGTTGACCTGGAACGGACGCCCCTTGCCGGCCAACTGGCTGTACGTAAGCAAACGCAAGCCGCCCACGAGAATCCAGCGGTCGGTCACGTGAATCGCGTCCTGAAAGAACAGCGACGCGTCGTGCAGCGTATCTGTCTGGTCGCTATCGGCCGCAGACACCGTCGTCGGAATCACCTCGCACCCATACACCGGGCTCAGATAGTTGAACTTGCACGTCGACGCCTGCCGGATCAGGTCTCGACGATAGATGCGCCGATATTCCCAATCGCCCCCGAACTGCACATCGTGACGCATGCCGGCCAGTTGCGCGCGGCCGTCGAGATACGCGATGCCGTAACTATCAGTGCTATCCGAGCCGCGCGTGCCGTCGTTGCTGCGCGAAATGATGCCGGTCTTCGTGTTGATGCCGTTCACGCGCAACTGCGTCGCGTCGTACGTTTCGGTGTTGTAGCTGTAGCCGAAGTGCGCCTTCCAGTCGGGGTTGAACTGATGATCGACCGTGATCTGCGCCAGATGCGACTGCCCGGTCATCTCGTTATGCACGTCGTCCAGACGCTCCCGCGGCGAGATTGCCAACGGCTTGTTGGTCGTCGGATCGATCACGGTGCCCCGGTCGAACGGCGTCAGGAAGTTGCGGTATTCGTACGACAGCACGACCTGCGTGTCACGTCCGTAGTAAGCGAGCGTCGGGGCGACCAGCGTCTCGCGCTGCGAGCCGAAGTTACGCCAGTACTGCTGGTTGTTCTGGTCGACGACCAGCCGGTAAGCCAGCCCCGAGTCACCGATCGGCCCCGTGGTGTCGAGCGTTTCTTCCACGCCGTTCTTGCCGTGACCATACGTCGTGCCGGCCACGCTCACCGCCGTATAAGGCTTGAGCAACGGACGCTTGCTCACCACGTTGATCACACCGCCCGGGTCCATGATCCCGTAAAGCAACGACGACGGTCCCTTGAGCACTTCGACCGCATCGGCATTCGCGTTCAGCCCGCGCCCCTGCACCAGCGGCATGCCGTTGTGCATGATCGAGCCGTCGCGATTGCCGCCGAAGCCGCGCTTGAGCAGCGTATCTTGCGTGCCCGCCAGCGTATTGCCCTGCACGATACCGCTCACGTTGATGAGCGCATCGTCGAGCGTGCGGGCGCGCTGATCGGCCAGCACTTGCTGCGGCACCACGTTGATCGCCTGCGGAATGTCGAGAATGGGTGCGTCGGCGCGCGCAATGCCGGCATCGGCGGGCGTGCGGTAAGCGTCCGTCCATGCCTGCCCCTGAACATGCGTCGTGGGCAAAGCCACGTCGCCCGACCCGCCGCCTGCGGCCAGCGTAGCCGCCGCCGGCGCGCCTTGCGGCACCAACGTGAAGCCCGCACCTTGCGGCGATGCAACGAGGCCCGTCCCGGCCAGTACCTGACCGAAGGCGGTCGGCACATCGAACCTGCCCTGCACGCCGGGGCTCTGCCGACCCGCCGTCAGCGACGGCGCATACGTGAGCAGAATGCCCGCCTCGCGGCCGAAGCGCGTCAATACCGCGTCGAGTCCACCAGCCGGAATGTCATACACGCGGCTCGTGGCGGCTGCCTGAGTGGCAGCGGTCGACTGCGTTTGCTGTGCTTGCGCGACACCCGCGCTGAGTGCGGACGCGAACGTCACTGCAACGGCAAGACAAACGTGCCGAGGGCGCGCGCCCAGCGGCATCCGGCGGCGCGCAACGGCGAGGGAATCGGGAAAAGCAACGGCCATGATGTGATATCTCGTTCAGGCAATAGACAGAAGGTTTCACTTCCCTTGTCACGCGAGATGTACAAAACAGCTCACTGGCCGGACAAAATTTTGAAAAAAGTGGAAAAAGACTCAGGCGACGGGTCAACGCGCACGCGAGAGCGCATGACAAACCGCACCAAGATCGACGGTAAAACGTGAAGCGGGTAAGGCCGCGCCCGTTCAGTCCAGTTCAAGCCCGCGGCCCCACGCTCACCCAGTAGCGCGTGACCGACGCCACCGTCACCGGCAGCGCGTGCGGCAGCACCGCGAGAATGGCGTCGATGTCGCCGAGCGGATACGTGCCCGATACCCGCAGCGCCGCCACGGCCGGATCACAGCGCAGATACCCGCGTCGATATCGCGACAGCTCCGCGAGAAACGTATCCAACCGCATGTCGACGGCGACGAGCATGCCATCCGTCCATGCGCCGTCACCGTCCTCAAGCGCGGTGAGCGGCTCAATCGTGTGCGCAGTGAACTCCGCCTGCTCTCCCGCCTGCACGATGCGCTCGACGTGCGGCGCGCCCTGCGGCATGACACGCACCGCCCCCTCGAAGACCTGCACGCGCCCGCCCGCGTCGTCCTGACGGACGGCAAAACGCGTCCCCAACGGCTGCAACGTCGCCTGCGCCGTCGTCACGACCAACGGCCGGGGCGGTACGTGTCCGGCGTCCTTGCCAGTCGTCACCATCACTTCGCCATCCACAAGCGCGATGCGGCGCGTCGAGCCATCCATGGATAAACGGACCGCACTACGCGTATTGAGAACCAACGTCGTCCCATCCGCCAGACGCAGCGTACGGCGCTCGCCGACGCCCGTACGCGTATCCGCGCGCAACCGCTGCACGGCGCGCGGGTCCGTCGCGAGCCACACTCCACCGCCGACAAACAGCGCCCCGGCAATCGCCTTGATGGCCGTGCGCCGTGCCCGCGAGCGGGGTGCGCGAAGCGCCGCCTGCGCCACGGCCGCGCCCAACGTATCGGACACATGCCGCATACGGTGGTTGGCGCTCTCAATATGCCGCCACGCGCGTTCGTGATCGGGATGCGCCTCACGCCAACGCACGCAGGCCGCGCGCAACGTTTCAGTGGCGTCGCCGCCATGCAGCGTCACCCACCACTCGACGGCCTGCTGCGCGATGCCGGGCGCGAACCCTTGCGCCGTCGTCCGCGTCATGCCGCCTCCATCGCGAAGAAGCACTGCGTACCGGCACGCACCAGATAGCGTTTGACGGTCGCGAGCGAGATGCCCAGTTCGGCCGCAATCTCGGCATGAGACAGGCCATCGAGCTGGGCCAGCAGAAAGGCGCGTTTGACCGGGGGAGGTAGACCGTCGAGACAGCGATCGATCTCAAGCAGCGTCTCGAGCACGATGGCGCGCTCTTCTGGTGAAGGGGCGACGGCTTCGGGCTGCTGGGCCAGCGCTTCGAGATACGCGCGCTCGATCTGTTCGCGACGCCAGTAGTTATAGAGAACACGCTGCGCCACCGTGGTCAGGAAAGCGCGCGGCGACGCGAGCATGCGTGGCGGGTCGCGTTCGAGCAGCCGGATGAACGTGTCGTGCGCAAGATCGGCCGCCCGATGCGAGCAACCGGTCTTGCGATGCAGCCAGCCGTGAAGCCAGCCGTGATGGTCGTTATAGAGTCCCAGCAACGCGTCGCGTTGCAGCGTGTCGTCGGCGGGCATGCGCCCCTCCTGTCCCCGGGCCAGGTGTGGCCGAAAGGCTCAGGCACCCGCGTTGCAAATGAGAATCGTTCGCAGTATAGCAAACTAGTCCCGGGGGCGACGCACGATCAATAACGCACGAACGGGGGCGTCGCGCGGGCGCGACGATCCGTCATCTATCAAGCACAGATCAGGAGTCGATCAGTAGTAGGTATCGTCGAGCAGCATGTCCTCGAAGAACGCGCCGAAGCGTTGCTGCGGGTCGCGCAGGTGGATTTCCAGAATCCAGCGCATCGCCGAAGGGGTGGTCTCGAAGTCGGCGAGCGAGCCCGTATGAATGGCGGCATGCGGGAAGTCCGATACGCGATGCCCCGGCAGGTCGAAGTTCAGTTCCCAGCCCATGCGTTTCGCCACCTCGTCGGCATAGGCATACAGCGCCTGCCCCGATACGCCATCGCGCAGCCACTTGCCGCGCACGTCGTGGAACAGCGCTTGCGCGTCGTGCGCGCAGCGTGCGTGCCCAGCGTGCTCGCCCACGACAAAGCTCGCGCCGCCATCGCCTTCCCACGCTTCGAAGCGCGGGGCGATGTCGATGAAGAAGATGTCGTTCTCGCCCAGCACCACACCCGGCGTGGACGGCTGACGCATGGGCTTGAGCGTGTTCTCACCCAAGCGCACCCGCGTCGGATGCCAGCTCAGTTCGAGGCCAGCGGCCGCGAGCACGCCTTTGGCCATCGCGACCGCATCTTCTTCCACCATGCCCGGCTTCACTTGACTCGCGATGTCGGCGATGGCCGCACGTGTCTTGTGACGCGCCATCAACATGCCGTCGACCGAGAACGCTGGGCCGACGCGCTCGGCGAGCGACGCATCGTCCGGATAGCGCACGCGGGGCGCATCGTTGGCCGCCGCCCCGCCTGTCGTCGCGGACGGTGCGCAGGGCGTTGGAGCATTCGGGGAAATCGGGGAAGTCGCAGTTTTGGCGTTGTGCATCGATGCCTCTCGGGGGGAAACGCAGCGGCCCATGCCGCCGTCGATGTCACCGATTGTGCGAACGCTGCCTTTGGATGCCACGCGACCCGAGCGGCCCGATTCTGCCAAACCGAGGCCCCTTCGCGCCAACAGCGGGGCGTGATCGGCTCATCTGACCGCTTTCTGCCAAAATGCAGCGCATTACTGCCAGAGCGCCCCTTTGCCATGATCCGGAATGTCGCCTTGCTGGTTTTTCCCGGCGTGCAATCGCTCGATGTGAGCGGCCCGCTCGATGTCTTCGCGGAAGCAAACCGCTTTCTGCTGCCCGGCGACCACTATCAGACGGAAGTCATCGGCACCCAGCACGGACCGATTGCCTGTTCGAACGGCATGACGATTCTGCCGCGCCGTCACTATCAGGAAGCGGGCGGACATCTCGACTTGCTGCTGGTGGCGGGCGGCCCGTCGCTGCTGACCGACGATCTCGGCCCCAACGTGTCGCGCTGGCTGCACGACGCCACGCCGCGCGCCCGCCGCTTCGGCTCGATTTGCAACGGCGCGCTGGTGCTGGCCGCCGCCGGACTGCTCGACGGCAAGCGCGTGACCACCCACTGGAACGACGTTGACGTGCTGGCCGAGCGCGCCCCCGGCGCCCGCATCGAGGCCGACCGGCTCTTCGTTCAGGACGGGAATCTGTACACGTCAGCGGGCGTGACGGCGGGCATCGACTTATCGCTGCACCTTCTCGCGCAGGATCACGGACAAGAGGTGGCACTCAACGTGGCGAAGCGGTTAGTGGTGTTCACGCAGCGCGCTGGCGGTCAGTCGCAGTTCAGCCCGTACCTCACGCCCTACGCGGAACCGAATTCCCCGGTCGCACAGGTGCAGCAATTCGTGCTGGAACATCTGGCCGAGCCGCTGTCGGTCGGTGATCTGGCCGCGGTGGCCAAGATGAGTGTGCGGAATTTCTCGCGGGTGTTTGCGCGCGACGCGGGCGTAACGCCCGCCGACTTCGTGAGCGCCGCCCGCATCGACGCCGCGCGCGTCATGCTGGAGAACGGCAACGCACCGCTCAAGACCGTGGCATGGCAATGCGGCTTCGGCGATCCGCACAACATGCGCAAGGTGTTTCAGCGCCGCTTCGGGGTGTCGCCTCAGCAGTACCGCGAACATTTCGGGCAGCCGCAGGACTGAAACACCGCCCGCGGCCTGCTGCCCGCCACTCCGGCATTCGTGCCAGTCAATCAGTGCCAGTAGGAAAACGCCGCCAGCGACGTCATCACGACAATCGCGCCGCCGATACGAGTGGCGATCTGTGCGAAGGGCATCAGCGCCATGCGATTCGCCGCCGTGAGAATCGCCACATCGCCGGTGCCGCCCAAGCCGCTGTGCGTCACGTTGACGATGGCCGCTTCCACCGGATACATCCCCACCCATTTCGCCACGACGAACCCGGTGACCGCCAGCGACAGCACCGTCGAGACAGCCGTCACGATGTTGATCCAGTGAAATGCCGTGACGATCTCGCCCCACGGCGTCATCGCGACGCTGATGGCGAACATCAGCGGGTACGTGACCGCGGTCGAGAAGAAGCTGTACATAAAACGCGCCCCGCCCCGCACGCGCGGCGACACAATCTGGAACAACTGCGCGATCACCACGAACACGAGCATCACCACGGGCGCCGGCCAGTTGAACCACTGATGGCTCAGCACCCCCAGCAAGTACAGGGCAATCGCCGTGCCGCCTGCGGCCGCCAGACTCGAGGCATCGAAACTCTGCGACGACTCGTCTTGCGCCGCGAGCGCCTCACCCGCTGGCGTGACCGTCAGTTGGCCGTAGCCAGTGAGCTTCGGCTTGCGCGTGCCCAGATAGCTCAGCAACCCCGCCAGACAGATCGCCGAGATGTTGCCGAGCATTGCGGCCGAGAGTGCCTGCGCGAAGAGCGGCCCCTGTTCCACACCGAGAATCTGCGCGTAGCCCGCCGAGAGCGGCAACGCGCCTTCGCCGACCCCGCCCGCCATGATCGGCACGACGATGTAGAAGAACGCCTGCTTCGCCTCCAGACCCAGTGCCGTGCCGACCGACGTGCCGACAATGGCCGCGACGAATGAACCACTCGCCAGTGGAATAAAGATGCGAACGAAGCCTTTCACCAGCGTGCGCCGGTCCATGCTCAATACGCTGCCGACAATGATCGCGGCGATAAACAGGTAGAGGAAATTGGAGCTCTTGGTGAACGTGGTGACCGCCTTCGTCACCGGTGCGGGCATGAGGCCGTAATAGACCATCGCCGACGGGATGAACGCCGCAAAGATCGACGTCGCGCCGATGTGACGCACCCACGGAATGCGCTTGGCCAGCTCGGCACACGTGAAGCCGCCGACGGCGACGAGCGCGATGCCGGTGGGCAGATCGGCGGCGAGCTTGCCGTTGTGCGTCATTGCCGCGAGGATCGCCACGAGCGCGAGATACACCGGCAACGGCAACGCACCGATGCGCAGGTCGAACACCGCCCACCAGCGCTCGCGCAGCGACATCACGCTGCCGCTTGCAGCACCGGCGCCGTCCGTCGTGCCCGAGGGCTTGGGCGTCGTCGCCCCGGCCCTCGACTGGGTCTGCACGGATGCCCTTGCCGCCTCAGCGCGCGTGGTTACCGTTTCCATGGATTTGTCTCCGTTCATCTTTCTTATATAAGGCGCGCAGCCTTGCGAATCCGATCGCCTGTCGCGCGCGGGGGGATTCGCTTACTGCACCGCCTCTGTCTTACGCAGCGCGGCAATGTCGGTGTCCGTCAGGCCGAGATCGCGCAGCACTTCATCGGAATGCTGGCCGAAGGCAGGCGCGGCGCGCGATACCGGCGCGTTGCCGTCATGACTGGCGCCCGCACCAAACCGGATCGGCTGCCGGAAACCGCGATAACCCAGATCGCCGTTCGGCCCGGCATAGGTGTAGTGCTGCACCATTGCTTCGGCGTCGACCTGCGGATCGTCGAACATGTCTTCGATGCGACGCGCGGCCGCGCAGGGCACGGCATCGCCAAAGATCGTCTCCCACTCGCGCGCACCATGCGCCTGCAACGCGGCGTGCAACTGCGGCACGATCTCGTCGCGATGCTGCGCGCGCTTGCGCACGGAATCGTAGCGCTCGTCGGCGGCCAGTGCAGCCATGCCCGTCTTTTCGCACAGCGCCTGCCAGAAGTGCGGCGTGTTGGCCGAGATATACAGATAGCCGTCGCGCGTGGGATGGATGCCGGTAATGCCGCCGGAGCGCATATCGCGACCGACGTCACGCGGTTCGTCATCGGCCCAGATCATGCGGGCAGACTGCATCGCCAGCGCGCTGCGCAGCAACGACACGCCCACGTACTGCCCCTGACCGGTGCGCTCGCGGGCGAATAACGCCGACGATACGCCCGCCGCTACCAGCGACGCCGCATAGTAGTCGACCACCGAGCCGTAGAGAATTTCAGGCGGACCGTCGGCCTTGCCCTGCATGGCGCACATGCCCGTCATGGTTTGCAGCACTTGGTCGTAACCGGCCTTGTCCTTGTTCGGGCCGGTCTCGCCGTAGCCGGTCACCGCGCAGTAGATCAGGCGCGGGTTCACTTCGCGCAGTTGTTCGTACGCGATGCCCAGCCGGGCGGGCACGCTGGGGCGGAAGTTGTGGACGAGTACGTCGGCCGATTCGACCAAACGGCACAGCACGGCAAGTGCTTCCGGCTGCTTGAGATCGAGCACCAACCCACGCTTACCGCGATTGACACCGAGAAAAGCGCGGCTCTCGCTGGCAAGCGTCGACGGGTATTTACGCAGATTGTCGCCTGTGGGCGGTTCGATTTTGATGACTTCGGCCCCTTGGTCGGCGAGCAACGTGCAGCCATAGGGGCCTGCGATGTAGGCGCTCAGGTCAAGCACACGGACGCCGTCGAGTGGGCCGGAGGCGGTGGTGGCCGTCGCGTCATGGGTGACGGCGGAAGACAAAACGGATTCTCGTTTCATAGCCGTCAGTTCACCGGCTGCTCGTCGCGCAACAAGCCCATGCGGCGGGCATTGCTCACCAGCGCGCGGGCGCGTTCGACAAACGGCACATCGATCATTTTTCCGTCGACGACATACGCGCCTACGCCGTCGCGGGCCGCCGTGCGTGCAGCATCGACCACGCGCACGGCATGGGCGATCTCTTCATCGGAAGGACGGAATACGTCGTTGGCGAGTGCAATCTGACTCGGATGGATGCAGCTCTTGCCGAGGAAACCCATCGCTTTTGCGAGCTGCGCTTCGGCGCGAAAGCCCGCTTCGTCCTTAATGTTGGCGAAGGCGGAGTCGTAAGCAAAAACGCCCGCCTCACCGGCGGCCATGCGCAGCGCAAACATGGCTTGCGAGATCGCGGCGGCTTCGCGACGTGCCACGCCCAGCGGCTCGAACAGATCGCCGAGACCCAGTTGCAACCCGGCCACGCGCGGATGCGCCGTTGCGAGTTCAGCGGCGCGGCGCAGGGCCTGCGGCGATTCGATATTCAGCAGCAAACGCACGGGCGTCGTGACGCCGTTGGCGCGTTCGGCCTGTTCGATGCGTTCTGCGGCGGCGAGCACGTCGTCGGCGCGTTCGGGCTTGGGCAGATTGATGAGTGCGACGCCGTTCTGCACGACGGCATCGATGTCGTCGCCGAAGTACGCGGTATCGAGCGGATTCACGCGCACGATCAATTGCTTGTCGGCGTGGGCGGGACCCGGCGTACGCAGCCAGTCACGCAATGTGTTGCGCGCGTCGTGCTTGCGCTCGGGGGCGACGGAATCTTCCAGATCGAACGACAGGGCGTCGGCCGCACTGGCGAGCGCCTTGGCGAAGAGCTCCGGCCGCGATGCGGGCACGAAGAGTTTGCTTCTCATGTCTCCAGTCCTTGCTTTCTTCTGACTGGAAATGAGTCTAAGTGCCGCCTAGCTTTAGATAAACTATCCGCACCTATCTTAAAAGCATAGAAAATCTATCGTCATGGATACCGCCTTTCTTGCCAATCTTCTGCTCGTGGTCGATAGCGGCTCGATGGCCGAAGCCGCGCGCCGCATCGGCGTGACGCCTGCGGCCATCGCGCAACAGGTGCAGGCGCTCGAGCGCGAACTCGGGGTGCCGTTGCTGGTGCGCGCGGGGCGCACGGTCATTCCGACGGAGGCCGGACATCGGGTGATTGAGAAAGCGCGGGCGCTGGTGCGCGAGGCGGCCGAGCTCCGGGCCGTGGCGCTGACCGACGAGCCTTCGGGCGAACTTCGAATCGGCACCATTACGACGGCGCTGCTCAGTTTGCTGCCCGACGTGCTGGCGAACTTCTCGACGGCGTTTCCGCAAGCCAAGGTGCTGATTCGTGCGGGCACGTCGATGGAGCTGTACGAGACGCTGCAACGCGGCGATCTGGATGTGGCGATCTGCCTGCATCCGCCGTTTGCGCTGCCCAAGGCGTACGACTGGCACTTGCTGCGCGAGGAGCCGATCGTGGTGCTGGCGCCGTCGCATCTGGCGGATGAAGACCCCCATTCCTTGCTGCGGCGCGAGCCGTTCATTCGCTATGACCGGTCGCTGGGCGGCGGCAAGCAGGCGGACCAGTACCTGCGCGCGGCGAAGATCGCGCCGAACGAATTGTTCGAACTGAACTCGCTGATGGCCATCGCCATGATGGTGGACCGCCGGCTGGGCGTGTCGCTCGTGCCCGATATCGTCTCACCGCTCACCAGTGGCCTGAATGTCGTGCGTCTGCCGCTGCCGGTCCCCGTCGAGCGTCGTCGGTTCGGCTTGCTGTGGCACCGGGCGTCGCCCCGGGCCCGGCTAATCAAGGGGTTGATGGCCTGTGCGGCTGAGGTGATCGAGGCGTGATCGGGAGGTAAACGCCTGCCCCCAATCGCCCCCGTCATCTCATGGAAAACATTTATTGACCGACCGGCCGGTCGGTTTATAATGCGTTCCATATCCCCATATGCCGCGGAGGCCTTCCTCTATGTATACGCAAGCCATCGATCTGGCCGGCAACAGCCCCAAGGGCGTGCGCACCCTGAGCGAGACGGAGCAGCAGCAACAAGCCCGCTTCGACGCGCGCATGGCCGCCGATCAGAAGATCGAGCCGCAGGACTACATGCCCGTCGAGTACCGCAAGACGCTCGTGCGCCAGATTTCGCAGCACGCGCACTCGGAAGTCGTCGGCATGCTGCCGGAAGGCAACTGGATTTCGCGCGCACCCAGCCTCAAGCGCAAAGCGATCCTGCTGGCCAAGGTGCAAGACGAAGCCGGCCACGGTCTCTATCTCTATTCCGCCGCTGAAACCCTCGGCACGTCGCGCGACCAGATGATCGACGCGCTGCACTCGGGCAAGGCCAAGTACTCCAGCATCTTCAATTACCCCACGCTCACGTGGGCCGACGTCGGCGTGATCGGCTGGCTGGTCGATGGCGCCGCCATCATGAACCAGGTGCCGCTGTGCCGCTGCTCGTACGGCCCGTATGCGCGCGCGATGATTCGCGTCTGTAAGGAAGAGTCGTTCCATCAGCGTCAGGGCTTCGACGCCCTGCTCTCGATGATGAACGGCACGCAGGCCCAGCGCGACATGGTGCAAGAAGCCGTCAACCGCTGGTGGTGGCCGGTGCTGATGATGTTCGGCCCGAGCGATAAGGAATCGATCCACAGCGCGCAGACCATGAAGTGGGGCATCAAGCGCATTTCGAACGACGACCTGCGTCAGAAGTTTGTCGATGCCGCCATCGAACAGGCCCGCGTGCTCGGCGTGACCTTCCCCGATCCGGATCTGAAGTGGAATGAAGCCCGCAAGGCCCACGACTACGGCGAGATCGACTGGTCGGAATTCTGGCGTGTCGTGAACGGCGAAGGCCCGTGCAACAAGGAACGTGTGGGCACCCGCGTGGCCGCTCACGACAACGGCGCCTGGGTGCGCGACGCTGCCCTCGCCCATGCGGCGAAGCAACGTCAGCGCGCCGAAAAACAAGCCGCCTGAACAAGCTGCCCGAATCAGCCGCCCGGCCAGTCACATGAACCAGCGGCAACCCCACAGACACGCGGGACGCCCCGCACAGGAACGATCATGACGCAAGCAAGCAACAAGGAATGGCCCCTCTGGGAAGTGTTCGTGCGCAGCAAGATGGGCCTCGAACACAAGCACAGCGGCAGCCTGCACGCCGCCGACGCCGAAATGGCGCTGCGCATGGCGCGCGACGTCTACACGCGCCGTCAGGAAGGCGTGAGCCTCTGGGTCGTGCCCTCGGCCGCCATCACAGCTTCGGCACCGGAAGACAAGGCCGAACTGTTCGACCCGGCCGCCGACAAAATCTACCGCCACCCGACCTTCTATCAGTTGCCGGAAGAAGTGAACCACATGTAAGTGGCTGCGCGCCGTCTGTCACGGCGCGCCCCGAGCGAGACACCAGAACATGAAACCGACGCAGGAACACCTGTCCTATCTGCTGCGCCTTGCCGACAACGCGCTGATCCTCGGTCAGCGCAACGCGGAATGGTGCGGTCACGGCCCCGTGCTCGAAGAAGACATCGCGCTCACCAACCTGAGCCTAGATCTGATCGGCCAGGCGCGCATGCTCTATCAACACGCCGCCAAGCTCGAAACCGAACTCACCGGCCTCACCAAGCAAGAAGACGACTACGCCTTCTGGCGCGACGAATTCGCGTTCCGTAACTGGACCCTCGTCGAACTGCCGCATTACGGCCCGACCGCCGGCACTTCGGCCGCCGAGCGTGACTACGCCGTAACGATCGTGCGCAACTTCCTGTACTCGGCCCTGATGGTCGAAGTCTGGCAAGCGCTGGCGCAATCGGGCGACGCCGAACTGGCCGCCATCGCCGCAAAGTCGGTCAAGGAAGCGCATTACCACCTGCATCACGCCCGCGACTGGCTGGTGCGTTTTGGTGACGGCACGGAAGAATCGCACCGTCGCGCACAAGCCGCCCTCGACTACCTGATGCCGTACATGAACGAAATCTTCAAGCGCGATGCGCTCGAAGACGCCGCTGCTGCGGCCGGCACGGGGGTGACCATGTCCGAGCTGAAGGATGCATGGCAGGCCGTCGTGACCGACGCGCTCGACGAAGCCACGCTTAGCGCACCGGCCGCCGGCGCGTTCGAGAGCACGGGCAAGTTCGGCCATCACTCCGAGCACATGAGCTATCTGCTCGGCGAGATGCAGGTCATCGCGCGTCAGCATCCCGGCGCGAGCTGGTAACTGATAACGCGACGCCCACCATGCACACGCACCTCGACACGATCATGAATCTGCCGCTCACCCCGCCCGTCGCCCCCGACGTGCTGACGCCGGCATCGGAAGCCTCGCTGCCGCTCGCGTGGCAGACGCTCGAATCGGTGCCCGATCCCGAGATTCCGGTCGTGTCGATTCGCGAACTCGGCATTCTGCGCGACGTGCGCGTGGTGCAGAACGCGGAAGACGTGACGTCGTTCGAGATCGTGATTACGCCGACGTACTCGGGGTGTCCGGCCATGCAGCAGATCGCCGAAGACATCGACGCCGCGATGACACGCGCGGGCCTCGGCCCGTGGCACATCAAGACCGTGCTGGCGCCCGCGTGGACCACCGACTGGATCAGCCCGGAGGCCCGCGAGAAGCTGCGCGGCTACGGCATTGCGCCGCCCACGGGCGCGCATGCGGTGGCCGCCGACGCGCCGCGCAAGATCACGTTCTACGGCCGCCCGAAAGACGGCGTGCCGTGCCCGCATTGCGGTTCAGCCGACACGGAAGTGGTATCGGCGTTCGGTTCGACCGCGTGCAAGGCGCATTACCGTTGCCGCACGTGCCGCGAGCCGTTCGACTACTTCAAGCCCTATTGATTGATCCGATTGATCCCGACCGGCGGGTGCCGGCGGCAAGGAAGCCCACGATGACGACCCCGCAATTCCATTCGCTGACCATTCGCGAAATCCGTCCCGAGACCGCCGACGCCATCTCGATCGCGTTCACCGTGCCGGATGCCCTGCGCGACGCCTACCGTTTCACGCAAGGCCAGTTCCTCACGCTCAAGACGCTGATCGAAGGCGAAGAAGCGCGCCGCTCGTACTCGATTTGCGTGGGCGTGCCCGACTACGAGGCGACCGGCGAATTGCGCGTGGGTATCAAGCGCGTGCCGGGCGGCAAGTTCTCGAACTTCGCCAACGATCAGTTGAAGCCGGGCCAGCAGATCGACGTGATGACGCCGGATGGCCGCTTCTTCACGCGTCTGTCGCCTGAGCATGCCAAGCATTACGTCGGCTTTGCCGGTGGCTCGGGTATCACGCCGATGCTCGCGCTCATCAAGACGACGCTGGCTTCTGAGCCGAACAGCCAGTTCACGCTCGTGTACGGCAACCGCTCGGTACCGGCCATCATGTTTGCCGAAGCGCTGGAAGACCTGAAGAACACGTATCTCGGCCGTCTGCGCCTGTACCACGTGCTCTCGGACGAGGCGCAGGAAGTCGAGTTGTTCAATGGCCTGCTCAATCAGGACAAGTGCTCGGCGTTTCTCGAGACGCTGATCCCGCCGTCGAGCATCGACGAAGCGTTCATCTGCGGCCCGGGCCCGATGATGGATGCCGCCGAAGCCGCGTTGGCCGCCGCTGGTGTCGCGAAGGAAAAGATCCACGTCGAGCGCTTCGGTGTGCCCACGTCGCAAGCCCCGGTGAAGCCGGTGGTGATCACCGACGACACGCCGATGGCCGAGCTGGTCGTCGTGATGGACGGCAAGGAGCGCCGCCTGCGTCAGCCGTACGAAGGCCAGAGCATTCTCGACACGGGTCTCGCGGCCGGACTCTCGCTGCCGTACGCCTGCAAGGGCGGCGTGTGCTGCACGTGCCGCGCCAAGGTGCTCGAAGGCGAAGTGGCAATGGAAAAGAACTACACGCTGGAAGATTACGAAGTCGAACAAGGTTTCGTGCTGACGTGCCAGGCACGTCCGCTGACGCAACGCGTAGTGGTCAGCTACGACGAGCGCTAAGCCCGCTGTTGGGCGCGCGGGGCGGCGAATTCCTTTGCCGCCCGGTGCGAACGCTCCGCCATCGCAACGGAATTTGCCTTGAAATGGTGCCAATGCGTCGATTATTCCCGGCATTACGGGAGCGTCAACCCGAGGTACCGGGAATACCGTAAACTACCGGCATGAATACCATCCATGTCGTCTGTGGCGATGTCGCCGCGCAGCAGTTACGCGCGGCGATGTCGCAAGCGCTTCGCGCCGACCCTGTCCTTGTCTTGCGTGACGATCTGGCCGTTGGCCCGTTGCGCGAAATCGACGAGAACGAGCGGCAACGCGCCGCCTTCTGGCAACGTGTCGTCCCCTCCGCCGGCCGCGATTATGCGGGTGAGCTGCGCGAGGAACTGGCATCGCTGCAACGGTTGGTCGAAGGCGACAACGCGGTGGTTTGCTGGCACGGCGACAGTGCGTCCGATCAGCTCACGTTGCGGCGCGTGGCGTTCATGCTGCGCAACACCCCCGCGCGACTGAATGAAATCGTGCTGCGCGCCACCGATCTGGCCCCGTCAGCCCAGACGGCGACGGCACAGGATGCCAATCGCCGCACCAGCGTCGGCATGTATGCCCCGGAAGTGCTGGCCGAGCGCTTCGCCCGTATCGCCCCGATTTCGCTGCTTCGGATCGGCCGGCTGTCACTGGAATGGCGGGCGCTCAAGCAAGTGAATACCCAAGTGCGCCGCTGGGTGCACAACACCTTCGAAGGCGCGACGTTTGCCGAGATCGACGATCAGATTCTCGATCGGGCACCGGTGACGTGGATGCCGATGGCCGCGTTTCTCGGTGAAATGATGCCGCGCGTGGAAGGTTTTTTCGCGACCGACAGTTTTCTGCTCTGGCGCTGCCGCGAACTCGGTGCGGCGGGCCGGCTCGCGTTGCGCGGCGACACCACCGTGCCCGCAGCGTGCGATCTACGACTGGAGTAACCCCCGTTTATGGCACGTACCAAGGCGCCCGACCACGAGTCGCAGCGCGAACAGATTCTCGATGTCGCCGCCGAGGCCTTTGCCCGCGCGAGCTATCCCAGCACGTCGATGTCGGAACTGGCCGCCGCCTGCGGCACGTCGAAAGCCCGTCTCTATCACTACTACGCAAGCAAGGACGCCATCCTGTTCGACCTGCTCGACCGCTACACGCAGCGGCTGATGCTGATCGTCACGGAAGTCGAAGCCCTTGGCCAGCGGCGCGGGCTCTCCGAGCGCGAAACGTTTCATGAACTGATCCGGGCGTTTCTCGACGAGTACGAGACCTCGCAGACGCGCCACATCGCGCTGCTCAACGACGTCAAATTCCTCAACGACGAACAACGCGAAGTGGTGCTCAACCGCCAGCGCGATGTGGTCGGCGCGTTCTCCCGTCAGCTCTCGCGCGCATTCCCTGAGCGCGTGGGCAAGCCCAACCAGACGGCGCTCACGATGATGCTGTTCGGCATGATCAACTGGACCTTCACGTGGCTCAAGCCGGGCGGGCGCATGCGCTACCGCGACTTCGCCGATGAGGTGATCGGTGTGCTCGAACACGGACTCGCCCAACCGCTCCCCGAGACGGCCGACCCGGCGGGCACCGCGACATCGGGCGCCGCGCAGGCCTGATTTTCACTCGAAGTGAGTAATTACTTACGATAGGAAGGGCGAATATTGCCCTTTCTTGTTGCTTCGCAGCAACCCTTCCCCCGATGGCCTGACTCGAACTATCGAGAAAACACGCCATTCTTCAGGTACTTAGACGTTTCCTTCCACGGCGTACTTTTATTTCCTAGGGTTTTTACCTAGCCGTTCGGCTATAATTCTTTTGCGCCGCACAATTCAGTGCACGCTCGAAAGAACACCAAGGAATACGCCATGACTGCCCCGAACCACACGCCCGACGTCGCCCACGCGACGGTTGCCGCTAACGAGCGGTCGAGCGTGCTGATTCGTGAGCTGACCTCGGGCGATATTCACCGCCTGCAACGCCACTTTCTGGCGCTGGGCGAAGAAGACCGCCTGCTGCGTTTCGGTCAGGCCGTCACCGACGACGTGATTACCCGCTACGTCGCCAGCCTCGACTTCTCGCGTGACAGCCTGCTCGGCGTCTACGACGACAATCTGGCGCTGGTCGCGGTCGCCCACGTGGCACAACTCCCCGAAGGCAAAAACGGCCGCGTTGCCGAATTCGGCGTCTCGGTGCTCGAATCGGCCCGTGGCCGTGGCATCGGCTCGCGTCTGTTCGAACGTGCGTCCATCCACTGCCGCAACAAGCGCGTCGATACGCTGTACATGCACTGCCTGTCGCGCAATGCCCGCATGATGCGCATCGCGAAGAAGGCCGGCATGGAAATCAACTACGCTTACGGCGAAGCCGACGGTTACCTCAGCCTGCCGCCCGCCGATACGCAGTCGATGCTCTCGGAAATGATGCAGGATCAGGTCGCCGCCTTCGATTACGCCATCAAGCGTCAGGTGCGTAACGCGCGACGTCTGCTCGGCGCCATCCTGCCGAAGGCTGCTTGATTCGAAATCGATTCACGGCAACGCAAAACAAAAAACCGGCCAAATTGGCCGGTTTCTTTTTTGTCCCGTCAGAATGATGAATCACCGGGCACCCTGTGGCTACAGCACGGATCAGGGCAGCGGTAACGCCGTCGTTTCCTTGAGCTGATCAAGGACGAAGCTGGTTTTCACATCGACCACGCTGGGGTGCATAAGCAGTTGCTTTTGCATGAAACGCGAAAAGTGCGTCATGTCGCCGACGTGCACGCGCAGCAGGTAGTCCATGTCGCCGGCCATCGCGTAGCAACCGACGACCTCGGGCCACGTATCGACCACGTCGCGGAAGTGCTCGTTGACCGTGCCGCCGTCTCCGTCACCGGGGTGCCGTTTGTCGAGACGCACGTTGACGTAAGCCAGCAGGCCGAGCCCCAGCCGTGTGGGTTCCAGCAGGGCAACGTAGCCACGGATGACGCCGGCCTCTTCCAGACGCCGGATACGACGCAGGCAAGGGCTCGGCGAGAGCCGCACCTGTTCGGCGATTTCGAGGTTGGATAGTCGGCCATTGCTTTGCAGCAATCCGAGAATCCGGCGGTCGATTTTATCCAATTCGAGTTTTGGCACTTCTCCCCCTGATTTTGATATTTATGAGCAATGATATTGCGTCAAAATACGAAAATCATAAAGTCATCACCCTGTTTACCCGATTACAAGACATTACAAGACAGTTCAGGGCAAGACGTCAGGGAATCGCATTAGCCACGCCGCGAAAACACCATGATCAAACCCAATAAAAAAGGCGCCAGCCTCATCGGTCGGCGCCCTGTGGTGTTGGGCGGCATCACTCGGTGGTGACGCACTCATGGTGTGTCTGGGGTCCGGCTTCGCAGCGCCTGATGCGCTCGCGTCGGAACAGCCTGCCCCGTTAGCCGTTTCGCCGGTGACGGCTTAACGGCGCTGAAATTCTCGCGGATCGATCGTGCGCTGGTCGAGCGGGCCTTCGTACCGCTGCGGCTGCTGCGTGGTGCGCAGCGGCGGCGTGACAGCCACGGTAACGGGGGTAGGTTCGGCCGCCTTGTCGCGTGCCAGTTCATCGGCACGTGCGACGCTCACTTCCAGGGTCAGAAACGAAGCGGAAACCAGCAGGAATTTGGCGATGTTTCGTTGATTCACAGTGACTCCTTCTTTCGTGTTGCTTGGGTACTTCCTTCGGTACTTCTTAAACGCAATGTCGTTTTTCCATCTGTCGGGTAACGCAACTTAGTGTGCATTCTGCCCTGCCCGTTCCCGATCGCCGACAGGCGTTACACGTTGTTACCCGCGTGTCAGAAACCACCGACAAGCGTACCTTTGCCGACATAATCGCGACACAATCCCGCCATTTTGCTGCGGAATCCGAAAAACACCACGCGTCACGATGCCGCATCTGCCACCCCATATTGGGATGATGCACATGGGCGCAAAGGGAGGGTTTACGCCAGCTACATGACGTTTACGTAAACGTCAGAATCCTCGCTATACTGCCCTCGATCGACAACTCGGATGACACCGGAACAACGTCGCTGCGCGGGCATCATGCCCATCGGGCGACGCCATGGCGCCGGTGCTAACATAGTTGCGACTGGTAACAGCATCACGAAAAAAGGCCCCGCTCACGGAGTGACATCGTTCACCCGTGGGACGTTAAAGAGGCCTGTGTCACCACCGCCGTCCTGCTTCACGAGAGCGGGGGGGCAGGAAGTTTTGGCGATCCCAAAATCAGTGAGAGTGAGGAGCACACCCCATGAACGCCCCCGTCAATCCGAGCTTGCTGGCCGCGCTGGAGTCGGTCACGCTCGACGACAAATACACGCTCGAGCGCGGTCGCGCTTACATGAGCGGCATTCAAGCCCTAGTCCGACTACCGATGTTGCAGCAGGCCCGCGATGCGGCGGCCGGGCTCAACACCGCCGGTTATATTTCGGGCTATCGCGGCTCGCCGCTCGGCGGTCTGGATCTGTCGCTATGGAAGGCCAAGCAGCACCTCGCCGGCCATAACATCGTCTTTCAGCCCGGTCTGAACGAAGACCTCGCGGCCACCGCCGTCTGGGGCTCTCAACAAGTCAATCTGTATCCCGCCAAGTTCGATGGCGTGTTTTCCATGTGGTACGGCAAGGGGCCCGGCGTCGACCGCTCCATGGACGTGCTCAAACACGGCAACTCGGCAGGCTCGTCGAAACACGGTGGCGTACTGGTCCTGGCCGGTGACGACCACGCGGCCAAATCCTCCACGCTCGCGCACCAGTCCGAACACGTCTTCAAGGCAGCCGGTATCCCCGTGCTGTATCCGTCGAACGTGCAGGAGTATCTCGACTACGGTCTGCACGGCTGGGCAATGAGCCGCTACTCGGGTCTGTGGGTCGCGATGAAGTGCGTGACGGACGTGGTCGAATCGTCGGCCTCGGTGATGATCGATCCGCACAACGTCGACATCCGCCTGCCGAACGACTTCATCATGCCGCCCGACGGCCTGAACATCCGCTGGCCCGATCCGCCGCTGGTGCAGGAAGCGCGGATGATCGACCACAAGTGGTACGCCGCCCTCGCCTACGTGCGCGCCAACAAGCTCGACCGCGTGACGATCGATTCCGACAATGCGCGCTTCGGCATCATGACCGGCGGCAAGGCGTATCTCGACGTATGTCAGGCACTTGCCGATCTGGGGCTCGACGAAGCCACGTGCCAGCGCATCGGCATTCGTCTGTACAAAGTGGGCTGTGTGTGGCCGCTCGAAGCGCAGGGTGCGCGCGCGTTTGCACAGGGCTTGCAGGAAATTCTCGTGGTCGAGGAAAAGCGTCAGATCCTCGAATATCAGATCAAAGAAGAACTGTACAACTGGCGTGACGACGTGCGCCCGCGCGTGTACGGCAAGTTCGACGAGAAGGACGGTGCAGGCGGCGAATGGTCGGTGCCGATGGCCAACTGGCTGCTGCCCGCGCACTACGAACTCTCGCCCGCATTGATCGCGAAGGCAATTGCCACGCGTCTGGAAAAATTCGAGTTGCCGAGCGACGTGCGCGATCGCATCAACACGCGCCTGAAGGTGATCGAAGCCAAGGAGCAAGCGCTCGCCAAGCCGCGCGTCGCTGCTGAGCGCAAGCCATGGTTCTGCTCGGGCTGCCCGCACAACACCTCGACGAATGTGCCGGAAGGCTCGCGCGCCATCGCAGGCATCGGCTGTCACTACATGACCGTGTGGATGGACCGCAAGACCGACACCTTCTCGCAGATGGGTGGCGAAGGGGTGCCCTGGATCGGTCAGGCGCCGTTCTCGTGCGACGAACACATCTTCGCGAATCTTGGCGACGGCACCTACTTCCACTCGGGGCTGCTCGCGATTCGCGCGGCGATCTCGTCGAAGGTCAACATCACCTACAAGATTCTCTACAACGACGCCGTTGCGATGACGGGCGGCCAGCCGGTCGACGGCACGTTGAGCGTGCCGCAGATCGTGGCGCAGGTGGCCGCGGAAGGTGCCGAGAAGATCGTCATCGTGACCGATGAGCCTGAGAAGTACGAGGGCGTGAAGTTGGTTGGCGATGTGCCCATCTACCATCGCAGCGAACTCGATCGCGTGCAGCGCGAACTGCGGCTGGTCAAGGGCACGACGATTCTCGTCTACGACCAGACGTGTGCCACCGAGAAGCGCCGCCGCCGCAAACGCGGCGCGTATCCCGATCCGGCCAAGCGTGTCGTGATCAACGAGGCGGTCTGCGAAGGCTGCGGCGATTGCTCGGTGAAGTCGAACTGTCTGTCGGTCGAGCCGCTCGAAACGGAATTCGGCACGAAGCGTCAGATCAACCAGTCGACCTGCAACAAGGACTTCTCGTGCGTGAACGGTTTCTGCCCGAGCTTCGTGACGGTGGAAGGCGGACAGCTGCGCAAGCCCAAGACGGCCAAGGTCGATAACGAAGGTCTGCCGCCGCTGCCCGAACCCGCGCTCCCGCAGATCACGCGTCCGTATGGCATTCTCGTCACGGGCGTGGGTGGCACGGGTGTCGTGACCATCGGCGGCCTGCTCGGCATGGCGGCGCATCTGGAAAACAAGGGCGTCACCACGCTCGACGTGACCGGCTTGGCGCAAAAGGGTGGCGCGGTGACGAGCCACGTACAGATCGCGCTGCAACCGGACGACATCCACGCCACGCGCATCGCCATGGGCGACGCACGCGTGGTGATCGGTTGCGACGCGATCACCACCGCCACCGACGACACGCTGTCGCGCGTGCAGCACGGTGTGACGAACATCGTGGTGAACAGCGCCCATACACCGACGGCCGACTTCATCCGCAACCCGAACTGGCGCTTCCCGGGATCGAGCACGGAGAACGATATCCGCGCCGCCGCCGGTGACAACGTCGATTTCGTCGACGCGAATCACCTGGCACTGCGTCTGCTCGGCGACACGATCTACACCAACCCGTTCGTGCTGGGCTTCGCGTGGCAGAAAGGCTGGGTGCCGCTCTCGTACGCGGCGCTCACGCGCGCCATCGAACTCAACGGCGTGTCGATCGAGAAGAACAAGCAGGCGTTCGAATGGGGACGCCGTGCCGCGCACGATCTCGCCAGCGTGCGCAAGCTCGCCCAGCAAGGGGAAACGCCGGAGTCCTCAGCCGCTGGCGGCAAGCTGATCACGCTGCATTCGCCCAAGGCGCTCGACGCGCTGATTCAACGCCGCTACGACCAGCTCGTCGCGTATCAGGATCGCGCGTATGCCGAACGCTTCAAGCAAACGGTCGATCGCGTGCGCACTGCCGAGTCGGCCATCGACAACGGCGCGTCGCAAATGCCGCTCACCGAAGCGGTTGCCCGCGCGCTCTACAAGCTCATGGCCTACAAGGACGAGTACGAAGTCGCACGCCTGTACACCGACCCGGCCTTCATGAAGAAGCTGAACGAGCAGTTCGAAGGCGACTTCTCGGTGCACTTCCACTTGGCGCCGCCGTCGCTCGCCAAGCACGACGACAAGGGGCATCTGATCAAGAAGTCCTACGGCCCGTGGATGATGAAGGCATTCGGCGTGCTGGCGAAGTTCAAGGGGCTGCGCGGTGGCGCGTTCGACATCTTCGGTCGCACGGAAGAGCGTCGCACCGAACGTGCGTTGATCGGTGAGTACGAGGCCTTGGTGAACGAACTGATCTCGCATCTGAACGAGCGCAACACGTCGCTGGCCGTGCAACTGGCTGAACTGCCGCAGGAGATTCGCGGTTATGGCCACGTGAAGGACCAGAACCTCGCCGCCACGCGCATCAAGTGGACGAAGCTGCTCACGCAGTTCCGCGATGGCAATGCGCATCGCGTTGCGGCCTGAAAGTCCGTTTAGCCTGAGCCTGAGCCGAAAGCGTCACCCGCATCAGAAGCCGCATGAAAAATCCCGCCAGCGCGTAAGCGACTGGCGGGATTTTTTTATCCTGCACTGACAGACACACGTACCGGATCAACCCGGCGGCGCGTCCGTCAGATCATCAACGAACCACGTTGGCAGCGGCCACAGCGGTCATGTTGATAATGCGGCGCACAGTGGCCGCCGGCGTCAGGATGTGAACCGGCTTGGCGCAGCCGAGCAGGAACGGACCGACCGTCACGCCTTCACCGCCCGTCATCTTGAGCAGGTTGTACGTGATGTTGGCTGCTTCTACGTTCGGCATGACCAGCAGGTTGGCTTCGCCCGACAGACGCGAGGCCGGGTAAGCGGCGCGACGCACCGACTCCGACAGCGCGGCGTCGCCGTGCATTTCGCCGTCCACTTCCAGCGACGGCGCACGGGCGGCCAGCAGTTCGCAGGCGCGCGCCATGCGTTGTGCCGAGGCCGACTTCACGCTGCCGAAGTTCGAGTTCGAGAGCAGCGCCACCTTCGGGGCGATACCGAAGCGCTCGATTTCCTTGGCGGCGAGCACCGTCATTTCGGCGAGTTGCTCCGACGTCGGCGTCTCGTTCACGTACGTGTCGCTGATGAACAGGTTGCGCTTCTCAAGCATCAACAGGTTCATCGCGGCGTAGTTGCTCACGCCTTCGGCACGGCCCAGCACCTGATCGACCACGTCGAGGTGACGGTGGTACGTATCGATCATGCCGCAGATCATGCCGTCGGCTTCGCCCAGATGCACGAGGATCGAACCGATCAGCGTGTTGTCCTTGCGCATGGCGGCCTTCGCCACTTCCGGGGTCACGCCGTGACGGGCGCCCAGGTTGTGGTATTCCTGCCAGCAACGCTGATAACGCGCGTCGTCTTCCGGATTGACGATCTCGAAATCGACACCCGGCTTGAGCTTCGAGCCGATCTTTTGCAGACGCATTTCCACCACGGCCGGACGGCCGATGATGATCGGCTTGGCGATACGCTCGGCCAGCACGAACTGGGCAGCGCGCAGCACGCGCTCGTCTTCGCCTTCGGCGAACACGATGCGGGCAGCCGTATCGGCGGCGAAACGGGCACGCGCGGCGGCAAACACCGGGCGCATGATGAAGCCCGTGCGGTAGACCGTGCCACCGAGTTGCTCGCGGTAGGCGTCCATGTCCTTGATCGGACGCGTCGCCACGCCCGAGTCCATCGCGGCTTGCGCGACGGCCGGAGCGATCTTGATGATCAGGCGCGGATCGAACGGCTTCGGAATGATGTATTCCGGACCGAATTCGAGCGACTGGCCTTCATAGGCGCGCGCCACTTCTTCGCTCTGCTCTTCTTCCTGCGCCAGTTCGGCGATGGCACGCACGGTGGCGAGCTTCATCTCTTCCGTAATGGTCGTCGCGCCCACGTCGAGCGCGCCGCGGAAGATGAACGGGAAGCACAGCACGTTGTTCACCTGGTTCGGATAGTCCGAACGGCCGGTGGCCACGATGCAATCCGGGCGAGCGGCCTTGGCGATTTCCGGGCGAATTTCCGGCTCGGGGTTGGCGAGCGCGAGAATCAGCGGGCTCGGGCCCATGGTCTTGACCATGTCGCCGGTGAGCACGCCTGCGGTCGAGCAGCCGAGGAACACGTCGGCGCCGTTGCTCGCATCAGCCAGCGTGCGGGCTTCGGTCGCCACGGCGTAGCGCGCCTTGCTCTCGTCGAGCTTGTCGCGGCCGGTGTGAATCACGCCCTTCGAGTCGAGAACCAGAATGTTCTCTTTCTTCAGGCCCAGATTCACCAGCAGGTCCAGACAGGCGATGGCGGCAGCGCCGGCGCCCGAGCAGACCAGCTTCACGTTGCCGATGTCCTTGCCCACGACCTTCAGGCCGTTGAGGATCGCGGCCGACGCGATGATGGCGGTACCGTGCTGATCGTCGTGGAAGACGGGGATCTTCATGCGCTCGCGCAGCTTCTTCTCGATGTAGAAGCACTCGGGCGCCTTGATGTCTTCGAGGTTGATGCCGCCGAGCGTCGGCTCGAGCATCGCGATCGCTTCGACGAGCTTGTCCGGGTCATGTTCGGCGAGTTCGATGTCGAACACGTCGATGCCTGCGAATTTCTTGAACAGGCAGCCCTTGCCTTCCATCACCGGCTTGGCGGCGAGCGGGCCGATATTGCCCAGACCCAGCACGGCGGTACCGTTGGTGATCACGCCCACGAGGTTGCTGCGCGAGGTGTAGCGGTTAGCGGCGAGGGGGTCTTCGGCGATCGCTTCGCAGGCGTAGGCCACGCCCGGCGAGTAAGCCAGCGACAGATCGATCTGGTTCGACAGCGGCTTCGTCGGCGTCACCGAGATTTTGCCCGGGCGGGGAAATTCGTGGTACGCCAGAGCGCTTTCTTTCAAGTCAGGTTTGTCCATATCTCGATACCTAAATACAGGGCGACGGCCGGGCGTCGGCCACCCGAGGGTAGCGCGCAGGCACGGCAGTCTTGTGACGGATCACGGCGGGAAGAGCCAACCGGAGGGATTCGGCGATTTTGTCGCTGACGGTGTTCTTCGCTGCGCGGCGGCGTGATGGCCCCCGCTCCCCCGGGTCTTGCATACCGCGCTCGCGCGCGTCAGACCAAGGGCTTGCGGCGCGCCGGACGCACCGCAGGACGCAAAGTGTACACCTTGCGCCAAAAGCTTGATGGCAGTGCACGGCAACCCGTTCGAGAGGCTTACCGGGCACTGCGGGCGTGTCGAATATCAGGAATCAGGAAAGCGCCTCGCCGCGACGCTCCGGAATCAGGAACAGCGTGGCGATGATGTCGAGCACGTAAATGCTGGCGAGAAACACGAGCGCCATCTTGAACGAGTACGCCGCCGCCAGTGCACCGACCGCGAGCGGGCCGAAACCGCCCACGGCGCGGCCGATATTGAACAGCACGTTCTGCGCCGTGGCGCGCGCCGCCGTCGGATACAGCTCCGAGATCAGTGCGCCGTAGCCGCCGATCATCCCGTTCACGAACATGCCCATCACAGCCCCGCCGATCAGCAATGCGAACTGCGATTGCAACTGCGCGTAGACGAACACCATCACGACGGCACCGATCTGGTAGCCGATGAACGTCGGGCGGCGGCCGAAGCGATCGGCCAGACGGCCGAACAGCCAGATGCCGAACGCCATGCCGAGCACGGTCACTGCCGTCCACATGGCCGACTTGGTGAGCGAATAACCGAACGCCTTCGACAGATACGACGGCATCCAGATCATCAGGCCGTAATAGCCGAAGTTCTGTACGGAACAGAGAATGGCCACGCCGAGACTCGCACGCGTGGTCGCGCAGTCCTTCACCAGCAGCTTGAGCGGCGCGTGTTCACGCGGCTGCTTCTGTTGCGCGATGAAGAGCTCCGGCTCGCCCAGCGTGCGGCGCATGATGAACGACACCACCGCCGGCAGCAGGCCGACCGCGAACATGCCGCGCCAGCCGATGACCGGCAGCAGCACGGGCGTGAGCAACGCGGCGGCGAGCACCCCGGCTTGCCAGCCCAGCCCCACGAACGACGACGCGCGCGCACGCCGCGCCGGTGCGCAGGCTTCTGCGGCCAGCGCCATGCCGATGCCGAACTCACCGCCCAGACCGATCCCGGCGATGGTGCGATACGCGAGTAGGTCCCAATAGCCTTGCGCGAGTGCGCACATCCCGGTGAAGACCGCGAACAGCAGAATCGTCCACGAGAGCACGCGCACGCGGCCGTAGCGATCTGAGAGCATGCCGAAGACGAGACCGCCCACGACGGCGCCGATGAGTGTCCACGTGACGAGTGCGCCCGACTGCGCGCTGGTCAGCGACAGGTCAGCGGCAATCGCGGGAAGAATGAAGCCGAGGATCAGCAGGTCGAAGCCGTCCATCGCGTAGCCGACGGCCGATGCCCAGAGGGCCCGGCTGGCGTAACCGTTGTCGTGCGCGTGGCCCGGTGCGGCGCCCGCGGCGGGGAATGACGTTGAATCGTTGGACATGTTGGCGGCTCCGGCCGGCGTATGAAATTCGGCGAGAGTGTATGCCTGTCATAAACCATCGGCAACTGTCTCTTTTTTTGGACTCATCTATCGGGACAGATTTTTCATATGCGCCGTGCGGTCACCCTGCGCGTATGTCGCCCCGTGGAAATATACGCTCCGTGCATAATTGACCGCTCGATTGCTGAATGTTGTGGCATAATTCGCGTTTAAGCGCCGGTCCGCCGTGCCGACCTGTCGCGCTGAACCTGATTTCCCCCTGCTGCCCGCACGGCGTGCAGCTATGCAAAGGATCCGCATCATGATTGGCATCGACCGCCAGGCGATCTCCGACATCACCGCCAAAATCCTGCTCGAAGTGGGCGCGGTGCATTTCAACGCTGAGAAGCCGTACATCTTCACCTCGGGCTGGGCCAGCCCGGTCTACACCGATTGCCGCAAGCTCATCTCGTACCCGCGCGTGCGCCGTACGCTGATGGACTTCGCAGAAGCCGTGCTCATCGAAGACGTCGGCTGCGAGCAGTTCGACACGGTCGCTGGCGGTGAAACCGCAGGCATTCCGTTCGCTGCCTGGATCGCCGACAAGCTGATGCTGCCGATGCAGTACGTGCGCAAAAAACCGAAGGGTTTTGGCCGCAATGCCCAGATCGAAGGCGATCTGCCGGAAGGCTCGCGCGTGCTGCTGGTCGAAGACCTGACGACCGACGGCCGCAGCAAGATCAACTTCTGTAAGGCGCTGCGCGAAGCCGGTGCGAGCGTGAACCACGTGTTCGTGATCTTCCACTACGACATCTTCCCGGAGAGCCGTCAGGTGTTGAAGGACATCGACGTGCAACTGCACTCGCTCGCGACGTGGTGGGACGTGCTGCGCGTAGCCAAGCAGCAGAACCACTTCGACACGAAGACGCTGGATGAAGTCGAGAAATTCCTGAACGCACCGGCCGAATGGTCGGGTGCGCACGGTGGCGCAACGTCCTTCCCGAAGGACTGAGCGACCGTGGTAATGCTCGCAATGCCCGCAATGCCCGTAGTATTCGCTTGAGAGGCGAGGACGGCCGGCCCCGAACAGGGCCGGCCGTTTTATTATCTGCCAGGGGAAAACTTATGTTTGCTTCGGTCGTTGCCATCAGCATGGGCGCCGCCCTCGGGGCGCTGCTGCGCTGGGCGTTGAGCGTACAGTTCAACGCCATTCTGCCGACGCTTCCGCTCGGCACGCTCGCCGCCAATCTCGGCGGCGGCTACCTGATCGGTGTTGCGGTCGCGCTGTTCAGCCAGTTCCCCTCGATCCCCGCCGAATGGCGGCTGCTGATCGTCACCGGCTTTCTCGGCGGCCTCACCACGTTCTCGACCTTCTCGGCGGAAGTCACGACGCTGCTGCGCGAAGGGCAGCTCGGCTGGGCATCGATGACGGTCGTCGCCCACGTGGCGGGCTCGCTCCTGATGACGCTGCTCGGCATGGCGAGTGCGACGTACCTCGTGCAGTGGATGCGGCCGGCGGCCTAAATTCCCCCTACGCCAGCAACATCACCAGCTTCACGTCATCGTGACCGGAGAGCCGGAACGTCACCTGCGCAAAGTCGATCTCGCCGCGCGTCGGATGATGAAAGCCACGGCGGCCGCCTTCACGCTCCACCACATCTTGCTGCGACCAGAGCGCCGCGAACACGGCACTCTCGCGTTGCAACGCGTCGGTCAGTGCGCGCACCGGCGAATCGTCCAGATACGCGCTGCACTCGGCGCGAAACTCGGCCACTACGCGCCGCGCACGGCTCGGCCAGTCCTGAATCAACGACTGCGCGCCGACGTCGAGAAAGATGTAACGCAGCAAATTCTTCGGCCCCGGTGCATCGAGCCAGCCACGGAAGATGTCGGTCGCCGCATCGTTCCACGCCAGCACATCCCAGCAGCGATCCAGCGCGTAGGCGGGTGCCGCCACCGCAGCGACGGCGGCCTGCACTTGGGCCGCCGCGTGGTGGGGCAACGGTTCGGCACCGCGCTCGGGATCACGCTTTCCCGCGAGATCGAACAGGTACGAACGCTCTGCGCGCGAGAGTCGCAACGCACTCGCCACCGCCGACAACGCCCCCACCGAAATCGATACCTCGCGCGCCTGCTCGATCCACGTGTACCAAGTGGCGGACAATCCCGACAACTGCGCCACTTCTTCGCGTCGCAATCCCGGCGTGCGGCGTCGGCCGATCGGCGGCAGGCCGACGGCAGCCGGGGTGAGACGCTCGCGATGGGCGCGCAGAAAGTCACCCAGCGCGCGGCGCTGGCTGGCCGCGCCACGAGCATCGTCGGAAGCTTGCCGGTGGGCCGTGGTATCGGGTGGTGTCATGATAGGGGTAGTTTTCATACCAGGATAAATGGACAACTTGTACCGGTATCGGCGAACCATTATCGTGAGTCACATCGAGGTTGCGCAAGCACGAATGCCGGGTCTTCCCGTCATCGACATGCCCTGCCCCGCCCCCACAAACATGATGACTGTCCAATCGAAGGAGACGCCCCGTGAGCGACGCTAATCGCCCCACTTCCTCGTCAGCGCCCCCCGCAGCGCACGACGCCCACAATGCCGTCGTCACCGGTCAGTTCGGCCCGCAGGCATCGGCGTATCTGACGAGCGCCAACCACGCGCAGGGTGCTGACCTCGAACAACTCGCGGTGATCGCCCGTGCACACCCGAACGCCCAAGTGCTCGATCTGGGCTGCGGTGCCGGTCATGTGAGCTTCTTCACCGCGCCGTTTGCGTCGCGCGTCGTCGCGTACGACCTGTCTGCCGACATGCTCGGTGTCGTGGCTGGCGAAGCGGCCAAACGCGGATTGACGAATATCGAAACGCAACTCGGCGCGGCCGAATCGCTGCCGTTCGACGACGCCAGCTTCGACCTCGTCTTCAGCCGATACAGCGCGCATCACTGGGCCGACGTCGGCGCCGCGTTGCGCGAGATGCGCCGCGTGTTGAAGCCGGGTGGCCGTGTCGTGATCTGTGACGTCGCCTCCACCGGGCAACCGCTGTTCGACACGTATCTTCAAGCTGTCGAAGTGTTGCGCGATACGTCGCACGTACGTGACTACGCTGTTGGCGAATGGCTGGCGATGGCCGCGAATGCCGGGTTCTCGGTGGCATCGCTCACACCGCGCACGCTCGATCTCGACTTCAAGACGTGGACGACACGTATGCGCACGCCCGAGCCGATGCAAGTCGCGATTCGTGCGCTGCAAACGGCTATGGCCGACGACGTGCGGCGACACTTCCGCATTCAGGATGACGGCTCGTTCACGCTCGACACCGTCACGCTGGAATTCGTCGCAGGCTGACGAGCCACGGTTCGTCGTGACCCAATGAAAATGGGGCGCTCCCGCAAGAGCGCCCCATCTTTTTTGCCTTCGATACTTTCGATAACTTTGGCTTCGCGCGACGCCTTACTGCAAGAGCCGCGCCCCGTCGCCATCGTTAGCACCGCTGATTTCCGCCGCCCCGGCGAGCAACGCCACATAGTGACGCAGCGCGCGCGTGCGGGCGTTCTCATACAACTGCGCAGCGATGCGATCGGCCACGCGCTCGAACGGCGGCATACGGCCCTTCACACGCCGCTCGATACGCACGACGTGAAAGCCGTAGCGCGTATTCACCAGCCGTGGCAGCACGCCCAACCGGTCACCGCAGAACAGCACCAGCTCGAACTCCGGCGCCCCACTGCCGCGCGTGAGCATGCCGAGGCTGCCACCGCTTCGTCCCGAAGGACAATCCGACGCGCTCGCCGCGAGCGACTCGAACGCGGCGGGCTCGACGCGCAGTCTGTCGAGCGCCGCCTGCGCCCGTGAGAGCGTGACCGAGAGCGGCACGCCTGCCGAAAGTGCAAACAGAATATGACTCGCCTGCACCTGATCGCCCACGCGGAATTGCCCCGCGTGTTCGTGGAAGTACGCACGGCACTCGGCTTCGGTGGGTCGCCGCACATGCACATCGCGGGTGAAGAGCGCATCGACAATCGCGTCGTCGCTCGCGCCGGCCATCTCAGCATCACCGAGCAACCGCAGATCACGCACGCGTTGCCGCAACAACTCGCGACTGACGAGGGCGTGCCGGGCCGCCGTTTCCGGGTCGGCCGCGTCGCGATGCTGATCGATCTCATCGGCGACGCGGCGTGCGTCGATGACAATCCCGTTGACGCTCAAAGACATGACGAACTCCTGCAAATGCTCAGAGGCCGGCGCTCACCCGCAGTGACACACACTCACGTTCGTGCTCAGAACTCGTTCTGAATACGACGATAAGCGCGTGCCAGTTGCACGTTCGTGCGGCTCACCGATTCGGAGAACTCGCGCGCGTCGACAGTGACCTTCGGAATGGTCGCGAGATCGGTCTCGCGGCTGATGTGTGTGGTCGAGGGAATGTAGAAGTTCTCGGGAATATCGCGCCCGTCGACCACGCTGTTGTGTCGCACGACGACGCCGTCGTGCACGACGCAGTTGAACAACACAGAGTTGAAACCGATGAATACGTTGTTACCGATCACACACGGGCCATGCACGATAGAGCGATGGGCAATCGAAGTGTTCTCGCCAATGGTCACGCGTGCGCCGTCTTTCGAATGGATCACGACCCCGTCCTGAATATTGGAATTGGCGCCGATCACGATCGGCTCCATCTTGCCGCCCTCGTCGACTTCATCGGCACGCAATACGGCGTAGGGTCCGATGAAGACGTTCTCGCCGACGATGATCTTGCCGCACAAAATGGCCGTCGGATCGATGAACGAGGTTTCATGCACGACGGGGAAATCCCCGCTCGGATTCTTTCGCAACATTGATGAATGACTCCAGACCGCTCGCTCGTAAGCCCGGGCCCTGCGGACAGCCACGTCGCGTACGTGCGCGATGCATCGCTGCCTGAAACGGCCTCGTCGGAATACGCCCTGTGGGCAAGCGGGGGAAAGGGAACACGGACAGGCGCCGTGGTACAGATTCTCTCACCGCCGCGAACGGTATAACGTTGTTGTAGGCGATGAGAGACAGAAAGGCAAATGCCCGCGATGACGGTGCGGGCAGCCGTTGCGCGCCGCACACAAGCGTGTTTAGCACGGGAAAAAAGCGGTTCGCTACGCGATGACCGAAGTAATGAACTACGTAGCGAACTATCTGGCGAGCAGCGTCTTTTACGACTTAGTGCGCAGCGCGCGTCGGGGCGGCTTGCGCATCGTTGGCGGTGCCCGTCGGGCGACCACGCCAGTAACCCGCGAGTAGCGATCCGGACAGGTTGTGCCAGACCGAGAACAGGGCACCCGGCAGCGCCGCCAGTGGCGTGAAATACAGCTTGCCGAGCGTGGCCGCGAGCCCCGAATTCTGCATGCCGACTTCGATGGCGAGCGTGCGGCAGATCGATTCGTCGAAGCCGAGCAGACGTCCGCCCCAGTAGCCGCCGAGCAGCCCCAGACCGTTGTGCAGCACCACGCCAAGCATCACCAACGGACCCACCGTGGCAATGTTGCCCTGATTGGCGCCCACCACAGCACCGATGATCAGCACGATGGCGACCATGGAGACCAGCGGCAGATAGCTTTCGACCGCACGCACGGCACGGTTGAAGAAGCGGTTGATGAGCAACCCCGCGCCAATCGGCAGCGCAACGATTTGCAGAATCGAGAGCAGCATGCCTTCCACGTCCACCGAGATCGATGCGTCCACATACAGACGCGTGAGCAGCGGCGTCGCGAACACGCCCACCAGCGTGGACATGGCGCTGATGGTGACTGACAGGGCCACGTCGCCACGCGCGAGATAAATCATGACGTTCGACGCAGTACCGCTCGCCACACTGCCCACGAGCACCATGCCGGCGGTCAGATCGGGCGGCATATGCAGCACGCGTGCGATCACCCAGGCGGCCAGCGGCATCACGAGGTAATGCAGCACCACGCCCGCGACGATCGGCGCGGGACGCGTAAAGACACGTTTGAAGTCGTCGAACGTCAGCGTGACGCCCATCGCGAACATCACAACGGTCAGCAGTGCGGTGACGTGCGGCGTGACGCCGGAGAAACTGGCCGGCGAGAAGTAGGCGGCAACGGAGAGCAGCAGGGCCCACAACGGGAACAAGCGGGTGACACGGGCGATCATGAGGTCCTCGGAGAACGGAAATGCGGCGCGCGAACTGGCGAGTCCATGCGCCCTCGTTCCCTGAGAGGTCATCGCACCTGCCACACCCGGGCCGCCGGGTGCAAAAGGTTAATATTTTACTTAATTTGCGCCGAGTGCCTCTCGGGGATGCCTCGAACGGGTTCGACATACCCGTCAGGCGCGCGCGCGGCACGATACTTCGAGGCCCAATGAAAACGGGCCTGACGAGCAAGACGCGGTTCAAACTCACTGGAGTATTGAACCGCGAATGCATCATCAGGCCCGTGGCAAGCGCTGGCGACGTTTAATCGCGGGTTTAATCGCGTTTCGGTTTGCCCATCAGCAGGGCAGCACCGACACCATCACGGCGTGCCGGGCGCGGCCCGCGCGGCGCGAAATCGCTGCGCTCACCACCGCCCTGCCCGCGCGACGCATTCTGCCCGTCGCGACCTTGCCCTTGATGGGCGCCGCCTTGCGTGGCACGTGCCGGGGCGCGTTGCCCATCGACACGCTTGCCGCCGCCGACACCACCGCCACCACCGTTACCGCCACCGCCTGCGCGTTTGCCGGGTTGCGATTGATTGCCGCCGAAGCCGCCACCATTGCCACCGTTACCGCCGCCATTGCGGCCACCGGTTGCCGCGCCGCTCGTGCGCGGTGCCGATGCGTTACGCTCGCCGTTGCGTTGGCCACCCCCGTCGGCCGCGTGACGCGGCTTGCCGGCATCCCCCTGACGCGGGGCGCGGCCGTCGCGGCCACCTTCACGGGGCTCACGCGCTTCACGCGGGGCACGGGCCTGCTGGCCATCGCCGCGGCCGCGTCCACCACCGCCACCACCACCCGGCGCACCACGGCCACCCGATTGATTCTTGCGAATCGGCTGGGCGACGGCGGTCGGGTCCGGTTCGAAGCCCGGCACCACTTCCGTGTCGATCTGGCGCTTGATGAGGCGCTCGATGGCGGTGAGCAGTTGATGCTCGTCCACGCACACCAGCGACACCGCTTCGCCCTGCGCACCGGCACGGCCGGTACGGCCGATACGGTGCACATAGTCTTCCGCCACTTCCGGCAGATCGAAGTTCACCACGTGCGGCAGTTGATCGATATCGATACCGCGTGCGGCGATATCGGTCGCCACCAGCACTTGCAGCGTGCCGCTCTTGAACTCGGCGAGCGCGCGGGTGCGGGCACCCTGGCTCTTGTTGCCGTGAATCGCGAGGGCCGGCACACCGCCCTTCGTCAGCTGTTCGGCCAGACGATTGGCACCGTGCTTGGTACGCGTGAAGACGAGCACCTGAAACCAGTTGTTCTCGCGCACCAGGTGTTCGAGCAGTTCGCGCTTGCGGTCACGGTCGACCGGGTGAATCTTTTGCGCGACCGTCTCGGCCGTGGTGTTGCGGCGAGCCACTTCGATCAGGGCGGGCGACTTCAGCAGGCCATCGGCCAGTTGCTTGATTTCGTCCGAGAACGTGGCCGAGAACAACAGATTCTGACGCTTGGCGGGCAGCACAGCCAGCACGCGGCGGATATCGCGAATGAAGCCCATGTCCAGCATGCGGTCTGCCTCGTCGAGCACGAGGATTTCCACGGCCGACAGGTCGACGGTCTTCTGCTGCATGTGGTCGAGCAGACGGCCCGGCGTGGCGACGAGAATATCGACACCGCGCGCCAGTTGACGCACCTGCGGCACCATCGACACGCCGCCGAAGACGGTCATCGACGTGAGGGGCAGGTACTTGCCGTATTGCGTGACGCTCTCTTCGACTTGCGCGGCCAGCTCACGCGTGGGCGTGAGCACGAGGGCGCGCACGCGGCGTTTGCCGTTGGCGGCAGCGGGGGCTGCACGCGAGGAGAGCATTTGCAGGATCGGCAGCGTGAAGCCTGCCGTCTTGCCGGTACCGGTTTGGGCACCGGCGAGAAGATCGCCGCCTTGCAGGACAGCCGGAATCGCTTGTTGTTGAATCGGGGTCGGTTGTGTGTAGCCGAGATCGCTGACTGCACGCAGGATGTCGGCCGATAGGCCGAGCGTTTCAAAAGACATATAAAGACCAATGCGCGGACTCCACGATGTGTGTCCCCGCGCGTATCGATTGATTGTTCTTGATGGAAAGCCCGCGTCGGGCGTGCGACGCACGTCGCGCTCATTTTGGGCGACGCGTCTGAAGACGCCGGCAAGACGACCCGCCGGCTGACTATGTGTCTAGCGGCTTGGCGGGCGAGGCCGTCGCGGGTACGGCCGTGTCTTGAAAGGGCGTAGTTTACCACGCGCCCCTTGCGCGAGTCAGGTGACATCCCACAGCGCTTTCGCGAGCGCGGGCCAAGCCGCTACACTGACGCCATTCTCCCGACGCCCAGGTGGCCCGTTCCCGTGCGATTCGATCTGACCGACCTGCGCCTGTGCCTGCTCGTGGCCGAGGCCGGCAGCATTACCGGAGGGGCCGAACGTGCCCATCTGACCCTTGCCTCCGCCAGTGCCCGCATTCGCGGGCTGGAAGAGACGCTGGGGGTCGCCCTGTTCATGCGCCACCGTCAGGGCGTCATCCCGACACCGGCCGGGCGCGCCCTGCTCGCCCACGCCCGCCGGGTGCTCGCCCAGATCGAGCAGATGCGCGGCGAACTCGGCGAGTACGCGGCGGGCCTCAAGGGCAACGTGCGCATTGCGTCGAACACGGTCGCCATGTCCGAATTCCTGCCCGATCTGCTGGGCGCGTTCCTCGCGGAGCATCCGAATGTGGAAATTGCTCTGCGCGAACAGACCAGCCCCGCTGTCGTGCAGGCCGTGCTCGAAGGCGCGGCGGATATCGGCGTCGTCTCCGACTGGATCGAGCTGACCGGGCTTGAAACCGTGCCGTTCCGGCAAGACCGGCTGGTGGTCGTCACGCCACCGGGTCATGCGCTGACACAACGCGACGCGGTCGCCCTCATCGACATTCTCGACGCCGAATTCATCGGTCTGCCCGAGCACAGCGCCTTGGCCGAGCATCTCGACGGCCACGCGAAGCGTGCCGGGCGGCCGCTGCGCTACCGGCTGCGGCTGCGCGACTTCGACAGCTTGTGCCGGGCCGTCGCAGCAGGTGCCGCGCTCGGTATCGTGCCGCTCAGCGCCGCCCGGCGCTCGGCGGCAACGCTGGGCATCGGCATGGTGCCGCTCTCAGATGCCTGGGCGCTGCGCACGCTGGTGCTGTGTGTGCGCGAGCGCGACGCCCTGCCCGTCTACGCCCTCCAGTTGCTCGACCGGCTGCAAGGGCCTGCCATCCATTCGGCAGACACGACCGTCGGCACAAACAAAAACGGCACGACGTAATCGCCGTGCCGCTCGTTTAATGCTCGTTTAATGCTCGCTTGATGTTCGTTTGATGCTGGTGTGACGCCGGGAGAAGGCTCGCCCGGCGCGTTTCCTGCCAAGACTGCTTACATCGCCGCCGGCGTCGAAACACCGCGTCCGCGCAGTAGAGCGTACAGGATGATGGCGCCGAACGTCGCGCAGCCGATGCCGCCCAACGAGAAGTTGCCGAACTTCAGCGTGAAGTCACCGGCACCGAGCACCAGCGTGACTGCCGCCACGATCAGGTTGCGGTTATCCGAGAAATCCACCTTGTTCTGCACCCAGATGCGCGCGCCGGCCACCGTAATCAGGCCGAACACCACGATCGACACGCCACCGAGCACCGGGCCCGGAATCGTCTGGATCACCGCGCCGAACTTCGGCGAGAAGCCCAGCACCAGCGCAATCACCGCCGCCACGGCAAACACCACCGTCGAATAGATCTTCGTGACCGCCATCACGCCGATGTTCTCGGCGTAAGTCGTCACACCGGTACCGCCTACGCTGCCCGACACGATCGTCGCCAGACCGTCGCCGAGGAAGGCGCGGCCCATGTAGCGGTCCAGATTCTGACCGGTCATGGCGCTCACGGCCTTGATGTGGCCCAGATTTTCCGCGACCAGAATGATGGCGATCGGCGCCAGCAGCACCATGGCTTCCGGCTTGAACACCGGCGCAGCAAAGTGCGGCAGGCCGAACCAGGCCGCATTGGCGACGATCGAGAAGTCGATCGGCTTGCCAAGACCCATGCCGTTGGTGAGCACCGCGTACAGCACATAGGCGAGCAGCAGGCCGACGAGAATCAGCAGACGCTGCACCATGCCGCGCGCAAACACGGCCACGAGGCCAACGCTCAGCACCGTCGCGAGCGCCATCCATGTGTCGAAGCTGGTGGCCGAGACACCCTTCACCGCCACCGGCGCGAGGTTCAGGCCGATCACGGCAACGACCGCACCGGTGACCACCGGGGGCATGAGCGCCTCGATCCAGCGGGTGCCGACCACCATGACGATCAGGCCGATGATGGCGTACAGCACACCGCACGCGATGATGCCGCCGAGCGCGACGGGAATATTCAGGTTCGGTCCGCTACCGGCGTAACCCGTCACTGAGATGACGAGGCCGATGAAGGCGAAGCTCGACCCGAGGTAGCTGGGCACGCGCCCGCCGACGAGCACGAAGAACAGCAACGTGCCGATGCCCGACATGAAGATGGCGAGGTTCGGATCGAAACCCATGAGCAACGGGGCCAGCACGGTCGAGCCGAACATGGCGACCACGTGCTGGACGCCCATGGCGATGGTCTGCGGCCACGGCAGGCGTTCGTCGGGCGCGATGACGCGTCCGGACGCCGTGTCCCGTTGCTGCCATTTGGGGAAATAACCCTCTGCCATATCGATCTTCTCCTGTGTGTCGTGCGCAAGGTGGGCCAATGAAACTGGCGGCAGTGTACGGAGCGCCAGACCGGAAGGCAAGGCGAGAAAAAGCGGTGCGGGCGGGGATACAACGGCGGGGCGAATGGCGAGCTGAGCGGCGAGCTGAGCGGCGGGGTGAGCGGGCGGCTGAGCGGGCGGCTGAGCAGCCATGCAGGCGGCGGCATCCGGAGTGCCGCCGCCTTGTGTAACGGGCGCTCAGTGCTTGCCGACGCCTTCGAGAATCAGATCGGCCAGCCGTGTGTAATTGCCGTCGAAATGGTGACCCCCGGGCATTTTGACGATCTGCACGCGCTTGGGGTCGAGGCCGGGGCAATTGCTGTCGTCCTCGTCCGCGCCGTACACGCACATGGCCAGCCCGTCGGGCAGGCGTTCGACCTCGGGGCGGATCGGCAGGCCGTTCTGGCTGGACATCACCCAGTTGGTCATGCGGAATTCGAAGTCCGCCTTCTGCCCCAGCCCCATCAGCACGAGCAGCGCCACGCGCTCCTTGCTGACCGGTGGCATGCGGTTGACCATGAACGGCAGCACATCCGCGCCTTGCGAATAACCGATGAGAATCACGCGCTTCTTGTTCCAGCGCGTCTGATAGAAGCGCACCAGCCGGTCGATATCGAGCGCGCCCGACGCGGGTGTGCGCGCCGACCAGAAGTAGCGCAGCGAGTCGATGCCGACCACCGGCAGGCCGTGCGCGGCGAGCGCCCCCGCGACGTCGCGGTCCAGCCCGGCCCAGCCGCCATCACCCGACAGCAGAATCGCGAACGCATCGGCCATGTTGGCCGCTGGCTTGCCCGTCGCGGCGACTTCGATCACCGGCAGGTCGGCCACGGCGGCAGGTGGGCGCACCGTCCCCGCTACGTGATGCGCATTGAGCCGCTTGAACGCGTTCTTGTATTGCGTGGCCCAGTCGGCCAGTACCGGCGTGTTCCCGCCCGGTGAGGCGTCCGCCCCATCGCCCTGACTGCCGAGACTGCCCGCCAGACCGCCCACGACCCAACTGGCGTTCGAGGCGCGCGCAACAAAGCCTTGGGCGAGACGATCCGAGCAACGCGGTGCACGCGCAACGGGGTTCCCCGCCGGGCCACTCATGGCCAGCCACGGTGCCCCCAATGCGGGCGCGGGCAGCAGACGCATCGGCGCGCCGCCAGCGGTGTGCGTGATGCCGCGTCCGAAATGCACGCCTTCGCCCTGACACAGCGGCTTGGCCATCGGCAGCACCGGGCAGAAATCGACCGAGAGCGCGCCGGAGAAGGTTTCGCTCTTGGCCTGCGCGAGCATCGCGTAGGCGAACGTCCCGCCGACGCCATCGCCCACGAGAATCGGCGGCGTGTAACCGGGCAGCTTTTCGTAGGCTTCGAGAAAGCGGCCGAAGTTGTCCAGATCGCCCGACGGGAAGACACACGCGCCGTCATCCTTCGTGAAATTCGCCATCAGCCGGGCGGTGTCGATGCCTGCCACGATGGCCCCGGTGTCGACGAGGGCGCGGGCCATGCGCTCGGCACGCGGCGTCCAGCCGTCGTCATCCGAGAGGAACAGCACCGTGGCGTTCGGCTCGCCCGTCGGCCGGAAGACCGGCACGTTCTCGAAGCGGCCATGCGAGATGACTTCCGTCGCCGCACCGCGCGACGCCGCAGCACCGGCCGCCGCAGCCGCAGCAGGCGCCATGACGGGCGCGGTGACGCTCGAGGCAACCGAAGGCGGCACAGCGACCGGGCCCGCCTTCGGGGCAGGCTTGAGCACGTTGCGCGCCTTCGCAGCCTGTTCCGCAGAGCGGGCAGACGCGGCGGACGCAAGATCGGCGTGTGTGACTGTCTGCGACGATTGGGGCGCTGGAGCCGATTGCGCCAGCGTCTGTGCGTTTGCCAACCCGCTCACGGTCAGTGGCAGAAACAACGCCGCGGCCAGCCACACGCCACGTCCGCCGCCGTGCTTCCCCCCTGCCGTCGCCATTGCGCGGTGTTTCCCCTGCGTTCGATCCATTCGATCTGTCCGATCCGTCATTTCGTAATCATCCCTTTCCAGCCGCCCCCGACAAGCGCCGCCACGTCGGCGAGTGTGAGCATCGGCGCGAGTCCGCCCGGCGTCATCAGATAGCGCGCCTCCCATTGCGGATCGAATTTGTCCTTGAAGCTGCGCAGCCCGCGGAAGTTGTAGAACCGTGCCCCGTGCGCAAACATCATTCGCCCGAAGCGATGCCACCGCGGCGCGAGCTGGTGCGTCACCATGCCCGACATCGGCGCCATGCCCAGCCCGAAGCGCTGATACCCCTGCGCCTTGAAGTGCAGCATCAGATTAGCGAACAGAAAGTCCATCGTGCCGGCGGGCGCATCCGGCACCTGACGCATCAGGTCGATGCTCGCCTCGATGCGCTGCACGTCCGGGCACATCAGCGTCGCAAACGCGACCAGCCGGCCTTCGCGCCGCACCAGCGCCACGGGTTGCCGTGCCACGTAGGTGTCGGTGAACGCCCCCAGCGAGAAGCCCTTTTCTCGCGTGTGCTGTCGCGCGAGCCACGCGTCGGACACCGCGCGCATCTCGGGCAGATGCGGCGGCACATCGGCGGGAGCAACGATTTCCAGCGAGAGTCCTTCGCGCTCGCCGCGCGCCACGCCATGTCGCAAATTCGCGCGGCGCGAGCCTTGCAGCCCGAACTCAGGCAGCGAAACGAACGCCTCCTCACCGAGCTTGTACGCACGCAACCCTGCATCGATATAGAGCGGCAGCGCCTGCGGACGTGTCTTGTAGAACGCCGCACGCCCGCCATGCGAGTCCGCCAGCTCGATGAAACGCCAGATCAACTCCGGCCATTCCTTCTGATCTCCCACCGGATCAGCGAGCGACACCCACGAGCGCCGATGCTTCGCATACATGATGAAAGCGTTGCCCGACGGCGAGAACAGGAAGCTCTTGTCGCCCATGAGCGCGAGACAGGCGTCGGCAGCCGGCTGCTTCTGAATCACCGCACGCGCGCGCGCCAGTTCTTCTTCACTCGCGGGCACCATCGCCCCGGCCGACTGACGCAGCAATTGCCACAGCGACAGGCCCAGACCGATGACGGCCACCACCATCAGCGCCCGCATCGAGCGTGGCGCGTCGCCATCGAACGTGAATTGCCACCAGAGTTGATTCGCGTAACCCACGCGCCGGTACGACATGAACATCAGCCACGTACACGCGCCAAGTACCGAGAGCACGGCGATGATCCAGCCCGGCTCGAACGTCTGCGTGAAGAGCGACGAGCGCCGGTCGAACTGTTTGCGCGAGACCAGCAGCAGCGTGGCCAGCACGGCCAGTACGAAGCACTCCGACAACGCGATGCCCTTCGGAATCGCGAGCACCGCCGCCACAATCGTCAGCCCGAGCGAGCCCCACCATGCGGCATCCAGCCGATGCAGCAGGCCGCGCGCAAGAAACAGCATCGACAGCCCCGCCACACTGCCCAGCAAGTGCGAGACCTCGACGAGAAACAGCGGCACGTGCTGGCGCAGAAAGTCTTCAGCGTCGCGCGTGGCGGGCGTCACGCCGGAGATCAGCAGCATGACGCCGGCCACGAGCGTGAGCGCCGCCAATACGCCGGGGAAGAGCCGCACGGCGGCACGCCCGATGGGGGCCGCCGGACTTTGCCGGAATTCGAACCACGCCAGCAGGCAGGCCGCGAGCATGAGCGGCAGCAAATAGTAGATACCGCGATAGAGCACCAGCGCCCCGGCCACCTGACTCACTGGCGCGTGCCCGTTGGTGGCGAGCAGAATCACGGCCTCGAACACGCCCACACCGCCCGGCACGTGGCTGAGCACGCCCAGCGCCATGGCGATGGCATAGAAGACCACGAACGTCGGCAGATCCACCACACCGGCGGGCAGCAGGCACCACAGCGCCGCCGCGGCCATGCCGAGATCGGCGGCCGAGATCAGCAGTTGCCGCAACGCGAGACGCAGCGGCGGCAGGGGGATATCCCAGCGGCCGAAGAGCGCGACCGTGCGCTTGCGGGCGCACAGCGCGAGGAACCAGCCGGACCCGGCAAGCAGCAACAGCGCCGCCAACTGCAACATCCATGCGGGCACCGGCACCAGCGCCGAAACGCGCGACGCGCCCCACAACATCCCCAGCGACCCGAAGACCGTCATGCCTAAACCGAACGCGCCCGCGTTGAAGGCGACGGCCTGCGCGACCTTCGACGCATCGACGCCGGCCGCCGCATACATGCGCATGCGCACGGTGCCGCCAGTCAGCACACCCAGCCCGACGGAATTCCCCAGTGCATAAGCGATGAACGACGTGAGCATGACCGTCGAGCGCTTGACGGTGGCGCCCGCGAAGCGCAGGCCGGAAATGTCGTAACCGGTGAGTGCCGCGTAGCTCGCGAGGGTTGCCAGCATGGCAAGCACGAGCCGTGTCACAGGGGTGTCGTGAATCGCGGCGATAACGTCGTCGTAGTGCACGTGACGCAGCATGTGATGCAGCGCGTCGAAGACGAAGAGCCCAAGCAGAATGACCCCGGCCGTGATCAGCCAAGGACGTGCGGCGCTCCACGGCAACTGGCGCACCCAGCGCCACCGGGCGGGCAACGCGAGCAGGGCAACGGGGTCGATATTGGGTGCGGGATCAGATGGCGGGTTGCCCGCCCCCCCGCCACCGGCAGACGCAGTAGCGCTGAGTGAGCCAAGCCCGCTTGCGGGCGGCATGCCGACAGCGTGGTCAGCGGAATCAGCAGAATCGGCGGGCCGGCTCGGGCGCGCGCGGGTGGGTTCAGTCATGTATCGGTCGATCCTTCGGCCGGTACGACGCCATCATCGAGACGCCGCCCCTAGGGCCTGTGGGCGAGTCGGAGCCAGTAGCCGATAGATTACACCGCGAAACGTGACAGGTCTTGTCGGTGTGGCGCTGACAGGCCGGCTCAGTAAGCCGCAAAGCCTTATTGGACGGGCCTTTGCGGAGGTTGTCTCGCAAGACGAGAGAGTTCTCGCCGTGCAATAGCGACTACGCGTCGGCCGCCGCGCCCGCGCGTTCGGGGCTGGGCGGCTGCGATTGCGTTTGGCTATGGGTGATTTTTGGCGATATGTGCAACTTAATGTAAAATGCGGGCCTTTTGCTAGGTATTTACACGAAGTTTTTCTAGACTTCGATCAACATTGAAGAGCGCCGCAAAGCGGCAAGTGCGCACCCCGAACCATTCCGACTCCGAAGAGAGTTGAGTTGATGTCCATCGGATCGTGCGCGGGGGGAATTAAAAATGTACGTCGTTCGGCACCGCCGGGCGGCAGGGGCACGTTTGACCACGCATGAGGCGTTGCGTTGCATGTCACGCAGCGTGTTGTGCGGCGTATCGCGTATCGGCGCGCGTTTGACGCGTGTTGCCGGTTTTGGCGATACGACCGATGTGAAACTGCGCCAGCCCTTCCGGGGTCTGGTGGCGGCCGCGCTGATTGGCGCGGTGACCCTGCTGACGGCAGTCAATGCGCTTGCGCAGAACAATTCAGCGGCGGCAACAACCGCCAGCAGTGCCAACAGTGCCTACAGTGGAGCAGGCGCTGTCGTTGCACTGCCCTCGACCGGCGGCTCGGTGCCCATTACACCGGCCGTGCCGATCGGGCAGTCGACCATCACGCAGGGCGTGGCGCAACTCAAGGAGCGCTACAACCTGTCGCACGTCTGGCTGCGCTCGGAAACCGATGGCGGCGCGCCGCTCGAAGCGGCCACGCCCGGCGACGACGCCTCGCGGATGCTGCCGGTGGCCAGCCTGTCGAAGTCGGTGACCGCTATCGGCATCGCGCTGCTCGTGCAGCAGGGCAAGCTCTCGCTCGACGCCAAGCTGGGCGAGTTGCTCGACGCCTATTCCAAAGAACACGGCAAGCCGCTCGACCCGAGCCTGCGCGACCTGAGCGTGCGGCGTCTGCTCGCGCACCGTGCCGGTCTCGCGACCAATGGCTACAACGACCCAGTCAACGGGTTGTATAGCGGGCTCGCGATTCGTCGTGTGGGCGGCAGCTCGGACTTCTTCAACTATCTCGACGCAGGCGACGCAGGTCACTCGACGGGGAAAACCGACTTCGTCTACTCGAACGTCTCGTACCTGCTGCTGGGGATGGTGATCGAAGCCGTGTCGGGCACCGACTACAAGGACTTCTGCGAGAAGAACATCTTCGGCCCGCTCGGCATCGCCGACGCGACCCTGCCCGAAAGCTGGCGACTGCTGGCGCCGTTCGCGGGCTGGCAGATGTCGACCTCGGCACTGCTCAAGGTCTGGCGCGTGTTCGACATTCGCCGTCCGAGTCTGCTCACCGAGAAGACGCTGCGCGCGATGCTGCTCGACAAGCAGGCCGGGCCGATCAATCCGGATCGCGACATCTTCTACACGCTGGGCGTGTTTCTCGTGCCGGGTTCGGGGGATCGCAGCTACCGGATCAGTCACGACGGCATCGCCGACTTCTTCCGCACGCAGTCGACCTACTACACGGTGGTCGAAAAGACGGTGCCGGGAGATAGCTGGGCGCTGGTGGTCTCGCCGATTCCGCCGCGCGGTCAATTCGGCGCGATTCAGCGCGACGTGCGCAAGATCATTCGACAGGCGCGTCTGGTGCCGTGACTTTGCGGCGGCGTGAAGGTGATTTGGGACTGCCGATCACCTCACCCGCCGACGACTTCACCGCCGGCACCGCGTCACTCACACCGAAATCCACGGCGAGTGTGCCCGCAATCAACGCGCGCTTTTGCGGCGCACTCAACTGCTTCACCCGATACTCGGCGCGCGACGCTGCGGAGCGGTCCGCAAACGTCATCGACAACAAGATGCCCGACGGCGGATGTGCCCGTGTGAAGCGCGCTCCTTTGCCCGCCACGTGTGCAGCGTAGCGCGCCTGAACATCGACCGTGATACCGGTGTAGATGCGCCCGCCCGCGCATTCGAGCAAATAGAGAAACCACGGTTTGCCGGGAAGCGCGCCGGTCATGCCTTCGTCTTCCCTTCACGCGTGAATTCGCGCGGCGACACGCCCAGCGCACGCCGGAACATCGCCGAGAACGCAGCAGGGTTCGCATAACCCAGACGTGCCGCAACACTTGCCACCGGCACGCCGCGCGCAATCCAGTCGACGGCGCGTGCGAGTCGCACCTGTTGGCGCCACGTGCCGAAACTCGTCCCCAGTTCCGTGCTGAACAGGCGCGCGAGCGTGCGCTCCGACGCCCCCACTTCCGATGCCCACTGCGCCAGCGACCGATCGTCGTCGGGCTGTTCCATCAACGCGTCGCACAGCAGCCGCAAGCGCCGGTCGGTCGGCATCTGCAAATCGAGCGAGACAGGCGGCGCGGCACGCAACTCCTCCAGCAACAACGACGTGATCAACCCATGGCGGCGATCCGTCACCGGCATATCGCCTGCCAGCGACGCCGCCAGATCGCGCATCAGCGGCGACGCTTCGATCACCACGCACCGGTCGGCCGGTAGCGGCGACGCCTCAGGCCATAGATACAGCGCATAGAACTCGGCCACGCCCAGTGCCGCCACTTCATGCAGCATTTCCGCGGGCACCCACGCCGCGCGAAAGATCGGGGCGATCAGACTCGTGTTGCCTGCGTTGATGCGCAGTCCGCCACGCAGCGGGAAGATCAGTTGCCCCCACGGGTGACGATGCGATTCGATGAGCGCGTCGGCGGGCGGCGTGCGCAGATGCGCGATGACCGGCACGTCGGCGCTCGGCGCGGTGCGCGGCATCGGGAAGAAGTTCGGGCGCGCCGCGGAGGCGCGCGGGGGGCGTGGCATATTTGCGTTGGTATTTGTCCGGATCGGGGTGTCGTAGCCCCCGATGAGTCGCTAGGATACGACATGCCCGCGCCGACGCAAGCCACTGCGCCATCGCGGGCGGCAATACCGACTTTCTGGCCCATCATCACAACGACAAGCGCCATGACCCATGCTTCGCCGCAACACTCGCCCGCCACCCCGCCCCCTCCTGCGGAAACCCTCCGACGCGAGCGCCTGAAAGCGCAGGTGCGCGCCCTCTCCGGCTACGGCGTCTATATCGTTTTGGCGCTCGCGCTGTGGGCCGCCAGCCACGGCAGTACCACGCTAGGCCTGACCCCGACCGCTGCGCAGGCGGCCGTGCTCGTGCTGTTCACCATTGGCGCGTGGGCATTCGGGCTGTTCCCCGAGCCGATCACCACGCTGACGTTCTTTCTGCTGGCCGTATTGCTGCACGTCGCGAAGCCCGAAGTCATCTTCGCGGGCTTCCACTCGGCAGCGTGGTGGCTCGTGTTCGGCGGTGCCGTCACCGGCATTGCCGTGCGCACGACTGGCCTCGGCACGAAACTGGCCGCGACGCTCTTCGCGCTTAAGCGCCCGACGTACCCGCGCTATGTCGCGTCCGTGATGGTGGCGTGCGTGGGCCTCGCGTTCGTGATGCCCTCCACGACGGGCCGCATCCTGCTGCTCATCCCCATCGTGCTGGCGCTCGCCGATCGCATCGGACTCACGGAGGGACGACGCGGCCGTACAGGGCTCGTCATGACCGTCGCCGCCGCCAGCTATATGCCGCCCACGACGATCCTGCCCGCTAACATTCCCAACAGCGTGTTGATGGGCGCGGCCGACTCGTTCTACGGTGTGAAGCTGCACTACGCGCCGTATCTCTTGCTGCACTTCCCGGTACTTGGCGCGCTCAAGGCCGTGATTCTGGTGTGGGCGATCTGCCGCCTGTTTCCCGACAACGGCCCGCTCGAGAACACGAAGGACACCGCCGCGCCGCCGCTGTCGACCGACGCACGGCGCTTGTCGATCTTGCTGGCGCTGGCGCTCGCCGGCTTCGCCACCGACGCATGGCATGGCATTTCGCCCGCGTGGATCTCCATCGCGGCGGCCATCATCTGCCTGCTGCCTGCCATTCACATCGTCACACCGAAGACCTTCACCGAGCAGATGCACATCACGCCGCTGATCTACGTGGCGGGCTTTCTCGGTATGGGCGCGGTGGTGGCAGACACCGGTCTCGGGGAAAAGCTTGCTCGGTTATGTCTCGACGCCGTTGGCATGGTGCCGGGCACACCGGTCATCAATGCCGCGTGGTTGATCGCCATCGGTGCGGCCATCGGCCTCGTGGCCACGCTGCCGGGACTGCCTGCGGTGCTCACGCCGCTCGCCGGACAACTCTCCACGGCCAGTGGCCTGCCGCTCTACACCGTGCTGATGTTGCAGGTGCCGGTGTTCTCCACCGCACTGCTGCCGTACCAGAGCCCACCGATGATGATCGCCATGCATCTCGGCGGCGCCACCATGCGCGACGGCACGCGGCTGACCGTGGTCATGACCGTCATCACCCTGGTGCTGCTGTTCCCGCTCGATTACCTCTGGTGGCGCGTGCTCGGCATGCTGCCCTAAATAGTCGTGACTCCTGAATATCCATGACGTGCGAAGGGCTGCGTTGGCACGAGGCTTGCATGACATCTCATGTAGTCCGTGTGACACCACAACGCAGCGCACGTTTGGGAGATCGTTCATGGCAGCACCGGAGAGAATCGTCGAGTTGGCCCACAGCGTTAAAAACATCGCCGACGACAAGATCGCAACCATCGCCCACATCACCCGGGAGACCAAGTACCTCGCGCTCAACGCGCTCATCGAAGCCGCACGCGCGGGTGACGCAGGACGGGGGTTTGCCGTTGTCGCCAACGAAGTGAAGCATGTCTCGGAGCGCATCACGACGATTGCCGGGGATCTGACAACGGAGCTGGCCGGCTCGCTCACCGAGTTATCGGCGCTGGGCGACAGCATGATCGGTCAACTGGAACAGCATCGCGGGCAGCGTCTGGCCGACCTGGCGCATCACATGATCGAGATCATCGACCGCAACCTCTATGAGCGCTCATGCGACGTACGTTGGTGGGCCACCGACGCGGCCCTCGTCGATGTCCTCAGCGAGCCATCGCCCGAAGCCGCGCGCCACGCGTGCCGGCGTCTCGGCGTGATTCTCGACAGCTACACGGTGTATCTCGATCTCTGGGTGGCGGATGCCGAGGGACGCATCGTCGCCAACGGCCGCCCCGATCGCTATCCCGGCGTGATCGGCTCTGATGCCTCACGGCACCCTTGGTTTCTCAAAGCGATGAACACACCGAGCGGTGCCGACTATGCCGCGTTCGACGTTCGCCGCGCAAAGCTCCTGCACAACGCCGAAGTCGCGACCTATGCGACGGCGATTCGAGAGGAAGGTGAAACGCATGGCGCGCCGCTCGGCGCGTTGGGGATCTTCTTCGATTGGGCACCGCAGGCGAAGGCCGTCGTGCAGGGGGTGCCGTTGCTACCCGACGAACGCACGCGTACACGCTGTCTGCTGCTCGACGCGGAACATCGCGTGCTGGCGTCGAGCGATGGCGAGGGGATATTGCTGGAGCGGTTCAGTCTGCGCCGGCCGCGCGAGGGTGTGTCGGCGTCGACCGGCTTCTACCATGCGGGGGATGCGGGAGATGCGGGCAATGCTGGCGACGATGGCCTTGTCGGCTACGCGCTCACGCCCGGCTACGAGACTTATGAGGGATTGGGATGGTACGGCGTGGTGCAGCAATGGGACGATGACGCTGCATTGCGGGACATGCGCACCAAAGCGGTGCTGTCAGCAACGCCGACGCCAGCATCGCCCACGCACGAGATGTCGAACGCTGTCGCCACCGCGGCAGCGATCGAAACTTCAGCGCAGGCCCAGCGCTGGCTCGCCGCCTGATCGGCAAAACACCAGCCAGCGGTCGCCGTCTTCCTCACGCCAGAACGCGCCTTCGCGTTCCAAGACGGCGGCGAGCCGCTGGCGGGTATCGCGCCGATGTGCGTCACTCACCCCGGGCAGGATCATGCCGCGCACGTAGGTCACGTGTGGCACCGTGCGCAGCAACATCCGGATCAGTCGACAGAAGCGGCGCACGACGACTTCGCTGGCGGTGGCCTCGGGCCCGAGCCTGAAGTCGGTGACCGTCAGCACGGTCCCGGCGGCCACCTTATCCAATCGATGACAGAGCGACAGCACACCATCGTCGACACGGTGTCCCACCTCGATGCGCGTGTGTTCGCAAACTTCGACTTTCGCGGTGAAACGGTGGGTCCGGAAGAATGCTGCGACGGCGCGCTCGCAAGTTCTCATTGGGTTACCGAATGGACTCGTACATTTTGACGACCTGCTGACCCCACATACTGAGCATCGCCTGAGACTTCTCGCGAATGTCTGCACTGCTCGCCTCGATACGCTGGCGCAACCGGTCATTGGTGCGGCGGGTCTCGTCGGTCAGCGAGGTCTCGAACTCGCCGAGCACATCGTTATCGCGCCCGGCAAACGATTCGTTGTTGGCTTTGAAATCGATGCCGTGCTTGATCGTCGTGCCCATGCCGTTCGTGATATCGCTGCCGATGCGGGCAATATCCCCCATGCCCTTGAATCCGGCCACCGCACCACCGGCGCCTCCCACCAGAGAAAAGAGACCGGCACCGAGACCGCCGCCCGCCGACGACATCCCCGAGCGGTAGTGTTTTTTGTTGGCGTTGTATTTCTCTTGCCGTGCCGTTTGTGCCCGCTCGAACACGATCACGTCATGGCGCGTGCGGAAAGACTGATCGACGTTGCGCTCTTCCGTGCGCATCGTGACGAAGAGCTTGTGCAGCATGCGCAGCAACGCAAGGCCATCCGGTTTGTCTCTGAGGGCCGAGGGTACCGGCAAGCGCTCGCCATCGATCACCGTATCGTGCTGAGCGGAGGCTGCCGGCGAAATCGAGGAGGTGCGAAGTGTCATATCAAACTCCGTCATAAGAATGGCGTGGCATCTGCCACGCCGGATGATTCAAAAGTGACGAGAACTCACGCCATGGAAGCGGCGATGCGAATTCGCGTTGCACCCGTTTGCTGCACCATCTCGCTGGCGGAGGTGGCCACGTCGGCCTGTTGCTCAATGAGCGTCGCCATGCGCTTTGCATTGCGCTTCTTGTCATCGCCCGTCATGTCCATGAGCGTTTGCAGCCACATCATGTCCACGCCAAGATTTCTCGCCTCGAAATTCAGCTTCGCGCGCTGCATGCCGATCACGTTCTGACCAACGGCGTTGGCGCCGACCAGCGTGCTGCGCACCGCGCCCGAGAGCGACCACGAACCGCGCAGCGCCGCTCTCCCCGCTTCCAGACGCAATTGCGAACCGAACGAGTTGCCCAGACTTTTCGCCGTGACGGCCTTGCCCTTCGCGACCTGCTTGGTCGCCGCCTTGACGACTTTCTTGAACGCGCGCTCGACCATCTGCTCGGTCATCTGCTGCGCAAATGTCTCCGCCATCCGGTTGAAGCCCGCCTTGGCCAGTGCGCGCGAAGTGCGCGTACCGCTTTGCAACAGCGACTTTCCCACGCGCTTACCGATCTGGTCACCGATCACAAAACTGACCTCAGACGACACTCGCTTCTTGATCGTATCGATCGCCGCTTTATCTCCCGCCTTAACCGCCTGTTCCAGTGACTCACCGGCGGCGCCCTTGAACACGCGGCCCGCTGTCTTTGTCACTGTGCGTGCGGCGAGCACCCCTTTGAGCGATGTGCCGAAGCCCACCACCGCGCCGATAATCTGAAACGCCATCTGCGCTTTGCCCCACTTCTCTGCCTGCTGCTCGTGGTATCCCGCGTTCTTCGGATCGACCAATGCCATCGTCTTGTGGAACGCCGCGCCGAGGCCAGCAATGCCCGCGCCCAGATCGGCAACACCGCCTGCGATCAGCAACGGGTTCATCGTCAAAACGCCGGTCACCACTTTCACGGCACCGACGACCGTCTCTACCGCCGCCACGATCCAGTCGAACACCGCGCCGAAGACGCCGCCCTTGCGAGCCTTGTTAGCGTCTTCGGTGGCCTTGTCCATCTGCTCGCGAAACTTCTGAATATCTTCTTGCCGCAATTTGTCCTGACGCTCGGCGAGCAGTTCGAGCGCGCGTTGCGTCGACTTCGCCGTATCGCCCAGCGCTTCCATCGTGATCATCGAGGCCATCATGGCCATGGTCGATGGATCGAGTTCCTCCAGCGACGCGAGGTCTTGTGCGCCGTGATGGCCCGGCGGACGGAGGGCGTCCAAAGCGAGACCGCTGCTGATCGAGAAGAGCTTTTGCAACAGCCGGGCAAACGCGCCATCGGCCTCTTTCGCATCGGCGTCGCCCGGCATGTCAGGCGCGAAGTCATCCGACGTGAGCCAGTTGTCGCTCTCGCGGCGCTTGCGCACCGCATCGGCCTGCGCGCTGGCGGACGCGGCATTGGAGGCAGGCGCGTCGTGAACATCCAACGCCCGCGACGGGCCAAAACCGGCCCCTACCGAATAAATCGGAATCATGTTGTCTCCTGTCGTGGGGGATTTTCAAGGCACTCGCATCTCGCTCTTGCCGAACGGGCGAGCGTTGCGTGCTGCGGTTCGGCAGCACACAGCCGAAGCGTGGCGCGATAGGCCTTCACGGCGAATGCCCGATTGCCGGTGCGCTCGTAACTGAGCCCGGCGAGATAAGGGGCGCGAGGGTCCGACACGCGGATCACCCCGGCCTTCGCAAAACACGGCAACGCCTGCTCGTGCTGGCCTAAGCGCTGGTAACAAAGCCCCAGTCCGAACCAGTCATCGAACGACCATTGATCCAGCGTGGTGAGCACGAAGTACACCCGCTGGGCGGCTGCGATTTTTCCTTCCGTGAATCGCTGACATGCATGGGCACGCACGCGGGCGAGATCGGCCTCATCAAGATCGGCGAGCATTCGCAACGCGCCGCCACTCTCGAAAAACCTCGCGAAGATGGCTTCGGCGTCCTCTGCCGGAGGCACCTGCCGCGACGCCGCCTCGGGCGCGATACCGCTCACGTGCGCAACGATCCGTTGATCTGATTGAGCTGCGAACCCTGCGAGCTGATGATCGTGTTCACCAGCGTCGATGCACCGTTGTATTGCTGAAGCGTCTTGTTGATTTCGATCTGATCGACGGTACGGCTGTCGGAGGCCTGCTCGCCGAAACCTTCGGCTGCCGCCTTCAGTGCGCGCAAATGTGCGGCGTTGTAATTACCGTTGCCACCGGATGGCGTCTTATCGTTCGCACCTCGCCCCTCCCATTGGCGCATCGTTTTCTTCGTACCGTCATCCCCGGTCGTGATTTCAATGTTGTATTTATCGAAGAAGCTTCGGATGCCTGCACCGACCTCCACCTTCTTCGCGTTATCCGAGCCGACATCGTTGATCAATTTCTCGATCTGATTGGCCGCTTCGCGTGCCTCGCGTCCTTGCGCCTGACGCTTTTTCATTTCCTGAATCTTGTAGTTCGCGTCTTCGGCACCGGCTTCCATCATCATCGTGCCGTACTGCGCCAGCAGACCGTGAAAGTCGAGTTTCACCTTTTCGCCCGCGCCTTCGTAACCGCGCAAGTCGCGCTTGATTTTTGACTCGGAGATGAAGCTCGGGTTTGAGACAGACGTAGCCATTGATTGATTTCCTTCAGTAAGAGATGAACTTCAGATGTTTTGCGTGATTGACTTCAACGTCTCGCGCAGACGTGTTTGTGTCCCGTTGGCCAGCGATAGCGTGGTCTCGTAGAACATGAGCAACCGCTTGACCTCGACTTGATCCTGCGTTGCGGAGCCACCGGCGAACGACACCGCTTCGAGGTCCGCTTTCAAACGTCGCAGCGATGGCGCATCGAACCGCGCCGACGCCGCTTCGGCGGAGATCAGTTCGTGCCGGGTGGCAAATTCACGCAGCGCTGGCGGCAACGTTTGTGTTTGTGTGGCGCTCGCCAGCAAGCTGTCGCAGACCTTGACGTAATCATGCGCGCTGCGTGCCGCGTCGAGTCTTGCGATCAACAGCGGCAACGCCGACGTCGAGTGCGCGTGCACTTCGATCAACTGGTCTCGTGCCCGCAGAATTACGGCCTTCAGCAAGTTGCCGTCGGCAACATCAATCTGCGTGTCTGCGCTTTCATACGCCGAGATTTTTGACATCACGGCAAGCCCGTCCTCAAGACGCGTGCCGGACACACCGGGGATGGCGTTCCACATCGTTGCCTCCCGGTTCAGGCGCGCGGCGCAGACGGCACGCGCTTCGCCGGCTGACGCACAGGTTGCTCGGATTGCTCGGTCAGAGATTTGGGCGCGTCTGCCTTAAATTTCGCGACGGCGTGCGCCAGCGCGCCGCTCATGCGTTGGATCTCACGCTCGTCACGTTGAAATGTCTCGCTCGCGACCAGCGCGGAGAGTCGCTGGAGTTTCTCGCGGGATTCGGGGGTGCGGGAGGCTTCGAGACGAGCGACTTCATCGAGCATCGTCTGATATTCCTGCATATGACGATGTAGCTTGCGACCCGCCAGTTGCATCTCGGCGCAGGCACGCTCGTACTGGCGAATGACATCGTCCTGCGACGCCGAGTCACACTCGACAGACGAGAGCGATGGCACTTGGGGGACCTGCGATGACTCGGACATTGACGTGCCTCCGTACGTAGATTGGTGCTGTTAGAAACAACACGTGCATCGTACGGAGGCGTCACTGACGTGACTTCTCAAACTGCGACTTTGCTTCCGGGAAGCGGATAGGCTTCAGTGCTTTCCCATGTCACGCGTGGCATGTTCACCGCATTGCACGGTGATGACCCTCGCGCAAACCACGCGATCAACGCACACCGAACCCGCCGCCGCCCGGCGTTTCCACCACGAAGATGTCACCCGGTTGCATCTGCGTGCGGCCGATGTGGCCCAGCGCTTCTCGCGTGCCATCTGAACGTTCCACGTAATTTGCGCCCAGCGCGCCGACCTCACCGCCCTGCGCACCGAACGGCGCGTGCACGCGATTGTTCGACAGGATCGATGCCGTCATCTGCGTAAGGAAGCGAATGCGCCGCACGGCACCGTTGCCGCCGTGCCAGCGCCCTGTACCTCCCGAACCTGCGCGAATACGGTGGCTTTCCAGTCGCACCGGATAGCGCCACTCCAACACTTCTGGGTCCGTCAGTCGCGAGTTCGTCATGTGGGTCTGCACGGCGTCCGAACCGTTGAAGCCCTCGCCTGCACCGCTGCCACCGGCGATGGTCTCGTAGTACTGATACGTCTCGTTGCCGAAGGTGAAGTTGTTCATCGTGCCCTGACTCGATGCGACACGGCCCAGCGCGCCGTACAACGCATTGGTGATGGCCGACGACGTTTCCACATTCCCGGACACCACCGCCGCCGGGTACGCCGGATTCAACATCGAGCCACGCGGCACGATCACCGTGAGTGGTTTCAGGCAACCGGCATTGAGCGGAATGTCGTCGTCGACCAGCGTACGGAACACGTACAGCACCGCTGCCATGCACACCGCGCGCGGCGCATTGAAGTTGTTGGGCAACTGATCCGACGTGCCCGTGAAGTCGATGGTCGCGCTGTGCGTCGCCGCATCGACACGAATCGTCACGTCGATTACCGCGCCGTTGTCGAGCGGATAACGATAGTGCCCGTCTGCCAACGCGCCGATCACGCGACGCACAGCCGCTTCGGCGTTGTCCTGCACGTGCCCCATATAGGCCAGCACCACGTCGCGGCCGAACTCGTTGACCATGCGGCGCAGTTCGTCCACACCCTTCTGGTTGGCTGCGACCTGCGCGCGCAGGTCCGCCATGTTCTGATCGATGTTGCGCGCCGGGTAACGTGCGCCGGCGAGCAGCCCACGCGTCTCACGATCGCGCAGCACGCCGGCAGCGACGAGTTGCCAGTTGTCGATCAGCACGCCCTCTTCTTCGACGTGCGTCGAGTCCGGCGGCATCGACCCGGGCGTAATACCACCGATATCGGCATGGTGACCGCGCGAACCCACGTAGAACAGCGGTTCACTTTCGCCCGCCATGAACACCGGCGTGATCACGGTGACGTCCGGTAAGTGCGTGCCACCGTGATACGGGTCGTTGAGCATGAAGACGTCGCCATCGCGCATCGCACCGCGATTGCGCTCGATCACCGTACGGATGCTCTCGCCCATCGACCCCAGATGCACGGGCATGTGCGGCGCGTTAGCGATCAAATTGCCTTCCCGGTCGAACAGCGCGCACGAGAAGTCGAGACGTTCCTTGATGTTTACCGAGTACGCCGTGTTTTGCAGCCGCAGCCCCATCTGCTCGGCGATCGACATGAACAGGTTGTTGAAGATTTCCAGACGCACCGGGTCGGCCTGCGTGCCCAGACCGCGTTGCGATTCACGCGGTACTACGCGCGTCAGAATCAAATTGCCTTGCGCGCTCATCTGCGCCTGCCATCCCGGCTCCACCACCGTCGTGCCGCTCTTCTCGGCGACGATGGCCGGGCCATCGATGGTGTCTCCAGCGAGCAGCGTATCGCGTGCGAACAGCGCGGCTTCACACCATGCACCGCTCGCATAGAGCTTCACCTGATCAATCGGCCGCGGTGCACCGGCAGTGCGTGCGGCCAGCGGCGTGATATCGACGGGCGCGTCCGAGTGACCGATCGCTTCGACCGACGCCACTTCGACAATCAATGCTGCGCCATCCATCAGGAACGAATAGCGCTGGCGATACGCCGCCTCGAAGGCTGCGCGCATTTGATCCACATCACCGAACGGCACGGCGATGGCCGAATCCGTGCCCGCATAGCGAACGTGCACACGGCGCACGGTTTCGATGCGCGACGGCGGCACACCTTGCGCGAGCAGACTGTTGGCCGCTTCGTCGGCGAGCGCACCGAGCGCGTCTTCCAGTGCTTGCGATCCGTCCACGGCAAGCGGCGCTTCGATCATGCGCTCGCGCATCGCCGTCTGATCGGCGAGACCCATGCCATACGCCGACAGCACGCCAGCCAGCGGATGCGCAAACACCTGCGTCATGCCGAGGGCATCGGCCACACCGCATGCATGTTGACCACCCGCGCCACCGAACGTCGTCAGCACATAGCGGCTCACGTCATGACCGCGCTGCACGGAGATTTTCTTGATCGCGTTGGCCATGCTGCCAATCGCGATTTCGAGGAAGCCTTCGGCGAGCGCTTCCGGCGTCTGGCTGCGGCCGGTGGCGCGCTCGATTTCCTTCGCCAACGCAGTGAACTTCTCGACCACAACCTCACGGTCAAGCGCTTCATTCGCGTGAGGACCGAATACCTTCGGGAAGTGGGCAGGCTGAATTTTGCCCAGCATGACGTTGCAGTCGGTCACCGTCAGCGGTCCGCCGCGACGGTACGCTGCCGGCCCGGGATTCGCACCCGCCGAGTCGGGCCCCACGCGCAGACGCGTGCCGTCGAACGACAGCACCGAGCCGCCGCCGGCCGCCACCGTGTGAATACTCATCATCGGCGCGCGCATGCGCACGCCGGCCACTTGCGTCTCGAACACGCGCTCGAACTCGCCGTTGTAATGCGAGACGTCGGTGGACGTGCCGCCCATATCGAAGCCGATCACGCGATCAAAGCCTGCCGCGCTCGACGCACGCACCATGCCGACAATGCCACCCGCTGGGCCGGACAGGATGGCGTCCTTGCCTTGGAAATTGTCGGCACGCGTCAGTCCGCCGCTGCTCTGCATGAATTGCAGATTCACGCCCGGCATCTCCTGCGCGACCTGCTCGACGTAGCGGCGCAGAATTGGCGAGAGATACGCATCGACCACCGTCGTATCACCGCGCGACACCAGCTTCATCAGCGGCGACACTTCGTGCGACACCGACACTTGCGTGAAACCCAGTTCGCGAGCGAGCGCCGCCAGTGCTTTCTCATGTGCCTGAAAGCGATAGCCGTGCATCAACACGATGGCCAGCGCCCGCACGCCCTTCGCATACACGGCTTCGAGCGCGATACGTGCCGCCGCGAGATCGAGCTCGCGCACGACTTCACCCTGCGCGCCGACGCGCTCATCGACTTCCACCACTTCCGCATACAACGCTTCGGGCAGCGCGATATCCAGATCGAACAAACGCGGGCGATTTTGATAGGCGATGCGCAACGCGTCGCGAAAGCCCTGCGTCGTCACCAGCGCCAGCGCTTCGCCTTTGCGTTCGAGCAGTGCGTTGGTGGCAACGGTGGTGCCCATCTTCACCATCTCGACTTGTGCGGGTGTGATGGGCTCACCGGTCGACAGACCCAGCAGGTGACGGATACCGGCAACGGCGGCATCGCGATATTGCTCCGGGTTTTCCGACAGCAGCTTGTGCGTCACGAGCGTGCCGTCGGGACGACGCGCCACGATATCGGTGAAGGTGCCGCCACGATCGATCCAGAACTGCCAGCGCGGGTCGGTGGCGATGTTGTGTTGGGTAGCAGGCGTGAGAGCGTTCGTCATGGGGTCACTCGCAAAGCAATGGTCAAACGGGAAAGACCGATTTCACAATTTCACAGCGCGCACGTCTCCCATGCAGGCCCGCATGGCCATCGCCACGGGGCTGCACAGAATGGTGCGATCAGGGGAATGTGTTCAGGCGCGGCAGCGACGGCTGCCGCGGTGATTCAATAACTCGACGTGAGGTGAATTGCCAAAGTCCTCACTGCGTTTTCAGTTCGAGCGATTCCAGCTCGCGGCCACGCGTCTCCGGCAAGGTAAGTGCCGCAAGAATCAGCACACCGTAGGCTACCGCCGCGAAGATGCCGATGGTCGTGCCCAGTCCGTACTGCTTGGAGAGCATGCCGATCAGGAAGGGGAACAGGGCCCCCACAGCGCGGCCTACGTTGTAGCAGAAGCCTTGGCCCGAGCCGCGAACGTTCGTCGGGAACAACTCGGTCAGGAAGGCACCCATGCCGCTGAAAATACCCGAGGCGAAGAACCCGAGCGGGAAGCCGAGCCAGAACATGGCGCTGTCGGTGAGCGGCAGCGACGTGTACGAGAACGCAATCACCATCGAGCCCACAGCGAACAGGATGAAGTTCGGTTTGCGGCCCAGACGATCAGTCAGGTACGAACTCACCAGATAGCCGACCCACGAGCCGAAGATGATCATTGCGAGATAACCGCCGGTGCCCATCACGGTGAGATGGCGTTCAGTCTTGAGGAACGTCGGCAACCACGTGGTAATGGCGTAGTAGCCGCCCTGTGCACCGGTGGTCAGCAATGCCGCGCGAATCGTCGTGGAGAGCAGCTTCGGGCTGAAGATGGCCGCGAGTCCCGGCGCGTCGTCCGACTTCGCCTGTTTGGCCTTCTCCTTCTGATACACCTCCGGCTCTTTCACATAGCGGCGGATGAACAGCACCAGCAGCGCCGGCAGCAGGCCGATCAGGAACAGCGCGCGCCAGGCCAGTTCCGCCGGCATCAGCGAGAACAGCACCGCGTAGAGAATGGCGGTCAGGCCCCAGCCGATGGCCCAGCCCGACTGCACCAGCCCCACGGCCTTGCCGCGATCGCGGGCGCGAATCACTTCGCCGATCAGCACGGCACCGGCCGTCCATTCGCCGCCGAAGCCGAAGCCCATGAGCGCACGCGCTGCGAGCAGTTGGTGATAGTTCTGCGCGAGGCCGCACAGCCCGGTGAATACCGCGAACCAGAGAACCGTCAGTTGCAGCGTGCGCACACGTCCGATGCGGTCGGACAGAATGCCGGCGACCCAGCCGCCGAGTGCTGAAGCGAGTAGCGTGAGCGTGCCGATGAAGCCCGCGTCGGCGAGGCTGATGCCCCACGTGGCGATCAGCGTCGGGATGACGAAGCTCAGCATCTGCGTGTCCATGCCGTCGAGCATGTAGCCGACCTTGCAGCTCCAGAACGCGCGCTTTTCCGTCGGTGTCGCGTCGCCGTACCAGCCGAACAGACTGCCGCCGGCGGGGGCCGGCGTGTCCGGCACCGTGGCAGCCGCAGCTGCCGACGGGCTCGCGAGAGGGGTTTTGCTATCCATGAGTAGAAGACTCCGGTGATGTCCTGTCTTGCCGTGTGATGCCCTCGGGCCGCGCTCCGCGATGGGCGTGTTCGGTCGACGGCCGGCAGCAACTGCCCTGCCGACTTCCGTCATGGCGCGGTGTTCTTATGTGATGCGTGATGCGTGCTACGTGGTGCCTGCTGCGGGGTGCGTGTCTTGCCGTCAGGAATTAGAAGACGGCGAGCGATGCGTTCGGGATATCGGTCATGAGCATGTAGCCCGGTTTGTGCGCGATAGCGAGCGGCAGCTTCGCGCCCATCAGGGCGGTTTGCGGCGTCACGCCGCAAGCCCAGTACACGGGCAGTTCGCCGTCGCGGATGGTCACGGCGTCGCCGAATTCCGGCTTCGACAAATCGGCGATCCCCAGCTCGGCCGGGTCACCGATATGAATCGGCGCACCATGCACGCCCGGGAAACGGCTCGTGATCTGCACGGCGCGAATGGCGTCGGCCCCTTTCATCGGGCGCATCGACACCACCAGTTCGCCGCCGAATTTGCCCGCGCGCTGATTGGCGATCTTCGTGCGATACATCGGCACGTTGCAGCCTTCTTCCACGTGACGCAGCGGGATGCCCGCCTTGGCGAGCATGTGTTCGAACGAAAAAGAGCAGCCGATAGCGAACACGACGAAGTCGCTCTGCCAGTACTCGGCCAGATTGTCGACTTCGCCGGCGAGCTTGCCGTCGCGGTAGACGTTGTAGCCCGGCACGTCGGTACGGATATCCACTTCGCGGCCCAGCGACGGCACATGCCATTGACCGGGCTCGCCCACGCCCAGCAGCGGGCACGCCTTGGGGTTGCTCTGGCAGAAGCGCAGGAAGTCATGCGCATGCGCCACGGGAAGGATGGCGAGGTTGGCCTGCGCGAACTCGCCGCAATAGCCGGCAGTCGGTCCACGGAACTGGCCGCTGCGCACGGCCTGACGGAATTCGAAGGGCATGATCGTCTCGCGTTGCGAAGTGAAATCGAGCGGCGTGGCAGGGTGGTTCATGGCAGTCGGGCGAGTGAGCAACAATCCGGGGGCGATGCGTTGCGGTGCTTGGGGGGCGCATCGAATGGATGAAGCATAGAAAGAAAAAAATGTTGTCGCTAACGAGTTTTTCTACGCGTCGCCGTATAGAATTTCTTAACGACTTCGCGGGTTTTCCCGAGGTTTGCCGTCTTTCTTTTCTTCACAGCATGACCGCTATTGCGCGCGCCGCGCCCCTGCTCCCCCCAGGATTGCCGTGAATACCCGTTTTCTCGAAACCTTCGTCACGCTGGCCAAACTGCGCAACTTTCGCGCTACGGCCGCCGCATTGCACGCTACGCCTGCCGCCATTTCGCAACGCCTGAAAGCGCTCGAAGACGAGTTGAATACCGCGCTAGTAGATCGCGAGAGCCGCGAGTTTCGACTCACGCCCAACGGCGAGTATTTGCTGGGCTATGCCAAGGCCGTGGTCGAAGCCGCCAAGCGCTTGCAAGCGGCAGCCTCCGGTGAAAGCACGACACGCGGACGCCTGCGTCTGGGCGTGATCGAAACAGTGGTGCATAGCTGGTTGCCGCACTACCTGCGACGGCTGGCCGCCGATTACCCGACGCTGGAAGTCGAGCTGACGGTCGATGTTTCCGTGCAGTTGCAACGACGGCTGCTCGCCGACGAACTCGATCTGATCATTCGTGTGGAAGGCAGCGACGACAGCAGCGTGGTGTGCGACGCGCTGGCCAATTACCCGGTGCACTGGATCGCACGTACCGGCTTGTTTCCGAACACGCGCGGCGGACTCGCAAAGCAGGTCTTGCAGCACCCGATCCTCACGTACGGACGCGGCACTGCACCTCACCGGGCGCTCGAAGATATCGTCGCGAAACTGGCGGGCGTGCACGGCGTGCCGCTGTCGGAGACGCGCATCACGGGCTCGCCTTCGATTGCCGTCATCGTGCAGTTGGTGCGCGACGGCTTCGGCGTGGCGGCGATACCCCGCCTGTTCGTGGATGCGCTGATAGCGAACGGGGAAGTGGTCGAGCTGCCGTTGCAGCCAGCGCCGCCGTCCATCGTCGTGTCGATGTCGCGGCGCGCCGATGCGCCGTTGTTCGTACACGGCGCCGCAACGGCAGCGCGTGCGGCCTGTGCGGAATACTGTCGCAAGAGTGACCGGCGACTGGTGGAACTGTTGTGAGCGTCGGCGCGATTAACCGAAGTGCGCCAGTCGCGTGAGGAACGTGTAGTCGGCCTCCGTCGCCATGAGCGCCATCAACACGAGTAGCGCGAGCGGCGGAATCAGAATCGCGTAGACGAGCGCCAGCCGCTCCCAGCGCATATGCATGAAGACCGCCACGATCAGCCCCGCCTTTGCGACCATTAGCGCGAGGATCAATCCCCATCGCAGATAGCCGTGCAGGTTCGCATAGTCGACGAGATACGAGAAGGTCGAGAGCACGAACAGCAGCCCCCACACCTTCAGGTAGATGCCGACCGGATGCTGTTGTCCGGAATGATCGTCGGATGCGGATGCAGTTGCGGCAGCGGGGTCCATGGCAGGCCTCTACCAGAGATAGAACAACGCAAAGATGAACACCCAGACGAGATCGACGAAGTGCCAGTAGAGGCCCGCGATTTCGACGAGTTGATAGTTGTCCCGCCGCTCAAGGGTGCCGTTGAGCACCTTGCGCATGACGGTGAGCAGATAGATCACGCCCGCGCTCACGTGCAGCCCGTGAAAGCCGGTGATCATAAAGAAGCACGCGCCGAACTGCGCCGCGCCCATCTTGTTGCCCCACGGGCGAATGCCTTCATGCGCGATCAGATTGGTCCACTCGAAGGCCTGCATGCCCACGAATGCAATGCCGAGATACGCCGTCGCAAGAATGCACGCCGCCGTCTTGTCGCGGTCTTTCCGATACGCGTAATTGACGGCCATCGCCATACTGCCGCTGCTGCTGATCAGCACGAAGGTCATGATCGCGATGAGCAGCAAAGGCACCGGGTGCCCGTTCACATTCAGCGCAAAAATCTCGGCGGGGTTGGGCCACGGTGCCGTCGTGGAGATGCGCACCGTCATGTAGCCGATGAGAAAGCTGCTGAAGACGAAGGTGTCCGAGACGAGGAAGATCCACATCATCGCCTTGCCCCACGGCACCTGAAATGCCGCGCGGTCGCCGGACCAGTCGGTCACGATGCCACGCCAGCCGCCGGGCAGATGGGCCGTGTCTGCGATTGTGTTTGAAGGGGTCGATGTCGTGTTCACGATGTCGCTCCGGCTCACTGACTGACGCCGCACAACCGCTGCGCAATCTCTGGCGTGAGATTGGCCATGGCGGCGAACAGCACGAGCCACAGCAGCAGCAAAAAGTGCCAGTACTGCGCGGTGAGCGACAGCCGTCGCGCCCGCGTACCGTGCGACATCGCGCGCGGCATGAGCAGCGCCCATGCAACGAGTCCGCCGACGAGATGGAGCGCATGCAGCCCCGTGAGCAGGAAGAAGAAGCTGTTGGCCGGGTTGCCCGCCACGCCATAGTGACGTGCCACGAGATCGCGCCAGACCCATAACTGCCCGATCACGAACACTAGCGCCAGCACGCCGGCCGCCGTCCAGTCGCGGCGCGAGCGACGCAGTTCGCCGCGCTTTGCCTGCCAGACGGACGACTGCATCACGATGCAGGCCGCTGCCAGCACCCCGGTGTTCAACCACAGCATCGGGAGCGAGGGTAGCGGCCGCCAGTCGCCGAGACTCATGCGCATCACGTAGGCGACGAGCATCAGGCCAAAGAGCACGCCGATGACCCCCATCAACCACCAGATGGCAACCTGCGATGCGCGGCGGCGCGGCGGCTGTGCGATCGGCGCGCCCCCGGGCATAGGCGGCCACGACGGAACGGGTCTCATGATGCGGCTCCTTTCGGGCTGTCCGGCGAAGGGGGTGTGGGCGGCACGGAGGGTGACGATGGTCCGTGCGATGGCAACGCATCGCGATCGACCATCGTGGCGGGCCGTCGCGGATCGGGGGCGAGATTTTGTGCGACGAAGTCGTCGATGTCGCCCGGCACGCTGTACTCATAGGGCCAGCGATAGGCCACGGGCAGCGTCGGCCCCCAGTTGCCGTGCACCGGCGGCACGTTGGGCGTCTGCCATTCGAGCGACGCCGCCCGCCACGTATTCGCACCCGCCGGTTTGCCGTGCCGCAGACTCCACGCGAGATTGAACAGGAAAAGTAATTGCCCGAGCGCAACGATGAACGCGGCCACCGAGATGTAGGTGTTCATCGTGTGGGCCGACTGCGGAATGAAGCTGTACCCCTGAAACTCGTAATAGCGTCGCGGCATGCCGAGAATGCCGAGGTAATGCATCGGGAAGAAGATCGCGTAGGTGCCCAGGAACGTGATCCAGAAATGCCACTGTCCGAGACGATCGTTCAGGCGTCTGCCGCTCACCAGCGGATACCAGTGATAGATGCCGCCGAAGACCACCAGCAGCGGTGCGACCCCCATCACCATGTGAAAGTGCGCGACCACGAAGTACGTGTTCGAGAGCGGCATGTCCACGCTCACGTTGCCGAGAAACAATCCCGTCAGGCCGCCGATCACGAACGTGCTGATGAAACCGATGGCGAACAGCATCGGCACGCTCAGATGAATGTCGCCGCGCCAGAGCGTGAGCACCCAGTTGTAGACCTTGATGGCCGTGGGGATGGCGATGATGAGCGTGGTCGTGGCGAAGAAGAAGCCGAAGTACGGATTCATGCCGCTGATGAACATGTGGTGCGCCCACACCACGAACGACAGCACGCCGATGGCAAGAATCGCCCAGACCATCATGCGGTAGCCGAAGATGTTTTTGCGCGCATGCACGCTGATGAGATCGGAGACGATGCCGAACGCCGGCAGCGCAACGATGTAGACCTCCGGGTGACCGAAGAACCAGAACAGATGCTGGAACAGCAACGGGCTGCCGCCGCGATAGTCGAGCGTCTGCCCGAGCGAGACGATGGCGGGCATGAAGAAGCTGGTATGCAGCGTCTTGTCGAGCAGCATCATCACGCCCGAGACAAACAGCGCGGGGAACGCGAGCAGCGCCAGCACGGTCGCCATCACGATGCCCCAGACGGTGAGCGGCATGCGCAGCAGCGTCATGCCTTCTGTGCGCGCCTGCAAGACCGTGGTGACGTAGTTCAGGCCGCCCATCGTCGCCGCCACGATGAAGATCAGCAGCGAGACCAGCATCAGCACGATGCCCCACTCGGTGCCCGGCGTGCCGGGCAGGATGGCCTGTGGCGGGTAGAGCGTCCAGCCGGCACCCGTGGGCCCGCCCGGTACGAAGAAACTCGCCATCAGCACGATGACGGCCAGCAAGTAGACCCAGTAACTGAGCATGTTCAGGAACGGGAAGACCATGTCGCGCGCGCCGACCATCAGCGGGATCAGGTAGTTGCCGAAGCCGCCTAGAAACAGCGCGGTGAGCAGGTAGATCACCATGATCATGCCGTGCATCGTCACGTACTGGTAATAGTGACTGGCGTCGATGAACGAGAACTTGCCGGGGAAGCCCAGTTGCAGACGCATCAGGTTGGAGAGCACGAGACCGACCAGACCGACGGCAATCGCCGTGAGTGCGTACTGCACCGCAATGACTTTGTGGTCCTGACTCCAGACGTACTTCGTCCAGAAGCTTTGCGGGCCGTCGTGGTCGCCGTGTGCGGATTTTCCGTAAGCCATGAAGTCTCTCCTCCTTCACGTCTGTCTTGTCTGTTTTATCTGTCTTGTTCGTTCTATTGCGGTCTGGTCTGCGGCGGAACCATCGACGGCACGCGCGGCGGTGATACCCCGCCCGACGGAGCCGAGGGTGCATTTCCCGGTGGTGGCGGGATGGCCAAGGGTGGAATCGGTGTGGCCAGCGGCGGTGGTCCCGACCGGGTCGGCGCGCTGGGGGCGCTATAGCCAGACGATGAAGACGACGCCGCCTCAGGGGATAACGGTGCCATGGGCGCGGGCGAGCGCGGCGTAGCCAGCGAGTTCTGGGCGAGTTGCAGTGTATCGACGCGCGCCGTCGGCGCGGCGGGGGCAACAGTCGGTGCAGGTGTTGCAGGCGTCGTTGATGCCCCGCCCGGGGCAAGTGTCTTGATGTAGGCGATCAGTGCGGCGAGATCGGCATCGCTCACGTCGAGTTGCGGCATGATCGGCGCGAAGCCTTTGGGCACGCGCGCGGTCGGGTTTCGAATGAACGTAGCGAGATAAGCGTCGTCGACCATGGCCGAGCTGCCATCCTGAAACGTCTCGGTCTTGCCATACAGGCCGTGCCACGTCGGTCCGACGCCCGCTGCGCCATCGACCGAATGGCACACGGCGCAGCCCTTCGCCTGTGCAAGCAGTTTGCCCTTGGCCGCGAGTGGGTCCATCGCGCTGGCCCCGGCATGCTGTGCTTGCAGTGCAGCAAATGTCGGCAGTTTGGCGACCCACGCGTCGTAGGCGGGGCGGTCGTCCACCACGACGACGCCGCGCATGTTCGAATGGCCGACACCGCAAAGCTGAGCGCAGAGAATGTCGAAACGCCCGGTTTGCGTGGGGGTGAGCCACATTTGCGTGACCATGCCCGGCACCATGTTCATCCGCGTGCGGAATGGTGGGACGTAGAAATCGTGCAGGACGTCTTTGGCGCGCAGCAGCAATTTGACCGGCACGCCGACGAGCAGATGAAGCTCGGGGGCATCGACGATGCGATTGTCCTGATTGGCGGGATCCTTGGGATTCAGGCCGAGCGGGTTATCGGCGGTGACATAGGCAGGATCGGAGCTGCCGAGGCGCCCATCCGGTCCCGGCAGTCGAAACCGCCACTGCCACTGCTGGCCGACGACTTCCACCACCATGGCGTTCGTCGGCGGGTTGATGAGCTTGGCATAGACGAGCAGACCCGGGGCAAGCATCGCCACGATGCCGACGGTCGTGATACCGATGAGCCAGGCTTCAAGACGGCGGTTGTGGGGCTCGTAGGCGGCACGGTGGCCGTCGCGATGGCGATAGCGGAAGACCGCCCATGCCACGAAGAGATTGATGACGACAAAGGCCACGCCGGTGATCACCAGCGTGATGGTGAGGGTGTCGTCCATCTGGCGCCAGTTCGACGCCAGCGGGGTCAGCCACCACGGACTCCAGAAATGAAACGCGAGCGCGGCGACGACAATGACGATCAGCAGGATCGGGAGGGCCATGACGTTGTACCGTGGCAACTCGGCAAAGTCGTAACGATCGAGGGATTCTCAAGCAGCGCGGCCTTTATCCTGCGCGCTGCTTTCGCGCCCCGCCTTTCAGGCTAGACGTCCTGAGCCAAGAGTCAAGGCGAGACTTCCCCGTCATTGCGGCCAGATGACAATGCCGTCCTTGCATGTCGCCAGTGGCGGACCGTGCATGCCCACCGAGTAGCAGTCCTCTGGATTAATGTCCGTCCAAGCCGTGGTCGCCAGCGTTGCGTATGCGCCACGGGACATTTCGTCGAGCTGGATCGCCAGCGACTTATCGAGAGAACCCTCCGCGTATCGAGGCGGGTCCATCTCGTGCGTGAGCACTGCGATCGGGTTGTCGATACCGGCCGCACGCGCGAAGCGATACACCGCCACGACGGGCTCGATGTCCCAAACGGTGAATACGTTTATGACCAGCGCAGTCTTTGGATGCGCCCGCAGGGCGGCCTCCATGCGAATCAGACTCGCCTCGAAACGCTGCGTATCTGTCACGGTGCGAGTGGCGGCCTGGCGATTGGCATCAAAGTGCTCGCGTGCGTTCGACAGAAACACCAGGGATAGTGCCGTCGTCGTCAGGCCAACTGCCACAGAACGCCATCCCCCTCGCGGCACGCCACGGCGTACAAGGTCGATAACCAACGCCGCTCCGAGCAAAAGCATCAGATGACCGGCCAGCACACCAGGGAAAAGATAGCGCCCTTGCAAATTTTTCCCGTCTGGCCAAGCCGCTGTGTAAAAAACTACCTGCGCCGCGTAAATGGCCAGTACGGCCACCCCAACGAACAGGAAGCGCCGCCACGCGAGATAGGGAGGTGCATTTCCGTCCACATCCCCCAACGGCCGTCCGGCCCGATCGCGCGTGAGCCAGCAGGCCACGGCCGCCACCAACAACGCCGCCAGCCAGAGCTGGATCACGGGCCGCTGCAACAGTGACAGAATGACGGCGGCACGTCCCTGTACCGATGCGTCGTTGTTATAAATATCCGTTCCGGTACGCGCGATCCGCAAACCGACCGTCACACCGATCCAGATCATGAATGCGAGCGTGCCTGCCATCACCGCACGGGCAGCGGGCGTCACCCGCACTCGCCGTGTCACCAGCAACCAGAGCGGCACAATGCCAAGCAGCAGCATGTTTTCCTTGCTGCCGCTGGCTATCATGGCGCCTGCCGCGAGTCCACAGGCCCGGCCCAACGTCAGCGTCTCTCGGCGGGTCCGCCCCCAGGCCAATGCCATCAGGCACACGCCCAACACGACATAGGTCTCAGCCGGTCCGGCCCGCGCGAAGATGTCGCTCCAGTACGGTGCGGACATTGCAAAAATCACGAATGCCGCTGTCAGCCATACGCCAGCGACCGGCAGACAGAAGTACACCAGCGTGACTGCCAGCAACAACGCGATACCGATACGCGCGGCATACCAAAGGGCAGCACTTTTGCCCCACACGACCGCTTCCATCGCCCGCAACGTGAAGTAGGCGGGGCGAAAGCGCGCGATTGTGGCGTCCGATGCCAGTTCGGTGTGGGCGAGTGTGTCGCCAAGCCGCGAAGGGTCAAGCCGCGCGTGGTTGCCAATCATCCACATGATCTCGTGATCGTCGATGGCGCCCCACTTCGCGTGTATCAGCCCGCCCCACATGAACCAGGTGTACGCGATGACCACGGCATAACAGAGTCCGATCAGCCATCCGGCAGTATCCCGGCCACGGTCACCGGGATGCGTGCCGATCATGGCTTTCTCCACAGCGTGATCGTGGCGAAGGACAACGTTCTACCCAGCCAGCCGCGCCAGAACAGCCGGTCAATGGCAAAGGCGCTGCGCACAGCGCGAGGGCCCCCGCGATTGAGCAGCGGAAAGGCATCGGGATTGTAGTAAAGCACGTAGGCGAGCAGCCCCGGATATACCTGGTCGACCCGCATCATCTGCTGTTGGGTAAACATCGCATCCAACGCAGGAAGATCGAAACCCTGTTCGGTCTCGTTGTCGAACAGCGCATTCTTCTCGTAGATGCGCTGGCGCACTTTACGCGTGAGCCAAGTGTTCTGCGTAGGCTCGAAGGTAAGGAAATGCCCCCCCGGTTTGAGCGCTGCGCACAAGCGCGCCACCACGTCGGCGCTGCGATCGAACACATGATGCAGGCCACCGATCAGAATGATGAAGTCGAACGTCTGCCCCTCGGCATCGAACTGTGTGGCGTCCTGCCACTCGATACGCTGGCCGGGATGCAGCGACCGGGCGTGCTCGACCATGTTCTCGCTGTAGTCGAACCCTAGATAGACCACGTCTTCCTGAACGAACTTACGCACAATCTGCAGCCCTTCGGCCATACCGCACATCGGCTCGAGCAGTGCTGTGCCCGGGCGTAACAAGCCCGCTTTATCCGAAAAAAAATGTCGCCAGATGAGATCCTTGAGCAACAGGTGATTCTCGTGCCGTCTGGCTGACCAGTACTTCTCGGAAATGCTGTTGAAATGTTCGCGCTGCCGATCGATGTCGTTGCTCATGACTTTCCAATATTCGCGCCGACAAAAACCATGCCGGACAGAATCAATACGATTCCCACTCCCTGCATCGCGGACAGCCGCTCATCGAGCAAGAAATAGCCTGTCAGCGTCGTGCCAAGCATGAGCATGCCTGAAGCGATAGGGAACGCGACGGACAGCGGCAGCAGACGCAGCAGGCAGATCCATATGGCCGCCCCGGCGACGTAAAGCACGCCGCCGGAAGCGAAGCGCAAACTGAACCAGCCATCTGCCGTCTTTAGCAGATACAACCCCGTGCAACTCGTCGCCGCGTAGACGAGCATGGCAAGCGGTCCAAAGAGCCACTTCACTTGGCCTCCTCCTCTATCAGATAACGAGGCCTGCGCTTCACCCCGGTCAGAATCTGTGCCATGTACTCGCCGATCACGGCAGTGCACAGAATCTGCACCCCCCCGAGGAAATAGATGGGCAGCGTCGTCGACGCCCAGCCAGGTACCACCTTGTCGAAAAACAGAGCGATCGCCAGCACATAGAGCGCCATCGCCAGGCTCATACCAAAGACCAGAAGGCCAATCACGGTAATCAGTCGCAGCGGGGCAACGCTGAACGAAGTGATGCCGGTCAAAGCCAGCTTGAGCATCTTGCCGAATGAATATTTGCTGACGCCGGCAGCACGCTCGGTCACCTCGAATTCCACGGTCGCCGTGCGGTAACCCAACTGGATACACAGCGCCCGCAGAAATACCTCCGGCTCGCCGTACTGACTCAGCGCCGCCATCGCCTTGTTGCCGAGCAGCCGATAGTCGGCATGATTCGGAATCACCCGTGCCCCCATTCGCGCCATCAACCGATAGAAGAATGTGGCGGTCGTGCGCTTGAAGAAACCATCGGCATCGCGATTTCGCCGTACCCCATAGACAATCTCTGCCCCCTCGGCGTAGCGGGCCAAAAAATCCCGGATGGCACCCGAATCCTGTTGCAGATCGGCGTCGATCGAGATGGAAACGTCGCAATGCGGCCGTACCTGCATGAGTCCGGCCAACAGCGCGTTCTGATGCCCGAAGTTTCGCGAGAGCTTGAGTGATCGCACGCTATCGTTTTCGGTGCGCGCTGCGATCAGAATCGGCCAAGTGAGGTCGGTGGATCCGTCGTCGACGAAGTAAAGATAGCTACCTGCGGCCACCTGCCCCTGCGTTTTGAGATTGTCGAGCACTCCGGCCAGATGACGGATGGTCATAGGGAGCACTTCCTGCTCGTTAAAACAAGGCACGACGATCGCCAGAACAGGCGACGATGTTCCCCTGAAGCGCTCAGGCATAGCTCTCCCTATTGATTGCGACGAAGAGGCGCATGATTACACAAAATTTTCATGACGCCCGGGAGATGCCCCTTCAGGGGTGCAGATACCGATGGATGAAATATTCTTTGATCGGCTTGAACGTCGGCTCGCCGCCTTCGCCCGCAAACACGTAACAGTTTCCCGGGGTATCGCGATTCACGAGTTTCACGCCCGGTGTGAGCACCGTATTCTCTCTCACATGGCACTGACCGATGATGGCCGAGTTGGGATACAGCACGACGCCCGGCTCGATGACCGGACGATCGTCCTGGTTTCGCCCAACGGTGCAGTTCTGGTGCATCTGGAAATGCGATCCATAAGTCGCTTTCGCAAACACCATGCCCGTGGAATGCGTCAGCAGAAAAACCTTCGGCATCTCGATCTCGTAAAACAGATCGATGCCGTTGACCGCCTTGTTGAGCAAAAACACCCGAGTCGCCTGATCGTTGCCCTGACCTCTCGCCCAAAGCGTGCGTGACAGCCAATAGAGAAACGTCGCGTAATGGGTCGAGTTTTGGTAATCGAAGCGCGCTCCCGAATAGACCTTGATCTTCGACACCGTAAAGCAGGTCAGATCGACAGCCGCTTCGACCGCCGCGCGATCCACAAGCGACTCGCCATCGAACGAGGGAAACAGATTATCGAGTTGCTTGTTTACGTACCAATGCAACCGATCGCAAAATTGGAGATTGTCCATGCAATGGAACTCTGAAAATCGTCGCCTTTCAGGGCAGCGCACCCTTAAAGGAACTGTTTAACCTTGCTGAGATTTTTCCACACAATGGCCCCCACGCCGCCGAACGCACCAACGCGGTTGCGATGCAATGCCAGCCAATCCTCCTTGGACTTGCGCACAATCCGCGAGAGCGAACGATTGCTCTCACCGCCGAGTCGCATTTTCACGAGCACACGAGGGATGTATACGGCGTTCCATTTCGCGGCCGAGAAGTGGCGCAGGATGAAATCATAGTCCGCAGCGATGCGATAACGGGTGTCGAACGCACCGGCCTGCTCGATGGCACTGCGCCGCACGAACAACGTCGGGTGAGGCGGCATCCATCCCCAGGCCAATTGACCCGCGCTGAACGGCGCTGAACGCCAATGGCGAATGACGCGAGCCGTATCGTTCTTGGCAACGTAATCGAGATCGCCGTACACCGCGTCGACGTTCGGGTCTTCAAAGGCAACGGCCACATCACGCAGCACGTCTGTGTCAGCAAAAAAATCGTCCGAGTGCATCACACCCACGACATCGCCGGTGGCTTTGAGAAAGCCCTTGTTCAATGCGTCGTAAATGCCGGTGTCGCGCTCGCTGATCAGTATGGCCCGGCTGTCCAGACAACCCTGCAAGACGCTCAGTGTCTTGTCTGTCGAGGCACCGTCAACGACGATATGTTCGATGTCTTCATACGATTGCGCCTGCACACTGGCAACGGCGTCTGCAATGACATCTTCGCGGTTGTAGACGGCTGTAACGATGGAAATTTTTATCATGACGCCGCAAGGTTCCTATTGATCTCTATCGCGTCTCGCGATTTGCTCATTCGTTGCATGTGGATGCCACCAGTCCAAGCGTCTGCTCCACCCCGCCGCAAAGCGTATGGCCGATCAGGATATGGGCTTCCTGAATACGTGCCGTCACTTGTGACGGGACAACGATCGCGCAATCGCACAACGGTGCGAGCTTGCCACCGTCGCGCCCGAGCAGACCGATCGTCCGAATTCCCATCTCCCGGGCGGCCTGCACGGCGCGCAGCACGTTGCCCGAATTACCGGACGTGGAGATGCCCACCAGGCAATCGCCGGCTCGCCCCAGTGCCTGAAGTTGGCGGACGAAGACATCGTCGAAGGAGTAATCGTTGCCGATGCACGTCAGCGCCGACGAGTCCGTCGATAAGGCGATGGCAGCCAGCGGCTTACGATCGTGGATGAACCGTCCGGTGAATTCGGCAGCCAGATGCTGACTATCGGCGGCTGATCCACCGTTGCCGCAGAACATGACTTTGCCGCCCGCAGCTAATGCCTCGGAGACGAGGTTGATGGCTTGTTGCACGACGTCGCCGAGAACAGGCAGTGCTTCGATGACGGCCCGATGTTCGTCGATGTTTTGTTGAAAGAGGTATTTAGATTCCATCGTTCGATCACATGACAGGATTCACAAACTGAGAACGCGGCGCTCACGTCACGCAGGTACAGGTACCGACGTGTGCCCAACAAAGGCGTTCAGGCGCGCTTCGAGCAACGCCAACTCCCCAAACAAGGCCCATCGGTCATGCTCCAGACTGCTCAGCGGGAGCCAGTACGTGTTCGTCACCGGCGACGCCACGAAGACCGGGCGCGCGACGAATTCCGCCAAGTGAGCGGGCATGCTGTCCGCGGAGACGACCCGATCCACGCTCCCCACTGCCTGCAGCATGGCGGAGAACCTGCGCGGCACCACCGTCGTCTTATAGACCGGACTCTGCGGCGCAAGCGGTTCACCTTCCAGGCAAAACACTTCAACATCGGCGCCTGCCGCACGGCACTTGTGGGCAATCCACGCAATCAGGTCGGGCGGCAGCTGTTTAGCCGCAATACGGCTGCCTGGAAATATGCCCACGAGCGGCGGCCGGTCGCCCAAGCACGGTGTTGCCACTGCATTGGCACTTGTCGTTACGGACGGGGCGGACGCAGCAGTCCCAAGCAACTGCATGTACGCCCGATAGATGTTCTGCGAGGCAGGCAGCGCCATGCTGGGCGCGCGCCCCGCCAGAAACCGTTCACGCGCACCGAGTCGGTCAAAGACCAGCGTCGTATCGCTTGCGGCAGTCAGTGTGCGCAACGACTTGCGCAATTTCACACCGCTGCACATGGCAGACACGGCGCCAGCCTTCTTGACGTCGAAGAATGCGGGCACCCCTGGGCCATGCTCGATCACCCGTGTGCCAGCGCGCGGGCTCAGCGCTTCGTGCAATTCAATCAGATGCTCTCCGATGAACATCTGCACGTCGTCTGCCGCGCTGCCAGCCTGACGTAACGCTGCGCGGGCGATCACGAGATCGCCAAACGCCTTGAGCGAGACCAGCGCTACGTTCGCCGTCTTGTTTTGAGATGTCAACACAACCATGACGTTACTGAAGGACTTGCCCCGTTTTTCTGTCGATCAAAGCCTGCGTAGACGAGGCGCTCTCCTTAACCAACGCAGGCTTCACGCGACGCATACGCAGCAATCTCCACGACCATGTGCTTGACTGCAACCCCGCAAGAACCGCAAGGTACACGACCGCCTGAAACGAGATCTTCATTGCGGGAATGATGCCGTCCCGGAAGTGTGGAATAAAGATCGCCACGCAAACCAGATACCCGATGGCGGCAAGTGGCAGGCGACGCTCGCGCACGTCAGACGCCATGTACCGGATACCGACATAAAAGCGCTGGAACACGAAGCCCATCACAAAGTAGGTCAGGCCGACAGCCAACGCGCCGCCTTGCAGCACGACCTCGGCCAACATCGTCGTCGCCCCTAATGGAGAGACCCCAACCAACGCCGCGTTACCCGCGTAGAGCAATGCGTCCTTCTCTGGCCACAGAAAGCGGGGCACAACGGCGAGCACGCCCATGAGCATGCGGGATCCGTCCTCGTAATCGATACTACCCATTTGGATCTTCTCGATGATGCCCGGAAGACTGTGGCCGGCAAATAACCCTTCGGAAAACAAGTTGAACATCAGACTGGGAAGATTGAACGCCTCACCCAGACGCAGCGACGCAACCAGCGAAATGACGACGGCGAGGCTCAGGATCAACGTCAGTCGACTCAGCGGCTTGGTCAGCCAACGCGACATGCCGAACGACAGCAATGCCAGCGGCAGGAAGGCTGACACCACTTCCAGCCGCTTACCCCGCAACAGCGCCAATACGATCAGGAAGATCGCCGCCATCCAGACGACGTTCGATATGGGGCGATCTTTGTGGGCAACCTTAACCAGCAGGACGTAGCCGAACGTCAGTCCGATGAACTCGATCGATGAATAGATGAATGCGTTCCCGAGCGCGGCGGAGCCCTCGGTAGATTCCACCGCGTAGCCTGCGAAGAACGCCGGGCCGTAGAGGCCGATTCCGCAGACGATCACGATCATCAGCAGCAGGATGAAATTGCGCGCCTTGCGGCCGTCCTTCGGCATCAGGGGAAACATGTGCCTAACCGCGCCGCTACCGATTGTCGATGCAATCCACTGACCGCATTTCAGGCTGATCACCGCAAGAATGGCGTAATGCAGCGACTGCAGTGCAATTTCCGGGTCGGAGGCAGCTCTGTGCAGATAGACGCGTCCGTCGTCGTCACGCAGCACCAGTGCAACAAACGACAAAGGCAGCGCGTAGTAGAGAACGGAGAGCGCCGCCAGGTCTGCGGGATGCGCAAATCGGCGTGTCAGTACTCGCCAGAGTACGAAACACCCCATCATTACCGCAACGGATATCGAAAGCGTTGAATCATCCATTTATCGTCATCCAGGCTGCGTCGCGTCAGCCCTTTGCGAGACGCATGGCGACGAAAATCTGCTCCATCGGATTATAGGCTACGCCAGTGTGCCCCCCGGCGATCATGGCGCCGAATTGCTGCGACGCACCATATACGTCGTGAACGCCGCGCTCGCCCATGTTGACGGGACGCGTGTCGAGAAATGATCGCATCAGACGCGCGGCACGCCCGCTGCTCTGCTGTACGGCAGCCGCCTCACTTCGTGTGATGCCCGCCGTCGAATACATTTGCTCGATCTCCTGCGCCGCACGTCCGGCGGCTTCGCGCGCGGCAGCTTCCCGTTGCAGCGTCGCCCGAACGCGCGACTCGCCGAGCATCGCGGCAATGTTGTTAGCGGGGTTGCCTTGGCAATAGCGCAGTGCCGATTCGACGATCAGGGCCGGCACACCGATACAACCGTCGAACCCCGGCAGGAATCCGAGATCGTCTTCCTGCTTCCAGAGGTTCTTTTCTTTGTCAGTGCCGCCACCGAAGTGCGATGCGCCATTGCTGCGCGACGAGCCGCCGTTGATGATGAGCGGCGACCGGCTAAATGCGTAGCGAATGCCTTCCATCGACAGTGCGATGGACGAGAACATGTCGACCTGGCAGGAAAGGAAAAAACGGCCTTGCCGTTGCTTGACGCGCTCCACGACACTGCGGCGGACAAACCCGTGGTACAGGCACGGCAGGCGATAGTAATCACCGTGATCGAGCAACTCGTTGAGTTTCTGACGGGCATCGAAGATTTCGACGCCGTCGTGGCGTGGCAATAGTCCGGTGTTCTTGCGCGCGCTGACCAGGTCCGGCCAGAAGTAATGAGCGCGCGCTGCCGAAATGGCGTCGATATCCTCGCGCGCAAACAGTTCCATCGCACGCGCGGCCGCGCCGGGCAAAATGCCGTCATCATCGCCAATGAAACACAGAACGTCGCCGCTGGCCAGATTCAGGCCCTTCTCGAAGTTGTCACGCATCGACAAACGAACATCATTACGCACATAACGAATGCGTGAATCTTTCATGCCGGCAACCACTTCCTGCGTACCGTCGGTGCTGGCGTTATCCAATATCAGGATCTCGACGTCGAGATCGGCTCCCCCGCCGGCCAGACACGTACGTACGGCGTGGGGAAGATAAGCGGCCCGTTCTCGCGTGGGAACGATCAGCGAAAGAGTAGTCGTCATGATTCGGTTTCGGAAAGGGCAGAAATCAAAAAACAGCCGGCGATGGCATCAGTTGGCGCGCCGCAAGCGCAAGTGCAAACTCTGCCGAACGACCGGCAACGCACTTACCGTAGCTACCACCAGCGCAACAAATATACAGGCGACCAGCACACCTGCCTGGAGCCGGCTCTGCGCGTGCGGGGCGACGAGCAGAAGTACCGTGCTAGCCGCGACGCCTGCGAACAACGGCCGACCGACCGCATCCCGATACCAAGGTATCTTGCACTGGGGCAGGATGCGCCGGTACACCAGCGGCGCAACGATCAGAATATACGCGGCATTTAGGGCCACCCAAACATACGCGCCGCCGACTGCGCCGAAAAATGGCACGGCCAGCATGATCAACGGCACATTGACCAATACGGCGATCACATTCGCTTTGACGGACAGTGACGTCCAGCCATGCGCCAGTTGCAGCATGTAGGGCAAGTTCATCAATGCATTCCCCAGCGTGCCAAGCGCGAGCATCGACAGAATGGGGGCGACGGCGGCGGCCATTTTGAGATCGCCCGTCCACAGCACCAGCACCGGATGCGCGAAGAACGTCAGCAGCAACGCTGGCGGCGTCACAATGGCTGCCATCCACGCACATGAATTCATATAAACGTCGGCCAGCCCCGCTGTGTCGTGACGGCTCACGTGTTCGGTCAGTCGGGGATAGACGGCGGTGCTCATCGGAATCACCAGTTGCAGCAACCCGCTGGCGGCCATCGAAGCGACCATGTAGTAGCCCAATTGCTCCAGCGGCAACAGCTTGCTCACGACGAGTTTGTCCGACTGGGTGAGCGCGAAGGACAACAAGGCGCCGAAGAACATGCCACTGGCGAAGTGACGGATATCGTACAGCGCACGTGCATCGAATCTGCCCCCGCGCGAACTGGCCGGCAGAACGCGATAGGTACGGTGAATCAGCAGCGCACAGGTCAGGACGGAGACCGCACCCTGCCATACAAAGAACGCCAGAATCGACGGGGGCCCAAGAAAGATGACGAGGTAGGCGCCCCCCCAACGCAGCGTCGCGGTCGCGGCTTGCATCACGTTAAGCCACACCTGATCCTGCAACCCCTGCAGCGCGCCGCGGTAGACCTGCTCCAGCCAGCGCGCAGCGAGCACGAACCCCATAATGCGGATCGCCTCGGTCACACTGGGCAGCGGCAGACGTTCAACCTTCAGCCAGCCGCCGGCCAATGGCGTCGCCAGCCACCAAACCGCCGCGATCATCACAATGGCCAGCGCCACATAGACGAATTCGAGCGAACGCAGAAGATCACGAATCGAATTCACCGAGCGTGCCCCGCCGTTCATGCGCGCCATTTCGCGGTTCAACGTGGGTGTCAGACCCATATCAAGCAGCGTCATCCATGCTTGCAGGATGGTGAACACACCGATCAGCCCGAAGGTCTCCGGCCCAAGAACCTTGGCATACAAGGGCACGAAGAGCACGCCCATGACGGCGGCCCAACCTTGACCAAGGTAGCTTGCGATAACGTTTTTTTTCAGTGACATGCTGCGCGTCCAGACCGGCCCCACAACGGGGCCCGGCGTGCTGCTGCTGCGGAATTACCGCGGCATGTAGGGGATGCCGACCACGCAGGGCGGATCCACCAGATTATCCGGTCGCGCGCCAAACTTCAGCAGATCCCGGCGCCCCGACTCGTCGGCAATGCGCTCGGCCAACTGACGCACGGTAATGGGCGTGCCGGAGCAGATATTCAGCGCACCGGTCACATCGCCCAACGCCACGTCGGCGATTTGCCGCCCCGCTTGGGCGACATCGATGAAATCGCGAATCTGCCGGCCACTGGTCAGCTCGGCGACTTCCCCGGCGGCCAGCTTCGCGCGCAGATACGGCACAAGACGTCGCGCGTCTTCGCCTTCGCCGAACAGATAGAACAACCGGCACCAGGCAAATGACACGTTCTGCGTCGGAAGCCAGGTCGAGAGCGCCTCGAAAGTCGCGGCCTTCGCCCCCGCATAGGGCGTGATCGGCCGCAGCGGCGTGTCGGTCGACAATACGCCGCCGGACAAATCGTATTCAAAGCACGTACCCACACCGACCAATCGCTTCACACCCGCGGCAACGGCACCCTGGGCGAGTGCCAGCGTACCCGCCAGGCACTGCAGATTGAGCGGCGACGTCAGGTACTTGCCCGGTTCGGCGTACCAGGCAGCGTGGATGACGGTGTCGATACCCGCACACGCGGACTGCCACCATGCAGCGGATTCCGAGAACAGGTCTGCGGACTCGATCACGTTGGCAACGCCGTCGAGCTTGCGTGCCTCGGCAGCGCGATTGGCGCGCGTCACCAGCGTGACACGGCAATCGCTTGCCACCAAGGCACGCAGCACCTGCGCGCCGACGAAGCCCGTGCCTCCGGTGAGCAGTACGTGCTGGGTCATCGAATCACCAGATGCGGGACCGCAGTCACGAATTTGACGCCACGTGCCGCCAGATGCGCGTTTTGCGCGCGGACTTCGTCGGCAATGTTCCACGGCAGGATGACGACGAAGTCGAGATCGTGCTCGCCGAGTGCGGTCTGCGGCAAAATCGGAATATGACTGCCCGGCATGAACTTGCCCTGCTTGGCCAGCGCTGCATCGCATACGAACGGCAGCACGTCGGGCTTTACGCCGCAATAGTTCAAAAGCGTGTTGCCCTTCGCAGCGGCACCATAGGCGGCAACCTTCTTGCCTGCGCGCTTCTGCTCGATCAGGAACAACAACAGGTCGTCCTTGACCTTGTTCGAGCGCTCCTGAAACCCCTGATAAGTGTCGAGTTGCTGCATGCCGCGCGAGGCTTCCTCGGCAAGAATGTGGTCTACGCTTTCGTTCGTCTCGCGAGGATCGTCTTCATGGCAACCATACACACGCAGGCTCCCGCCGTGCGTGCTGAGCTCCTCGACGCTCCACACGCGCAGGCCCGCCGCCTTGAAAATGCGCGAGACGGTATAGAGCGACAGATACGAAAAGTGTTCGTGATAAATCGTGTCGAACTGCGTGAGTTCAAGCAAACGCATCAGATGCGGAAACTCGAGCGTGATCGTGCCGCCCGGTTTCAATGCGCGCTTGAGGCCGCGCGTAAAATCGTTGATGTCCGGAACGTGGGCGAAGACGTTGTTGCCTGCGATGAGATCTGCCTGCCGACCCTGTGCTGCGAGTTGCTCGCCAAGCGTTTCGCCGAAGAATTCCTGCAACACCGGGATGCCAAGCGCGCGCGCAGCGGCAGCGGTGCTGGCGGTCGGCTCAATACCGACGCAAGGCACGCCCGCCGCGACGAAATTCTTCAGCAGATAGCCGTCGTTCGAAGCAACCTCGATGACGTGACTACGCTCGTTCAACGCAAGCATGTCGATCATCTTGGCCGCGTAACGAGCAGCGTGATCGAGCCAGCCCGTCGACGTGCTCGAGAAATACGCGTATTCCGAACTGAAAAGCTCATCGGCCGCCGTGTAATCTTCCGTCTGCACCAACCAGCAGTGATCGCAGACCATTACCTTGAGCGGATAGTAGCGCTCCGGTCGTGTCAGATCTTCGGCTGTCAGATACGCATTGGACGGGGGAGCAAACCCCAAGTCGAGGAAGGTATGCGTAAGGGAGGTCCCGCAGTGGCGGCAATTCATAGGAGAAGCCCAACAAACGTATCATCGATGGCGGGATGCGCTGCATCCCGCGGGGAAAGGCCAATTACCGGCAAGGGCCAGTCAATTGCCAGACGCGCGTCCGTAGCACACAAGCCGCCTTCGGCCGGTCCACAGTACGCCGCCGTGTGGAAATACAAGAGCTCGCAGTCGTCGCTCAGGCACTGAAAACCATGAGCGAACCCTTCGGGAATCAGCAGCGAACGGTGATTCTCTGCGCTCAACACCTGCGCATGCCATTGGAGAAAAGTCGGCGAATCGCGCCGCAGATCCACGGCCACGTCAAACACTTCACCGCGAATGCAACTCACGAGTTTGACCTCGGCATGGGGTGGGCGCTGGAAATGCATCCCTCGCACCGTGCCTCGTTTCGCCGTCGCGGTGTGGTTGATCTGCGCAATACGACGTGAGCCGAGCACCCCGTCGAGATCGTCGGCACAGTACATCCGTTCCAAGTATCCGCGCGCGTCTCCCATCACCTGCTTATCGAGGACCTTGAGTCCTTGCAGGGCAGTATCCACGATATCGAAACGACCGCTGATCATTCACGCGTCCCGGCTTCGTATTGGGCAATCTGCGCCAGACTGACATCGGTCATCGACGCGCCGCGACGCCAGGCAAGGTGCCAGTCAAGCGTCTTGCGCAGTGCCGTCTCAAGATTCCAGCGCGGCGCCCAGCCCAGCAGTGACTTGGCCTTCGCGCTATCGAGCTTGAGGGTATTGGCTTCGTGTGGCTGCGGCGTGCCTTCGAGCTGCCAACTGGCGGACTCCACCTGTGCGCACAGCTGTTCGACGATCCACTGCACCGGCTTCGCGTCGGCGTCTTCCGGGCCGAAGTTCCACGCCTGTGCAAATGTGTCGCCGGCTTCGTACAGTCGCTGCGCCAGCGTCAGGTACCCAGAGAGCGGCTCCAGCACGTGCTGCCACGGGCGCACCGCAAAGGGCGAGCGAATCATGAGGGTGCGTGAGGCATCGATCGCACGCAGGAAGTCCGGGATCAGGCGATCTGCCGCCCAGTCGCCGCCGCCGATCACATTACCGGCGCGGGCGCTGCCTAGCGGGATGCCCGCTGCTTGCATGAACGAACGACGGTAGGCAGCCGTCACAATCTCTGCGCATGCCTTGCTGCTCGAGTACGGATCGTAACCGCCCAGGCTTTCGTTCTCGCGATAGGGCCAGAGCCATTCGCGGTTCTCATAGCATTTGTCTGTCGTTACATTGACGACGCTGCGCACGCCCGGCGTTTGCCGTACCGCTTCGAATACATTGATCAGCCCCATGACATTCACGTCATAGGTCTCGACGGGCGCCACGTACGACTGCCGCACCAGCGGCTGCGCTGCCAGGTGCAACACGACGTCAGCCTGTGAAGCGCGCATCGCCTCGACCAGGCGCGCGCTATCGCGAATATCGCCGAACGTGCTCTGTGCAAGGCGCTCACGCAATCCGGTGACTTCGAAGAAGCTGGGCTCGGTCGGGGGCGGCAGTGCATAACCGTGCACATCGGCCCCCAATTGGGTGAGCCACATGGATAGCCAGCCCCCCTTGAACCCGGTATGTCCGGTAACGAAAACGCGCTTGCCGCGCCAGAATTCCTGGCTCATGCCCACCTCTTCCAGGGAGCATCACCCGAACTCCACATCTCTTCGAGCATGTTCTTTTCGCGCAATGTGTCCATTGGCTGCCAGAACCCATCGTGCTGGAAAGCTTCCAATTGGCCACGACGCGCCAGTTCCACGAGCGGTGCCGCTTCCCAACTGGTATCGTCGTTGTCGATCAGATCGAGGCACTTCGGCGACAGCACGAAGAACCCACCGTTGATAAGTCCGCCGTCACCGCGCGGCTTCTCGCTGAAGCCGGCGACGCTCGTGCCATCCAGGCGCAGTGCGCCGTAGCGTCCCGGTGGTTGCACGGCAGCCACCGTGGCCCACTTGCCGTGCTCGCGGTGGAAAGCCAGTTCCGCCGAGATATCGATATCGGACACGCCGTCGCCATAGGTGAAGCAGAACGCTTCGTCATCGCACACGTAATTCGCCACACGCTTGAGGCGGCCACCGGTCATCGTGTTTTCGCCGGTATCGATCAACGTCACGCGCCAGGGCTCGGCCTTCTGGTGATGCACTTCCATCCGATTGTTGGCCATGTCGAACGTCACGTCGGACATGTGCAGGAAGTAGTTCGCGAAATACTCCTTGATCACGTAGCCCTTATAGCCACAACAGATCACGAAATCGTTGATCCCGTGTGCGGAGTAGATCTTCATGATGTGCCACAGGATCGGCTTTCCGCCGATCTCGATCATGGGCTTAGGCTTCAGATGCGTTTCCTCGGAAATTCGGGTTCCGAGTCCACCTGCGAGGATGACGGCCTTCATAAGCTTTACTCTGTGCTGACGGTAAATTGATAACCATGTGCCTTGAGCAGGGCGTGTTTCTTGGCATCAGCCAAGTCAGATGCCACCATTTCGGCGACCATCTCGTCCAGCGTAATTTCTGGCACCCAGCCAAGTTTTTCGCGCGCCTTGGTCGGATCGCCCAGCAGGGTTTCGACTTCGGTCGGCCGGAAGTAGCGCGGATCGATTCGCACCACGGCCTTGTCGCCCCAGTAGCCGACTTCATCGACACCGTGACCTTCCCAGCGAATCGTCTTGCCGAGCGCTTCACTCGTCTTTTCGATGAACTGGCGCACGCTGTATTGGACGCCGGTCGCAATGACGAAGTCTTCGGGATTGTCCTGCTGGAGCATCAGCCATTGCATGCGCACATAGTCCTTGGCATGCCCCCAGTCGCGCAGGGCTTCGATATTGCCCATGTACAGGCAATCTTCCAGATCCTGGCTGATGTTGGCCAAACCGCGCGTAATTTTACGTGTGACGAACGTCTCGCCACGACGCGGGCTTTCGTGATTGAACAAAATGCCGTTGCAGGCGTAGATGCCGTAGGCTTCGCGGTAGTTGACCGTAATCCAGTACGCGTACAGTTTGGCCACGGCATACGGGCTGCGCGGGTAGAACGGTGTGGTCTCGCGCTGCGGCGTTTCCTGCACCAGACCATACAGCTCCGACGTACTCGCCTGATAGAAGCGGGTCGTCTTTTCCATCCCCAGAATGCGAATGGCTTCCAGCAGACGGAGTGTACCCATCGCATCGACATCCGCCGTGTACTCAGGGCTCTCAAAACTGACGGCAACGTGCGACTGCGCGCCGAGGTTGTAGATCTCGGTCGGTTTCGTCTCCTGGATCAGGCGAACGAGGTTGCTCGTGTCGCTCAGATCGCCGTAATGGAGCTTGAACCGCACGTTCTCGTGGTGCAGATCTTCATAAATGTGATCTACGCGCTGCGTATTGAACGAGCTGGCGCGACGCTTGATCCCATGAACAAGATAGCCTTTCTCAAGCAGAAACTCGGCTAGATAAGAGCCATCCTGGCCGGTGATGCCAGTGATGAGCGCGACTTTTTGCTGTTCCGACATGACGTGCAGTGTTCCTTATACGCGGGTTGAAGCCGAATTCAAAAAATCCTGATAGGCCAGTGGCAAGCCTCGTGCCAGCGACACACCCGCCGACCATCCGAGGCTATTGAGCCGCTCGCTATTCATGAGCTTGCGCGGAGCGCCGTCCGGCTTAGTCGCATCGAACTGGATCTCGCCGGTATAACCCACTGTGGCGGCAACCGTCTGAGCCAGTTCGCGAATCGACACATCGTCACCAAAGCCGACGTTGATATGGCTGAGCATCGGCTGCGTGTGTGTGTCATACACGTCGCGTGAGAGATTCATCACATGCACGCTGGCCGCCGCCATATCGTCCACATAAAGGAATTCGCGACGCGGCGTACCGCTCCCCCACACCACGACGGTCGGTGCGTCAGCCGCTTTGGCCTCGTGAAAACGGCGCAGCAACGCCGGAATCACATGACTGTTTTCCGGGTGATAGTTGTCGCCCGGGCCATAGAGATTGGTCGGCATGACGCTGCGATAGTCCACACCGTACTGGCGGTTGTAGCTCTCGCACAACTTGATGCCTGCGATTTTCGCAATGGCATAAGGTTCGTTGGTCGGCTCTAGCGTGCCGCTCAGCAACGCATCCTCACGCATCGGTTGTGCCGCGAGCTTTGGGTAGATGCAACTGGAGCCGAGAAACAGCAACTTACCTACGCCATGCCGATAGGCAGAATCGATCACGTTCGCCTGAAGCACCAGGTTGTCGTAGATGAATTCGGCGGGATACGTGTTGTTGGCATGAATGCCGCCCACCTTCGCTGCCGCCAGATACACCTGATCAATGGCTTCGGCGGCAAAAAAGGCCTGCACATCGGCCTGGCACGTGAGGTCCAGTTCCGCTCGGGTACGAGTGACGATTCGATCGGTGGGATGTCCAGCGGCTACCAGTTGACGCACGATCGCGCTGCCCACCATGCCGCGGTGGCCTGCAACGAAGATTTTTGGGTAAGTCATAAAATAAATGCTACGCCCTACCGTAGGTATCTTCGAGGCGAATGATATCGTCCTCGCCCAGATAGCTGCCGGATTGGATTTCAATGATTTCGAGCTCGACCTTGCCCGGATTGCGCAGACGGTGCACTTCACCGATAGGGATATAGGTCGATTGATTTTCACTCAACAGGAACGTCTCGTTACCGCGCGTGACTTCGGCAACGCCCTTGACAACGATCCAGTGTTCGGCGCGGTGATGGTGCTTCTGCAAACTCAGGGCCGCACCAGGCCGCACCCCGATCCGCTTGACCTGAAACCTCTCGCCGGCTTCCAACGCGTCATACCAGCCCCACGGCCGCGCCACCTTGCGATGCGCAACCGCTTCTACGTATTGTTCCGTTTCGAGGCGGCTGACCACTTCCTTCACATCCTCGGCACAGTGGCGGCTCGCGACCAGCACGGCATCCGGCGTATCGACGATCACCAGATCCTCCGTTCCGAGCGCGACGACCGGGCGATGCGGGGCACGAATAAACGTATTGCTCGACTTGTGCACAAAACCACGGCCGTGTACGCGGTTGCCGCGCTCGTCCGGCTGAGCCAGATCCGCCACCGCATTCCAACTGCCGACATCGCTCCACTGTCCACGAAACGGGAACACCACGACATTGCTGTGTCGTTCGATCACGGCGAAGTCGATGCTCTGCGATCGACACTGCTTCAACGCGGCCGCATCCGGACGGACGAACGTGTGACCGGACGGCGCGTTATCCTTCTGCGCGCCGAGCATTGCCTGCTGACAGCATTCGAGAATATCTGGCGCGAATCTCGCCAGTGCGTCGATCAGAGTGGATGCTTTGCAAAGGAAAATACCCGCGTTCCAAAGCACGTCGCCCGAGAGCAGCAGCGCCTGGGCCTTGTCGGCAGGTGGTTTTTCGATGAACTCTACGACCGGAAAACTGCCGTCGGCTTGTTTTTCTCCGAAGCGAATGTAGCCGTACGCCGTGCTGGGTAGCGAAGGCACCACGCCGAAGGTCACAATCGCCCCGGCCTCAGCGGCGGCGACGCCAGACTGGACCATCTCAACGAAAGCGGAAACGTCCGGGATGTGGTGGTCTGCCGGGCAGAAAAGCAGCAGTTCGTCCGGCGAGGACTCGCCAAGTGCTGCCAGCGCCATCGCGGCGGCAGTATTGCGCGGCGTGGACTCGAGAATGAGGCTTCCGGTCGTGCCCGCGCGCTGCATCGCATCGACCACCATGAAGCGATGATCTTCGGCAGCCACCGTCACCACGCGATCGCCGAGCGCCTTGACGCGCCGAAGCGTCATATCAAGCAGGCTCGAGTCGCCAATCAGTTCCGCAAACTGTTTCGGAAAGCTCTTGCGCGAAAGGGGCCACAGCCGGGTACCGGAGCCTCCGCAAAGCACTACAGGGATAATTTGCTTCATAGTTTGGGATGCACTAGCTTCACTACTCGTATGGCCACGACTTGCGTAGACATGCTGTCGAATTTCCGGCGCGCGTTATGCGCAGCCGTCGTGTTCTTGCGTGAGCTGAAACCGCTGAGGGCGTCGCCAGAGCCGACGCGCGCCCCACTCACCTTGTACAGGCCTTCGGTTTCCCGCAAATTATGTTGTTGAGACGACGCGTACGCCAATTGCGTCTGCACGTCTTTTTGTCACGCCCCCCAAGGCACGGATATCCCCCTTTCAATGCGAAGGCTCGGTCACTGGCACATTTCGTTATATCGAATGACCAAGATCCGCCCATCACATTCAGCTACGCTCGCGATATGAAGAATCACGCTGGGTATTTACCACCGGCTCCCTATGGAGAACGAGCCGCGTCCATTGTGATCCAGGGCTTTTAATGCGAGCGCCCCGTTCAAGTGTCCTGAAAAATTCAAATACTCAGCACTAACAGCACAGCAAAAGCAACGTTACCAGCGAAGCCGGTCACCCGCGCCCCTGGTTGCCAAATGTTACACCAGTGTCGCTAGCGGCCCGCCCTAAGACGGCACGGTCGAAAATTGTATCGTTGGCCAGAGCGTGCTGGCAAACCAAATTCCTCATAGCCGCTTTCGTACTGATATTAATTGCATGGCACCGCAACATTTTGACAACACTTTCCGGAATTCAGGGCTTGTGAGTCAAGTTTCGATGTAATCGCAAAAAACCAGATTGATTTAATACGGACGTCAAATACGCAATGGCGTTCGGCAGAATATCGGGTCGAAAAGCGGCCCTAATGTTAGAGGCCGCTTTTGAAAAGAGGCACTGGTGGAGCGGAGGAGGATCGAACTCCCGACCTTCGCATTGCGAACGCGACGCTCTCCCAGCTGAGCTACCGCCCCACACGAAGCCCCGATTATAGCGGCTTTTTCACAGACAACGAGCAGCCGACAAAATTGGTCGGGATTTATGAAATTTCCCGAAGTATCAATAACTTAAGCGACCGCCGATGCGTTTCAGCGGCCCCGCGCGGCCGCGATCAGGCCGCCCCCTGGTTCCCCTTCATGCCCTTGATCACCGGCACTTTCGGCGCCTTTGCCACGATGGTCTTCTGGGCTCGCAGGTAGCGCGCCACCACGTCCCAGACCGGCTCGCCCTGAGCGCCTTCAGCCACCGGCGCCCAGCCAGCCACCTTGTACGTCTTGCCGGCATCGATCGGCTTGCCGTTCAGGCGCATGTCTGTGATGCGCTGGCCCATCGGCGCCATCGGATCGATCGTGTAGTCCATGCCGCCGACCCGCACCATGTCGCCGCCCTGCTGGTAGTACGGGTCCGGGTTGAACAGGTTGTCGGCCACGTCTTCGAGCACGGTCTTGATCGTCTCGCCCGTCATCGGCGTGAGCGTCGTATACGGATAGGTAATCGCCGTCTGATCGAGCAGTTGCTCCATCGTGATCGCCTGCCCCGGCAGGAGCGACGTGCCCCAGCGGAAACCCGGCGAGAAGCCGATTTCGGCATCCTTCTCGGCCATGACGGCATCGAGCAGCAACTGGTCGAAGGTGCCGTTGAAATTCCCGCGCCGGTACAACACGCCCTCCGTCACGGCGAGCGGTTCGGCCAGTTTCGCGGCAAACGGCGCACGCACGCGCTCGATCAGCGCCTGCATCGGCGCGTCGGCCGGCAGCAGGTTCGCAAAGATCGGCAACAGTTTGTAGCGGAAGTCGACCGGCTTGCCGCCCTTGACGTCGAAGTCGAGCACCGCGAGGAACTTGCCGTTCGAGCCCGCGTTGGTCACGAGCGTTTTGCCGCCCGCGTTCTCCACGATCACCGGCTTGGGCACGCCGTCATGGGTGTGCCCGCCCAGAATCGCATCGATGCCGCGCACGCGTGACGCCAGCTTCAGGTCGACGTCCATGCCGTTGTGCGAGAGCACCACCACGACCTGCGCCCCCTTGCCCCGTACCTCGTCGACCATCGACTGCAAACGCTCTTCCTGAATGCCGAAGGTCCAGTCAGGCACGAGGTAACGCGGGTTGGCGATCGGGGTGTACGGGAACGCCTGCCCGATGATCGCCACCGGCACGCCGTTCATCGACTTCATCGTATATGGCGCAAAGACGGGGTCGCCGAAGTCGTTGGTCTGCACGTTCTGGGCGACGAAATCGATTTTGCCCTTGAGCTGCTCTTCGACCACCGACTTCACTCGCTCGGCCCCGTAGGTGAATTCCCAGTGCGCCGTCATCACGTCGACGCCCAACGCGAGCGTGGCGTCGACCATGTCCTGCCCCTTGGTCCACATGGCCGTGCCGGAGCCCTGCCACGTGTCGCCGCCGTCGAGCAGCAAGGCACCCGGGCGCGACGCCTTCATGCGCTTGACCAGCGTGGCCAGATGCGCAAAACCGCCCACCTTGCCGTAAGTGCGCGACGCCGCAGCGAAGTCGAGATAGGTGAATGCGTAAGCGTCGGGGGTGCCCGGACGCAGCCCGTAGGCCTTCAGGAACGCGTCGCCGACCAGATGCGGCGCGCGGTTGGCCTGCGCGCCGATGCCCAGATTGACGCTCGGCTCACGGAAGTAGATCGGCAGCAACTGCGCATGGCAGTCGGTGAAGTGCAGAAAGTGCACGTTGCCGAATTTCGGCAGATCGTAAAACGTCGCAGCCGCCTTGGCCGCCGCCGTCTCGTGATGCGACAGTGCCATCCCGCCGGCCGCTGCCACCGCCAATACCTGCATGAACTCGCGTCGATCCATTTCGTCTCCCTGGCACGCGCCTCTGGTGGCGCGCTTTTTATGTCATTCGTCGGTCACTGCCAGCGCCGCGCGCCGACATCACTTGCCTGCGTAATCCGCCAGCGCCGCCACATCCTCGCCGAACATCTCGCCGACTTCCTTGCGCAAGACTTTGCCGTCGCGGCCAATCACGTAAAGCTCCGGCAGCCCGCGCCGCTTGCCGAGCGCCGCCTGCCACGCCTCGTTATCCATACCCGCCGGGAACGTGTAGCGATGCGCCTTGAGATAGTCGATCGCCTCGGCCGGTTTCTTGTCGATCGACAGCGTAACGATCTGGATCGGCTTGCCGCGCGTGGCCTCGTACAACTTCTGAAGATGCGGATTCTGCTGCGCACAGAACGGGCACCACGACGCCCAGTACTCGACGATCACCGTGCGGCCCTTGAACGACTCGGCCGGCAGCGTCTTGCCATCGAACGTCACGAGCGACGGCAAGGTGACCGTGTCGCCCACATCCACCGCTTGCGCGGGCATGCCGAAGGCCATGATCGCAGCGCCAAAGATGACGAGCGCCGCCCGCCGCGCGGCGTTGTCGCAGGCGGTACGAATTGAACGAAACAGGGATGTCATGAGGAACTCCGGAAGCCGGCCGGTCACCTGTCGTCTTCACGCAGGCGGCCGGCCGGTACGGCAGACGACTTACTGATTGACCGGCGAGGCCGGGTCGAGCAACAGCGCCATCACGTCTTTCAACTGCTGTTCGGTCAGGATGCCCGCTGCGCCGAAACGCGGCATGTTCGAGCACGCCATATAGCTGTGCGAGTCATAGACCTTGGCCCACGTGTACTTCACGACTTCGGGCGAATCGCCGCGCAGCTTGCCGTAGTTGTACAGCGACGGACCGATGTTGCCGAACGAGATCTCAGTCTTGGTCAACTGGTGACACGCGTAGCAGTTGCCGCCGTTGACCGTGTCGGCCTTGTCGGTGAACTGCATGCCGCGACCGTTCTGGGCCACCTTCTCGCCCTCTTTCCAGTCGCCCAGATACTTGCCGTCAGCCGGCGCCTTGACGGCAGCCAGTTCGGCCTTCTGCAAACGCTCGGCAATCTTGGCCGGCATCGGCTTCGTCGCGTATTGCGTGCACAGCTTCTGCAATTCGCTCTGATCGATACGGTCGAGTTGTGCGATGCCCGACGCACGGAACGAGTCGCGCAGCTCCTGCACGACAGCGGCATCGGTCGAGCCGGTCACGAGCTTCGCGCCCTCGCCCTGTGCGAATGCTGCGCCGATGACGAGTGCCCCGGCCGCGCCCAGCACGGCGGTCGCCGTGCGCAATGCGAATGATTTCATGGGTGTGCCTCGTGATCGGTCAGCGCTTCAGGCCGGGGGCGTCCATCTTGCCGCCGTTGGCCATCACACCGAGGAAAGTAATCAGATCGATCGACGCCTGCGAGCCGTAGTTCAGCTCAGGCATGCGCTGCTGACGGAAGCAGTCGTACATGCGCCACTGAATCGTGCGCAGTGCGCCTTGCGAGACACGGTAGCCCGGCCACGTCGCAAACGCCTGACGGGCGGCGGCGGGCTTGGTCAGATTCGGCAGATCCTGCAAGCGGATGCGCTTGTCGTCCGACCCGTGACACGACGCGCACGAGAAGTCGTACGGTCCGGCACGGTAGTAGAAAATCTTCTGGCCGCGCGCGTAGGCATCCTTCTCTTCCTTGTGCGCTTGCGGCACATGGATGACGGCGCCGCGCGACTGGCCCGCCACATAGGCGGTCAGCGACTCGAGATCGGTCGGGTCCTGCCCTTCCTTCGAGAACGGCTGCTTGATAACGTCGGCCCGCTTGAAGCCTTGCAGATTCACCATGCATTCGACGATGCGCGACTCGGCGTCGAGCACGCGTTTGGCATCGGGGAAATAGCGGGGCAGTTGTGCGTAGGCGTCTTTCACGACACCGGCGCCGAGGCCGAGATCGCATTGCGCGAGCGAGACATTGTTCGGGCCGCGCGGTGTTTTCCAGAGCTCTTCGCCGCGCATCTCGATCAGTTCGGCCGGATTACCGTCGGCAAGCATCTCGCGATATTGCGCGATCGCGTCGGCGGTCGATTGACCGGCGGCAAATGCGGGGGCGCTGAGGCCCGCGATGGCGATGGCGAACATACCGCCGAGCACTGTCCGACGCAGCCATGTTTTGTGTCGCGGGGTGCTCACCCGTGCGCTATCTTGCGCATCAAGCATCTGACTCTCCTCTGTGTGGGTTGTTCGGCGCATCGCGAGGAGACTCCCCGCGAGCGCCACCGCGCACTTCCCGGCGCTTGATTCCTGCTTGACTGGTGCTCGACGCGTGCTCAGGCGACTGCGGTCTCGTCGGTACGTGTGTCGCCCTTGTTGTCGACCCACGTGACCGTGACCTTGTCACCCTTCTTGGCGCCCTTGAACTTGAACGACAGGAACGGATCCTTCGACACTGCCGGACCCCATTCCGCCGTCAGCACGGTCTTGCCGTTGCAGGCGACCGTCACCGTCTGGATGAAGTGTGCGGGCACGATATTACCGGAAGCGTCTTTGCGCTGACCGGTTTCCATGATGTGGCTCATCAGCACCTTGACCTCGACGACTCCGCCGGCCTCGGTTGCGCGAATGCGCATCGGATTACCCATGTGTGGCTCCTCGTTATTCTCTTCGCGCGCTTAACCGCCGCAGCCGCCCAGCGTGACCTTGATTTCCTTCTCGGCCACGAGGTACTTGTTATCCGCCTTGACGAGCGCGTAGACCTTCGAGGTCTGGCCCATCTTGACGCGCGTGGTCACCGACGGGTCGGTGCCATCGGGAATGTCGAACGACGCCGCGAGGGTGTTCGGATTCTTCTCGATCAGAATCGCGATCGATTGCGTGTTCGGCGCCTTGCTCGTGACCGCCACCGGCACGACTGCACCGTTCTCGGCAATGTCGGGTGCGGTAAGCACGACCAGATCGCTCGGGCTGGCGCTCGTGCCACCCAGTGCCTTGACCGTATCGGCAACGCTCTTGGTCGCAAACGCCGCCTTGTTCCACTGCGCTTCTGCCGCGCGTGCCTCTTCGGGCTTGATCAGCCCAGCGGCCACCGCCAGTCCCATTACCGCGGAAAACCGCAGCATGTCGCGTCGCTGTTGGTTCATCTTCGTGTGTTTCCTTCTCTGAAGGCCGCCGGTGCGAGACATCCTGAACGCACCGGCCGCCGTTCGCTCATCCGGCCCCCTCGCGAACGAGGCGTGCCGCCTGAGCCCCCTGCCCCGGACTTACTTCGCCGGGGCGCCTGCCAGAACCCAATCCACCAGGATCTTGGCGTCGGCATCCGACATGTTCGGGTGCGCCGGCATCGGGATCGGACCCCAGACGCCTGCACCGCCACCCTTCACTTTCTTCACCAGCTTGGCCACGGCATCCTTGTCGCCCTTGTACTTGGCAGCGACGTCCTGATAGGACGGGCCCACGAGCTTCTTGTCGACGGCGTGGCAACCCATACAGGCGTTAGCGGCGGCGAGCTTGGTTGCGGCGGCAACATCGACACCGGCGTGCGCCAGCGAGGTACCGGCCAGCATCGCGGCGGCGATCAACAACTTTTTCATCGTATCTCCTTCGATTTATGTAGGGGACGGTGTCCTGCGGCGGCATGCGGAACATGGCGCTGCCGTCGGACACCTTGCCCGCTCACTGTGCACCACGGAGAATCCAGTCGACCATCGTACGGACGTCGGTTTCGGCGACCTGCGACTGCGGCGGCATTGGCATGCTGCCCCAGTTACCGGCGCCGCCGGCACGTATCTTCGCCACCAATTTTTCAGTCGCATCCGACTGCCCATGGTACTTGGTGGCAACCTCCGAAAAGGCGGGCCCGATCTTCTTGTCGGTGACGCCGTGACAGGCCAGACAACCGTTTTTGTCCGCAAGCGTTGCTGCCGGTGACGTCACGGCGGCGGTTTGGGCCGGTGCGTCCGGACTCGCCATGCCAAGCGTGGCGAGAGCCGCCATCTTGCGCACCGACGCATTTTGCGCGGCGGTGCCTGAGAGCGGCGGCAGCTTCGTATCGACACCGCGCACCGGTCCGATGACTCGGTTTTGCGCGGCCAGATCTCCATGTGCGTCGCGGGCGTACGCAGGGAGTGCGGACGTCACGATACCAGCCCCGGGACAATCCTGCATACACGCGCTGTTATGGGTATCCGGTTTGTCTCCCACGCGCCACATGCCGTGCGCGCGCGTCATGCCGTTGCGGTTGGGCATGCGCTGCTGCACGTCGGCGATGTTCTTGTCGGACAGCACGAAATCGGCCGGCACGATCTCGCCCAAATTCAGAATATAAGCGGTGACCGCATAGACTTCGTCGGGCGTCAGGGATCGCGGCGCGTTCCAGGGCATGGCGCGGCGGATGTAGTCCCAGATCGTGGATACAGTGTTGACCTTCATCAGCGTGGTGCGCACCGGCTGGTTGTTCGCGCGCAGCGAGGCGACGTGACCGGTCTTGATGTCGTCGTCCGTGGTGCCGCCCACCAGCGGATTGAACACCTCGTTGCTCTCGCCAAACGTGCCGTGGCAAGACGCGCAGCGTGCGTCGAAGAGCTTCTGCCCGTCGGCCACCGAACCTTGCCCCTTTGGCAGCCCCTTGAAGTCGGGCCGCACGTCGATGTCCCACGCGTTCAGTTCGGCGGGCGTGGCGTCGCGGCCGATGCCGGCGGGCGCTTTGATGGCCGGGGCTTTCGTCGCGGGTGCGGCAGCAGGGGCGGCATGGGCAGATGTGCTCACCCATGCGCTCACGGTCAGCCCGGCCACGGCAAGCGCGCTCGCCCAAAGGCAGGCGACGGCGACCGCCTGAAGCCGGCGGCGCACGGCGGGGCGCTTGGCCAATTTAGTCGACGTGGACATTGGTCACCTCCCCGCTGGCAGCCACTTGCCAAGTCTGGATCGCATTGTTGTGATAAATCGACTTGGTGCCGCGCACATCGCGCAACTGGCGGTAACGCGGCTGCACGTAGCCTGTCTCGTCCACCGCACGGCTTTGCAGCAGTGCTGGCGAGCCATCCCACTGCCAGTCGAAGTTAAAGCGTGTGAGGCACTTGGGCAGCACGGGCGACTCGATGCGCGCCGCACGCCACGACTTGCCGCCATCGGTCGACACATCGACGCGTTTGATGCGCCCGCGTCCCGACCACGCCAGCCCCGTCACGTTGAAATAACCGCGATCGAGCAACGCCTGCCCGCCCGAGGGCGACGTGATGACCGACTTGCACTCCTGAATCGACGTGTACTGGCGGTGCTGACCGTCCGGCATCAGGTCGACGTAGTGACTCGTTTCATCCTTGGCATTCCACGGCGCATCGCCGACCTTGATGCGGCGCAGCCATTTCACCCACGACACGCCCTGCACACCGGGCACGACCAGACGCAGCGGGTAGCCATTCTCCGGGCGCAGCATTTCGCCGTTCATGCCCCATGCCACGAGCACATCCGAGAGGGCGGCTTCCATCGAAATGGTGCGCGTCATGCCGGAGCCGTCGCCCCCTTCGGCAAGCACGTATTGACCGCGCTTGATATCGGCGCCCACATCGTCGAGCAGTACCGACAGCGGCACACCGGTGAACTCACAGCACGAGAGCATGCCGTGCGTGTACTGCACCGTGGGCACGGCCGAGTTACCCCACTCCATGCCGGTGTTGGCGCCGCACTCGATGAAGTGCATGCGCGAGACGGACGGCAACCGCATGATGTCGTCCATCGTGTAGACCTTCGATTCGCGCACCATGCCGTGCACCATCAGACGGTGCTGGGTCGGGTCGATCTCCTGCCAGCCCTGATGGTGACGCTCGAAGTGCAGGCCGCTCGGCGTGATGATGCCGAACAGCCCCTGAAGCGGCGTGAAGGCAACCGACGCCTGTGTCGTCTGCGTAAGCCCCGGCGATTGCCGGCGTTGCAGGTTGGCTTCGAATTTCGACGGCATGCCGTACGGGCGTGCGGCCACCGCTTGACCCAGTGACGTCGCCCACGGGCGCGGCTCCAGAATCATCGGATCGCCATCGCCGAGCGACTTGGGGGCGTCGGCGGCAAAGGCTGCACCACCGGCGAGGGCGGCGCCAGCAGCCAGAAAGCTGCGTTGCAGGAAATTGCGGCGTGTGGGGTTTAGCCCGTCACGGGCGATGTCGCCGGCCAGTGTGCCGTCGATGAAATTCTCCGGAGCCCGGCGCAACCGGCCGGCTCGCGATGTGCTATCGCTGGTCTTGCTCACCCTGTCTCCTCGCGTTTTGTGGCGCCCGAGCGCGTCGCGAAGGACACGGATCGGGCTAGAGCAGGCTCACATCACCTCGTGCGAACCGGCTCTGGAACCTCGCGCGGTCTCGTCGCCGCGCTGCACTACGGGTCTTGCAATGTTGCGATGTTGCTTCGTAGGGTGTGTCGTATGGCGATGACGCCAGCCGCGTTACTGACCGCGCGGCATGAAGCCGTCGACCGCACGGTGCGGCAGCGCCTCCTCTTCGAGCCGGCCGGCCACCTGCACGCACACGGCGCGGCAGATCTCGACCACGCCCGTATCCGCAATCGTGTAGTACACCTGATTGCCCTCCTTGCGACGCCCCAGCACACCCGCCTGATACATCGCGTTGAGATGTCGCGAAACGTTCGTCTGCGACGAATTCACCGCCGTCACCACATCGCTCACCGATTGTTCGCCACCGCACAAGGCATGCAGAATGCGCAGCCGGGTCGGCTCGGAGAGCAGGCTGAAGTAGTGAGATACCTTTTCGAATACGCGGTCGAGTTCTTCCATGACGTTCGGCAATCAAGTTCGTGTGAAGGCGTGAATGAGACCGTATATGCCTACATACGCATATACGGATAATCGAAATAACGGGCGAGATAAGCAAGCTGCGCTGCAACATGTCGGAGGCCGATCTATTGCGCGGCGTTCGCCGTAATTTCGGAGCTGAAGTGGTTTTTCCGTGTATACAGCCGGATATAGCGCGCAGCGGGTTATGCCGCAGCGAGTGGGTCGTGACAACGCCGGTCGGCAAGTCGCTCGACGACTCCGACGTGACGCGCATGGATGGCATCAGGGAAAAACCTGATAAGAAAAATGACGCGGGACGTCGCACCAGAGCACTGCACTCTGCGTACGACGTCCCGAATGACGTCAGCGGCAAGTCACCGCACATGCGGTTCACTCGAATTGGTAGGAGTAGTTGGCGTTGAAACGCAGCGGCCGGTTAGTCGAGTTGGTCGGCGCGTCAGCCATCGGCTTGGCGACCGACAGATCGAGCGTGTAGTACTTCCGGTCGGAGATGCGCACGCCGAGACCGACGGACGCCAGACTGTTGTGAACGACTTGCCCGTAGTTCACGTAGACACGCGCGGTGTCGGCGATCAGGTAAGGCTGAACCGTCTTCAGATAGCGGAAGTCGGTGCGAAACATCCGGTTGATCTCGATCGATGCGCCCCAGCCCTTGTCGCCGGCCACTTCACCCGCCGGGTAGCCAAGGCCGTAGCGCGTGCCCCCGAACGTGGCCTGTTCAGACGTCGGCAACGTATTGCTGCTGTACTGTGCGCCGGCCGAGACGACGACGCCGAAGTCCCACGGCAGCACCACGCCTTGTTTCGCATCGAGCGTGAAGCGCCAGAACCCGAGATCGTACGGCCCGAGAATCTGCTGAATGCCGGCGGGCTGCGTGGTGTACGACTGGCTCGCGCCCAGTCCGTTGAAGCCCTTGAACACGCCCAGCGTCGCGCTGCGCGTCTGCTTGTCGGTGACTTCGTTATAGGCGAGCTGCACCTGTGCGGCCCGCACGTTGGCCTGCGAATTGATGAAGTTCGGCGAGTCCGGCACTTCGTACCGGTCGCGCGAATTGACGCCGTACATGCCGCCGCTGGCCGTCAGGCTGCGCTGGTTGTTCAGCAAAATCGGATACGACAGGCTCACGGCCACACGCTTGGTATCGAGGTGACGCGTCAGCCCGGCGAGGGCCTGATCGTCCGGCTGACCGCGATAGTGCGACGCATCGAGACGCGCTTGCAAGCCGTTTGAGCCGAGCGGCTGGATGTACGACGCCGAGTAAAACTCTTCGTCGTTGTGCCCCTTCGGCGCGATGGCCGTCAGTTGAATCTGCTCGCCCAGCGGCGTCAGCGCGTTGCTCGTCACCGTGAACACGCCGCGAATGCCCGGGTTGTTATACGAGAGCGACGTGCCCGCGGCGATCGGCTGGCGCGAGACATCGAGCGAGAGTTCGGTGGCGCCGTCGGTCTGCGTGGGCGGCTGCACGTCGGCCTTGATCTTCATGCCGGGCACGAGCGTGAGCAGGTTCAGGTAGCGCTCGAACGTGGCGCGCTTGAGCGGGCGCTCGGCTTCGATGTGCGCAGCGATATCGCGCAGACGCTGCTCGGACGGCCCCGGCTTGCCGGTGATCTTCGTGGACGAGATATAGCCCTCGACGATGGTCACACGCACGAAACCGTTGGCGAAGTCCTGCGCGGGCACGAAGGCGAACGACAGCAGGTAGCCGGCGTCCTGATACATCTTCGTGACCTGATTGGCCTTCTCGACCAGATCGCCGATGGTCACTTCCTTGCCGGCCAACGGGGCGAAAAGCGCCGCCACCTGCTCGAACGGAATCGACTTCACGCCTTCGATACCGAAGCGCTGCGGCGTGATCGGTCGTGCCAGCAACGCCTTGAGGGCGTCGTCCTGCGAGGGTGGCTGGATGTGAATGGTGGCAGGCGCTGCCTTGGGTGCCTCGATTTTCGGAAGGCTTTGCAACGGGTCGCCGCGCACTGGGCTGCTGTCGGCCCACGCCGGCTGGCTGGTGAGCCACCCGCCGATGCCGACGATGGCGACAGCGGTTACGGAAACCGAAATGGATACCGATACGGCACGGTGGACGATACGAACTACGCTGACAACTTTGCGGCTGCGAACGGTCTTGACCGAGTCCCCGCGCGTGTCGCGCGACGCAAGACGGGACCCTCCCTGGCGATACGCCATCCCTATGCCCCCCAGCTTATTTTTTCGTGGAGCCAGTGTAACCGAGAGGCCTCAGGCCCCGTCAATGAAGGAAAGCAGGGGGACTGAGGCGCACGCGCAACAACCGCGCGACAAGTCAGCCCAAAGGCGATGGCACCGGGGTTTCGTCACTTAGAGAAACCCTTCCAAACGCGCTGGACTATTACGTTGCAGGACGAAATACCGCCGGGTGGCGCATCAGGCCAGCATGTCGGCCCAGATTCCCTGCGCCCACGCGAGTCCGAGCGCGAACTCGTCGCCGTTGGCATGGGGCGACGCGCCACCGGTGCCGGGCACGGGCAGCATGGTGCGTTGTGTCGCGTCGTAGCGATGAACGCTCGCGACGTGCATAGCCTGCGTTGCCGAGACGAACGTGTAGCAGGTGTTGCTGTAGAGCGGTTCGGGGTTGACCGGCCGGCCCGCCAACGTCGCGACGATGGCCGCCGCGCACACCTTGCCGTGCTGGTTGGCCATGTGGCCCGACTTGGGCATTTGCGGCGCGATCTGAACGGCGTCGCCCAGCACATGAATGTCGGGTTGTGCCGTCGAGGCAAAGGTCAGGAAATCGACGTCGCACCAACGCCCGTTGGCGGTAGCGAGTCCGCTTGCGGTCGCAATGTCGCCCGCACGCATCGGCGGAATGACGTTCAGGACATCCGCCCGCACCTCTTCGCCCAACTCGAAACGAGCGATCTGCTTCGCGCCGTCCAGCGCGACTTCCGTGCAGTTGAACTGCGGGTGGTACTCGACGATGTCGGCGAACTGCGTGCGCCAGACTTCGTGAAACTGCTCGGCTTCGGCCAACACTTCATCGTTGGCGTCAAAGATGAGCACTTTCGCCCGCGGCTTGTACTGCTTGAGCCATGCGGCGGCCTGACAGGCGCGCTCGTAAGGCGCGGGCGGACAGCGGAACGGCGCCTCGGGGATCGTGATGGCGAAGACGCCGCCCTCGGGCATCGCCTGCAAGCGGGCGTGCAACGCAGCGCTCTCACGTGCGTCGGTCCAGCCGACCGGCAACGCCTCGCGCACGGCGGCGGCGTCGAAGCCTGCGATGGCATCGTGGCGCAGCGCGATGCCCGGCGAGACGATCAGCTTGTCGTACGGGAGACGGCTGCCGTCGGCGAGTTGCACTTGCTTGTGCGCGGCGTCGATGGCGCTGGCGCGCGTGCGCCGCCAGACCACGCCGTGGCGCGCCACGAGCCGGTCATAAGACACAGTGAGATCGCTCACGCGCAGGTTGCCGCCGACGACCAGATTCGACAGCGGCGCGGACACAAAGGCCGCATTCGGCTCGACCAGGGTCACGTCGACGGTGTTGCCCGACAGCATGCGCAGATACTTGGCCGCCGTCGCACCACCAAAGCCGCCGCCGATGATGACCACCCGGGCGCGCCCTTTGATCGGCGTGATCCATGAATTGGCCGCCGATGCGGGCGGCGCGGCAAACGCGCCGGATATGCCGGATATGCCGGATATGCCGGACATGCCGCTCAGCGCTGCCACCGAGCTCATGCCAAGGAGAAAGTCGCGACGATGCATGGCGCGGCCTATTGGGGAGTGCGCGCCGCTTCGGGCGCCGGACGTGCGGAAACCCCGCGAGACAGGGCAGGCGGCTGTGATTGAGATTGCGGAAGCGGCTGCGGAATTGGCTGTGCTGCGAAGTAGGCCGCGATGCGCTGCAACTCCTCGTCGCGATAGCCCTTGAGGAGCTGCGGCATGAGGGTGGCGGGACGAGCAGCATCCCCCTTTGCGTTGCGCAACGCTTGCAGCGTGGCGACGAGTTCGGCCGCCGGACGCCCTTCGAGCTTCGACAGCGATGCTTTGCCTGCGCTCACCGGAGCGGCCGCGTTATGGCAACTCATGCAGGCCATCGCCCAGTCACGGGCTTGCCAGTCGGGTTGGGAGTTGGGCGTCGCAGGCGAAGTCACGAACGCCGGTGATGCGGCCTTCACGATGGTCGGAGCCGCTGTGCCGTCGGGCGATGCGCCACCGGCTATCGGCGACGATGCGGGAGTGGCCAGGGCCGTGGAGGCCGCCACTGCCATCCCCATCGCCAGAATGAATAGCGCCGGCATCGTCCGAAGACGATGCCGGCGGTTCGAACCCTCCGGGTGCTGGGCGCTAATCCGCGCCTCTTGCGCCGTTCGCGCCGTTCGCGCCGTTCGCGCCGTTCGCGCCATTCGCGACGTCAGTTGCCCGTGCGCGTGGACGGACCGGGCTTGATCGGCGCATCGCTGATCGGAGCGGGCGTCGCCAGCGGCTTGGCCGTCACGGTATCGGTGCCGATCGGTGTCGTGGTCACGGTGGCGGCATTGCTGTCGTCACCCTGCGCCGGGGCCGGATTCTTCTGCGCTTCGGTCGACAGACGTTGCGCCTCTTCCGGCTTCACGTATTCGTACAGCTTGATGACTTTCTGCACGCCATCGATACGGCTGGCGACGTTGGCGGCGATGCGGCCTTCTTCTTCCGAAACCAGGCCCATCAGGTAGACGTCGCCACGCTCGGTCACCACCTTGAACACGTTGGCCGAGATTTCCTTCGTATTGATCAGGTTCGCCTTGACCTTGCTGGTGATCCACGCGTCGTTCGAGCGCGAGCCGAACGAGCTCTTCGGTGCGATGGCGAGTTCGTCGACGATGCCGCGCACGTTGCTGATCTGCTTGACGATGTCGACGGCACGTTGCTTGGTGGCGTCGTCCGGCACTTCGCCGGTCAGCAGTACGCGACGGTTGAAGACGGTCACGTTCACATGCACGGCGTCGGCGGTGAGCGTGTTGGCGGTATTGGCTTCCGCCTTGACCTGAATTTCACGGTCTTCCGTCTGCGCACCGACCGAGCGGCGGTCCGTGGCGACGAGTGCCCCGGTGGCGGCGCCGCCGAGGATGATGGGGGCGCAACCGGCCAGGGTTGCTGTGATCAACGCAGCCGCTACCAGCGGCCTGACTGCGCGTTGGAAACTCATCGGGCATTCTCCTTGTTGGATGGGTCGAACGGGCCGGCCCCCGCCGTCCCCTGCCGACACCGCCCGCCCCCGCGGACTGGTGTGCGTGATGATCTTGACGCCTTACGATGACATTAGGTTCACGCGTCGCCGAACAGCATCGCGTCGACCAGGTCGCACAGGCAGTGAATGGTAAGCAGGTGAACTTCCTGAATACGGGCCGTACGATCGGCCGGCACGCAGATGTGGACGTCCAGTTCGCCGAGTACGGCGTTGACCTTGCCGCCACCTTTGCCGGTCAGGGCAATCACGTGCATCTCGCGCTCGTGTGCGGCCTCGATGGCGGCGAGCACGTTGCCCGAATTGCCCGACGTGGTGATGGCCAGCAGGATGTCGCCGGGTTGCCCGAGCGCGCGCACCTGCTTGGAGAAGATGGCGTCGAAGTTGTAGTCGTTGCCGACGGCGGTCAGGATCGACGAGTCGGTGGTGAGTGCGATCGCCGGCAGTTCGGGGCGTTCGCGCTCGAAGCGGCCGACGAGTTCGGCGGCGAAATGCTGGCAATCGGCTGCCGATCCGCCGTTACCGCAGGCGAGGATCTTGTTGCCGTTGGACAGCGCGTTGAACATGACCTCGGCGGCGGCGGCGATGGGGTCGGCGAGCACGTCGCGCGCGGCCAGCTTGGTTTCGACGCTATCCGTGAAGTGTTGTTGAATTCGTTCGATCGACATGGTCGTTGAGCCAGGGTGTCGCAAAAGCTGTCGGCCCGGTGTGGGCGCAGTGTCCCTGCATGGCCGACGATCAAAGCCGTCATCCTGAAAATCCCGGAAAAGCCCGAGGACGCACGGAGACGGCACTTTCGCAAGTGTAACAGGGCGCGTCCAGCGGGGTTTCGTCATACCGAAGTCACACCTCGTCGGCACGGAAGGCGTCGGGCAGCCAACTGACCACCGCCGGATGGCCGTCGAAAGTCACGACGTCGAAGCGGCAGCGCCCGGCCGGACACCTGAGCAGATAGTGACGCGCCGCGAGCGTCAGGCGCCGGCGCTTGGTACGGGTGATGCTCGCGGCGGCCCCGCCGAAGTCTGCCCGGCGGCGGGCGCGCACCTCGACGAACACCAGCACCCCGGCGCGATCGCGCATAATGAGGTCGATTTCGCCGCCGCGGCACCGGTAATTGCGCGCGACGAGCCGCCAGCCACGGCGCTCCAGCATCGACTGGGCGCGGGCTTCAAACGATTCTCCAAGCTGATTCGACATGGTTGTTCCGATCTGTACCCCGATGTGCCCCGCCTTCGCCGCGCGCCACGCGCTCCCTGCTTTTGCAGCTTTTGCAGCTTTCGCCGCGCCGCGTGCCGCTGTCTGCGACACCGGCCTGCTGCATGCAACTTGCGACGCGATCGCACCGACGCCGGGAGGCTGCTGAGATGGACGAACGCCTGATGTCGCTGGCCGAAGGTCAGCACTATCCCACCGGCACGCTCTATGTCGTGGCCACGCCGCTCGGCAACATGGCGGACATTTCGGTGCGCGCCCTTCACGTGCTCGGCATGGCCGACGCCATTGCCTGTGAAGATACGCGCAACAGCGCGCAGTTGTTGCAGCGTTACGGCATCGACAAGCCGCTGATTGCGGCGCACGAACACAACGAAAACACCGTGGCGACGCGGCTTGTGGAGCGTTTGCGGGCGGGCGAGCGTATTGCTTATATTTCGGACGCCGGCACCCCCGGCATCTCCGATCCGGGCGCGCGGCTCGTCGATGCGGTGCGGGCGGCCGGGCTGGGCGTGGTGCCGGTGCCGGGGGCGAGTGCGATCATCACCCTGCTCTCGGTCGCGGGTGCGTGGGTGGAAACGTTCACGTTCGTCGGTTTCTTGCCATCGAAGTCGCAGCAGCGCGCGCAAGCGATTACAGCGTTGGCGGGTGCCACCGCAGCACAGGTGTTCTACGAAGCCCCGCATCGCATCGTCGAGACCGTTGCCGCACTGGCCGAGGGGCTCGGGGCGGAGCGCAAGCTGCTGATCGGCCGCGAGTTGACCAAGCGCTTCGAAGATATTCACGAGTGCGCGCTGGGCGACGGCGAAGCGTGGCTGAAAGCGGACGCCAACCGTCAGCGAGGCGAGTTCGTGCTGGTGGTGTCGGGTGCGGCGGCCAGTACGACCGACGATGGCGTGGATGCCGAAGCGCAGCGTGTGCTGGCGTTGCTGGTGGCTGAGCTGCCGACGAAGAGCGCCGCCAAGCTGGCTGCCGCGATTACCGGCGCGCCGAAAAACGCGCTATATGAACGGGCGCTGGCGCTGAAGAACGGCTGATCCGCCGAGAAGTTGTGGGAACCGCGGGAGCGGCAGGCCCGCTTCCAATTCGGAATACGCCGTGGGTAATTCTGGCGAATGCCCAATCCATTGCACCGGCAGCCGACCTATGATGGACGCAATTGTATGGTCTCGGTCGGTGCATGCCCGCATGCCGACCGCCTCCCCCCGGGCCCTATGAGACGTGAGATGAAAAACATCCTAGCCCGCGCATCGATCGGAATCAGCGAATTGAAACTGAACCCCAGCGCCGCCATTGAGCGCGCCGACGGCCCCGTCGCCATCCTGAATCGCAATAAACCCGTGGCCTACCTGATCCCTGCCGCCGATTGGGAAGCCATTTGCGACCGCCTTGACGACGCCGAACTCGCCGACATCATCCGCTCGCGTGCCGGCGAAACGCCGGTGAGTACGAAGCTTGACGACCTATGACCTGCAATTCTTACCTTCTGCCCTCAAAGAATGGCGGGCGCTTGACCCCACCATTGCGCAGCAATTCAAAGCACGCTTACGAGATCGCCTGCGACATCCTCGCGTAGCCGCCAGCCAACTGCGTGCGATGCCGGGTTGCTACAAGATAAAACTCGCGTCGGTCGGTTATCGACTCGTGTACCGCGTTGAAGACGCGACTGTCACCGTTCTCGTGCTGGCCGTCGGAAAGCGCGAAAATCTTGCGGCTTATCGCACCGGGCGCCGACGGATTCAATAATTCCTATCGTGCCTCACCCAAGAAAAAGCCCGCCGAAGCGGGCTTTTTCATGCTGCGGATTCGCTAATCGGCCGATCAGCCCAGCAGCAGCGCGTCGTCGTCGAGTTGTTCGCCGCGGGTGCGCTCGAACATCTGGAGCAGGTCGGGGACGTCCAGTCCCTTGCGCTCTTCGCCCGACACGTCCAGCACGACTTTGCCCTGGTGGAGCATCACCGTCCGGTCGCCGTAGTCCAGCGCCTGACGCATGCTGTGCGTGACCATCATCGCCGTCAGCTTGCTCTCCTGCACGATACGCGCCGTCAGCTCCAGCACGAACGCCGCCGTCTTCGGGTCGAGCGCCGCCGTGTGTTCGTCGAGCAGCAGAATGCGCGACGGCTGCAATGACGCCATCAGCAGACTCACCGCCTGACGCTGACCACCCGAGAGCAGGCCGATACGGTCCGACAGGCGATTCTCAAGCCCCAGATTCAGCAAGCTCAACTTCTCGCGGAACCGCTCGCGCAACGGCTTGTTCAACGCCAGCCGGAAACTGCGGCTCTCGCCACGCTTCACCGCCAGCGCCATGTTCTCTTCAATGGTCAGCGCCTCGCAGGTGCCCGCCATCGGGTCCTGAAACACGCGTGCCACCTGACTCGCCCGCTGCCACGCCGTCTTCTTCGTGACGTCGTTGCCGTCGATCGAAATCGTGCCCGTGTCGACAATCAAGTCGCCACTGATCGCGTTCAGGAACGTCGACTTGCCCGCCCCGTTCGAACCGATCACCGTCACGAATTGCCCCGTCGGAATGTCCAGCGACATGCCGCGCAGCGCACGATTCTCAATCGGCGTACCCGGGTTGAAAGTGATCTTCAGGTCTTTTGCGCTCAACATGATCAGGCACCCCCGTTCTTGCGCGGAAACAGCTTGCGACGCGTGGCCGGCAACACCAGTGCCACCGCGACGAGCAAGGCCGTCACCAAGTTCAGGTCCTGCGCCTTCAGACCGATGAAATCGCTATTGAGCGCCAGCGCGATGAAGAAGCGATACAACACCGCCCCGACCACCACCGCCAACGTCGTGAGAATGAGCCGTCGCGCCGGCAAGATCGTCTCGCCGATAATCACCGCCGCCAGACCGATCACGATGGTACCGATCCCCATCGAAATATCCGCCCCGCCCTGCGACTGCGCAAACAAAGCGCCGGCAAGCGCCACCAGCGCATTCGACAACGCCATCCCCGCCAGAATCTCGTGGCCGGTGTTCACGCCCTGCGCGCGCGCCATGCGCGAATTCACGCCGGTCGAGCGCATCGCCAGACCCTGTTGCGACGAGAAGAAATAGTCGAGGCCGAGCTTCACTACCGCCACCACGACCAGCAGCATGAGCGGGCGCAGCACGAAGTCAGGCAGCCATTGCGGGGCGTTCTCGGGCAACAACATCGTGAAGACCGTCGGCGAAGTGATCAGTGGCACGTTCGGCGCACCCATCACACGCAAGTTCACCGAGTAGAGCGCGATCATCATCAGGATACTGGCGAGCAGATCCATGATCTTCAGGCGCACATTGAGCCAGCCGGTGATGAACCCTGCCGTGGCGCCTGCCGCCATCGCGCCGGCCGTGGCCACGAACGGATTGGTGCCGGCAGCGATCAGCGTGGCTGCGACGGCGCCGCCGAGCGCAAAGCTGCCGTCAACGGTCAGGTCGGGAAAATTGAGGATGCGAAAGGAAATCAGCACCCCGAGCGCCACCAGACTGAAGATCAAGCCGATCTCCAGGGCGCCCATCATAGAAAAAAGGGACATTTTTCGTAATTCCACTACACAAGACGATCCGCACCGGGTCTCGGTGAGGCGCGCCGTTGGGGGGACTCAAGCGGAAAAGAGCGGCGGGGACAGGTCATGTCCGGTCGCCGCCCTGTCGCTCACCGGCAAGGCAGGCCGTTCGCCCGCCACACCGGCATCACGCTCGCGTTATTGCTTGATGACCGTCTTGGCTTCTTTCACCAGATCGTCCGACAGCGTCACGCCTTGCTTGGCAGCGGCCGCCGTGTTGACGAACAGTTCCAGGTTCGAGCTGGTCTGCGAAGCGATCGCACCCGGCTTTTCACCCTTCAGAATGCGCACCACCACCTTGCCCGTCTGACGGCCCAGGTCGTAGTAGTTGATGCCCAGTGCAGCGATGGCACCACGCTTCACGCTGTCGGTATCCGACGCCACCAGCGGGATCTTGCGATCGTTGGCAACCTTCACCAGCGACTCGTAAGCCGACACGACGTTGTTGTCCGTGTTGGTGTAGATCACGTCGACCTTGCCGACCAGGCTGTTGGCCGCCGAGCTGATGTCGACGGTACGCGGTGCAGCGGCTTCAACCAGCGTCAGGCCCGCGGCGGGCAGCAGCTTCTTGAGTTCGTTGACGACCACGACCGAATTGGCTTCGCCCGGGTTGTACACCATGCCCACGCGCTTGGCGTTCGGCACGACGCGCTTGATCAGCGCCACCTGCTTGTCGAGCGGCAGCTTGTCCGACACGCCGGTCACGTTGGTGCCCGAGGCGTCCCAGCTCTTGACCAGTTGGGCAGCGACCGGATCGGTCACGCCCGAGTACACCAGCGGCACGCTCTTCGTGGCAGCGGCAACAGCCTGAGCCGTCGGCGTGGCGATGCCGATGATCGCGTCCGGCTTGTCGCCGACGAACTTACGGGCGATCTGAGCCGCGGTCGACACGTTGCCCTGTGCGCTTTGATATTCCCACTTGAGGTTCTTGCCGGCTTCGAAACCTTCTGCCTTGAGTTCGTCGCGCGCGCCGTCACGGATGGCGTCGAGTGCCGGGTGCTCCACGATGGCGAGCACGGCCACCGACTTCGTATCCTGCGCGAATGCGGCGCCGGTTGTCCCCAACAACGTTGCGGCCACCGCGCACAACAGGGTGCGCTTGGCGTATTTGCCCATGGTCGACATCAAAACTCCTCCAGGATTGCTTTTTGAAAGGTGCGCCGTGCCCGGGTCTCTGCGGGCCTCATTCGGATGCACTTAAAGCGTGCACCTGCGCGTGGGGCACAGTCTACCCACATCCCCAGCAGCGAACAACGGTTGCCAACGCAACGGATGGCGAGGCCCGCCACATATCGGATTGCGCCCAAACACTGGCAGAACTGTGCGGCAATCGGAAAAAAATTAGTCGATTCGGGCGTGCACATTCCTCACCGCGCACATTCATGCGAAGCGTTCAGCCAATGAGATGCGGTGAAACGGCCGATTGGTGATGAAAAAACCGGGACGAGTTACGCGATTCGCGTCAGATAGTGACCGATGGCGTCCCACTTTTTAAGACGAGTCCGATTTGAATTCGAGACGACACGCTATCTACAGGCAATGGCGTGGGGGCGCGAAGAACGGATGATGCGAGGAATGCGAGGCGGATACCGCGAGGAGACTCTCGGGTGAGACCCGACGCTCAGGGCGCGTTATTACTTTGGTCGAGGCCGAGGGCCGCAACTTCGCTACGCGATAGGCGGCGAATTTCGACCTTCGCGTGGCCCGAGCGAATGAAGTCGAGTTGTTTGGCGGCGCCGTAGGAGAGGTCGATGATGCGATTGCGCGTGTACGGGCCGCGATCGTTGATCTTCACCACCACCGTCTTGTCGTTGGCCACGTTACGCACAAGGACGAAGCTTGCCAGCGGCAGTGTGGGATGCGCGGCCGTGAGTTCGTTCATGTCGAACGCCTCGCCGGTGGCGGTGCGCCGGCCATGAAACTTCTTGCCGTACCACGAGGCCGTGCCGGTTTGATAGAACGTGCCCGCATCGGCGCGCAGGCGCGCTTCGCCATCGCGGTCCGGGGCATTCGGGTCCCCGGGGTTCAGGCCTTCGTTGCGGTAGGCCCGGCCGGGCCAGTGAAGATCGAAACTTGAGCCAACGGGTGCGTTGGCTTCACGCGAGCGCGTGCGGACGTCTGTCGCCGAGGAGGCGGCAGCCGTCTGGCTGGGTGGTTCGAGCGGCGTTGTGCAGGCTGTCAACGTCAGGGCGAGGGCGCAGCCGACCGCGAACCGTGTGAGCATGTCGCGTGTTCGCATAGCCCGCAAGTTTAACACGCCGTCAAAGTCAACCCATCAGCGAGCGTTCACTTACATGGCGTGGCTTGTTTACAAAGCGTTACGCAAAAGCGATGTAACGCCCGAAGCCCCCGCCCGGCGGGCGATTTCGGCTGGACATCGCCTAATTCGCGCGCCCTGAGTACGTCGCTGTGCAGACGGCGAGCCCCCTGCCCGACTTACAATAAGCGAAAACCGCGTCCCCGATACCTCATGAACGTCACCCTGATTCCTGTCACGCCTTTCCAACAGAACTGCACGCTGCTCGTCTGCGACGCGACCCAACGGGCCGCCGTGGTCGACCCGGGCGGCGATATCGACCGCATCGTCGGCGAGATCGAGCGCCAAGGGGTGACGCTCGAGAAGATCTTCCTCACGCACGGTCATCTGGACCATTGCGGCGGTGCCGGCGAACTGGCGGCCAAGTACGAAGTGCCCATTGAAGGCCCGCATCCCGACGACGCCTTCTGGATCGATCAGTTGGAAGCCCAGAGCGCGCGCTTCGGTTTTCCCGAGCCGCAGAGCTTCACGCCCGACCGCTGGCTGGGCGACGGTGACACCGTCAACTTCGGCGAGGTCACGCTGGATGTCTTTCATTGCCCGGGGCACACGCCGGGCCACGTAGTGTTCTTCTCGGCCGATGAGCGGCTGGCGAGCGTCGGCGACGTGCTGTTTGCCGGGTCCATCGGCCGCACCGACTTCCCGCGCGGCAACCATGCCGACCTGATCGCGTCGATTCGCGACAAGCTCTGGCCGCTGGGCGACGACGTCACCTTCATTCCGGGGCACGGCCCCGTGTCGACCTTCGGTCAGGAGCGCGAGACCAATCCGTACGTGGCCGACGCCGTGCTCGCCCGGAGCGGCGCATGAGCACCGCCGTCTCCCGCGTGCCGTCGCGCATCATCCCCGTCGACGAAGAGATTTTTGTCAGCACCGACGTCGAGGCCGACGGCCCGATTCCCGGCCCGCATTCGATGCTGAGCTTTGCCTCGGCTGCCTACACGGCCGACAAGGAACTCATCGGCACCTTCAGCGCGAATCTGGAATTTTTGCCCGATGCGAAGGGCCACCCGCTCACGATGAAGTGGTGGAAGACCGAACCTGAAGCGTGGGCGGCCTGCCGTATCGATCCGGAAGATCCGGCCAAGGCGCTGAAGGCGTACGTGAAGTGGGTCGAGAAGCTGCCGGGCAAGCCCGTGTTCGTCGCCTACCCGGCGGGGTTCGATTTCACGTTCATGTTCTGGTACATGATGCGTTTTGTCGGCCGTTGCCCGTTCTCGTGGTCGGCGCTCGACATCAAGACGTTGGCGTTCGCGATGACGGGCATGCCGTATCGCAAGTGCATCAAGCCGCGTTTGCCGCAGGTGTGGCTCGATCCGCTGCCACACACGCACGTGGCGCTCGACGACGCGCTCGAACAGGGCGCCCTCTTCTGCAACATGCTGGCGGAGCTGCGCGAACAGCAGAAGACGCTGGCCGCGTTGCCCGAATGGCAGGGCGCCGGGTTGACGGCCAATGCCGACAAGCCGGTGTTCGGCTCGGCGGCGGCGCAAGCAGCCGCGGCTGAATCGACCGAAACCCCAGCCGCCGAGGCGGGCCCGGAGAAGGACAACGCGGCGCAACGCTGAGCCATTACGCCGTCGGGCTGCGGGGGCCTCGCCCCCTCCTCCCGCCGACTTAGCTGACTTAGCTGACTTAGCTGACTTAGCTGACTTAGCTGACTTAGCTGACTTAGCTGACTTAGCTGACTTAGCTGACTTAGCTGACTTAGCTGACTTAGCTGACTTAGCTGACCTAAGACACCTCGTCCTCAAATCGCCCTTACAGCACCTCGTTCGCCAGCTCTGGCGGACGAGCGATCACGGCCTTGTCGCCGTTGACGACGATGGGACGTTGCAGCAGCTTCGGATGCTTTGCGATCGCCGCCAGCAACTCGTCGTCGGTCAACTCTTTGTCCGACAGCCCCAACTCCGTGTACTCCGTCTCGTTGCTGCGAATCATGTCGCGCACGGGCACGCCCAGCAGCTTTTGCAGGCGTTTGAGTTCGGCCGCCTTCGGTGGCGTCTTCAGATATTCGATGATTTGCAGATCGCTGCCGCCCACCGCCGGCGAGCCTTCCACCAGCGCCAGCGCTTCGCGCGACTTCGAGCAGCGCGGGTTGTGATACACGGTAATCATGGTCACTCCAATGCGTCAAAAACAAGCAAACGTTCACCCTTCGAACGTGCGCTCCGAGTATGCATGGTATCGTCGAATGCCGCTACCGAGGTCACATCACAGACCCAGTAACCGACCTGCAATACCTGATCCGCATTGCCCGATCATTACCCCGCAACTTCACCGCAACTTCACCGTAATGTCCGTGTATCGAACCGACGGCAGCGCCCGACCCTTGCCTCTGACGGGCACGGTTGCGCGCCCGGCTGCACCGCTGCGGGTTTACCGCGCGGCGCAGCGCGCGTGCACCGCCTAAGCTAGGCGATGAGCGCTGTCTGCGGCACGATCCGGCCCCTCAGGAGACAGTGACATGGCAGGACGCTTCATCAGCATCGAGTCGCGCGACGGCAAGACCTTTCAGGCGTATCTCGCCTTACCCGACGCGAGCAAGGGCGGCAACAACAAGGGCCCGGGCCTGGTGCTATGTCAGGAGATTTTCGGCGTGAACGCGCACATTCGCGAACTTGCCGACCGCTACGCCGAAGAGGGCTACGTCGTACTGGCCCCCGACCTGTTCTGGCGCATCGAGCCGGGCATCGAACTCGACTACTCACCGGGTGGCTGGCAGCGGGCGTTTGCGCTGTTCCAGAGCTTCGACGTCGATCTCGGCATGGAAGACGTGGGCGCGACCGTCGATGCGGTGCGCGCGCTGCCCGAGTGCGTGGGTGGTGTCGGTGTGGTCGGCTATTGTCTGGGCGGGAAACTCGCCGCGCTGTCCGTCACGCGCACCAGCGCCGATGTCGCCGTGGGTTACTACGGCGTCGGGCTGGAGCAGCATGTGGAAGAACTCGCCGGCGACCATCCGCCGCTCGTGCTGCATATTGCCGAACTCGACAAATATGCCCCGGCCGAGGTTCGCGAGACACTCAGCGCCAAGTTGGGCGAACACCCCAACGTCACCCTCTATACGTACCCCGACGCCGATCACGCATTTGCCCGGCCCGGCGAACACTTCAACCGGTCGGCGAACCAGCTTGCGCATCAGCGCACCATCGGCGCGTTGCGCCGGGTCATCGGTCCGCATTTCGATTTCGCCTCCCTGTGGGAGACGCACTGCGCGTACGAATTCGCCATTCGCGAGATCGATCCGCTGATGAAGACCATGGTCGACGAGCCCTACGTCAATCACATCCCGACGATGACGGGCGGGGTCGGCCATCAGCAACTCGCGCACTTTTATCGCAATCACTTCGTCAACAGCAACCCGCCGGATACCAAGCTGGTGCCGATCTCGCGCACCATCGGCGCGACTCAGTTGGTCGACGAGCTGCTGTTCTGCTTCACGCACACGACGCCGGTCGACTGGATGCTGCCGGGCGTGGCGCCGACCGGGCGCCGTGTCGAGATTCCGCTGGTGGCCATCGTGCGATTCCGGGGCGGCAAGCTCGAACACGAACATATCTATTGGGATCAGGCGAGCGTACTGGTGCAGATCGGGTTGCTCGATCCGACCGGATTGCCGGTAGCCGGCATCGAGACGGCGCGCAAATTGCAGGATGAGAATCTGCCGTCCAACACACTGATGCCGAACTGGTCGTTCGGTACCCGGCCGCACTAAGCACGACACTAAGCACGACACTAAGCAAGACACTCAGCAAGACAGCAGGTGATTCACGTTGGCCGTCGCAGGCTTCGAGGTTTGAGAATCGTGTTTGCGGCGGCCATCGGATAGCGGGACATGAGCAGGACGTGGCAAGACAAAGAAGCGTCGCTGATTTGGCAGGAGACGCCCATGAAAACCGAATCCTCTCCTAATGCGCATCGCTTTCGCGCAGCCTCCCGGCTGGCCTCCGGAAGCGGACTGATGGCCAGTCTGATCGGCAGCCTCGCGGTACTGACCAGTTGCGCCAATCCCGATTTCGCCCCCAAGTCACCGCTCGTCCTCGACTTCACACCCGGCAACGTGCCGCTCACCGCGCTCGATCAATACAAGATCGCCGCTGCGCAGCGCGTGACCGAAGTCAACGCGAAACAGATCACCCCGGGCAATCCGCAGCCGATGCTGCGCTCGGTCGTGTCGCTGGAATATTGGGTCGATCGCAACGGCAACATCACGCAGGTGCTGCTGTATCGCAGCAACGGCGATCACGAAGCCGAGCGCATTGCGGTGGCGAGCTTGCGCCGGGCGAGTCCGTTGCCGGCGCCGAGCCGCGCGCTGGTCGACAGCAGCGGCCGGGTGCGCGCCGTCGAGACATGGCTTTTCAATAATGACGGACGTTTTCAGGTTCGCAGCGTGGCCGCGCCTCAGGTCGACGGCCAGTGATATCGTGACGGGCATATGCCCATCCGCTTCACGCGACGGAGAGTCCGACCATGCCGCGATTTGCCGCGAACCTGACCCTGCTCTATCAGGAAGTCCCGTTTCTCGAACGTTTCCGCGAGGCGGCCGCCGACGGCTTCCGTGGGGTGGAATGCCTGTTCCCTTATGAGCACCCGGCCAACGAAGTGCGCACGCGACTCGATGACGCCGGTCTCACACAGGTGCTTTTCAATACCCCGGGTGGAGACTGGGCCAGCGGCGAGCGTGGCCTCGCCGCATTGCCGGGGCGTGAAGCTCAGTTTCGCGACGGCCTCGAACTCGCACTCGACTACGCCGACACGCTCGGTTGCCGCCAACTGCACGTGATGGCAGGCTGCCCCGACGCTTCGCAGTCGCCCGAGCAATGCCGGGCCGTCTATCTGGACAACCTCGCCTACGCCGCCGAACGAGCGGCCGCCCACGGCGTGACCATCCTCATCGAGCCGATCAATCCGCGCGACTTCCCGCGCTACTTCCTCACCCGTCAGGACCAGGCGCAGGCGATTCGTCAGGCAGTCGGCGCCAGCAACCTCAAAGTGCAGTTCGACGCGTATCACTGCCAGATCGTCGAAGGCGACCTCGCAATGAAGTTGCGCCAGCACATTGCCAATATCGGGCACGTGCAGGTCGCGGGCGTGCCCGCGCGGCATGAACCCGACACCGGCGAAGTCAACTATCCGTTCCTTTTCCGGTTGCTGGATGAATTGGGTTACGCGGGCTGGATCGGTTGCGAATACCGTCCACAGGGCGAAACGCGTGCGGGCCTTGGCTGGCTCAAACCGTGGTTGCGCAGTGCCGCACGCTGACGAAGCAACCGGCGACGCAGTCAATCACACGCGCGACAAATTACGCAGGGATAAATCGATTTCCGAATTTCACTCGGATGGCGAAGCATTTGTGTGACACGCGATGTCAGCGAGGGCAAAAGAAACCGTTTGCATGATGCAATTCAACGCGTCGAAGCGATCGCATACCCGCGTGTTTCGCGTGTGTGTCGGAGAACGGGGGAGAAAAGATGTAGGACGTTTCGGACAAAAAAATGGCGGGACACTTGGGCCCGCCAAAACCACACGCTACGGGGTTAGCGCGAGGAGACCAGATTCGGAGCACTGTATCGAACCAGCTTGCAAATCGCGCCGGGGGACGCTCGTTGCCGATACAGTCGCGCTGCTGTGTTACCGGGGGATAAGCACTTCAGCGTTGAGATGCATTGTGGTTGAAACGTCTGAGCCGAGGGGTAACAAAGTGTTTCAGGTTGTAACACCTCGCCCCGAAAACGCGTCGAAAACCGGCATCCCTCTCCTTGCCCGGCAAGCGTTTGACGCGTAACACCGAATTCGTCACTTGATTCGTCGTCCTGAGTAACTCATCTAATAGTGCGTCATCCCCGACCACCAGTCGGCAACCTTTCCCAGTGACGCCGCCCACTTTGGCAATCGCCAACCCCGGTTTCACGCCCTGCGCGTCAATGTGCTAAGTTCGGTCTTTGTGCGTGGCAGCATAGAACGCCATCCCAATTCGCAGTCCAACCGTTGACCTACCGGCCGGACCGGCCGACCCCGCATGGAAACCATCGAACGACTGGCACAGATCCTTGCGCGCGACCGCGTCATCGCGGTGGTGGGCTTATCGCCGCGGCCTGACCGCCCGAGCTTCACCACCTCGCGCTATATGCAGCAGCACGGGTACCGCATCGTGCCGGTCAACCCGCAGGCAGCCGACAGCGGCGAGCCCATTCTGGGCGAGACCGTATACGCCAGCCTCACCGAGGCAGCCGATGCGCTGCGCACCGAAGGGGTGCAGATTCAGATGGTCGACTGCTTCCGGCGTAGCGCCGACATCCCCCCCATTGCCGATGAAGCCGTCGCCATCGGCGCCAACAGTTTGTGGATGCAGTTGGGTATCGAGAACGACGACGCGGCCGCCGTGGCATTGGCGGCCGGGCTCGATGTCGTGATGGATCGCTGCGTCAAGATCGAACACCAGCGCTGGCAGATGCTTGGCGCGGGTCAGTCATAACCCCAGCAAGACAACGAAACAGTCACCCAGACGCCACACGAGCGCCCTCCCGTTCACTCCACACACTGTCCGCTGCCATGACCATCGATGCCGATCTGCTTGCCTACTACGACCTGATGGCGCGCAAGTATCCCGCGCTCCCGGGGTCAGCGAGTCCGCAGGAAATCCGTGCCCGCTTCGCTACCGTGGCCAACGAGGCATTGCGCCCGTTGCCCGCCGCCTTGCGCAGCGAGACCTTCGAGATTCCGTTGCCCGGCCGCAGTTTGCGCGCACGGCTCTACCGTCCGGTAGGGCGTGAAGTGCCGCTCGTCGTGTTCTTTCATGGTGGCGGCTGGGTGGTTGGCGACGTAGATACGCACGGCACGATGGCCGCGTTTCTTGCGCAGGATGGCGATGTCGCCGTGTTGAGCGTCGATTACCGGCTGGCGCCGGAGCACGCGTTCCCGGCACCGGTCGACGATGCCCGCGAGGCATTGGCGTGGGCCGCCGAGCAGCGCGTGCGGCTAGGCGTGTCACCGGATCGATTGGCCGTCGCAGGCGACAGCGCCGGTGGGCACTTGGCGGCACAGGCGGCGGCGTGGTTCAACGACCAGCACCCGGGCGTCGTGGGTGCGCAGTTGTTGATCTATCCGGTGGTGCAGTATCGGTTCGACACGCCGAGTTACGAGCGTCTGGCGGATGGCGTCGGTTTGACCCGGGACGAGATGCGCTGGTATTGGAAGCAGTTCCTGAACGGCACCGAGCCGAAGGAAAGCGACGTGCGCGTCAACCTGACGGCCGAGGCCCCCAAGCACCCCCTGCCGAACACCTTGGTCATTGCGGCCGAGTACGATCCGCTGCATGACGAAGCGGTCGAGTACGCGCACTTCGTTGCGCAGTCGGGTGGCCGGGCGGAGGTGATCGAAGCCGCAGGATTGACCCACAGTTTCGCTCGCCTGCAACCGTATGTGCCGCAGGCGAGACTGGTAATGCACGACGCCGCGCAGCGTCTGCGCGACTGGCTGGGTTAATCGGGCGGCCTAAGCGAACGGAATAAGGCGGCTGAATCAGCGGACCGAATCAGCTCACTTCAGCCACTTATCCACTACCGCCTGATACTCACCGGTCTTCTGGGCGAGATTCAGCCACTGATCGACGTAGTTCTTGAACACGTCATCGCCACGCGGCAGCAAGTAGGCTTTCTCGCCGAATTGCAGCGGCTTGTCGGGGTTCACCGGGCAGAGCGCCGGATTCAGCTTGTGCTGGAGCAGCGTCTCCGATGAGTCGGTCACCATCACATCGGCTTTCCCGTCGGCGATCTGTTTAAAGATCGTCACGTTGTCCGGATAGATCGTGAGCGTGGCGTTCGGCAGAAACTGGCGGGCAAAGCGTTCGTTCGTGCCGCCCGGGTTAGCGATGGCGCGCGTGCTGGGCTTGTTCAGATCGGCGAGCGTCTGATACTTCGCCACGTCGGCGCAGCGCACGATCGGCGACTTGCCGTCCACCATCACAACGCGGCTGTAGTAAGCCTTGCGGGCACGGTCGAGCGTGACCGAGACCCCGCCCACGACGATGTCGCACTTCCCCGCCGTGAAATCGTCCATCAGCTTCGGCCAGCTGGTCGGCACGATTTCCGGCTTCACGCCGAGCGACTTCGCGAGCGAGGCGACCAGATCCACGTCGATGCCTTCGAACTGACCGTCCGGGCGCTTATAGGAATAGGGCTTGTAGTCGCCGGTGGCACAGGCCCGCAGCGTGCCCGACTTCACGATCTCGTCGAGCCGTGAGGGGGCGCCGGCACCGGCCGACTGGGCTTGGACCGTATTGGCGGCGAGCGCCGTCAATGCCATGAGGGCCGCCGAGGCGGCCGCAATCATGCCTTTCATGCTTGTCTCCTGATTGTTATCTTTCCGGGCGATCCGTCTGTTGCAGATCGTGTGCCCGGCGTCACTTTCGAGGCCACCGCAGAGGTCACCCCCGAAGCAGCGCCACAAAGTGTGCCGCCATACTAAAGAGAGTGGGCGTCGTCGCCAATCGGGGCATGCCCGCGAGATCAATGCGTACGCAACAGATGTGCCGCCCGGGTGCACTTATGCGCGGCATAACAGCGCCCCAAGCGTCCGGGCCCCGGATACCCGAGTAAAATAGCCGCTTGCCCAAATTTCAGATACCACCGCCTCGACGTGTCCCAAGCTCTGCAAAACGATACTTTCCTGCGCGCCCTGCTGCGCCAGCCGACCGAGTACACGCCGATCTGGCTCATGCGCCAGGCGGGCCGGTACCTGCCCGAATACAACGCCACCCGCGCCAAGGCCGGCAGCTTCCTGGCGCTCGCCAAGAACCCCGCCTACGCCACCGAGGTGACGCTTCAGCCGCTTGAGCGCTTCCCGCTCGACGCCGCCATTCTCTTCTCGGACATCCTGACCATTCCCGATGCCATGGGCCTCGGTCTGTCGTTCGAAGCCGGCGAAGGCCCGCGCTTTGCGCGCCCGCTGCGCACCGAAGACGACGTGCGCCGCCTGCACGCCCCCGATCTCGACAGCCTGCGCTACGTGTTCGACGCCGTCGCCGAGATTCGCCGCGCGCTGCAAGGCCGCGTGCCGCTCATCGGCTTCTCCGGCAGCCCGTGGACGCTGGCGTGCTACATGGTCGAAGGCTCCGGCTCGGCCGACTACCGCACGGTCAAGACGATGATGTATGAGCGTCCCGACCTGATGACGCACATCCTCGAGACCAACGCCAAGGCCGTCAGCGCTTACCTGAACGCCCAGATCGAAGCGGGCGCACAGGCCATCATGGTGTTCGACACCTGGGGGGGAGCGCTTGCCGATGGACTCTATCAACGCTTCTCACTCGCGTATATGCAGAAAGCGCTCGCGGGCGTGCATCGCGAATGGGCCGGCGCGCGCATTCCGCACATCGTGTTCACCAAGGGTGGCGGCCAGTGGCTTGAAGCCATTGCCGATACCGGCCCCGATGCCATCGGCCTCGACTGGACCGTCGATCTCGCCGCTGCGCGCAAGCGCGTGGGCGACCGTTGTGCACTGCAAGGCAATTTCGACCCGACCGCGCTGTTTGCTTCGCCCGACGCCATTCGCGCCGAAGCCCGCCGTCTGCTCAATGCCTACGGCAACGCACCGGGCCACGTCTTCAACCTCGGGCACGGCATCTCGCAGTTCACGCCGCCCGAACACGTCGCAGCGCTCGTCGACGAAGTGCATAGCCACAGCCGGAAGCTGCGCCAGCCGGTGTAATGACAGGTGCCGCCACGTGGCGGCGCGGGTTCGCGGGGCATTTTGCCCTGCAAACCCGATCGCCGTTACACGTTGGCAAAGTCAAGGGGAAACGGGTCGAATAACCCCTCCAATTTGCGGAGTTGTCCCAAAGACTTATGCACAAATTCTCGCTGCGCCGCCGCAACTGTCTCGCACTTTGAAGCACCCTACGACGCCGCTCATAAGCTATTGATCAAAAAGCCTTTTTGATTCACGCAAAGAAACGGTGCCGCGCGATGTCAGGCCCGCGCGGTGAGGCTGCCGGGAGATAATCCCCACAGTTCTCAACATAGTTATCCACAAGCGTTTCGGGCTACCGGAAAGCCGACTCAAATCCGGGGTTTACCGGAACTTCTCAGGATTCACTTTAAGTTTGACCCGCGCCGACGATGTCCCCGAACCGTCTCTCCTTCCGCCGGAGTCCTCCGACGAAGGGGCCGCTGCGGCCGCACCACGCGGCGGCGCCGGTGCGTTTGCCATTGCGCGGGTCGCACTCGATACGCCGCTGCTCACGTTGTTTGACTATCGCCTCGACCAGGCCGCCAGCCCGGGGCAGTTGGTGCAGGTACCGTTCGGACGGCGGCAGGTCGTGGGCATCGTCTGGGAATTGACGCAGCGCAGCGAAGTCGACCCCGCGAAGCTCCGGGAAGTGACGTCTGTCTGGCATGAATTGCCGCCGTTGGGTGACGAGTGGCGCGACCTGATGCGTTTTGCCGCGCGGTATTACCAGCGCGGCATCGGCGAGGTGGCGTTGCCGGCCATCCCCGGTCATTTGCGCACGCCGATGCGCTGGTCGCGGCTGCTGGCCCAACGCGGCGTGCAGCGCTACCGCATCGCCGACGGCGCGCTCGACACGTTGATGGAGAACGTCCCCGCCCGGTTGCGCGCGCAGCGACGGCTCGCCGAAGGGCTGGCGCAAGCCGGGACGCTCGACGCCGACGAGGCCCGCGCGCTCTGCGCCAAAGCCGCCGACGTGCTCAAGCAATGGGCGGCGGCAGGTTGGGTCGTGGTGGAAACCGTGCCGTTCCACGAGGCGGTACGGGAAGACGACGAAGACGTTTCGGATGACGTATCGACCGACGCCGGCGACAGCTTTTCGGCCGACAACGTCGATTCTCCTGACGCGGCCGCCCCCACGCTACCGGGCAACAAGACGCTCACCGCCGGGCAGGCCGATGCCGTCGCCGCTATCCACGACGCGTTGCTGTCGTCCGGCGCACGGCCGCTCGACAGGGCCAACGCAACCGATACGTCCGGTGATGCCAATGGCGAAGCCCCCGGCACCGCCGACAAGCCCGATACACCCGATACCCCAGATACCCCCGCCTGCGCCCCGTTCCTGCTCTACGGCGTGACCGGCAGCGGCAAGACCGAGGTCTACCTGCGCGCCGTCGCCGAAGCGCTGCGCGAGGGCGACGCGCAGGTGCTGGTTCTCGTGCCGGAAATCAACCTCACGCCGCAGCTCGAAGGTGTGTTCCGCTCGCGCTTTCCGCACGAGACACTCGTCACCCTGCACAGCGGACTGGCCGAAGGCGAGCGCGCACGGCACTGGCTCGCCGCGCATCGCGGCGAAGCCCGCATCGTGTTGGGCACGCGCCTCGCCGTCATGGCATCGCTGCCGCATCTGCGCCTGATCGTCGTCGACGAAGAGCACGACCCGTCGTACAAGCAACAGGAAGGTCTGCGCTACTCCGCCCGCGATCTCGCCATCTGGCGCGCCAACCGGCTGCGCATTCCGGTCGTCCTCGGCTCCGCGACCCCGTCGCTCGATAGCTGGCGGCGTGCCGAGCAAGGCCGCTACGTGCGACTGTCGATGCCGGAGCGAGCCACACCGGACGCGGTACTGCCGCGCGTGTCGCTGATCGACATGGACATTGAACGCAAGCGCCAGCGCACCGTGCACGAGGGCTTGTCGCAGACGCTGCTCGCAGCGATCAAAGCGCGCTTCGATGCCGGTGAACAGAGCCTGCTGTTCCTGAACCGCCGTGGCTACGCCCCGGTGCTCAACTGCGATGCATGCGGATGGGTGAGCGACTGCCGCCGATGCAGCGCCCACATGGTGCTGCACAAGCCCGAGCGCCGCCTGCGCTGTCACCACTGCGGCGCCGAGTCGCGCATTCCGCACGCCTGCCCCGATTGCGGCAATCAGGATCTCGCACCGCTCGGACGAGGCACGCAGCGTATCGAAGAAGCGCTTGCCGAACACTTCCCCGAGGCACGGCTAGCGCGCATCGACGCCGACAGCACGCGCCGCAAAGGCAGCGCGCAAGCCCTCTTCGCGCAGGTGCACGCGGGCGAGGTCGACATCCTGATCGGCACGCAGATGGTTGCCAAGGGCCACGACTTCCGCAACGTGACGCTCGTGGGCGTGGTGAACGCCGACAGCGCGTTGTTCTCCCACGACTTCCGGGCCGCCGAGCGTCTGTTTGCCCAGCTGATGCAGGTGGCCGGACGCGCCGGGCGCGCGGCACGCGCCGACGGCCCCGGCGACGTATTGATCCAGACCCGCTACGCGTCGCATCCGCTGTTCGGGTCGCTCATGCGTCATGACTACGCGGGGTTCGCGGCGCAGCAACTGGAGGAGCGGCGCGTTGCGCTGCTGCCGCCTTATACGCATCAGGCGCTGCTGCGCGCCGAAGCCCGCAAGCTCGACGATGCCATGGCGTTCCTCAAGCAGGCGCGCGAAATTGCGGCCGGCCCCGATCTCAACGATCCCCGCATCTCGCTCTGGGACCCTGTGCCCATGACGATGGTGCGCATCGCCGGCACCGACCGCGCGCAGCTCGTGGTGGAAAGCCCGCATCGGGGCGCCCTGCAACGATTCCTCGCCGGCTGGATGGCTGGCCTTCGTGCGCTCAAGGCACCGGTTCGCTGGCATCTCGAAGTCGATCCGCTCGAAATATAAATCGGTATATAACGTTCCGAAAATTTGACATCATCGGAAGAATCTCCGACGATGCGGGCATGCTTCGCCCTGCATCGCGTCCCCACACGCGGCGCCAGAGCACGCATCGCATCACCGCAGCGCGCAAGAACACATCACAAGCCTCACCGCGCTGCCGCGTCACCCTGAAAGCACGATAAGAACGTCTACAGGAGACCTTCCGATGAAGTCGCACGACCCCAGCGCCGCCCCCACGGCCCTCGCTTCCGCTTTGCCCGAATCCTCCGTGTCAACGCCATCCACGTTGGCAGACCTTTCCGAATCAACGATCGCCGCCACCTCGCGTCGCCGCTTTTTGCGACGCGCCGGTGCGCTGGGTGTGGGCGCAAGCCTCGCCGGCCGTGCGCTCGACACGCTCGCCGCCGTCAGTGCGCCACAGACCGTGACGCTGCCGTTTGCCAATGGCGAGCGTGAGTTGGTGGCGTATCCGCAAAAGCGTCCGCTGATCCGGCTCACCGCGCGGCCACCGCAACTGGAGACGCCGTTCGAAGTTTTCAACGAAGGGCTGATCACACCGAACGACGCGTTCTTCGTGCGGTATCACTTGGCGGGTATCCCGACGGATGTCGACGCCAAGAAGCACCGCATCCGCGTGAGCGGCAGCGTCGCCAAGCCGCTCGAAATTTCACTGGAATCCCTGAAGAAGGATTTCGGCGCGCCCGTCGAACTCGTGGCGGTGCACCAGTGTTCGGGCAACAGCCGGGGCTTTTTCGAGCCGCGCGTTGGCGGCGGGCAGATCGCCAATGGCGCGATGGGCAATGCCCGCTGGAAAGGCATTCCGCTCAAGCGGATTCTGGAAAAAGCGGGCGTCGCGGCCAGTGCGAAGCAAGTTACCTTTGAAGGGCTCGACCGCCCGATCATTCCGGCCACGCCCGAGTTCGTGAAGGCGCTCGATCTCGATCACGCGATGGATGGCGAGGTGATGATCGCGTTTGCGATGAACGGGCAGGATTTGCCGATGCTCAACGGGTATCCGGTGCGGCTGGTGGTGCCGGGTTACTACGGCACGTATTGGGTCAAGCATCTGGCCGATATCAAGGTGATCGACACGGTGTTCGACGGCTTCTGGATGGCCACGGCGTATCGCATTCCCGACAACGACTGCAACTGCGTGGCCCCGGGCACAGCGCCGCAGAAGACCAAGCCGATCGAGCGCTTCACGGTGCGCTCGTTCGTGACGAATCTGACCGATGGGCAACACGTGGCAGTGGGCAAGCCAGTACGTGTGCGGGGGATTGCGTTCGATGGCGGTGAAGGCATCCGCGACGTGCAGTTCTCCAGCGACGGCGGCCAGACTTGGCAGGCGGCGAAGCTGGGCAACGAGTTGTCGAAGTATTCGTTCCGCGAGTGGACGGCGACGTTCACGCCATCGGCAGCAGGCGAGCAAGTGCTGAAGGTACGCGCGACGAACCGCGCAGGCGTCGCGCAGCCGCTGCAATCGCTGTGGAATCCGGCCGGGTATCTGCGCAACGGCGTAGAGACCGTGCGCGTGATCGCGGCTTGAGACGGGAGATGACCATGAATGCTTTGAAGATATCGCGCCGTCTTGCCGCGCCCGTGATGTGTGCGTTCGGTTTGCTGGGCGCGCTGGCAGCACCTGCGGCGCAAGCGCTTGAGATCAAGTTGCCGCAGGAGACCGCGCAACTGAAAGCGTCGACGCTCACCGGCTATCAGGCCACCAGCGCATGGTGCGTGATGTGCCATTCGGTCGACTACATCAACAGCCAGCCACCGATGCCCGCCGCGTTTTGGAGTGCTGAAGTCACGAAGATGGTGAAGGTGTACGGCGCGCCAATTCCGGAAGATCAGGTGAAGCTGATTTCGGAGTATTTGGGCAAGACTTACGGGACAGAGGGGGGGAAGTGACGCCTCGCAAACGATAAAAGGCGCGTGCGCTGACCTCAGGATTACCGGGTAAATTTCACACACTTGACGCCGGCGCCACGCTCCTTGAGTCGTAACATCCACGCCCCGGTATCTGGGTCGCGGTAGAAGTCTCTCCTCTGGTTGGCCCACGAACATCCATACTTGCTTTCGTCCGGAGCCATCTCGCAATGGTCCCATGGCCCTCCGGCTTCTGCGTCGATGTTGTAGACGTATCCTGCGTCGTCGTTCCAGGTCGAGCAGCGATATTTCTCAAAGAGCCCGATGGCAGCGATCCCGGGCTGACGCGCATGCATGATCAGCCGGTCCAGATCCCGCTCGTTGGCTGGGCGGCTCCACCCCCCGTCCCGTTGGGAAAGCCAACCACCACCCCGACTCCTTCCATTGACGACCATGTAGTCGACGTCTTTCCCTTTCGGCGTCAAACACGTCAACCTGAAGCGTCCGACACCAACGCCACCATGTTTCGCATCGGCAGCCGGTATCTCGTAGGTGACCTTCCCAGCAGAATTACCGTATGACCAGTCAGAACGCTGAACCAAACTGGGAGAGCGCTCGCAGTAATTCGTCAACACGTCGAGCTGACAGGCGAAACCACTGTAAATTTCGTAATGTGCAGACGAATTACAGTCCACTTTTGCGGATGAAAATTCACCGGAAACCACATCCCAACTCGCGTATCCCACACGCCCATCGCTCTCGATCTCCTCGCGGATATTCTTGGGCACCTCGCTCGAATCCCTGGGCACGCTTCCCAACTGCCACGTCCCGTTCTGACAGGACATTACACGGCCATCGGCATTGAGCCCGATACCTCGCTCCTTGCACGTCCCACCAACTTTGCCATCAAGCTGAATAACACCGTGCTCGGACCACAATTTGCCCGCGGCCCAAACATCGCCGTAACTCCAGACGTTATTTCTTACGGTCATCGACCGTTTGTCGCTACCTATCGTCACTTCTCCTAGTTCCACCGAAGCTCTTGTGCCCGTGACAGAAAGGGTTCCGTTAATCGTCGCGCCGTTCCCACTCAACGTGCCTCCGGCCGATACACTCCCCTTTGCGTTCACGTCGGCATCGGCACGCACATTCTTCTTGGTATACACATCGCCGTCGGCCAATACCTCGCCTACGGCGACCACGTTCTTGCCGGAGTAAATGCCTCCCTCCGCGATGACGCCACCTTCCATCGTCTTGATCAGATCGTCGTGTTTATTCTTCGAATACCCTGCCACCAGGTTTTTGGCAGCAAACACCGACGGTGCGCTCACCTGCTCGGTTGCAGTGATATTCTTCGCGCCCACGATGTCCTTATCGCCCATTCTCAGGTCCCCCTTCATCGCACGCGTCCCATCGCGTCGCAAGAACACGTCCTGCGCACTCGTCTGATAGCCGCCACGTATCGCGATCAGTCCGGCGACAGCGGGTTGCCCTGGGTTCTGAACGGTATTGATCACCGCACCGTTCCCGTCGAGAAATCGGAAGGTCCCCGGTGCGTCCTGCCGTGAAATACCGCCCAGCACGCCAAGCTTCGTCAACGCGGCACCCGATGCCACCCAGTCCGGTTCAGTGGAATACGTGCTTTTGATCGGTGCCGTGAGATAGGTGACGGAATTGATATCGCACGAATTACTCTCGTTCTCGCAGTTATCGGAATACACGACGATGTGATACTCCGCCCCGGCCAGCGGTGGCGAGATTCCAATACCTTTCGCTCCGGTCGCCCGAATTAGTTTGTCCACCGTCAGGTCCTGAATGGTCATCGCCTGAAAGCGCCCATTGAAATGACGCGTCAAAGTGATTTCGCCCGCCGGGATTTTCAATGTGACGCGCGTGCTCTGCCCGCCAAACAACGTCCTGATCTCCCCATGATGCTCAACCATGAAATCCTGAACGTGGTTCCCCAGCACCTTGAGCGCCTCCCCCACCCGCTCGCCCTTCTCGATGCGCATCTGGTGCATCTGATGCCGCCCCCAGAACGCGATCAACATGCCCACGATCGCGACGGCAATCGTCGCCCCGATCAGAAATACCCCTCGCTGCTTGCTTCGCATGGCCTTGCCCCCAGAGCCAACCGGCCAGCGCGCCACGAAACGCAGTCGCAAAGCCGGCACCGTTGAAACTGGCCATTCTCAGAGCGGAACATCGGGCTGCGGTTGGGAAAGGCCCGGATTCCACGGGGACATCGGCCGGGAGCGTGTACAAACACAGAAGTCAGGCACGAAAAGTCACAAGTCACTGCCCCACCCCAAGGTGCAACCCGAATATTGACACCGGTTGCACCCGCCTGAAAACCCGGTTACGATGCCGCCATTCACCCCGCTATGGGTGTCATGTTTTCGCGTCATCAGGTAACCCTCCATGGCTAACACCACTCTCGGCGTCAAGGTCGACGACGTTCTGCGCACCCGGCTCAAGACGGCCGCCCAGCAAATCGAGCGCACCCCCCACTGGCTCATCAAACAGGCGATCTTTGCCTATTTGGAGCGTATCGAGAGTGGCACGCTGCCCCCGGAGCTCAATGGTGCAACCCACGCGGGCACCGAAGTCATCGACGGCCTGAGCGGCGACGACACCGCGTCACACCCCTTCCTCGAATTCGCCCAGAACGTGCAGCCCCAGTCGGTGCTGCGCGCGGCCATTACCGCCGCCTACCGCCGCCCCGAGCCGGAATGCGTGCCCGTGCTGATCGGTCAGGCCAAGCTGGCCCCGGCCACCGCCTCGTCGGCCTCGGCCCTCGCCCGCAAGCTCGTGGTCGCCCTGCGCGGCAAGAGCACCGGCGGCGGCGTGGAAGGCCTGATTCACGAGTTCTCGCTGTCCAGCCAGGAAGGCGTCGCCCTGATGTGTCTGGCCGAAGCCCTGCTGCGCATTCCCGACAAGGCCACGCGCGACGCCCTCATCCGCGACAAGATCAGCAAGGGTGACTGGCATGCCCACATGGGCAACTCGCCGTCGATGTTCGTCAACGCCGCCACGTGGGGCCTGATGATCACCGGCAAGCTCGTCACCACCACCAGCGAAGCCGGCCTCACCAAAGCCCTCACCCGCCTCATCGGCCGTGGCGGCGAACCCCTCATCCGCAAGGGTGTGGACATGGCCATGCGCCTGATGGGCGAACAGTTCGTCACCGGCGAAACCATCTCCGAAGCGCTCGCCAACAGCCGCAAGTACGAAGCCCAAGGCTTCCGCTACTCGTACGACATGCTCGGCGAAGCCGCGACCACCGAAGAAGACGCCCAGCGCTACTACGCGAGCTACGAGCAGGCCATTCACGCCATCGGCAAGGCCTCGGCCGGCCGTGGCATCTACGAAGGCCCGGGCATCTCGATCAAGCTCTCGGCCCTGCACCCGCGCTACTCGCGCAGCCAGCATGAGCGCACGCTCACCGAGTTGCTGCCGCGCGTGAAGTCGCTGGCGCTGCTGGCGCGTCACTACGACATCGGCCTGAATATCGACGCCGAAGAAGCCGACCGCCTCGAAATCTCGCTCGATCTGCTCGAAGCCCTGTGCTTCGACCCGGATCTGGCCGGCTGGAACGGCATCGGCTTCGTGGTGCAGGCATATCAGAAGCGTTGCCCGTTCGTGATCGACTTCATCATCGATCTGGCCCGCCGCAGCCGTCACCGCATCATGGTGCGTCTGGTCAAGGGCGCTTACTGGGATACCGAAATCAAGCGCGCGCAGGTCGACGGCCTCGAAGGCTATCCGGTCTACACCCGCAAGATTTACACCGACGTGTCGTACATGGCCTGCGCGAAGAAGCTGCTCGCCGTGCCCGACGCGATCTACCCGCAGTTCGCCACGCACAACGCCCACACGCTCTCCGCGATCTACCATCTGGCCGGTAACAACTACTACCCCGGCCAGTACGAGTTCCAGTGCCTGCACGGCATGGGCGAGCCGCTGTACGAAGAAGTCACCGGCCCGATCGCTGCGGGCAAGCTGGCGCGACCGTGCCGCGTCTACGCGCCGGTCGGCACGCACGAAACGCTGCTCGCATATCTGGTGCGCCGCCTGCTGGAGAACGGTGCAAACACGTCGTTCGTGAACCGTATCGCCGACGAGACCGTCAGCGTCGACGAACTGATTGCCGACCCGATCACCGAAGCCGAGAAGGTGCAACCGCTGGGCGCCCCGCACGCCAAGATTCCGCTGCCGCGTGAGCTGTACGGCACGTCGCGCGCCAACTCGTCGGGCTTCGATCTCTCGAACGAACACCGCCTCGCCTCGCTGTCGTCGGCCCTGCTGGCCAGCGCCGGTACGCCGTGGCGCGCCGCCCCGATGCTCGCCGACGGCGAGCGCGTGGAAGGCACACCGCGCTTCGTGCGCAACCCGGCCGACCTGCGCGACACCGTGGGTCAGGTGATCGAAGCCACGTCGCAAGACGTCGACGCCGCGCTCGCCCACGCCGTGGCCGCCGCCCCGATCTGGCAAGCCACGCCGGTGGAAGAGCGCGCCGACTGCCTGATGCGCGCAGCCGATCTGCTCGAAGCGCATATGCCCACGCTCATGGGCCTGTGTGTGCGTGAAGCGGGCAAGTCGCTGCCGAACGCCGTCGCCGAAGTGCGCGAAGCGGTCGATTTCCTGCGTTACTACGCCGCGCAAATCCGCCAAGGCTTCTCGAACGACACGCACCGCCCGCTGGGTCCGGTGCTGTGCATTAGCCCGTGGAACTTCCCGCTGGCGATTTTCGTGGGTCAGGTCTCGGCAGCATTGGCCGCCGGTAACCCGGTCATCGCCAAGCCGGCCGAGCAAACGCCGCTCATCGCCGCCGAAGCCGTGCGCCTGATGCACGCCGCCGGCATCCCGGCCGGTGCATTGCAACTGCTGCCGGGCACAGGTGAGACCGTGGGTGCTGCCCTCGTCGCCGACGCCCGCACCAAGGCCGTGATGTTCACCGGCTCGACCGAAGTGGCCCGCATCATCGCGCGCACGCTGGCCGAGCGCCTCGACGCCAACGGCCGTCCGATTCCGCTGATTGCCGAGACCGGCGGTCAGAACGCGATGATCGTCGACTCGTCGGCCCTGCCGGAACAAGTTGTCTACGACGTGCTGGCCTCGGCCTTCGACTCGGCCGGTCAGCGTTGCTCGGCCCTGCGCGTGCTGTGCTTGCAGGACGACATCGCCGACAAGACGCTGCACATGCTCAAGGGCGCGATGCAGGAACTGGCCATCGGTAACCCGGACCGTCTGTCGATCGACGTCGGCCCGGTGATCGACGCCGAAGCGCAAGCCGGTATCACCCGTCACGTCGAACAAATGCGCGCCAAGGGCTTCCCGGTGGAACAACTGCCGCTGCCGGACGCCGCTCGTCACGGCACCTTCGTGCCCCCGACGTTAATCGAACTGACCGACCTGAAGGCACTGCAACGCGAAGTCTTCGGCCCGGTGCTGCACGTCATCCGCTTCAAGCGCGCGCAACTCGACAAGCTGCTCGACCAGATCAACGGCACCGGTTATGGCCTGACGTTCGGTGTGCATACACGGATCGACGAAACCATCGCCTATGTGACCGAGCGTGCCCATGTCGGCAACGTCTACGTGAACCGTAATGTGATCGGCGCCGTGGTCGGTGTGCAGCCGTTCGGCGGTGAAGGTTTGTCTGGGACGGGTCCGAAAGCAGGCGGTCCGATGTATCTGCCGCGCCTGTTGGCGACGCGTCCGGCCGCCCTCGCACCGGAACTCAACCGCAACGAGTCGGCACTGTCGCCGCTGGTGAGCTATCGCGACTGGCTGCATCAAGCCGGTCAATCGCAAGCCGAGCACGCCGACAGCGCGGCAGCGATCGATCGCGTCGACCGCTATCTGGCCACGTCGGCGCTCGACGCCACGGCCGTGCTGCCGGGGCCGACCGGCGAGCGCAACACGTACGGTCTGGAACCGCGCGGCCCGGTGCTGTGTGTGGCCGCCACGCCGTTCGGTGCACGCACGCAATTGGCGGCCGTCCTCGCCACGGGTAACACGGCAGTGTTCGCCGACAGCGCCGTCGCTCGCGATCTCGTGGGCGCCCTGCCCGCGTCGATCAAGGGCCGCGCTGCGGTGCTGGCCGCCGGTGTCGATGCCGCTGCAGAACCGTCGCTCGCCGCCGTGCTGTTCGAAGGCGACAGCGACGAGCTGCGCGCGCTGAATCGCCGCATTGCCACGCGTAACGGCCCAATCCTGTCGATGCAGGGCCTCGCCCCCGAAGCCCTCGCCGCAGGTGACGACTACTCGCTCGAGCGCCTGCTCTGCGAGCGCTCGGTGTCGGTGAACACGGCCGCTGCTGGCGGTAACGCCAACCTCATGACCATCGGCTGATCGGTCAGCAGCCCCCGTAGGTCACGCGCCTCGCCCGTCTCGCAAACTGCGGGGCGCGCGAGGCGCGATTCATTTCTGCGCCCGCGTTTGCGGGCGTTTTCGATTGCGCACACTTCGCGATCAACGCGCCATTCGCGGGTGTGGCGGCCGCGGTCGCTTCCCGCTTTTTCCTCCGCAAACTGCGTCCGTACGCGCTCCCCGTAGTCAAGCGGGGCGCACGCATTCGCGGTATCGTCGCGCCCTCCCCCGACATCCGAAATCGGAAATCCGTAACCGCCTTTGTGCGGTCAACCCGTGCCAGCGACACGCATCGCTGGCCGCTGCTGTCGCCGCCACGCGCCCACGCGTCTTTTGTCATGCCGGGAGATGCTTCCGCACGTACCACGGCGCCGGCCAAGGAGGCTTCATGTCCCTTTGGAACCCCACGGCGGTGACCTTCACCGTCTATTTATTACTGATGCTCGGCATCGGCTGGCTTGGCTATCGGGCGACGCACAATCTCTCCGACTACATCCTCGGCGGGCGCCGTCTCGGCAGCTTCGTCACCGCCCTCTCGGCCGGGGCCTCCGACATGAGCGGCTGGTTGCTGCTTGGCCTGCCCGGCGCCATTTATGCCGGCGGCCTGTCGGGCGTGTGGATTGCGGTGGGGCTGGCCTTCGGTGCATGGGCCAACTGGCATCTCGTCGCCGCACGCCTGCGCGTGCACACAGAGCAATGCGGCAACGCGCTCACGTTGCCCGAATACCTCACGCATCGGTTTGGCGACGGCAGCCATGTGCTGCGCATCGTCACCGCGCTGGTGATCCTGATCTTTTTCACCATCTATTGCGCCTCGGGTGTGGTCGCGGGCGCGCGCCTGTTCGAGACAATGTTCGGACTCGATTACCGCACCGCGCTGTGGATCGGCGCGCTGGCCACCATTGCCTATGTCTTCATCGGCGGCTTTCTCGCGGTGAGCTGGACCGACACCGTGCAGGCGTCGCTGATGTTCGCGGCGCTGGTCGTCACGCCGATTGCCGTCATCGCACTGGACGGCAGCCCGGCAGCGGCCGTCGCGGCCGTGACCGCCGTGCATCCGACGCATACCGACTGGTTTGGCGATCTCGCACCGCTCGGCGTGATTTCAATGCTCGCGTGGGGCTTGGGCTACTTCGGCCAGCCGCACATTCTCGTGCGCTTCATGGCAACACGATCCGCTGCGGCCATCCCGAAGGCGCGGCGCATCTGCATGACGTGGATGGTGTTGTGTCTGGTCGGTGCGGTCGCTGTCGGCTTCTTCGGGCTCGCGTTCTTCAGCGCGCGGCCGGACCTCGCAGCCAGCGCAGGCGTGGCCGCCAACCCGGAGACGATCTTCATCGCCCTCACCACCCAACTGTTTGCCCCGTGGCTCGCCGGTATTCTGCTCGCGGCGATTCTGGCGGCGGTAATGAGCACGCTGTCATGCCAGTTGCTCGTGTGCGCCAGTGCGTTGACCGAAGACCTGTACAAGACGTTTGCGCCCAGGCACGTCAGCCAGCGCCGCCTCGTCTGGATTGGCCGGGCGATGGTGCTTGCCGTTGCCACTGTGGCGGTGCTGCTGGCGCTCGACCCGAATAGCCGTGTGCTGGGCATGGTGAGCTACGCGTGGGCCGGTTTCGGCGCCGCCTTCGGCCCGCTGGTGCTGGCGACGTTGTTGTGGCCGCGCGTCACCCGTAACGGTGCACTGGCAGGCATTGTGGTCGGGGCAGCGACGGTGCTGATCTGGAAGCAGTTCGGCTGGTTCGATCTGTACGAAATCCTGCCCGGCTTTGCGCTGGGCGGTCTGGCGTTGATCGTCGTGAGCCGTCTCGACCGGGCGCCGTCCCACGAGGTGGTGGCCCGCTACGAGGCCGCCGAGCAGCGTCTGCGCGACATTCAGGCCGGGCGGGATGAAGACGGGGTGGCCGACACCCCGGCGGCGCAACCTTCGCCATAACCCGGTAGCACCTTCCATCGGAATATGTCCCTCTTGACCGGCGTGCGTAGCCATCCAATACTGCCGCGTCGGGCGCATTGTGCGTTTGATACAGATTGAATGCCGTCTCACGGCCAACCGGCGCGTGGCAGATGGCATCCCACGACAGGCGGGCCGCGGCGATCCCGCAGGCCTGCCACTCAACGACATACACATGCAAGGAGAGGGTTGATGCAATCGAAGCTTACGCTCAGCGCATTCGCGGTCGCAGGACTGATCGCGTTCGGCAGCGCCGCAAACGCGCAACAGGCGCAGGAAGTGAAGCTGGGTTTTGCTGCACCGCTCACGGGCGCTCAGGCGCACTACGGCAAGGACATGCAAAACGGCATCCAGCTCGCCATTGACGAGTACAACGCCACCAAGCCGACCATCGAAGGCAAGCCGGTGAAGTTCGTTCTGCAAGCCGAAGACGACCAGGCCGACCCGCGTCAGGGCTCGCTGGTGGCCCAGAAGCTGGTCGATTCGAGCATCAAGGGCATGCTCGGCCACTTCAACTCCGGCACGACGATTCCCGCCTCGCGCATCTACGCACAGGCCGGCATTCCTGAAATCGCCATGGCCACGGCACCGGAGTACACCAAGCAAGGGTTCAAGACGACCTTCCGCATGATGACGTCCGATATTCAGCAGGGTTCGGTCGTCGGCAACTTTGCCGTCAAGAAGCTGGGCTTCAAGAACATCGCCATCGTCGATGACCGTACGGCCTACGGTCAGGGCCTCGCTGCCGAATTCAAGAAGGCGGCTCAGGCCGCCGGCGGCAAGATCGTGCGCGAAGAGTCGACCACGGACAAGGCCGTGGACTTCACCGCCATCCTGACCAACATCAAGCGCTCCAACCCCGACGTCGTCTTCTACGGCGGTGCCGACGCCCAAGCCGGCCCGCTCGCCAAGCAGATGCGCCAATTGGGCATCAAGTCCACGCTGATGGCTGGCGAAATGGTCAAGTCGGACGCCTTCCTGAAGCTCGCCGGCGACGCTGCCAACGGCTCGGTGGTGTCGCTCGCCGGTCTGCCGCTCGACAAGATGCCGGGCGGTGCCGCTTACGAGTCGCGCTACAAGGCTAAGTTCGGCGCAGCGCCGGAAACGTACTCGCCGTATGCCTATGACGGCGCGATGGCCATGATGTCGGCCATGAAGAAGGCCAACTCGACCGACCCGGCGAAGTACCTGCCGGCGCTTGCCAAGACCGGCATGCCCGGCGTGACGACGCGTGAGCTCGCCTACGACAGCGTGGGCGATCTGAAGAACGGCTCCATCACCGTCTACAAGGTTGTCGACGGCAAGTGGACCGTGCTCGAAACGGTCGGCGGCAAGTAAGTCCTCCGCCATCCGGTAGCAAAGCAAAAAGGGCTGACGATCACTCGTCAGCCCTTTTTCTATTGGTGGCGACGTAACGTATTACGTCTGATGCCCTACGAAGCGTCCGTCACCGCCGCCGGCAGCGACCCTTGCGGCGGCACGGGTTTCGCAGCGCCGCCGCTGGCCTGTGCCGGCCAGACATCCTTCGGCAGACGCGCCCGCAGTTCCGGCGGCAGCGACTCGTGCGTGAAAACCGGCTCGGCAATTCCCGCCTTGCGTTGTGCCGCATAGTCGCGCCATGCGGCATGGGCGTACTTGGCGAGCATCGCGATGGCAATCAGGTTGATGAAGGCCATCAACGCCGCGCCCACATCCGCAAAACTCCAGACCAGCGGCAAACTCGCCACCGAGCCCAACATCACCGCGAGCAGCACCAGCGCGCGAAAGATGTGGAAACACCACGGCCGACGCGTCATGAAATCGAGGTTCACTTCCGCGTACGCGTAGTTGCCCAGCACGCTCGAATAGGCGAGGAAGAACACCGTCACGCCCGTGAACATGATCGCCCACTCGCCGAAGTGCGCCGCCAGCGCACGCTGCGTGAGCACGGCACCTTCTGCCACGCCACCGACTTCGTACTGACCCGAGAGCAGAATCATGAAGGCCGTGGCCGAGCATACGACGATGGTGTCGAAGAACACACCGAGCATCTGCATCAGGCCCTGCTGCACCGGGTGCTTCGTGGTGGCCACCGCTGCTGCATTCGGTGCGCTGCCCATCCCGGCCTCGTTCGAAAAGAGGCCGCGTTTCACGCCCATCAGCACCGCCTGACTCACCGCATAACCGGCCACACCGCCAGCCGCCTGCCCCAGTCCGAACGCGTGATCGACGATCAGCGAGATCATGGCCGGAATCTTGTCGTAGTTGACGATGCAGACATAGGCCGCCAATCCGAGATAGATCAGCGCCATGACCGGCACGATCCACTGCGCCACGCGGGCGACGCGCCGCACGCCGCCGTAGATGATCGGTGCCGTCATCAGCACCAGCGTGATCCCGATCCAGATGCGCGACCAGCCGAACGACGCTTCGAGCGTCTCGGCAATCGAGTGCGACTGCACGGAATTGAAGGCGAAACCGAACGTGAACAGCAGCGCCACGGCGAAAACGATGCCGAAGGTGCGCGAACCGAGTCCGATTTGTATGTAATACGCCGGGCCGCCCCGGAAAGTCTTGTCACCGTGCGGCACCTTGAAAACTTGTGCCAGCGTCGACTCCACGAAGGCGGACGCCATGCCGAGCAGCGCCGTCATCCACATCCAGAAGATCGCCCCGGGGCCACCGATGGTGAGCGCGACGGCAACGCCAGCGATATTGCCGGTGCCGACACGGCTCGCCAGCCCTGTCGCAAACGCCTGAAACGGTGAGATGCCGGTGGGGCTACCCGAACTGCGCAACAGGCAGATGCTGTGCCAGAGCGCGCGCATCTGAATCCCGCCGAAGCGAATCGTGAAGTACAACCCCGCGCCGAGCAACGCGACCACCAGGGGGTATCCCGACAACACACCGCCGATGGCATCGACCATCGGCTTGAGCCATTGCTCCATTGCTGCGTCTCCTTTCGTTACCCACGTATCAACGAACTGGCCCTCTGAAAAAGGGCGAAAAGACGGAGAGTGGCAAGGATTTGGCTCGAAAGGAGCAATCGGCGACGCACTTTAGGTAGATTCCCAAGCGCAATAAAAAAGCCGCGCGGCAAATACCGGGCGGCTCAAAAGACAAGGCAAGGAGACATCGACGACAAGGTTACCGTCGCAATATGTCGGTCATGTGACGGTCACGAAGCGACGGCGCCTGCACGCCGTCATCAGCACTCGACGATATTCACTGCCAGACCGCCGCGTGCCGTCTCCTTGTACTTCGTTTTCATGTCGGCGCCGGTTTCGCGCATCGTCTTGATAACGGAATCAAGCGACACGTAGTGCGCACCGTCGCCGCGCAGCGCCATGCGCGCGGCGTTCACGGCCTTCACCGATGCCATGGCATTGCGCTCGATGCACGGAATCTGCACCAGACCGCCCACCGGGTCGCACGTCAGCCCGAGGTTGTGTTCCATGCCAATTTCAGCAGCATTCTCGACCTGCGCGACTGTGCCGCCCAACACCGCTGCCAGCGCACCGGCAGCCATCGAACAGGCCACGCCGACTTCGCCCTGACAACCCACTTCCGCCCCCGAAATCGAGGCATTGAGCTTGTACAGAATGCCGATGGCACCCGCCGTCAGCAGAAAGTCGATCACGCCCTGATCGTTCGCACCATGCACGAAGCGGTCGTAGTAATGCAGCACTGACGGGATGATGCCGGCCGCGCCGTTCGTGGGTGCCGTCACCACACGGCCACCGGCCGCGTTCTCTTCGTTGACGGCCATCGCGTACAGGTTCACCCAATCCATCACCGACAGCGGATCGGAGAGCGTACGCTCGGCGCGCTGCGTCAGTTGACGGTACAGCTCGGGCGCGCGGCGGCGCACGTGCAACGGGCCCGGCAGTTCGCCCTCCGCTTCCGGGTTGCCGATGCCGCAACCGCGCGTCACACACGACTGCATCACGTGCCAGATGTTGATCAGGCCGGTGCGGATGTCTTCTTCCTTGTGCCAGACCTTCTCGTTTTCCCACATCAGCTGCGCGATGGTCTTGCCGCTCTCACGGCACATCTCCAGCAGTCCCTTGCCCGTGCGGAACGGATACGGCAGTTGATCGTGCGCCGCGAGCACCTGCGCATTCGAGGCCCCCGCCGTCACCACGAAGCCGCCGCCCACCGACAGATAACGGCCTTCGCGCAACTTGTTGCCTGCGCCGTCGAAGGCATGGAATTTCATGCCGTTCGGGTGCTCGGCCATCGCTTCGCGGCGGTAGAACACCACGTTCTCTTTCTCGATGAACGGCACGTCATGCTTGCCCAGAATCGACAGCACCTTTTCACGGCGCAGTTTTGCCAGACGGTCCGCAATCGTCGCGGGGTCAACGGTGTCGGGAGCATCGCCCATGAAACCGAGCAGCACGCCCTTGTCGGTGCCGTGGCCCTTGCCCGTGGCCCCGAGCGAGCCGTACAGCTCTGCGCGCAGCGACGCCACCTGCGGCAGCAAGCCGTCGCGCTCCAACCCCTGCACGAACATCAGCGCCGCGCGCATTGGCCCCACGGTATGCGAACTCGAAGGTCCGATACCGATCTTGAACAAATCGAAAACTGAAACGGCCATGGGGCTTTCCTGATTTTTTAGTACTGACTTGAGACTCGGCGAGCACCAACATACTGGCGCATTCGCGTGACATCTATAGAGACAAAAAGGGGCCAGCAATGTTTCTGCCGGCCCCTTTTTATCGAGTTTTGCGACGCTTTTTACTCGTAGTCGCTCATCGGGACGCAGGCGCAGAACAGGTTCCGGTCGCCGTACACGTTGTCGGCGCGACCCACCGGCGGCCAGTACTTGCGCTCGCGCAGTGCCTTCACCGGATACGCCGCCTGGCTGCGCGCATAAGCGTGCGTCCATTCGTCGGCGGTCACGACTTCTGCCGTGTGCGGGGCGTGCTTGAGCGGGTTGTCCTCGCGATCGGCACGGCCTTCTTCCACGGCGCGAATTTCTTCACGAATCGTGACCATGGCTTCGATGAAGCGGTCGAGTTCGTGCTTCGACTCCGATTCGGTCGGCTCGACCATCAGCGTGCCCGGCACCGGGAAGCTCATGGTCGGTGCGTGGAAGCCGAAGTCCATCAGGCGCTTGGCCACGTCGTCGACCGAGATGCCGCTCGTTTCCTTGAGCGGACGCAGATCGAGAATGCACTCGTGCGCGATCAGACCGCCCGGGCCCGAATAGAGCACCGGATAGTGCGGCGCAAGCTTCTTCGCGAGGTAGTTGGCATTGAGAATCGCGGTCTCGGTGGCCGACGTCAGGCCAGCGGCGCCCATCATCGCGACATACATCCACGAGATCGGCAGAATCGAAGCCGAGCCGTACGGCGCGGCCGACACGGCGCCGATACCGTCGGCATCGCGCGAGTAACCGGTCGAGCGCTGATTCGGCAGGAACTGCGCCAGATGCGCGCCCACTGCGACCGGGCCGACGCCCGGGCCGCCACCGCCGTGCGGGATGCAGAACGTCTTGTGCAGGTTCAGGTGCGACACGTCGCCGCCGAACCCGCCCGGTGCGCACAGGCCGACCATCGCGTTCATGTTCGCGCCGTCGACATACACCTGACCGCCGTTCGCATGCACGATTTCGCAAATCTGACGCGCGCCCGCTTCGAACACACCGTGCGTCGACGGGTACGTCATCATGATCGCGGCCAGACGGGTGCGATGCTGCTCGGCCTTCGCCTGAAGGTCGGCCAGATCGACGTTACCGTTGGCGTCGCAAGCCACCACCACGACCTGCATGCCGGCCATTTGCGCCGATGCCGGGTTGGTGCCGTGGGCCGATGCCGGAATCAGGCAGATATCGCGATGCGCTTCGCCGCGCGAGGCGTGATACGCCTGAATGATCAGCAACCCCGCGTACTCGCCCTGCGAGCCGGCGTTCGGCTGAAGCGACACCGCCGCATAGCCGGTAGCCGCCACGAGCATCTGCTCGAGCTGGTCGATCATCGTGCGATAACCCGCCGTCTGCGCCGTCGGTGCGAACGGGTGGATCTGACCGAATTCGGGCCACGTCACCGGCAGCATTTCCGAGGTGGCGTTGAGCTTCATCGTGCACGAGCCCAGCGGAATCATCGTGCGATCGAGCGCGAGATCCTTGTCGGAGAGGCTGCGCAGGTAGCGAAGCATCTCGTGTTCCGAGTGATAGCGGTTGAACACCGGGTGCGTGAGATACGCGCTCTGACGCGCCAGCGCCGCCGGGAAACCGTCGGCAATCGTGGCTTCGATGGCGTCGAAGTCGATCGACCCGGCGCTCTTGCCCAGACCTTCGGCGAACACGTCCCACAACGCGATCACGTCATCGCGCGTGCTGGTCTCGTCGAGCGAGATACCGACGATGTCCGCATCTTCACGGCGCAGGTTGAAGCGGCGCGCGACGGCCGCCGTGTGCACGGCGTCGGCACGGCCGGCGACCGGCACGGTCAGCGTGTCGAAGAACGTGGCATTGCGCGGTGCGGCACCCAGCTTCGCGAGACCGGCGGCGAGGACCGCCGTCAGACGATGCACGCGCGACGCGATGATGCGCAGGCCTTGCGGGCCGTGATACGCCGCATACATGCTGGCCATGATGGCGAGCAGTGCCTGTGCGGTACAGATGTTCGATGTCGCCTTCTCGCGGCGGATGTGCTGCTCGCGCGTCTGCAATGCGAGACGCAGCGCGGGCTTGCCTTGCGTGTCGACCGACACGCCGACCAGACGGCCCGGCATCGAGCGCTTGAGTTCGTCGCGCGTCGCCAGATAAGCCGCGTGCGGGCCGCCGAAGCCCATCGGCACGCCAAAGCGCTGGCTGTTACCTACGGCCACATCGGCGCCCCATTCGCCCGGCGGCGACAGCAGCGTGAGCGAGAGCAGATCGGCGGCGGCAATCAGCATGCCGCCGTTCGCGTGGATCGCGTCGGCCAGCGCGCGGTATTCGCGCACATCGCCGCCCACGCCCGGGTACTGCACCAGCACGCCGAACGCATCGACGTCGGCAGCGGCGGCAACCGGCCCAACCTGCACTTCGATGCCCAGCGGCTTGGCGCGCGTTTGCACCACTTCGATGGTTTGCGGCAGCACGTCGTCGGCCACGAAGAACGTGTTCGACTTCGACTTGCCCGTGCGCTTGACCAGCGTCATCGCTTCGGCGGCAGCGGTGGCTTCGTCGAGCATCGAGGCGTTGGCAATGGCGAGACCCGTCAGGTCGATCACCATCTGCTGATAGTTGAGCAGCGCTTCGAGGCGGCCTTGCGAAATTTCCGGCTGATACGGCGTGTAGGCCGTGTACCAAGCGGGGTTCTCGAGCACGTTGCGCAGGATCACGCCCGGCGTGAACGTGTTGTAGTAGCCCTGACCGATGAACGACTTGAAGACCTGATTCTGATCGGCAAGCGCACGCAGTTGCGCGACGGCTTGCGACTCGGTTTTCGGCGCGGCGAACTGGCCCAGTGCGGCAGCGAATTGCGGGCCGTCGCGGCGAATCGACGCCGGCACGACCGCGTCGATGAGTGCGGCGCGCGAGGCGTAGCCAAGCTCGGTGAGCATGGCTTGCTGTTCGGGGCTGTCGGGGCCGATGTGGCGCGCAGAAAAGTTGTCGCGCTGTTCCAGCTCGGTGAGCGAGCGGCGCGGCTGATGCAGGTCGGTCATGGCATTCATGGGTCAGATCTCTCGTTCGGTCACGGCAAGTGACTACGGCAAGGTGTTGCTAAGCGTTGCTGAGCGTGACTAAGCCCGGAGCGATGGCAGCCATCGCCACCACCGCACCGGGCTTTCGGCTCGCGGGCTTACGCGCCCGGGCCGGCGCTGTATTGCTCGGCGGTGAGCAGGCCGTCGAGTTCCTTCACGTCCGACGGCTTGATGCGGAACAGCCAGTTGCCGTACGGATCGGTGTTGATCTGTTCCGGCGAGCCGGCCACTTCGCTGTTGGTCTCGATGATCTCGCCGCCGATCGGGGCGTAGATGTCCGAGGCGGCCTTGACCGACTCGACCACGGCGACTTGTTCCTGCGCCTTGACCGTGCGGCCGGTGTCCGGCAGCTCGATGAAGACCACATCGCCCAGCGCTTCCTGCGCGTGGTCGGTAATGCCGATGGTCACGGTGCCGTCGGCTTCGAGGCGAGCCCATTCGTGGGACTCGGCGTACTTCAGGTTGTCGGGGGTATTCGCCATGTGTGACGCTCCGGTTTCAGTATGGGGTGTCTTATTGAGAGTCTGTCGTGTCGCCAACCGCGCAGGTGTGCCCGTTACCGCTCACGCCACCACGGCCTTGCCGTGACGCACGAACGGTAATTTGACCACACGTGCGGGCAATTGCTTGTCACGAATTTGTACGTGCACGAGTGCACCGTCGGCTACGCCCTTCGGCAGGCGCGCAAACGCGATCGATTGCTGAAGGCTCGGGCTGAACGTGCCGCTGGTGATTTCACCATCACCGGCGTCGGTCACCACGACCTGATGGGCACGCAACACGCCGCCCTTGCCGTCGAGCACGAGACCGGCGAAGCGCCATGTCTGGCCGCGCGTGAGCAGCGAATCCTTGCCGACGAACGTGCGCTCGCTTTCCTTTTCGACCGTCCAGCCAAGGCCGGCGTCGAGCGGCGAAGTGTCGTCATCCATGTCCTGACCGTACAGGTTCATGCCGGCTTCCAGACGCAGCGTGTCGCGCGCGCCCAGGCCCGCCGGACGCACGCCGGCGGCGACCAGCGCCTGCCAGAGCGCCGCAACATGATCGGCATTCACGACGATTTCGAAACCGTCTTCGCCGGTGTAACCCGTGCGCGCAATCATCAATTCGCCGAACGGTGTGTCCTTGACGAAGGCGGCGTTGAAGGGCTTGAGCACTTCGCTCGCCGGCTGGCTGCCCGGCACGGCCTGCCAGGTCTTGGCGCGGGCGTTCGGGCCCTGCACCGCCACGATCGACAGGTCGCGGCGCGGCGTGATCGTTAGGCTGTAATCGCCGTGGGCATTGAGCTGGCCGATCCAGGCCAGATCCTTGTCGGCGGTGCCCGCGTTCACGACGATGCGGAACCAGTCTTCAGCGATGAAATAGATGATGAGGTCGTCGATCACGCCGCCGCTCGGATTGAGCATGCAGGTGTAGAGCGCCTTGCCCGGGGTTTGCAGCTTGTCGACGTTGTTGGCGACGGCGAAACGCAGGAATTCGCGGCAGCTCGGGCCGTGCAGATCGACCACGCACATGTGCGAGACGTCGAACATGCCGGCGTCGGTGCGAACGGCGTTGTGCTCTTCGATCTGGGAGCCGTAGTTCACGGGCATGTCCCAGCCGCCGAAATCGACCATGCGGGCGCCGGCGGCGCGGTGCGTTTCGTTGAGCGGAGTGCGTTTGAGATCGGTCATCGAGGCCTCAGGATCCAAGGGTTTCGGAAATACAGTGTCCGAAAATGCAAAAAGGGGTCATCTCGACGACCGGCACCTGCGCTGCGAGCGTGTGCGAATGCACTTGCCCGGCGCGATGCCAGTTGGCGAGATGACCCCTCTGTCCTTGGTACCTGAGAGATTGCCCGGTGCTCGGTGTTGACCGAGACAGCCGGCCCCTTCGGTGGGCTGTCTGCATGACGAAAGTCACGCCACAGCCGCTCTCCAGAGATCGAAGGCGATGCCTTCGGCGCGGACGGTCCTTGATGCCTGAGAGTTTGTGGGTATTACCCCTTCGGCGGCGCCAGCATGTGCTTCCCGGCGCGCTCTCCCGACCGCGTTCGCGCACTTTACGGGGAAAGCCGAGGGCTGTCAATTTGACGAAAAACAGCTAGTGCGACTCCCCGGGATTCACCCCGGCCGGACAACCGTCGCGGCCCCATCGTCCGTTACAGACCGCCCAGATGCAGCGCTGCTTCGGCACGACTTCGAACCACCGGTACTTGTCGCACTGCGCGAGCGCGGCCGCGATGGTCGTGGCCGCACCGGCGGCCGACGCAGTCGTCGGGCTGGATGCCGTGACAGGTGGACGCGCAGCCCCCGCTGCGGCAATCGGACCGATGTCGTTGTTGTCGAGGTGCGCGGGCAGGTCCGGGTTGGCCACCGGCCGCGCGGCATTTGCCGCATCGCGACGGCTGAGCAACGTCATCATGTCGTCCGGTGCAGGCGCGGGTGGTGTCAGCGCTGCGGTCGCGGCGGCGGTCAGCGCAGCAGTGGCCGCAGACGCCGTCATTGGCGGGGCCGACGCCACGTCCGCCTCGGCGCCTGATGCGGCGGCATCGACAGCGGCAAGCACCTGCGCGCGGGCGAGCAACGCCGACTCCGCACTGCTGGCGGCACTGGGGGCCACTGCGCTCACATCGCCCGACGCATTGATCGGGGGAGCGTTACTACCGTTATTGAATGGGGCGACGACGATGGCGTCCGGCTTGGGCGTCGGGTCGACATAAGGCGCGCGCAGATTCCACCAGATACCGACGAGCGCAATGGCGGCGAAGACGGCGGTGCCGAGCACCAGCGCGCCATTTATCCAGCCGGGTTCGCCGTCGCGCCGGCGCTGCTCCCGGCGCTCGCACCGTGTCAGACGGCGGGTTTCGGCGGGCGGGACAGACTCGTTAGCCGAGGCAGATGCGGCGGTCTCACCGACGGGCGTCGCCGCGATCGGCACATCGGAGGCACCGGACGCGCCGAGCACACCGCCCCCCGTGGCAGCCAGACTGGCCTCCCGAAATCCCGGTTCGGCATCTGCAAGGGGCGCACCGCACTGTTTGCAGCGCAGCGCACTCGTCGCATTGTTCGTCCCACAGGTTGGACATTGCACGGCGACCTCACCACGATGGCAACGTTTTTTATTATAGGCACCCCCCGTGCGTGGACGCCAGTCGTGGCGGCCGTCGCGTCACACAGCGTCGCGCTGGCCCCACAGTCCGGGCGTTGAGGCCCGCCGACCGAGCCTGTCGCCGTTGCCGCCATCGTCGCGTCACAGACGCGCGCACGCCCCATGTTAGACTTGCCCACCTCCTGCGCGAGCCCGACGAGGTGCCCTCGCGAGCACCCGGCCAGCCGCCGCCTTCGCCCCGTTCACCCCCTTCGTCCCCTTCGCTTCACACCATGTCGTCCTTTCCGCTCAATCCTGCCCAGAACGAAGCCGTGCGTTATTTCGACGGTCCCTGCCTCGTGCTGGCCGGTGCCGGCAGCGGCAAGACGCGCGTCATCACGCAAAAAATCGCGTGGCTCATCGAAACCAAGGGGTTCGAACCGAAGCACATCGCCGCCGTCACCTTCACGAACAAGGCCGCGGCCGAAATGCGCGAGCGCGTGGCCAAGCAGCTCGAAGGCAAGACGCTCACCACGCCCGGCAAGGAAGGCCGCAAGGTCCCCGTCAATCAGTTGACGATCTGTACGTTCCACTCGCTTGGCGTGCAGATTCTGCGCCGCGAGGCGGAGAACGTCGGCCTCAAGCCCCAGTTCTCGATTCTCGACTCGGACGATTGCTTCGGCCTTATTCAGGAACAACTGGGCACGACGGACAAGGGGATGATTCGCGGCGTTCAAACCGCCATCTCGCTCTGGAAGAACGCGCTGGTCACGCCCGAGACGGCGCTGGCCGCCGCCGAGACCGCCGACGAGCATCAGGCTGCCGTGGTCTATCGCAACTACATGGCCACGTTGCAGGCGTACCAGGCGGTCGACTTCGATGATTTGATCCGTCTGCCCGCCGAGTTGTTCGCGCGCGACGAAGAGGTGCGTGAGCGCTGGCAGAACAAACTGCGCTATCTGCTGATCGACGAGTATCAGGACACCAACACCTGTCAGTACCTGCTGCTCAAACTGCTGGCCGGCCCGCGCGCGGCGTTTATGGCCGTGGGCGACGACGATCAGGCGATCTACGGCTGGCGCGGCGCCACGCTCGACAACCTCAAGCAGTTGCAGGTCGACTTTCCCACGCTGAAGGTCATCAAGCTGGAGCAGAACTACCGCTCGACTTCACGCATCCTGACGGCGGCGAACAACGTTATCGCCAAGAATCCGAAAATCTTCGAGAAGAAGTTGTGGAGTGAGCACGGCCTCGGCGATCCGATTACCGTTACGCCAGCCAACGACGAAGAACACGAGGCCGAATCGGTCGTGTTCCGTTTGTCGGCCCACAAGTTCGAGCGTCGCGCGGAGTTTCGCGACTACGCGATCCTGTATCGCGGCAATCACCAGGCGCGCATCTTCGAACAGGTGCTGCGCCGCGAGCGCATTCCCTATGTGCTGTCGGGCGGGCAGTCGTTCTTCGACAAGGCCGAAATCAAGGATCTTTGCGCTTATCTCCGGCTGCTGGCCAACCCGGACGACGATCCCGCGTTCATCCGCGCGGTGACCACGCCGCGCCGGGGCGTGGGCAGCACCACGCTCGAATCGCTCGGCGGGTTTGCCGGGCAAGCCAAGGTGTCGCTGTTCGAGGCGGTCTACATGGGCGCCGTTGAAGCCCGCTTGCAGCCGCGCCAGCTCGAACCGCTGCGGGCGTTCTGCGATTTCATCCAGCGCATTGCGGCGCGCGCCGCGCGCGATCCTGCCAATGAGGTCATCGATGACCTGATGGCAGGCATTCACTACGAGGCCTATCTTTACGACACGTTCGACGAGCGTCAGGCGCAGGCGCGCTGGACCACGGTGCTCGAATTCCTCGAATGGATGAAGCGCAAGGGTACGCGCGGCACCGCCGATGCGGCGACCGGACTGGATAACGCCGAAGATATCGACGACGACGCCAAGAGCCTGATGGAACTCACGCAGACCATCGCGCTGATGTCGATGCTCGAAGGCCGCGACGGCGACGATCCCGATGCGGTGCGCCTGTCGACGCTGCACGCGTCGAAGGGTCTCGAATACCCGCACGTATTCCTCGTGGGGATGGAGGAAGGCATTCTTCCGCACATTCGCGAGGATGAGGAAGTCACCGCGGAGAAGATCGAAGAAGAGCGCCGGTTGATGTACGTGGGCATTACGCGCGCGCAACGCACGCTGCAATTGTCGTGGTGCAAGAAGCGCAAACGGGCGCGGGAAACGTACACGTGCGAAGTCTCGCGGTTCGTACCCGAGATGCAACTCGACGAAGCGCCGCCACCACCACCGGAAGACGCCCCGATGTCGCCGAAGGATCGGCTCGCCAGCCTCAAGGCCATGCTGGCCGGCGGCGCGAACAAGACGCCGTAAACGAATCGCCCCCCGCGTACGGGGGGCTGGCCTGAGGATTCAGCAGCGTCCGGCCGGGGCTGTCGGCGGCGGCGGATCGCGCAGTAAAGCAAGGCTTGCTGCTATTTGCCACCGCCCGTAGACGTCTGGCCACACGCGATTGCCGGACTCGACGCCACCATCGCGCCTGCCAGACCGGCGAAACCAAGCACAACGACAACCAACAACTTGCGCATAGGCTCTCCTCCACTCGTCAGGTGAGGTTTCACTATAGGAGGCCATTCTTTCGATGACAAAGACATCTTGACCATCGGCGCGGCGCGGGTGATAGTCGGTAAAAAACGGGCGAAACGATACGTGAATTGCGTCGATTTCGGCCCAATGCCCACACCCTCCAACGTTCTCGCGATGCGTCACCAGCACCCTGCCGTGGCGAGTGTGCGGCACCGATCCTCAAGCCTTGTGGAGCGTGGTGCGTGAGATTGCATATCCTGTCTGACCTGCATTTGTCTGTGGCCCCGCTGGCGACGCCCGATGTCGCCGCCGACGTCACCATTCTCGCCGGCGACATCAGCCGGCCGGCGCAAGCCATCGAGTGGGCGAAGCAAATTCCACGCCCCGTCATCTACGTTGCCGGCAACCACGAGTTCTACGGTGCGACGCTTGCGGGCACGCTCGCCGAGTTGCGCAAACTCGCCGCAGGTACGAATGTTCATGTGCTGGAGCGAGGTGCCCTCACAATCGACGGCGTTCGCTTTATCGGCACGACGTTGTGGACCGACTTCGCGTTGTACGACGCCGAAGGCAAGCATGACGAAGTGATCGAGGAGTCCCGGAAATTCGTGCGCGACTTCACGCGCATTCGCGTGGGTGATCCGGCGGCGCCGTGGTCCGACCTGCCGTTCTTCTCGCCGGAAGATTGCGCGGCGTTGTGCCGCGAGAACGTGGCGTGGCTGTCCCGCGCACTAGCCGACCCGCATGAGGGCCCGACCGTCGTCATCACCCATCACGCACCGACGCCGCAGAGTATTCATCCGCGCTTTGCCGGGTCACTCGTCAATCCGGCGTTCATTTCGGATTTGACGTCATTTGTCGACCAGTCCGACGCCGCCTTGTGGGTGCACGGCCATACGCACGATTCGTTTGATTACCGTGTCGGGCACACGCGCGTGCTGTGTAATCCGCGTGGCTATTGCTTCGAAGGGCGTGTCGAGAACGCTGCGTTCGACCCCGCGTTGTGCGTGACCGTCTGACGCGCTGCAACATCGCAGCAAAGTAACGACGAAAACAAAAATCCCCGCCGAAGCGGGGATTTTCTTTTGCGGCCGGTCGGCTCGAAGGCATCTGCGCGAGCTTACTTTGCCGCGCTCACCATATAGTCAACGGCCGCCTTCACGTCGTCATCCGAAGCGTTAGCCGCGCCACCCTTCGGCGGCATGGCGTTCAGCCCCTTGAGTGCGGCGTTGTGCAGCGTATCCATACCGGTGGCAATGCGCGGCGCCCATGCGGCCTTGTCGCCGAACTTCGGGGCGTTCATGACACCGGCGGCGTGGCAGGCCATACACACGGTGTCGTACAGCTTCTTACCTGCGTCGAGGTTGCTGCCGGCGCTGGCGGCGGCCGGAGCGGCGGTCTTGAGCGATGCCATGGCGGCGGCAGCCGCCGCGGCCGAGCCAGCATCTGCGGCCGGTGCCGCGCCAGACGCCGGGGCGGCGGCCACCGCACCGGAGGCCGGTTGTGCCGGTTCCGCCGGTTCTTGCAGCTTGCCACCCGAGGCGTTGGCCATATAGACGATGGCGCGGCCGATTTCGTAATCGGTCACGTCGTCGGGGCTGGTACCGCCACGCGCGGGCATGGCGCCTTTGCCGGCCAGCGCGATCTTGAGCATTTCATCGTAGCCCTGCGCAATTCGCGGGGCCCAGTCGGCTGAGCCGACCTTCGGCGCACCGGCGGTGCCGGCGGCGTGGCACGCGGCGCAAACGGCCTTATAGAGTTGCTCGCCCGTCTGATAAACGCGCGGTGCGTTGGCATCCTTGATCTCGACCTTGGCCACGGGCGCGATGCGCTCGGCGATGGCTTTTTCGGTCATGGCGGAACTGCCGGCACCGGTCAGGGCATTGTTGCCCACGTAATTGACCAGCAAGACGATGATGACGATCGGAACGAGAAAACCTGCAATGACTGCCGCGATGAGCTGCTTGGGTGTTTTGATCAGGGACTCATGCTCGTTATGTGCTTCACTCATGCGGGATCTCTCAATAGTTTTTGTGGAAACCGAGTGCGTCGCACTGGATGGCAGGCACCATCCAGTCAAAATAACGAGCCATTGTAGCAACAAACACTCCCGCGATGACACGTGATGGCCGTGCGCAGACGCCGCAAAAGTCCCGTGTTTTCCCTAACTTACGCGAAACCCAAAGCGGTGTTCCGCGTGGTTTGTGCGTGAAGTGGGATACCGTTGCATGCACAGCAAAACCGCGCCTGACGCGTATCCCGTAGTGAATTGCCGCATTGTGAGGCGAGAGAATGCGCCAGGCATGGACGGCACGCGACAAAACCGCTATGCTTCTACGTCTTTGCCCGCCGGCCCGCGCGTTCGCGCATTTCTCACCGGTGGTCTGCACAGCGCCCGTAGCTCAGGGGATAGAGTATCGGCCTCCGAAGCCGAGGGTCACTGGTTCGATTCCAGTCGGGCGCACCAAATCAAAACACCACCAGCCGATCCACCAGCTGCGCGATCTTGGCGTTAGCACCGGACCACGACTCGACGGTCGATGTTCTGCCGTCGAAGTACACGGTATTCATTACCGAACCGTTCTGACTCAGCGTGAGCGTCGCGTACGCCAGATATTCGCTGGGCGTGCTGCCCCATAGAGAATTGCGCCACGCGCGCCGGACCGCGTAGTTCAGCACGACGCATCCCGTTGGCCAAGTCCCCGGGCTGTAAATCGTGCTCACGATGCCGTAGGCGCGCAGCCGGCCCTGAATGGCCGGCAGCAGGTCCGAAACCCCGTCCGCCCCCAGTTCGATACACAGGCTGCGCGACATCAGCTCGGGCGCAGCCGGCTGCGTCGGCGGCACGACCGACGGCAACTGGTCCGCCAGCACGACACCCGTCGTCACCATGCTGGCCGCCACCTGCGCCGCCATCACCGGCACGGGCGTCGCAAACAGACAGCCCCCCAACGATGCGCAGGCCGCCGCCGCCAGCGCCAGTACCCCGGCGAGCCTTTTCATCAGAAGGGTGCTACGCCAAGCAACACATGCTGGAGCCAGCCGCCATTCGCGCCGTCGGCCACCTGACCGTCTTCCACCCGCGCCACCTTCGCCTGACCGACCTTGCTCGACGCCACGACGTTACCCGGCTGAATGTCGAACTTGTTGACCACGCCCGTGAAACGGAAGGTGTCCATATTGCGGCCCTGCATCACCTGCTTCTCGCCCCCCACCACATACGCGCCGTTCGGCAAGACTTCGACAATCGCCACGGCAATGGTGCCGGTCATCGCCGACGTCGAGCTCGTGGTGCCGTTGCCTTGGAACGAGCTCGCCGACGAGCCGATGTTGAACCAGCGCTCAAGCAGCGTATCGGCCCCGTTGTCTTTGGCGCTCTTGGCCGTGACGCTCGCGTTGCGCGTCACGTTGCTCTGCGCCTTGTTGCTGCCGGTCGTGTTTTCCGCCACCTGAATCGTGAGCAAGTCGCCCACCCGGTGCGCCACGGGCGTTTCGAACCAGTTCGTGGCCGTGGTCGACTGATAGATCGACCCCGCCGTCTGCACGTTGGTCACCCGTGGCATCGGCATCACCGCCATCGGCGTGGAAGTTACGGTGGCGCTCGAGCACCCGGTCAGCAGCGTGACACCCACCGTGGCGAGGGACGCCACCGTCAGAACAAGACCCCGCGCCGCAGCGCGCTGAAGCATCGATAGTGTCGACATGGTGTGGCGCCCCCGCGCCGGTACCGGGTACGACCCCGGTTGTCATCGAGAAGAGTGATCTGATGTGAAATAAGGCAATGGCACTTTGGCCAGCGTCGTAAGGAATAGTAAAAACAGGGAGTGCAGCCAGTGCGCACAAATAGTGGAAAATTTGTGGAGGCACGGCGCGCGTCACCATGAAGCTGAGAAAATGGCGCGCCATCGACGCTTTCGCTATCTCGTAACCATTTCGTCGCCACCTCGATCAACGAAGCCACCCGGTCAACCCACGCATGAACTCCGGCATCACGCGCAAGCTGTTCCTCGCGATCTTCGCGACTGGCCTGGTCACCATGGCGGCCACGGCGTTCGTCGTGCGCGCCGCGCTGAACGGGCATAGCTGGCTGGCCGGCGACAACCTGTTCTATCTGGCGCTGCTCGGCATTGCTGCGCTTGGCGCCGTGGCGATCCGGGTCGCGCAGCGACTGCTCGTGCCCGTCACGCCGCTGCTCGAAGCGACGCACCGCATGGCCATGGGCGATTACAGCGTGCGTGCGCCCACCGTGGGCGCCGACGAACTCGCCCGGCTCGCGGCCGACCTGAACCGGCTGGCTGACACGCTCGCGCACAACGACCAGTTGCGCCGCGATCTGCTCGCCGACATTTCACACGAGTTGCGCACGCCCCTTTCGGTGTTGCGCGGCGAAATCGAGGCCATGGAAGACGGCGTGCGCCCGCTCACGCAAGACGCACTGGCGTCGCTGCGCGTCGAAGTCTCGCTACTGGCCAAGCTGATCGACGACCTCTACGAGCTCTCGCTCTCCGACATCGGCGCACTCACCTATCAGTTCGCACCGGTCGACATGACTGAGCGCGTCGCGACCACCGTCACCGCCTTTCGCGACTGGTTCGAAGCGAAAGGCATCGCGCTCACCGTGCACATGCCTGACGACGTGCTAACGGTCGATGGCGACCTGCACCGCCTGACGCAGTTGCTCGGCAATCTGTTCGAGAATTCGTTGCGTTATACCGATGGCGGCGGCGCAGCACGGGTCTATTTGTCGTCGAGCGGCGCGCAATTGCGGCTCGAAATCGAAGACTCGGCACCCGGCGTGCCCGACGACGCACTGCCGCGTCTGTTCGAACGCCTCTTCCGCGTGGAAGCCTCACGCAGCCGGCGCAGCGGTGGCGCCGGCTTGGGGCTGGCGCTGTGCAAACACATTGTCGAAGCGCACGGCGGTCAGATCGTCGCGCGCCATTCCCCGTTGGGCGGTCTTGCACTTTCGATTACCTTGCCGTGCCACCGCCACACCTCGTGCCTCTCCGCGTTTAATGGCGCGCTGGGCGGTGCGTTGGGTGGCGCCTTGGGTGGCACGTTCGGCACGCCCCTGCCCGGCGCGGGTGATGAACCGGCACCCGGTGCCGCGTTCTCCACCAGCACACTGACGACCCTTTGTTGACACAGGCCGCAATGAATATCGCTTTGCAGACATTTGCCGACAAGGGCGCCCCGTTGCGCTCACCGACCGACGCCATGACGCTTCCCGACACCGCGCCGATTCTGATCGTCGAAGACGAGCCGAAGCTGGCCGCGTTGCTCGCCGAATATCTGCGCGTTGCGGGCATGCCGTGCCGCATTCTCTCCGATGGGCGCGACGTGCTGCCGGCCGTGCGCGCGACGGAACCGCGCCTCATCCTGCTCGACCTGATGTTGCCGGGCATGGACGGTCTGGAAGTGTGCCGCGCGGTTCGCGAAATCTCCGAAGTCCCGGTGGTCATGCTGACCGCGCGCGCTGCCGAAACCGACCGGTTGCTCGGCCTCGAACTCGGCGCAGACGACTACATCTGCAAGCCGTTCAGCCCGCGCGAAGTCGTCGCCCGCGTCAAAGCCATCCTGCGCCGTGTGCGCGGCCCGGCAAGCGCCATGGCGGCGATACCGCCCGAGGTCGTACCGCAACAGCCGGCACTGATCATCGACGCCGTACGCCATCACGCGCGGCTCGACGGTCATGAATTGCCGCTCACGCCTGTCGAACTCCGGTTGCTCGCCACGCTGGCCAGCCACCCCGACAAAACGTTTCCGCGCGCGCACCTGCTCGATCGTATGTACGACGATCATCGTGTGGTGGCCGACCGCACCGTCGACAGTCACATCAAGAACCTGCGGCGCAAGTTGCAAGCGATTCGACCGGATGAAGAGATCGTCCGCTCGATCTACGGCGTGGGCTACCGGCTCGAATTGCGCACCGACCGGCCGGGACGGCTCGCGGCGCGGCACGATGTCGCGGCTATCGACAACCCGCCCGGCGCGGTGCCAGAATAGGCGCACCCGCGCCTACACGGGTGTGCTGTCATTGAGGAGATTGACGATGCCCCGCCGCACCGCCACGCTGTCCCCGATGTCTGTCCCGCCGCTTCGCATTGCGCCATCCGCGAGCCTCGCGCCGATGAAGGCGCCCTGCACCGCCGCCGCCTCTCTTGTTCCGTTTGTCTCTTTCGTCTCGCGCTTCCGTCTCCGGCACGCGTCATCTCGCACGCTGAGGCCCGGGCCGCTCTTGCGTGCGGGCGTCGCACTTGCCATGCTTGGCAGCAGCGGCTTCGCACTCGCCCAGACCCCCGTGTGTTTCGACAGCGTGGGCCGCGCCTTGCCGGCCGAACAGTGTTCACAGGCCGCCCGCAATCAGGCCGCCGAACAATCGGCCGCCGCCGCTCCGGTCTCCCCGACGCAACGCGAAGAATGCAAAGCCCTCGCCGACAAAATAGCCAATACGCCCGACAAGGCGGTCTACACCCGCGATCGCCCGGTGGTGCAGCCCAACGGCAATCGCATCGACATTCCTACACGCACGAACCCACGCAAAGCGCTCAAGGAAGAATACATGCGCAAGTGCACGTAGGCAGACTCCTACAAGTTAGCGCGAGATGAGCGCAAGTTAGCAGAACTTATTGCGTGAATTTCTTGACAAAGCCCGTAGACGCCGCATAATCGACGTCATGTCGACGCCTTTCAGGCCACCGCCGCGACTTCGCAAACGCGCTCGCCCGACGCCTGTACCGGTCTCCATCGGATACCGAAGCATCGACCTCATCATCCGCTTCACCGCCGTAGCGGGCCGCCCGCCCCGCATTTCCCGGGCGCTCGCCACGACATGACGTTTTATCCGAATCCATGCCGCAACACTGTCCAAGCGGCCCACGCTTCTGGAGGGAGAAAATGCAAAAACGCGATTTCCTGATGAAAACTTCTGTCGCCGTTGCCGCGGCCGCCTTCGCGCTTGCCGGTTGCACGACGACCACGCCGTCGCAGGCCGACAAGAGCGATAGCTCGCCGGGCGCCAATGCCAACAAGCGCCGCGAAATCGATGCCTCGGTGAATGGCGCACTCGACAAGATGTACGCCTCGGTGAAAGGCTCACGCGAACTGGTCAGCAAGTCCCGTGGCGTGCTGGTCTTCCCGTCCGTGCTGCAAGCCGGCTTCGTCGTGGGTGGCGAATATGGCGAAGGCGCGCTGCGCGTAGGCGGCAACACGCAGGGCTACTACAACACCGTGACGGCATCGTTCGGTCTGCAAATCGGTGCACAGTCGAAGGCCGTGATCTTCCTGTTCATGACGCAGGACGCGCTCGACAAATTCCAGCGTACCGACGGCTGGACGGCCGGTGCCGACGCTTCTGTCGCGGTGGTCAAGATCGGTGCCAACGGCGCGGTCGACCTGAACACGGCCACGTCGCCCGTGGAAGTGATCGTGATGACCAACGCCGGCCTGATGGCGAACCTGAACGTCGAAGGCACGAAGGTCACCAAGCTGAAGATCTGACGCTGAGCCTTCGGGCTCGCAGTGCTCCAAAGGAAAACGGCGCCACCCTTCGCGGGGTGGCGCCGTTTTTTATGCCTGTCGCAATACTGCGCGACGCTGCCGCTTATTCGTTACTGAAGGCTGCCGGACGCCACTTCAGCAAACGCTTTTCAAGCGACGTCAGCAAATAATCTGCACCGAGCGCGACCGCTGCGAGCACGATCATCGCCGCAAACACACCGCTCGCGTTGAACGCGCCCTGCGCCGTCGAGATCAGCAAGCCGATGCCTTGCTTCGAGCCGAGAAACTCACCGACGACCGCACCGACGAGCGCGAAGCCGAAGCTCACGTGCAGGCTGGCGAGAATCCACGACAGCGCCGACGGAATCACCACCGCCATCGTCACCTGACGACGCGACGCCCCGAGAATCTGCGCATTGGCAATCATGTAGCGATCGGCTTCACGCACGCCCTGAAACGCATTGGCGAACACCACGAAGAACACCATCACCACCGCAAGCGCGACCTTCGAGGCCATGCCCAGACCAAACGCGATCACGAAGATCGAGCCCAGCACCACACGCGGAATCGAGTTGGCAATCTGGATGTAGAGGCTCAACACATCGGAGAGCAGCTTGTTGCGTCCGAGCACGATGCCGCAGATCACACCGGCCACACCGCCGATGAGAAAGCCCAGCACCGTCTCTTCGAGCGTGACGAGCACCTGCGCCCAGAGCGGTCCTTGCGACGTGCCATTCACGCACCAGTCGTAAATCTGCTCGACGATCAACGTCGGCTGCGAGAAAAAGAACGGATCGATCCAGCCGATACGCGCGGCCACTTCCCAGCCACCGAGACCGATCACCAGAATCGCGACGCGCAGAAAAATCACCAGCGCGCGGCGTTGCTTGATACGACGTTGCGCGGCGGCTTCCTCACGCGCGAGATCGGCGTCGCCGAAACCTGCCAGCACGGCCTGTTCACTCATGTTCATGCCCTCCCTCCTGACGGCATGGGCACGCGCGGCTGCGCGGCCCGTCAATTCACTTTCCATGACCGGGCGAGTCACTGAAGATCTTGGCCCGGTCACGACATCAACCGATCTTCACTTCTTCGCGCAGGTCTGCCCAGATCTCGCGCGAGATATCGATGAAGCGCTGTTCGTAACGAATCTCCGACATCACGCGCGGACGCGGCAGGTCGATCGTGTACACGTTCTTGAGCGTGGCCGGACGCGCCGTCAGCACGAATACCCGGTCGGCCAGCGCGATCGCTTCTTCCAGATCGTGCGTGACGAACACCACCGAGCCCGAGGTCGACGACCACAGTTGCAACAGCTCGTCCTGCATGAGCGTGCGCGTTTGCATGTCGAGCGCCGAGAACGGCTCGTCCATCAGCAGAATTTCGGGGCCGTTGATGAACGTCTGTGCGAGCGCCACGCGCTTGCGCATACCGCCCGAGAGTTGATGCGGATAGTGACTGCCGAACTTGTCGAGCCCCACGCGCTTGATCCACTGATCGGCCAGCGCGTACGCAGCGTCCTTCGACTGACCGCGAAACAGCGGGCCGGCGGCCACGTTCTCGCGCACGCTGCGCCACGGAAACACCGCATCGTTCTGGAACACGAAGCCAATACGCGGATCGATGCCGTTCACGGTCTGGCCCATCACGCGTACCGAGCCAGCGGTCGGGCGCAGCAGGCCGGTAATCATCGACAGCGTGGTCGACTTGCCGCAGCCGGTCGGGCCGACGATGGCGACGAATTCGCCACGTGCCACCGACATGCTGAAGTTGCGCAGCGCGATGGTCGCTTTGCCGTCGGGCGAGATGAAGCGGCACGACACGTTGTCGAACTCGATGGCCGGCGTGTCGCGCGAGACCGCGTTGGCCGCACGGGCCGGTGCCGCAGCGGTGGGGGTGTGAGTCTGGCTAATCGTCTGAGTCATGCTCAGCTCCTCTGGTACGTCGACGTGTTAGGGCCTGTTGCGCCAATTCAAGGGGTGAGCGCGCCCGCACACCGGACGGGGGTCAGGTGCGGGCGGCTCGGTTGCTGGTTCAGTTGACGCGGCGTCGTAGCGACTGCGCGCCGGTACTACCGGGTCAAGAGAGGCGAGTCGGGGCGAATCAGTTACTTGACCTGATCGACGAACTCATTGGTGTACGTCTTCGACAGGTCGATGTGCTTGCCCTTGACGTTCGGGTTGAACGCGGCGAGCACCTTCAGCACGGTCTCAGGACCACCGTTCGGCATGCGGCCGTCCGGCGAATACATCGGCAGCGAGTTTTGCAGGGCCTGCACGTACAGCGCCTTGTTGTTGCCGTAGTAGTCCTTCGGCATCTTGTCGGCGATCTCGGCGGCCGAGTGCGTGTTGATGAACTTGAGCGTCTTCACGAACGCACGCGCGAGCTTGGCGGCTTCCGGCTTGTGCTTGTCGAGCCACGCGCGCTGCACGTAGAGGCTCGATGCCGGGTACGCGCCGCCCAGTGCGGCGACCGTGCCTTCCATCGTGCGCATGTCGACCAGCACAGCGGCGTCGCCCGTCTTGAGCAACTGCGAGGCGGTCGGCTCGGTCGTCATGCCCGCGTCGATGCGGTTCTGCTTGATGGCGGCGATAAACGTGTTGTCGGCGCCCACCGGCAGCACCGAGTACTGCGACGACGGGATGCCGTGCTTGGCCGCGAGGTACTGCGTGAGGAAGTTGGTCGACGAGCCGAGACCGGTGACGCCGAGGGTCTTGCCCTTCACGTCGGCCATGCTCTTGATGGTGTCTTTGCTCTTCGTGTTGACGAGCTCGACCTCACCCGGGACCTGACCGAAGATCACGATCGCCTGAATTTCCTTGCCCTTGCTCTGCAAGTCGATCGAGTGATCGTAGAAACCCACCACGGCCTGCACGGCACCGGCGAGCAACTCGTTTTCGGCGTCCACGCCGGCCGGCTGCGAAAGCAGCTCGACGTTCAGACCTTCGTCCTTGAAGTAGCCGAGTTGCTCGGCAAGCTTGGCCGGCAGATAAACCATCTTCGTGATGCCGCCCACCATGATCGTGACCTTGCCGCTATCGGCGGCAAAGCCCGGCGCACTGGCCGCAGCCAATGCCACGCCGAACACGCTGGCGAGAACAGGTTTCACAAGGGCTTTCGGCAGGCGCAGGCCAAGGCTTGCTCGCATTGTGGTGTCTCCATTGTTTTAGGGATAATGGGCCAGCGCCGCGCGGTGCGGTACCGGCTGGCCTCGGGCAAATGTGTCGCGGTGCATCGAGGCCAGGGCAGCGATCCTTTCATCTGCCTTCCGACGGATTGTAGAAAAACGAAGCTTTCATCGAGCTTTCGTCCCATGCAGGTTTTCGCCGGCAACGGGTGGGTGTTTACCCGCTGTTGGCTTGCCCGTGCGTAGCGGGCACACTCCGGGGCGCTCCCGCAGGCATTTCGCCTAGGCCGTCATGAAACTCTTGCTGATCGAAGACAACGACACCCTCGCCCACTGGCTCGCCCGCATGCTGCGCGACGACAACTTCACCGTCGACGCCGCGCGCGACGGCGATGCGGCCGACCGTCTGTTGCAAACCGAAACCTACGACGTGGTGCTGCTCGACCTCATGCTCCCGAAGCTCGGCGGCAAACACGTGCTGCGCCGGCTGCGCGAGCGGCGCAACAACGTGCCGGTCATCATCCTGACCGCGAGCGGTTCGGTCGACGAAAAGGTCGATTGTCTTGGCGCGGGAGCCGACGACTATCTCGTCAAACCTTTCGAAGTGCGCGAGTTGATTGCCCGGGTGAAGGCGCTAGCACGACGCCACGCCCCCGAGCAGAGCGCCGACTTCGTGTGTGCCGATCTGGGCTATCACACGGGCACACGGCAGTTCACCATTGCGGGCACCCCGCTCGCGCTGCCCTCGCGCGAACACGCCGTGCTCGAGATTTTGATGCGCAAGCAAGGCAAGACCGTTGCCAAGAGCGCGCTCGTCGATGGCGTCTTCGGTCTGGACGACGAGCCGAGCGCCGATGCCATCGAGATCTATATCCATCGTCTGCGCAAGAAGCTCGAAGCGAGCCGCGCGGCCATCATGACCCTGCGCGGACTCGGCTACCTGTTGCGCGAAAAAGATGCTTAGCCTGCGCGTCAGACTGCTGATGTGGCTGATGCTGCCGCTCTCGCTCTACATCGGCGCGAGCGCGTGGCTGGCCTATCGCAGCGCCCACGACACGGCCGAACTCGTACAGGACCGCGCACTGCTCACCTCGGCGCAAGTCATCGCCGGGCAGATCGCGTGGGTGGACGGTGCGCTGCGGGCAAGCGTGCCGCCGTCGGCGCTGGAGTTGTTTGCGTCTCCGGCGCACGACCGCGTGTTCTATCAGGTCATCACGGAGCGCGGTCAATTGCTTGCCGGGCCGCCCGACTTTCCGCACCCGGCGCTGTTCCCGGCCACGGTGCCGACTTATTCCAACGTGACTTACAACGGCGAGCCGCTGCGCGTGATCAGTTTCGTGCGCACGATGTACGACTCGGGCACGCCGCACCGCGTCGCGGTGGTGGTCGCCGAGACGATGTACGCGCACGACCGGATGCTCGCGGAATTGTGGGAGCCGTCGCTGCACCGGCAGATCGCCATGGCTGCGCTGGCGGCCTTGCTGGTGCTGATCGGGCTGACGGTCGAGCTGCATCCGCTCATCCGGCTGAAAGACGAAGTGGCCGGACGCTCGCCGCAGGAGCTGGTGCCGATTCGCGCCGGGCAATTGCAGACCGAGCTGCGTCCGATCGTCGATGCCATTAATTTGTGCATCCAGCGGCTCTCCGCGCAGGCGCAGCAGCAACGGCGTTTCGTGGCCGACGCCGCACACCAGTTGCGCACACCGCTCACCCTGCTCGACACCCAATTGCAGTTCGCCGCCCAGCTCGACGATCGGGCCGCGCTGGCCGACGTGCTCACCGCCATGCAGACCAGCAGCCGCGGGTTGGCCGACCTGACCAACAAATTGTTATTGCTGTCGCAGGCAGAGGCCGCCGACACCCCGGCGTTCTCGCGCTCGCGGGTCGATCTCGTGGCGGTGGCGGCGGGCGTGCTTGAAGAGCTGGTCGCGCTGGCGCAGCGGCGCAACATCGATCTGGGTTTCGAATCGGCCCACACGCACGTGTGGGTGGCCGGCAACGGCGGCCTCTTTCATGCGATGGTCATGAATCTTGTCGACAATGCGATCCGCTACATCCACGAGGGCGGACGCGTCACCGTGGCCATCGACAGCGCGGACCATGTCGCGCACTTGCGAGTGATCGACGACGGCCCCGGCATTCACGCCGAAGCGCGTCAGCGCGTGTTCGAGCGCTTCTATCGCAACGCGCCGCCGGGCCAGCCGGGCACCGGCCTGGGGCTCGCCATCGTCAAGGAAATCGTTGCCGCCAGTCACGGCACCGTCACGCTCTCGCCGGGCGAGGACGGGCGCGGCCTGATCGTGACCGTGTCGCTACCGCTCAGTTCGGAGGCCGAAAGCAACGCCCGATAGGGCACACGGCGAAGATACCGGCACCGAAAGTGCACACGTAAACCCGGGCGAGCGACTGAAAGAAAATAACAAGCGTATGAAGTCGCGATAAAAATTAAGGCGTTACAATTGTTTAGATCGGAAATGTCGTTTGAAACATACGCTCGACTGGATGCGCTAGGACAAACCCTGATATATTTGGGGCCATCGTAGAATCCTCCTCAAGCAAGTGGAAACTTCTTGATCCAAATCAATTAGTTACACTTCGCTGTCAACCATGCGGGTACCCGCCGCGTGTAATTGTGACGAAATGTAAAGTTTGTTAAATTGAATGTGGGTCTCGCCGCGTGGGTTGTGGCACGAGACTTTTTCTCTCAGGGATTTATCTCCATGCCGTATCTCGTCGATCCTGCCGCACAGGCTGCGAGACGTCGCGTGTCGCTTGACGATGCGTTGCACTCGCGTGCCGTGACGCCGGTATCGGACCTGCCCGCCACAAGTGGCGCGGCGCTGCCACACGAGGCGCCCGAGCCGGCCTTGCGCCCTGCGCGCGCCGCCGTGGCACGTCCGCTCGCACAGTCGGTAGCCCGAAAGATCGATGCCGCACGCGAAGCCGAGCGCACGCGTATCGCACAAGAGATGCACGACGGGCTGGGCGCCCAGCTCACGGCATTGCAACTGGTTGTGGCGCGCCTGTCGGCGCGAGCGCCGACTGACGCCGCCGAATGGCAATCCCTTTGCTCCCAGATTCAGAACGCCGCCAACGCGGCACAAGATGCCGCTGATGAACTCGTCGGCCGCCACCGTCCGCCTGCGCTCGACACGGGCCTCGTACCAGCACTGCGCGTGTGGCTGCGCGGCTTTGGCGAGCAAAGCGGCCTCACGTGCATCTGGCGCTGCGACGACATCACGCGCGAGCGCGTGACAAACCTCACCCCCGATGCAATGCTCGCGCTGTACCGCATTGCACAGGAAGCGCTGACTAACGTCGCTCGGCACGCACGCGCTACGCGTGTGGTCGTGGCGCTCGATAGCAGCCACCGTTCACTCAAACTTACGATTTCCGACGACGGTTGCGGCGTAGCCCGCGGCGCGCGTCGCAAGCACGGACATTTCGGACTGGTTGGTATGCGCGAGCGCTGTACGGCGCTCGGCGGCACGCTACGTATTGGCAGTGTTCAAGGATCGGGGACGCTCGTGAGCGCACGTCTTCCCTGGCACCAGATCCTGTCGGTCCCGACAGCAGCGCTCGCTGCCGGTCTCAAAGCCCCGGAATCGCTTGCCCTTCACGGATACGCATCATGACGCTTAGAGTGCTCATCGTCGACGACCACGCCATCGTGCGCCAGGGCGTCCGGCAGTTGCTCTCCGATAGCGGGAGCATCGCCGTCATCGGCGAAGCCGATTGCGGCGCGGAAGCGCTGGAGATGACAGAAGCCGCGCAGTGGGACATCGTCCTGCTCGATATTTCGCTACCCGACACGAACGGTCTCGAGATTCTCAAGACCCTGCGACGCAAACACCCGCGCCTGCCGGTGATGATCTTCAGTATGTACGGCGAAGGTCAGTTTGCTTTGCGTGCACTCAAGGCCGGTGCTGCCGGTTATTTGAGCAAACGATCGAACGCCCAGCAGTTGGTGTCGGCCGTGCGTCAGGTTGCAGCGGGACGCAAGTACGTGAGCCCGATGGTGGCCGAGACGCTGGCCGATTATCTCGGACCGGATGCCGACCAGCCGCCGCACGAACGTCTGTCCGATCGTGAATACCAGACGCTGTGCATGATCGGCTCGGGCAAGCGCCTGACCGACATCGCCAACGCGCTCTCGCTCTCGGTGAAGACCGTCAGCGTGTACCGCACGCGCCTGCTTGAGAAGATGCGACTGAACAACAATGCCGAGCTCACGTATTACGTGATGCAACACGGGCTGGTCAGTGCCGAGATGGGCCCGATGTGCGCCTGATCTTGCGTCTAACTTGCGCCTAAGTTAGTAAGCGCAAACCGTAACATCCCTATTGCCGCCCCTCGGGCGGCAATATTTTTTCATCCCCGCAAAAAATATTTTGCACGCGGCGCCCGGTCTCGCGGCGCCCGGCAATGTCGACCTGAGCGCCACAGTGTGCAGCGCAGGCCGTTACCTCTCCGAGCCTTACCGGACTTGAATTGGCGGCACTTTGCCCCTTTCCTTGCCGGATCAATCGTGGAGGAATTTCGTAGACTGGCTTACTAGCGTTTTTCCGACATCGACGACGCCAGTCGATGGGGGGCGGCAGAGCATTTTGCAAAACCACCCTAAATTTTCCCAAAGGCCGTCCGATATCCCCTACAACGGCGGCTTTCGGCGAATGGCTGTAAGGCCAAAGTTACGGCACTTACGCCGGAGCCAAAAATTTTGGGAAAGGAGTGGCTAAATGTCATCTGTCATCAATACCAATATCTTCTCGCTGGTTGCTCAACGTAACCTGAATACGTCGCAATCGGGCCTGCAGACCTCGATCACCCGTCTGTCGTCGGGCATGCGCATCAACAGCGCTGCTGACGATGCCGCCGGCCTCGCGATCACGGACCGTATGTCGGCCCAGATCAACGGCACGCAGCAAGCTCAGCGCAACGCCAACGACGGTATCTCGCTGGTGCAAACCGCTGCGGGCGCCCTGTCGTCGATCACGGACAACCTGCAACGTATCCGTACGCTGGCCGTTCAGTCGACGAACTCGACGAACTCGGCTTCGGACCGCGCTGCACTGGACCAAGAAGTTCAACAGCGTCTGGCTGAAGTGAACCGCCTGGCAACGCAAACGTCGTTCAACGGCCTGAACGTTCTCGACGGCTCGATGGGCACGGCGAACTTCCAAGTCGGCGCCAACGCAGGCCAGACCATCTCGGTCAACCTGCAACAAAGCATGACCATCGCCAGCATCGGCTCGGTCGCACAAACGACCTCGGCGACCAACCCGCTGAGCTTCACGGTTGCTGCACTGAGCGTTCAGCTGGGCGCAGGCACGGCAGTCAACGTCAAGGCCGGCACGTACAACAGCTCGGCAGACCTGGCAACGGCCATCAACACGGCTGCACAAAGCGCCGGTTTCACGGGCAACGTCGCATCGGTCAACTCGTCGGGCGAAATCGCCATCACCAACACCGACCCGGCACAAACGCTGACGGTGGCTGGTGCTGACGCCACGACGCTGGGCATGGCTGTTGCCGCTGCCGCATCGGGTTCGACGACCACGTCGACGGCTGTCGCTTCCACGTTCTCGCAAACGCTGGCAACGGGTGATCTGGTCCTGACCGTCAACGGCAAGGCCACGAACATCACCGGCAAGATGAACAGCGCCACCGACCTGGCCAACGCGATCAACTCGTCGAACAGCGGCGTGAACGCGTATGTCGACACCACGGGCAAGATGCACCTGAGCTCGGGTTCGTCGTTCCAGATCAGCGGCGGTACGGCGGCAACGCTGACCAAGCTGGGCCTGCCGACGGCTGCTACGACGTACGCTACGAGCGGTAGCCTGGCTCAAGCCGACGTGAAGACGGTCAACAGCGCCACGCTGATGCTGTCGCAAATCGACTCGGCCATCGGCACCGTTGACACGCTGCAATCGACCCTGGGCGCCATTCAAAACCGCTTCCAGTCGACGATTTCGAGCCTGTCGACCACGACGCAGAACTTGACCTCGGCGCGTTCGGGCGTGCAAGACACGGACTACGCTGCTGAAACGGCTAACCTGACCAAGTCGCAGATCCTGCAACAAGCAGGCATCTCGATGCTGGCTCAGGCAAACCAACTGCCGCAACAAGTGCTTAAGCTTCTCCAGTAAGCGCCTGTTTGGCATGGTGTAACGCCCGGCGGCAACTCGGCCGGGCCGCCGGCGGCGCCACCTTCACGGGGGGCGTCGCCGCAAGCATTACAAAGGCAGTATTTTTTGCGCCGGCGTTTTGCGCGTTGAGCAACTATTTTAAAGAGTGAGCAATTTATGGCGACTACCGGCAGTTCTACAACGGGCTCTATTTCGTCACCGGGCATTGGCTCCGGGCTGGACGTCAACGCGCTCGTCACCAGTCTGATGCAGCCGGCCACGCAAAAGCTCAACTTGCTCAAGTCGCAAGAGGCCAGCTACCAGACGAAGGTGTCGGCACTCGGCAGTCTGCAATCGGCGCTCAGCTCGTTCCAATCGTCACTGTCGAACCTGTCCTCGGCGTCGTCGTTCCTGCAAATGACTGCGACCCCGGGCGATGCTACGTTCCTGACGGCGTCGGCCGATACCACGGCGAAAGCGGGCAGCTACACGATCAACACGACCCAATTGGCGCAGGCGCAAAGCCTGTCGACGAACGGCGTGTCGGATCCCGCCGCCTCGATCGGCAGCGGCACGACCACCAAGCTGACCTTCAGCTTCGGCACGATTTCGGGCGGCACGCTCGCCAACGGCACGTACACCGGCGCGAGCTTCTCGCCGAACGCGCAGCAGTCGCCGTTCACCGTGACGATCTCGAACACGAACAACTCGCTGCAAGGCATTCGCGACGCCATCAACGCCGCCAACGGCGGTGTGACGGCCACGATCGTGAATGACGGCAGCGCCACGCCGAACCGGTTGGTGCTGACCTCCACGCAGACCGGTCAGACGATGAGCATGAAAGTCGACGTCGCTGCCGGCGGCGACAGCACGCTCACGAACATGCTGGCGTACGACCCCACGGGCACGCAGAACCTGACGCAGACGGCTGCCGGCCAGAACGCCAACCTGACCATCAATGGTCTGGCGGTGTCGAGCCCGACCAATACCGTGAAGAGCGCGGTGCAGGGTCTGTCGATGAACCTGCTCAAGACGGGCACGACCACCGTCAGCGTGAGCAACAACAGCGATGGCGTCACCAAGTCGGTCAACGATTTCGTCAGCGCCTACAACACGTTGCAAGCGGCCATCGGCAAGTTGACGTATTTCGACAAGTCGAGCGCCACGCCGGGCAGCACCTCGAACAACAACGGTCCGCTGATCGGCGACACGACCACGCAGATGATCACGACGCAGATCCAGCAGATCCTGAACGGCAAGTTGCCGGGGGTCTCGGGGTCGGTGCTGACATCGCTCGCCGATATCGGCGTGACGTTCCAGGCCGGCGACGGCACGGGCAGCGCCACGGATACGTCGGGCCAGCTCGCCGTCGATACGACCAAGCTGCAAAAGGCCATCGCCTCGGGCGGGTTCTCGCAACTCGCCTCGCTGCTCGCCACCAACGGCACGACCACCGACAGCCTGATCAGCTACCAGGGCTCGACCAGCAATACGAAGCCGGGCCAGTACGACGTGGTCATCACGCGTCTGGCGACTCAGGGCTCGCTCACGTCGAATGCCACGCTGGCCGCGAACACCGTCATCGACGGCACCAACAATACGTTGACGGTGCAGGTCGATGGCAAGAGCACGACCATCACCATCCCGAACGGCATCTACACGCCCGACAAGATGGCCTCCGCATTGCAAGCGGCGATCAACGGCAACTCGCAGTTCGTCACCAATGGCTCGACGGTGACCGTCAAGCAGAACAACGGCGTGCTGTCGGTGACCTCGAACCGTTATGGCTCCGCCTCGAACGTGCGCGTCACGTCGGGCAATGCCATGACCGCGCTGTTCGGCACGGGCGTGTCGCCCAGCGTCGACGGTGTGGACGTCGGCGGCTCGATCGGCGGCGTGATCGCCACGGGCAGTGGTCAGTTTCTGACCGGTGCAGCGGGGTCGCAGACCGATGGCCTCAAGATTCAGGTCACCGGCACCAATCTCGGCAATCGCGGCACGATCAACTTTTCGCAAGGCTATGCGTCGCTGCTGTCGAACCAGGTCAGCAACTTCCTGAGCGCGAAGGGTGCGATCAGCACGGCCCAGTCGAACCTGAACGCCAGCATCAAGCAGGTGCAGCAACAGGAAAGCGACTGGCAGGACCAGATGACGCAGATGCAGAACCGCTATCTCGCCCAGTTCACGGCACTGGATGCGACGATGGCCAAGCTGCAAAACACCAGCGACTACCTCAAGCAGGTACTCGGTGGTTCGTCGTCTTCGTCGTCCTCGAAGTAAGCGCACGGCACGCGTCATCGCGTCCGCGCTCCGGAGAAAGTCATGTACGGTCAAAACGCCGCCAACGCGTATCGCAAGGTCGGACTCGAGACGGGCGTCATTGCCGCGAGTCCGCACCAGCTCATCATGATGCTTTTCGATGGTGCCAAAGCGGCCCTCACCAAAGCACGCGTGCATTTTGAAGACGGTCGCATCCCCGAGCGGGGTCAGGCGCTCTCGAAAGCCATCGGTATCATCGGCGGTCTTCGCGACGGTCTGGATATGGAAGTCGGCGGGGAACTGTCGCGTAACCTTGGCGATCTGTACGACTACATGGGGCGGCGTCTGCTTGAGGCAAATCTCGAGAACGACGTCGCCAAGGTACGAGAAGTCGACACCCTGCTCGACACGATTGCATCGGCCTGGCGCGAAATCGCACCGGCCGCCGGCACGGGTGCCCCCGCCGCACAGGCGGGCACCGGAGTGCGCTATGAATGAAGCCACAACCTTGCTGAACTGCTACGAAAGCATTGCCGGCCTCACCGAGCGCATGCTCGGCGTTGCCCGTGAAGGCGACTGGGATGCCCTGATCGATCTCGAGACGCAGTATCGCGCCCAGGTCGACGCGATCAAGCAGCTCGACGCCGCGCTGCCGCTCAGCGAAGATGAGCGCGCGCGCAAGCATGCGATCATTCGCCGGATTCTCGCGGACGATGCCGCCATTCGCGACCTTGCGGTGCCGCGTCTTGCGCATCTCGACGCCATGATCAACAGCACGCGCCGTCAACGTGCCCTGCACGAAGTCTACGGCTTGAATCTGGGCGCCTGAGGCCCGCGCAGCAGCGCAGTGTCTCTCGCCTGTCATCTCGTAACACGCAATTCGAAACACGGAGTACGGCATGGCCGGTCTCGACTCGGTAGTCGCCGCCACCCTCGCGCGGCGGCTCGATTCGCTGCTCGGCTTCGGGCAGGGCGTCTCGTCGTCGGCAGCGCCCGGCGCCGTCGCCGGTGCCCCGCCGGCTGGCGACGCGACGTCCGCACCGGCCAACCTCACCACTCAAACGTCTCAAGGTGCCACCGGCATCGGCAATGCGCCTGCGCAAACCGCAGGGCGCGTGCCCACGCCCGTGCAACAAGCCACGCTCTCGGCGGCGGCACGCACGATCGACACCATTCTTCGTCTCGCCCCTGAGTCACCCGGCCCGGTACAGGCGGGCACCCCCGTCTGGCCGGCCGCACCGGGCACGGGCGCGCCGGCGCTAGCGCCGTTGGTGGCGGCCGCACTCAAGGAAGCGTTGTCGGCGAGCGGCCTCTTTTACGAATCGCATCTTTCGCAGTGGGCCTCGGGCAGCCGCTCGTTCGAACAATTGCAGGCCGAGCCGCAGTTGCGCTGGCCCGCGTCGGCCAACCTCGCGGCGCAGTTGCGTGCTGCGGGCGCCGACGCAACGCTGCCGGGCCCCGGCCCCCTCACGCGTCTGCTCGGACCAGCGGGCGGCGAGGCCGCCCTCGCCACCGGATGGCCGACATTGGGCGTCGGTTCGTTGCCGTCCTTACCGTCAGCATCGACGGCAGCGGCAGCACCTGCGCAACCGGGCGTTGCCAATCAGGCAGATGGTGGCGACGGTGGTTTGCATGCCAGTGCCAATTTGCCGAACACAGCGACCGCGCTGGCCCATGCGGCCAGCGTGGCGCACACGACCAGCAGCGTATTGCCGAGCGGCCGGGAGGCGGATGCGTTCCTCGCGGGGGGCGCCGATGCGTCGACGGCGAATACCCAGCCACACGGGGCCGCAGGCGCGATTGCTGCGGTAGCGAATACACCGGCCGAGAGCGTGACGCTCGTGCGCCAGCAGCTCGACATGCTCGTCAATCCGCAATTTCAGTGGAACGGCATGGCATGGCCGGGCGCACCGATGGAATGGCAGGTCGAAGAGCGTGCCGCTCAGCAAGCCCCGGGAGACGCACCCGCCCCGTCGACGTGGCACACGCATTTGCGCCTGACGCTGCCATCACTGGGTACGGTCGATGTCACGCTTGGACTGTCGGGGCAGCAATTGCAGGCGCGCGTACTCGCCGATTCGTCAGACTCGGCGACGACGCTGGCAGGCGAAGGGGAAGATCTGCGGCAGCGATTGGCCGCCGTCGGGCTCATCGCCAGTCAGTTGTCGTTCGGCGCGCTCGAAGCGCAAGCTGCAACGGCAGGGAACACCGCCGATGTCAGCAGTCATGCGGATGAGAGCGCCGCCGAACTGCCGGTGCCGGTCGCATCGCCCCGCGACACCCCCACGAGCGGAGGCACGGCATGACGTTGCCACCGGAACGCCGCACCGCCGTCGCCCTCGCCTACGGCGCGAAGGACACCGCACCTCGTGTGGTGGCCAAGGGCTACGGTTTGCTTGCGGAGACCATCGTGCGCACGGCGCGCGAGCATGGTTTGTACGTGCATGAATCGCCGGAGCTGGTCAGCCTGCTCATGCAGGTCGATCTCGACCAGCGCATCCCCGCGCAGTTGTATCAGGCCGTGGCGGAATTGCTCGCGTGGCTCTACAAACTGGAAGCAGGCCGGGGCGGTAAGCCGCCGCAATTGCCGCCGGGCATTCTGGGGCCGCAAGTCGATGCCGCCACATCCACATCCCCTGCTTCGCAGACGCCGACGGGCAACGACGCCTGAGTCGCGTGACACGGTGCGCGTTGCGTGTTGGCGTGCACCGTGAACCTTCTGATTTCTTCCCTTCGCAGTTTCAAGACGATTGCTCGTCAAGTGAGCATTCATGCGGCTTTGCGCCGTGTCGTCACTGATTGAAAGCGCCGCCCCACGGGCACGGCCTGCCTCGCGTCACTAGCATGTCCTGCGAGTGTTTTGTCTTAGCGGCCAAGATGCTCGCCCTTTTCGACATGACCGACATGACTCGCTGACAAGGCACGCCCCATGCAAATCAACCACAACCCTTTCAATCCCGGTGCAGGCACCCCGCCGCCGACGCTTTCCGGGCGCGACGACGTGCGCGAGAACCTGCACAACTGCATCGCACGTCTGCTGCTGGGACGTCACGCCAACGGTCAGTTGCTGATCGGCCTGCGCGGCGTCGGCAAGACCGTGCTGCTTGAGCGTCTGGTGTACGACGCCGAACAACAAGGCGCCATCACTGTGCACCTGGAAGCCCCCGAATTCCGATCGCTGCCCGCATCGCTGGCAAAAGCCCTTCGGCTGGCGCTGTTGCGGATGAACCGTATCCAGTCGGCAAAAGATGCCGTAATTCGCGGACTTCGCGCGCTGGCCGGTTTCGTTTCCGGACTCAAGTTGATCTATCACGACATCGAAGTGGGGTTGGACTACTCCCCCGAACCCGGCTTGGCGGACAGTGGCGATCTGGAGACGGATTTGCGCGCTTTGCTTGTCGAGGCCGGGCACGCCGCCCGTTCAGCAAAAACTGTGCTCGCCATCTTCATCGACGAATTGCAATGCATGCCGAAGCGGGAAATGGCGGCGATGCTTTACGCGTTGCATCGATGTGCGCAGTTGCAATTGCCGGTCATTTTGATTGGGGCGGGCTTGCCACAGCTCATCAGTTTGGTAGGTGACGCAAAGTCCTACGCGGAGAGAATGTTCGAAATCTCGGATATCGGCCCGCTCTCAGAGGTCGACGCGCGCAATGCGATCTCTGCACCGGCCGCACAGGAAGGCGTCGACATTACACCCGATGCGCTCAGTGCCATCGTCGAGCAGACTGGCGCCTATCCCTACTTTTTGCAGCAATGGGGAAAGCACGCCTGGAGCGCGGCCACGGAAAGTCCTATCACGGTGGCGCACGTCATCAGCGCTTCCAGTGCAGCCGTCGAGGCGCTGGACAGGAACTTCTATCGCCTTCGCTTCAATCGTCTGACGCTGGCCGAGAGGCGCTATCTGCGCGCGATGGCCGAGCTTGGCGAAGGTCCACACTATTCCAACGTGATCGCCGCCGAACTCGGCAAGCCCGTCGAGACCCTCGAACCCGTGCGGAATGACCTCATCAGCAAGGGCATGCTTTATAGCGACCCGCAAGGCGACGCGGCCTTCACCGTGCCCCGTTTCCATGAATTCCTGAAACGGGTCATGCCGGACTTGCGCCTGTGTGCAGCCACCGAATGACCACTTTGCACGACAACCTCTGCACGGACTCGCACCCCAATAGGCACGAATTTGAACATCATTTGATGATAAAATCGTGCCTGTTAGTTTTGCCGGAGGTAAAAATGCGGACCACGCTCGCCCTTGATGACGACCTTGTTGCAACGGCGCAGGCCTTCACTGGCTTGCAGGAAAAGTCGGCACTTGTCCGGGAGGCCCTTAAGGCCTTGATCGAGCGTGAGAGCGCTCGTCGCTTGGCTCGCTTGGGTGGCACCGAAGCCGAAATTGAGGACATTGTGCGCCGCCGGTCGGAGCCTGCATGATCTTAGTCGACACTTCGATATGGATTGATCACTTGCGCGCAGGCGACGCGACGCTGGTCGCCTTACTTGAGTCCGGCCGGGTACTGGCTCACCCCTATGTGATCGGAGAATTGGCGCTTGGTAGTCTCAAGAACCGATCGGCGGTGATTCCGACCTTGAATTACCTGCCTAAGGCGACTGTCGCAACCGACAGCGAGGTGCTGCGATTCATCGACGAGCAACCGCTGTTCGGCTTAGGAATCGGCTACGTCGACGCTCATCTGCTCGCGGCAACTCGCCTCACGCCAGGGACCGCGCTTTGGACACGCGACAAGCGCCTCGCTGCGATAGCGGAAAGTCTTTCATTGGCGGCGAAACTGTCGCACTGACGAGTGCACACAACCCGGATCGCCCGCCTACTCCACAACGCCCGCCACGGGCGTTGATTCACAAGCTCATCAGCCAACAAAAAAGCCCCGTCTTCGACGGGGCTTTTTCATAAGGTCCGCGCTCGCGCGACCGGCCGGATAACCGGACCCGGCTTGCAACCTTGCGCGCGCTACCTCACACCTGCATGTTCATCACGGTTGTGTAGGCCGAAACGAGTTTGTTGCGCACTTGCAGGCTCATCTGGAAACCGATGTTGGCTTTTTGCAGGTCGACCATCACGTCGTTCAGCCCCACACCCGGCTCGCCCATCTCAAATGCCTTGGCCTGCGTCTCCGCGCCGGTCTGCGATGCCGACACGCGCTTGAGCGACGCTTCCAGCTCCGAGGCGAAGCCACCCGTCGCCGACGCAGCACCCGCGCCGGCATTGGACGTGCCCAGCACCGAGCCCGCCGCTTGCGACGCTACGCTGCCCAGCTTCTGCAATACCGATTCGATCCCCGGAATGGCCATGATTTTTTGTCCTTAACAGGCGCCAGCCGCCCGCGCCATCGCGCAGTCCCCACCGGTCAGCCTTTTATCAGTCACGTCGGAGCTTACCACCCTGTGGCAAGCCCCCAATACCCTAATTAGCGGCAAAACACCCGCCTAATCCTCAAAACGATTCCATATTCGCCGTCGAATAATCAGGACCATCGGCGTCGTGCGTACTCGGAAGCGGACCTTTCCATTCCTTATCGCACTCACGGTGCCACGCGTACCCGGAGAATTCTGTCGCATGTTAGTGAGCACTTCCACCGCGATGAACGTATTGTTGACGCTACTGGCGTGGAGCCGCGCATGAACGCCGCCACCCAGACGGCCGACGTCGCCGCCAAACCGCCTCTGCTCACGCAGTTGCGCTCGCGCGAGCGCCTGCCGCTGCTCGTCGGCGGTGCTGCCCTCATCGCGCTGCTGATCGCCGTCTTCCTGTGGAGCCGTGCGCCGGACTACAAGGTCCTCTACAGCAATCTGAGCGATCGCGATGGCGGGGCCATCATTACGTCGCTGCAACAGATGAACGTGCCGTACAAGTTCGCCGAGGGCGGCGGTGCCATTCTGGTGCCGTCCGAGCAAGTGCACGACGTGCGCCTGCGTCTCGCCTCGCAAGGCCTGCCCAAGGGCGGTCTGGTCGGTTTTGAACTGATGGACAACCAGAAGTTCGGTATCAGCCAGTTTGCCGAACAGGTCAATTACCAGCGCGCCCTCGAAGGCGAACTCGCCCGCTCGGTCGAATCGCTCTCCGCCGTGCAGGCCGCACGCGTGCATCTGGCCATTCCCAAGCCCTCGGTGTTCGTACGCGAACAGCAAAAGCCGAGCGCTTCGGTGCTCGTCACGCTCTACCCGGGCCGCGTGCTCGACGACGGCCAAGTCAGCGCCATCGTCCATATGGTGTCGTCCAGCGTGCCGGAACTGCCGGTCAAGAACGTCACCATCCTCGACCAGAACGGCAACCTGCTGTCGGCCCAGAGCGGCAACGCCCTCGGTCTGGACGCGAGCCAGCTCAAGTACGTGCGCGAACTGGAGCAGTCGTACGCCCGCCGCATCGAGTCGATCCTGAACCCGATCGTCGGTGCCGGTAACGTACATGCGCAGGTCACGGCGGATATCGACTTCAATCAGGTCGAACAGACCTCCGAGAACTACAAGCCGAATTCGGGCGAACAGGCCGTGCGCAGCCAGCAAAGCAGCGAAGCCACGCAGGTCGGCGCCAACCCGGCCGGCGGCGTCCCGGGCGCCCTGTCGAACCAGCCGCCGGGTCAGGCCACGGCCCCGATCACGCAGCAGCAAAACCAGTTCGTGCAGCAAGGTGCCAATGCACCCGGTGGCGCCAGCGGCGCGCAGGGTCCGCAAGGCCCGCGCAGCGACCGCAAGGACGCCACGGTCAACTACGAAATCGACCGCACGATTCGCCACGTCCAGCAAGCCACGGGCAGCCTGAAGCGCCTGTCGGCCGCCATCGTCGTGAATTACCGTCCGGGCGCAGACGCCAAGGGCAAGCCGGCCATGGTCGCGCTCACGCAGGCCCAGCTCGACCAGATTCAGAATCTGTCGAAGGAAGCCATCGGCTTCTCGGGCCAGCGCGGCGACACGCTGAACATCGTCAACAGCCCGTTCACGGTGGAAGAAGATCCGGAAGCCAACCTGCCGTGGTGGCGCCAGCGTCAGAACATCGAACTGGCCAAGCAAGTCGGCAAGTGGGCACTGATCACGCTGGTCGGTCTGTATCTGTGGTTTGGCGTGGTGCGCCCGGCCATTCGCAAGCATTTGGCACCGCCCCCGCCGGCCGAGCCGACGATGGCAGGCGTTTCAGGCGGCGGCGCCGGTGGCGGCAGCGGTGGCGCGGGTGAAGACGGCGAAGACGGTGCGTCCGGCGCCAAGGGCGAACTCAGCGCCTACGAGCGCAACTTGCAGTACGCGCGTCAGGTCGCGCGACAGGATCCGAAGATCGTGGCAACGGTAGTGAAATCATGGGTGGGCGGCGATGAGCGCAGCTGAGGGACTCCAACGCAGCGCCATCCTGTTGATGTCGCTGGGTGAAGACGAGGCCGCGGAGGTTTTCAAGTACCTCGCGCCCCGGGAAGTACAGAAGCTCGGCGCGGCCATGGCCTCGCTGCGGCAAGTCACGCGCGACCAGATCGCCGACGTGCTGCAAGACTTCGTGCTCGAAGCCGAACAACATTCGGCCCTCTCGCTCGACTCGTCCGAATACATCCGCTCGGTGCTCAACAAGGCACTCGGCAACGACAAGGCCGCCGGCCTGATCGAGCGCATTCTGCAAGGTGGCGACACCAGCGGCATCGAAGGCCTGAAGTGGATGGACTCGACGGCGGTGGCCGAACTGATTCGCCACGAGCACCCGCAGATCATCGCCACGATTCTGGTCCACCTCGACCGCGATCAGGCCTCGGAAGTGCTCGCGCTCTTCACCGAACGCCTGCGTAACGACGTGGTGCTGCGTATCGCCACGCTCGACGGCATTCAGCCGGCCGCGCTGCGCGAGCTCAACGACGTGCTCACCAAACTGCTCTCGGGCAGCGAGAACATCAAACGCAGCCCGATGGGCGGCATTCGCACAGCAGCAGAAATTCTCAACTATCTGGGTGGCGTGCACGAAGAGTCGGTCATCGAAGCCGTGCGCAACTACGACTCGGACCTCGCGGCGAAGATCGTCGAAGAGATGTTCGTGTTCGAGAACCTGCTCGATGTGGAAGACCGCAGCATTCAGGTGTTGCTCAAGGAAATCGAGTCCGAGTCGCTCATCATCGCGCTCAAGGGTGCGCCGGTCGAGCTGCGCGAGAAGTTCTTCAAGAACATGTCGGCCCGCGCGGCCGAACTGTTGCGCGAAGACCTGGAATCGCGCGGCCCGGTCCGCGTCTCGGAAGTCGAATCCGAACAGAAGAAGGTGCTGCAAGTGGTGCGGCGCCTGGCCGATCAGGGCGCCATCATGATTGGCGGCCGCGGCGACGACGCTTACGTGTAACCGGACGGGGCCCGCGCGCATGTCGACCATCATCCCGAAAGAACGCCTCTCCGCCTGGCAACGCTGGGAGATGGCGTCGTTCGACCCGCCGCCGCCCCCGGCTCCGCCGCAACCCAAGCCCCCGAGCCCGCTCGACGACCCCGCACTGGTCGAACAAATCGCCGCGTGGCGTGAAGAAGCGCGCGCCGAAGGGCACGCACAAGGTCACGCCGCCGGACACGCCGAAGGCTATGCCGCTGGACAAGCCGCCGGTCAGGCCGAAGTGCAGGCCCGCGCCGCACAACTCGGTGACATTGCCCACGCGCTGGGGGATGCCGTGAATGCGATCGACCGCGAACTGGCCGACCCGCTGCTCGGCCTCGCGCTCGACATCGCGCGTCAGGCATTGCGTCAGACCCTTACCATCCGCCCCGAAACCCTGCTGCCGATCGTGCGCGACCTGCTCGCCAACGATCCGCTGACGGGCTCGCCGCGCCTGCTGCTCAATCCGGAAGACGTCGCACTCGTTGAAGCCCATGTCGGCGCCGAGTTGCAGGCCGCCGGCTGGACCGTGCGCGCCGACCCGAGCGTTGAACGCGGCGGCTGTAAGGCCGAAGCGGCCAGCGGCGAAGTCGATGCCACCGTCGCCACCCGCTGGGAGCGCGTCATGGCCGCACTGGGCAAGGATTTGCCATGGTGAATGCCGAACTCACCCCACTCGCCGCCCATGCGCCGGTGCTGCCCAGCACCGAAACCGCGCATGGCGATGCGGCTGCCACGACTGGCCCGGCAACCACGCCGGCTAACGACGGCACGTCGCCCAGCGTGCGGCTGTGGGATGAGATCGACACGCACGTACAAGCCGGCGCCTTGCAGCCCGACGATCACGACGAAGCCCCCGACACGCCTCACTCCACCGAATCGCACGATTCGAGCGACGCCATCGATGCGGACGACGCCGTGGCACACGCCGACGCACCGGCTGCCGGTGCCAGCGCATCGCACGCCCTCGGTGCCCGCGAAATTGCCCGCGACGCCCATCTGCGCCGCTGGCAGAACACGCTGCGCGAGCGCATCGCGCACGTGCATGCCATCGAACCGACGCGCCGCTGCGGCCGTCTGACCCGCGCCGCCGGTCTGGTGCTCGAAGCCGTCGGCCTGCGCCTGCCGGTCGGTGCCGGCTGCTTGATCGAGTTGCCCGTGCATGATGCGTCGCGCGAGCCTGCGACCGCCGAAGCGGAAGTCGTCGGTTTTGGCGGCGACCGTCTGTTTCTGATGCCGCAAACCGAAGTCATCGGCTTGCTGCCCGGCGCGCGCGTGTTCCCGATGGAACCGGCCGCCGACGGCCCGTTGCCCAGCCAGCGTCACAACGGCAAACGCCTGCCGGTGGGCGACGCCCTGCTCGGCCGCGTGGTCGACGCTGCCGGGCGCCCACTCGACGACATCGGCCCGCTCGGCCTGACCGACAGCGCCTCGCTCGCCTCGGTGCCGATCAACCCGCTCGGGCGCGCCCCGATCGAATCGGTGCTCGACGTCGGTGTGCGTGCAATCAACGCCCTGCTGACCGTCGGACGCGGCCAGCGCATGGGCCTTTTCGCCGGGTCCGGTGTGGGCAAGAGCGTGTTGCTCGGCATGATGGCGCGCTTCACGCAGGCGGAAGTCATCGTCGTGGGCCTGATCGGCGAGCGCGGCCGCGAAGTGAAAGACTTCATCGAGAACATTCTCGGCCCGGACGGTCTGGCCCGCTCGGTCGTGGTGGCCGCGCCGGCCGACGTGTCGCCGCTGCTGCGCCTGCAAGGCGCCGCGTACGCGACCACGCTGGCCGAACACTTCCGCGATCAGGGCAAAGACGTGCTGCTGATCATGGATTCGCTGACCCGTTACGCCATGGCCCAGCGCGAAATCGCACTCGCCATCGGTGAACCGCCCGCCACGAAGGGTTATCCGCCCTCGGTGTTTGCCAAGCTGCCGGCACTCGTCGAGCGCGCAGGCAATGGCCCGGATGGCGGCGGCTCGATCACGGCGTTCTACACCGTGCTGACCGAAGGCGACGACCAGCAGGACCCGATTGCCGACTCGGCTCGCGCCATTCTCGACGGGCACATCGTGCTCTCGCGTCAGTTGGCAGAGTCGGGGCACTACCCGGCCATCGATATCGAACAGTCCATCAGCCGCGCGATGGCGTCGCTCATCGATGATGCGCAGTTCGATACCGTGCGCCGCTTCAAACAGATGCTGTCTCGCTACCAGCGCAACCGCGACCTGATCAATGTGGGCGCGTACGCACCGGGTAGCGACCCGATGCTCGATCAGGCGATCGAGCTCTACCCCCGTCTCGAAGGCTTCCTGCAACAAGGAATGCGCGAGCGGGCCGGCTATCCGGATGCCGTGCAGATGATGCACGGCCTGTTCCGTTAATCGGAGGTGTGGCCATGAATTCCACCCTGCCCCTGAAACTCCTGATCGAACTGGCCCAGAAGGACGTCGACGAAGCCGCACGCCTGCTGGGCGAACGTCAGACCCAGCGCGCGGACGTCGAACGCCAGCTTGAAGCCCTGCGTCAGTACCGTCACGAGTACCGCACGCGCATGCAGACGGCCACGATTCAGGGCATGGCCGGTTGCGACTGGCGCAATTTCCAGCAATTCATCGATACGCTCGACACGGCGATCGGCCAGCAAGCCATGCTGCTCGAACAAGCCGAAGAGCGTCTCGCAGCGGCCCGCCGCGAATGGCAGGCCCAGCAGCGCCGCCTGAATTCCTTCGGCACGCTCGCCTCGCGCGAACAGGCCCGCACGACCTTGCGGGTGGCACGCCGCGAGCAGAAAGAAAACGACGAGTACGCCGCGCGCAGCCTGCGCCGCCGTGCCGAATCACCGATCTGAAGGACATAGGAGTCACCATGTCGATTCTGAGCTTCCTGCCCGATTCCGCAGGCGCCTCGCAGGCCGCGAATGCCGCGAGCCGCGCTGGCGCATCCAGCACCGGTTCCAGCACCGATAGCGGCGTACTGCCGTTCTCGGCCGTGCTCTCGCAGCAACAAACGCGTCAGACCGTGCCGACGCCGGTGAGCAACAACAACACCAACAACGCGTCGCAGTCGCAGTCACAAACGCAGCAGACGCCGTCGTCCAACAACTCGACCAAGTCCACCGACAATTCGAGTAACTCGACGACACAGGCAGGACAGACCGGCCAAACAGCCGCAACGAAAAAATCGGCGCAACCGTCCAAATCGGCAGACGACGATAAAGACGGCGATGACGAAGCGCAGGCCAGCACCGCCGCACCGGCCGATCCGGCCGCCGCCGCCGCGCTGGCTGTCGCACTGGCCGCCATGAACGGTACGCCGCTGACCCCGCCGCCGCCCGCCGCCGCTGCTGCCGCCTTGGCCACCGACGGCGCGACCGACGGCAAGCCGGGCACCGGCGCCGCCATTGCCGCCGCCGTGAACGGCGCACTGCAAGCCACCGGCGCTGCGCAACTGACTGGCCAACCGCCGGTCGGTACCGCAGACACGGCAAGCACCACGGCCGATACGAAGGCGCCGGCTGGCCCGGCAAGCACGACCAGTACCGTCAGCGCCGCAGCGCCCCCCGCCAAGACCGGCGGCCTGTCGCTCGACGCCCTCGCCAAGAACGCCACGACCACGCAGACCAACGCACAACCCGCCGCGACCGAAGCCAAGGCCCCTGCGACGCCGGTCGTCAGCGCCGACGCGCAGACGCAGCGTCTGGTCGATGCGATGGCCGCCTCGCAAGGCGGGCGCGACGCGGCCGCACAGGCAGCCACGGTCGCCAACCAAGCCGCAGCACAAGCCGCGCAGGCGACAACATCAGCCGTCGATGCCCAGCCGCAATTGCAGGCTCAGGCCGGTCTGCCGGCCACGCTGGCGCTGAACGCACGCGTGGGCACGCAAGACTGGAACAACCAGCTCTCGCAGCAAGTCGTGTGGCTGTCGTCGGCACACGCCCAAACGGCACAACTGAGCCTGAACCCGCCCGATCTTGGCCCGCTGCACGTCGTGCTGAACGTGGCTAACGACTCGGCACAGGCCATGTTCGTCTCGCAGCACGCCGCTGTGCGCGACGCGGTGCAAGCCGCTCTGCCGCAACTGCGCGAAAGTCTGGCGAACAACGGCATCGCGTTGGGGAATGCCTCCGTGAGCGCCGACAGCTCTCAGCAGCAAGCCTTTGCCCAGCAAGGGGCGAACGGCAACGGCGGCGGCAATGGCAGCGGGAACGGAAATGGGCGAGGCCTGCCCGGCTTCGGTCAGGGAGATGACGCTTCGCTCGCCGCTACGACGGTGAGCGTGCCGGTGCGCGTCTCCAATGGTTTGGTAGATACGTTCGCCTGATATTCGTCGAGCTAGCCGAGCCCCTTCAAATTGGGCTTCGGCCCGCGCAGCATCAGGGTTTGCGGTGTGTGCGCGTTGCCGTCAATGCGCGACGCGACGCCGCATCACCCTAAAGCACACGGGTTTTTCTGCCGTTAAGACAAAGACGCGAGTTAGACGCGATTGTCCCTTCTTTTCGGCCGATCACCCGGTGGCGGGTTGGCCGACAATCATTACCCAATAGCAGGCGAATACATGGCAAATCCCGCACCCACGCAAGCGGCCGCTCCCTCGGGGGGAGGTATGCGCAAATGGATCCTGTTGATCGTCGCGGTGGCATTGATGGCCGCCGCAGGCGCGGCGACTGCGGTGTACCTGCTGACCGGACACAACGAGACGGCAAAAGCACCGCCGCCGCCCCCGCCGCCCGTGTTCGTGGGCATGGACCCGTTCACGGTGAACCTGTCGGGCGAGGACGGCGAGCGTTACCTGCATATCGGTCTCTCGCTCAAGGTGGCAGACGCCGAGACGCAGGCCCGCATCACGCAGCACATGCCCGAAGTGCGTAGCCGCGTGTTGTTGCTGCTGTCGTCCAAGCAGCCGCAGGACCTGGCCACGATCGACGGCAAGCGCCGTCTGGCGAGCGAAATCCGCACGCTGGTCGCGCAACCGTTTGCGGCCAACATGCCACAACAGGCTGTGGGCGAAGTGCTGTTCACCGCGTTTGTAATTCAGTGAGTGATTCATGGCGCATGAGGAGTTCCTGTCGCAGGAAGAAGTCGATGCCCTTCTAAAGGGTGTCACCGGCGAACAGGATGACCGGTCGGAGTCGGAAGATCATTCCGGCATCCGCCCATACAACATCGCGACGCAAGAGCGCATCGTGCGCGGGCGCATGCCCACGCTCGAGATCATCAACGACCGCTTCTCGCGCCTGTTCCGCATCGCGCTGTTCAACTTCATGCGCCGCAGCGCCGAAATTTCGGTCAGCCCGGTGCGCGTGCAGAAGTACAGCGAGTTCATTCGTAACCTGCCCGTCCCGACCAACCTGAATCTGGTCCACATCAAACCGCTGCGCGGCACGGCCCTGTTCGTGTTCGACCCGAACCTCGTGTTCCTCGTGGTGGATAACCTGTTCGGCGGCGACGGCCGGTTCCATACCCGCGTCGAAGGGCGTGACTTCACGCAGACCGAGCAACGCATCATCGCGCGCCTCCTCGATCTGGTGTTCGAGAACTACGGCGCGTCGTGGAAGCCGGTGCATCCGGTCGAATTCGAATACGTGCGCGCCGAAATGCACACGCAGTTCGCCAACGTCGCCACGCCCAACGAAGTGGTGGTCACCACCACGTTCGACATCGAGTTCGGCTCGGTCGGCGGCGAATTCCACATCTGCATGCCCTACTCGATGATCGAGCCCCTGCGCGACCAGCTCTCGAGCCCGCTGCAAGGCGAGACGCTCGAAGTCGACAAGCGCTGGGTGCGGCTGCTCTCGCAGCAGGTGCAGGCCGCCGATGTGGAAATCGTGACCAACCTCTCGCAGATCGACATGACGCTCTCGCAGTTGCTCAACATGCGCGTGGGCGACGTGATTCCGCTCGACGTGCCCGAGCTGCTCGAAGCCAAGGTCGACGGTGTGCCGGTCATGCATTGCAATTACGGCGTCTTCAACGGTCAATACGCTTTGCGCGTGAACCAGATGATCAACCATTCGCATAGCGATTACACGAAGGACAACGAGTGATGAGCGATACCCCTCAAACGCCCGGTGACGACGCCCAGGCCATGGCGGACGAGTGGGCCAGTGCCATGGCGGAGCAGACCGCGGCCGAGCCGGCACCCGCCGCCGCAGCGCCGGCAGCCGCGCCCGTGTTCCAGCCGCTTGCAGCGACCGCCGGCAACCCGGCAGGCGCCACGCATAACGACATCGATCTGATTCTCGACATCCCGGTGCAGATGACCGTGGAGCTGGGCCGCACGAAGATCGCCATCAAGAACCTGCTGCAACTGGCACAAGGCTCGGTGGTGGAACTCGACGGCATGGCCGGTGAGCCGATGGATGTGCTGGTCAACGGCTGCCTCATCGCGCAAGGCGAAGTGGTGGTCGTGAACGACAAGTTCGGCATTCGCCTGACTGATATCATCACGCCATCCGAACGCATCCGTAAGCTCAACCGATGATTGCAACGAAAGTCCACGGCCTGCCCGTGAGGCGCGCCATGGCACAAGCAGCAGCGCTCGCAAAGTCGCGAGCGTGGCTGCCGGGCGCACGCCCTACTGGCATCACAGCCACCCTCCCGGCACGTCTCGCCGGTCTGTTCCGCCTCCCATTCAGTCTCTTCACTGCGTCCACGCTGCTGGTAGCGAACGCCGCGCACGCGCAAGGCACCGCTTCGCAAGCGGCGGCCGTGCCGAGTCTGGGCGGTGCCGGCATCGTGCAGACCGGGCTGGGCCTCGTGTTCGTGCTCGCGCTGCTCTTCGGGCTGGCGTGGCTCGCCAAGCGATTCGGCCTGCAACGCCCCTTGGGCGGCGGTAACGTGCGCATTGTCGGCAGCGCCGCCGTGGGTCAGCGCGAACGCGTGGTCGTGGTGGAAGTGGCCGGTGACTGGGTCGTACTGGGCGTTGCCCCGGGTCAGGTCCGCGCCCTGCACACCATCGACGCCCAGCGCGTCGCCGACCTGCCTGCCACGCCGAGCGGCCCGACCCCGGGTGCGCAGGCCAACCGCGCCGCGCAAGCCTTTGCGCAAAAGCTGCGCGAATCGATGAAAAAGGATTCCTGATGTCCCGTGCCTGGCTGCCCGCCGAGTGGAAACTGGGCTTGGCGCTCGGACTGGCATTGCTCTGCGCCGTCGCCCTGCCGGGTACGGCCATGGCACAGGCCACCCTGCCGGCGCTCACCACCACGCCCGCCCCGGGCGGCGGACAGACGTACTCGCTGTCCGTGCAGACGATGTTGCTGCTCACGTCGCTGGGCTTCCTGCCCGCGATGTTGCTGATGATGACCGCCTTCACGCGCATCATCATCGTGCTCTCGCTGCTGCGTCACGCCATCGGCGTGACCACTTCGCCGCCGAACCAGATTCTCATCGGACTGGCGCTGTTCCTGACCTTCTTCGTGATGTCGCCGGTCTTCGACAAGGCGTACACCGACGCCTATCAGCCGTTCGCCGCTAACAAGATCAGCTTCGAACAGGCCATCGACACCGGCGCCAAGCCGTTCCACGCGTTCATGCTCAAGCAGACACGCGAAGCCGACCTCGCGCTCTTCGCCAAGCTGGCCAAGACGCCGCCGATGAACGGCCCGGAAGACGTGCCCATGCGCATCCTTGTGCCGGCGTTCGCCACGAGTGAGTTGAAAACGGCCTTCCAGATCGGCTTCACGATCTTCATTCCGTTCCTGATCATCGATCTGGTGGTCGCGAGCGTGCTGATGGCCATGGGGATGATGATGGTCTCGCCCTCCACCGTGTCGCTGCCGTTCAAGTTGATGCTGTTCGTGGTGGTCGATGGCTGGCAATTGCTACTGGGCTCGCTGGCCCAGAGCTTCAACATGTAGCGGGGAGGCACGCCGAATGACGCCGGAAACCGTTATGGCGCTGGCCCATCAGGCCATGCAAGTCACGCTGTTGCTGGCCGGGCCGCTGCTGCTGGTGGCGCTGGTCTCGGGTTTGCTCGTGAGCTTGTTTCAGGCCGCCACGCAGATCAATGAAATGACGTTGTCGTTCATTCCGAAGCTGCTGGCCGTGTTCATCACGCTGGTCGTGGCCGGCCCGTGGATGCTCAACCTCATGGTCGACTACATGAAGCAGTTGCTCACCGGCATTCCCGGTCTCGTCAGCTAAGGCGGGCCGAGTCATGCCACGGCACGCCGCCCTCTCCTTCGCCCCTTGATCAGCTTCACCTACGACCAGCTCTCGGGCGTCATTGCGGCGTTCCTGTTTCCGTTCGTCCGGCTGCTGGCGCTCACGATGAGCGCACCGCTCTTCGGCGACTCGGCGGTGCCGGCGACGGTCAAGATCGGGCTCGCGGGCATTGTCGCCCTCGCGCTGGCACCGATGCTCGGCCCCATGCCGGCCGTGTCGCCGTTCTCGTGGGAAGGGCTGTGGATTCTGACGCAGCAGCTCATGATCGGCGCCGCGCTCGGCTGGTGCATGCAGATCGTGTTCTCGGCGATCAGCATGGCGGGCGACTTCGTGGGCTTGCAGATGGGTCTGTCGTTTGCCACACTGCTCACCCCCAACAGCGACGGCAGCACTGCCGTGCTCGGCATGTTCCTGAACGTGGTGGCGATGCTGGTGTTTCTCGCCACCAACGGCCACTTGGTGATGTACGCCACGCTCGTCCAGAGCTTTGCGGTGTTGCCGATCTCGGGTACACCGATCTCGGCAGGCGGCTGGCAGTATCTCGCCTCGCTGGGCGGGCAGCTCTTTACGCTGGCACTGATGCTCTCGTTGCCGCTGGTGGCGGCCCTGCTGATCTGCAATCTGGCGCTCGGCATTCTTAACCGCGCGGCGCCTCAGCTCAACATCTTTGCCGTGGGCTTTCCGCTCACGCTGGCCGTCGGCCTCTTCGTGCTCGAACTGATGATGCCGCGCATCGCGCCGGTGATGGACCACTTCACCTCGCTCGGCGTGGACATGATGATCCGCGCCACAGCAGCCTTCGTCCCCAAGGCCTGACGGCCTCTGTACTTCACCCCTCAAAAGCAAACGGGCCACTCGGCAATGCCGGTGGCCCGTTTTGTCCTGCGGCGGCGTGGTGGCGCGTTAGCGCCGCCCACGCTGCGTGTGTCGCTTTACAGCAAGCTGAACAACGAGAGCTTCTGCGTCTGAAGGAAGCTCTGTTGCGATGCCTGCAACGCCGCCTGCAACTGCGCGAACTTGGTCGCCGACGAATTCCAGTCGACTTGCAGCAGGTCAGCCAGCTGCGACTGGTAGTTCAGCGAATTGCTGTCGCCGATATTGTTCAGCGACGACAGCTCGTTCATGCGCGAGCCCACCGTCGTGCGCACCGTCGTGACGTTGTCGTACGTGTTGCTGAACATCTCGCTGAACGTGGTCAGCGCGTTCGACAGGTTCGACTGCCCCGCCTGACCCGCGCTGCTGAGCGGCGTCTTGAGCGTGTTGATCAGCGCTTGCAGGTTGTCGAACACGTTGGTGCTGCCCTTGTTCGCCGGTTGCACCTGATAGTTGTCGCCATTGGCCGGTGCGCCGTTGAAGGTCACCGACTTGCCGCCGAACGTGATCGGCTGACCGGCGGTGTACGCCCCCGTCACGTCAGGCACCGTCGTGTCGGTCTGATCCTTGACGGTGTACGTCGTCGTCGGCGGCGTGGTCGTGCTGTCCACGGCGAAAGTGATCTGATACTGATGGGTCGCGCCCGGGTTGGTCACGTCGGTCGTCGAAACCGGCTTGTACGTGGCCGAGCCCTGATTGGTGCTGTTGCCGGTGATCAGCGCGCCAGCCGTGCCCGGCTGAATGCTCTGGAAAATGCTCGAACCGATGTCGTTGATCGCGATTTGACGATTCGGGCTGACCTGCACGTAGCGCACGCCAGCGTCACCCGCGTACGACGCCCCCGTGGCCGACGTGACATACGCCGCCGAGTTGCCCTGAAAGCCCGAGAACAGGTACTGACCGTTGGCATCGGTCGTGTTCGCGAGCGAGAGCAGTTGCTGGAAGCTCGATTGCAGGTCGGTGGCGATCGTGTTGCGGTCGCTGTCGTTGAGCGACGGGTTACCGGCCGTCACGACTTGCGACATCACGTGTTGCAGCGTGTTGATGATGCTGCCGAAGGTCGAGTCTTCGAGTTGCAACTGCGTCGTCGCCGAGGCGCGGTTCGCCGAGTACTGCGAGTTCATGTCGTTGTTTTGCGACACGGCCACGGCCTGCGCCGATGCCACCGGGTCATCGCTGGGCGTGGTCACGCGCAGGCCCGACGAGAGCTGCTGCTGCGTGTTGAGCAGATCAGAGGTGTTCTGGCTCATTGCGCGCAGGCCCTGATCGTAAATCATGTTGGTGCTGATTCGCATGGCGCTGTCTCCTGCCCTTAGTTGACCATTTGCAGGATCGTGTCGAACAACGACGACGCTGTCTGAATGACCTTGGAGTTGGCCTGATAAAGCTGTTGATACTTGATCAGGTTGGCTGCCTCTTCGTCGAGGTTCACGCCGGAATTCGATTGCTGGGCGCCCTGAGCCTGTTGCAGCAGCGTTTGCTGCGCAGCGCTGGTCGCCTTGTAGGTGTTCGTGGTCGAACCGACATACGACACCAGATTGGCATACGCCGACGTGTAGCTCTGCGAGCCGCCCACCTTGGTCTTGTCGTTTTGCAGCGCCGACAGTGCCAGACCGTTACGGTTGTCCGTCACCGCGCCCGAGGTGTTCGGGGCGATGGTGAACTTGTCGCCGTCGGCCGGGGTGCCGCTCACGTTCACGGTCACACCGCCCATCGTGATCTTGGCGCCGTTGGTGGCGTCGTACGGCACGGTGTCGCCCGCGGCGTAAGACGTCGTCACACCGTTGACGGTCACCGTCATCGGCGACGGCGCGACGAGCGTGAGCGCGCCGGTCGTCGCGTTCTTGCTGAACGTGAAGTTCACCGGCCCCGTCAGGACGTTCGACAGGTAGCTGGCGTCAACCGAGCCCTGATCGACCTTGAGCGAGCCGCCGTTGCTGCTGCCCGCCGAGGCGATGACCGGCGCGGCTAGCGCAATCTTGCCCGGGTCCGTGATCGCGACGCCGATGTTCTGCGCAGCGTTGCGGGTCGGCTGGATCGTGAAGCTGTCGCCGGCGGCCATATTGCCGACCGTGACCTTGAAGCCATCGGCAAACGCCGCGCCGCTGCTGTCCTGGAAATTCAGGGGCGTGCCCGGCGTCGCCGGTGCGCCTGCCGTCCACTTGGCGCCATCGGTCAGGCGCGTCATGGTGTAGTTGGTGCCGTCGTAGGTCACGGAGTAGTCGCTGGCCGTGATCTTCGAGGCGTCGGTGATCGACGCGTTAAGCGTCGCCGCACCGGAATTGCCGGTGTTCGCAATGATCGTCGGGCTCGGCACCGTGAAGAAGTTGCCGCCCATCTGGCCGTACAGGTCCAGACCGAGTTGGTTCTGTGCGTTGAACGTACCGGCCAGCGACAGCGCGATCTGGCCCAGCGAGTTCTGCGCCTGCGTGAGCGCGCCGCTACGGAACGAGAGCAGACCGGCCAGCGAGCCGCCGGTGATCGACGATTCCGGAATGGGGATCTTGGTGCCGTTGGGCGACACATACGCGACGGTCAGCTGCGACGGATCGCTCGTCGACGGCACCGTGGTCATCTGGTACGCCGAGTTGCCCATCACGAGCGACTGGCCGTTGCCCACGAACACGTTGTACGAACCGTCGGTGTTCTTCACGACGTTCGTCTGGACGATAGCGTTCAGGCTGGCCACCGCCTGATCGCGCTGGTCGAGCAGGTCGTTCGGGGTGACGCCGCCGCCATTGCCCTGCGCTTGCAGAATCGCGTCGTTCAACGTGGCGATCTGCTTGGCGTAGGTGTTGATCTGCTCGGTCGACTGGGTGAGATTGCCGTTCACGGCCGTACGCAGCGACGAGAGCGCGCCCGAGAGCGACTGGAACATGCTCGTGAGCGTCTGGGCCGACGAGATGACCGTGGCGCGGGTGGCCGAGTTGTTCGGCGCGGTCACGATGGTCTGCAAGTTCGTGAAGAACGAGGACATCGAGGCCGACAGGCCGGTCGTCGAGCTACCCAGCGCGTTGTTGATCTGCGAGATCTGCTGGTAATAAGTGTTGAGCTGGCTGTACTGGGTCTGCGCCTGATTGGCCTGACCTGCCAGAAACTGGTCGTACACCCGCGACACGTCGCTCACCAGCACGCCCGAACCGATATAGCCCACGCCCGCGAACTGGCTGTCCGCCTGGGTGTAGCTGACGATCTGTCGGTTGTAGCCGGCCGTCCCCGAATTGGAGATATTGTTGCCGGTGGTGTTGAGGGCGAACTGGGCGGCGTTCAGCCCGCTCATGCCAATATTGATTAGGCTCATGATCTCGCGGCTTGAGTTGGAGGCGCGTCCCACGGGAAAGCCCGTTCGCGCACCGTTACCGATGTGTTTACGGCAGCCTGGCGGCAATATTGAGGCCCGGCCGGTTTTGCCTAAGTTTTAGGCAGGCACTTCACCTCAGGCGAAGTGCTTCATGATCTTCATCAGCTTGTTCGCGTACTGCGGGTCGGTCGCGTAGCCGGCGCGTTGCAGGTTGTTGGCGAAGCTTGCCGCGTCGTTGGCGCTGGCCACCACCTGCGCGTAGCGCGGGTTGTTCGAAATCAGCTTGGCGTAGTCGGCAAACGCCTCGTCATACGAGTTGTACGCCCGGAACTTGGCCATGACCTTGCGCGGCTGGCCGCCCACGTATTCCGTGGTGGCGACTTCCACCGTCGGCCCGGTCCAGTTCTTACCCGCCTTGATGCCGAACACGTTGTGGCTGGTGCTGCCGTCGCTGCGACGGATCTCACGCTTGCCCCAACCGGACTCCAGCGCCGCCTGACTCAGCATGAACCGTGCCGGGATACCGCTTTGCGCGCTGGCGCTCTGCGCGGCCGAGGCCATGCGGTCGACAAATTCGCCCGCGACCACCGGGGCGCCGTCGGCCACGCCGATGGCGTCGGCCGAGTTGTAGGCACGGCCTTGCAGCGACTGCTGGCGGCCCATGGCGGCGGGTGGCAGCGTGGTGCCGGTCTGGGCGAGCTGCTTGAGCATCAGGTCGGCCAGCCCCATGCCCTTGTGCGAGGCGAGTTGCTGGGCAAGCTGATCGTCGAGCATGCCGTTGAACATCTTTTCCTGATCGCTGCCGAGCAGGCCGCCGGACATCGTGGCGTCGCGCATGCTCTTCATCATCATCTGCGTGAAGACGGCTTCGAACTGCTTGGCCGCCTGCTGGGTGGCCTGCGGCGTCTGCTGATGCGCGGCGGCGCGCAAGGCGGTGAGGCCCTGCATGTCGTAGGTCGCACGCTGCGTCAGATCGGGCAGGTTCTTGCCAGCGAGTCGGTTGCCGTCCGCCATATCAGATGATCTCCAGGTCGGCGCGCAGCGCGCCCGAGGCCTTCATGGCCTGCAAAATCGACATCAGGTCCGCCGGGCTCGCGCCGAGCGAGTTCAGCGCCTTGACCACATCGGCGAGGTTCGCGCCTGCCTTGACCAGCTTGAGCGCGTTGTTCTCCTGTTGCACGGAGATTTGCGAATTCGGGGCCACCACCGTCTGCCCGCCCGAGAACGGCGCCGGCTGGCTGACATTGTTTTGCGTGTCGATCACCACCGACAGGTTGCCGTGAGCCACGGCGCACTGCTGGATCGTCACGTTCTGGTTCATCACGACCGAACCGGTGCGGGCGTTGATGATCACGCGCGCTGCCGAGTTGTCCGGCTTCACTTCAATGCTTTCGAGCTGGGCGAGGAACTGCACCCGCGCCGACGGATCGGTCGGCGTGCGCAGCAGAATCACCCGGCCATCGAGCGCCTGCGCCGTGCTGTAGCCAAAGCGGCGGTTCACTGCGTCGACCACCCGCTGGGCGGTCGAGAAGTCGGTGGCGTTCAATTCCATCTGAATGGTGCCCGGCTGACCGCCCATGGCGGTCGGGACACTGCGCTCGACAATCGCGCCGTTCGGAATCCGGCCCGACGCGAGTTGGTTGACCGTCACGCTCGACCCGTTGGCCGACGCGCCAGCGCCGCCCACCAGCAGGTTGCCCTGCGCGAGCGCGTAGACCTGACCGTCCGGCCCCTTGAGCGGGGTCATGAGCAACGTGCCGCCGCGCAGGCTCTTGGCGTTACCCATCGACGAGACGACGACGTCGATCGGCTGGCCCGGGCGCGTGAACGCCGGCAGCGTGGCAGTCACCATCACCGCCGCCACGTTCTTCAACTGCATGTTGGTGCCGGGCGCCACGGTAATACCGAGCTGCGAGAGCATGTTCGTCATGCTCTGCACGGTAAATGGCGTCTGCGTGGTCTGGTCGCCCGAGTTGTCGAGGCCGGCCACGAGGCCGTAGCCGATCAGCTGGTTGTCGCGCACGCCCTGAATCGAGGCCAGTTCCTTCAGGCGCTCGGCATGCGCGGCACCGGGCGCGAGCATCGCGAAGCCAGCGGCTCCCGCGACGACGAGCGCTTTGACTAGCGCCTTCGCCATCAAGTGAGCGTGAGCACGCGAGCCAGCGTGTTGGCCAGACTGGCGGGAAGCGTGCGCGCGGCGCGGCAGGAACGGCATGATCGACATCAGAACGGCGAAACGTTAAGGAAGAAGCGTTGCAGCCAGCCCATGGTTTCGGCTTCGTTGATGTAGCCCTTGCCACGGTATTCGATGCGCGCATCGGCCACCTGCGTCGAAGGCACGGTATTCGCGCCCGAAATCGTCTGCGGGCTGACGACGCCCGAAAACTTGATGTACTCCGTGCCCTGATTGATCGCGATCTGCTTCTCACCGGCCACCGTCAGGTTGCCGTTGCCGAGCACTTCCATCACGGTCACGGTGATCTGTCCCGAGAACACGTTGTTGGCGTTGGCCGCCCCCTTGGCGTCGAACTTGTTCGCGCCATTGGCATCCAGACTCTGGTTGTTGAACACCCCGCCCACGACGCCCGGCATCTGATTGAGCGCGAGCGAGCCGCTGCCGGCGCGGCTGGTGTTGGCAGCCGAATTCTTGCTGGCCGCCGTGTTCTCGTTGATCGTGATGGTCAGAATATCGCCGACGTTACGCGGACGGCGGTCTTCGAACAACGGCCGGTTCGAGTAGATCGGGCGATAGATCGACCCTTCCGGATCGGCCGCCATCGGCGGGGGCGGCGGGCGCGTGGTGGTCGGGCCTTGCACCACCGGTTCCTGCGGTACGTAGGCGCAGCCGGCCAGACCGCTCAACGCGACGGCGGCCATCAGCGCGAGGTACCGCGCCGGGCTTGCGGTACGTTGAGTAACTGAATCGGTCGATTTGGCTGACTGAACTGACATCTCGGCTTTCCTGAACACTAGTCTGACGGCAACAACGGCGGCGATAACGGCAGCCGCCAATTACATCTGCGTCAGACGCTGGAGCATCTGATCGGACGCCGTCACGGCCTTCGAGTTGATTTCGTAAGCACGTTGCGCCTGAATCATGTTCACCAGTTCTTCCACCACGTTCACGTTCGACGTTTCAACGTAGTTCTGATTGAGCACGCCCGCGCCGTTGGTGCCCGGCTGTGCGACGTTCGGTGCGCCTGAGGCGGCCGTCTCGGCGTACAGATTCTCGCCCAGACTTTGCAGACCGGCGTTGTTGATGAACGTGGCGAGCTGGAACGTACCGATCTGCACGTTGGCCGTGCTGCCCGGTTGCGTCACCGACACCGTACCGTCGCGCGCAATGGTCAGCGACAGGGCGTTGGCGGGAATCGTGATCGCCGGCTGAATCGGGTAACCCGACGCCGTCACCAACTGACCGTTGTTGTCGACCTGAAACGAGCCGTCGCGCGAGTAGGCAGTCGTGCCGTCCGGCATCAGCACCTGGAAGAAACCGTCGCCGTTGATGGCCACGTCCTTCGCGTTGCTGGTGGACGTCAGGTTGCCCTGCGTGAAGATGCGCTCGGTCGCGGCCGGACGCACACCGGTACCCAGTTGCAGGCCCGACGGCAGCAGCGTTTGCTGCGACGACTGGGCGCCGGGCTGGCGAATGGTCTGGTACAGCAGGTCCTCGAACACCGCACGGCCTTTCTTGAAGCCGTTCGTGCTGGTGTTGGCGAGGTTGTTCGAAATCACGTCCATGTTCGTCTGCTGGGCATTCATGCCGGTAGCAGCGATGTAGAGCGAACGGATCATTTGGTGTTTCTCCCCGTGTACGGTCGTGGCGCGCCGGGTGTGGCGCGCCGTCGGCCCGTTAGCTGAAATTCAGCAACTGGTTGGCGGACTGCTCGTTGGTATCGGCCGTTTGCAGCATCTTCATCTGCATTTCAAACGCACGCGACTGCGAAATCATGTTGACCAGGCTACTGACCGGGTTGACGTTGCTGTTCTCGATCGAGCCTGCGACCACGACGACATTCGGGTCGACTTGTACCGGTGCGTTGTTGCCCGTACGGAACAAGCCGTCGTCGCCGCGCACCAGATTGCCTTCCGGCGGATTGACCAGCTTCAACTGCCCCATCACGGCGATCGAGTTGGGCGGATCGCCCTGCCCCAGCGCCGAAATCGTGCCGTCGGTGCCGATGGTCACGGCCGCGCCCGGCGGCACGGAGGCCGGCCCGGCGTCGGTCATGACCGGCAGACCGTGCAGCGTGATCTGACCGTCGGCCGTCATTTCGAGGTTGCCGCCACGGGTGTAGGCTTCGCGGCCCTGCGCATCGCGCACTGCCAGCCAGCCTTGTCCCTGAATGGCGACGTCGAGCGCGCGGCCCGTTTGCTGCATCGCGCCGGGCGTGAAGTCGGTACCCGGCGTCGAGGTCGTGACGAAGGTACGCGTGCCGGCAGCGCCGTCTTCGGCGCGCACCGGCACCTGACGGAACGAGGCGAGCTGGGCCCGAAAGCCCGGCGTCGAGACGTTGGCCAGATTGTTGGCGGTGGTCGATTGCTGCTCCATCGCCTGCTTCGCGCCAGTCATGGCGACATAGATCAGACGATCCATCGACGTCCCTCGTGCAAGTTACGCATGCGCGCCGCTCCGCTTACAGGTTGACCATCGTTTGCATCAACTGGTCTTCCGTCTTGATCGTCTGCGCGTTGGCCTGATAGTTGCGCTGCGCGGTGATCATGTGGACCAGTTCGGCGGTCAGATCGACGTTCGAGGCTTCGACGGCACCGGCTTGCAGCTTGCCCATGTTCGTACCGCCCGGCACGCCGACGATGGGGATACCCGAGGCGGCCGACTCTTGCCAGAGGTTGTTGCCCATCGGGATCAGACCCTGCACGTTGTTGAAGTTGGCGAGGGCCACCTGGCCGAGCACCATCGACTGCGTGTTCGAGTACGTACCGACGATCGTGCCGTCCGCGTTGAACGTGAAGCCCGTCAGGCGGCCCGACGTGTAACCGTTCTGCGTGAGCGTGTTCGGCGTGTACGTGTTGCCGTACTGCGTCGTGCCCGTCAGGCTCATCTTGATGTTGCCCGCCGATGCGCCGTTGCCGTACGCAATCGTCGGCAGCGTGATCGGGCCGGTGACGGCAGTGCCCGTCGAGTCGGTTTGTCCCGTAAGACTGCCGGCCGAGTTGAACGTGAGCGTAGCGACCGGGCCGGTGCCGATCTGCGTCGTGCCATCGACCGACGCGTAGACCTGCCACGTGGCGTTGTTCGTCACCGGGTCGACGGCCGACTTCTTGAAGTACAGGTTCACGTCGTGGGAATTGCCCAGCGAGTCGTAGACCTTGAGCGACGTACCGTTGGTGTACGAGTTCGGATCGGTGATCGAGAACGTCGTGGTGTTCACGGCGCTGCGCGAGTCGAGGTTGAACTGACCAGTGATCGTGCTCGTGGCCGTCGGCGCCAGATCGCCCGTCGGAATTTGCAGAGCGACCGGCGACACGCTGTTGATGATGCCGTTCGGGCCGGCCAGATAGCCGGTCAGCTGGTCACCGTTGGCGTCGACGATGTAGCCGTTCTTGTCGAGCGAGAACTGACCGTTACGCGTGTAGGCGATGGTGCCGCCGTTCGACACGCGGAAGAAACCGTTGCCGGAGATCGCCAGATCGAGCTGACGGTTCGTCACGGTGATGTCGCCCTGCGTGAACTGCTGCGAGATGTTCGACACGCGCGTGCCGATCCCGACCGTATTGTTGCCGGCGCCGAACAGCGAGCTGGCGTAGATGTCGGCGAATTGCGCCTGACCCTGCTTGAAGCCGACGGTCGCCGCGTTGGCAACGTTGTTGCCGATGACGTCCAGATCCTTGGAGGCGGCGTTCAGGCCGCTCAGTCCGGTCGAAAAGGCCATGGTGATACTCCTGAAATTCGGTTGACGACGCTATCGGTCGCGATAAAACGGTTAAAGACTGACTTCGCTTGTTATGTCGCTTGATACGTATTCGGTGTCACACGCGGCTTACAAGATCTCGCGCACATCCGAGAGCTTGATGTTCGAGCCCGTGCCGACGTTGAGCAGCGGCGCGCCGGTGGTGCTGGCCACCACGCTTTGCACTTGTGCGTACGACAGCAGCGTCGGCGTCACGGCCTTGCCGTTGGACGTTGCGGTGACCGCCAGCGTGTACTTGCCGTCCGCCACGGCGTTGCCCGCGTCGTCCTTGGCATCCCACGTGAGCGCCTGCACGCCCGCGTCGAGCGCACCCGCGTTGACGGTGCGCACCACCTTGCCGGTGCTGTCCTTGATCTGGATCGTGACGGTGTCGGAGTCGCTCGGCAGCTCGAAGCCGAACGGCGTGGCCGTCTTGGTCACCGTGCCGTCGGTCGCCGTGGTGCTGCCCACGCCGATGTTGTTGCCCGGGATCAGCACGCCCTTGCCGACCAGCGCTGCGGCTTGCAGGCTCTGCGTCGAATTGAGCTGCGAGGTCACCGACGACAGCGTGGTGTTCAACTGGGTGATGCCCGAGACCGTGCTGATCTGCGCGAGCTGCGAGGTCACCTGCGAGTTGTCCATCGGGTTGAGCGGATCCTGATTGTTCATCTGGGCGACGAGCAACTTCAGGAAGCTGTTCTGCAAATCGTCCGCGCTGCCGGCCGACGATTTGGAGCTCGAGCTGCTGCTATTGGCGGTGCCGTTGACCGAATCGAGGAAGGTCTGCGAGAAATTCGCTGCGTTCGACGTATTGATACTTGCCATCTTCTGGTCTCCGCGCGGCTGCTTATTGGCCGACCGTGAGGGTTTTGAGCATCAGCGTCTTGGCGGTGTTGAGCGCCTCGACGTTGGCCTGATAGGAGCGGGAGGCGGAGATCATGTTGACCATCTCCTCCACCGGGTTGACGTTGGGCATCGTCACGTAGCCCTGCGCGTTGGCCGCCGGGTTCTTCGGGTCGTAGACGGTCTTGAGCGGCGACGAGTCTTCGACCACGCCCGCGACCTTCACACCGCCCACTTCGCTGCCCGTCACCGGGTTCACCTGAAACACGACCTGTTTGGCGCGGTACGGCTGCCCGTCCGGCCCGGTCACGCTCTCGGCATTGGCCAGATTGCTGGCGGTGACGTTCATGCGCTGCGACTGGGCCGTCATGGCCGACCCGGCGACATCGAAAATGCTCATGAGTGGCATGGCGCTTACCCTTGACTCGTGATGGCCGCCAGCATCGTCTTGATCTGGCTGGAGAGGACCGTGAGGCCCGTTTGGTAATGCACGGCGTTATCGGCGAAGTTCACCCGCTCGGCGTCGAGTTCGACGGTGTTGCCGTCGATGCTTTGCTGATACGGCACGCGGTAAAGCAATTCAGGGCTGCCCATGGCCGGGGCCGGCGTCGTGGCGCGCGCAGCGATATGGCGCGAGGAGGTGCGCGTGAGCGACACGCTCGACTCGGTGGCGAGTTGCTGCTGGGCGCCGCGCTCGACCGCCTGACTCAACGCGTTGTTGAAGTCGACGTCGCGCGCTTTGTAGCCCGGGGTATCGGCATTGGCGATGTTCGAGGAAATGACTTCCTGACGATACGCGCGCATGGCTAACGCCTGCTGGTTGAACCGCATTGCCGCGTCCAGTTTGTCCATGATCTCGCCTCGCTCGATGCTTGCCTTGATGCCCGGTACTGCTGAATAAGATGGCCCCCGCTGCCCGGGACGCCGCGATCGGTGTCCACTGGCGTCTGCGGTGTGCGCCGCTGAGCGCTGGCTCATCGGCGTGTACAGACGGGATGCCCTGCCGGGTCCGAAAAAAGTACGGACCTTTTGGCATGCTTCGCATCGTATGCCTCACCCCGTCGGTTCAATCGGAGGAATAGCAAGGGTATTGACCGCCATTTCGACCCATAGCGTGGGGCCGGACGTCTCTAGAATGGCTTCCTGACGGCATCGGGCGGAGCTCGCCCCCCAGGCACAGGAGCGCTGCCCGGTGTCGTCGGCTTCTGAAGAGGGACGCGACGTCCCGGATGGTTGAGCGTGCGGCTGACGCAACAGCGGGCCGCGCCGCAAGGAGAGAGAGCATGGCTGGCAAGTTCGGCGGCAGTTCCGCCTTGGCCTCCCGCGCGCGACAAGCGCTGCGGCATGGCCGGCGCACGGCCGTACTGCGCTCCGGCCTGCTGGCTTCGGTGCTGGCACTGGCGGGTGGATTTGGCCTCGCAGGCGTCGCCGGCATGGCAAATGCGGCCAATCCCGCGCAAGGCATCGCCACCGATCCCAACGCCCAGAATCTCGGCGATACCCTCGGACCCGGTGCCATCGTCATCCCCGGCAACAATGCCGCAGCGGGTGGCGTAGCGACCAACGCGCCGAACAATCCGCGCTCGGTTGCCCCGGCGGCTGCGGTGAACGCCAACAACGGCTATGCCAATGGCGGCGCGAATGGCGGCGTAGCAAGCGCACCGGCGCAGCAAGCCGCGCAAGCCCCCCAGAACAATTCCCAGTTCCAGAACACGGAAACCGTACGGCAGACTGCCGAGCGGTTTCTGCGCGAACAGACGACCGGCTTGCCCGGACGCGTAACCATTACCGTGGGTGACGCGGTATCGGACCGCATGCCGGCGTGCGGCGCGCTTGAGCCGTTCCTGCCGCCGGGTGCGCGCCTGTGGGGGTCGACCACGGTGGGCGTGCGTTGCGCGGGCGAGCGCCCGTGGACGCTCTACCTGCAAGCCCGCGTGAGCATCAACGCGACCTATTTTGTGGCCGCGCGCCAGATCAACCCGGGCGAGACCATCGGCCCGAACGATCTGTCGCCGCGTCAGGGCGACCTCACGCTGTTGCCGCGCACGGTGGCCACCGACGCCGGGCAGATCGTAGGCACCGTGGCCGTGAACCGTATTACGTCGGGCTTGCCGATCCGCTCAGACCTGTTGCGCAGTGCCATCGCCGTGCAGCAAGGCCAGACCGTGCGTGTGGTCACGCGGGGTTCTGGCTTTGAGGTGAGCACCGAGGGTCAGGTGCTGTCGCGGGCCAGTGCGGGCGACCCGGTTCAGGTGCGTACACGCGCCGGTCAGGTCATCAGCGGCACCGTGAAAAGCAACAAACAGGGCAATATTGAAGTCGAAGTTGCACTATAAGTAAGTATTCACTCTTACCAAGAATTTGCTGACTTCACCCGGGCACTTGAACTGGTAACAGTATGTTACTTGCCTAAAGTTACAGCGGATAATGCCGTTACACAGGCAGGTTTCTGGGGAAAGCACATGAAAATCGAACCACCCGCCAATCCGTTGCCCGGCGTCGGCCCGACGAAGGGGACGACGACCGATCGGACGAGCACCGGCGCTGCGAGCGCTGACGGCGCGGCTACGCCTGCGGCCGGTAATGACGCGAGCGTGAGCACGAGCGCGTTGTCGTCGGAGATGCGCGCGTTGCAAGCGGCCCTGGCCCAAACGGGGTCGGCCGACATCGACGTCGCCAAGGTGTCCGAGATCAAGCAAGCGATTGCGGAAGGGCGTCTTACCATCGATCCCAGCAAGATTGCGGACGGGCTCATTTCGACCGCACGCGATCTGCTCTCCACGCAATCGAACTCATGAACACCGAAGCCCTGCTGACTGCCCTCACGACCGAGATGAACGCGATCAACGCGTTTTCGGCGTTGCTAGGCGAAGAACAGCAGGCTTTGGTCAGTGGCACGCTCGACTCGCTGCCTGAGTTGACCGAGCGCAAGACGCGCGCGGTCACCGACCTCGCGACGCTCGGTCGCGAGCGCGATGCGCAATTGCAAGCGTTGGGTTATTCGCCGGATGAAGCCGGTGCGACGGCGGCTGCCGCCAGCGAACCGCGTCTGGGCGCCGCGTGGCAGGCATTGTTGGCCGCTGCGGCCGAAGCCAAGCGCGCCAACGACACCAATGGCGTACTCATCCGCACCCGCCTGACGTACACCCAGCAAGCGCTGAACGTGCTGTACGGCCCGGAACAGAACGCCCCGCTCTACGGCCCCGACGGCCGCACCACACCGCGCTCTAGCGGTGGGAGTGTGACGGCGTAATCACGCCAATCGCGGTGCGCCCTGCCCGCCTGACGCAACGCGTTAGTTTGCCGCCAGTTTCAGACTCGCCAGCCGGTTCAGGCTGACCCCCAATTCCGCAGCTTCAATCACCAGCGCACGGTGCAGCGTTGGAGGAATCCGCACGCGAAATTCTCCGCTATAGCGATGTTCCGCGAGGGGCGCGGGAACAGCTTCGCCATTCGCCTGCATATCCGCCACCACTTCGGCGACGACTTTCCGAATCCCATCAAGCGCTCCCTCCGGCGTCACGTCCAGCCACGACAGGGAAGGAAACTCGGTACATAGACCGACGTGCTCGTTGTCTTCGGGCGACCAGGTCAGGCGGTAGGTGTAGTGATCAATGTCCACGGTGGCGGTCCTCGAATTTGCGGATAGCTTCTAGAACCTGGCGTACCTGATAGCCTTTCGCCATCCCTCGCGAATTTTGCAGATTAATGCGGGGATCCCCTTGCCAAGGTGTCTTGAACACGGTGTGACTGCCCGATCGCCGGGGAACGCCAAAGTACATTTCACACAAAGACACCAATTCGATAAACCGGACGTTATCCGGTTCACGGACGATTTTGGCAAGACGTTTGGCGGAAGATGACATGCCAGAATGGTGCCAATAATAGCACCACCTCGACAAGCCTGATTATTCCGAAAAATTTGTGATCAGCGGACATCACCGCATTTGCCACGTACGATCCCCCGTTTGTCGTGACCACGCGCAGCCAGCACATGCCTATTTCCCCGCCTGATTTCATCGGCATTCTCGGCGCCGCATTCGTGGTGCTCGCCTACTTCCTGAATCAACGCGGACGACTGTCGTCCAGCGATTGGCGCTTTCCCGGCATCAATTTGTGTGGTTCGGTTTTGATTACGGTGTCCCTCATCTACAACCCGAACCCGGCTTCTCTATTGATCGAAATCTTCTGGGGAGCAATTAGTCTCTACGGATTGCAAAAAGCCCTCAGACGCGCGAGCGCCTGAGGGCTTTTCTGTTCTGCTAATGACGTTACCGTTTAACCCGCCGACGTCCACGCCTTATCGCGCAGCGTCGCGCGCAAACGTGAAATCGCCTGGCTGTGTAACTGGCACACGCGCGATTCGCTGACTTCGAGCACCGCACCGATCTCGCGCAGATTCAGCCCCTGCTCGTAGTACAAGCTCATCAGCAACTTCTCGCGGTCCGGCAGCCGGTCGATCGCATCCACCACGCCGTGACGCAACCCCTCGTCGAGCAGCATCTTGAGCGGGTCCGCCCCCGGGTCTGCGCAAATCCGGTCGATGAACGGCTCTTCATCCGCCGATTCGAAGTCTTCGTAGTAGATCAACTGGCAGCCGTGCACATCCTGCAACATCTGCTGATACTCAGTCAGTCCGATCGACAACTCGCCCGCAATCTCGCTCTCCGACGGGCCACGGCCCAGCCGTTGCTCCAGCCGCTGCACCGCCTTCTCGATCTGACGCGCCGTCTTGCGAATGCCGCGTGACGCCCAATCCAGCTCGCGCAACTCGTCAAGCATCGCGCCGCGAATGCGCTGACTCGCGTACGTCTCGAACTGCGCACCCTGCGTTTCCTGATACCGGTTCGCTGCATCGAGCAGCCCCAGCATGCCGGCCTGAATCAGGTCTTCCAGCTCCACACTCGCCGGCAGCTTGGCCATCAATTGCAGCGCCAGTCGGCGCACCAACGGCGCGTATTGGGTCAGCGTGTCGTTCGTGTCGACCTTCCCGCGCGCGGTATACATGTTTCCCTCCGCTTCCTCTCGACGCGTGCCGTGGCGCTCAGGCGGTGGCCGCAGGCAATACGCCCGCGCCATGCGCCATCTCGCCCATGTCAGCCATGCCCGCAGCCACTGTCTCGCGTGCCGCCAACGGCCAATGCATCACCTGTGCCGCCAACTGACGATACGCCACCGCCGCCGGTGCCATCGGGAACGCATCGACCACCGTGCGCGTCAGTTGTCGCGCGCGCAGCACCTGCCGATCCGACGGTACATGACCCGCCAGCTCCAGCGACACCGCCAGATACCGGCTCGCGGTCGTGGCCAGATTGCGGCACACCACTCGCGCTTCCACATCCTCGGCGCGGTTCACCAACACCCGGAACTGCGCCAACGCATATTCGAAATGGGCCTGCTTGATCCACGAGTACGCCCCCGTGATCGACGCCGGCTCACACCCCAGCACCACCAGCACATCGTGCGCATGCGCCGCCAACGGGCTCAGCAACGCGCCCGCGTGCGTGCAGTCGATGACAACCACGTCCGGCTCGCCCACGGTGAGCAACGGCATGGCCCGCACCGGGTCGATGCGCTCGGGATGACGGTGCGCCACCGGCACCAGGACAAAGTTGTCGCGCGTACTCACCCGAACGGCGTCGGGCGAGACTCGCCCAGCCAGCACGTCATGAATGTCGCCACGCAGCGGCAACCCCATGGCGGGCGCGGCATGGCCGCTTTCGTCGGCCAGCACGACATCCTGACCATGATGGGCCAGCGCACTGGCCAGATTGAGGGCAACACTCGTCTGACCGGCTTCAGGCGCACTTCCCACCACCGCGACGACGCGCGTGGTATGGCGCGCCACCAACCGGCGCAGCCCTTCCGCTTGATCGAGTACGAGTTTAACCAAAGCACGCCTCGCCTGAAGGTTGGGCGGGCGCGAACAGCCCGCTGTAGTTAGGATCGACCCCGCGCACGACGGCCATCAGATCTTCCTCGGCCGGCACGAACGGCGACCCGGTCACCGGCGCCGACAACGCCGTGTCGATCAGGAACTGACGGTCTGCCACGTGCAGGTTCTCCGGCACGCGCTGCCCCGTCGACACGTAATGCACCGGCAAACGATGACGAATCACCGTGTCGAGTACCGACCCGAGATTGGTGGTTTCGTCGAGCTTCGTCAGAATACACCCGGCCAGGTCACTGCCACCTTCCGCGCTCGCGCTCCGGTAGGCATGCACCACTTCATTGAGGGTGTCGCCATGGCTCGTGGCGTTAAGCAGCAACAGGCGCTGCACCGGCGTCTCCGCGCCGCACAGCATCGCGACTTGCTCGGGCACGGTGCGGTCGCGCTGGCTCATACCGACCGTGTCGATCAGCACCATATGTTTGTTGCGCAATTCGGTCAGCGCCAGACGCAGGTCCGTCGCGTCTTTCACCGCATGCACCGTTACGCCGAGAATCTTGCCGTAGATGCGCAGTTGCTCGTGACCACCGATACGGTAGCTGTCGGTCGTGAGCAGTGCGAGCTTCTCGGCACCGTGGCGCATCACGCAACGTGCCGCGAGCTTGGCCGTCGTCGTGGTCTTGCCTACGCCGGTCGGCCCCATGAGCGCATACACGCCACCGCGCTCCATCAATTCGTCTTCATTGGGCATGACGGGCAGGTTGCGCTTGAGCGCGTTCTTCACCCAGTCGAGCCCGGCATCGCGGTCGCTGCCTTCGGGCAGGTGTTCCAGCAACGCACGGCCCAGTTGCGCCGAGAACCCAGCGGCCAGCAGCGTGCGCAGAATCTCGCCCTGTGCCGGCGAGCGGCGCTGTTTGTCGTTCCACACCAGCCCCGCCACCTGCTCTTCGAGCAGACCGCGCATGGACTGAAGCTCGCCCATCATGCTCTGTGCAAACGCGCTGGCCGCCGCCGCGTCGTGCGCCGAAGCGGTTGGCCCGGCAACCGCAGCCGGTGCAGCCGCCACGGGTTGTATGGGCTGGGCCGGACGCGGACGTGGCCGGTGCGTCGGCATGTCGCCGCCGGCGAGTGCGTCCAGATCCTCTTCCGCCAGCGCGACGATTTCCACGCCGTTGGCGACCGAACGATTGGACAACACGACCGCGTCGGGTCCGATTTCCTCGCGAATCTGGCGCAGTGCGTCGCGGCACGTGCCCGCAAAGAATTTACGAATCTTCACGCTTGACCTCCGATGAGTGCCGTCATTTTCACGTTGCGCGTATCAGGCACTTCCGCATACGACAGAACCTTGAGCTGCGGCAGGCTGCGGCGCAAGAAGCGCGAGAGCAGCGAACGCAGCGGATGTTGAACCAGCAAGACGGCCGGCAGCCCCTGACGCTCCTGACGCGCCACCGCTGCCTGTGTTTCGCGCAACAGCGTGTCGGCGAGGCCCGGCTCCAGACCGGTACCCCCGCCAGCGGACAACGCCTGCGTCAGAATGCGTTCGAGATTGGCGTCGAGGCCAACCACTTCGAGATCGCCGTTGCCCGGGAACACGCTCTGCGTGATCGCGCGGCCCAGCGACAGGCGCACCAGCGCCGTGAGTTCGTGCGGGTCCTGCACGCGCGCGCCATGTTCGGAAATCGCATCGATGATGGTGCGCATATCGCGAATCGGCACCTGCTCTTCGAGCAGGTTTTGCAGCACCTTTTGCAGCGTAGTGAGCGCGACGGTCTTGGGCACCAGGTCTTCGATGAGCTTCGGCGCGTCCTTGCCGATGCGCTCGATGAGTTGCTGCACTTCCTGACGGCCGAGCAATTCGTGGGCGTGCCCGTTGATCAGGTGATTCAGGTGAGTGGCCACGACCGTACCGGCATCGACCACCGTGTAACCGTAAGCCTGCGCCTGGTCGCGCTGGCCCACGTCGATCCACATGGCGGGCAGGCCGAACGCCGGATCGCGTGTGGGCGTGCCTTGCAGCGGTGCGCTCACCTGACCCGGATCGATCGCGAGCAACTGGCCCGGATACGCCTCGCCTTCGCCGATGATCACGCCCTTGAGCGTGATGCGGTACTGATTCGGACGCAGTTCCAGATTGTCGCGGATATGCACCACCGGGGCGAGGAAACCAATTTCCTGCGCGAATTTCTTGCGAATGCCCTTGATGCGCTTGAGCAACTCGCCATCCTGATTGCGGTCCACCAGCGGAATCAGGCGATAACCCACTTCCAGACCCAGCGGGTCGACCAGCGCCACGTCGTCCCACGAGGCCTCGGCCACTTCGCTGGGTGCCGACGTCGCGACCGGCGCGGGACGCGTCGATTCCTGCTTGGCGCGCTCGGTGCGCTGATGCTGCCAGCGGGCCAGTGCGCCCAGCCCGAAGGCCAGTACCAGGAAGGCAAAGTGCGGCATGCCCGGAATCAGGCCCATCAACCCGAGAATCGCGGCCGTAATACCCAGCACGCGGGGGTTGTTGAACAGTTGCGAGACGACCTGCTGACCGATATCTTCGTCGGTCGCCACGCGCGAGACGACCACACCGGCCGCCGTCGAGATCACCAGCGCCGGGATTTGCGCGACCAGACCGTCACCGATCGTGAGCAGCGTGTAGTTCTTGGCGGCCGTGCCGATGTCCAAACCGTGCTGGGCCACGCCGACGATCAAACCGCCGACGATGTTGATGACCATGATCATCAGGCCCGCCACCGCATCGCCGCGCACGAACTTCGATGCACCGTCCATCGAGCCGTAGAAGTCGGCTTCCTGCGCAATCACCGTGCGGCGCTTGCGCGCTTCGTCTTCCCCGATCAGGCCGGCGTTCAGGTCGGCGTCGATGGCCATCTGCTTACCCGGCATGGCGTCCAGGGTAAAACGTGCGCCCACTTCGGCGATACGCCCGGCACCCTTGGTGATCACCATGAAGTTGATGACCACGAGGATGATGAACACCACGATACCGACGGCGTAGTTGCCACCGACGAGGAAGTGGCCGAACGCCTCGATCACCTTGCCGGCCGCATCCGGACCGGTGTGACCTTCGAGCAGCACCACCCGGGTGGACGCCACGTTCAGCGACAGGCGCAGCAGCGTGGAGAACAGCAACACACTTGGGAAGGCCGCGAAGTCGAGCGGCTTTTGCGTGTACATGCTGACCAGCAGCACCATCACGGCAAGCGCGATGTTGAACGTAAAGAGCAGATCCAGGATGAACGGCGGCAGCGGGAGGATCATCATGCCCAGAATCATGACGATCAGCACCGGCGCGGCGAGTGACTTCAGGTTGCCGCCGAGCAACGTTTGGGACGAGCGCAGAAACTGGTTCGCGCGGGGGTTGAGGTTCATTCGTTACGCTCCGGCGCGCGGCAGCGCGTCGAGTTCAGCCGGGACCGGCAGATCCGACGGGGTACGCGGCTCGGCGCCCCCTTCGTTACGCCAGCGGCGAAGCTGGAAGACCCACGCAAGCACTTCGGCCACGGCCGTGTAGAGCGTGGCCGGAATTTCGTGACCGATTTCCACGTGCTTATGCAGCGCACGGGCCAGCGGCGGGGCTTCGAGAATCGGGATACGGTGCTCTTCGCCCATTTCGCGGATACGTTTGGCCACCAGATCGGTGCCCTTGGCCAGCACACGCGGCGCGCGCATGTTGTCCTTGTATTCGAGCGCGACGGCAAAGTGCGTCGGGTTGGTGACGATCACGTCGGCCTTGGGCACGTCCTGCATCATGCGCCGGCGCGCCGCCTGGCGCTGCAACTGGCGGATATGCGCCTTGACGTGCGGATCGCCTTCGTTTTCCTTGTTCTCCTGACGCACTTCCTCTTTGGTCATGCGCAGCTTCTTGTAGTGCTGCCAGAGCTGGAACGGGATATCGATGGCCGCCACGAGCAGCAGCGACATCACGATGAACGCGCAGCACACCACGATCATCTCGCCCACGTGCGGCAGGGCCACGCGCGGCGACTGGGTCATCAGGCCCATCACGGCGTCGCGGTCGCGGGCGATCGCCCAGTAAGCGACGGAGCCCACGAGCACGGTCTTGGCGATGGCCTTGATCAGCTCGACCAGACCCTGCGTGGAGAACATGCGCCCCAACCCCTTCGCCGGGTTGAGCCGGCCGAAGTTGGGTGCGAGCGATTTGGTGGAGAAGAGCCAGCCGCCCAGCGCCATGGGCGCGGTGATCGCCGCCAGCACCAGCAGGCCGAGCAGCGGGGCAATGACCATGAGGGCGTCGGCGCCCGAGTGAGCGGCATTGGCGAGCATGCGGTGGGTGTCGAGCGCCGTGCCCGGCTCGAACTGCATGCCGTGGCGCATCAACTGGGCGAAGCCTTGGGAGATCCGGTCGGCAGTCATCCACATGCCGGCGACACCGGCAGCCAGCAGGGCAAAGGTGGATAGCTCGCGCGAACGCGCAACCTGCCCCTCCTCGCGCGCCTTTTCAAGACGCCGGGGAGACGCGGGTTCCGATTTTTCGAGATCGCTTTCCTCAGCCATGCCCTATCCACGTCGGGCGGACAGACCCACCCTATCCCGACCGATTATGTCCGTAACCGTCAAGACACAAAGGGGGGAATAGAGGCGGGAATGGGCGGTATTTCAGAACCCGAGGCTGGCAAGCAGGTCATCGACCTGCTCTTGATCGGACACGATGTCCGTGCGACCTTCTTTTTTGACCTGCGGACCGTTGAGCAGGGAGTCTTCCGCTTCCTTGCGCTTCTCGGGCGGCATGTTCTCGAGCAGCGTCTGGAACAGGTGCTTCTCGATCTCCTGCACGACTTCCATGATCTTCTTGATGACCTGACCGGTCAGATCCTGAAAGTCTTGCGCCATCATGATTTCCATCAGATGGGCATTGGTCGCGCGAGTGTCTTCGGGCACCCGGCGCAGGTAGCCGCGCGTCTCGGTGACCAGCTTGCGCGCATCTTCGAGTTCGAGCGGCTGGTCGAACCACTTCTCCCAGCGCGCGTCGAGCGCGTTGGCGTCGACTTCCAGCCGCTCCTGAATGGGCTTGGCCAGCTCAATCGCGGTGAGCGCACGCACGGCGGCCTGTTCCGTCATCGTCGCGACGTAGTTCAGCCGGTCGCGCGCGTCGGGGATAGCCTCGGCAGCTTGCTCGAGTTGTTTATCCAGGCCGAGTTCGCGCAGGTTGTCGCGCAGCATGCGCGTCAATTGCCCGATGCGCATGAGCATGCGCTCGGCCGGGTCTCCTGCCGGCGCGGCCCCGTTGGGCTCGACCGGCCATTCAGTGCTCGCGTCGTGGGTCACGCTCAGGCCCCCGTCTTTTCCATTTTCTCGAAGATCTTGCCCAGCTTTTCATCCAGGGTGGCGGCCGTGAACGGCTTGACCACATACCCGCTCGCCCCCGCCTGCGCGGCAGCGATGATGTTTTCCTTCTTGGCTTCGGCAGTCACCATCAGCACCGGCAGCTTCGAGAGGTTCGGGTCGGCGCGAATCTGCTGGAGCATCGTCAGGCCGTCCATGTTCGGCATGTTCCAGTCCGAGACCACGAATTCGAAACTGCCGCCGCGCAGCTTAGCCAGCGCCGCCGCGCCGTCTTCGGCTTCGTCGACGTTCGAGAAACCCAGCTCTTTGAGCAGGTTTCGCACAATCCGGCGCATCGTCGGGAAATCGTCGACGACCAGAAACTTCAAGTTCTTGTCTACCATCATCACTCCAATTCGGCCGGTGCCCCCGAGGGGCCCGGCGCCATTTCATGGGGCCTTCGCCGCAGCATCCCAGTGCCCTGGGAGCCCGCAAAACATGCGAAGCATACTGCGAAAACGTAAAGCGCCCTACTATACTCGTTGCGTGCGTTCGCCAAATTTCGCGACCTGATGCAGCACTTTGCGCGCCATCTCCGACAGGGGCACGACCTCTTCGGCCCCGCCCATCGCAATGGCTTCGCGCGGCATGCCGAACACGATGCAGCTCGCTTCGTCCTGCGCAAACGTGTGCGCGCCTGCCCGGCGCATCTCCACCAGCCCAGCCGCACCGTCGCGGCCCATCCCCGTGAGGATTACCCCGATCGCATTGCGCCCGGCGTGGACCGCTGCGGAGCGAAACAATACATCGACCGACGGCCGATGTCGATTCACCGGCGGTGCCGGGTCGAGCAACGCCACATAGTTGGCACCGCTACGCGAGAGCTGCAAGTGGGTGTCGCCGCCCGGCGCAATGTACGCGTGGCCCGGCAGAACGCGCTCGCCATGTTCGGCTTCCTTCACCGTGATACGGCAAAGCCCGTTCAGGCGCTGCGCGAACGACTTGGTAAAGCCGGCCGGCATATGTTGCGTAATCAGAATCGCAGGCGCATCGGGCGGCATCGGCACGAGCACTTCGCGAATCGCTTCGGTCCCGCCCGTCGACGCGCCGATGATGATCAACTTCTCAGTCGACACCAGCGGGTTGCGCAACAGCGGCGCCGCTTCGATCGGTGCCGGCGTTGCGCTCTTGGGCGGTGCACTGCGCACGCGGGCGCGCGCCGCAGCGCGAATCTTGTCGGCAATCATCTCGCCGTACTCGAGCATGCCGTCGCGAATACCCAGACGCGGCTTGGTCACGAAGTCGACCGCGCCCAGTTCCAGCGCACGCAGCGTGACTTCCGAGCCGCGCTCGGTCAGCGACGACACCATCAACACCGGCATCGGCCGCAGACGCATGAGCTTCTCGAGGAAGTCCAGACCGTCCATGCGCGGCATTTCGACGTCGAGCGTGAGCACGTCAGGGTTGTGTTGTTTGATGAGATCGCGCGCGACCAGCGGGTCGGGTGCGGTCGCCACCACCGTCATGTCCGGTTGCGCATTGATGATCTCGGTCATCAGGCTGCGCACGAGTGCGGAATCGTCCACGCACAGGACTTTGATAGGTTCGCTCAAGCCTCCTCCATTTTTCGGTTGTCAGGCCCCGGCCGAGGCTTGGCGGTTCTGGCCGGTGGCGCAAAGAGTTCTACGGAGCCCCGTACTTCGCGTGTGCGCAGTCGCTGCGCATACGCCTGTTCGCGCTGTGCAATCGCCGGGTCTCCGCGATCGCCCAGTTTCTTGACCATCACCCGGCCGGTGCGCGGCAGAAAGCACACCTTGCGCGGATGCGGTCCGAGCAGATCCTGCGCGGTCACGCGAATCTGCTCGGTCTCGAGATAGCGCAACACAAAGTTCGCGTTGCGATCCCCGATGTTCAATGTGGTCATGCCCGCCAGCACGGCGCCGCCGCCAAACACCTTGGCTTCGAGCCGCTCACGGCGTGCCCCGAGCTTGATCAGCTCGTTGATGAGCATTTCCATGGCATACGCGCCGTAGCGCATCGATGCCGAGAGCAACCGGTCGCGGTCGCTCTCGCCGTCGTCGGGCAGCATGAAGTGATTCATGCCACCGATGCCCGTGACGTTGTCGCGCACACACGCGGCCACACACGAGCCCAGCACCGTCACGAGCATGATGTCTTCGGTCGTGACGAAGTATTCGGACGGCAGCAGTTTGACGGCGCGGGTATTGAACGCGCTGTCGAAGTAATGATTGGTCGCGAGGGCTTCGGCCAGCGGCTGCGCCATGTCAGGCTCCCCTTGCTCCGGTGCCGGCCAGTTCGTACACCGTCTGCCCGCGCAGACGGAACGCCCGGCTCACATACGTGAAGTTCTCGGAATGCCCCGCGAAGAGCAGCCCGTCCGGTTTAAGCAACGGCACGAAGCGCTCGAGAATGCGCGCCTGCGTCGCCTTGTCGAAATAGATCATCACGTTGCGGCAGAAGATCACGTCGAACGGCCCGCCCAGCTGCCACGACGGGGCGAGCAGGTTGAGCGGCGCAAACGTGACCAGTTGCTGTAATTCGGGACGCACCTTGATCTTTCCGGCGTTCGCGCCCGTGCCACGCAGAAAGTGGCGGCGCAGTTGCTCTTGCGAGAGCTTGCCGGTTTGCTCGCCGTTGTAGACCGCTGCTGAAGCGCGCGCAAGCACCTGCGTGTCGACGTCGGTCGCAATCACGCTGGCGTTGGGCCGTGAGCCCAGCGTATCGACCAGCGTCATCGCAATCGAATACGGCTCTTCGCCGGTCGAGGCTGCACAGCACCAGATCGAGATCGGCTTGGCGCGGTTGCGGATGAACTCGGCGAGCAGCGGGAAGTGATGCGATTCGCGGAAGAACGACGTGAGGTTGGTCGTGAGCGCGTTGGTGAACGACTCCCACTCGCTGTCGCCGGTGTCGGCTTCGAGCATGTCGAGGTATTCGGTGAAGCTCGTCATGCCGAGCGCGCGCAGCCGCCGTGCGATGCGGCTGTAGACCATCTCACGCTTGTGTTCGGCCAGCGCGATGCCCGCACGCTGATAAATCAGATTGCGAATGCGGCCGAAGTCGGCCAGCGAGAACGCGAAGTCGCGCTCGCCCGCGAGCGCAGCCCCGCTGGCACGGGCAAACTCCGTGCTGCGGCTGCCGTCGCCACCCTCGTTACCGGGGGTGCCGCGACGCGTCGTATGCGAGGTAATGCGCGAGTCAGTCATTGAGTTTCACCGGCGTCAGTGGCTCGCCTTATGCCGCGCGAGCGAACGGTTGCGGCGTGTTTTCGCGACGCGTGGCACTCATCGCATGAATACTTGCGCTGCCCGCCCCGCTCGTCTGGAATACCGAAACCGCCGCGCGCAGTTCGTGCGCCTGCGATTCCAATGCCCCGGCGGCCGCGGCCGCCTCTTCCACGAGTGCCGCATTCTGTTGCGTGACTTCGTCCATCTGGGTCACGGCACGATTGACCTGCTCGATACCGTTCGACTGCTCGGCCGACGCCGCCGAAATTTCGCCCATGATGTCGGTCACGCGCTTGACCGCCTGCACGATCTCTTCCATCGTCTGGCCCGCTTGTGCGACCTGCGAGGTGCCGTCCTGCACCCGGCGCGACGACTCTTCGATCAGTGCCTTGATTTCTTTCGCGGCCGACGCGCTGCGCTGGGCCAGCGTGCGCACTTCGCCCGCCACCACCGCGAAGCCACGGCCTTGCTCGCCTGCACGCGCGGCTTCCACGGCGGCGTTCAGGGCGAGAATGTTCGTCTGGAAGGCAATGCCGTCGATCACGCTGATGATGTCCACGATCTTGCTGGAGCTGGCGGAAATGCCATCCATCGTCGTGCCGACCTGCCCGGCCACCTGACCGCCACGCGAGGCGATCTCCGACGCGGTCACCGCGAGTTGGCTGGCCTGACGCGCGTTGTCGGCGTTCTGCCGGACGGTCGCCGTGAGCTGCTCCATCGACGACGCAGTTTCTTCCAGCGAAGCGGCTTGTTGTTCCGTACGCGCCGACAGATCGGTATTGCCCGCCGCAATCTGCTGCGCGGCCGTCGTGATGGACTCGGTGCCCTGACGAATCTGTCCGATGGTGTCGGCCAGCGTGTGTTGCATGCGCTGCATCGCGAACAGCAGGCTGGTGTTGTCGCCGGCGGCGACGTTCACATGGCTTTGCAGATCGCCCGCCGCAATGCGTTGCGCAATTTCTGCCGCGTATTCAGGCTCGCCGCCAAGGCTGCGCTGCACATTGCGGATGATCGCGACCATGGCCGCCGTGACGATGCCGCCGATGAGCAACAGCACGATGCCGTAGCGCAGCAGCGTCGCGAGGAACGCGTCGTCGACGTCCTGCACATACACGCCGCTCATGAAACCCCAGTCCCACGGCGCGAAGTACTTCACGAACGAGAGCTTGGCCATGCGCTTGTCGCTGCCGGCCACTCGCCCGTAATAGTCGACGAAGCCCGCGCCCTTGTCTTTGGCCACGCGGGCCATTTCGACATAGAGCAGCTTGCCGTTCGAATCCTTGTAGGTGGAGACGTCTTTGTTCACCAGATCGGCGAGCGTCGGGTGCATGAGCACGGTCGGCTTGGTGTCGAAGATGACCACATAGCCGCTGCCGCCGTCGCCGTAGCGCATCGACTTCAGACGTGCCATTGCCTGCTGTTTGGCCTCGGCCTCAGGCATCTTGCCCGCAGCGGCCTGTGCGGCGTAATCGCGCACGATGCCGTCGGCGGTGGTCACGATGTCCTGCACGGCATCTCGCCGCTCGGCCAGCATCGTGCCGCGCTCATGCCACGACGCCCAACCGCCGAGCAATAAAAGACCCAGCCACATCAGCGCGAGCGCGGACCAGAGTTTTGCCTTGAGACTCAACTGCATCATGATGTGACCCTCCACCACCGGCTCACCGTCGCGCGGACATCGTGTCCCGCGCGCACGGCGGCTTTTGTCTTACCCATTGTTGCCACTTGCCGACACGCACCGCCCGGAGCTGTAAGCTGCCATCTCCGGACAGGCACGTGCACCGTTCCTGTAGTTACTGCTTGTGTTGCTTGTGTTGCTTGTGTTGCTTGTGTTGCTTGTGTTGCTTGTGTTGCTTGTGTTGCTTGTGTTGCTTGTGTTGCTTGTGTTGCTTGTGTTGCTTGTGTTGCTTGTATTGCTTGTATTGCTTGTATTGCTTGCATTGCTCGACTTGCGGGTGTTGCCTGTGCTGCGTTGCCGGAAGCGCGCGCTATCGCGTGATAACACGCGCTTCAAGACGATCAGAATGTTTCCCAATCGCCGTTGGCGTCATCCGTGCCAGTGCGCGCTGCCGGGGCCGCTGTGGCCGGGGCCGGACGGCGCAACGGTGCGGCTGCCGGGGCGGCCTTGGGTGCTGCTGCTTTCGGGGCGGCTGCCGGGGCCGGCGCGGCGGTCTTTCTCACCGGCGGGCGAGCAACGGCTCGCGGTGCGGGTGCTGCCGCCAGTGCCGGTGCCGCATGCGCGGCGTGGCCAGCATGGGAACCTGCGGCCTGACTGGCGTCCAGACGGAACACCGACACGACCGACTTGAGGCGGTTGGCCTGCTCTTCGAGCGAACCGGCAGCCGCGGCGGCTTCTTCAACGAGTGCCGCGTTCTGCTGCGTGACTTCGTCCATCTGCGTCACGGCACGATTGACCTGCTCGATGCCGCCCGACTGCTCGGCCGACGCGGCCGAAATCTCGCCCATGATGTCGGTCACGCGCTTGACCGCCTGCACGATCTCTTCCATCGTCTGACCGGCCTGCTCGACGAGCGCCGAACCGTCCTCGACCTTGTGGGCCGAGTCTTCGATCAGCTCCTTGATTTCCTTCGCGGCTGCGGCGCTGCGCTGGGCCAGCGTGCGCACTTCGCCTGCAACCACCGCGAACCCACGACCCTGCTCGCCTGCGCGCGCAGCTTCCACGGCGGCGTTCAGCGCCAGAATGTTGGTCTGGAAGGCGATGCCGTCGATCACGCTGATGATGTCGACGATCTTGCTGGAGCTCGTCGAGATGCCCTGCATCGTGCCGACCACCTTGCCCACCACGTCACCGCCGCGTGCCGCGATATCCGATGCATTCACCGCGAGCTGGCTCGCCTGACGGGCGTTATCCGCGTTCTGCTTGACGGTGGCGGTGAGCTGCTCCATCGACGAGGCGGTTTCTTCCAGCGAGGCAGCCTGTTGCTCCGTACGCGCCGACAGATCGGTGTTGCCTGCGGCGATCTGTTGCGCAGCGGACGTGATCGACTCGGTGCCCGAACGCACTTCGGCGACGGTACGCACGAGGCTGTCCTGCATGTGCTTCACGCCCTTGAACAGGCGGCCGGTCTCGGTGTCGTTCCACACGTCGATGCGCTGCGTGAGGTCGCCGCCGGCGATTTTTTCGAAGTGCTTGATGGCGTCGTCGATCGGGCCGACGATGGCGCGCGTGAGCGTGATCTGCGTGATCAGACCGACCACCAGACCCACGATCAGGCCGATACCGACCATCCACATCACCAGCGTGTAGCGGGTCTGCGCCACGTCGTAACGATCTTGCGCATTCTTGACCTGAAGGTCGGCCAGCGTCGTCATCGCCTTGGTGTAATCGCCGAACAGGCGCGGCACGTCCATCACGGTCTTGGCGTGGAAATCGGGAATGTCGCCCGATTCGATCGCCTTGAGCGCGGGCAGAATGCCTTCGTTCACGACTTTGCTGCGGGTGGCGATGGCCGCGTCGGCCAGCGGCTTTTCGCCATCGCTCATCGGCAGCGCGGCGTAGGTGGCCCACGCATCGTCAGCCTTCTTGAGGTTGTTGCGCACCCCGTCGATGGCCGTCTTGATTTCACTCGGATCGGCGATGAACTCGATGCGCGCCAGGGTCACACGTGCGGAGAGCGTGGAGAGCGTGGTCTGTGCGAGGGCACGCGACGACGCCATGTCGTTCGTGTACATATCCTGCAACGACGCGTTGCTCTGTCGCAGCGACAAGAGCCCCACCGCGGCGCCGACGACCAGCAGCACCATGAAGAGTCCAAGCGCCAGCGTCAGCCGTGCCCGGATGGTGACATTTTTAAACATAACGACCTCTACCCCGTGAATACCGGCTCACGCCGGCGTACCCATCCCAATCACCGAAACGTTCAAAACTCTTCCCAGTCGCCCGAGTCGCTCGCGCCACCGGCAGGTGCGCTGCCGGGTGCCGCTTTGCCGCGACGCGCCGCCAGTTGCAAGACCTGCGCATCTTCCTGTGCATTCGTGGCAGCCGCCGCCGATCCGGCAGCAGCGGCCGGAGCAGCCGTTTGCGGACGGCGCGTTACCGTGCGTGCCGCAGCGGCACCGGCGCTTGCGCGGGCAGTGGCTGCCCCTGCGGCGGTTGCAGCCGCTTTCGGCGCACTCGCGGCCGATGCTGCCTTGGCTGCGCTCGCGACGGGTTGCGCTGTGCTTGCTGCCGTCGAATGACGAACCGTCTGGGCGCTGGCTGCGCGTGCCGCACTGCGTGCATCGCCCGCCTTGAACGCATCACCGACACGGAACACCGAGACGGCGTCGCGCAGGCGGTGCGCCTGTTCTTCCAGCGAGCCCGCCGCCGCGGCCGCTTCTTCGACCAGTGCCGCGTTCTGTTGCGTGACCTCGTCCATCTGCGACACGGCGCGGTTGACCTGCTCGATGCCACCCGACTGTTCGGCGGACGCTGCCGAAATCTCGCCCATGATGTCGGTCACGCGCTGCACGGCCTGCACGATTTCGTCCATCGTCTTGCCGGCCTGCGACACGAGTGCCGAGCCGTTCTCGACGCGGCCCACCGAGTCTTCGATGAGCACCTTGATTTCTTTCGCGGCCGACGCGCTGCGCTGCGCCAGCGTGCGCACTTCACCCGCCACCACAGCAAAGCCACGGCCTTGTTCGCCCGCACGCGCCGCTTCCACGGCGGCGTTCAGCGCGAGGATGTTGGTCTGGAAGGCAATGCCTTCGATGACACTGATGATGTCGACGATCTTGTGCGAACTCGACGAGATGCCCTGCATGGTGTCGACCACGTTGCCGACCACCTGACCACCGCGTGCTGCAATTTCCGACGCATTGACGGCCAGCGCGCTCGCCTGTTTGGCGTTGTCCGCGTTCTGCTTGACCGTGGCGGTGAGCTGCTCCATCGACGACGCCGTCTGTTCCAGCGACGCGGCCTGTTGTTCGGTGCGTGCCGACAGATCGGTGTTGCCCGCCGCGATTTCGCGCGACGCCACGTTGATCGACTCGATGCCCTCGCGCACGTCGGAGACGATCGACAGCAAGCTGTTCTTCATGACCGTCAGGCCGAACAGCAGCTGGCCGACTTCGTCGCGCCCGGTGCCTTCGGCCTTGCCGGTCAGGTCACCCGCCGCAATCTGCTTGGACATCGACAGCGCCACGCGCAGCGGATGATTGATCGCACGGCGCAGAATGCTGCCGAGCACGAACAGCACGATGATGCCGCCGATCACCGCCACCGCCGTGAGCGCACGCACGATGGTGTGCTCGCGCTGGCCCTGTTGATACAAGTCGGTGGCCTGCGTGAGTTCCAGTCGCGTGAGCACGTTGAGCTCGTCGCGCATCGGACCGTACGCGGGTTTCACCTTCTCGAGATACGTCTGTTGCGCGCCTTCTGCCGAGCCGACCTTGAGCATCTCGACGGTCTGTTGCAGGCCATCGGTGGTAAAGCGCTGGCGAATCACGTTGAAGCGTTCGGCCTGTGCCTGCGTGGCCGGGTCGACCGACTTCATGTAGGTCGCCCACTCGCGATTGATGTCGTCGAGGCTGGCGGTGATCTCATCGCCCGCACGCTTCATCGCGTCGAGATTCGGGCTGCCGATGGCTTCCGCCACTAGCAATACGTCGCGGTCGAGTTTCTGGCCGATGGCGCCCAGCGTGCCGACCGGCACCATACCGTTCTGGTACACCTGAAGCAGCTTGGCGTTGCTGCTCGACATGCCCCACAGACCCAGTCCGCCCACAATCGCGAGCAACAGCGCACCGAGCACGATGATGCCGGTCAGGCGCGCACGCAGCGTGTCGATGCGAATCTTGCGCACGAGTGCAGCAATGCCACCCCGTTCGACCCGGCCACCGCGAATGCGCAGATTGCCGGCCTGACCATTGCGAAAGCGCGCGTAGATGGTTTCAGCCTGGTCGGTCGCCCCGGCAGCCGGACGCACGCGCACCGAGGTGTAACCCACCACGGCGTCGTTTTCGAGCGTCGGGGTGACGGTTGCCAGCACCCAGTAGAAGTCGCCGTTCTTGCGGCGGTTCTTCACGAGACCCGTCCACGTATCGCCGCGGTTGATCGTGTCCCACAGGTCGCCGAACGCTTCGGGCGGCATGTCGGGATGGCGCACGATGTTGTGCGGCGCGCCCAGCAGTTCGTCACGCGAATAGCCACTCACCTCCACGAAGGCGGGATTGGCATACGTGATCCGCCCCTTCAGATCCGTTCGCGAGATCAGGTACTGATGCTCGCCGATGACGAATTCGTTCTGGGTGACGGGCTGGTTATCGCGCACGTGCTCGGTCTCCGTAATCTTCGGGTGAGTGGGTTATGTCTGTGGGTAACGCTGCGGGTGTCTCTGCCCGTCTCTTTCGATCACTTTGCTTCTGCTTCTGTCGGCACGGCATCCCCGGACGCCGTGCCATGGTGCTTCGCTTTCGCCGACCTTAGCTCGCCAGACGCTCGATGAGCGCCATGTCGTCGCTGGTCATGAGCTTCTCGATGTCCATCAGGATCAGCATGCGGCCTTCGACCGTGCCAAGGCCCGTGATGTACTCGGTCGCCAGTTGTGCACCGAACTCGGGGGCCGGCTTGATTTCGCCGCGCGCGAGCGTGAGCACGTCGGACACGCCGTCAACGACCATGCCGACCACACGGCCGGCCACGTTCAGAATGATCACGACCGTCTGGGTGTCGTACTCGACGCGGCCGAGGCGGAACTTGATGCGCATGTCCACGATCGGCACGATGATGCCGCGCAGGTTGATCACGCCCTTGATGAAGTCGGGGGCGTTGGCGATGCGCGTGACGGCGTCGTAGCCGCGAATTTCCTGCACCTTCAGGATGTCGATGCCGTATTCCTCTTCACCGAGCGTGAAGACCAGAAATTCCTGGCCGTCGCCCTCGGTCTGCATGGCGCCGCCCTGGCGCGACATGGCATGCTCTTGCGAAAGCTTTTCCATCTGACGACTCTCCGACTTCAGTTGAAGATGGTGGCCGATGCCGAGCGCTGGCCGCGCTGAAGCGCCGCCACGTCCACGATCAGGGCCACACTGCCGTCACCCATGATGGTGGCGGCAGAAATACCGTGAATACGGCGGTAATTGGTTTCGAGGTTCTTCACCACGACCTGCTGCTGGCCCACCAGCTCGTCGACGAGCAGCGCAAAGCGGCGGCCTTCGGCTTGCAGGATCACGATGATGCCTTGCGTGGGATCCCCACGCGCCTCGGGCACGTCGAACGCACGGTACAGCTCCACCAGCGGCAGATACTCGCCACGCACCAGCACGACCTGCCCTTCGCCGGTCACCGCGCGAATGTCGTCACGGCGCGGTTGCAGCGACTCCATCACGAAGTTCAGCGGCAGGATGAAGATCTCCGTGCCGACCTTGACGGACATGCCGTCCAGAATCGCCAGCGTCAGCGGCAGCACGATGCGGATGGTGGTGCCCTTGCCGCGCGTGGACAGAATCTCCACGTGGCCGCCCATCTGCTGGATGTTTCGTTTGACGACGTCCATACCGACGCCACGGCCCGACACGTCGGTCACGGCTTCGGCCGTCGAGAAGCCCGGCGCGAAAATCAGCTGCCAGACTTCCTCGTCCGCCATCGAGTCGGACACGTTCATGCCTTGCTGCTGCGCCTTGGCGAGAATCTTCTCGCGGCGCAGACCAGCACCGTCGTCGCTCACTTCGATCACGATATTGCCGCCCTGATGCGCGGCGGACAGCACGAGCTGGCCCACGGGGTCTTTGCCCGAGGCGAGACGCGCTTCCGAGGTTTCGATACCGTGGTCGAGACTGTTACGCACCAGGTGCGTGAGCGGATCGATGATGCGCTCGATCAGACTCTTGTCGAGTTCGGTCGCCTGACCGAACGTGACCAGTTCGATCTGCTTGCCGAGCTTGGTCGCGAGATCGCGCACCAGGCGGGGGAAGCGCGAGAACACGTAGTCCATCGGCATCATGCGGATGGACATGACCGCTTCTTGCAGGTCGCGCGCGTTGCGCTCCAACTGGCCCATGCCGTTGAAGAGGCGATCGTGCAGCATCGGGTCGAGACTGCTGGCCGTCTGCGCGAGCATGGCCTGCGTGATCACCAGTTCGCCCACCAGATTGATGAGCTGGTCGACCTTTTCCACGCCCACACGAATGGAGCTATTCTCGTGACCGGCAGCGCCGCCGGCGGCCGGAGCCGCTGCGCGCTTTTCTGGCGGATGAGTGCCATTGCCACCATTGCCGCCCGCGTGAGCAACGGGGGCCGGCGGCACCACGATTTGCTCGGGTGCCGGCGCGGCGGGGACTTCGATCTGGGCCGGCGCGGCGGCGATCGGTTCGAAGATTTCGACGGCGGGCTGTGCGACCGGGGCCGCAATAACAGGCGCGGCGGGCGCAGCGGGCGCGGCAGGCGCAACAGGCGCAGCCGGAGTCGCGGCAGCAAGCGCGGCTACCGCAGCGGCATCCTGCACGTCGATCTGCGACGGTTCGATCACGAAGCAGCACACGGCGAGAATGTCGTCGGCGCCACAGGTCGTGTCGAGCCACAGATGCAGGGCGTTGTCGACCGACTGGCGGCCGGCCACGTGACCGAGGTTGCCGAGTTCTTCGGCAAGCAGGGTCTGGTCCTTTTCGCTCACGCCCGTGAGCGTGACCTTGAGACGCGTCTGGCCCGGTGCGACCGGACTGGTGGGCGCACCACTCGCGTCGGTCGTAGCTTCGGGCACCGCTGCCGCTGGCGCGGCCGCCGCAGCGGGGGCCGGTGCAGCAGGCGAAGCCGGCGCGGCCGACGGCGCCTCGCCGCTTTCTTCTGCGGCCAAGCGTTGGAGCACCGCGCAGATGCGCGTCATCGCCTCGACATCGGGTTCACTGGAGGCGCGGTAGGCATTCAACTGTTGATGCAACACGTCTTTGGTTTCCAGGAAGGTGTCGACCATCTCGGTGCGCAACTGCAACTCGCCGCGACGCGCGCGGTCGAGCAGGTTTTCCAGCAGGTGAGTGGTCTCGGTGAGCGCGGTGAAGCCGAACGTCGCGGCCCCGCCCTTGATCGAGTGCGCGGCGCGAAAGATCGCGTTGAGCTGCTCGTTGTCCGGCGCGCTCACGTCGAGCGCCAGCAAGAGATGCTCCATCTCTGCGAGCAACTCTTCCGCTTCATCGAAAAAGGTCTGGTAGAACTGGGTGATATCCACCGGTTTCCTCGTCCTAACTTGGTTGTGCCGTCGACGCCATCAACATCGTCATGTGCCCGCGCCGACAAGCGAGCCCACCACGTCGACCAGTGCCTCGGGGTCGACCGGCTTGATCAGCCAACCGCTTGCCCCCGCTTCACGGGCCGCCGTCTTATACGCGCCATCAACTTCTGTGGTGAGCACCAGAATCGGCGTTTGTGCGAACGCATCGAGGTCTCGCAGGGCACGAATCAGCGACAGCCCATCCATCCCGGGCATGTGCTGGTCGGTCAGCACCAGATCGAAATTCGCATTCGATGCCAGTGCCAGTGCCTCCTGTCCGTCGCGCGCCGTCGTCACGGCATAGCCGGCTTCGTCGAGCGTGGCCGCCAGAATCTGACGCATTGACGCGGAGTCGTCGACCGCGAGAATCGTATTGCGTGCCTGCATGGCCTCCATGCGTCTCCTCTTCTTATCGGTTATCTCGCCGCAGCGCCGTTTGCACCCGGCGCAGCAGGGGCTGCGGGGGGTGCCGGCGGCGACGGTACGCCCGGCGGCAACACGCCACTGATGGCAGCGTTGACGGCGTCGGCGCCCGAGCCTCGGGCGTTCGTCGCATCGATCGTCGGCTGATCGCCCTCGTGCTTCACAGAAGCCTCGGCACGGCGATTGAGCACGATGATGCTGATGCGTCGGTTGATCGGGTTGTAAGCGTCGTCGCGATCGAGCGGCACAGTCGAGGCCAGCCCCACCACGCGCAAGACCTTCTCGCCATCGAGGCCGCCCGCGATCAACTCGCGACGCGAGGCGTTCGCGCGATCGGCCGACAGCTCCCAGTTGCTATAGCTCTTGTCGCCCTGCGCATACGCCGTCGCGTCGGTATGACCCGACAGGCTGATGCGATTGGGTACGTCGTTGAGCGACTTGCCGATCTCGCGCAGGATGTCGCGCATATACGGTTGCACCTGCGCGCTCGCGTTGGCGAACATCGGCCGGTTCTGATCGTCGACGATCTGAATGCGCAAGCCTTCGGTCGTCACGTCGATCAGCAACTGTTTGCGGAATTGCCTGAGCGTCGGGTTATTTTCGATCGCCTTCTCGAGCCGCGCCTTGAGTTCGCGCAAACGCTGTGCATCGGCGCGCTCGGCCAACTCGGCCGTCGTGGCCTGGCGCGACCGTACCTGATCACCGCGCGATTTCTGGCCGTCGGTACGCGTCGTGTCGGTGCCGCCACCGGGAATCACGCCGCTGTTGTCCGCCGCGTTACGCCCGCCCGTGAGGGCAACCTTGAGCGGCGTACGGAAGTATTCGGCAATGCCTGTCAGTTCCTTGCTGCTCACGGAACTGAGCAGCCACATCAGCAGGAAGAACGCCATCATGGCCGTCATGAAGTCGGCATAGGCAATCTTCCACGCACCGCCATGGTGGCCGTGCCCGCCGGCTTTGCGGCGCTTGACGATAATGGGCCGCTCGTCTTTCTCGCTCATTGCTGCCGTCCGTCAACGTGCCTTAACCTGGCGCACGTGCTCTTCGAGCTCGGCGAACGACGGGCGCACCGTGGAGTACAGCACCTTGCGGCCGAACTCCACCGACAGGGCCGGGGCGTAGCCGTTCAGGCTCGCCAGCAGCGTGACCTTGATGCACTCGTAAAGCTTGACCGACTCGTTGATGCGGTGTTCGATCAGTTGGGCGAGCGGCGAAATGAAGCCGTACGCCAGCAAAATGCCGAGGAAGGTCCCCACGAGTGCCTGTGCGATCAGCGCACCGAGCACGGCCGGCGGCTGGTCGGCCGAGGCCATCGTGTGCACCACGCCCATCACGGCAGCCACAATGCCGAACGCCGGCATCGCGTCGCCGGTTTTTTGCAGGCAGTGGGCAGGCACTTCGCCTTCGTGACGGTACGTTTCGATTTCGTGATCCATCAGGTTCTCGATCTCGAACGCGTTCATGTTGCCGCTGACCATCAGGCGCAGATAGTCGGTCAGGAATTCCATGATGCGCGGCTCGTTCAGAATGCGCGGGTATTGCGAGAACACCGGGCTCGATGCCGGGTCTTCCACATCGCCTTCGATGGCGAGCATGCCGTCCTTACGCGCCTTGGCGAGCAGCACGTAGAGCAGCGCCATCAGCTCCATGTACAGCTCTTTGGTGTATTTCGAGCCCTTGAACAGCATCGGCAGCGCCTTCATCGTCGCCTTGATCGCCTTGCTGTTGTTGCCCACCACAAACGAGCCGACGCCCGCGCCACCGATGATCAGCAGCTCGGTCGGCTGAAACAGCGCGCCCAAGTGACCTCCGCCGATGACGAAACCGCCAAAGACCGAGGCAAGAACGATGATGTAACCAATGACGACAAGCACTGCCGGATACCTCTCGCAAAAATACGTCTACGGAAAAATGTCCTTCCTGTTCAGAGGGCTTAACGGCAGACAAGCAGGGAAACTGTAGGGGATGCGTCCTCGTGACGAATGTGCCGCTCAGGCAGCCAACGGAGAAATGTCCGTACCCCCGGGCCCGGGCACGCCCGCCGGGGCTTCGGCCTCGACCGGCGCCAGATCGGCGGCGTGTGCGTGTTTTGCTTTCCGCGTCTTACCGGCGCGCGACGGCGGCGCGCACAGGCCGCAGACGTACTGACCGTGAGGCTCGTGGGCGTGCGTGACGAAATGGCCGCCACAACGCGTGCACGGCGTCATTTGCAACATCTTGCTGTCGAAGAAACGGACCAGCGTCCATGCGCGGGTGAACCCGAGCACGGCTTCCCAGCCATGCAGCTCGACGTGCTCCAGGTACAGGCGATAGGCCTTGACGATGGCCTCGATGCCCTGGCAGCCGCCGTGGTGCACGAGATGGCGATAGATGTTGTGGAAAAGCGATGAGTGGATGTTTGGCAGCCAGGTCACGAACCAGTCGGTCGAGAACGGCAGCATGCCCTTGGGCGGCGAAGCCCCCTTGAGCTCTTTGTAGAGTTTGATGAGGCGATCCCGACTGAGGCTCGTTTCCGCTTCCAGCAATTGGAGGCGGGCGCCGAGTTCGATCAGTTCGATGGCCAACTGGATCTCGCGGGCCTCGAGAACGACGCTTTTGGTACGCATATGCAGGCTTCCTGGCAGGTGACGCGGCGCGCTACCCCCGGGTAGCGCGCGAATTACATCGCGTACTTAGCCGATCTGCTCGACGGGTTGCCCCGCGAGCAGAATCGATGCGTGCGACTGCTGCATACCCACGTCCTTCGCACCGTGCGTAAGGGTCGAAAGAATCACGTGGTCGTCAAAGCGAAATCGGCACAGAAGCTGGTTCGACCCCGCGAATTTGACAAGTTGAGCCAAGGTGAGACTGCCGAGCACGTCGGCAAGTTGGTCGCTGATGCCAAGGCGGAACATCGCCGCGGCACGGTCCTCGCGAATCAGGCGCTGAGCCAGTACGAGGTAGGAGAGATTCAACTCACGAATCTCATTCAGTGTTTCGCTGTTTCGCATGCGGCCCCCCGGCGCAATGGATGATCTTGCGGTACTACTCCGTTTTCCCTCGCATTGTGGATAAAGGCGAAAGATAAAGAAATCGGAGAAAAACTACATAGAAGGGCAAGAAAAGCGGAAGTTTTTTGTAGGAGTTTTTCCTACATGCGGGGCGCGAGCGGCCCCTGCGATGCATTCGGGGGGAATGATCGGTGTGAAAAGACGATGGCTTCACGCAAATGTCACGAAGCTGCGCTCTACTACTCGTCTGTATTTCGGCCGTTTTGCGCCGAACTTTAGCCGTCTTTGCAAAAAGATTTGGGGGGCTTTTGCGAAGCGGCTGGATCGTACTTTGCCGACCCGTTTCACGCCGGAACAGTGCAATTACAAAGTGTTACAGATGTAGTGACCTGTGCCGAATCTCAGGTTTGGAAGAAAACTTCGGGCAAAGTTCCCTAAATACGCCGACGTTCGAGGCGCCGGACTGACGCCCCTTAGACTTTTCCGGTCGCGGGCGGCAGCGCCGCCGGCGGACCGGCGCGGCGAATCAACAGCGTGTGCAGGCACCACGACAGCACGCCACACACCGCAATCACGGCCGCCATAGGCACCGCCGAGCGCGCGTGCAACATCCCCACCGCTGCCCCTGCGCTGGCTGCTGCGAGGAATTGCAACGCACCGAGCAATGCCGAGGCCGCGCCCGCCCGTTGGTGTTGGCGATTGAGCGCTTCGGCCACGGCGTTCGGCTGCGAAAAGCCCAGACTCGCCACGTAAGCGAACAGCGGCACCATCAACCCGGGCAGTCCACCAAGCTTCAGCGCCGCCACCGCCAACAGCACCAGCCCGAGAATAGCGACCAGATTGTTGGTACGGCGCAACACATCGGCCGGCCGGCGTTTGCGCAGCAGGTGCGCGTTGACCTGCGAGCCGAAGATGATGCCGCACGCGTTCAAACCGAACAGCCAGCCGTAGTGCGCCGGGTCGACGCCGTACAGATTGATGAAAACAAACGGCGAGCCCGTGATGTACGCGAACATGCCAGCCTGTGCCACACCGCCCGCCAGGGCGTTGCCCATGAACTCGCGGTCACGCACCAGCGCGCCGTAGTTGTGCCAGGCTGTGGCCAGCCAGTGGCGCGCCTGTTTGGCCGCGTGACGTGTCTCAGGCAGCCAGTAGACGGCCATCGCGAAGCAGATGACGCCGAATACCGTCAGGCCCCAGAAGATCCAGCGCCAGCCGACAAACATCAAGACCTGACCGCCGACGAGCGGCGCAAGAATCGGTGCCGCGCCCATGATCAGCGTCATGCGCGAGAGCACGCGGGCCACGGTATTCGTATCGAACAGGTCACGCGCCATCGCCCGGGCGATCACGAAGCAGGCGCAACCACCCACCGCCTGAATGAACCGGCAGACGATCAGCGTTTCGATGTTGGGGGCAAGTGCGCAACCGGCGGATGCGATGGTATAGAGCGCGAGCCCGGCATAGAGCGGGCGCTTGCGGCCGAAGCGGTCGGCCAGCGGGCCGTGTAGCAATTGTCCGAGTCCCAGCCCGATGAAGAACGAAGCGAGCGTGAACTGCGCTGCCGCATCCGTCGTATTCAATTCCCGCGCGATGCTTGGCAGCGCCGGCAGATACATGTCGATCGACAACGAGCCGATGGCAGACAGAATGCCGAGAACAAACACCGAGCGGAAATAGTGGGCTGACATGGCCGGGGCACCTAGGGTAATCCCGAATCATACGGCATTGTCCGTGTGCCCGTCGGCGGGGCGGCACGCGGATAACGCCAGATAGGCAAATGCCCGCTTTACTGGCGGGCATTTGCTGCGGGGATATCCATCGTTCCGTGTCCGCCGATCAGAGAAGAAATAGCTCGGCGGAAATCGATCGACACGGGCAGATCAGGCGGTCTTTTCTTCGCTCAATCCCAGCGATTCGACCATCTGCTCGCGCATGATGAATTTCTGCACTTTACCGGTCACCGTCATGGGCATGTCGTCGACGAAGCGGATATAGCGCGGCACCTTGTAGTGGGCGATTTGATCCTTGCAGAACTCACGGATGTCGTCTTCCGTGGCGCTCTGCCCCGGCTTCAGCACGATCCATGCACAGACCTCCTCGCCGTACTTCGCATCGGGGACGCCGAACACCTGCACCGCCTGAATCTTCGGATGGCGGAACAGGAATTCCTCGATCTCGCGCGGGTAGATGTTCTCGCCGCCTCGGATGAGCATGTCCTTCACGCGGCCGACGATGTTGCAGTAGCCGTCTTCATCGATCGTCGCAAGATCGCCCGTATGCATCCAGTCATCGCGAATCGCCTCGCGCGTGCGCGGTTCGTCATCCCAATAACCCAGCATCACGGAGTAACCCTTCGTGCACAGCTCGCCCTTCTCGCCCACAGGCACGATCTCGCCCGCCGCGTCGACCAGCTTCACTTCAAGGTGCGGCTGTACGCGGCCCACCGTGCTTGTGCGCTTTTCGAGCGGGTCGGTGGTCGTCGTCTGGAACGACACCGGACTCGTCTCCGTCATGCCGTAGGCGATCGTCACTTCGCTCATGTGCATCTGGCTGATCACGCGCTTCATCGTCTCGATCGGACACGGCGAGCCGGCCATGATGCCAGTGCGCAGTGAATCGAAGTGATAGTTGTCGAAGTCCGGATGGTCGAGCTGCGCAATGAACATCGTCGGCACGCCATGCAGCGCCGTACAGCTTTCTTCCGACACGGCGGCCATGGTGGCCTTCGGATCGAACGCCTCGCCCGGGAAGACCATCGTGGCGCCCGTCGAGACGCATGCCAATACCGCGAGCACCATGCCGAAGCAGTGATAGAACGGCACGGGGATGCACAGGCTGTCGTGCTCCGTGAACTTCATCGCCATCGCGATGAAGCGCCCGTTGTTGACGATGTTATGGTGCGTGAGCGTCGCACCCTTCGGGCTGCCCGTGGTGCCGCTCGTGAACTGTACGTTGATCGGGTCGTGACAGTCGAGGCCGTCGGAAATGCTGCGTAGCGTCTCGAGGCTCGCGTCGGCGCCCAGGGTCACGACGTCGCTGAAATTCATCATCCCCGGCGTGATGCCCGTGCCCATGCGGATGATCGTGGTGAGGGTGGGCAGCTTTGCTGACTTCAGCAGGCCCGGTTCGCTCTGCGCCAGCTCGGGCGCAAGCGTGTTCAGCATGTCGAGATAGCGCGACGACTTGAACGACTCGGCGGCCACCAGCGCCTTGCAGCCGACCTTGTTGATCGCGTACTCCAGCTCAGCGAGTCGGTAGGCCGGGTTGATGTTCACCAGCACCAGCCCCACGCGTGCGGTCGCGAATTGCGTGACGAGCCATTCGACGCGATTCGGCGACCAGATGCCGACCCGGTCGCCCTTCTTCAGTCCCAATGCCAGCAGACCGGCGGCAAAAGTGTCGACGTGTGCGATGAATTCGCGCCACGTCCAATCCACGCCTTGCTCTCGAAACACCACGGCCTGACGCTCAGGAAACGTCGAGGCCGTCTCGGCCAGCAGACCAAACACCGTGAGCGACGACAACGGCACCGTCGTGTCGCCCTTCACATACGACAACCCATTACGTGGGACTACGCCTGCACCTTCCCGGCTTTCCATGCTTTTGTCTCCTGATACTGAAGCAATGCTGAAATGGCGAAATGCTGTCGTGCCCGACGCTGCTATTGGCTGGTCTTTACAACAATAGCGCGTCACGCTGCGTTGACGTTTACGTTAACGTAATTCGCGTGACGTAACGAGTGGGGATGGCCCTGAGAGAATGCGGTGAATTGATGCGAGTCGCGACACGGTGATGTCACACCGGTCGTAGCGGCCATGTGGTGGCACGTGATAGCACGTGAAGCGTGCGTTGGAAAAAACAAAAGCTCCACGCACTTTCATGCATGGAGCTTTCTGCATCGCTCGCAACACCGGCGTTGCGGCCGGTACTACGACAACGCCAATTTACAGCTTTGCCTTGCGCAGCTTGCTGATCGCAGCGAGTTGGGCGATGGCTTCAGCCAATTCGGCCTGGGCTTTCGCGTACTCGATGTTCGAATCCTTGTTCGCAAGCGCTTCTTCCGCGCGACGCTTGGCATCGGCAGCTTTTGCCTCGTCCAGGTCCTTGCCGCGGATAGCGGTGTCGGCGAGCACGGTCACCGTGCCCGGTTGCACTTCGAGAATGCCGCCGGCCACGAAGACGAAATCTTCGTTACCTGCTTCGTCCTCGATGCGCACGGCACCCGGCTTGATGCGCGTGATCAGCGGCGTGTGACCGGGCAAAATGCCCAGCTCGCCGGCTTCGCCCGGCAGCGCCACAAAGCGCGCACGACCCGAGAAGATCTGCTCTTCTGCGCTGACGACGTCTACGTGAATGGTTGCCATAATCGCTCCCGTTGAGTGTGATGAAGCGGCAGAGGCACTGAGCGCGGTCGTTACCGCCCTCGCCCCGCTACCCCGCCGTTCGACAGTCACCTGCCGGTGCAGCGCAAGTCTCGCGAGAGACTTCCGCCGTCACCCGGCACTCAACCGTTTACTGCATCTTCTTGGCTTTTTCGAACGCTTCGTCGATCGTGCCGACCATGTAGAACGCCTGCTCGGGCAGGTGGTCGCATTCGCCGTCGACGATCATCTTGAAGCCGCGGATCGTTTCCTTGAGCGGAACGTACTTGCCCGGCGAACCCGTGAACACTTCTGCCACGTGGAACGGCTGCGACAGGAAACGCTGGATCTTACGAGCGCGTGCCACTGCCAGCTTGTCGTCCGGCGACAGTTCGTCCATGCCCAGAATCGCGATAATGTCGCGCAATTCCTTGTAGCGCTGGAGCGTCGACTGCACACGACGGGTGACCGTGTAGTGCTCTTCGCCAATCACGTTCGGGTCGATCTGACGCGAGGTCGAGTCGAGCGGATCGACTGCCGGGTAGATACCCAGCGAGGCGATGTCACGCGACAGCACGACGGTGGCGTCCAAGTGGCCGAAGGTGGTTGCCGGCGACGGGTCGGTCAAGTCATCGGCTGGCACGTACACGGCTTGCACCGACGTGATCGAGCCCTTCTTGGTCGACGTAATACGCTCTTGCAGCTTACCCATTTCTTCAGCCAGCGTCGGCTGATAGCCCACTGCCGACGGCATACGGCCGAGCAGTGCGGACACTTCGGTACCGGCCAGCGTGAAACGGTAGATGTTGTCCACGAAGAACAGCACGTCGAGACCTTCGTCACGGAAGTGCTCGGCCATCGTCAGACCGGTCAGCGCGACGCGCAGACGGTTGCCCGGCGGCTCGTTCATCTGGCCGTACACCAGCGCGACCTTGTCCAGAACGTTCGAGTCCTTCATTTCGTGGTAGAAGTCGTTCCCTTCACGGGTACGCTCGCCCACGCCGGCAAACACCGAATAACCGCCGTGTTCCTTGGCGATGTTATTGATGAGTTCCATCATGTTCACGGTCTTGCCCACACCGGCGCCACCGAACAGACCCACCTTGCCGCCCTTGGCGAACGGGCAGATCAAATCGATAACCTTAATGCCGGTTTCGAGCAGTTCCGTCGACGGCGACAGCTCGTCGAATGCCGGAGCCTTCTGGTGGATCGAGCGCGTGTGATCGCGTGCAATCGGACCGGCTTCGTCGATCGGACGGCCAAGCACGTCCATGATGCGACCCAGCGTCGGCTTACCGACCGGCACAGTGATCGGCAGACCGCTGTTCTTCACCATCATGCCGCGGCGCAGGCCTTCGGCAGAACCCAGACAGATGGTACGAACCACGCCGTCGCCCAGCTGCTGCTGAACTTCGAGCGTCAGTTCCGAACCGTCCATAATGAGCGCGTCGTAGATCTTCGGCATGCTATCGCGCGGGAACTCCACGTCGATCACGGCGCCGATGCACTGTACGATTTTGCCTTCAATCAAAGCAGTACTCATCGCTTTTCCTTTAGATACTCAAATTCATTTCGCCTTGCGGCGCATCGGCCCGTGCCACCGCTTAAACAGCGGCAGCGCCACCCACGATTTCGGACAGTTCCTTCGTAATCGATGCTTGACGGCCCTTGTTGTAGACCATCTGCAATTCACCGATCACGGTCTTCGCGTTGTCCGATGCGGCCTTCATGGCCACCATACGGGCGGACTGCTCCGACGCCATGTTCTCTGCGACTGCCTGATACACGACCGCTTCGACGTAACGCACCAGCAGGGCATCCACTACCGACTTTGCGTCCGGTTCGTAGATGTAGTCCCACGAATGCGTTGCCGGCACTGCGCTCGCGTCTTCCGATTGGCCTTCGAACTTCTCGGGCAGCGGCAGCAGTTGTTCGACCACGGTTTCCTGCTTCATCGTGTTGACGAAGCGGTTGTAGGCCAGATACACGGCGTCGAGCTTGCCTTCGGCATACGCGTCGAGCTGCACCTTCACGGCGCCGATCAACTTGTCGAGGTGCGGGGTGTCGCCCAGTTGCACCACGTGCGACACAACCTTCGCGCCGATACGGTTCAGGAAACCGAAGCCCTTGCCGCCAATGGCGGTGGCTTCAATCTTCAGACCTTGCGCTTCGATCGCCTTCAGCTTGGTCACCACGGCACGCAGCACGTTGGTGTTCAAGCCGCCGCACAGACCCTTGTCCGTCGTCACCACGATGATGCCGGCCGCTTTCGCGTCAGCATGCTTCACCATGAACGGGTGGTGGTATTCCGGATTCGCCTGGCCCATATGCGCAGCGATCTGGCGTACCTTCTCAGCGTACGGCCGGGCATGGCGCATGCGTTCCTGCGCCTTGCGCATCTTCGACGCGGCCACCATTTCCATGGCCTTGGTGATCTTGCGCGTGTTTTGCACGCTCTTGATCTTGCCGCGAATTTCCTTCATTCCAGCCATTGCTTACTCCTTGTCTCGGCGCGACGTCCGCTCTTGCCTGAACATCGCGCCTTCCCGGGTCCGTTGAATAGTTACCGATTCAACCGGATTAGTAAGCGCCGGTCTTCTTGAAGTCCTTGATCGCAGCGTGCAGGGCAGCATCGTCGTCCTTCGAGAGATCTTTGGTCTCTTCGATACGGCCGATCAGCGCAGCGTGGCTGGTCTTCAGAACTTCGCGCAGACCCTTTTCGAACGGCAGGACCTGAGCGATTTCGAGATCGTCCAGATAACCGTTGTTGGCGGCGAACAGCGACACGGCCAGTTCCCACACTTGCAGCGGCTGATACTGCGGCTGCTTGAGCAGTTCCGTCACGCGGCGGCCGCGCTCGAGTTGCTTGCGGGTGGCTTCGTCCAGATCCGAAGCGAACTGCGCGAACGCAGCCAGCTCACGGTACTGAGCCAAGTCGGTACGGATACCGCCCGACAGCTTCTTGATGACCTTGGTCTGGGCAGCACCACCGACGCGCGACACCGAAATACCGGCGTTAATTGCCGGACGGATACCTGCGTTGAAGAGGTCGGTTTCCAGGAAGATCTGGCCGTCGGTAATCGAAATCACGTTCGTCGGAACGAACGCGGTCACGTCACCGGCTTGCGTTTCAATGATCGGCAGTGCGGTCAGCGAGCCGCTTTGGCCCTTGATCGCGCCGTTCGTGAACTTCTCGACGTACTCTTCCGAGACGCGAGCGGCACGCTCGAGCAGACGCGAGTGCAGATAGAACACGTCACCCGGGTAAGCTTCACGGCCCGGCGGGCGGCGCAGCAGCAGCGAGATCTGACGGTACGCCCAAGCTTGCTTGGTCAAGTCGTCATAAATGATCAGCGCGTCTTCGCCGCGGTCGCGGAAGTATTCGCCCATCGTGCAACCGGCGTACGGTGCGATGAACTGCATGGCGGCCGAGTCCGAAGCGGTAGCGGTCACGATGATGGTGTATTCCATCGCGCCCATTTCTTCGAGCTTGCGCACCACGTTCATGATCGACGAAGCCTTCTGGCCGATCGCGACGTAGACGCAGGTCACGCCCTTGCCCTTTTGCGAAATGATCGTGTCGATGGCCACAGCGGTCTTACCCGTCTGACGGTCACCAATGATCAGCTCGCGCTGGCCACGGCCGATCGGCACCATGGCGTCGATAGCCTTGGTACCCGTTTGCAGCGGCTGCGACACCGACTTACGCCAAATCACGCCCGGGGCAATCTTTTCGATTGCGTCGGTCATCTTGGCGTTGATCGGGCCCTTGCCGTCGATAGGCACGCCCAGCGCGTCAACGACGCGGCCTTTCAGTTCCGGACCAACCGGCACTTCCAGAATGCGGCCCGTGCACTTGACGGTGTCGCCTTCCGAGATGTGCTCGTATTCACCCAGAATCACGGCGCCGACAGAGTCGCGCTCGAGGTTCAGTGCCAGACCGAAGGTGTTGCCCGGGAATTCGAGCATTTCACCTTGCATCACGTCCGACAGGCCATGAATGCGGCAGATACCGTCAGTCACCGAAATCACGGTGCCTTCGTTACGGACTTCGGCGCCGCTCTCGAGACCTTGAATCCGGCTCTTGATCAGTTCGCTGATTTCAGAGGGATTGAGTTGCATATGTGCTCCTGATATTCAATTCTTGCCGTCGCAGGCGATTCGCGCCGGCCGTCAGGCCGTCAGCGACGTCCGCATGGCCGCCAGGCGGGCGCGCACCGAAGTGTCCAGCACCTCGTCGCCAACCACCACACGCACGCCACCGATCAGCGACGGGTCTACCGTCACGCTCGGGTTGAGCTTGCGGCCGAACTTGTGCTCGAGGCCCTTGACCAGCGAGGTCAGTTGCTCACCGTCGAGCGGGAAGGCGCTTTCGATCGTGGCATCCGCCGAACCGGCGGCGGCGTTCTTCAACGCCTCGAACTGCTCGGCGACTTCCGTCATGGCAGCCAGGCGACCGTTTTCGACCACAGCGGCGACGAAGTTACGCACTTCAGCGTCGGTCGATTTCACGGCAGCCGTCAGCACGTCGACGACTTGCGCCGGCGTTACCTTGGGATCGTCGGCCAGATTAGCCACTTCGGGAAGCGCTGCCACTTGCGCCAGTTCGCGCACCAGCTCCGACCAGCGATTCAGATCACCGGCCTTGGCCACGCGGAACAACGCCTCAGCGTACGGACGAGCGATGGTTGCGAGTTCGGCCATGATCAGAGCTCTGCCTTGAGTTGGTTCAGCAGGTCAGCATGGGCCTTGGCGTCAACTTCACGCTTCAGGATCTGCTCGGCGCCCTTGACTGCCAGACCGGCAACGTCTTCGCGCAGCGATTCACGGACCTTGACGGCCTGGTTCTCGGCTTCAGCTTTGGCGTTGGCGATGATACGGGCGGCTTCGGCTTGAGCCTGCTGCTTGATCTCTTCGGCCACGGCTTGCGCGCGCTTTTCAGCGTCGGCAATACGCTTCGCGCCTTCGTCACGGGCTTCCGTGAGGGCTTGCGTGGAGCGCTTGTTGGCGGCTTCGAGTTCGGCTTTGCCCTTATCGGCAGCAGCCAGACCGTCAGCGATTTTCTTCGCGCGTTCGTCGATAGCCTTGATCAGCGGCGGCCACACGAACTTCATCGTGAACCATGCCAGGATCAGAAACACGACGGTTTGCGCGAACAGAGTTGCGTTGATGTTCACGGTGTTCCCTTTCGGTGTTGCGAGTCGATTGGCAAAACAGCGCGCCCCATTGTGCCTGCTGGCTTGGGCGCGCCGTTCATGTCCAGGTCGCGCGGATCAGTGCGCGACCATCCGAAAGAAACTTAAGCGAGCTTCGACAGCAGCGGGTTCGCGAATGCGAACAGCATGGCAACGCCCACGCCGATCAGGAATGCGGCGTCGATCAGGCCAGCCAGCAGGAACATCTTCGTTTGCAGCGGGTTCATCAGTTCCGGCTGACGTGCGCATGCTTCGATGTACTTACCGCCCATCAACGCGATACCCAGACAGGCGCCGATGGCACCCAGACCGATGATGATACCGATACCGATGGCGGTCAGACCCTGGATGTTAGCGATGAAAGCTTGCATGATTACTCCTATTGGTTAGAGACTTGAAACTTTAAATTTGAAAAACCGAAAAACCGGGAAACACGTAACAACCGCAACAACCGATCAGTGATGGTCGTGCGCCTGGCCGATATACACCAGCGTGAGCATCATCATGATGAACGCCTGGAGCAACACGATCAGGATGTGGAAAATCGCCCATGCGGTGCCGGCGATGATATGACCGACAAAACCCAGCACCGACGCATCTGCGCCAAAACTCCAGATACCGCCCAACAGCGCGATCAGCAGGAACACCAGTTCGCCGGCGTACATATTGCCGAACAGTCGCATACCGAGCGACACGGTCTTGGCACAGAATTCGATCAGGTTGAGCAGCAGGTTCGGGATCCACAGCAGAAAGTGGTTGCCGAACGGTGCCGTGAACAGCTCATGCATGAAACCGCCCGCGCCCTTGATCTTGAAGCTGTAGTACAGCATCAGAATCAGCACGCCAACGGCGATACCGAGCGTGCCGTTCAAATCGGCCGTCGGGACAATACGATGGTGGGTAATGATCGAGCCGAGGCCGACCCAGCCGATGACCTTCGACGGCAGGTCGACGGGCAACAGGTCCAGCGAGTTCATGAGCGCGACCCAGACAAACACGGTCAGCGCGAGCGGAGCGATGAAGGCACGATTGCCGTGCACGATGCTCTTCGACTGGTCTTCGACCATCTCGACGAGCATTTCGACCGCAGCCTGGAAACGGCCCGGCACGCCCGAGGTGGCTTTACGAGCGGCCAACCAAAGCACGAAGCAGCCCAGCGCGCCCATCGCGATCGACCAGAACATGGTGTCCCAATTGATGATCGAGAAGTCGACGATCTTCGTCTGCGTCGAGCTCGCGAGGTTTTGCAGGTGGTGCGAAATGTACTCCGACGGGTTCGGAGCGTGGCTACCGGCTTCTACTGACATAGCGATCAAACACCCAATTATGAAAATCCGCACACGGCAGCGCGCGACGCGTGAGCGGAATTGACCGCTACTTGAATGCCATCGCCAGCCAATAGGCCTTCAGCGTCAGCACGAAGGTGACCAGCAACGCTACCCAGTGAACTCCCGGGTAACCGAACGCTATGGCCACCAACAACGCAATCGTCGTTGCTACCTTGACCGCTTCTCCCGCCACTAACGAACCGACGGAGAGGCGATCACCTGAAATTCTTAGCCGCAGCGCAAACAATGCGCCCGGCACCCAACCCATCATTCCGCCCAGCCATGCAGACACCGCAGCCTCTTGGGGCGATGCCGAGAGTACCCACCAAGCCAGTGTCGCCGCGAGCGACAACAGTACCTGGGCACCCACCACTCTGAATGGAGTCACACGGGATGCGCGCCCCACATTGGGACCGAACAGGCGCTCGGCCTGCGCACGCGTGAGCGGAACGATTGTTTCTTGCTCCTGCTCGTCGTCCCAAACATCATCTGTTGCATGCGCCGGCGCTTGCGGTTTCGGTTCCAAGTTCGACCGTATTTCATCGGCCATCTCGTACCTCCCCGCCCGACTCGTGCAAAACGAATGGGCTCTTCAAGCAGTTAAACCCGCGAGATTTTACGGGAGATTACGAACGCCAGTCAATTGAAACACGCAACAAATTCGCCGAAACTGTGCAGTGCATGCTTCGATTTGGCGCCAACTCTCACGGAGTGCGCATTCTCGCATGGTGCAGCGCGGCATTCGTCCGGAAGGCCGCGCAATCACGACATCTGCGCCGCTTTGAGGGCATGATCAGACCCATTTCAGGGCAGCGAACCCTAGCCCCAGTGCCACCAGGTAAAACGGTATCGAAATCCAGTGAAAGTGCCACCAGATTTTGCTCGATTTCGCCATGCGCAATGCAATTAGGTTGGCTAACGACCCGATCGCCAGGCCAAAGCCCCCGACAGCAACGCCGTGAGCGAGTGCGGGCCAGTTTTGCGTGTACTCCGCGAGCAAAATCGCTGCGGGCACATTACTGATGAATTGTGACAACACGGCGCCGCCCAGATACGCCGTCAGGGTGCCCGAGAAGTCCACGTGCCCCAGTAGCGTGCGCACTTCCGGCATCTCGGCCACGCCGCGCAACACCACGAACATCAGCACGAAGATCGTCAGCAGCAACCAGTCGATGCCAAGCACCGCACTCCGCCGCGCCAGCAACAGCACCACCGCGACCCCGGCACACGCCCAGCCGGCGAGACCGTGATCGGCCAGCGCCACGAATGCCACGAACAATACGAGTGCAGTCCACAACAGCGGCCAGCGCACTTCGTGCGATGGCCCCCGTCGCTGAAAATGCAGGGCCCGCGAGTCGAATGCGAACGCACAGACGGCCAGCAGAAGCGCCATGAGCGCCACGGTGATCGGCGTCATCATGGCGACGTACCCACCGAAGCCCATCCCGCTGTGCTGCCACAGGAAGAGGTTCTGAGGGTTACCCAGCGGCGTGAGACTCGACCCGGCGTTGACCGCCAGTGCGAGGAAGATGATCAGCCGCTCGATGCGCACCGGCGCAATGCGAGCGAGCGACAACGCCAGCGGCACGACCGCGAACAACGCGACATCGTTAGTAAGCAGCGTGGACAACGCCGCCGCAAAACCCACCATCAACAACGCAAGGCGTCGCTCAGTGCAAAACCATCGCAACAATCGTTGCGCAAGCCAATCGAGGAAGCCGCTCTGGTCGATGGCCCGCGTAAGCATCAGCAGGCCGGCGAGCGTGAGGATGGTGTGCTGATCGATGCGCGCAAACAACGCGCCAACACTTGCGGGTCGAAATATCTGTAGCGCGATAAACGCGATCAGCAAAATCACGAGGACGCGATCGCTACGCACCCGTTCGAACAACGTGCCCAACGCACCCAATGTGCGCTTCATCAGCGTCAACCGTGCGGGTGCCGTCTGATGCTGCGCGTCATCGGTCATGTGTGGATATTCAGATAATCAGGACACCGACATTATTCGTCACGAATGCGCGCGAGAATGCCGTCGAGCGCATCGAGGCTGCCGAACTCGATGGTGAGCGCACCGGCGCCCTTGCGGCCGACCTTGATCTTCACGTTCGAGGCGAGCAGATCCGACAATTCTTCTTCGAGACGCGTCACATCGCGACCGCCCTCTTCCGCCGAACGGCGACGAATGCCATCGCCTTGCGGCTTGAGCGACGCGTTGACAATGCGCTCGGTGTCGCGCACCGACAGTCGCTTGTTCACCACTTGATTGGCGAGCGTAATCTGCGTGGCCGCATCGACGGAGAGCAACGCACGCGCGTGCCCCATATCAAGATCGCCTGCGAGCAGCATCGTCTGCACCGGTTGCGCGAGGTTGAGCAGGCGCAGCAGATTCGACACAGCACTTCGCGAACGGCCGAGCGATTCAGCGGCCTGTTCATGCGTGTAATTGAATTCACCGAGCAGGCGTTGAATGCCCTGCGCTTCTTCCAGCGGATTCAGATCTTCGCGCTGAATGTTCTCGATGAGCGCCATCGCGGCAGCGGCTTCATCGGGCACATCGCGCACGAGCACAGGCACTTCCGACAGACCGGCCATGCGGGCGGCACGGAAGCGCCGTTCGCCAGCAATAATTTCGTACTTCTCACCATCGACACGGCGCACGAGAATCGGCTGCATCAGCCCTTGCGCGCGAATGCTCGCGGCGAGCTCCTGCAATGCGCCTTCATCCATGCGCGTACGCGGCTGGTACTTGCCCGCCTGCAAGCGGTCGAGCGCCATCACCGACGGTGCCCCTTCGGCCGAGGCTTCGTCTGCGCCGTTATGGTTATCGGCGTGTGCGCCGAGCAGCGCTTCGAGGCCGCGGCCCAGGCCCTTCTTTTTGAGTGCGTTGGTCTTGGTCGCCATGACAATGCGTTCCTGCGCGAATGCGCCTTACATAGTTTGAATGCGCGCGATCATCTCTGCGCCGAATTGCAGATACGCCTGCGCGCCACGCGATGCGGGGTCGAAGACGACGCCGGGCATGCCGTAACTCGGCGCCTCGGCGAGCCGCACATTGCGCGGAATGATCGCGTTGAAAACCTTGTCGCCGAAGTGCTGCTTGAGCTGCTCCGAGACTTGTTGTTGCAGCGTGATACGCGGATCGAACATCACGCGCAGCAAGCCGATCACCTTCAGGTCACGGTTCAGATTCGCGTGCACCTGCTTGATCGTATTAACGAGATCTGAGAGCCCTTCGAGCGCGAAGTACTCGCACTGCATCGGAATGATCACGCCGTGCGCAGCACACAGGCCATTCAGCGTCAGCAGCGAGAGCGTCGGCGGGCAATCGATGAGGACGAAGTCGTATGCGTCGTCCACTTTCTCGAGTGCCTGCTTGAGGCGCGTATCACGGTTCTCGAGCGACACCAGCTCCACGTCGGCCCCCGCGAGTTCGCGGTTGGCGGGCAACACGTCGTAGTTACCCGTCTCCGAACGCTGACGGCTCACGCTCACGTCCGTGCCATCGACCAGCACCTCGTAGACGCTCGTCTCGAGCGCGCCCTTGTCGATGCCGCTGCCCATTGTCGCGTTGCCCTGCGGATCCAGGTCGACCAACAGGACACGCTGTCCGTGCGACGCCAGACCGGCGGCGAGGTTCACCGTGGTGGTCGTCTTGCCGACGCCGCCCTTCTGATTGGCCACGCAGAAAATTTTCGCCATGCCGATGTAGTCCTCCGAATGCTGCCTTGTTCAAGCGCGGTTGATGCTGATGAAGCGGGGTGATGCAGGTCGTGCCGCCAAGTCGGCGAACGATTCGACAGCATGACATGGTCACGCGGCCGGCCGATGGCTGACTTGCCGATAAATACTGCAAATTCGATGAATTCGATTACCTGAGCAATGCTCAGTTATTGCCGGTGCTGGCTTTCTGGGGCGTCAACACGAGCTTGTCGGTGTCGTAGCCTTGTTTGCGCAACTGCGCGCGCATTTGATTCAACGTGTTCTCGTCGATGGTCGGCGTGCGCGACAGGATCCACAGGTACTCGCGGCCCGGCTCTCCGACGGCGGCATACTGATAGTCGCCGTCGAGCACGATAACCCAGTAGTTCGCCCAAAGCCAGGGAATCCAGCGCAACCAGTCCGGCGCGAAGGTCACCTTGAAGCGCGCGGTGCCGGTGCCCTGCCCGTCGGTGCGTGCGAGGCCTGCATCACTCACCCAGGTGCCATCGTCTTTGCGGCACTTGTTCGTGACTTCGATCCGGCCATCGGCGCGCGCTACGTATTCAGCGGTCACGTCCGACACACATTTTCGCTCGAAGAAATTCGGATAGCGTGCTATTTCGTACCAGGTGCCGACATAACGCGTCTTATCGATCGCCCCGACCGGGCGTACCCGTGTGGTCAGCGATTCTTGTCCGGTTTGCGCCCAGGCAACGGCGGCGAGCAGCGAAAAACCAACGATCGCAGCACCAATCCAGCGGGTAATTCCGGTCATGCAGCCACCTTCACGCGAAGCAAATGACGCTCGGCGTCGAGGAATGGCACTTGCAGCGGCAAGCGTTCGACCAGCGCGTAACCCGGCGGCAAAGCCAGTTCACTCTCGGCGGCGACACCCTTCATAGCCCAGAAGCTGCCTTCGGGCGCCAGCAGATTCTGCCCCAGCGTCACGAAGTCGTTCAGCTCGGCAAAGGCACGCGACACGATGGCGTCAAAGGCCGCCGGCACTTCCTTGCCGATCACCAGCGACTCCACACGGCCAGTTACGACGGTGAGGTTGGTCAGCTTGAACGTGGCCCGTGCTTGCGTCAGGAACGCGGTCTTCTTGTGCACGATGTCATTGACCGTCACCTGCCAGTCCGGGCGCACCATGGCCAGCACCACGCCCGGCAACCCGCCGCCTGAGCCCACGTCAAGTACACGTGAAATCGGCTCACGGTCGAGGCGCGGCAGAATCGAGAGGGAGTCCAGCAGGTGCTTGACGACCATCTGTCGCGGATCGCGAATCGAGGTCATCTGCAAAGCGGCATTCCACTTGGCCAGCAACGCCTGAAAATCGAGCAAGCGCACTTGCTGCTCGGGGCTGATCGACAAGCCGAGTTGTGCGATGCCGTCGGCCAATAGCGTAGCCAGCTCGTTGCCGCCTTGCGCGGCAGTGTTTCTTGAAGCCGTCATGTCGTCTCCGGTCAGGCGGCGTGCTGGTCGCCGTCATCGGCGCCCGCACTTGTGTCACCCGACGCGCGACGGCGTCCCAGCCCCTTCTTCAGATGGATCATCAGCAACGAGATCGCCGCCGGTGTCACCCCGGAGATACGCGACGCTTGCCCCAACGTTTCGGGACGCTGAGCCGCGAGCTTCTGGCGCACTTCTATCGACAGACCCCGCACCTCGTTGTAATCGATGCTCGCGGGCAGCACGGTGTTCTCATTGGCTTCCTTGCGAACGATCTCGTCGGCCTGACGATCGATGTAGCCTTGATACTTGGCCGCAATCTCGATCTGTTCACGAATCTGCCCGGCTTGCAGCGGATCGTCGGACAGCGCATTTTCAGGGGCGAGTCGACCGCCCTGCACTGCCATCAGCGCGTCGTAGCTGACTTCCGGACGACGCAGCAGATCGGCAAGCGAATACTCGTGGTCGATGGCCTTGCCGAGCAACGGCACGGCATCTTCCGCCGGGAATGTCTTGGGATTCACCCACGTGGTTTTGAGGCGTTCTGTTTCACGTGAAACAGCATCGCGTTTGCGACAGAAGGCTTCCCAACGAACGTCGTCCACCACACCGAGTTCGCGACCGACTTCGGTCAGGCGCATGTCGGCATTGTCTTCACGCAGCGACAGGCGGTATTCGGCGCGGCTGGTGAACATGCGATACGGCTCGGACACGCCACGCGTAATCAGGTCATCCACGAGCACGCCCAGATAGGCCTGATCGCGACGCGGGCACCAGGCTTCGCGGCCCTGCACCTGAAGCGCGGCATTCATACCGGCAAGCAGCCCCTGTGCCGCGGCTTCTTCGTAACCCGTGGTGCCGTTGATCTGACCGGCAAAGAACAGGCCCGAAATCACACGCGTTTCCAGCGAGCTACGCAGCCCACGCGGATCGAAGTAGTCGTACTCGATGGCATAGCCGGGACGCAGGATATACGCGTTCTCCATGCCCTTCATCGAGCGGACCAGTTCGAGTTGCACGTCGAAAGGCAGACTCGTGGAGATGCCGTTCGGATAGAACTCGTTGGTCGTCAGCCCTTCCGGCTCCAGATAGATCTGGTGCGACGTCTTGTCGGCGAAGCGATGAATCTTGTCTTCGATCGACGGGCAGTAGCGCGGCCCTACCCCTTCGATCACGCCCGTGTACATCGGCGAGCGGTCGAGCCCCCCACGGATGATGTCGTGCGTGCGCTCATTGGTATGCGTGACCCAGCACGGCACTTGGCGCGGATGCTGGGCAGCCGAGCCCAAGAACGAGAACACGGGTACCGGATCAAGGTCACCCGGCTGCTCTTCGAGCACGGAGAAGTCGATTGAACGACCGTCGATACGCGGCGGCGTACCGGTCTTCAAGCGACCTTGCGGGAGTTTCAACTCTTTCAGGCGCGCCGACAGGCTGATAGCCGCCGGGTCACCGGCGCGACCGCCGACGTAGTTGTTCAAGCCAACGTGAATCTTGCCGTCGAGGAACGTGCCAGCGGTCAGCACCACGGCACGAGCGCGGAAGCGCAGCCCAACCTGCGTGATGGCACCGACAACGCGGTCGCCTTCAACGATCAGGTCTTCGACGGCCTGCTGGAACAGCCAGAGATTCGGCTGATTTTCCAAACGATGACGGATCGCCTGCTTATAGAGAATGCGGTCGGCTTGGGCGCGCGTCGCACGTACGGCCGGCCCTTTCGACGAATTCAGAATGCGAAACTGGATGCCGCTCTCGTCGGTCGCCGCCGCCATGGCGCCGCCCAGCGCATCGACTTCCTTAACGAGATGGCCCTTGCCAATGCCACCAATCGAGGGGTTACAGCTCATCTGACCGAGCGTCTCGATATTGTGGGTAAGCAAAAGGGTTTTACAGCCCATGCGGGCCGAGGCGAGCGCAGCCTCAGTGCCGGCATGGCCGCCACCCACTACGATCACATCGAACTCGGTTGGATAAAGCATCGCAATTTTGCCGCGTGCGGCAAACTCTCTGGATTCGGTAATTGCGGAATTATAGCGGTATTGCGATGCATCATTTGTAACCACGCTATGTTTCACGTGGAACGTGAGTGGAAAACGACGATATTGGAGACTGTTCCACGTGGAACATTGGGAAGGTTTGGTGGATTTGAGGAGATATGGCGGTGGATTGCTTGGAGACTGGTTCGTTGAAATGACAGTCACCCCTCTCATGTTTCACGTGAAACACGGGGAGTCTAGCGTTCCCGGCGGGCAATCCAGCGTCATTGATCGAGCCCAGTGGGTGTCAGGCCCGTCCGATGACAAACCAAGTTCGCCGGAGAAGCGCCCTCCCCCGAGTTCGGCGTGCCGTCGACAATGCTCGCGACTAAGGCCAGCGGTAATTGTCCAACCGGTCACGAATGCCCATCACGTTTCACGTGAAACATCGGAGCGTCGCGCTCCCGGAGGATCAATCCACCGACCGACTCAAAATGAATTCCCCGGATACCAATCCCATCGTCGGCACCGGGCCATCACCAAGCGAAGTCATTCAATTCTCCCCATCCATCGCCGTGGCTCCGGCCAACGACAATTGTCGAATCACATCACCGCGCCTTCCATGTTTCACGTGAAACAGAGTCCCTCTCTCCGGACCAATGGCATCTCAGAAATCAAGGCGAGAGTTCCACGTGAAACACTGCCCTGAAACCCCAGCGTGATGAGCCACTCGGGAGCCAACCCCGCGCGGATCTCAACCTCTGGGCATGTCTCTCGATCTCAAGAGCCTATTCGCGGCGTGCCGGTGCTACCACCCCAATCGCGAGCGCTCCACCGATACCTCCCGCCAAATGAACGACTCAATGGCACCCGTCCTGATGAAGTCGTCCACCACCCCACCGTGTTTCACGTGAAACGAAAGCGCTTCTCGACAGGAGCGTCTCAATGCGAACACGTCGCGGGGAATCAGAATCCGAAAACCCGTGACACGCGAGATTTGGCGCAAGACCGGAGCGAGACCGATATGCCGCAGGCAGGGGGAATAGCTCGGCACTTCGATAGCAGCAACAAACTCATGGAACATGCTTTCCCCTCTGCCCTGCGCGGACAAACGCATCCACCCCGGCATCCACATCCACATCCACATGAGAAATACCAAGATGCCGTGTTCCCGAACCCGAGACCGAATTCGAGAATGAAGCACCTACTCCACCCCGGTATCAAATCAAACCGGCCAACACCGTGAATACGGAAATTCAGAGACACACGACCTGAACATCCATCCAGTAACGTTGCCGTCGATCACTGGATGCAAACACAGGACCGCAGCCACCAAAGATAGCGACGCAACAAGACGCAATCACCCAGCGCTCCCCAACTGCGAAATCCACCTCGGAGATTTTCATCTCGACCACTGGATGCAACCACAGCACTGCGCGTTCCACGTGAAACCCATCGCACGTATCCATTCCCCACAACCGAGGCATTGCGCGTTACCGCTAACGTGAGCGGCAACCACCAAAAACCACAATCGTGTTCGCCAAAACACAACGCACCGGCGGTACAACTTCATCGACTAAAGTACGAGCGCACTCCCCGTTATCCACATCACTCGACACCCACGCAAAACCTCAAACAAGAAATTGCTTTTCTGTGGATAACCCTAAGCGACGAATTCACTCGAAAATCGTAAAAATCGCCAAACCCCTTATTGCGGCAGTGCGCCATAGATTTGCGCGTTGCATAACTATCCACAAGCAACTGTGAATAAGTGAGTTCTCGTTGTCGTGGATAACTCGCTTTTTGGATCGTCCGGAAATTGGGGCCGGATCATATTCGCGACAATCTTTCATTGCCACCCGACGCCACAAAAAAAGCCCCGTCACCTCTCCGACGTCATCACAACTCGCGCTCAACACACCGCCATAAAAAAACCCGCCGGGAGGCGGGTTTCTTGTTCAACGTCGGCAAGGACATGCCGCGCCAGATACGCATGCTTCAGCAGTATCAGGCAGCCTTCTTTGCCAGCCCCAGATACGTCTCGATCACCTTCGGGTTGCTCGCCAGCTCTTGTGCAGGGCCTTCCAGCGCCAGCTCACCCGTCTCGATCACGTAACCGTAGTCAGCCACCTGCAAGGCCGCCCGGGCATTCTGCTCGATCAGCAGCGTTGCCACGCCCGTCTTGCGCAAGTCGTTGATGATGTGGAAGATTTCCTTCACGATCAGCGGCGCAAGCCCAAGGCTCGGCTCGTCGAGCATCAGCAGTTGCGGCTTGGCCATCAACGCGCGGCCCACCGCCAGCATCTGGCGCTCACCGCCCGACAGCGTACCGGCCTGCTGCACGCGGCGCTCTTTCAGGCGCGGAAACAGCGCGTAGACCACTTCCATCTGATCGAGGAAGTTCTTCTCCCCGGCCTTCTTGCGGCGGTACGCGCCGAGCAGCAGGTTGTCTTCGACCGTCATCGTCGAGAACAACTCGCGCTTCTCCGGCACCAGACACATGCCGCGCGCCACGCGCGTCTCGATGCTCAGCGCCGACATCTCGTGGCCGAGATACGCCACGCTGCCGCGGCTCGAACCGTTGTGCGGCAGCGCGCCCATGATCGCGTTGAGCATGCTCGACTTGCCTGCGCCGTTCGGACCGATCACCGTGACGATCTGACCGGCTTCCACGCGCAGGTGAGCCCCATGTACTGCCTCGACCTTGCCGTAGGCTACCGCCAGGTCCTTGACCTCCAGAATCGCCTCTGCCATCACTCCACTCCTCCGAGGTACGCCTCGAGCACCGCCGGGTTCTTCTGCACGTCTTCGGGCAGCCCCTCGGCGATCTTGGTGCCGAACTCCATCACCACCAGGTGATCGGTCAGGTTCATCACGAAATCCATGTCGTGCTCGACCAGCAGCACGCTCATGCCTTCATCTTTGAGCTTGCGCAGCAAATCGCCCAGCGCCTGCTTCTCTTTGTAACGCAAGCCAGCGGCCGGCTCGTCGAGCAACAGCAGTGTCGGATCGCACGCCAGTGCCCGCGCAATTTCCAGAATCCGTTGCTGCCCCAGCGCGAGACTGCCCGCTTCGTCATACATGTGCGCGCCAAGGCCCACACGCTCGATCTGCTTCGCAGCTTCGTGCAGCAGCATGGCCTCTTCATGGCGGTCCAGACGCAGCACGCTCGACCACACACCGCCCTGCGGACGCCGGCGCAGGCCGTTCTTATCACGCAGATACGCGCCGATCGCCACGTTCTCCAGCACGCTCATATGCGGCATCAAGCGCACGTGCTGGAAGGTCCGGCCGATACCGCGCTTGACGATCTCACGCGACGGCAGACGATCGATCCGCTCGCCGAGGAACGAAATCTCACCGCGCGTGGCCTGCAACACCCCGGTCACGAGATTGAACGTGGTCGACTTGCCGGCGCCGTTCGGACCGATCAGACCGACGATTTCACCGGCCTTCACTTCGAACGACACATCGTTGACCGCCACCAGCCCGCCGAACTCCTTGCGCGCCTTCTCCAGCTTGAGCACCACTTCGCCCACGGCCGGCTTGGCACGATGGCCCAACGCGTCCGCTTGCTCAGGGGCCCGGGCCACACGGCGTGCCGGGAAGATCTTCGCGAAGAACGGCCACACGCCATCGCGTGCGTATTGCAGCAGCAACACCAGCAGCACCCCGAAGACGATCGTCTCGAAGTTACCGTTAGCACCCAGCAACACCGGCAGGATGTTTTGCAGGTAGTCCTTGAGCACCGTCAGGATCGCGGCCCCCAGCACAGCGCCCCAGACGTGCGAGACGCCGCCCACCACCGCCATGAACAGGTACTCGATGCCGTGATTCAGGTTGAACGGCGTCGGGTTCACGGCACGTTGCAAGTGCGCGTACAGCCAGCCCGAAATCGCGGCGAGCACGGCGGCGTAGACGAACACCACCACCTTCATCCACGCGGTGTTCACGCCCATGGCTTCGGCCATCACGCCGCCACCCTTGAGCGCGCGAATCGCACGGCCCTGACGCGAATCCAGCAGGTTCTTGACCGACACCACCGCCAGCACCACGACCACCCAGATCAGATAGAACATCTGACGCCCGCTCGCCAATTCGACGCCGAACACGTTGATGGTCGGAATGTCGTTCAGGCCGTCGTACTTGCCGAGGAACTCAAGGTTGCCGAACAGGTAGTACAGCGCCAAGCCCCACGCGATCGTACCGAGCGGCAGGAAGTGGCCCGACAGACGCATGGTGATCGCGCCGATCACGAGCGCCGCAGCGGCCGTGATGACGATGCCGACCACCAGACCGAGCCACGGCGAAGCGCCGTAGGCCGTCGTCAGATAAGCCGTCGCATAGGCACCCAGACCGACGAACGCGGCCTGACCGAACGACGTCATGCCGGCCACACCCGTGAGCAATACCAGACCGATGGCCACGATGCTGTAGAGGCCGATGTAATTGAGCAGCGTCACCCAGTATTCGGGCAGACGTACCGGCGCAGGCAGTACCGGCAACACGGCCAGTAGCACCAGAAAAATCAGGAAGTATTTGTTTTTCATTCTGTGGTCCGCCCCGGCTTATTCCTCGTCCTCTTCCACGTGCTTGCTTGTGAGCGACAGCCACAGCAGCACCGGAAGGATCATCGTGAACACGATGACCTCTTTGTACGCACTCGCCCAGAACGACGAGTACGACTCAAGCAGGCCCACGAGAATGGCGCCGAGCGCCGCGACCGGGTAACTCACCAGACCACCGATGATCGCGCCCACGAAGCCCTTCAGACCGATCAGGAAGCCCGACTCGTAATAGATGGTCGTGATCGGTGCAATCAGAATGCCGCACAGCACACCCAGTGCCGCCGCCAGCGTGAACGCCAACCGCCCGGCCTGCACGGTGCCGATACCGACCAGACGCGCGCCCAGACGATTCACGGCGGTTGCGCGCAGTGCCTTGCCCGAGAGCGAACGGTCGAAGTAGAAGTACAGCGCCAGAATCATGACCACCGACACCCCGAGCACCCACAGACTCTGGCCCGAGATCATCACCGAGCCGATGTTGTAGCTGGCATCCGAGAACGGCTGCGTGCGCGAGCCTTCGGCACCGAACATCACCAGACCCAGCCCGGTCAGCGCAAAGTGCACACCCACCGAGACGATCAGCAGCAGCAGCGTGCTCGCTTCGGCCAGCGGTTGATAGGCCAGGCGATAGAGCATCGGCCCCATCGGCACGACCAGCAGCAGCGTGATGGCGATCTGCACGAGCATCGGCAGCGTCATCGGTGCCAGCGCCTTCACGACGAAGAACACGGCAATCGGGAACACCAGATACTTGCCCGCCAGCACCGGCACCAGTCGGCCCGCGAGCTTGCGGCGTTCGCTATGGCGCAACACACCGGCCGTCTCCACGATGAACGTGCACACGCCCATGGCCACGAGCAGCCAGCTGGTCAGCGGGAATTTCTGGGTTTGCAGGGCCGCGAGCGTGAGTGCGCCATACGACACGAACTCGCCCTGCGGAATAAAGATGACGCGGGTAACGGAGAACACCAGTACGAGGGCCAATGCCAGCAAGGCATAAATCGCACCCGTAGTGATGCCGTCCTGCGCCAGGATGGCGGCAATCGAAAGATCCATGCTCCTCTCACTTCGTTTGAGTACTTCTTGAACCGGCTGGCGAGACAGCCGGTGTGATGCACGGCGCGGCGCGCTGCCGCCCCGTTCCCCTTCACTTCGACACACCCTCCCGGTCTCCAAGGAGTGATGCAGCGAATTATGAATTGTATAAACGGTTATGCATTGGTAAAACCCGGGTGACTACTGAGATAACGCCCGTCCCGTTGTCACCCGCCCTTCACAAATCGACCGGTCAGGCACCCCGCCTGCGTCGACAACCCCGGACAACATCAGCCAACCACCGCCGACATTAGGGCTTCACACCCCAACGTCCGGCAACACATATGCGTACAAGTCAAGGCCCAGCCTTGCGGCGGCGGCGCGGCTTGGCCGGCAGCGATGGCGCTTCGGCCAGCACTTCAGGCGGCAACGCCTCGCGTACCACGTCAAGCAGGCGGTAGATTTCGGCGAGCGTGTCGCGCCCGACCTTGTCTTCCAGATAGCCGTATCGCTCCTCGACCAACGGGCCGAGTTTCTTGCACAAGGCCCGGCTCGCCGGCGTCAGCGACACCATGACCCGGCGTTGATCGGAAGACACACGCTTGCGCAGAATCAGGCCTGCGGCCTCCATGCGCTCCAGCATGCCCGACAGGCTCGGGCTGAGAATGCAGCACTCCCGTGCCACTTGCCCGATTTCCATCTCCCCCGATTCACTGTCATTTACGGTACGGATCACGCGCCATTGCTGCTCGGTGATGTCGTAACGATTGAGCAAGGGCCGGAACAGCCCCATCACCGCTTCACGCGACTGCAACAACACCAGAGATAGATTGCGGTGCTCGAATTCACCCGTCATGGATTTACGCTCGAAAGGATCGCGCGGACAGCCCCCCGGCTGCGGCGATCAGGTTGGGACAACGCGGCCTCTCATGTGCCGCTCGTTTCGCATGTCCTGCCGACTCTTTGCGAAGCGCGAAACTACCACGCTCAAAAAAAACGGGCGCGAACGCCCGTTCTTCCGCCCAAACTCACGCCGGGCGCAGATACCGCAGATGAGAAAGCGGAGCATGCCTGAGTGCTATAGGCAGCCCCGCGGCGTATCAGTTCGCCAATTTCCACTTGCCGTCGACGATTTGCACCATCACGCGCGAGCGCTGGTCCAGACCGTTGTGGTCGTTTTTGCTCATATTGAAGATACCGGCGGTGCCCGGCATTTCCTTCACGTTTTCCAGCGCTTCACGCAGTGCGGCGCGGAATTCCGGGGTGCCCGGCTTAGCTTTCTTGAGCGCGACCGGAATGGCCGTTTGCAGCAGCAGACCGCCGTCCCAGGCGTGGCCGCCGAAGGTCGAGATCGAACCGGCGCCGTAGGCCTTCTCGTAAGTGGCCTTGTACGCGGCAGCCGACTTCTTCACCGGGTTGTCCGCCGGCAGTTGGTCGACGACGAGCAGCGGGCCCGCCGGCAGGAACGTGCCTTCGCAGTCCTTGCCGCACACGCGCAGGAAGTCGTTGTTCGCCACACCGTGCGTCTGATACAGCTTGCCCTTATAGCCGCGTTCCTTGAGCGAGCGTTGCGGCAGTGCGGCCGGCGTGCCCGAACCGGCGATCAGCACGGCGTCCGGGTTCGCACCCATGATCTTGAGCGTCTGACCGGTCACCGACGTGTCGGCGCGGTTGAAGCGTTCGTTCGCAACGATCTTGATCTTGTTCAGGTCGGCGGCCTTCAGGAATTCCTTGTACCAGCCTTCGCCGTACGCATCCGAGAAGCCGATGAACGCGGCGGTCTTCACGCCCGTGTCAGCCATGTGCTTGGCAATGGCGGTGGCCATCAGAATGTCGTTCTGCGGCGTCTTGAACGACCAGGCGCGCTTGGCATCCATCGGTTCGACGATGGCAGCCCCTGCGGCCATCGAGATCACCGGCGTCTGCGTTTCCGCAGCCACGTCGACCATCGCCAGCGAGTTCGGCGTGACCGTCGAGCCGAGCACGGCGTCGACGTGATCTTCGCTGATGAGCTTGCGCATGTTCTTCACGGCGGTCGTGGTGTCGGTCGCATCGTCGAGCACGATGTACTGCACCGTCTGCCCTGCGATCGTCTTCGGCATCAGCGAGATCGTGTTCTTCTCGGGAATGCCCAGCGATGCCGCGGGACCCGTCGCCGACAGCGACACGCCAATCTTCACTTGAGCGTGCGCGACGCCCGCAGCCAGCATCATCGCCGATGCCATGCACAGCAACTTCAGTTTCATTTGGGTCTCCTCACAAAATTTCGAATTCGTTCTTCTTACATTAACCGACCGCTCAGTCGGTGAATTGCCGCCCATCTTACGGGCACCCGTACCGTCTCGTAAAGTGCGGTTTCCCCAAATGTGGCAATTGCCACAAGGGGTTTTCCCGGCATGTTGCACTGCGAAGGCCAAAACCTAGCGCAGGAAGGCATCGTAACCCGTCTTCAGGATCAATACGCCAACCACACAAAGGAACATCCGGCGCACGAAACCGACACCGTGCCGCAGCGCGAGACGGCTACCGATCTGACTGCCCAGCACATTCATCACAGCCATGCCCAGCCCGAGCTGCCACCACACGTGACCGCCCATGCCGAAGAGCAGCAAGGCGGCCAGATTTGTCGCCACGTTGACGATCTTCGAGGACGCCGAGGCATTGACGAAATCCTGTCCGAACAGCCGCACGAACAGGAACACGAGAAAGCTGCCCGTGCCCGGGCCGAAGAAACCGTCGTAGAAGCCGATAGCCGCCCCTACCCCCACGGCGGCAAGGGTGACCCCCGTGCCACCTTTGACAGGCGCGTGTACCGTCCCGAAATCCTTCTTGCGCAGGGTATAGATCGCCACGCCAACCAGCACGAACGGCAGCAGCTTGCGCAGCGCATCGGCGGGCAGATGGGTGACGGCAAACGCGCCGCAGAACGAAAAGACGAACGCCGTCACCGTCGCGGGCAGCAGGATCGCCCAGCGCAGTTGCACGCCACGAGCGAATCGCCACGCCGCCGACGCAGTGCCCCAGACACCGGCCATCTTGTTGGTGCCCAGCAACAGCGGTGGCGCGGCGTTGGGAAAGACGGCGAAGAGCGTGGGCACGGCGATGAGTCCGCCACCGCCCACGACGGCATCGACGAGACCGGCGAGAAACGCCCCGCCGGCCAACATCAAGAGATCAGGGAGCGCCAGCGTGGTCAGCATGGCGAGCGTCCCGGACCTGCGTTAAATGGGGCAATGAGCGAAGCAATGCGATCAATAGCGGGAAGCATGGGGGAATGAAGGCATGCGCCGGGAATGACCGGCGCCAGAATGGGAATCACACGGAATATGGCGGCGAACGCTGTGGAGAACAGCGCGAAAGCCAGCGCGGCTTGCGGCGAGAGGTGACGCGAGACGTGACGCAAAAAGTGAAGCGCGACGTGGCGCGCGAGCGCAGTGAAAAGCACGATGTCGAAGCACAATATAAAAAGCGCTGTTGGAGCATTCTCCAACAGCGCTTCCTTTTTGGCGGTGCGCGTTATCGCGCTTATTGTCTCCTCGTTCCTCGCCCCTATATCCTGCTGTGACGCGAACTAGGGGTGAGAATAAAGGAGCACCCAATGCACCACAAGTCAGCATTTACCCCTACGGATGGGCATTTTTCCGACATTCGTGCGCCGGGGTGGCGCTGGGCACCGGTCAGACGCCCCAATTCGGTGCAATCCCCGGCATCCGTTGGCTGTCATGACTGTTGCGCCACACCCCGGAAGAACTTGCTGCGCGCGATCAATTCCCCCACCAACCCGCGCCGGAACGCCAGCACGCAGATGATGAAGATCGCGCCGATGACGATCGTCACCGACTCGCCGAGCGTCTGGAACCACGTCACGCCGGTAGCCGTCGCCAGCCAGTTGCCGATGTCGCCCAGCTTGTTCTCCAGCACGATGATCAGCACGGCACCGACCACCGGTCCGAGCATCGTGCCGAGGCCGCCGACGAGCGTCATCAGAATCACCATGCCCGACATCGTCCAGTGCACGTCGGTCAACGTCTCGAAGCCCAGCACCACCGTCTTGGTCGATCCCGCGAGTGCCGCCAGCGTGGCCGACAAAACAAACGCCAGCAGCTTGAACCGGTCGACGTCGTAACCCAGCGAGATGGCGCGCGGTTCGTTCTCCTTGATCGCCTTGAGCACCTGACCGAACGGCGAGTGCACCACGCGCATGATGAGCAGGAAACCGAGCGCGCAGATCGCCAACACCACGTAGTACAGCGTGAGGTCCGAGTCGAGCGGCAACACACCGAACAGGCTGCCGCGCGGCACGCCTTGCAGACCGTCTTCCCCGCCCGTGAACGGCGCTTGCAGACACAGGAAGTACAGCATCTGCGCGAGGGCCAGCGTGATCATCGCGAAGTAGATGCCCTGACGCCGGATCGCCAGCAAACCGATCACCAGCCCCAGTGCCGCACCCGCCACCATGCCGGCAAGAATGCCGACTTCCGGCGTGAAGCCGAGGTTGCGAATCGCGTAGCCCGTCACATACCCTGCGCTGCCGAAGAACGCGGCGTGCCCGAACGACAGCAGCCCGGTAAAGCCCAACAGCAGATTGAACGCACAGGCGAACAGCGCGAAGCACAACACCTTCATCACGAAGACCGGATACGCCCCGGCAAACGGTGCCGCGATCAGCGCCAGTAGCAGGAGCGCATAAAGCACCCGCTGATGCACCCGTTGTTTCATACGTTGTTGCATTGCTGTGCCCCTTACTTTTGTTTGCCGAACAGCCCTGCCGGGCGCAGCAGCAGCACGATCACCATGATCACGAACACCACGGTCGCCGACGCTTCCGGGTAGAACACCTTCGTGAAGCCTTCGATCACACCCAACATCAGACCGGTGATGATCGAGCCCATGATCGAGCCCATACCGCCGATCACGACCACTGCGAACACGGTGATGATCATCGACTGGCCCATCAGCGGCGAGATCTGGATGACCGGTGCGGCGAGCACGCCCGCAAATGCGGCCAGCCCGACACCGAAGCCGTACGTCAGCGTAATCATGAGCGGCACGTTCACACCGAACGCCTCAACGAGCTTCGGGTTTTCCGTGCCCGCGCGCAGATACGCGCCGATCTTCGTCTTCTCGATCACGAACCACGTGGCGAAGCACACGATCAGCGAAGCCACCACGACCCAGCCACGATAGTTCGGCATGAACATGAAGCCGAGATTGGTCGCGCCCGACAGAATTTCAGGCGCGTCGTAAGGCTGCCCGGACACGCCGAACATCGAACGGAACACACCTTCCAGAACGAGCGTGATACCAAACGTGAGCAACAGCCCGTAGAGGTGATCGAGCTTGTAAATCCAGCGCAGCATCGTGCGCTCGATGATGATGCCGATAATGCCCACCACGATCGGGGCGAGAATCAGCATGACCCAGTAATTGAGGCCAAGATAGTTGCCGCCCATCCAGGCGAGCATGGCACCCAGCATGAACAACGCGCCGTGCGCGAAGTTGATCACGTTGAGCAGACCGAAAATCACCGCCAGGCCAAGACTCAGCATGGCGTAAAACGAGCCATTCACCAGTCCCAGCAGCAGTTGGCTCAACAGCGCCGGCAGGGGGATGCCTAGTAATTCCATCGAAATCGATTCTCTGGGAGAAAGACCGCGACGGGACACACGTCCCGCCGCTTTTCAGTGCACTGTCAGATGACGATGCGAACCCGGCTTACTTCTTCATCAACGGGCAGGTCGATTCCGCCACGGTGGTGAACGCCTTGTCGCCCGGAATCGTCGCGACCACCTTGTAGTAGTCCCACGGCTCTTTCGATTCCTTCTTCGACTTCACTTGCATCAGGTACATGTCGTGGACCATCGTGCCGTCCTTGCGGATGTAGCCCTTGCTATACATGTCGTCGATCTTGATCTTGTGCAGCTCGTCCATCACCTTGTCGGCGTCGGTGCTGCCGGCGGCCTGCACCGCCTTCAGATACGTCATCGTGGCCGAGTAGTCACCCGCTTGCAGGCTCGACGGCATCTTGCGCATCTTGTCGAAGTAGCGCTTGGCGAAGGCACGGGTCTTGTCGTCCTTGTCCCAGTACCAGCTGTCCGTCAGGTACATGCCTTCGGTGTTGTCCAGACCGAGCGAGTGAATGTCGTTGATGAACACCAGCAGACCGGCGATCTGCATCTTGCCCTTGACGCCGAATTCCTTGGCGGCCTTGATCGCGTTAATGGTGTCGCCACCGGCATTGGCCAGACCCAGCACCTGTGCACCCGACGACTGCGCCTGCAACAGGTACGACGAGAAGTCCGACGCCGAGAGCGGGTGCTTGACCGCGCCCTTGACCGTGCCGCCATTGGCCTTGACCACGTCGGCCGTTGCCTTCTCCAGCGCATGACCGAACGCATAGTCGGCGGTCAGGAAGAACCACGACTTGCCGCCCGCCTTGACCACGGCCGAGCCGGTGCCGCGTGCGAGTGCGACGGTGTCATACGCGTAGTGCACGCCGTACGGCTGGCACTGATCGTTGGTGAGGGCGTCCGAGCCGGCACCCACGTTGATGTAGACCTTCTTCTTCTCGGCCGAGACCTTGTTCATCGCAAGGCCGGTACCCGAGTTGGTACCGCCGATGAGCATGTCGACGCCGCCGCGATCGAACCATTCGCGCGCTTTCGACGCGGCCACGTCGGCCTTGTTCTGGTGATCGGCCGTGACCAGTTCGATCGGCTTGCCGAGCACCTTGCCGCCGAAGTCGGAGATTGCCATCTTGATGGCTTCCGCACCGCCTTGTCCGTCGATATCGGTGTACAGACCCGACATGTCGGTAATGAAACCGATCTTCACCGTGTTGCCATCGGCCTGGGCCTGCGAGGCCATTGCCGCAAAACCGATCGCAGCCGCAACCGCCAACGCCTTCATCCGCATCGTCATCTTCGTCTCCTTCGTGGATTTATATCGCCTGGGTCCATCGCCCGGCGTGCGCGCCATGCAACGCACGGCAACGCGCCGGGTAGCTCACCTCATACGCCCAACAATTCGTGCAGCACCGGCATCTTCGTTTCCAGCTCGGGCGCGCCAAAGCGCTCCACGATCTTGCCGTGCTCCATCACATAGAAGCGATCGGCAAGCGGTGCTGCAAAACGGAAATTCTGTTCGACCATCACGATCGTGTAACCCCGCGATTTGAGCGTGGTAATCATGCGGGCAAGTGTCTGCACGATGACCGGTGCGAGACCTTCCGAAATCTCGTCGAGCAGCAGCAGATTCGCGCCCGTGCGCAGAATGCGCGCGACGGCCAGCATCTGTTGTTCGCCGCCCGAGAGTCGCGTGCCCTGACTATGACGACGCTCTTTCAAGTTGGGGAACATGTCGTAGATCTCTTCGATCGACATGCCCTTGCCGCCGTCTTCGCGCCGATTGCCGCGCATGCCGATATACGGCGGCAGCATCAGGTTCTCTTCGCACGACAGGCTCGCGAAGATGCCGCGCTCTTCAGGGCAGTAGCCCACGCCGTGATGCGCGACCTTATAGGTCGGCAGATGAATCGTTTCTTCGCCGGCCACACGAATCGAGCCCTGACGCTGACCGGTCAGGCCCATGATCGCGCGCAGCGTGGTGGTGCGGCCCGCACCGTTGCGACCGAGCAGCGTGACGACTTCGCCACGGCCCACGGTCAGATCCACGCCGTGCAGGATGTGCGATTCGCCGTACCAGGCTTGCAGTCCTTCGACTTCGAGTGCGGGCACATTGCCGCCGCCGTTACCGTACATAGCCGTCCTCACCCGTGGGCTCCCTGCAATTCGCTGTCCGCGGTGCCCATATAGGCTTCCATCACTTGCGGATTCTTCGAGACTTCGTGATACGGCCCTTCGGCCAGCACCTCACCGCGTTGCAGCACGGTGATGGTGTCGGAGATGCCGGCCACCACGTTCATGTTGTGTTCGACCATCAGAATCGTGCGGCCGACCGACACCTTCTTGATGAGTGCCGTCACACGATCCACGTCTTCGTGACCCATGCCTTGCGTGGGTTCATCGAGCAACATTAGTTCGGGTTCCATAGCAAGTGTGGTGGCGATTTCCAGCGCACGCTTGCGGCCGTAGGGCAACTCGACGGTGAGGGTGTGAGCGAATTCGGTGAGTCCGACTTCAGCGAGCAACTCCATGGCGCGCGCATCGAGCTGATGCAGCGAATCGCTGCTGCGCCAGAAGTGGAATGCCGTGCCGAGGTTGCGTTGCAGGCCGATGCGCACGTTCTCCAGCACCGACAGGTGCGGGAACACGGCAGAGATCTGGAACGAGCGGATGATGCCGCGCCGCGCGATCTGCGCAGGGGCTTCACGCGTGATGTCTTCGCCGTTGAACGTGATGGTGCCGGCGCTCGGCACTAGGAATTTGGTGAGCAGGTTGAAGCAGGTCGTCTTGCCTGCGCCATTCGGCCCGATGAGTGCGTGAATGGTGCCGCGCGCAACGCGCAGGTCGACCCCGTTCACGGCGGTGAAGCCACGAAACTCTTTGGTGAGTCCGCGGGTTTCGAGAATGTAATCGTTGTTCGCCATGTCTCCTGCCACATTCCTGGTTGGCGGTGTGAGGCGATTGGTTGGCCCCGGCACCATCGTCTGTGACAACCGCGAGGCACTCAGGTGACGCTGTCATTTGCGTTGCCCGACGAATCTCTCGCGTCCCTCGCGTCGCGCCGAATTCTTGGTTCGGTCGCACATAGGGAAACGTTATTGTGGGCGGATTGCTGCAACGCGATCATTGGGATTTGCACTAGGCTTCGCACCCCTTGAAACACGCATGTCTGCACGTGTTGCAGACCACTCGGTAACAATGCGCACGCACCTCTCCCGGCCTTGTGGCATAAGGCTTTTGCGGCACACGCAAATGCAGGTGCGATAGCTAAATTCGATGAGCGCGCAGCGGGGTGCGCGACCAACATTAGGTATTACTACGTAAGTTTTAGCGGCGAGCCGGAGAAATCCGGAAATCCGGAAAGACAGATAACGCGCTGACGTTCGCTCCACGGCGAACGATTCAGCGCGTCCAGACATCCCCACGACATCGACTTCATATCGATGTCCGGCACTGTCACCGCCCTGCTTTTCGCGCCGCGCGAATCATGTCGCTCGCGCGCTCGGCGATCATGATCGTCGGCGAATTGGTGTTACCTGAGGTGATCACCGGCATGACGGAGGCATCCACCACGCGCAGGTTCTGCACGCCGCGCACGCGAAGTTCGGCGTCGACCACCGCATTGCGATCGTCGGCGCGTCCCATGCGACACGTCCCTACCGGATGGAAGATCGTCGTGCCGATATCCCCCGCAGCGCGCTTCAGATCCTCATCGCTCTGATACGACGGCCCCGGCAGATACTCGCGCGGCTCGTAGCGCGCAAATGCCGGCGCGCCCACGATGCGGCGTGTGAGCTTGATGGCATCGGCGGCCACCGCAAGGTCGGCTTCCGTCGACAGGTAGTGCGGTGCGATGGCCGGCGCTACACGCGCGTCGGGCGACGTCAAATGCACATTGCCGCGCGACGTCGGTCGCAGGTTGCATACCGACGCCGTGAACGCATTGAACTTGTGCAGCGGCTCGCCGAACTTGTCGAGCGAGAGCGGCTGCACGTGGTATTCGAGATCGGGTCGCGCCACGTCTTCGCGGCTCTTCGCAAACGCGCCCAGTTGCGACGGTGCCATACTCATCGGCCCGCGCTGCGCGAACGCATACTGCATGCCGATCTTGAGCTTTCCCCACAGACTGTTTGCAGTGAGATTGAGCGTCGTGACGCCGCGCAACTTGTACACCGTGCGCAATTGCAGATGGTCCTGCAAGTTCTCGCCGACACCGGGCAGATCGGACACGACGTCGATACCGAAACCCCGCAGACGCTCGCCATCGCCAATGCCCGATACCTCAAGTAGATGCGGCGAATTCACCGCGCCCGCCGCGAGAATGACTTCGGCACGCGCGAGTGCCGTGTAGTCGTCATTACCACCGCGATACGCCACGCCCGTGCAACGCGTGCCTTCGAACAACAGCTTGCTCACGCTCGCGCCCGTAATCACCGTCAGATTCGGTCGCTCGCTGGCCGGTCGCAGAAAGCCCTTCGCCGCACTCCAGCGCACACCGCGCCGCTGATTCACTTCGAAGTAGCCGATGCCGAAGTTATCGCCGCGATTGAAGTCGTCGGTTTTGGGGATGCCCATTTGCTCGGCGGCATCGGCGAAAGAATCGAGCACGCGCCACGACAAGCGCTGCTTCTCGACGCGCCATTCGCCGCCGCTGCCGTGAAATTCCGAACCGCCTTTGTAGTGATCTTCGCTGCGCTTGAACAGCGGCAGCACGTTGTCCCAACGCCAGCCATCGTCGCCGGTCGCGTCGGCCCACACATCGTAATCTTCGCGCTGACCGCGCATGTAGATCATGCCGTTGATCGACGAACTGCCGCCCAGCACACGGCCGCGCGGATACGCGAGCGAGCGGCCATTCAGGCCCGCTTCGGCTTGCGTGCGATAGAGCCAGTCGGTGCGCGGATTGCCGATGCAATACAGATAGCCGACGGGAATGTGAATCCAGTGATAGTCGTCTTTGCCGCCCGCTTCGAGCAGCAGCACGTTGACGTCACGGTCCTGCGTCAGACGATTGGCCAACACGCAGCCGGCCGATCCTGCCCCCACGATCACGTAATCGAAGGTCTCTTCCTTTGCAGCCTGCTTGCTCATTCCCGCCTGTCTCCGTCGATGGCGCAGCGTTCGCCAGATAGCGACGCCGGCTCTGGTGCGGCGCCCGAGTGGGGTGGACTGCCGCCACCACCATCGGGTTCATTTTTATCGTGTCGTGTGACGCAGTCTATCCCGTCGCGCTACTTCGCCACCGGCATGGTGAATTCCGCGCCCTTCGCGATGCTGTCCGGCCAACGCTGCATCACGCTCTTGAAGCGCGTGTAAAAACGAACGCCTTCTTCACCATAAGCATGGTGGTCGCCAAACAACGAGCGCTTCCATCCGCCGAACGACTGCCACGCCATCGGCACCGGAATCGGCACGTTGATGCCGACCATGCCGATCTTCACCTGACGCGAGAACGCACGCGCCACGCCGCCATCGCTCGTGAAGCACGACACGCCGTTGCCGTACTCGTGCGCATTGACGAGGTCGATGGCCGCTGCGAGATCGGGCACACGCACCACCGCGAGCACCGGCCCGAAAATTTCTTCGCGATAAATCGTCATGTCGGACGTCACGTGATCGAACAGCGTGCCGCCGATGAAAAAGCCCTTCTCGTGTCCCGGCACCTGCAAGCCGCGACCGTCGACCAGCAACTCGGCCCCCGCTTTCACGCCCTCGGCGATATAGCCCTCGATCTTCGCCTTGTGCGCGCCCGTGACGACGGGGCCCATCTCCGACGCGTCGTCAGAACCCGGCCCGATGCGCAGCGCCTTCACGCGCGGCACCAGCGCCTCGACGAGGCGATCGGCCACCTGCCCCACCGCAACCGCGACCGAAATCGCCATGCACCGCTCGCCGGCCGAACCGTAGGCGGCACCGATCAACGCATCGACCGCCTGATCGAGATCGGCATCGGGCATCACCACGAGGTGGTTCTTCGCGCCGCCGAGCGCCTGCACGCGCTTGCCGCGTCGCGTGCCTTCCGTGTAGATGTATTCGGCAATCGGCGTGGAGCCCACGAACGACAGCGCTTCCACGTCGGGGTGCGCGAGCAGCGCATCGACCGCAACCTTGTCGCCCTGCACCACGTTGAACACACCATCGGGCAGGCCCGCTTCACGCAGCAATTCCGCCATCAACAGACTCGCCGACGGGTCGCGCTCGGACGGTTTGAGCACGAACGTATTGCCGCACGCGATCGCCACCGGGAACATCCACATCGGCACCATCGCGGGGAAGTTAAACGGGGTGATGCCGGCGCACACACCGACCGGCTGACGCAGATGCCAGTTGTCGATGCCGCCGCCGATGTTGTCGCTGTGCTTGCCCATCAGCAACTGCGGCGCGCCGCACGCGTATTCGACGATCTCGATGCCGCGCGTGACTTCGCCACGAGCGTCGGAAAACACCTTGCCGTGCTCGCGCGAGATGATCCGGGCGAGGTCGTCCTGATGTGCGTCGAGCAGCGCCTTGAACTTGAACAGCACGCGGGCGCGCTTGAGCGGCGCCGTTTCCGACCACGCGGGCAAGGCCGCCTTCGCTGCGGCGACCGCGGCGTCGACATCCGCCTCGCTTGCCAGCGCCACTCGGGCCGTCACGGCGCCTTCCGCGGGGTTGTACACATCGGCAAAGCGCTCGCTGCGGCCGGCCACCTGCTGGCCGCCAATGAAGTGCTGCACGGTTGCAATATCAGCGCTACTCATGTTGGTTTTCCCTGAATCCGGTCTCTGCGTGGAATGGCAAGATGGCGGGAGTTGACGTTGTGCCGCACCGCAACACAACGCTATTCGCCAAAGTGATTGCCTAGCGTACTGCCGGACGGCGGTGCGATCCAATGAGAAATTATGAAAAGCAATATAAGATGCCCTTATATTGCGGGGCATGAAGCGGTGGATTTCTGCGCTTCGCTGCCCCGTTTCAACGCTCTCTGCCTGCCGTCGCATGGAACTCGCTCATCTTCGCGCCTTCGTCGCCATCGCCCATGAGGGCAACCTCACGCGTGCCGCGCAGCGCCTGCATCTCACGCAGCCGGCCGTCAGCCTGCAAGTCAAAGCGCTTCAAGAGGCCCTGCGCCTCACGCTCTTCACACGCACCGCTCAAGGGCTGGCGCTGACGCGCGACGGACAGGCGTTGCTCCCGCTCGCCGAACGCATGCTGGCCGCGCTGGCCGATCTGCAACAAGCGGCGGGCGCGTTGCGTGAAACGGTGCGCGGCCGGTTGCGCATCGGCACGATCCTCGATCCGGAATTCACGCGGCTGGGCGCCTTTCTCAAGCGTCTGGTTGAGTCGTACCCACAGATTGAAACGGCGCTGCGCCACGGCATGTCCGGCTCGGTGTTGCAACAGATTGCTCGCGGCGAGCTGGACGTGGGCTTCTATCTAGGCCGTCCCGAGGGCGATCGCTTTCACACGATTACCCTCACGCCGTTCTCCTATCAGGTGCTCGCCCCGGCGGGCTGGCGCGAGCGCGTGGCCCGGCGCGGCTGGCGCGAGCTGGCCGCCCTGCCGTGGATCTGGACACCGCCCGAGTCCGCCCACAACCGCCTGCTCTCGGCGCTGTTCGGTGCATTGGGCGTCTCACCGGTGAAGGTGGCCGAGGTCGATCAGGAGCCGTCGATGCTCGATCTGGTGAAATCCGGCATCGGCCTGTCGCTCATGCGCGACTCGATTGCGCTGCGCGAAGCCCGCGCCCACGGGCTGGTCATTGCCGACGGCGTAGCCGTGCCCACTGAACTCACCTTCGTCACGCTGGCCGCCCGCCGGGAGGAACCCGCCATTGCCGCTGCGCTGCAACTGGTCGCGGCGGTCTGGGCGTGACAGAATACCGGCGGCTGGAAAGTGGCTGTAAAGCGGCTGAAAGATGGCTGAAATAGCAGCCGAATCACCACCAGACGTGGCCTCAGAGCCCGCAAAAGCCGCTACCCGAACACGCGAGGCCCCCGCAATTCATTCCCATGACACGGTTTTCCACCGGGATGCCTGTCATGTCGAATCGTCACTGAAGTTCTACAATTCAGAGTCCGCCCCTACCCATTTGAACGGGGCAGGCGCTTGTCTCTCTACAAGGATGTTGATCATGTCTGTGAGAATGGAACGCGATACTTTCGGCGAAATTGCAGTGCCTGCCGATCGTCTTTGGGGTGCGCAAACGCAGCGTTCGCTGCAAAACTTCAAGATTTCCTCGGAAAAGATGCCGCGCGAGCTCGTGCGCGCACTGGCTCGCGTCAAGCGCGCCGCCGCCGAAGTCAACAAGGGTCTGGGCGTGCTCGACGCCAAGAAGGCCGATGCCATCATCAAGGCCGCCGACGAAGTCGTCGCCGGTCAGCATGACGACGAATTCCCGCTGGCCGTGTGGCAGACCGGCTCGGGCACGCAGTCGAACATGAACATGAATGAAGTGCTCGCCAACCGTGCCAGCGAACTGCTCGGCGGCGTGCGCGGCGAAGAGCGTCTCGTGCACCCCAACGACGACGTGAACAAGGGCCAGTCGTCGAACGACGTGTTCCCGACCGCCATGAGCGTGGCCGCCCTCGACGCGCTGATCAACCACCTCAAGCCGAGCGTCGGCCAACTGCGCGACACGCTCGCCGCGAAGGCCCACGCGTACGACAACATCGTCAAGATCGGCCGCACCCACCTGCAAGACGCCACGCCGCTCACGCTCGGTCAGGAAATCTCAGGCTGGGTCGCGCAGATCGATCACGGCCTGAAGCACGTCGACGACGCCCTGCCCCACGTAGCAGAGCTCGCGCTCGGCGGCACCGCCGTGGGCACGGGCCTGAACGCCCATCCGGAATTCGCGCAGAAAGTGGCGGAAGCACTCGCCCGCGACACCGGCCTGCCGTTCATCACCGCCCCGAACAAGTTCGAAGCGCTCGCCGCCAACGACGCCATCGTCAATGCGCACGGCACGTTGAAGACGCTCGCTGCCAGTCTGATGAAGATTGCCAACGACGTGCGCTGGCTCGCCAGCGGCCCGCGCTGCGGCATCGGCGAATTGCAGATTCCGGAAAACGAGCCGGGCAGCTCGATCATGCCGGGCAAGGTCAACCCGACCCAATGCGAAGCGATGACCATGCTCTGCTGTCAGGTGCTGGGCAACGATGTGGCGATCAACATCGGCGGCTCGATGGGCAACTTCGAGCTGAACGTGTTCAAGCCGATGCTCATCCACAACTTCCTGCAAAGCGTGCGCGTGCTGGCCGACGGCTCGGTGAGCTTCAACGATAACTGCGCCATCGGTATCGAGCCTAACCGCGCCCGCATCGGCAACCTGCTCGAAGAGTCGCTCATGCTGGTGACGGCGCTCAATCCGCACATCGGCTACGACAAGGCGGCTGCCATCGCCAAGAAGGCGCACAAGGAAGGCACCACGCTCAAGGCAGCGGCACTGGCCTTGGGCCACGTCACGTCCGAGCAGTTCGACGCCTGGGTGCGCCCGGAGCAAATGGTTGGCAAGCGCTAAGCATTACGCTGATTAAGCTGCCACCCTAACGCTCACAGGAGACCCCGCCGCGCATGCCCATCTCGCCGTTGCCGCCACTGCACTGTCTCGTCGCGTTCGACGCTGCCGTGCGGCACGCGAGCTTCACCCGCGCGGCGGCGGAGCTCAATCTCACGCAAAGCGCGGTCAGCCGTCAGATCGCGCAGCTTGAAGAATTTCTCGGCCGCACGCTCTTTACCCGCGAACATCGCACGCTGCGCCTCACCGTCGCAGGCCAGCGCTACGCCGAGCAGATTCAACGCCTGCTCAACGAATGTGCCGAGGCTACCGCCGACCTGATGAAGCGTCGCGGCGACCTCGAATTGACCGTTGCCTGCTCATCCGGCGTCGCCGTGTTGTGGATGACCCCGCAACTCATGCGCTTTCGCGCGGCCCACCCCGACGTCAAGATTCGCGTGATCGTCAAAGACGGCCTCACCTCGCTCTCCGCGTCGGAGTTCGATCTCGGCGTCTATTACGTGCGAAACGATCTGCCGCCCGACTTCGCGGGCCGGCGGCTCTTCGACGAAGAAGTCTTTCCCGTCTGTTCCCCCGCCTATCTCGACGGCCGCACGCTCAAACCCGCCGATCTCGTCAACGAAACGCTGCTCTTCATCGAAGACGGTCAGCGCAAGTGGATGTCGTGGCAGGACTGGTTCGAGCTGCAAGGCGTGAGCGCGCCAAAATCGCCACGCATGGTCAGCGCCAATTACTATCCACTGCTCGTGCAGATGGCCATCGAAGGCGGCGGGCTGGTGATGGGCTGGCGTCACATGATCGACCCCTGCCTTGAGGCGGGCCTGCTCGTCCCGGCGTGCGACGCACGTGCGAGTCTGGGCGGCGGCTACTATCTCGTGTGGCCTGCCGAGCGCCATGAGCATGCGGCAGCCCGAATTTTCCGCAATTGGATTTACTCGCAAACCCGTTTGCCGTCATAGGGTTAGAGGGCATCTGACAAAGTTGCCATGCGCTGCACGCATGGCAACATGCGGAATTATCGTTTTTCCTGTCATTTTGTCTGACCTATGTTGTGGTTCATCCGCGCATGTTCGTGCCGTAGGGCGAACGTGATCCGACAAAAAAGCAGGCGTATTACCGGCATGACGTGACTTCTCGCACGCAACGGACGCCACCCATCCTCCGGGAGACCCAGATGCAGGCGACGTACGCAGTGCCTCAAGCCAACCTGGACCGCCAACGCCGTCACGCCATTGTGGCGACGGTGATCGGCAATGGTCTGGAATGGTTCGACTTCACCGTCTATAGCTTCTTCGCGGCGATTATCGCCAAGCAATTCTTCCCCACCGGCGACGACCTCTCGTCGTTCCTGCTGGCCGTGGCCACCTTCGGCGTGGGCTTCTTCATGCGCCCGGTCGGCGGCATCGTGCTCGGCGTGTATTCCGATCGCGTCGGCCGCAAGGCTGCGCTGTCGCTCACCATCCTGTTGATGGCAGCGGGCACGGCGATGATCGGTCTCGCACCGACCTACGACCAGATCGGTCTGGCCGCCCCCGTGATCATCGTGCTCGCACGTTTGCTGCAAGGCTTCTCGGCCGGCGGCGAAATGGGCGGTGCGACGGCGTTCCTCACCGAATATGCACCGGCGAATCAGCGCGCCTATTACTCCGCATGGATTCAGTCGAGCATCGGCTTTGCCGTGCTGCTCGGCGCGGCCGTGGGCACGTTCGTGACGACAGAACTCGACAAGGCGTCGCTCGAATCGTGGGGCTGGCGTGTGCCGTTCATCGTGGGCATGCTGATCGGCCCGGTCGGTTTCTACATCCGTAGCAAGGTCGATGAGACGCCGACGTTCCAGCACGCCGAGAAGTCGAATACGCCGCTGCGCGACGTGTTCTCGAAGTACCCGCGCGAAACGCTCGCAAGCTTCTCGATGGTCGTGCTGTGGACGATCTGCACCTACGTGCTGCTGTTCTACATGCCGACGTATGCCCAACGCGTGCTGAAGTTGCCGGCCGCCAATGGCTTCACCGCCGGCATGGTGGGCGGCGCCATGATTCTGGTGTTCGCACCGGTCGTGGGACGTCTGGCAGACCGCTACGGCCGCCGTCCGTTCCTGTCGGGCTCGGCGCTGATGATTCTGTTGCTCGCATGGCCGATGTTCACGTATCTGAACGTGGCCCCGGGTCTGCAATCGCTGCTGACGTTCCAGATCGTGTTCGGCCTGCTCATCGCCTGTTACACGGGCCCGATTCTCGCGGCATTCTCGGAGCTGTTCCCGCCCCAGGTGCTGTCGACCGGCCTGTCGGTGGCGTACAACTTCGCGGTCACGATCTTCGGCGGCTTCGCTGCGCTCATCATCACGTGGCTGATCGCCCGCACGGGCAGCAACATGGCCCCGGCGATCTACGTGATCATCGCGGCGGCCATCAGCTTCGTGGGTACCCGCTTCGTTAAGCCGCTGCCGTACAAAACGAAGGCCTGATCGTTTTATAGAAAAGGCGCGCCCTCACCGGCGCGCCTTTTTGTCATTTCGCTGAATTTCGCTGCAAATCGCTGCACCTCTGCACCAACACTCCAACAACGTCCAAGGAACTCCCCCATGTCCGTTACCCTGCTTCGCGGCGGCAATGTGCTCGACGCTGCCGCCGGCCGCTTGCTCGCGCGCCACGACGTCGCCATCGAGGGCAACCGCATCACCGCCGTCTCCGCGACGCCGCTCGACATCGATGGTGCGACCGTCATCGACGTGACCGGCAAGACCGTCATGCCCGGCCTGATCGACTGCCACGTGCACGTCCTCGCCTCGCATCCGAACCTCGGCACCAACGCCAGCCAGCCCAACGTGCTGACCGTGCTCAAGTCGCTGCCGATCATGCAAGGCATGCTCAATCGAGGCTTCACGACCGTGCGTGACGCGGGCGGTGCTGACTGGGCGCTGCAACAAGCCATCGAACAAGGCGTGATCCCGGGCCCGCGTATTTTCCCGTCGGGCAAGGCGCTTTCGCAGACCGGCGGTCACGGCGATTTCCGCCCGCGCAGCGACACGCTGGAGCCGTGTTCGTGTGCGTTCCGTGCGGGTGCGATCGGCCGTGTCGTTGATGGTGTCGATCCGATTCGTCTGGCCGTGCGCGAAGAAATCCAAATGGGCGCCACGCAGATCAAGCTGATGGCGTCGGGCGGTGTCGCGTCGCCGGTCGATCCGATTGCGAACACGCAATATTCGGAAGACGAAATCCGCGCAGCGGTGGCGGAAGCCGAAGCCGCGCAAACGTATGTGATGGCCCACGCGTACACGCCGAAGGCGATCGCACGCGCCGTGCGCTGCGGCGTGCGCACCATCGAGCACGGCAACCTGTGCGATGCCGAGACGGCCAAGCTCATGGCCGAGAAAGGCGCGTATGTAGTGCCCACGCTCGTGACGTATGACGCACTCGCCAAGGACGGCGAATCGCTGGGCCTGCCGCCTGAATCGGTAGCGAAGGTCGAGAGCGTGCAACGTGCGGGCCGCGAGTCGCTGTCGATCTATCGCGACGCGGGCGTGAAGATGGGCTTCGGCTCCGACCTGCTGGGCGACATGCACAAGTACCAGTCGGATGAACTGACGATTCGCGCCGACGTGCTTGGCGCTGCCGACACGCTGCGCTCGGCAACCGTCATCGGTGCCGAGATTCTGAATCGCGTGGGCGAGCTGGGCGTGATCGCCCCGGGCGCACTCGCCGACGTGCTCGTCGTCGACGGTAATCCGCTGGAGACCATCGGCGTGCTGACCGGTCAGGGCGTAGGCATTCAGTGGGTGTTCAAGGACGGCAAGGTCGCGAAGCAGCCGAAGTAATTGCCGCTGCGACATCGCTTTCGATGGCATGAAGAAAACGCCGTGACGTTCTACACGTCACGGCGTTTTGCATTGCGTGGCGACGCTGATGTGTTGTGACCTATCGCCACAACGTCCATGCAAATGCGGTGATAACGACCACGCAAATCAGATTGATGAAAAAGCCTGACTGCACCATCCGACGTTGTGGCACTTGCCCGGTGCCGAACACGATGGCGTTGGGTGGTGTCGCCACCGGCAGCATAAAGGCACACGACGCACCGATACCGATCACCATCGTGAGCAACGCCTCTGGAAATCCTAAGGATACCGAAATAGTTGCAAAGATCGGCACCAGAATTGCGGCGCTTGCGGTGTTACTGGTGAGTTCGGTCAGAAACACAATGAACGCCGCAGTGATCAACAGGACCGCCAGTGTGTGGCTCATCGCAAAGACGCTTGAAACGCCCTCCGCCATCACCACACTCGCGCCGGAATTTCGCAGCACCACGCTCAACGTTAAACCGCCACCGAACAACAACAGCACGCCCCAATCGGTGTGCTCCTGAATCTGCTTCCAGCTCGCCACGCCAGTCATGCCGATCAAGACCGCCGCTGACAACGCAATGAGCGTATCCAGTTGCTTTACGCCACCGAGTAACTGGCTGATCTGCTGACTGAAGATCCAGCTGAGTACCGTGCCGGAAAAGATCGTCACAGCGACGACGCGTTGTGTGGTCCAGACCATGGGTTCCGTTGTCGTCTCGATCCGATGGTCTAGTCGCGGACGCAGCACGACGTAGATCGTCACCACCATCAGCGGCAACAACACCGCCACCAGCGGCACACCAAATTTCGCCCACGTCAGAAAGTCGATACCCAGATGCGTGGCCACCATCGCATTGGGCACGCTGCCGACGATAGTGCCCAAGCCGCCGATGTTGGCGCTGTATGCGATACCGAGCAGCAGGAAGGTCACCGTGTTGCGGTCTTCACGCGTGTCGAGTTGCGCGAGGATGCCGAGTGCGAGCGGCAACATCATCGACGTCGTCGAGGTGTTGTTCACCCACATCGACATCGCAGCCGTCGCCCCGAACAACATCCACGCCGCGCGGCTCATGCGTCCGCCCGCCAGATGCAACAGACGGTTGGCGAGAAAGCGGTCGAGTCCCTGCACGCGCAGGGCCGTTGCCAGCGCGAAACCGCCGAAGAACAGAAACACGATGGGATGCGCAAACGACTGCAATGCCGCCGGTGTTTCCAGAATGCCCAGCAAAACCGCCAGCACAGGCACCATCAGCGCGGTCATGGTGAGATGCACCGCTTCTGAAAGCCACAGCACCGCGACGAACGCGGCCAATGCGAGACCTCGGTTGGTTTTGTCTTCGAACGGCAAGACAAGAATCATCGTCACCATCATCAGGGCACTGGCGGCCAGCACCCACATATCGCGTGTGGACACGGCCCAGGTGCGTGCCACCTTTCCAACAATATCGTTCATCTCCTGATACCTCGATCCCTATAGTCATTTTGGTTGGCGGCGCCCGGACCGCTTTGGGGGGGTGATCGAGGGCCACACGGCGAGCTCTCCAACCGCTTTACATCCAGCGAAGCAAAGCAGCAGTGACTCGCGCGCGTACGTTAGATGGCTATTTGCCGAAGTAACGCCAAGGGAAAAGGCCCAAACACGTTTTGGGCGGGGAATCAGGGTGGGAGCGCAGAGGGGACTGGCAATGTCCACTTGGCGAAACATGAACAGGGAAACCGAAAGCGCGTCGCTTCGAACGGCCGAAGAATTGGCCCCGCTACGTCAGATAGCGCAGGCACGTGACGAAGCATTTCCTGATACCGAGAACGCCGTCAGAGGACGCTACTCAACATGTCATCCGAATTTTCATTCACCCCATGGAAACCCTGGAGTTCAGATGTGTATTCACCGTTGGACGCGTCGCTGCTCGACGCCCAAGTCCATCCCCCCTCGGTCGCCGGAGGTCGATCGACCAATGCGCTCCATCGCGACATCGTCGCAAAGCTTGAGGGAATGAAAAACGTCGCATGGCAACTGGGCGAAAGCCGTTTCGAAGCAGTGCCGGCAGCGCAAATCGATGCGGCGATCGACGGTCTTGCCAAAGCGATGAGGAAGATCGATGAGACGGTATGGGACAAGACGAGCACGCCGGGACGTCATCTCAATCCGCTGCATTGCTTTCGTCGGTATGCGCGCAAACAGAGTGATGTACGCGACACGAAAGAATTATCAAAGTCTGCCCGCCATCTTCACGAGAGCCTGCAGCAGATCGACGGTGCTTTGAACGGTCTGTTGAATACCACGTCGACGTTGTGCGATGGCAAGGAAAGCGCGGACAACGTTGTGACGCAGGCCAATTTGATCAGTGACGTGCGAACGCATCTCGACGCCGCCCGCAGATGCCTGCCCTCGTCAAAGAATCGGTTCAACACAAAGGCCGTGGTGGTCGCATTGCTTGCGGCCGCGTCGATAGCCATCACGGTCTGCGCGTTTGTCGCATCCGGCGGGACCATCGCTGCCGCGCTCTTTGCAATCGGTATCGCAGTCACGTTAGCCAGTTCGATCAACACCATCCTCAACCAACGCTTTTACCAACGCGACACCGGCTGGAACGAGTTGTCCAAAGCCGTGGACAAGCTACACGATCTGACCATCACACAACTGGAGCAACGCATGAACACCGTAAATTCCTATCGCACGCTCAAAGGCATCGAACATCTCACACAAGAAACTGGAAACTTGCGCAATGACATCGGTCATGTCAGACGCGCAACGGATAGTATCGACAAACGAACGACAACGATGGGGAATGACATCGCGGGGCTTCGTGCCGCATTTACCGGTCACAGTAGTGACCTCGCCGACATTCGAACCACGCTCAATGGGCAGAGCAACGACATCAGCAACCTTCGTTCCTCAATGGACGCGATGAATGCCACGATGGAGCGCATGCGAAAAGATTTTGAAGCTGCCCGCTTGACGTAAATTTGATGGCATCAAGAAAAAGGGGCAGCCCTCGCGGACTGCCCCTCTCGACATCTGCAGCGCGTGCTTCACATGAATATCGCGCTTGTGTCTTGCTCGTAAGACGTTACTTCTTCCAGCCCGGTGTGACGAATACCGAGCGCACGTCATCCAGCGTTTGCGACACAGTTTCGCGGGCCCGTTCGGTGCCGGCGCGCAGCATATCCCACACGTATTCCGGGTTCTTCGCGAACTCCTCGCGGCGCTCACGCATCGGACGCAGCATCTCTTGCAGACGCTCTTCCAGACGCGCCTTCACCTTCGAGTCGCCCAGACCGCCACGCACGTAGTGGTCCTTCATCGCTTGCACGCCTTCCTTGTCTTCATCGAACGCATCGAGATACGCAAACGCGACGTTGCCTTCCAGATGGCCCGGGTCTTCCACGCGCAGGTGCAGCGGATCGGTGTAGCAGTTCTTCACGGCTTTGCGAATCTCGTCCGGCGACGACGAAATGTTGATCACATTGCCGAGCGACTTGCTCATCTTCGCCTTGCCGTCGATCCCCGGCAGACGGCCGATCGGCGGCACGAGGGCTTTCGTTTCAACCAGAATTTCGCGATCGGCCAGACGGTTCAGACGCCGCACGATTTCGTTCGTCTGCTCGATCATCGGCAGTTGGTCTTCGCCCACCGGCACCAGCGTTGCGCGGAATGCCGTGATGTCGGCGGCCTGGCTCACCGGATAGGTGAGGAAGCCGGCCGGAATATCGCGTTCGAAGTTACGCAGCCCGATTTCCTGCTTCACGGTCGGGTTGCGCTCGAGGCGCGCCACCGTGACGAGGTTCAGGTAATAGAAGGTGAGTTCGGTAAGCTCGGGCAGCCACGTCTGCACGCAGATGGTGGTCACGTCCGGGTCGATGCCGACGGCCAGATAATCGAGCGCCACTTCCGAGACATTGCGATGCACCTTGCCGCGATCATCCGTGTTGTCGGTGAGCGCCTGCGCGTCGGCCACGAGGACGAATTGCTTGTATTCGTGCTGATAAGCGACGCGGTTCTTCAGACTGCCGACGTAGTGACCCAGGTGCAGCGGGCCAGTCGGGCGGTCACCCGTGAGAATGACCTTGCGGTCCGCAGGCGACTTCGAAACACTCATTTTTCTCTCCATAATCAACCGCTTACTCAACCGGTTACTTAGCACATTGGTGGGCTGACCACACCCGCCAAGCCGCGCCAAAACCCTCCGTCGCATGCTCAGCGGGCATCGAGTCTACCCACTCGCGTAAACCGTAACTCCCGAATGGTAGCGCGTTGGCCGGATGCCGGTATGGAAACGGCGTTGTGGGGTGGCAATTCAGATCGCGCTGGAGGACCGCTTTGCGCGGCCCAATAAAAATGCCGTTCAGTCTTGCCACTGAACGGCATTTGCCAGCTTATCACCTGCGGATTGCAACGTCGGATGTCGCCCGCTTAGCGCGCCGTCACCACCGGAATGCCCTTGAGGGACTTGCCGCTGCTGCGCGCGTGGGCCAGTGCCTCGGTCACCGCGTCACCGGTGGCCGGTGTCACGTCGAGACGACCGGCAATGGTCGCCTCGACACGTTTCGCCATCACCAGATTCGCCAGCTTCACATGGCCGTAGCCGCGAATCTTTGCCGGGACTTCCGCCAATGCCGCCACATCCGCCAGCGTCTCGGCATTCAGACCTGCCAGCGCCTGACCGATGGTCGCACGGTAGTCCGCAATCAACTGACGCTCCATGCGGCGCTCCAGCGTGTAGCCGAACACATCGAGGGCACCGCCACGCAGGCCGCGCAGCTTCGCCATGCCGCGCAACACGGGCCACAACCACGGGCCGATCGTGACCTTCTTCGGGGCACCACCGTCCTTGCCGCGCGCGATGAGCGGCGGGGCCATGTGGAACTCCAGACGGAAGTCGCGCCCCGGCTTGCCGTCGAACGTCTCGCCCAGCGCATCGGTGAACGACGTCTCGGCATACAGACGCGCCACTTCATACTCGTCCTTGTACGCCATCAGACGCGAAAGCTGCTGCGCCACGGCGCGCGACACACGGCCCGGTGCACCCGCCACGCGCGTTTCCGCATCGGCGACCTGCTTCACAAAGCTCGCAAACTGCGCCGCATACGCCGCGCTCTGATACTTCGTCAGCAAATCGACGCGGTGTGCGACGAGTTCGTCGAACGACATGTCCGCCGCCACCGGCGCATGCACCGGCTGATTCACGGCCTTGGCCGTCGTTTGCGTCAGTGCCGTCGGATCACCCGCTGCGAGGCGGCCAATGGCCAGCGCCAACTGGTTCATCGGCACGGCAACGTTGTTCAGTTCGATCGCACGTTGCAGCGCGTCCAGCGACACCGGCACGAGACCCAGTTGCCACGCAAAGCCGAGCATGATGATGTTCGCGCCCATCGTGTCGCCGAGGAAGCGCTGCGCCAACGCCTGCGCGTCGCACGCGTCGAGCTTCTCGTTGCCGGCCGCATGACGCATCTTCGCGAGCAACGCGTCGGCATGCAGGTTGGCATCGGGGTTCTGCACGAACGTCGCGTTCGGAATGGCATGCGTGTTGACCACCACACGCGTGCGGTCGCGGCGCACGGTTTGCAGCGCATCGGCGCTCGCCCCCACGACCATGTCGCAGGCCAGCAGCACGTCGGCCTGCTGCGTGTCGATACGCACCTGATTGAGTGCCTGCGGCGTATTAGCAAAGCGCACGAACGACAGCACAGCGCCACCCTTCTGCGCAAAACCCATGAAGTCGAGCACCGAAGCGCTCTTGCCTTCGAGGTGCGCCGCCATCGTGATGAGCGCGCCAATCGTAACCACGCCCGTGCCACCCACACCCGTGACCATGATGTCGAACGGTGCATCGCCAGCAAGTGCAGCCGGCTGCGGCAGCGCGTTCAGACGCCCTTCAAACGCCGCCTGATCGAACGCCGCAGCGAGCGCCTTCTTCAGCGCCGCACCCTTGACCGAGACGAAGCTCGGGCAGAAGCCGTTCACGCACGAAAAGTCCTTGTTGCACGACGATTGATCGATGCGGCGCTTGCGGCCCATCGCCGTTTCCACCGGCTCGACCGACAGGCAGTTCGAGGCCACGCCGCAATCGCCGCAGCCTTCGCAAACGGCTTCGTTGATGAATAGACGGCGATCCGGATTCGGGAATTCGTTTTTCTTCCGACGACGGCGTTTTTCCGCCGCGCAAGTCTGGTCGTAGATGAGCACGGTCGCGCCCGCAATCTCGCGCAGCTCGCGCTGCACGGCGTCGAGTTCGCTGCGGTGATGGAACGTCGTGCCCTTCGGAAACTGACCTTCGTGTCCGACGTATTTCTCGGGCTCGTCGCTCACCACCACCAGCTTGGCGATCCCTTCGGCCTCGACCTGACGCGCAATCTGCGGCACCGAAATCGAACCGTCGACGGGTTGCCCGCCGGTCATCGCCACGGCGTCGTTGTAGAGAATCTTGTAGGTGATGTTCGCCTTCGAGGCGACCGCCTGACGAATGGCAAGCAGGCCCGAGTGGAAGTACGTGCCGTCGCCCAGATTCTGGAAAACGTGCGGACGTTTGGTGAAGTTCGAATGCGCGGCCCAGTCGACACCTTCGCCACCCATCTGAATCAGGCCCGTGGTGTCGCGGTCCATCCACGACGCCATGAAGTGGCAACCGATACCCGCCTGCGCAATGGAGCCGTCAGGCACCTTGGTCGACGTGTTGTGCGGGCAGCCCGAGCAGAAATACGGCACGCGGCGCACGCCATCGGCTTCGTTCGAGAGGATGTCGTGCGCCACGAGATCGACCACGCGCTCGCGACGATCGAGCGACGGGCGATGCTTCGCGATCCATTCGGCAAATACCGGCAATACGCGCGACGGACGCAGTTCGCCGAGTGCGGACAGCAGCGCGCGGCCCTCGGTGTCGGTCTTGCCAAGCACGATGGGGCGCGAGCCGGTCGTGCGGTTGTACAGGTATTGCTTGATCTGCTGCTCGACCACCGGGCCCTTCTCTTCGATGACGAGAATTTCCGTGAGGCCGGCCACAAAGCTGTCGAGACGCGACATCTCCAGCGGGAACGACTGCCCTACCTTGTAGATGCGCACACCGGCGGCGGCGAGGTCTTCGATGGTGATGTCCAGACGGCGCAGCGTCTCCATCAAGTCGAGGTGCGCCTTGCCGCAGGTGACGATACCGATGTCGGCGTCCGGCGTGGGGGCAATCCACTTGTCGATGCTATTCACGCGAGCGAACGCGCGCACGGCGTCGAGCTTGGCAGCCAGACGCGTCTCGAGCGCGAGGCTCGGCAGGTCGGGCCAGCGGTTGTGTAGACCGCCTTCAGGCGTCACGTAATCGAGCGGTTCGGCCCAGTCGGTGCGGATCTTGTCGAGGTCGACGGTGCCGCGCGACTCCACGGTTTCCGAAATCGCCTTGAGGCCCGCCCACGCACCGGAGAAGCGCGACAGTGCATAGCCGTAGAGACCGAATTCGACGAGCTCACCGATGTCGGCGGGGTTTAGTACGGGCATGCTCCACGACATCATCGTGAAGTCACTCTGGTGCGGCATCGACGACGACACGCAGCCGTGATCGTCCCCCGCCACCACGAGTACACCACCGTGGCGCGACGCACCGTAGGCATTGCCGTGCTTGAGCGCATCGCCCGCGCGATCGACTCCCGGGCCTTTGCCGTACCACATGCCAAACACACCTTCGACGGTGCGCTCCGGGTCGTCTTCCACGCGTTGCGTGCCCATGACGGCCGTGCCGCCGAGCTCTTCGTTGATCGCCGGCAGAAACTTGACCTTGGCCGCGTCGAGCAGCTTCTTGGCCTTCCACAGTTGCTGATCCACGCCGCCGAGCGGCGAGCCGCGATAACCGCTGATGAAGCCCGCCGTGTTCAGGCCGCGCGCGGCGTCCAACTGGTGTTGCATCAGCAAAATGCGCACGAGCGCTTGCGTGCCGGTCAGGAAAATCTGACCACGGCGTGCGGTGAGCGCGTCGGAGAGCTGATAGTCGGGATGGGCCAGCGGGTTGGCCGTGGGCGTCGCAAGCGCGGCGCGCATGGGGGCATTCATCGTGTATCTCCTGATCCCCGTGCGGCCCGTTCCAGCATCTTGCGATCAGAGAAATGATCAATGCGGGCCGTGCTTCGGGGGCGTGTCGTTATGTTCGTTGTCGCGCCCGGCCCAGCAGGACAGGCGAGCGTCCGTATGGAAGCAGTGTATGGGGAGGCAGGAGAAAGATTTTTACTATTTCACTCGGTTTGGCGCAGAATAAGAAACGTTCATTTCGAAATAGGCCATTTTGCAAAATGGAATTACTCGACAACTTTGCGCGGCAGATCCTGCGCCTCTTGCAGATCGATTCGCGCCGTTCGGCGCAGGAACTCTCGGAAAACGTCGGGCTGTCGGCGACCCCGTGCTGGCGGCGCATCAAGGAGATGGAGCAGAACGGTGTGATCCAACGCTACACGGTGCTGCTCGATCGCGAGAAGCTCGGGCTGCACGTGTGCGCGCTGGCGCATGTGCAACTCACGCGCCACACGGAAGGCGGCACGGAACAGTTCGAGCGCGAGATCCGCACCTGCCCTGAGGTGACGGAGTGCTACAGCACCACCGGCGAGGCCGACTACATCCTGAAAATCGTAGCGCCCGACATCAAGGCGTACGACGCCTTCCTGCACGAGCACATCTTCCGCCTGCCCGCCGTCGCCCACGTCAAAACCAGCGTGGTGCTGCGCGAAATCAAGTTCGATACCAGCCTGCCGGTCTGACGCCAAGCACGATCACAAGGCGGGGTTCCCAGACGCCGCCGTGCCTTGCCGCTCCTTCCCGCTCCTTCCCGCCCATTGACACCGTCGAGGAAATTCCCCCTTGACGCCGGTTTCATTTATCGTTAAAAATGCGAATGATTCTTATTTAAGTTCGTTGTCCCGAGGCCGAAAAACATGCGGCCGGGTGGCACGAGATTTCGCCAGCCGCGCCTGCCAGCGTGTTTCGCCCGGTCGTTTTCGACATCGGGGGAACACGACGATTGCCACGAGCGCTTGCCAGCCAGCAACGGGGTTTTTTGCACTGGGAGCCAGCAGTGAAGCAGTCGTCGAGCGGCGGGGACCGCCAATTTGTCATGACCACGCGCCGGGGAAACGGCGCCAACCCTTCGATTCGTGCCAGCCGCATCGCCGGCAACCGTATCGAAGACTCGCGTAGCGAACGCGCTCGTGAGAACCACCGGCGTCTGCGTCCGCTGGTGCGTGCGGTGTTTGCCGCTGTCTGGCTGCCTGCCGGGCTCACCGCCGGAATGACTGCCGCGTATGCGCAGCAGGCACCGGCGCAGGCTCAGGCTCAGGTCGAAACGACGGCTGCGACAGGCACGGCGGCCCAATCCGTCCCGGCCGTCCAGCTCGCGCAGGCATCACCCAAGGCACCGTTGCAGCTCGCCGAGGCCAACCTCAGAGAGGTGAACGTCACGGCCACGCGCACGCGCACCGAATCGGACCGCACACCGGCCTCGATCTCGGTCATCACCGATCAGGATCTCGAAGAGCAGCAGGCGCAAGACATCAAGGAAGCGTTGCGCTACGAGCCCGGCGTCACCGTGCGCCGCGCGCCCTATCGCCCCGGTTCCGCGGCATTGGGCGGCGGGCGTGACGGCAATTCCAGCATCAACATCCGAGGTCTCGAAGGCAACCGCGTCGCCCTTTTCGAAGACGGCATCCGCATGCCGTCCGGCTACTCGTTCGGCCCGCTCGAAGCGGGTCGCGGCGACTACATGAGCATGGACATCCTGCGCCGCATCGAAATTCTGCGCGGCCCGGCGTCGTCCCTCTACGGCAGCGACGGTCTGACCGGCGTGGTCAACTTCCTGACCAAAGACCCGCAGGACCTGCTCGACACTTTCGGCAAGTCGACTTACTTCTCGCTGCGCCCGTACTACAACTCGATGGACCGCAGCTTCGGCACCACCGCTCAAGCCGCCTGGGGCGGCGAGCAGTGGCAGGGCATGGTGATCATCGACGGCAACAAGGGGCACGAGCTCGACAGCAAGGGCACCAACAACTCCGCCAGCACGGCACGCACGACCGCCAATCCGCAGGACAGCAATGGCGACTCGGTGCTGGGCAAGCTCGTGTTCAAGGCCACGCCGAGCTCCACCTTCAAGCTCACGGCGGAGAACGTGCGCCGCCGTGTGGACACGCAGGTGTTGTCGGCGGTGAACCCGCCCACGACGCTGGGTCTAGCCACCAGCGATCGTCTCGAACGTAATCGTGTCAGCCTCGACTACGACTTCAACGACGCATCGCAAGCGTATGTGCAGAACGCTCACGCGTTGCTGTACTTCCAGGATGCGAAGAACAACCAGTACGCGTATGAAAATCGCACGGCGGGTGCCCGCACGCGCGACAACACGTACAAGGAGCGCACCATCGGCGGTTCACTGCAAGCCGAGAGCAACTTCGCGACCGGCCCGCTCGCGCACAAACTGGTGTACGGCACCGATGCCAGCAGCGCGTTCATCACGAGCTATCGCAACGGCACCGTGCCGGGTGCTGGTGAATCGTTCCCGAACAAGGCGTTCCCGGATACCGACTACACCCTCTTCGGCGCGTTCTTGCAGGACGAAATCCGTTACGGCGCACTGACCGTCACGCCGGGCATCCGCTACGACGCGTACTGGCTCTCGCCGAAACAGAACGACCCGTTGTACGTCTCGCAATCGGCTAACGGTAAGCCGGTTGCGCCGACCTCGTCGAACGACTCGGCGTTCTCGCCGCGTCTGGCAATCATGTATGAAATCGCCCCGTCGCTGATTCCGTATGTGCAGTACGCACGCGGCTTCCGCACGCCGACCCCCGATCAGGTCAACAACGGTTTCTCGAACCCGCTGTACGGCTACATGTCGATCGCCAACCCGAACCTGAAACCGGAAACGAGCGACACGGTCGAGCTGGGTCTGCGCGGGCGTCTGGCCACCACGTTGGGGCCAGTCACGTATAGCACCGCCGTGTTTGCCGGCAACTATCGCAACTTCATCTCGCAGCAGAACATCAGCGGCTCGGGCCGCCCGAACGATCCGCTCATCTATCAGTACGTGAACTTCAGCCGCGCCCGCATTCAGGGCTGGGAAGGCCGTGCCACGTGGGCGCTCAAGGGCGGTGTAACGCTGCGTACGGCGATGGCCTACACGCACGGCACCACCGAGGACGAAGGCTCGAGCAGCCAGCCGCTCAACACCATCAACCCGTTCTCGATGGTGCTCGGCGTGCGCTATGAACCGAACAGCACGTGGTTCGCGCAAGCCGACCTGCTCTTCCAGGCCGCCAAGTCGCAAAGCCAGATCGCCAAGACCTGCACGTCGGGTATGCAGCAAAACCAGACCTGCTGGGCGCCGGGGTCGTCGATCGTGCTCGACCTGTCGGGTGGATATCACATCAACAAGCACGCCACGGTTTATGCGGGCGTCTACAACGTGTTCGACCGCAAGTACTGGAACTGGTCGGACGTGCGCAACATCGCCGAAACGTCGAACGTGAAGGACGCGTATTCGGCACCGGGCCGCAGCGTGGCTGTGAGCCTGAAATTGCAGTACTGACCGATCGAATCGTCAGTTTGACGAGATTTTTCGCGAGATCCGATTAGTCAGATAAGTCAGACCCAGTCAGACGATGTGCCCGCCGCCGTGCGGGCACGTGCCAGCCACCTGCCAGCAAGCTACCGCAACAAAGGAATTTGCCATGATGAACGCTCAAAACGCCTCCGCGACCGCCTCCGCCACCAAGCCGGTCTTTCCCGCCCTCGCCGACGTCACCCGTCTGCGCAGCGAATTCCAACGCCTGAAATCCGAGCAGAACCTGCGCGATCGCGACGCTGCGGCGGCGCTCGGCGTGTCGGAAGGCGAGACGGTCGCCGCGTTTGTCGGCGAACACGTCGTGCGCCTGCGCCCGGACTTCATCGAAATTGTCGAAGCCCTGCCCACGCTGGGCCGAGTGATGGCGCTCACGCGCAACAACGCTGCCGTGCACGAGAAAGACGGCCCGTACGAGAAGCTCTCGCACAACGGCACCATCGGTCTCGGCCTCGGCAAGGAACTCGATCTGCGCATCTTCTATCACCAGTGGGCCTTCGGCTACGCCGTGGAAACGCCGACTGACAACGGTCCGCGCCGCTCGCTGCAATTCTTCGACAAGACCGGCACGGCCGTGCACAAGATGTTCCTGCGCGATCACAGCGACGTGGCCGCATTCGAAGCCCTCGTCGCCAAATTCCGCGCTGACGATCAGACGCCCGGCGAACACGTGGTTGCCGCCGACGCCCCGAAAGCCGAGACGCCCGACGCCGACATCGACGTCGCCGCGTTCCAGCGCGATTGGCTCGCCATGACCGATACGCACCAGTTCTTCGACATGCTCCGCCGTCACGGCGTGTCGCGCGCACAGGCCCTGCGTCTGGCACCCGCCGATCACGCACAAAGCATTCCCGCGTCGTCGGTGCGCGCGCTGCTCGAAGATGCCGCCGGCACCGATCTGCCGATCATGGTCTTCGTCGGCAACGCCGGCATGATCCAGATTCACACCGGCCCGGTGAAGAACATCCGCGTGATGGGCCCGTGGGTCAACGTACTCGACCCGGGCTTCAACCTGCACCTGCGCGAAGACCTCGTCGACACCGCATGGATCGTGCGCAAGCCGACCTCCGACGGCATCGTGTCGTCGCTGGAACTGCTCGACGCGTCGGGCATGGTGATCGCCATGTTCTTCGGCGAACGCAAACCGGGTCAGGCCGAACGCGAAGACTGGCGCGAGACGCTGGGTCGTGTGGCCGCCGCTGGAGCCACCGCGTGAAAACGACATTCGACGCACGTGAGGCCGTCATGGACACGTCATCGGGCACGTCATCGATTACTGCGGCACGCGTGCCGGCCAAGCCTGCCCGGCGTGCCCTGCTCGCGGGCGGTGCCGCCCTTGCAGCGGGCGCATGGCTCTCGCCCTTCTCCATGATCGCTTCGGCGCGGGCGGCAACGGCCGCCGTGCCCGCCAACGCCGCTGGCCCGAAGCGGGTCATCGTCGCAGGCGGCGCGCTGACGGAGATCGTCTACGCACTCGGCGCGCAGGACCGCGTGGTCGCCAACGACCTGACGAGCCTGTACCCCGAAGCCGCGACCAAGCTGCCCAAGATCGGTTATCTGCGCACGCTCTCGGCTGAGGGCGTGCTGTCGTTGCATCCCGATCTGCTGCTCGCCGGTGCGGAAGCCGGACCGCCGAATGTGCTGACGCAAATTGCGGCGGCCGGCGTACCGGTGAAACGCTTCACGCACGGCTACACCGCCGAACTGGTGCGCGACAACATTCGTGATGTCGCCACCGCGTTGCGCGTGAATGACGACGGTGCGCGCGTGGCCAATCGCTTCATGGCGGACTGGCAGAAGGCACGCGACGAGATCGCCCAACGCTATGGCAAGCAACGTCGCCCGCGTGTGTTGTTCATCTTGGGTCACACCGGCAATCAGGTGATGGTCGCGGGGCAAGATACCGCCGCCGACGCGATGCTCGCCTTCGCCGGTGCCGAGAATGCGTTGAGCGGTTTCACGGGGTATCGCCCGCTGACGGCAGAAGCTGCCGTCGCGGCACAGCCCGACGTGCTGCTGACCACCACGACCGGTCCGTCCAGTGTCGATCCTGCCGCCACGCTGCTGGCACACCCCGGGCTGGCGAATACGCCTGCCGGACGTGCCAAACGTGTCGTGAGCTTCGACGCGCTCTATTTGCTCGGTTTCGGCCCGCGCCTGCCGCAAGCGGTTGCCGAACTGGCGCAGCGCGTGCACGCGGCGTAAAGCTGCTATTGGTCCGCTATTGAACAAAGACATGTCAGCCGCTCCCCCGATCAACACAACCAATACGCTCAACACCCTCACGCAACCTGCGACCGGCATCGCTCGCCGACGTCCACCGCGTTGGCTGGTGATGACGGTACTCGTCACACTGCTTGCGCTGGCGGTGCTCACGGCGCTATGTGGCGGCGCGTATCGGATTGCCCCCAGCGAGGCCATCATGGCGCTGTTTCGCGGCGCCAGTGGCGATTTTGCGCAGGATCAGGCGCGCAGCGTGATGTTGCAGATCCGTCTGCCGCGCATCGTGCTCGGCATCCTCGTGGGTGCCGGGTTCGGCGCAGCGGGTGCGGCGTTGCAGGCACTCTTTCGCAACCCGCTTGCCGATCCCGGTCTGATCGGTGTGGCGAGCGGTGCGGCGCTGGGTGCCGCCGGGGTCATCGTGATGGGCGGCGTGTTGTTGCCTGCCGCGCTCGCCGCGTCCCTCGGTCTCTGGATGCTGCCGCTGGCGGCGTTCGTCGGTGCGCTCGGTGTCACCGCACTTGTCTACCGGCTTGCGGCCGGACGGGGGCGTCTCGCGTTGCCATTGTTGTTGCTCGCTGGGATTGCGATCAATGCGATCTCCGGCGCCGCCATCGGCTTGCTGACGTATCTCGCTAACGACACACAACTGCGCACGCTCACGTTCTGGACGCTCGGCAGTCTGGGCGGTGCGCAATGGTCGATGCTGGCCGTGATCGTGTGGCCGGTGGCGTTGGGCATCATCGTGCTGGCGAGCCAGTGCCGCTCGCTCAATGCGCTGCTGCTCGGCGAAGCGGAAGCCTTGCACTTGGGTGTGGCCGTGCAGTCGGTGAAGCGTCGCGTGATGGTGGCGTGTGCATTGTGCGTTGGCGCGCTGGTGGCGTCGAGCGGGATGATCGGCTTCATCGGCCTGATCGCGCCGCATATCGTGCGCTTGGTGGTCGGTCCCGATCCGCGTGCGGTGTTGCCGGCGGCGGCGCTGTTCGGCGCGATTCTGACGCTGCTCGCCGATCTGGTGGCGCGCACGTGGGTCTCACCGGCCGAATTGCCGCTCGGCATTCTGACGGCGCTGCTGGGGGCGCCCTTCTTCCTCATGCTGCTGTGGCGACGCCGTGGCCAGTTCGGGCTGTAGAACGGGACCGAAACGTGCAACGACACCCGACAGGAATTCAATATGCTTAGCGCCCACGATCTGACCATTGCCCACACCGATTCGCCCGTGCTCGACGGCCTGTCGCTCGATATCCGTCCCGGCGAATTGCTGGTCTTGCTTGGACGCAATGGCGCAGGCAAGAGCACGTTGCTCAAGGCGCTCGCCGGTGAGCCAATGTCGCCGCGTGCGCGCGTGTCTGGCGCCATTACGCTCAATGGCGCGCATCTCGCGCAATACACCACGGCAGCGCTGGCTCGGTTGCGCGCTGTGTTGCCGCAAACGGCGCAGTTGTCGTTTCCGTTCAGCGCGCTGGAAATCGTGACGATGGGACGTTTGCCGTTCGCCACACCGCGACGCGGCAACGCACGGGGTGCGAGCGATACGGAGATTGCAACAGCGGCGCTGGAGCGCGTAGGGGCGGGGTCCTTGCTGCATCGCGACGTGACGACGTTGTCCGGTGGCGAATGGGCACGCGTGCAGTTCGCGCGGGTGCTGGCGCAGTTGTGGCCATCGGATGCTTCGGATGCTTCGGATGCTTCGGGTGCTTCGGGTGCGTCGAAGGAGACGGCGGCTTCAGTACCACGCTATCTGCTGCTCGACGAGCCGACGGCGGCGCTCGACCTCGCGCATCAGCATCATTTGCTGTCTCTCACACGTGAGCTCGCGAAGTCATGGGGATTCGGTGCGATGGCGATCGTGCACGACGTCAACCTCGCGGCGCGCCATGCCGACCGGATGGCGCTGCTGGCCGACGGCCGCATTCTTGCGACAGGCACGCCGCGCGAGATCATGCGCGCCGATCTGATCGAGCAGACGCTCGGTCTGCCGGTGCATGTGATTACGCCCAACCTCGCGCACCTTTCTCATGTCTCTGCGGGGGCGGCGGGCGTGCCGATTGCGCTACCGGCGTAGTCAATCGCCACTCAAGCTTCCGGCACGCCGTCCTTTTTGAGATTGGCCCGTGCGCACAGCACGGCGGCCAGATCCCAAAGCGCGTAACCCACGCTCTTGAACAGCACCGGGCCGCTGGCGCGGAAACGGTCGGGGGTGATGATGGCGTCCATCAACGGTGCGGCACGGCCCCAGTCGATCGCGGCGTGCAGCAAATCGCCAGCTTCGTGTTTGACTTCCCACGTGTCGACCACCAGCGTGCCGCGCACGGCGGCATCGCGGCACAACTGCGGTGGCAGTTCTCGCATGTCGGGGCGGAACGCACCGACACCCGCGACAAAAATGTCGTCTCGCCACCGCATCGCATCACTGTCGGGCAACACCGGCTCGCTGCTCGTGGTGGCCGTGATGACGATGCTCACCGTACTCAGCACCGGCTCAATGGCATCAACAACCGTCGCCTCCACACCAAGCGTCGCGGCATGATCGGCCAACGCATGCGCACGCTCCGGGCTGCGCGAGAAAATCATGAAGTGACGGGTGCCCATACCGGCCGCAAAGGCTTCGAGATGCGCACGCGCCTGCACACCCGCGCCGACGATCAGCACCGGGCCCTGCGGTCGCGGCGCAAACTTGCGTGCGGCAAACAGTGTGACGGCTGCCGTACGGCGCCCGGTCACCGTGGGTCCGTCGAGCAACATCAGACGCTCGCCGGTGTGCGGATCGAACACCATCACTTCGCCGATGATCGACGGCTTGCCCGCGCGACAGTTCTCGGGATGCACCGTGATGTGCTTGGTCATCGCAACATCGCGATTGGTGGCGGGCATGACCAGCAGCACACCGCCGCGACGGCCGCGTTCAGGTTCGGTCAGGGGAAAATGCAGACGCTCCGGCGCACGCGCCGTGCCCGAGCGCATCTCCATGAGCATGGCCTCGATACCATCGGCCAATTGCGGATAGGGTAGCAACTGCGCAGTTTGACGCGCATCCAGCGTGATCATCGATGTGTCTCCGCTACAGGGCGTGTACGCACAGTCCGATGGCGTTTCGACTCGCTACCGACACATCGCGTCACGTATTGCCAACATTGCTATGTCTGATTTTTAGTGTAGCGCGCATCGCGTCGACGCGTCTGCTTCATCAAAAATTAATCAGGGCAATCCTTGTGGCGGAATAAGCACATCCCGAGCAGATTCCAGGCGCATGTAATCCATGAGCAGCGCACATGCGCTCAGCGACTCGCATTGCGCATGCGCTTGCCGTCATTCACGCTCGCTCCGCGTACCTCGAAACGAACGCTATCGCGCACCGTGCCCGACGCATCGACGAGTTCGAGCGTATGACGTCCCGGCCACGGCAACCAACTCACGCGGGCACTGCCACTCAACGGCTTGCCATCGAGTCGCCACGCCGCTCCCTTGGGCCATGCCGCAGCCACCTGAAACCACAGACGCTGGTTGGCCGGGGGGATATCGGGGTCGAGCGCGACGATCGTGCCGTCGGCCGGACCGGAAATGCGCCACAGCGGTCCGCCCGGCGCTTTCGATGCGAGCGACGACAAGGCAATGGTGCTTTGCCCGGTGCCCGCGAGAAACCACTCTTCGCGCGCGGGTTCGACGTGTTCGGCATACTGCACTGCGACATGCTCCACGCCCGCCGGTGGCGTTGGTGGCAAGCTGGCCGTGCGGCGGTGCAGATAGTCCATCACGCGATGCCAGATCGGTGCGGCCCCCGAGACACCGGAGACGTCCCACATCGGCGCACCGTCCGCATTCCCCACCCAGACACCGACCGTATAGCGGCGCGAATAGCCCACTGCCCAGTTGTCGCGCATGTCCTTGCTTGTCCCGGTTTTGACGGCGGTCCAGTAGCGCGTGGAGAGCGGACTATCGAGCCCGAACGTGCGCGTGCGCGCCTGCCGGTCGGAGAGCATGTCGGACACGATGAAACTCACCTGCGGTGAGAAAACGGACGTGCGTACGTTGGCGTTGGCGTTGGCGTTGGCGTTGGCGTTGGCGTTGGCGTTGGCGTTGGCGTTGGCAGCGAGTTTGCCGGTGCCGGTGCGGGATACCAGCGGCATCTGATCCTGCGTGCCGCTCGCCACGCCATTGTTGGCCAACGCGCGATAGGCATTCGTCAGCGAGAGTAGCGTGACGTCGGCGCTACCCAGTGCAAGACTAAAACCGTAGTAGTCGCCGCTTTGCGTCAGCGGCAAACCCAACGACACCAGCGTCTGCGCGAAACGGCGCGGCGTCACCATCACCAACGTGCGCACCGCAGGCACGTTCAACGACGACGCGAGTGCCGTGCGCGCGCTGACCCAGCCCTTGAAGTGGCGGTCGTAATTCTGCGGGATGTACAAACCGCCACCCGTCGGCAAGTCGAGCGGCGAATCGTCGAGCAACGTCGCCGCCGTGATCCGCTGTTCAGCGATTGCCTGCGCGTACAGGAAAGGCTTGAGCGTCGAACCCGCCTGACGTAGCGAAGTCACCCCATCGACCTGTGCCGCCGCCGAGAGCGCGCCTGACGAACCGACCCACGCGAGAATCTCGCCACTGGCGTTGTCGATGACCACCAGCGCACCATCCTGCACGTTACGCGAACGCCCGGGCGCACCAAGCTCACGCAGCGTCTGTTGCAGCGTGGTGACGGCCATGCGTTGAAGATTCGCGTCGAGCGTACTCGTCAGTCGCGTTCCTGCCGGTGGCCGGCTCGCAGCGAACACACGGCGTGCGAAATGCGGTGCCAGATTAACCGCGTCGCGCGTGGTCATGACGGCCGCAGGACGTGAGAACACAAGTTGCGTGTAACCCTCAAGTCCGTTGCAGTCGTTGGCCGCCCCTCCCGCACCGCCCTGCGCCATATCGCGGAGAATGCCGCACGCGCGTTGCGACACCCGTGCAGCTGGCGCATTCGGTGCACGCAACAACGCCACGGCTATCGCGGACTCGCGTGCGTCCAGTCCGATCGGCAGCTTGCCGAAGAGCGTCTGCGACACCGCCGAGAGCCCAACCAGTTCTCCCCGGAATGGCACGAGATTCAGATACGCTTCGAGAATCTGATCCTTGCGCCAGCGTTGTTCCAGCCACACCGCCGTCGCGGCCTGACCGACCTTCTGCGTCATCGAGCGATTGCGCGTGTTCGGCCGCAAATCGTCGTCGAGCAAACCTGCCAACTGCATCGTCAGCGTCGATGCACCGCGCGTTCGTGAGTGCCATAGATTGCCCCACGCCGCCGCCGCAACGCCCCGCCAGTCGACGCCACTGTGCTCGTAGAAGCGCTTGTCTTCGGAGACGATCAACGCCTGTCGAAACGCGGGCGATACATCGGCCAGCGTGACCCAATCGCCACGTTGCGCGCGCATGTCGGCACGCAAACGCTGTAACGGCTGCCCGTGTCGGTCGAGCAAGATCCAGTCGGACGCGCGCCAATCCTGCCGCACCTCATCGAACGACGGCACAGCATGCGCGGGCTGCACCGCCTGTAGCGTGCACAGCGCGAGCGCGACGACGGCCGACGCCGCCAGACGACGAAGATCAGGCACTGCGAGCGTCTCCACTATTTCCACCACCGCCACCACTTTCACCGCTTTCAGCGCGTCCACTGCTGCTGCCGTTTCCGGTGTTTGCACCAGAAGCGCGTACGTCATTGCCCGGGCGTTTGGCCAAGATTCCAGCCGTGAGCAGCAACTGCGCCAACGCGTAGAGAATCCAGATGGCGTATTCCTGTGCAGGCACGCTGCCAACGAAGCGGGTGGTGCCGATCAGCGCATCCGAAACGGTGAATAGCAGCGCACCGACGGCAGCCCATTCGCCCCCGACACCAGCGAGCAGCGCCGCCGATGCCATCATCGCCAGTACGATCACGTAACAGGCCACGGGGGCCTTCAATTCGCCCATACCGGGCCAGTACATCACGTAGGCGAGCGCCGCCGTGATCCACACCAGCACAATCGCAACCCGATGCCATGCGGGCACTTGCGACCACCGGCGTCGCACGCGCCAGAACAGAACGAAGTAAGCAAGATGCGCCAACAGGAACGCGCCGAGTCCAAGCACAAAGCCCTGTGCCATTCCCGGCAATGCCAGCAGCACATCCCCCGCCCCCGAGAAGACCAACGCCGCGCACAACCACACGCGCTCGCGGTGTTCCCGGTGATAGAGCGCCGCGAACAGCAACATCACACACAGGAAGACCTTGGCGACGGCCTGATCGGGATACGGCGCACCGCGCAACGACACCGCATAGGCGGCCCCGGCGGCCGCCGCGAGCCACCAGAAGCGCCGTGCTTCGCGCGGCATCGCCGCCGCAGGCTGGAAGAAGTTCGACGTCATTGCGCCCTCAAGCTCCGATTCATTTGGCCGGAATGACCTGCACCACAGCGTTGGGCGACTCGCCATACATGGCCGGTTCGTACATCGCTTCGACACGCGTCGGCGGTGTCGCAAACTTGCCGACGTTGTTCAACCGCACGGTGTACTCGATGCGATGCTGGCCCTTCGGCAGATAGTCGTAGTACGCGCGGTAAGCATCCTGCGCGCGTTCTTCGAATGCCGGCATGGCGCCTTCGCTGCGCTCGCCCTGTGTCGCAATGGCGGAGTCACGGCCCAGCCCGCCACCCAGTACCGTTGCACCGCCCGGCAGCGGATCGCTCACCACCACCCAGCGCATATCCGCCTGCGCATCAATATCGAGACGCACACGCAGCACGGCACCGCGCATATAGCTATCGCCCGATTTGTCCGCCGCATCCTGCACCTGCACGCTGCGCGTGACCCGATAGCCGGCCGAGAACGGTGCCTTGAGCGGTACCGCCGCAAGACTCTGGATCGTCGCCCACGGTTTGCCCGCGCCGGTCTGGTCAAGACGCAACACGTCGCGGCCATTGTCGGCGCCCGTGGCAGCCTGCGCGAGCCACGGCAGCGATACCGCAGGCGGCACCGTGCCCGCTTTCAGCTTGTCCCAGTCGACCGTTTGCACGCCACCGCTCGTCTGGTTGTCGCGCTGCCATTGGATCGCCGTCTGGCCCGTCGGCGTGTCGCGTTCGAAACGTGCCGAGAAGCGATCCACGGCCAGCCCACCCCACACGTTCGCCGTGGTCGTCGACCACGCGCCGCGCGACTGCAAGCCAAGCAACCCGATGACGAGACGCGGCATTTCATCCTTCCATGCCGGGTTTGCGTTCATCAGCAGCGCCAGTCGCGCCGCGTTGGTTTCCGGGCCCACCATCAGCCACCAGAGCCCGTCGCTGGACTGCGTCGAGAAGCCCACTCGCGTGCCCTGATACGACAGCCGCGCCCGCAGAATCTGCTCGGCCTGCGCCATTTGCTCCGCGCGCTGCGGCACATCGGGCAAGCGTTGCAGAATCGCGTACCAATCGATGACGGCCGAGGTCGGCCAGTCGTTCGGCGCAATCGTCAGCGAACTCAGCATCCGAGCGTTGGCGCGGCCATAACGCGACAGCGCTTCGATCGCCGTGAGCTTACGCAGCGTCAGGTCGTCGCGCGGTGCCCAGAACTTGCGAGTCAGGCGACCTTCGACAAACGCCGCCAGCCCGTCTTGCATGCGCGCAAGCGCATCATCCGGAATGGCGTACGCCGGGTCGAGTGCCTTGGCTTCATTGCTCACCGCCAGCAGATAGGCCGTCAGCGTGTCGCTGCCTTGATTGGCAAAACCTTCCTGCGGCGGGAAGTAACTGGCCAGACCGTCTTCGTCGAGATACGACGGCAACGTCCCGGTCACCCGCTTCCACTGCGCGACATCACGCAAGCCCAGCGCCTTCGACGCCTGTTGTTCGAGGCACGCATACGGATACAACTCGAACCAGCGTTTCACCCCCGGCAACCCTTGCGACAGTCGCGGCTGCAAGCTGACGCGAACGCCGCCTCGCAACTTACCTGTGCTGTCGGCCACGGCACCGGCAGGCGCCGCCATCGGCAACGTGAGGCTGCCCTCCACTTGCGTGAGAACCGACTGCTGAACGCTCGCGGGCAATGCCGGCTGAATGTCCTGGCCGACCTTGATCGCATCGCTCGCCGCTGCCGCGCCACTCACACCGGGTGCCTGTGCGGAGACTTCCCAGAGCACGCGTTGCGCGCGGGTATCCGCCAGCCCAGTCGGCGCGGTGACTTCCCACGCCACTTCGCGCGATTCGCCCGCCGGCACGTCGATGCGTTGCGGTGCCAGCGTGAGTTGCGTCGCACGGGCGGTCAATTGCACCTGCATGGCGTGCTGCGTCGTGTTGCGTACCGTGAATTGCGCGCGATAGTTGTCACCCTCGCGCACCAGCGGCGGCAGCCCCGAGATCAGTTGCAAATCCTGCGTGGTGCGGATCGTCGCCGTGCCCGTGCCGAACCAGCCGAGCGCCTTGGCACTCGAATCGCCCGGTTTACCGTCGTCGGCAATTGCCACAATACGGAAGCTCGATATCGCGTCGTTGAGCGGCACATCGACGCTCGCCTCGCCCTTGTCGTCGAGTACCACGCGCGGCTGCCACAGCAGCAATGTGTCGAACAGCTCACGCGTCGGGCTCTTGCCGCCACCACCGCCGGCCGGCACCGCCTTGCGGCCATAGTGTCTGCGGCCGATGATCTCCATCTGCGCCGTGGCAGTCGTCACGCTATAGCTGCGGCGCTGCCACATGGCGTCGAGCAGATTCCAGCTGGTGTTCGGCGCCAGCTCCAGCAGCGCCTCGTCCACGGCGGCGAGCGCCACTTCAGACCCCGCCGGCATCGGCTTGCCGTCCGGCTGCGTCACCTTGATGCGCACCTTGGCATGACCGCGAACCGGGTAGGTCGCCGCATCCGGTTTCACTTCGACGCCAAGACGCTGGCCAGCCGTGCCCACACGAAGCTCCGTCACCCCGAAGCGATACGCGGGTTTGCCCAGATCGACCAGCCCCGTGGGCGCCTGATATTCGCGTCCCTCGTACCAGAACGCCCGGAACCATTCGAGCGGCTGTTTCCAGCCCCACTGGAAGAAGGAATACCAAGGCACTTCGTGAATGCGTCCACGCACCGCCAGCACCGAAACATAGACGTTCGGGCCCCACGACGGATCGACCTTCAGCGAGATGTTCGGCTCCTTCCCTGAAATCTCCATCGTGCGCGTCTCGATCACGCCCTCGCGTTCGATCGACACGAGTACGGTCGCCGTACGGAACGGCATGCGCACCTGCAACTTGGCCGTCTCACCCGGCTCGTAGTTGCGGCGCTCAGGCAGTACATCCATGCGATCGGTGTTGTCGCCGCCGAACCACACTTCACCGCGTCCGGTCACCCAGACGCTGGTCGTGGCCGTGCTCAGATTGCTCTTGTCGTCCTTGGCCTGCGCGACCAGTGTGATTTCGCCCGGCTGGGTGAGCGACACATCGCACGACAGCAGCCCGCGATCGTCAGTCTTGCCGCTGCATACGGTCCCGAGATCCTTGACCTCGGTGCGGTTGTCATAGGCGTAGAAGCCCCCCACCATCCGCTTGCGACTGCTGGTGGTAATGCGCGCCTCAGCACGCACATCCATCGCCACGCCGGCCTTGGGCTTGCCTTGCAGATCCAGCGCGATCGCCTTTACGGGCAGCTTGTTGGTCACCGACACCCAGCTTTCACTGCGCACGCCCGTAATCAGATTGGCGGGCCACAGCGTGCCGTTGCCGCGTAGCGTCTGAATCTCGCCATTCGGATCGGCAAAGCTCGCTTCCAGCACCAGATCGCTCGGCCGATCGACCTTCGGCAGATCCTTGAGCGTGAGACTGCCCGCCCCATTGCGATCGAGCACCAGCCGCTGCTTGTCGGCGACGAGCTTCTGGTCGCTCGCCCCAGCGCCATCGTCGCCATTCTGGTCATCATCATCCGACGCCCCCGTCTGTGCCGACGGCGGACGATAGGGCGTGAAGCTGAAATCGTCATATCCGTCGAACGTGAGATCGCGCGGACGCAACAACGCGGACACGCGTACCGGCAGATTCCCCGCCGGGCCACCTGCCACGTAGTTCACCTGCACATTTAATGGCGCTTCTGTCTTGTTGATGAGCGGCGACTTCGCCGCGTCGCGCACGCCGATGCTGCCCGCCAACACCGGCAGGCGGAAGGCTTCGACACGGAAACGACCGGCATCGAGCGACGCCGGGTAATTCGGTGGCCGCTTGTCGCCATCGGCGTAGTCGAGCGAGACCGAGTACTCGCCAAGCTTGGCGCCTTGCGGAATCTGGAACGAGTTCTCCGCCAGCCGGCCATTGCGCCAGGTCACGGGCAACGTATAGGTCTGCCCCGATCCCTCATGCGTGATGGTCAGTTGCGACGGCAAGCCACCGGGCAACGACAGGCCTTGCATCGTTTCCTGACGGATGAAGTGCTTCATCGAGACGGTTTCGCCGACACGGAACAACATGCGGTCGAACACCGTTTGTGCTCGCACGGTCGGGCTGCTGCCGCCATCGGTCGGCACGTGGAAACGCCACGGCTCGATGCCGCGATTCCAGTCCGACGAAACAAATGCCATGTCGGGGTCATCGCCCTTCGTGCGAGCAACGACGAAGTAGCCCGACCGGCTGGTCCTCTCGCAGTACTTGTAGCTCTCGAACGGCTTGTCGATCTTCGCGACACCCGTCTTGTCGGTCACGGCAGTGCCGACTTCATTGCCGTCGCAATCGAGCACACGCACGCTGGCGTTGGGCACGGGCTGCCCTTTGTCGAGCGTCGTCACCCAAGCCACAGCGTTATCACGGCCCATCTTGAAGTGCACACCAAGGTTGGTCACAAGCACGGTGGTACGCACATACATCGGCACCGCTTTACCCAGCAGCGCCGCCGCCAGTGAAGGCGATGCGAGCTCCACCACGTAGAAACCCGGTTTCTGGAACGGGATACCGACGACCTCGAACGGACGCGGGTCTTTCTCCTTCGGCACCGGCAACGTCAGGGCCTGCACGCCCGGCAGGCCCGAGAGCAGCGACAGGCTGCGCGTGTCGTAACGCGTCACCTTGTTTTCGACAATGGCGGCAGCGTTCGGACCGAAGCTGTCCTTGGCGGCCGGCGCCGTGAGGATCGACGGCATGTCTCCGGCAATCTGCTTGCGCGTCATCCATGTCTCGTCGAAACGGCGCACTCGCGACAGCCACTCCAGCACCTGCGTGTCGTCCTCTACGCGCAGTTGCAAGGTGCGCCCGTTGGCGGCCGCTTCTCCCGCGACGCCAAGACCGTTGATCTGCAACGACGGTTCGACCTTGCGCAACGTGACGGGCAACATCGGCGGCATACCGGGTTCAGCAAAACGCTCGACGATACCGAACGGCGCCGCGGCAAACTTCGCCAGCGGCGGCATCGTCGACGTCTTGGTATGCAGCGGGAACTCACCGGCATTGGCCAGCGGACGTCCGCTGTCATCGGCGAAGCCCTTCGGCAGCGTAATGGTCAGTTCCGCTTTCTCGGGAAACGGTGCATCGAACGTCACGTCGGTCACACTGGCCGAGCGATCCGTGGCATCCATCTTCGGACTGCGCTCTGCCCCCGCGCCGGTAACGCGCAGCTTGGCAGCCATCTCTCGTGCGACCGGCGAGTTGAACGTCAGTCGCAGCGGACGCAATGGGGTGCACGGCGCATTGGCGTTCTCGCGCTCGCAACTGAAGCTGGCGGTGAAGGGTTCACGCACCTCATATTCGAACGGGCGCGCCTTGCGCGTCGCCACGCCGGACGGCGTCGCGATGCCCGCGCCCCAGACCAGATGCATCTTCGCGCCAGCGGCCAGCGTGCGATTGCATTGCAGCATCACCACACGAGAGGCCTGCTTATCCAGATTGAACCGCTTGAGCAGCGCCGTGCGCGCGTCCCCCTCGATCCACTTCACACCGATGCGCTCACCAATACCTTCGGTCTCGCACCATGCGTTCTGACGCACGCTGGCGGGGTCTGCCTCGCCATTGAGCGTGAGGACGAAGATCTGGTTTTCGTCGATGGGGCCATACGACGGGCGAATCCCCGTCACGGCAGGGCCGCCGGTGTTGAACGCGTAACGTGTCGTACCGTACACCGCCGTGCCCGAGACGGCGGATAAACCGCTGCGCAGCTCTACCGCACACTTCGCGCCGGGAGGCAGTGACTGCTTGAAGTCGTACACCCAAATTTTGGGTTCGAGCCAATGACCGTCACCGGTGAGTTTGGCGTCGGAGCAGCGCACGGTTGCCGGTGCCTGCGCCCGGGGATCTCCCGCCGGGACGATCGCTTCGTCGAATTTGACGACCACCTGATCGACGCTGGCGACTTCGCCCTGCGGACTCACGCTCGTCACACGCGCCGCGTGTGCGGGCGACGTCGCGAAGACGCCTAGACACAGTGCCGCCAGCGCCAAAGGCGCGGCCGGCCAGACTCGTTGCGTTCGCTGCGTTCGTTGCGTTCGGCTTAGCATGCCGGACTCCTCCCGGTTTCTGGTCATCGGATTCTACCCCGCACCTTTTTGCATCTCGAACCATTTCCCAGTGACAACGGCAGGTATTCATGGCAATTCGGATTCCAGAGCACGGCGATTCGGACAATCGGCCGGTGGGCCACGGACGCGGCCTATGTCACACTGCCAACTTCCCGTCTTCGCGCCACTGCCCCCATGTCCATCGCCTTTCTCCATCCGAAGAAGAATGCGCTGGTCTATCTGGTCAAGATTCTCGCCGGGTCGCTGATCGTCTGGTTCGGCCTGCGGGCGGCCGGCTTTCCCGAGCCGTATTGGGCGATGATTTCGCTCATCATCGTGACCGAGCCTGACCCGTTACAGGCGCGCAGCAACTTCAAGGCGCGCTCGATCAATACGATCAGCGGGGCCATCGTGGCGTGTATTGTCTTGCTGGTCATGGGGCCAGGATTGGCGGCCATGCTGGTAGGAATTACTATCGCCACGCTCGCGGCGATGCTGGTGCAGAACTATCCGGCCAACTGGCGGCTTGGGCCGGCCACGGTCGTCATTCTGATGTCCGCTGCGCTGAGCGGTCAGGGACAGGGGCTCCACGAGGAGCTGAGCCTCGCGATGCTGCGCGTGATCGAGGTACTGGTCGGTTCGACCGTCGCGCTCATCATGTCGCTGATCTACGGACGTTTCGTCAAACCCTGGTTGATGCCGGGTGACTGATGCCGGGCGACTAAGGCCGGAGCCGAAGACAAGCGCCTGCGCCGGGCGACTATGGCGGTCGATGCGAAGCGGGCCAGGTTGGGCCAGGTTGGCCCAGCCCGATCAGTCGTCCGAGCCGACCACCCGACGCACACCCGTGCTGCGTGCGAGATAGTGCAGCGGCAGCGAGTTGCTGCGCTTGAAGGCACTCAACACGATATTCGAGCGCACGTTCTCGACGCCCGGCACCTGCATCAGGCGCTTCATCACGAAGGCCGACAAAGCATTGAGGTCCGGCACGACGATGCGTAACAGGTAATCGGCCTCGCCGACCACCGCATGGCATTCGAGCACTTCAGGCAATAGATCGATCTCGGCCTGAAAACGCTCGATGACGTGATCGCCGTGATGTTGGAGGCGCAGCGTCGTGAATGCCGTCACCCCAAGGCCCAACACCTCAGGGCGCAACACCACCCGATACCCCTCGATGATGCCCGCCGCTTCGAGCCGCTGAAGCCGCCGGCCGATCTGCGACGCCGAGAGCGCCACATCTTTGGCCAACTCATGATGCGTGGCCCGTCCGTCCTTCTGCAAGGACTCCAACAGGGACAGATCGTAGCTATCCAGATCAACCATGACGATTCTCCGCAATAAATCGCTTATTTTTGCGAACTTTATGCAAACGGCTTTCACCACAGGCGCATTATGCGCCCATTTCGCATGCCATGCGCACTACACTTTCAATCATTGTTACTGCCTGATTGAGACGTAAGCATCATGTCCACCACCGCCATGCTCCAAGAGCAATTCGACGCCGGTCTCACGACCCGGCCCGACTTCACCATCGATCAACCCGTCGAGCAATACGGCGCCGTTGATCACGCGGTGTGGCAACAACTTTACGAACGCCAGACCGCCATGCTGCCGGGCCGCGTATGCGATGCCTTCATGGACGGCATTCGCGCTCTCGACATGGACGCCCGCCGCGTGCCGGAGTTCGCCCGTCTGAACGAAAAGCTCATGGCGTCCACCGGCTGGCAAGTGGTGGCAGTGCCCGGTCTCGTGCCGGACGACGTCTTCTTCAACCATCTGGCGAATCGTCGCTTTCCCGCCACGTGGTGGATGCGCCGCCCCGACCAGCTCGACTACCTGCAAGAACCTGACTGCTTTCACGATGTGTTCGGCCACGTGCCGCTGCTCGCCAATCCGGTATTCGCCGACTTCATGCAAGCCTACGGTCAGGCCGGCAAGGTCGCGCAGGAAATCGGGGCACTGCCGCTGCTGGCGCGTCTGTACTGGTACACGGTCGAATTCGGTCTGATGCGCGATGGTGACGGCCTGCGCATCTACGGTGCCGGCATCGTCTCGAGCCGCGGCGAAACCGAGTTCTCGCTGACCTCGAACGAACCGAACCGCATCGGCTTCTCGCTTGACCGGGTACTGCGTACCGAATACCGCATCGACACGTTCCAGCAAACCTACTTCGTCATCGACGACTTTGCGCAACTGTTCGACGCCATGCGCGCCGACCTGCCCGCGCTGTTCAAGGCGCTGGCGGCCGAGCCGTCGTTTGCCGCCAACGCTCGCCTGCCGGAAGATACGCAGATCATTCTGCCGGCATGACGCGCCGGCCCGGTCGATGTTGAGCAAGACCGGGCCGCTTCCGATGTTGCTACCCGATGTTGTTACGCGCCGCCTGAGGGTTCTGCCCCCTCCGGGCGGAACTTGCGCACGTCACATCTGCCTGTGAAACAATAGCCATTCGACGGGCTCAAAAGGCGCGTCGATTCGATATTCGATTCGTACGGTACTGAATACGCTTTGAAAGGAATGCCATGACAACACGACTCTCATCCGAGACGCGCGCCAGCCTGGCGGAAGTGCTGCCCGAGTGGCACCAGGTGGTTGGACGCGACGCGATCCAGCGCAGCTTCACGTTTCACGATTTCAATGAGGCTTTCGGCTTCATGGCGCAGGTCGCGCTCAAGGCCGAAAAGATGAATCACCATCCGGAGTGGTTCAACGTCTACAACAAGGTCGACATCACGCTTTCGACGCACGATGCCGATGGTCTTACCCAGCGCGACGTCGATCTGGCGCTCGCCATCGATCAGTTCGCGGGCGATCGCGCCTCGGCCTGATCTCAGCCGGATTTCAGCCGGATCACGACGTCTCACTTCTCCACTTTTCACCCAGCATCGGACGGTATCGCGGCCACTGAGGGCCCGGTCCGCACCGATGCCGCGGGTTGATATCCCGATCGATATCCCGTCAGTTCTTCGGTGCGAGCAATGTGCCACGGCACTGTTTGCTGCCGCAATGGCAGGCGTACTCGCGCTTGAGTTTGGCCGTGTAACGCGCGTCGATCACTAATCCGTAATCATAGAAAAGCTCTTCGCCGGCGTCGATCTCGCGCATGGCGTAGATCTGTACGTGCTCGCCCTCTTCGCGCGCTTCACAATTTGGCGCGCACGAGTGGTTGATCCAGCGCGCGTTGTTGCCGTCGACTTTGCCGTCGATGCAGCGCCCGTCTTCCAGGCTGAAGTAGAACGTATGCGTGGGGTGCGCCGGGTCGTGCGGATGACGACGCAACGCTTCTTTCCACGAAATGACCTCGCCCTTGTACTCGATCACGCGTTCGCCTTTTTTGAGACGCCTGACCGCGTATACGCCCTTGCCGTGGACGCCGGATTTTCTGACTTCGATTCTGCGCTTAGCTGACATGTATATGCGACGAGGTTTCGTGGGTACAAAAGAGCGCAGTGTACAGGGCCGCGCCGGTCATGTGCATGACAAGTCCCGACGAAAAAAAACGCCACCCATGCCGGATGGCGTTCCCCCCTCGTTCGCGCCGCCTGGGCGTTGCGACGAATGCCCGGTCGCTCAAGCCTTGCTGTAGAGCTTCCAGACCTTGCGCTGTGTGGCGATGTCCGCGTCCTCGTGCGAATTGCAGTCGAGAGGAATACGCGATTCGTCGTAAGTCGCATTGAAATGATTGCAATGGAACTGGCCCTTGCCGCGCGGCGCCGCTTCGAAGTGCGAGCAGGTCAGACACATGCGCTGCGGCGGCATGTCGCCGCGCTCTTGCATCGTGAAGACCAGTTTGAGCAGCGCGCGATAGAGCTGGGCACATTCCTTGTCGCCCAGCGAGTCGGCCGCTGTCGTCAGGAAGTTCGGCCACTGCGACGCCCGCTTGGCGGCGGTACGGCCGCGTGCAGTCAGTCGAAGTGCCAGTGCCCGGCCGTCGTTGGCATCGCGCCGTTTCTCGACCAGTCCCTTGGATTCCAGTGTGCTCACGGCCTCACTGACCGTGGCCGATGTGAGTGCGGCATCTTCCGCAATCTCACCTAATCGCATCGGCACGCCACGCGAGAGCAGGAGCGTCAGAATCTCTCCCTGCGTCGGCGTCAATCCAGCCAATGCCGCGCCCTCCCAGGCGTGGCTCCGTAACGCCGTTCCCATGCGCAACAAACCTGCCGTTACGCGCTTGGAGAGCGCTTCATCTAGTGGGGTCGGAGTAGCCATGATTTTCGTTAGGATTTCTAAAAACTATACGTCGGTAAAACAGCTTGTCAAATTTACTATCAGGCGGTGCATCACACGAGTTGCCTTGCCTTTCCAACAATTTCGGCGCCCCGCCCGGGGGAAACCCTGACCCACTTCCGTGTCGATACGCGACGGCAAGTCGCTGTTGAACCTGCCTTCCCGCCACGATTCCATTGTGTGTTCTGAGTCGAATTTTGGCGTATCAGTTCTTGTACTGATCTCCCAGATCCTAGGCGCGATGTTTACAAAATATTGGGGTCCTGCTCACTCGGTGCGCGAATCGTGACAGCGTCAAAAACATTTCGCATCCCATGCGAATTCACACGCCAAGCCAATAGATGTAACGCCGCGTCTTGTCTCGCACCCCGCACCAATTGCACGCATCCGTGCAAAGCCACGCCGGACTTGGCTCGCAGGCCGTAGCGACGCTTTTTGTTTGACAGGCGTCCCTGTTACGTCCCCTGGAAAAATGCCTCGAATATCGAGAGATCCGCTTCGCTTTGGCGCATGCGCTGGCGTATACGAAGCGCGCGTACGTTTCGGACAGAACGCAAATGTTCTGAAACACGAACGACGACCCTCAGTCGCATAACGACCCGTTCGGCGAAAAATTCGGGGAATGAGCTGATCGGCATGTCCGGTGAGAGCACCTTTTTGACATGCGAAGTGAAGAAATGGACGACGACCGCGATTTCGCGCGTTACAGCCAATAAAACCAACATCGATCACTTCTGACAACACGCGGGGTACGTCACAAAAACGGAGTGGCGAGATTGTAGCCGCGAACCTCACCGACGAAGTGAGAACGTCAAAATTATCCACAAAACCGTGTTTCCGAGGGTCCGTTGCACAATATTTAGGCGCCTGTGGATAACTTTATGGATAACTTATCGGAGTACATGTGCATGGGTTCGGGATAACTTGCGAATCTTTCCACAGGGGGCAAAAACTGTTCAGAGTTGTTCTGCAGATACCCGCTGTTTGTCCATCCAGTTCTCAATCGGGCAAGTTGATGTTTACAAGGCGTTAACTGTGGTTATCCACAGCAGTGGGCTGCCTTTGTTAACTACTACTATGTATACATACAGTAAACCTATTAAAACCTTAAAAGCATCCTACGAGCGGCGCAAAAAGCCCGAAAACCCGGTAGGGACGAACAGTGGAAAACGCAGCGCTTGCGATGCGGCTGACACACCTGACAATCCATGCAGGCAATAAAAAACCCCGCCAAGGCGGGGTTTCTTTACACCGATCGCAGAACCAAGGCTTCATGACACCCTGGTAAGCGCTCCAGAAGGGCTACCGCGTCACGACGCCCACCGCAGACACTGCTGACGGACCATCTCGTTGAGCGACTTCGCATCCGCGTGGATCTGACGCAGCCATACAGCATCGTTCATGCCCGAGGCCACCAACTGGCGGATCTGTTCGCACGCCGCTTCGGCTTCCAGCACCGCTGCGTGAGGCTTGATGACCTCCAGCGTCTGAGCGATGTGCTGCCCCAGCGTGGTCCGCTCACCGCTTTGCGGATCGACGTAAGCGCCTTCCAAACCGAAACGGCAGGCCTCGAAGCGGTTGAACGTGTAGACCAGGTAATCGTCCTCGCTCAGCGTGAACGGGCGCTCCTCGAGCAGATAGCGGGCCAGAGACTGGATGTAGCAGGCGATGGCAGCCGCCCGATCGACCGATAGGGGGGTATCCATCACCCGCACTTCGATCGTCCCAAAACCCGGTTTCGGACGGATATCCCAGTAGAAATCCTTCATGCTCTCGACGACGCCCGTTTTGACCATCTTGTCGAAGTACGTCTCGAAGTCTTCCCACTTGAGCACGAACGGCGCACGGCCCGACAGCGGAAACGCGAACACCGAGTTCAACCGCGCCGAGTGAAAGCCCGTGTCGACACCTTGCACATACGGCGAGGAGGCCGACAGCGCAATAAAGTGCGGGATATAACGCGACATCGCGTGCAGCAGGTACAAGGCGCTATCCGGATCGGGACAGCCGATGTGCACGTGCTGACCGAAGACCGTGAACTGCTTGGCGAGATAGCCGTAAAGCTCGGAGAGAAAATGAAACCGCGGCGAGTCGTAGATCGTGCGCTCGCTCCAGCGCTGAAACGCGTGGGTGCCGCCACCGCACAAGCCGACGTTGAGCTGTTCGCTCGCGCCGATCAGCACGTCGCGAACCCTTCGCAGTTGCGAGACGGCGTCGCTGTGGTGGTGGCAGATATCGGTCGAAAGCTCGATCATGCTTTCGGTCATTTCCGGTTTGATTTCACCCGGATGTGTCTCCTTCGCCACCAACCGCATCACGTCCGACGCAGCTTTGGTCAGGTCGTAATCGTGACGATTGACGATCTGCATCTCGAGCTCGACACCGAAGGTGCACGGCTTCGAGGGAATGAATTCTTCTAATGACATGGCTTAATCCTTCCGTTCACCGACGAGGGCCAATGCCCAATAGACCACCAGCGGCCCAACCAGTTGCAGCAACGCGATGGTGCACATCACCACGGCCTTGAGCATCGGATCGAACTGCGGGTAGATGTCGTACGTGTCGGCAACGAGTACGAGCGCAAGACTGGCCATCGGACAGAGTGCGAGCCCGAGTGCGATGGCCTGTTTGTAGCTGATGCCGGCCGGATGGGCGACGGCGACCGTCCCGACCACCTTTGCCAGCAGACGCACAACGATGATCGCTGCCGCGGCCAGACCGCCGATCATCACGTATTGCCACTGGAATGCCAGCGACGTCAGCACGAACAACACCACGGCGAGCAGCCAGCCGGCCGTGCCGAAGTACGCCGGCCAAAGCTGCGGACGCTCATCCAGATTCCGGAAAATGATCCCGGCAAGCAGCAGCGTGAGCGAGTTGGGCAGCTTGAGCATGTGCACCAGCGCGACCATCAGCATGATCAGGCCGATCAGCATCACGAACGCATGATGATCCTGGCTGCCGAATTTCCGGAAGACCAGGTTGCACGCCTTGGCGAGGACGAAGGCCAGCACGATCGAGCCGATCAGCAGGTACAGCGGATGGAACAGCACCACCCAGAAGCTCGAGTGGTACGTCTGGTGCATCCAGCCGTAGACCAGCTTGACGGCCACCACCGCGTAAATGCTGTTCAGCGCCGCCAGCGCCAGCAGGCGCTCGGTAACCTGGCCTTCGGCGCGCAGTTCGTTCTTCAACTGGACGACAACGGCCGGCGACGTGGCCATGCTGATCGACGCGATGAGCATCGATGTGAGCGGCGCCACGTTGAACAGCCGCAACACCGCGTAGACCGCGATGAGCGTGAGTAGCGCCTCAAGTGCACTCGTGACGATGAGCCACGAGTTGGCCCGCATCCATTTCAGATTCAGGCGGCTGCCGAGTTCGAACAGCAGCAGGCCAAGGGCCAGATCGATCAGCAGCCGGATGGCCGCGCTCGTTTGCGCGTCCAGCATCGACGAGAGACCCAACGTACCGCCGACCAGCCCGACCACCGCGTAACCGGTGATGCGCGGCAGGCGCAGTCTCCGGAAACAGATTTCTCCTGCCAGACCGGCAAATACCAATGCCAGACCAGCGAAGAAAACGGGATCAGGCGCCGGCGGCCAGCCCGGGAAAAGGGACAGTTCCGACGTCATATTGCTCGCTTTGCGCCGCTTGACGGCGCATCAAGTGGTGGAAAGGAAAAGAATGTCGCGCGCGGGGTTGCAGAAATAAGGACAAATGCGCGACGAACCCTTAGGGTTGGGCCCATTTTGCCACACTCGGTTTGGAGGGCTCTGTCAGGGGGCGCGGCACCCCGGGAAGCCTCTTGTGACGGGACTTCGTCATTCCCCCCTTCCTGAAGACACGATGGCCGGCCGATTCCGGGGCGGTCGCCCGGCCGGCAAGGCAAAAAGTGCCGGAGGCAAGCGCGCAGCGCGTCGCCTCCGCCCGTGGCGGGCCTTGAACTCTATGGGGGTCAGATTCGATTTATTGGGAATGACAGGGGCTACGTGATAAACGGCCGGTCGGCCGGTTTTATCTGACGAAGCTAGCCGTCAATATCGCGCGGCGAGGTGAGCGCGCAGGCGGCACTGGGCCGCCCTGCACGGGGGTGGGGGCGGATCAAGGCGTGGATTTTTCGGAGACTTCCGAGCGGCCCGGCTGCTCAGGCCTTGCGAAGCGCCTGCAACAGAAAGCGCGCCGGGTCGATAGCGTCGGCCAGATCGCTGCCCACGGGCCATGGCTCGCCTTCAATCTGACTGGCGACCAATTCCGCGCAGAGCGCTGCGAAGGCCAGACCGCGAGAACCGAACGCAAAGCTCGCGTACAGGCCTGGCAGCCGGGGCAGGTCTCGCAGGTGGCCGCCAGCCAGCCGGCGGCCCTGCGGGTCGCTGCTGGCGATTGCGGGCATATCCGGCAGTTGACCGGCCATCGGCAAACGGTCGGTGACCAGCGCGCGAAAGGCGGTCCGCCCGCCAAGCTGGGCGGCGGCGCTGGCACTGCCCAACCCGTCTTCCCCGTCGCCAAACGCCTCGGCATGGGCGGGCAGCAGCGAAGCAAGGCGGCGCAGGTTGGCCTGATGGTCGCCGACCCGTACGCCGGTGGCCGGATCGTCGAAACCGTACGTGGCGCCCGTGATCGGGCCTGCCCCGCCCAGCGGTGACGGCGCGACGTAGCCCTCGCCGCAGACCGGTATGCGCAGATCTGGGAGTGAATCGGGTGGCAGAAACGTCAGTTGTCCGCGCACCCGTTGGATGGGTATGAACGCCGGTGGGAGATACGGGCCGAGCAGTCGTTGCGACTCGTCGGCGGCGGTAACGATGGTCACGGAGGCGTCTGCCAGCACCCGTCCGGTTTCATCGATGGCCAGCCAGCGGCCGTCGCGCCGTTCCAGCCGCTCGACGCTCACGCCGTAGCGGGCATCGAGCGACGGGCCGGCGGCGACCAGTTCCGCGCGGCACAGCATCGCCGGGGCCAGCCACCCGCCCTCGGGGAACCAGAGTCCGCCGTGCGCCAGCGTTTCCCCGGCAAGGGCCGAGGCTTGGGCCGCATCGACCCATTTCACGTATTCCTCGGGATAGCCGTGGGTCGCGACGAGTTGCGCGAGGCTGCGCGCCTCGTCGTCGTCCGAGCCGACTTGCAACAAGCCGTCGGCGCGTCCCGGCAGACCGCCCGGCAGCGTGCGCCATTGCGAAAGCGCGTACAGGAAGCCCGCGCGCGTCAGACGAGAGAGCACGTTGTCGTCCGCCGACAGTTGCGGGTGAAAGACACCTGCCGGATTGCCCGAAGCCGCCGAGCCAGGCGCTTCCGCCCGCTCGAACAGCTTCACCCGCCAGCCGCGCGCGACGAGCCGCAGCGCCATGGCGGCGCCAGCCATCCCGGCGCCGATGACGATAGCGGTATTCGGCGCGGCATCCGATGCGGCATCGGATTCGCCATCGTCATCGGCGTCGGCAGTCGCCCGGAACTCACGCCATGACGGCGCAGCGGGCGGATCGTAGCGGCGCATCCGGTAAGGCGGCGCATAGACACCGGCCAGCGTCTCGCCCGCGTGTGCGTCAACCTCGCGGCGCGTCATCTCGAAGCCCGCAGCGGCTAGATCGCGTGGGATCTGCCCGGCACTGGTGTACGTCGCAAGCGTCGCGCCCTCGCGCGCCAGCTTGCCCAGCGTCTTGAAGACTTCGGGCGTCCACAGGTCGGGGTTCTTGGCTGGCGCGAAACCGTCGAGAAAAAACGCGTCCGCGCCTACGCGCAGGTCCGGCATCAAGGTGGAGAAGTCGCCGAATCCGACGCTAAGTACGACGCCGGGTGCCGGTTCCAGCCGGTGCCAGCCCGCGACGGGCAACGGCCAGATGTCGCACAGCCGCTGCACGAGCGGCGCGAGTTCGGTCATGCCGGGCTGCACCAGCAGGGGCGCCAGCGTCTGGCGCAGGTCGCGCGGGCGGAACGGGAATTTTTCGACCGACACGAAGTGCAGGCGTTTGGGCCGTTGTGGATCGTCGCGCCACGCGGCCCACGTCGCCAGAAAATTCAGTCCCAGCCCGAAGCCGGTCTCGACGATCACGAACTGCTCACGACCCTGCCAACGCTGCGGCAATCCATTGCCACCGAGGAACACCTGACGCGCTCGCTCGAGTGCGCCGTCTACGGGCAGATAAGCGTCGTCGAACACGTCGGAGTACGGCGTGCCGTCGTCGGCTTTGACCGGTTCCGCCGGCACGATCGGGCTGAAACCGGGGCGGCGCTTCATTCGCTCCCCCGTTCTTCGGTCACGATCTCGATCAGCCCCGGCAGCGACACCACGCCGAGCCAGCGGCCGTCGGCCGCCGCGACCGGAATCCAGTCGGCATGCAATTTCGCCACCGCGCGCAGTGCACTGACCAGCGCCATCTCACCATCGAGCGCCTTGCAAGGGGCGACGATCTCGGTCCATTGCGCCGGCTCGCCCGTCGCCTGCCTGCGCCACCAGCTTGCTGCGTCGAGCATGCCAACCAGACGGCCGTCCTCGGCACGCACGACCAGATTGCGGTAGCCCGTCTCGACGAAGCGCTCGCCGATGGCCGCCGGCGACAGGTCGGCCTTCACCACGGCATCACTGGCGTCCGGATCGACGACCAGCGACGACAAGCGCATCTGGCTTGCCTCGCCGGTCATCGACAACCAGCGCCCGGCCACCAGATTGCGGCGCAGCGACTTGGCATACACCGAGTCTTCACGCAACGTATGCGCGGTGAGATACGCCGTGACGCAGGCCAGCATGAGCGGCAGCACGACCTGATAACTCAGCGTCATCTCGAAGATCATCAGAATCGACATCAACGGCGCATAGGTCGTGGCCGCAAGAAACGCCCCCATGCCGACGACCGCATAGCTGCTCGCGACCGACGCCGTGGCCGGGGCGAGCGCATTCATGGCGAGTCCGTAGAGACTGCCGAGTGCCGCGCCGACGAACAGCGTCGGCGTGAACACGCCGCCCACCGCGCCCGACCCTGCCGACGACGCCGTGGCGAGCACCTTGAATACGAGCACCATGGCGAGTGCCTGCCACGCCCAATGCGTGTGCAGTATCGAGTTCACCACGCTGTACCCATTGCCCCAGACCTGCGGCACTTGCAGGGAGAGCACCCCGACGACCAGCCCGCCAAGCGCGAGCCGTACGAACAACGGCACGGGCAACGCGCCGAAGCGTTGTTTGGCGGTGTCGAGCAAACGCAGGAACAGCGGCGCGAGCACGCCGGCGAGAATACCCAGCCCGACGTAGAAGAACACTTCCCAGCCCGACACGAAGTCGAAGCGCGGCATCTGATACACCGCCTCGTAGCCGAGAAACTGTCGGATGACGATGTTGGCGATAACCGAGGCGACGACCAGTGGCCCGAGCGTCGCGGTCGAAATCGAGCCATAGACGATTTCGGAGATGAACAGCGCCCCGGCAATCGGGGCGTTATAGGCGGAGGTGATGCCGGCGGTCGCGCCGCAGGCGACGAGCAACCGCAGCCGCTCAGGCGGGAACGCGAGCGCGCGCCCGACCAGCGAAGCGAACATTGCCGCGAGTTGCACCATCGGCCCTTCCCGGCCGATCGACGCGCCCGAGGCCACGGAGAACAGCGACGACGTGCTCTTCACCAGCGTCTGACGCAGGCTCAGCACGCCAGTGCCGATGGCGATGGCTTCCATGTAGTCGTCGGAGCCCTTCTTGGGCACCCAGAGCGTGGCGTACTGGAGGATCAGCCCGGCGATGAGACCGCCGGTGGTCGGCAACAGCAGGCGCTGCCACCAATTGAGGTCGAGTGCCAGCTCGACCATGCCGCTGTGATGGCCGGCGAGGAGAAATTGCAGGCCGGAGAGCGCTTCGCGAAACGCGACGGTGGCCAACGCGCCCAACAGACCGACGATGCCGGCGAGCAGCAGCGTGATTTGCAGGGTGTTGGGCGCGAACTGACGGCGCACCCACACGACGACGGGCAACTTGGCCCAGGCGGACACTGCTGACACGGATAGGAGACTGTCGTGATCGAAATTGGGTCCCATGGTATCGACCGACGACTTAATTTGAAAGCGCGGGACCGGTGCGCCGGGCACCGGGAAGAAGCGATTTCCCGCGTGAAGGGACATTTTTGGCCGGAAAGGGATTTGGGACTCCCTTCCAATCGGCCAAAACTGAGCAATGCTCATGTAAGGTATTTTTTAGGGGTACTCGTCCCCTATTTCGTAGCGAGTTGTCGAGATGACGCCGACGTGAAGTTCTTTTTTGGACGGCTGAATCGATTTCGATCTACACGGATTTCAAATCGCGATGGATCAGCGCCGACCGGGAATCAAAACCCGGGCGCGAAGGCGATTTCAGCCAACGGCTTATTTCTGGTGCCCAAGCGAATTTGGCCTGCCGATTTTCGGCAAAAACTGAGGCATCCTCAGATAAGCGGGTTTCGAGAACCCGTTCAGGTCGCTACGCACCGCTTTCTCGATTCCGGCGCGACACCTTCCTGACGGCATTTTTTCGAGAGCGATTTTCCATAAGCGCCCGCCATACGCCGACTTCTGAGGATGATTCAGATAAAGGTAATTTCTGAGGCGCTGGAACCGCATTGAACCGGTTGTGGCGTGATTTTTTGCCGTTTGCGGTGTGGTGTATTTTCCACCGCCTATTTCCAGCGTCGTGGCCATCCGCGAGCATTGGCGCGACGTTGCCGCCAAGCGGCGTACGGGCACCGAACGCGCTCGCCGAAACTGCGGCACCCGCATGGCGCGGCCCCCGAAAAAACATGCGTCACGAATCTGTCATGCACGCACGCATTCAACTGGTCACATTCCATTCAGTGAAATAGAATGGCACGCAATTGAAATGGAACTGAAAAGCACCACCCGAATGGCAGTCAGCAAAAAAGGCACACAAAAATCACCCGTGTGTCTCGAAGAGCAGTTGGGTTTCGCGTTGTACTCGGCATCGCTTGCCATGACCAAAGCGCACAAGCCGATGCTCGATCGGCTCGGGCTTACGTACTCGCAATATCTCGCGATGGTTGTGCTGTGGGAGCAGGACGATATCGCCGTCAATCAACTCGGCGCACGTCTCGGGCTCGATTCCGGAACACTCACGCCGTTGCTGAAAAGACTGGAATCCATGGGGCTTTTGACGCGTCGACGCGGTCATATCGACGAACGTCAGGTGTTTATCGATCTGACGCCGCGTGGCGTGAATCTGCGTCGCGAAGCGCGTCAGGTGCCGGCGCAAATTCAAGCTGCTACCGGTCAATCCGACACGGCGCAAAAGACCCTGCGCAATCTACTTCTCCAACTGCGAGACGCCCTCGGCGAGGCGTGAAAAAACAAAACGCGTGCCGTTCTTCGGAAAGGCACGTGTCATTGAGTTGCACGCAATCTAATCGGCAATCGGTGAAGAGATCAGTGCGCGGGCATCAGCATCTCGAAGCCTGCAATCTTCTCTACGTTGTAGCCGGCGTCGCGCCAGGCATCCAGTCCGCCGAGCAGCGGACGCACTTCCGCAAAGCCCTGTTGCCGCAATTGCTGCGCGAGCCGTGCCGCCGTGACTTCGTTCGGACAGGCGCAAAACACCACAATCCGGCGATCGCGCGGAATATCCCTGAGTTTGCTGGCGATATCGTCCGGCTCGATGGCGATCGCGCCCGGAATCGTGAACGGGTCGATGGCGCGGCGTGCTGCCGAGCGCACGTCGATCACGACCGGCGTGATCTCGTCCTTCATCCAGGTTTCAAGCGTTTGCACGCCGATACGTGCCATGCGCAGCGAGCGCAGCAAGCGGTAACGATTGAGCCAGCGGTTGAGCAGGTAAAGCGCGAAGACGACCACCACCAGCCAGAGCACGCCTCGGCCGAGGGTGTCGAAGGCGTCGAGCACCAACACAATGTGCGACGAGAAGCCCACACCGAGTGCTACGGCCACGCCCGACCAGAGCATCGCGCCCAGCGCGTCGTAGAGCAGAAACTTGCGCCACGACACGCCCAGCGCTCCGGCCATCGGCACCGACAAGGCCGAGAGGCCCGGCACGAACCGCGCGAACAGCAGCACGCGCACGCCGTAGCGGCCCATTGAGCCCTCGGTGCGGCTCACGCAGGTGTCGGGCGAGATCGACAGGCGGCACATCAGCCGCAGGATGTGATGGCCGTAGCGGCGCCCGGCCAAAAACCAGATGACATCACCCAGCAGCGCGGCGGCAGCGGCCAGCGCGATGATGCCGAGGGGCGGGAACAGCGCCGTCGACGCGGTGACGATGAGGGTGGGATACGCCGGCAACGGCAGGCCCAGCGCCTGTCCGAAGATATTCAGAAAGACGAGCCAGAGGCCATAGCGGGCAATCAGATCGAACAGCATGCCGGTACCTGAGCGAGTTTGCGCAATAACGCATGGTAGCCCCCGGCCATGACGGCCAGAAGCCCGTATCTCGAAAAGTATTGTTGCTCTTTTGGAACGATCGCGGGCAAAGTCGCCCTCAATGCCGTCTTCCGTGCCGCCCTTAGTGTCCCATCGACGCCTTTGCGCCCCGCTTGGGCTTGGTCATCCACACCAGCGCCGCCATGGCGAGGAACACGTAGCCGGACAGGTGGAAGATGTCGTTCGTCGCCAGCATGAACGACTGCCGTGTGACCAGATCGTTGAGCACGCCGATTTCCGCCCCATTGGTGAGGCCCAGCCCCTGCCGCAACTGGTCAAGGTAACTTGTCGTGGCGTCGGAATAAGGCGTGACGCTCTCGGCGAGGCGCGCGTGGTGGTAGATCGCCCTGTCCTCCCACATCGTCGTGCTCACGGCGGTGCCGATGGCGCCCGAGAGCGTGCGGAAGAAATTCGACAATCCCGACGCGGCTGCCAGCCGGTCGTCGGTGATGCTTGAGAGCGTGATCGTCGTCACTGGCACGAAGAAGCATGCGATGCCGATGCCCTGCACCAGCCGCGGCTCGATGACTTTCGCAAACGACAGATTCAGCGCGAAGTGCGAGTTCCAGAACGACACCCCCGCAAACACAAAGAAGGCGAACGAGGCGACGGCGCGCAAGTTCAGCTTGTCCATGTTCTGCCCGATGATCGGCGAGAGAATCAACGCCAATAAGCCCACTGGCGCGGTCGCCAGCCCGGCCTTACCCGCCGTGTAATCCATCACCGTTTGCAGCCATAGCGGGAAGATCACGACGGACGCGAAGAACGTCATGAAGCCGAACGAGATCACCACCACGCCGAGCGCGAAATTGCGGTCTTTGAACAGTGTGAGATCGACGATGGGTTTGTCGGACGTTAGCTCCCAGAGAATCAGCGCTGACAGGCAAACCGCCGCCGTGATCGCGAGCGTGACGATCAAGCCGTTGTTGAACCAGTCGCGATCCTTGCCGAGGTCGAGCATCATTTGCAGCGACCCCACGCCGATCGCGAGCAGCGCCAGACCGACCAGATCGATGGGAATGGTTTGGGTTTTGGTTTCGTGCCCGCGCAGCAGCAGATAGCACGCGACGGCCGAGAAGATGCCGACCGGCACGTTGATATAGAAGATCCACGGCCAGGTGTAGTTGTCGGTGATCCACCCGCCGACCACGGGGCCGAAGATCGGCGCGACGATCACCGTCATGGCCCATAAACCGAGCGCGAGACCGCGCTTCTTCTCGGGAAAGCTGCGCAGCAGGATGGTTTGCGAGAGCGGCACCATCGGCCCCGAAACCAGCCCTTGCAGCAACCGGAAGAACACCAGCGATTCCATATTCGGCGCGAGGCCGCACAGCATCGAGGCGATTGTGAACAGCGTGACCGACGTGACGAACAAGCGGACTTCGCCAACGCGCCGGGCCAGCCATCCGGTCAGCGGCACGGCAATGGCGGCGGCCACCGCATACGAGCTGATGACCCACGTGCCCTGACTGTTCGAAACACCCACGCTGCCCGCGATGGTCGGCACGGCCACGTTCGCAATGGAGGTGTCGAGCACTTCCATGAAAGTGCCGAGGGCGAGCCCGACCGTGAGAATGGCCAGCCGGCCGCCGGTGAGGGGCGCCCCTTGCGGTGTGGCGGCTGGGCTGGCGATGGCGGCGTCAGACATGCAAATCCTCTCCCTGATTTGGCGGCCGGCGATCTCAAGTCGCCTGACCATTCCGAATATTGGATGGTGCCGCAGATTGCCGGGGGATGTGCGACGCAAGTTTGGAAACGATGCTCTAATCCCGGCCCTTACGCTTCTTTATGCCCCTCGGACCCTTTCGAACTGCGTGGAACACGCGTCCGGCAAGGGTTTGCCAATGAACGCGGGCATGCTGCGCTGCGGCTATGCGGTAAAACGCCGTCAGTTGGCGATCACGAGACGTTTTTGGCACTTGACGCCGGACATTGCACAGGCTTGAATCGGCCTTGACGCCCGATGCGGAAGTTTTCGCGTCGCTGCCCCTGGGCGTTGTCGGCCGGCTCAGAAAACCAAATGACCCGCTCCGTGCGCGTTTCGCGAACGATGCCGGGCAACGGTAAAACCACAGGAAAAGCCCCATGCAACCAGGCAGCGTCATTCCCCTTCAGTACGGCGAGTTTCTCGTCCTGCTTTCGTTTCTGATTTCCGCGCTCGGTGCCTATGTGGCACTCGTCGCCGCGTCGCGTATCCGCAATGAAGATGGTGGCATCAGCGTCGGCTATCTCGCTGTCGCAGCGCTCGCGTTGGGTGGTGTCGGCATCTGGGGTATGCACTTCATCGGCATGGCGGCGCAGCGCATGCCGTTCCCAGTGTCGTTTGCGTTGTGGCCGACCGTCGGAAGTCTGGTGCTTGCCGTGGTGGTGTCGGGGGCAGCGCTTTGGTACGTCGCACAGGCGCCCTACCGCAATGCCATGCACTGTGTGATCGCCGGTGTGGCGGGCGGGCTCGGCATCGCAGGCATGCACTATCTCGGCATGAACGCGGTGCGCACGCAAGCCGTTTTCCAGTGGGATACGACGATCATTGCGCTGTCGATACTCATCGCCATGGTGGCCGCAAGCGTGGCGCTGTGGCTGGCGTTCCATCTGCAAACGAGCCTGCAACGTGCGCTCGCGGCCATCGTGATGGCAATTGCGGTGTGCGGCATGCATTACACGGGCATGCTCGCCGGCACGATGATCTGCACGTCGGAAACGCGCGCACAGGTCAGCCCGCGTTTGCAGGGTGATCTGCTGCCGTACGGTGTCTTCGCCATCGCGTGCGTGGTGCTGCTGGGCATGGGGGTGCTGCTCTATCGCACCGGGCGCCGTCGTCGTGAGCGTATCGCCGCGCGACTGGATGCCGTGATGCAGCAGCGCACCGGACACGTTTAACCACACCGCAACAAAGCAAAACGCCGGCCCGTCTTTCGATGGGCCGGCGTTTTTTTGCGCGTGCTTGCGCGTGCTTGCGAGTGATTGCGCGCTCGCACGCGGCGGGTCAATGCAGGATGGGACTACTGGCACCTACAGGCATGACGTCACCCGTCGGGACCAGATCGGCAATGAAGAAAGGTTCGGTGTTGAGTTCACGTGATGCCCCGGGTTCGCCGGCGTACCAGCGCACCATCGCCATGTCGCCCAGCACACGGGTCACGATGCCTTTGGCACCCTGCGGCACTGCGATGTGATTGGATGTGACGATCGTTCCCACTTTCACTTGAGTCTCCTGCGAATAACGAAAAACGACGCGCCAGCGGGTGTTTTCATGCGGGCGAATCGTCATCCGACTATACCGTATTGCGCAGACGACATCCCCGATTTCTCCGGCGCCGTGGTGAAAATACCGTCCGCCTGTCCACCATGATGTTCGGCCAGCACGCGGTAATGCGGGCCGCGTGGCGTGCGTACGGAATGCACCAGCACATAGCCGTCGCAATGCCAGATGAGCGGGCGCGGATACGGATCTGAAGGCGCACGTCGTGCGTGTCGCAGCAGCGTCACGTGAGGCCGGAAAGACTGCGTGATCACGCGTGCGCCGGTGGCGCGCCATTGCGAGAGCAATGTGTCGCGGGTGGCGATCAGACTCTCGGGCGCCGCGGGCGAACCGGCCCAGACGATCTTGCGATCGGACCAGTAACCCAGATGATCGAAGGTGAGCGAAAACGGCGCGAGCGGTGTGCGCTGCATCAGCGCAAGGAGCACCGGCAGCCGGGCGGGATCGACCTCGTCGAGAAAGGCGAGTGTCAGGTGGAGGGTCTGTGCACGGAGCACGCGTCCGCCGCACTCCGCATGGGCGGAAGACGCCCATTCGTGAAGCTGCGCCCGCACGCCCGGCCCAGGCCATAGGGCAAGGAAAAGTCGCATGAGAACACCAGTCGTTGTGTCCTTCTGATGATTCTCATAGTAGACGGGCGATGGCGCGAATTCCAGCCAGCGCCGTCATCGTTACCCCTCAGTTGGTCGACACCCCGGTGTTGATCCCGTTGCGACGGCCACGGCGCGGCGTATCAGCCGGCTTTTCGTCGGTTTTGGCTTGTACCGGCGGGTGCATGATGCTGTTCCAGTTGCTCTGGATGGCGGCATCGGTGGTGTCGCGCGAAACGGCACGCGAAATGTCGGCGCTCGGATTGAACGCGGGAGCGTTGGCCGAATTTGCTGAATTGGCAGGCACCGGCGTGTTCTGCGCGTGGGCGGACGGCGTGAGCACCAGCACGGCGGCGATGGCGGCGGGCAGCGTCAGCCAAAGCGCCGTACGCACGGAGAAGTACCCGGCGAACGGGAAGCGGGCAAACGTGGGGTGGGCCATGAAATTCTCTCGGGAAGACAACGACGCTGGCGCGGGACGCTGATCAGCAGGCGCGCGCCATGTCGGTGTCATGGGGTTCAGTCGTTTCAGTAAGCGCCGGGGGGCGGTTTCCAGCCCGGGGGCGGCGGCGGCGGCGGCGCATAGCGCTGCGCAGGTTGCATCTGCTGCGAAGATACCATGTCGCCCCGCACAGGCACGCGGTTGCCATAGGCATACATGCACTGAATGTAGGCCTGATCATAGCGGCTTTGCGTCATATACACAGACGACTGCGCGTTACCCACGCCGACCGCGCTGCCCGCGAGCAGGCCGGCACCGGCGCCGATGGCCGCACCCGAGCCACCACCGAAGGCGGCACCCGCTGCCGCGCCGATGGCGGTGCCGATCACGGCGCTGCCGATGGCGCTGGTGTTGGCGGCGGAGGCGGTATCCATGCCACCGTTCTGGCCGTTGGCGAACTGACGGCAATTGAAATCGTCCTGCCGGAATTGGTCGAACGATTTGTTCGTGCCCGGCAGCGCCATGATGCTCGGGCCGGACGGTACGACCGCGCAGCCCGCAAGCGTTGCCGCAGCGACGACGATGGCCAGTGGCGCGGCAAGACGGCGAACGTTGCTTCGGGACTGGCTGGAGCGGGATTGGCTAGAGAAAAGCGATTCGAACGGCATGCGGTGCCTCCCGATCAGTTAGCCGGCTGTGCCGGCACTTCGCGCCAGCCTGCCGGACAGGTTTTTACGTACGGGTAGTAGGCACCGGCCTTGTCGCAGTAATACCAAGTGTCGCTGCCCGCGCCGGGTTGGCCGGGTTGTGCGGCGGCTTGCGGTTGTTCGATGTATTGCTGAGGCTGGCTCGGCACAACGACGACGGGCGGCGCGTAATACGGGGCTGAGTAGTACGGATACGGGTAGGCGTACGGGTAGTAGCCGGGGCCGACCCAGACGCGCACACCGCCGCGCCAGGCAAATGCGCTGCTGCTGGCGAGCGCGGCGGCCACGGCGACGAAACCGAGGACAACAGGTAGACGTTTCACGGCACAGACCTCAAAGAACTGGCTCCCGGCGCGGTGGATTCCGCCTCGCGTACGCGCGTCGCACTTCGCTTGGATGTGACGAGACAACGCCCTGGAGTTGACGCTTCGGAGTCTAGGCCCGTCCCCTCGGCGTAGCAATTACGGTGCCTGTTAGAAGTGTTTCAAAGCATTACGTTTTTTACGAAGATCCGCATGAACAGACGATCTAGCGACGGGGTACGGTTGCCTTGAGATCGGCCAGATAACGGGCTACTAGACGTCGGCTTTCGGTGAGTTCGTCGAGCTTGCGATCGAGCTTTTCCACCTCTTTCGAGAGGGCGTCGACGATGTCGTCGCAGCGCTCGAACACCGGTTGATCGCCGCGCATGCAGGGCAATAGCACGCGGATGGTGTCGATCTTGAGGCCGGCGGCGCTCAGCACACGAATGCGTTGCGCGACTTGTGCGTCGTCTTCGTCGTAGTCGCGATAGCCCGCGCCCGTGCGTGCCGGGCGCAGCAATCCCTCCTGTTCGTAGTAGCGCAGCATCCGCTCGCTCACACCGGCGCGGTGTGCCAGTTCTCCGATTCTCATGGCTCCGTGATTCCTTGATGAGGTGACGCGTGTGAGGTCTGCACAAACGCTTGACCTTGACAGCGCTGTCAGAGTTTAGCCTTTGGGCAGGCGTCGATGTGCGCACGCGTGAATGACGTCATTCAATTCAGGAGATCAACATGGCGGCAGCAAGTGAGCAGGAGATGCTGAGGACGGCGGGCGAAGTGCATTCACGCCCGGTGACGGAGAGCGCGCCCGGGCGATTCGTCACGCAGTTATCGAGGGGGAATGCCGATGAGCGGTCGATTCCCGACGCGCAATCTGCCACCGCCGCCGATCTGACGCCGCTGGCGTTCGCCGGATACGCGCACTTCACGGCCATGCAGATTCGTGACGGCGGCGTGCGCGGGCTGGACTTGCATCTGGCGCGTCTGCGGCAGGCGTCGTTGCAGATGTTCGGGCAAGCGCTCTCGGACGAACGCATCAAGCATGCGTTGCGGGCGGCGCTACGTGCAGGGCCTGCGGAGATGTCGCTGGTGGCGACGGTGTATTCGCCTGCGGGGGAGTTCACCGTCGCGGGCGCCGAGGCCGTGCCGGGGCTGCTGGTACGCACCGGGCCGGCGTGGACAGGACTGACTGGAAAAGCGGGCGCGTCCGGATTGCTCAGTCTCGCGACGTTCGAGCACGAACGCGTGCTACCCGAGTTGAAGCACGTGGGCGAAGTCGCCAAGACATGGTTCTTGCGAGAGGCAGTTGCGCGCGGATTCGACGATGCCGCGTTCAAAGACCGCGCGGGCCGTTTGAGCGAGGCATCGATCTGGAATCTAGCGTTCTGGGACGGAGAATCGGTGATCTGGCCGGTGGCCGCGATGTTGGGCGGCACGACCATGGGCATCTTGCGCAGGCAGCTAACGCAGTTGGGCGTGCCACAGCGCGAGCAGGAGATCACGTTGGCCGATCTGCCAACGATGCGCGGTGCCGTGGTGATGAACTCGTGGACACCGGGCGTTGCGGTGCATCGGATCGACGACGTGTCGATACCGGTCGACTCGCACTTCGTGACGCTGTTGAAGCAGGCTTACACGCGCGAGCCGATCGTCATGCCGTGACGAATGTTGCGATGGGCAACAGACGGCGCGGGGCCTACTTCCCGATGCAGAACCGGCTGAAGATCACGCCGAGCAAATCGTCAGAAGTGAATTCACCGGTGATGGTGCTCAACTGTTCTTGGGCGAGTCGCAGTTCTTCGGCGAAGAGATCCAGCGCGCCCGCATTTTGCCGTGCGTGGGCATCGGCCATCTCGACATGCTCACGCGCGGCCCGCAGCGCCGTCAGGTGCCGCTCGCGAGCGAGGAACACGCCTTCGTTACCCGCTTGCCAGCCGGCGATCCTCAGCAGCTCTGCACGCAGCAGATCGATACCCTGCCCGCCCTTCGCCGACAGCCGGACGCCGAGGGGCGCCGTGCCCTCCTTCGGCAATACCGTGGCCGGCTCGCTCGCCAGATCGGTCTTGTTGAACACACGCACGATCGGCACGTGCTTGGGCAACTGCGTGGCGATGACCTCGTCTTCCGCGGTCACGCCGGTGCGCGCATCGAGCAGATGCAGCACCGCGTCAGCCTTCGCGATTTCGCTCCAGCTGCGTTCGATACCGATGCGCTCGACTTCATCCTCCGTCTCGCGCAAGCCGGCCGTGTCGATGATGTGCAGCGGAATGCCGTCGATCTGAATCGTCTGCTGCACCTTGTCGCGCGTGGTGCCGGCAATGGGCGTGACGATAGCCAGCTCCGCCCCGGCGAGCGCATTGAGCAGCGACGACTTGCCCACGTTCGGCTGCCCGGCGAGCACCACGTTGATGCCCTCGCGCAGCAGCGCGCCCTGACGGGCCTGCGACAACACCTGTGCCAACTGCGTGCGAATACGCGCAAGCTGCCCGAACGCGTCGGCCGCTTCGAGAAAATCGATCTCTTCTTCCGGGAAATCCAGCGTCGCTTCGACCAGCATGCGCAGATGAATCACCAGATCCACCAGCGAATGAATCTCACGCGAGAACGCACCGTCGAGCGACCGGCTTGCCGAGCGTGCGGCCGCTTCGGTACTTGCTTCGATCAGATCGGCGACGGCTTCGGCCTGCGCGAGATCGAGCTTGTCGTTCAGAAAAGCGCGATGCGTGAATTCGCCCGGCTCTGCCAGACGCACACCGAGCGCCGCACCTTCGTCGATACAACGCTGCAAAAGCAGTTGCAGCACGATCGGGCCGCCGTGGCCCTGCAATTCCAGTACGTCTTCGCCGGTATAGGAATTCGGCCCGGGGAAGTAGAGCGCAATCCCGCGGTCGAGTGCATCGCCGGCGCCGTCGAGAAACGGCAGATACGACGCATGGCGCGGTTTCAACGGCTGCCCGACGAGTCGTGCAATGACGCCCTGAACCGCGTCGCCACGATGCTTGCCGAAGGACACGCGCACCACGCCAATCCCGCCGCGCCCGGGGGCGGTGGCGATGGCGGCAATCGGGGCGGCGTTGGAGGTTGCGCTCATAGGACGGTTCATCGAAAAACAGGGCTCATTTTGACACGCACCAAACAAAACCGCCCGCGAGAGACTCGCGGGCGGCTTCGTTCGTCAGACGGCGAATCCGGGCGTGCCGGATTTCTCAAACCACTACGCCGCCTTCTTTTCCTTCTTCTGGCCAAGCATGCGGTTGATCGACCATTGCTGGGCAATCGACAGCGTGTTGTTGACCACGTAGTACAGCACCAGGCCCGACGGCAGGAAGAGGAACATGACCGAGAAAATCAGCGGCATGAACATCATCATCTTGGCCTGCATCGGATCCGGCGGCGTCGGGTTCAGCTTGGTCTGGATGAACATCGACACGGCCATCAGCACCGGCAGGATGTAATACGGATCCTGCGTCGAAAGGTCATGAATCCAGCCCAGCCACGGCGCGCCGCGCATTTCCACCGACGACAGCAGCACCCAGTACAGCGCGATGAACACCGGAATCTGAATCACGATCGGAATACAGCCGCCGAACGGATTGACCTTCTCGGTCTTGTACAGCTCCATCAGCGCCTGATTCATCTTCTGCGGATCGCCCTTGTAGCGTTCGCGCAGTGCCTGCATCCGCGGCGTGATTTCCTTCATGCGCGCCATCGACTTGTAGCTTGCTGCCGACAGCGGGAAGAACACCAGCTTGATGATCACGGTCACGGCGATGATCGCCCAACCCCAGTTACCGATCAGGCCATGCAGCTTCGAGAGCAGCCAGAACAGCGGCTTGGCGAGGATGGTGAAGTAACCGTAGTCCTTCGTCAGCTCCAGGCCCGGCGCAATCTGCTCGAGCATGTGCTCTTCCTGCGGACCGGCGAACAGGCGTGCGTCAACCGTCTGCGTGCCGCCCGCCGGGATGCTCGCGAGCGGCTCTTTCACGCCGACGCGATACAGGCCGTTGTCGAGCTTGCCGATGTAGTTGTCGCGCGCGACGCCTTCCTTCGGAATCCAGGCCGTGGCGAAGTAATGCTGCACCATGCCGATCCAGCCGTCGCTCGACTGCTTGGCGTACTTAGCCTTGTCCTTGTCGATGTCGCTGAACGTGATCTTCTGGAACTTGTCTTCGCTGCTGTACACGGTCGGGCCCGTGAACGTGTGCGAGAACTTCGCGCCGCTGATCTCACGACCGTCGCGCACGAGTTCCATGTAGAGCGTCGGCTTGATCGGCGCGTCGGTCTTGTTGACGATCGTGTTCGACACATCGATCACGTAGCTGCCGCGATGGAACGTGTAGGTACGCACCAGTTGCAGGCCGCCCTTGACCGGCGATTCGAACTTCACGGTCAGCGAGTCGCCCGTCAACGTGGTCGGGCCCGGCACCATCGTGAAGATGTCGTTGTGGTTCGGGAAGTCGCCACCAATCAGACCCGTGCGAGCGTAGTACTGATGGCTCGGGGTGTTGTCGAACAGCACGACGTGCTTGTCGGCTTCATCGGCGTCCGGCCACTTGTTCAGCGCGAGGAACGACAGCGTGCCGCCCTGCGTGCTGATGTCGGCTTCGTAGACGTCGGTGTTGATGCGCACCTTCTGCGCAGCGGCAGTGGCGGGCGCATTGCCAGGCGCGTTACCCGTCGCAGCGCCGTTAGCGGCTTGCGGCAGGTCGTTGGCGGAGGTCGGGGTGCCACCTGTGGCGGCCGGGGTGGAGACTTCGGCGCCCGGGAAGAACAGCGACGAATGGCCATTGGCGCGTTGCCAGTTGTCGAAAAGCATCACGACAGACAGCGCGAAAATGACCCAGAGTACGGTGCGTTTGATGTCCATGCGGTAACTCGTGGTGGACGAAACTCAGGAATGGCTCGGCGCGCGGCGCGTGACTGCCGATGCGGCCGCGGGCCTGGACGAGACAGACCGTTCTGCTCGCGACGAATCACTGCTGGCAGCCTTGTCGGTGCCTTCAGCGGAAGAGTCGGGAGCGGGACGGGCGTGTCGAGCCGGCGGAACGGGATCGAAACCGCCGGGGTGAAACGGATGACAGCGGCATAGACGCTTGGCCGCGAGATAAGTGCCGTAACCGGCACCGTGCTCGACGATGGCCTCGCGTGCGTAGTCGGAGCAGCTCGGATGAAAGCGGCAACGGTTCCCCAGCCAGGGACTGATCACCAGCTTGTAACCGCGCAGGAGCAACAACAGCACGCTTCGCATCTCGATTCCGCCTGTCAGTCCGGCCTTTGGGGGCCGGGTGGGCGGCGCATGCCCGGGTTCGGGCGCTACCGTGTGGGGACTAACTACCTTCCGTCTTGTCGCTCGTCGTGCGGCTCTTGCGTGCGGCTTTCTCAGCGGCATCGAAGAGCTGCGCGAACTCGGTCTGACACAGCGTGTTCAGAACCGGTGCGGCCGCCGCAGTGTACGTCCCTTTGTCGAAGCGCCGGGTCAGTCGCAGCACGAAGTCCCAGCCGGCCAGAGACACGCGGCGCTGCCGGAACATCTCGCGGGCCTGACGTTTGATCAGGTTGCGAGTGACCGCGCGCGGCGCGTGCTTCTTGCCGACGACGATACCGATGCGGCCCTCATCGGGCGTAGCACCGGTATCCGGAGTGACGTCAGGCGCAGTTTCCCGCCGACGCATGTACAAGACGAAATGCGCGCTACGACGCAGAGGGCGCAAACTAAAAACGGATGAAAACTCATCCGTTTTGAGAAGTCGCGCAGCTTTGGGAAACCCCAATGCCGGGACTTCGCGCCTTGCGGATTTGACGCGCAAACCGCGGTACGACCGAACCGCGATTAAACGGCCAGGCGCTTACGGCCCTTGGCGCGACGAGCGGCGATGACCTTGCGGCCGCCACGGGTCTTCATGCGAACCAGGAAGCCATGGGTGCGCTTGCGGCGCGTCACGGAAGGCTGAAAAGTACGTTTCATGATGCACTCACTGTGTGAAAAAATTCCCGCGCAGCAGCATCGTGAAACGCCACATGGACACCGTGAAAACCTGCGTATTCAAGGACTTTCACGCACGGCCCAGCCGTCGGGAGTTGGATAAGAATCCGGTTGTCTTTCTAACGAACCCGCTATTTAATCGGCTTTTCCGTTGTGTGTCAATAGGTTAGCGTCCGCGTGGAAGGCGGGCACGCGCCATCCCTCGCGGGGCTGTCGCGTTGACGCCACTTGGCGCCGATTTGTTGGCGAAAATCGCCCGTTGCTTCAGTTTCTGCCGATCGATCGGTTCGTCGCCAAAAGATATCCAAAGGGTCGCGGCAAATCGTCGCGATTGCCGGGGTTTTGCGCAGCCATTGTGCGAACGCAAGCGGGTTAACGCGGTGCGCCCGCTTGCTAATGCCGATGCTGTGGGCGTTCCTGTGGATAACTCGCTTTGCCGACGCTTTGGCGGTAAAATCCCCCATCAATTTTTTTCCCAGCAGAGTACCGGTGACGCCGCCATGTGGATAGCGCGCCGGGTTTTGTCGTCTGCGCGCGCCGAAGCACGGCCGAGCGCGCGACGAGAGCCCGAGCGCAGCGCCATGGCAAGGCTTTGCCGGTCTTCTGCATTGCGCCGTCGGCCTGACTCGGGTACCGGCCAGTCGCCCCTCCGCTATGCCCTGGCACTCAATGCCGGCGCGGGTGACGACTTGGTTTTCGGTGTTCTGACCCCATATCTGATGTATCGGATAGTGCGGTCAATAACACTGCCGGACAGGTCAGACGGGCTTCGCGCCACCTGGACACACGCTGC